>NZ_JBLVRT010000001.1:0-1719840 GCF_048286975.1 Bdellovibrio bacteriovorus | reverse complement strand
CCGTTCCCCGTTCCCCGCCCCCAAAAACCGGGAACCAAGGTTGGTCAAAAGGGGGCAGATGCAAGGCGGAGGCGACCGCCCGCAACGCAGGCGTGCTCCAAGCACGTCGGAGAGAGGACGGGCACCGACAACGCAGTCAGATGCCCCCTTTTCACCGACCGGAACTAGAACAAGTTCAGGTTGGCAGACAATGCTACGTTTGTGCGGTCTGCGCGGATGTCTTTTGGTGTGAACTGTACGTTTGGATACAGGTAGATATCACGAGTGATAGAGATACCGGTACCAACAGACTGATATGGCTCCAACTGGAAGTTGTCAGCATAACCTTCGTAGCGTGCGAACTGGAAGTAACCAAACACAGTTCTGAAGGAATAACGGTCGTTGAAAGTGTACTGAAGGAACGGGAACAAACCGAAGCTCATGTCAGAGCGTTTGTATTTACCCGCTTTGGCTGCCGCAACCATGTTCGGATCATCCAGGTCCCCAGTGTAGAAGCTCTTACCCAAAGTAAAGCTTGTTCCACCATTCCACTTGGATTGACCGAAGTTCGCCAGAACTGTCTGGCTGAAGCTTGCTGCACCAAATGTTTTGGTCAGGTTGATAGAATCACTGTCTGTCGCATGGCTGTACTGCATGCTGGAGATCATCTGAGTGTCGAACGCGCGGTAACCACGGCTCCAGCTCAGGTAAGGAGTGGAAACTTCATAACGAGCCAAAGTGCCTTTACGGCCTTTACGAGTGTCTTCGGCAGGCTTCACGATATCACCGTGAAGAGGATCCACCACGGTCACGCCCGTACCGAAGCTGATATTGTCACGCTCACCCAAACGGTAGTTGACACCAACATCACCAGACAGAGTTGTCATGGCTTCGATAGTTGCGGAAGCACGGTAGTTTGGACGAACACCACTTAGAGGCTCTTCAACAGAACCACCAGAGTACGCCAGGCTGGATTTGAAAGACCATTTGGATTTGGAACCCAATTGAGCTCTCATGCGGGCGTCAGTGATTTCACTGTCGATGTCCTTTTCTTTTTCGTCAGCCTTTTTAAGGTCTTCCATTTTCACTGTGCTGGAATTTGTATTCACAGACGTGGTGGAAGTTTGTGCGAAACCAGAAACAGGGGCCATCAACAACCCTGTTGCCGCCAATACCAAGTAAGCATTCTTATTCATCATTTTAAACTCCGTTTGTAATGAACAGGCGACTGGTATAGCCCACTCCCAGAATGTGAGTCCATATTAAAAATAGGATATGAAAGAATGGTCCCAGTGATCAGGATTTAGACAGGGGCTCTGCAGACGGAAAAGCTGTCTCTGCCAATATAGGCAAGGCAGAGACAGCAAATCCCTAGTGACGCGCGGGGGCGATTTGGCCGGAGCCTTTTTGTATGGAGCCTAAGCGCCAGTGCTTCTCGCCTTGGGAGGCCAACCATGTTTGTACGGCATCCGCCTGCCCTTTCTTAATCAACAGAACCAGCCCCACCCCCATGTTGAAGGTGCGATAGAGCTCTTCACCCGAAAGACCTGCGCGCGGAATGATTTTGCCAAAGACCGAAGCCATTTCATTCAATGCCGGCCAGCCGGAAATATCATAATCAAACTTTTCACTCATACGCGGGATATTGTGAATGCCCCCGCCGGTGATATGGGAAGCCCCCACCATCGCCATCGGGAACTGACGGCGAAGCTCATTGACCAGCTTCACATAAATACGTGTGGGCGTCAGCAGTTCCTGCATCAGCTCGGTTTCATCTTCCTGCACCAGTTTTCTGAGCAAAGAATAACCATTGGAATGAAATCCTGACGACGCAATCCCGATCAGCACATCACCTTCGTTCATGTCTTTTTCATCGTACAGATCCGCCGGTGACATCTCGCCCACGCTGAAGCCGGCCAGGTCATATTCATTCCCCTGATACACGCCGGGCATTTCGGCCGTTTCACCACCGATCAAGGCCATGCCGGACTGACGGCAGCCGTCGACCATTCCGGCAATCAGCTCTTCACTGACTTGGGTGTCGAGCTTTCCAAAGGCCATGTAATCCAAAAAGAACAGCGGCTTTGCACCGACACACAGAAGATCATTCACACACATCGCCACCAGATCGATTCCGATGCCGTGGTGTTTGTTCAGGGTTTGCGCCAGTTTCAGCTTCGTACCCACTCCGTCAGTGCAGGAAGCCAGGTACTTTTCTTCGGTCAGCTTGTAGACAGCCGCAAAGCCGCCAATGCCCTGAAGAACCTGGTCATTGAATGTGGTCGGCACCAGGTTTTTGATTCTTTCAACGAAAGCATCGGCCTTGGTGATGTCAACTCCAGCATCTTTGTAGTCCATCAATTGCGTCGTCATAGCTCAATCTCCTAGTGTAAAAAGTGGCGGCGGCCGGTAAAGATCATGGATACACCCAGGCGATCAGCTTCAGCGATCACTTCCGGATCTTTCACCGATCCGCCGGGTTGAATGATGGTTTGAACTCCCAGTTTTGCAGAGACCTGAACGGAATCAGCAAACGGGAAGAACGCGTCTGAAGCCAGTACCACGCCGGTAAGATCGGTGATGCCCTTGTCTGCCAGGCGCGAAGTGATCAGTTTTTCGATGCAGTCGATGCGGTTGGTCTGTCCTGAACCCATGGTCAGAAGCTCAAACTCGGGCCCGTCCTGACGGCAAAGGGCGATGGCGTTGCTTTTCAGGTTCTTCACCGCCAGCATCGCAAAAGCCGCCAGACGCTGCTGGTCCGGGCTGACTTGTTTTTTCGTGACGGTTTTCATCTGGCTTAAATCAAAGCCGTCAGCATCCTGCAGCAGCAGTCCGCCCTCGATGGAACGCACCTGCATGGAGGGATTTGGTTTTAACGAAACCTCCATCACGCGGCAGTTCTTTTTCAGCTTTTCCCGAGCGCCTTCAGTGAAAGACGGCGCCAGAATCACTTCGACAAACTTTTCAGCAAAGAACGCGGCAATGTCTTCGGTTACCGGAACGTTCAGGGCGATGATCCCACCAAAGGAACTTTTCTCGTCCCCTTTCCAGGCTTTTTCCAAAGCCCGCAACGGAGTTTCGGCCACAGCCATTCCGCAAGGCGTGTTATGTTTCACAACCACCGCGGCTGGCAGGGCTTTTTCACCCTGCCAGGAATGCACATCCTGCAAGGTCTTTAAAGCGAAGTCGGCGTCCAGATAGTTATTGTAGGACATCTCTTTGCCTTGCAGGGATTTGGCGTGGGCCAGACCGTCAGCAAACGGGTCTTTCAGCACCACGGCTTTTTGATGCGGGTTTTCGCCGTATCTTAGAGCCGCCCCGGATTTTTGCGTCAAGAATCCGGCGATGGCCATGTCATAAAAAGCGGTCATGGTGTAAACGGCAGCGGCACATTTTTGACGGAATTCCCAAGTGGTGGATCCATTGTTGCCGTTGAATTCTTTTAAGAATTCACTGTACTGGGACGGCTCACACAAAACTGTGACCGAATGAAAGTTCTTCGCCCCGGCACGCAGCAATGTCGGGCCCCCAATGTCGATGTTTTCGATGCACTCCTCAAACCCCGCCCGCTTTTGCAGAGTCGCGTGGAAGGGATACAGATTCACCACCACCAGATCAATGGGTTCAATCCCCAGCTCGGCGGCCTGGCGCACGTCATTTTCGTCCTGACGACGGAACAGAAGACTTGAGGCAATTTCAAAGCTGATGGTTTTCATGCGGCCGTTGAAGGCTTCGCCTTTGCCACTCAAAGTTTCCACCGCGGTGACTTTCAATCCGGCCTCAGTCAAAGCCTTGGCGGTGCCGCCGCTGGCAATCAGCTCGACATTCTGAGCTGCCAGATTTTCTGCAAGCTCCAGCAAACCGGTTTTATCAGAGACGCTCAACAGAGCTCTGCGGATTGGATTCATACCGTCACTCCCTTTTCCTGATTCAAATAACTCACAGCACTTTTAAAAAATTCCAAACCCCAGGCTTCGCCTTCGTAAGGCAGGTGCCAATCATGCACGGCCGCCTCAGGGTGAGGCATCAGGGCAAAAACCAAACCCGACGGATCACAGACACCGGCGATCTGCGCCTGAGCGCCATTGACATCTTCAGTGTAACGAAGCACTGCCTGATTCTGGGTCAGCAGACGCTGCAACAGGCTTTCATCGCGACAGACAAAGCGCCCTTCGCCATGACGAATCGGCAGAGCGAATCTGGCGGGAAGATCGCGGGTCCAGATGCAAGGGGACTTTTCGTTTCTTTCCACTTCAATCCAGCGGTCAATGAAATGACCCTGCTCGTTTTTCACCAGAGCACAGCTGCGCTGAAAGTCAGCATCCGGCAACAGACCCAGCTTGATCAGTGTCTGAAAGCCATTGCAGATGCCCAGCACCGGGCGGGTTTTCACGAACTGCTGCAATTCGTTTTTCAGATTCATTTCAAGCTTCAAAGCCAGCACTTGCCCGCTGCCCAGGTGATCGCCAAAGGAAAAGCCACCCGGGATCACCAGGGCCTGGTATTCATTCAAGCGCCCTGGGTTCGCCAGCAGGTCATTGACGTGGACTTTGTCCGCTTCACCACCGGCCAAAGATACGGCTCGGGCTGTTTCATTTTCACAGTTGATTCCATCACCCCACAAAACCAGAAACTTAGGCTTGATAGACATTCAGAACTCCTTCAGACCAGATTTTTTGCAATTCGGACAAAGCGGTGTTTTGAGTGGCTCCCTGATGCTGCCAGCTCATCACAGGATTTTCCTGAACTTCCCCCAGCAGTCTTTGCTGATGGGTGAAAAGTTCTTCAAACTGAGCCTTATCAGCAGGCTTCACACTGACCACAAACAAGGAACCCGTTTCAGACCACAGTTCATTCCAAGTGAATGATTCCAGATTCAGCTTCATTCCCAGATTGTTGCCAAAGCCGCTTTCCGCCAAAGCGGTCATCAGACCGCCCTCGGAAATGTCATGGCAGGACTGCAAAAGTGTTTTCTGATGGGCCGCAAAGATACGGAAATAAAGATCCTTGTTGCGGGCCAGATTCGGATATTCGGGTGCTGATTCCGGCACGGTGAACTCCTGGGAAAGAACTGAAGCATAAAGACTTTGTGTCGGCGTGCCCAAAAGATAAATCAGATCCCTGGCATTCTGGAAGAATCCGGGTGCTGTTTTCGTCGCATCCGGCACCTGGGCCATCGCGGTTACCAGCAAGGTCGGCGGTACGGAAATCTTCACGGTGTCCCCGCCCTTGGTTTTTCCGATAAAGTCGTTTTTCATACTGTCTTTACCACTGACAAACGGAGCGCGGTAAGCCAGAGCCGCATCGTAAAGCCCCGCACACGCACGCACCAGCTGCGCCATCTTGTGGGCCGCATCGGGATTGCTTGCTTTTGGAGTCGGGTCCGGCCAGCAGAAATTGTCGACCAAGGCCATCTTCGCCGGGTCCGCTCCGGTCGCCACCAGATTGCGCACGGATTCGTCCACCGCTTTTTGTGCCATCAAATAAGTGTCGTACCAGGAAAACTGCGGGCACAGTCCGTTTGAAACGGCCACGGCGTTGTTGTCATCCCCTCCGTGGACCGACAAATCCAGCACACCGGCATCGTTGGCTCCGGATTGGGTTTTGCCACCATAAGGTTTTACGCGGGTGGCTCCTTGCACTTCGTGGTCATAGTACCGAACTAAAGGTTCGCGCGAAGCCACGTTGGGATTGGCCAGAACTTTTTTCAGTGCCGCGGCCAGGTCGTTGCCTGTCAGAGGTGCTTTGCCTTCGGCGCGGAAGTATTCCTGATATTGTTTCGGTCCGTCGAAGTGGGCTTTCAGCTTCATGCGGCTGAGACCTTCATGCAGGAATTCCAACTTAAGTTTGGCCAAAGGTTCTTTGCCATGGAAGATGTCAAAAGATCCCGAATCAGTGAATTCACCCAGAACAAACGCTTCAACACCCATGTGACGGGCCAGATTCATAAAGTCCATCAGATGATTCGGGCTGACAGCGTAAGACATGCGCTCTTGGGATTCGCTGACCAGCATTTCCCAATATTCAAGGCCCGAGTATTTCACCGGATGCAGGCCAAGATCCATGCGCGCGCCACCGGAATACTGAGCCATTTCCCCGATCGAGGAACTAACCCCACCCGCCCCGTTGTCCGTAATGGCTTGAATCCAGCCGTTGTCGCGGGCTTTCAGAGTGAAATCCAACAGACGCTTTTGCGTGATGCTGTCACCGATTTGCACGACGTTGGAAGCCACATTGTCATGCAACGCCAACGAACTGAACGTCGCACCATGCACGCCGTCTTTTCCAAGACGGCCACCGGCCACCACAATCAGATCACCGGGACGGATTTCTTTGGATTCGCTGGCGCGGCCGTGAACAGTTTTGGGCATCACGCCCACCGAGCCCACAAAAATCAAAGGCTTCGCGGCAAACTCACTGGCAAAACAGAAAGCACCGTTGATAGTCGGAATGCCGCTTTGATTCCCGCCCTCTTCAACCCCCTGATGGACACCGCGGAAGATCACACCGGGATCTTTGAACAGCTCAGGTCTTTGCGGGGAATCAGATGCAGGGAACAAGTTCGGAGTGGAAAGACAGAACACATCCGTGTTCGCGACGGGCTTTGCGCCCAGGCCGCACCCCAGAATGTCGCGATTCACACCTAAGATGCCCGTCAAAGCGCCGCCGAAAGGATCCAGCGCCGACGGGCTGTTGTGTGTTTCGACTTTAACACACACATTTAATTTTGAATCAAAGTCGACAATGCCTGCATTGTCTTTAAAAACGGAAACCAGATAACCACAGTCATCCAGATCTTTGGTGGCTTTTTGAATATAGCTTTTATAAAGACTGGTGACTTTCTTGTCACCCAAGGCCGGGAAGTCGCCAGAGGCTTCGGAATAGTCCACTTCAGCAGCAAAAATCTTGTGCTTGCAGTGCTCACTCCAGGTTTGTGCCAGACACTCCAGCTCGACTTCGGTGATCTTGCCATGCCAGCCGTAAGAAGCTCGCTCGGCAGCGACTTCCGGGGAACTGAAATGAGTCAGAATGGTTTGAATCTCTTCACCACTGAGAGCCAGTCCACGTTCGTTGTTGATGCGCTGAAGGGTTTCAACGTCCAAATTCAAAAGCTGCAACTGGGGCGTGTGTTCAGAGGCCTTCCAGAAGTTTGGATAGGCTGCCCATGAATTTTCTTGTTTTAGGGCTGCGCCCGTCTGGATTTCTAGTTTGTTTAAAAGGGGATTGGCAAGATTCTGGAACAGAACCTTTTGGATTTGCTCTTTGGAAATATCCCCGCTGATTTCCATCTCCCACCCGCTGTGGACTTCCAGAGGGAACTCCTGCCAGGAAGAATTATGTTGCGCAGAAAACAACATCAACGCTTCGGTCGCAGTGCGGGCCATGTTGTCGGTGACTCCGGCCAGGAAACGGACTTCCACATAAGTTTTACCGTCCTGATAATCCATAAAGCCGGTTTGCTGAACTTCCGAGATGGGATCAAAGAAGACTTTATCCATTACGGCTTGAAGAGGGAACTCTTTGGTGGCGCCGGATGTCTTTTCAAGCAGCCAGTACACGCGGCGCAGTTGCAGTTCGTTCACTGGAGCTTCCAGTGACAACGCCGATTTAAGAGCTTTTTCAGTGCTGTGATCATAGCGGCTGCGCACAGATATTCTTTGCATCTTTAAGTCTCCTCAAAAGGGCTTGTGGGGATCTGCCCCAAAGCCACAAGTTCCAGAAATTGAGTGTAAGTTTGATGTTCCAGCTTATGAAAACGCACGGACCAGTCGGCCAGACTTTCACCAGCTTCCAAAGGCAATCGCGACTGCATCAGTTGCGGGCCCGTGTCCATGCCCTCGTCCACCAGATGCAGGGTCACGCCACTTTCCTCCACACCGTCTTCAAAAGCGCGACGGATGGAATCAACCCCAGGGTACGCCGGCAGCAGTGACGGATGAATATTCACCACTTGTGAATTCCCACCATGCCAGCCGTTGAAGGTCTGCAAAAACTCAGGACTTAGCAGGCGCATGTAACCTGCCAGAAAGACCCAGTCGATGCGGTATTCACGCAGCAGGTTTAACACGCGCTGCTCGTGTTCGCGGCGGTCGCTTTGTTTTGCCACTACAAAATGGCGCACAGAAAGATTTAAAGCCTTTTCCAAAACACCCGCCCCGGCTTTGTCTGAAAGGACAAAGGTGACTTCGACAGAATTCAGGGACTGCGCCTTTTTCATCAGGGCTTCGGCATTGGAGCCGGTTCCAGAGGCCAAGATTGCAATCCTGATTTTATTCATAGCCCGATATCCTGTCGCAGATACATGCCGTCAAAGTTCACGGCCTGCATTTCTTGATAGACCTTTTCCCGAGCCTCTTCCCGGGTGGAGCCCAGAGCCGTGATTCCCAGCACGCGTCCGCCGACATTGACCAGTTGGTCGTTGATGCGGCTGACTCCGGCAAAATACAGATGACGATCCGGAGCGGAAAGAACCTTGGCCGTGATGGGATTTCCCAATTTCATCGGAGACCCCGGATACCCCTCGCTGGTTGCCACGACGTGAACGGACGACTCGGAGGCCAGTTCACAAACTTCGTTTTTCAATTGATGGGTCACGGCCTTCATGATCAGACCAGCAAGATCTGTTTTCAGACGAGGCAGCAGCGCCTGCGTTTCAGGGTCGCCCATGCGCACGTTGTATTCCAGAACGTAAATGCCTTCGTTTGTTTTCATCAAACCCGCAAACAAAAAGCCCTGATAGGGCAGACGCTTGTCCCGCAGGGCTTTCAGAGTTTTTGAGAAAATACTGCGGATCTCAGCTTCATCCGTTTCGTTCACGAAGTCACAGGGGCTGTAGGCACCCATGCCGCCAGTGTTGGCGCTGAAGGGATCCGACGACACGCGCTTATAGTCACAAGCCGTGCCCAGGATCACAAAGTCCTCGCCATCACACAGCGCAAAGGCGGAAAGTTCTTTTCCGATCAGACATTCTTCCAACAACAATGGAAAACCAAAATGACGTCCCAGCGTGCGCACAGCTTCTTCAGCCATGTCCCAGGTGTTGCAAACCCACACGCCCTTGCCTTGAGCCAGGCCATCGGCCTTGACCACCAGGGGACTTTTGAAGTCATGCTTCCCCACCGCCAGCAGAGCCTGGTCTTCCGAGTAGCTGACCTGACAAGCGGCGGTTCTGACGCCCGCGTCTTTCAGCACCCCTTTGCAGAAGAGCTTTGAAGATTCCAACTGCGCCACTTCCATAGAGGGGGCAAAGCAGGCAATACCGTGCTTTTGCAGGCGCAGCTTCAAGTCGGACAGAATCAAAGCCTCGGGTCCCACAACAACCAGTGAAACTCCGTTATCGATACAGAACTTTTCAATGGCTTCCGCGCTTTCACAGTTCACGCAAGAAAAACCCGCCTGCTGCATTCCGGGGTTCCCCGGTGCCACCCACAGATCTGTGACCAGAAGTGAACTTTTCAGTTTTTGCGCCAAGGCGTGCTCGCGCCCGCCTTTTCCGACGACGACCAGTTTCATGCTTTCTTCTCCAGCAAAGACAAAGCCTTTTGGTGCCAGAATTTCAAGTTGATGTTTTCGTCAAAAGGACGTGGTTTGTTAAGGACATTGGCGATCTCGTTAGCCAAAGCCAGATACAGCCATGAACTGACCTGAATCTGTTCTGCATTCAACGCTGCGGGCCTCTGACCCAGTTCGTTTTCACAGATCGACTTCCAGGCTTCAGTTTTTCTTTCTTTGGCCAGGTCTTTGGCTTTTTTAACAGCTTCGCTCCATTCGGATCCCGTATAGATCTGGCGCAGGAATTCTTTTGAAAGAGGCAGGCCTTCATAAGTCAGACGCAACTCATCCGGTCCGATGGAATCCACCAGCACCAGTCCCCGTTGACCGTTGTTTTCATGGGTAAAGGCAAACTCCAGCTTCCCGTCCCACAATTTGACTCCGAAGCTTGCAAAAAGTTTTTCCAGCTCGGCCGCCACGTCCTGCGTGTTTTTGCGCAAAGCTGCGTATTCGGCGTCGTTCACTACATTCATGGCGGCGACGTCGGCCTTGGACAGATAGCGATCCGTGGTTTCAAGTTTCGTTGAAACCTCCACCAGGGCTGGCATAAAGCTGTCAGCCGAAGTTGGCATCTTGCTCAGCTCCAGATCCGCAAGATACGCAGGATTCTTTTTCAAACGCCCTTCCAAAGAATTCCCCTGCCCCAGATGACGGCGGAAGATCACTTCCAGCGGCACCAGACACTGGGTCGGGCGAGACGCATACATGGAATAGTCATAGGCTTCACCCTTCCATTCCGGGCGCAGCACCTTCACCGGTTGCACTTCAATGGAGGTGCGGGAACGACCGGACAGATAGTGCGAAGAAAAACCTTTGGCCGAAAGATGTTCAAAGAACATCGAGGCCATTGCCGCCAGGGCTTCGCCTTTGTGTGGAATTTCGTCGGGCATTTCTCCCCAGTCGAAAATGGAATAGCGATTGCTGTATTCAAAAACAATTTTGTCGTTGTTCTGATAAAGGTCCTTTACGGAACCGCGATAGATCAGATTCATCGGCTTGCCCCTAAAACTTTCAGTTTGTTCCATTGATTCACAAAATTGGCCACGTTGTTGGCCCCCACCCAGAATCCGCCGTGGCGGGCCTTGGCATAAAAGTCCAACGCCAGGTTGGAGCTGGCCAGCTGTTCTTTTTCACACAGGAACAGATTCAAACCTTGCGTGTGCGGAAGCTCCCAAGGACTGACGATTTCGCCCAGACAGTTTTCGGCCTGAGCCGCCGTCCATTCGATCTGCAAACCGGTTTGAGTCTGAATTTCATCCAGGGCTTTTTGAATTGGTGAATAACTTTCCAGGCTGCGATTCCAGTGCAGACACAGGCGGTCTTTTGGAACTTTCGCCAGGCGAACGATGAAGTCTCCGATAGTGTTGGCATTGTCTTCTGTCACGGCTGCCACGGGAATTCCACGCGGCATCTGAACAATCGACAAAAAGGCATCAAGGCCAGCAAAGGCCCCATTCACCGCCACGCCGAAGACCGGCTTGTCCGTTAAAGAAGCCACGACACCTGGAAGATGGGCTGCCAAGCCTGCGCCGGCGACAAAAGCATCCGCACCGCAGGTTTTTACAATCTCATGGACTCGGGCGGGATCACGGTGGGCGGAAGCCACTTCCATTTTCACGTCACCGCATTTTTCAAGGGAACGGCACAACGGACCGTACACACGTTCATCATTCGCACTGCCAAAAAGAACCTGAATTTTCATAGTTCACCACCTAAATTGATGTTCCGGGTCTTCAAAAAGTTTTCAGTTGAGACCGGAACGGGATAATCACCATCAAGACAAGCACTGCAAAGATTCTTAAGGCCCAGGCCTTCTTGCAGTCGATTCAGAGGCAGGAACACCAAGCCGTCCACCTCCAGAATCTTTTCCACTTCAGCTTCACTGCGTTTGTGCGCCACCAGTGATTCCCCATCCGGGAAATCAATGCCATAGAAACAAGGATGACGGATCGGCGGACAGGTGCTGGCCAGATAGACCTTCTCCGCCCCGGCATCACGCAACAACCGAATGATGCGCGCGGAAGTGGTCCCGCGCACAATACTGTCATCCACCAGCAGAATTTTTTTACCTTTGATCTCACTTTGCACCGGTGAAAGCTTCAGATTCACCATCATCTTGCGAACTTCGGGTTCATTGACGATAAAGCTTCTTTGCACATAGCGGTTTTTGATCAGAACTTCGCGGTAAGGTTTTTCCAGCACTTCCGCCAGACGGCAGGCTGCGGCCCGCGAGGTGTCGGGCACCGGGGCCACAACATCTATATCCAGGCCTTTTTTGCGGCACTCTTCCGCCAGGATTTCACCCAGCTTCAGGCGCACTTCATAAACCGGGCGGCCATGCCATTCGGTTTCTGAACCGGCAAAGTAAATCCATTCAAACATGCACGGGCGCGGTTTCTTTTCACTTAAGACAAAGGAATGCAGATTGCGATCCTTGTCGACAAAGACCAGCTCCCCTGGGCGCAGATCGCGCCAGTATTCATAACCCAGTCCGAAAAAGACCTGCTTTTCAGAGGCAAAACAGTAATTGTACTTATCGCCCTTTTTCTGGCGACCGATCAACAAAGGCCGAATGCCATTCATATCGCTGAAGGCGAACATGCCCTGATCAGCCAGCATCCCAATGGAGCTGTAGGCGCCTTGAACTGTTTGCAGAAGCTCTTTCACCGCTTCCGCCAGACTGGCGGGAAGATCCGGGTTGTCTTTGCGTGAAGAAAGCCCCACCGCCACCATGTGCATCAGGATTTCCAGATCGTTGCGCGAAAAGGTCCATCTTAGTTTTCGGTTGCGCAGATAATCCACGATTTCATCATAGTTCGTGACGTTGCCGTTATGGATCATGCCGATGCCATAAGGATAACTGAGGAAGATCGGCTGCAAGTCCTCTTTATCGACGCTGCCGATGGTGGAATAACGTGTGTGCCCCAGGGCCATGGTGCCCTTCAGGCGCTTGCGGCGTTCGGTGGTGAAGACGTCTTCCACCAGTCCCAGATCCTTTTCCAGATGAAACTGGGAGCGTTCAAAGTCATAACTCAGAATGCCGGCGGCATCCTGCCCGCGGTGCTGAAGTGCGAAAAGAGCCGGATACAGTTTTTCGCCGGCCTGATCTTCACCAATGAGTCCTACAACGCCACACATGGAATGACCCCTTTAAAAAACAAAAACGGCGTCACTGGGACGCCGTTTTCTTTAATATTGATATTTGATTTTTTTTGCTGGCAGTTCGGGTGTGCGGACACACGGAGGGTGTGCAAACGGGATTTCTCTCCCGAAGAGGGTCCCTTCGATGGGGGCCTAGGTGGCGAAGAATGTCTCAAAAACACTTGATGTGTCATGGTCTCTCTTTACGCTGATTGGGTGGAATGCAACCTACGCTAGCGACCGTGACAGAGTTCCGTCAAGACCCCTGACAGAATCCTGACAATTCAACACATCTTGCCATAATCAAGGCTTACACTCTTGAGCATCATTACTGGCACCATCGCAGCCCAGAGCTTTTTGCAACTCGGGCTTGGCGTAATAGATACGTGTAATACGACGATTTGCATCCGGGTGACTGGAATGACCCTCCGAATGCTTCATATCTTCCATATACGCGCGGATTTCCTCCAACTGAGGGCATGACTCCACGAATTGATCCATCTTTCTGTCGACCGCCTCGGTCACCTCGGCACATGCAGTCCCAAAGAACATGGTCTGTGATCCAAATGCAAATTCCTTAGCTTTGGCAGAATCCTGAATACCAGAAATCTTTGACGTCAAAGCCTGGGTCGAAATCCAGTCCGAAAACGCTTCCTGAATATGACCTGTTCCGGTGATTTCACTGCAATACTTGTAGCGCTCGTAGTTCTTTTCGATATTCTGACGAGAATCCTCAAAGCGGGCATCCGTGGCATCGGTCGCTTTCGTTTCGCCGGTTTCTTCATCGATTTCGTCGCCGACTTCAGCCTTCAGGCCGTCTTCAAATTCATTGATCTCGCGAAGCAAAGCCTCCTTCGTGGGAATGCTGACTTCAATGGACTGCGGGGACTGCAGACAGCTGATTACGTTTTTAAACGGATTCTGGGCCATTCTGACTGCCGCATTGACGGTCGGTTGATTGGGCTTCACCACCAGACTCATAAAGTCCGGCAGTTTCGCCCCTTCCTTGCTGAAATCCATTTCCATGGCACAAGGATCAATCCCATGACCGAACTCGTGGGCCAGGGTTGAAAACAGCGATGCTTCCGGCAAATTCATCATCTGCGGGCACACCGTGATCGTGTTGGCTTCAGAGGAATAGTAGGCATTCGGAGATTCACACCCGTCAGCCACCAGATCCATATATCGGCCGTCAGTTTTTGCTGCCCGATATTTGATGGCCTTCACCCGGGCTATCATATTATCGATCTGCTTGCCGTTGGCGGAAGTCTTCTGCGCCTCCAAAGCTTTAACAACGTGATTGCGCGCGTCTTCAACAATCTTCAAAGTGCGAGCCGTTTCTTTTTTCAGACGTTCTTTATTGCGCTGAAGCTGTTCTTTGCCCCCGGCTGCAGCTTCATCCATAAATTGATTGGCATAGACAAAGGGATCCTGCACGGCGCTTTGCGGGAAGGTGCCTTTCGCACAATGTTCGGCAAAACTCAGATTGCCCACCATCGCCATATTGGGAACCTGACGGCCTTCGCTGTCCTGATACAGATAAAAATCCTGGGCTTTTCCCGCCAGCTTCCCGCAATAGCCTTCAAATGTACAAGTTGGCGACTGCGGTGTTTCACAGGCCCCACTGCGATCCGCGGAGATTTTCAAGGTCTCACGCATTTGGGAAATCTTGTTGATGGTCTCCCGCATGTGAGGACTGACCGCCTCCTGTGCAGAAGCCGTGAAGGAAGAAAACGCCATCGCAACGAACAAAATGGACTTCATAAATTATTTTCCTCGCGCATGAGTGCGGATATCTTCAATGTGCTGCACGAAGCGACCGTAAGCGGCCCCTTCGGCACATCCCTCTGTGCGGGTTTCTTTCTTAGAGACTCTGTTGGTGTAGATATAAGTTCCGGCATGGCAGCGCTGCTTGCCTGCGGAAGCCGGGCCTCTTTCAACCTGCTTCCAGGCTTCGGCCACTTTGGGCGGAAGTGTCTTTCCCAACGCCTTGCCGTCAAAGGTGTAAGTGCCTTTGTCCCGTTTCAAAATATCAATCTTACGAACGCCCATTTTATTGGTGCGATCCAGTATTACTTCGTTCGCGAAACAGGAAGCGGACATAAAGAAAACGAACAGGAAATATCTCATTCTCTCAGTTTATTAGGGAAGCCCCCGATTTGCACCCGACGATGGTCCTTATTTTGGTCACCTGGCCATCTTGTTTACACCTCAGTCCCCGCTAAATTGCTTCTGGCCGGGGTCCGGAGATTGCTGACGTGAGAAACGATCATAAACCTATCGTTTTGGAGTCACTTATGAACAAACGTTTTGCTGGACAACTGCTGTCCGTTTCAATGGCCTTTACTCTTCTTGCTTCCGCCTCACACGCAGAGATCATTTCCGATTTGCCAAGCCTTGATAACAGCCAACAAGCAAGTGTGCCAAGCACACCTCCTCCTCCTCCAAAAGAATCTGTGGGCTCAAGCTCAACGGCGCAAACTAAAACTGAAGCAAAAGTGGAAAAGAAGAAGAGTTCCACCTCCAGTTCTTCCAGTTCTAAAACTTCCACCAGCAAGAGTTCAGCAAGCTCGGTGTCCGCTGCAAAAGCGTCTCCGCAAGAGCGTTACTATCAATATGGACGTCTGCTGAGTGCAGAGAACACCCGATCTGATGCAGATACAGCGATGTCTGCGATTGAATCCCAACAGGTCTTGAATCTGCAAGACGGCGTGGATCTTTATATCAATCTGTTAAATGGCGATTCCAGCAACAGCGCCGGAGCCCTTGAGTTGTTCCGCTCCCTAGTCCGGGATAACTCCTCGCCCGCAGCGGTGCGTTCCAGCCTGAATGCGATCAAAAAAATCGCAGCCGAGGAAAATGGAATCTCGGACACCATGAAAAACTATGAACTGATTAGAAGATCGGAAATGGCCCGCCAATTGGGAATCGAAGCCGCTGCCAATGAATTTTTGGTTTTGTTGAAAGCTCTGGGTGGCTCCAGCGCAACGGCAGATGCGCAGTCGGCATTTAACGAGGTTCAACGCCTGGCCAAGGCCGCTCGAATCAGTTACCCTTCCGCCCGTAAGACACTTCAGGAATTTATTTCCATGGAAAACAGCGCCTCAGATGCTCTGAGCAACCTGAACCTTGTTTTGGAAGGAGCCGCGCTTAGCAAAAACTTTGAAGAGGCGAAGGAATTCTTCAAGCAGATTCATCGCGACGCCGGGGGAGCCAGCAGCACCTCCTCCGCTCAGGAAACATTCAGAAAATTCTATATCAGATAGAAAAAAGCCCTCTCAATGAGGGCTTTTTCATTTCAATACCCTTCCACGACAATCAGTGTGCGATATTTCACCGCCCGGATCACATTGCCCCGCCAGTCCCGGGCCACCGATCCGTTGGGTCGAATAACGGGAACCAGACCTTTTCCTTCCTGCACGATCCGCTCGTAGATATATTTTGCATTATCGCGATGCAGGCGGACACATCCGCCGGAAGCGCGGCGGCCCAGTTGATAATTGTGCGCGGAATTTGCGGCATGCAGGGCAACCCCACCGTTAAAGAAGACACTGAATTCCATATTGGTTTGCCAAGTTTGAGAGTAGTGATTGCGCACAATCGAGTAAGGATAGAACCATCCCGGGGGCGTCGTGGTGAAGTATTGCCGCCCGCTTTTGGAAGTCTCCCACTGCTCCCTCCCCGTTGAAATCTTCCACGTGTGAGTGTGCACCCCGTTCTGAATCACACGCATCGTCTGCGCCTCATAACCATAGGCATTTTTGTTGGCGATCAGAACTATCGGAAACTCCCGGGTCACGTTCAGGGACTCGATAGAATCAAAATCCCGCAGACTTAAAGCTTCGGTGGTCATTTCCGTGCGTGGGAACCCCGCTTCAGCAGCGATTTCATCCGGCGTCATCAGATCATCCATCGGCTCGGCTTCAGCCAGCGCATTCACAGACAGAGCAAACACGAGGAAAAGAATGAAGGATTTCATAAGACCTCCCAGGGTTACCACTTATGTTATCCCAGAACAGAGTGAAATTTCCCAACGTGATATGGAGCTTTCTGACACAGGACTTTCAATCGTCAGAATGCTGCACTGTCGATTGAAAGTTATTGCGAAAGAAAATTCCCTTTGAATGAATTTGCGTTCAACGTAGATGCTAGTGGAGGTCCCCATGAAAAATACCCTTTTCATCGCGTCCTGTGCTTTATTGACGGTTTTGCTTTTTGTTATGGGTGCCAAAGCTGAACCTTCCATGGCCTCCCCAGAAACTCCGGATCCAATGACGATTGCTCAGGGAATGAACTACTGCCGCACGCTGATTTCAGTATGTGATCTAAAATCCGACGGCGGCGCCTGCGGAGGTGACCAGTATGCCGGTTGGTGGCTTCCCACTGCTGAAGAGCTCAGTCACTTTGTGGGGCTTTCAACCTCTCAGAACTACAACTGGTCTCGCACACCTTTCACTCAGGAACTCGACACGTATATCATCATGAGTCTCTTGGATGGCTCCTGGGGTTATGGTGGATATGGCAACGCCGCCGTCGTTCGCTGTGTTCGCTAGTCTGATGGGACGGAACTGTTTGCTTTATCCATGCCCGCCCTAGGTCCAGTCAGCCCACTGCCTCCTCATTAACTCCAAGGGAACATCCGCCGATAAATAAAAGCCATGTCCATCAAGATTAAGTTTCTAGTGATTACATCTTTGTTGCTGCTTCTGTCGTCGGCCACGATCTTTTGGATCAACCGCACCTCTTTTCTGGATGACAAGCGATCTTATCTTTATTCCTCCGCGATGGAGCGAATCCAGGATGCCACTGAAGTCATCGATGAAGGCTCTAACAAAGTCATGGAACGCCTGCAGACCGCGCTGCTTTTTTTTGACGGAGCCGCCTTCAGTCCGCAGATCAAAACAGCCGCTCAGCAACAAGGCTGGGGCAATATTCAGATCTATCGCACCATTGAAGGCAATGCCACGTTCCTGGATGCTTTGATTGAGTCCCCAAGCCTGCCGGCAGCTCAGTTGCAGTATCTGCAAAAGATGCCTGAAGGCAAAGTGCAAACGGACGTCAATCTGGACAGACCCGAGAACATGATCGTGTACTACCGCAAAGGGGACCTGCTGATTTACGGCCAGCTGACCTTTGATGGTTTGAACGATGCCAATCAGAAAAAAACCCTGGGTTTTTGGCATCCGCAGAAGAAGCAATGGAAAGTGCCTGTCGGTCTAAGTAATGCAACAGACATTCACTCCCCTATCACCACCCAGTTGACGGGTCAGGGCAGCAGTGTGCGTGAAGTCCGTTTGAATGGTAATGACTATCTGATTTCTTACACCTGGCTTCCACAGCTGCAGGCTTATATGTTCCAGGCTTTCGATAAAGGCCAAATCTATTCGGTTCTGCAACAGACAATGAATAAAACCCTGCTGGCTTCAGCCCTGATTATTGTGCTGGGACTGATCGCCACCTTCTTCAGTGTGGATTCCCTGACCCAGAGTATTTCTGTGCTGGCTGGAGGCATGTCGCTGTTCGCATCGACCGGCCAATCCAAGCCTATCCAGTTAAAATCCAACGATGAAGTGGGCCGCATGGCCAAGGTCTTCAATTCGATGCTTGAAAAAATCCAGGGCCTGCTGCGCCAGACCGAAGAAAAGGCCCGAATGGAAGCCGAACTGGAAACCGCCAAGGAAGTCCAGACCGTTCTGCTGCCAAAACCCAAAGTCGACACCGATCACTTCACCCTGAAGGGCTTTTATCAGCCGGCTTCCGAGTGCGGTGGGGATCTTTGGTTCCACTTCAATGACGACAAACGACTGTTCGTATTTATTGCTGATGCCACCGGCCACGGAGTTCCCGCGGCGCTGATCACCGCCGCCGCCCGCTCAGTCTTGTCTTTGTCGATGGCTGAAAACATGTGGGACCCTTCGAAAGTTCTGAGCATGATGAATCAGGTTCTGTGTGATCTTGCCAAAGGCGAAAAGATGATGACGGCCTTTGCCGCCCTTTATGACCGGGAGGCCGGCACATTGACTTACTCCAATGCCAGTCATGACTTCCCGATGATCAGCCCCCTGCCCCCTGAAGGCAAAAAGATCAAAAAGAACGATCTGGTGTTTTTGACTGATGCCAACTCCAAACGCCTTGGTGAAAGCCGCGAATCGCAGTTCCACACTGCCACCGTACCGCTGATGCCTGGCGGGGTGTTCTTTGCTTACACGGATGGACTGATTGATGCCGTCAACGGAACCGGCACAGCCTATGGCGAACGCGCCGTGATTAAGACCGCTGTGGATTGTACCAACCGCGGTTCATCAAAGAGCCTTCACGATATCATGCAAAAACAGATTGTGGAGTATATCGAAAATCAAGAACAGCCCGACGACATCACATTCCTCGGGCTGTATATCAAACAGACTTAGACAGAACGAACGGCCCGAACGGTGCCGTCCACCAGATCGCCAACTCTTAGAGAGCGGCTGTACATCACCTTTTCAACCTGCTGACAGATATCACGGCGCACTTCCGCGGTTTTCTTTCTTTGCGGGATGGCGACCATGTCGGTCAGGTCTCTTTCAACGATCATCGCTTTTCTTTCAGGCAATGTCGCCAGGATGCGGTTATAGAAGGCCGAATGAGTCTTGAACAAAGCCGCATACAGGGAATCCACTTCGTACCCGTTCAGAACCTCAGACAGAATGTCCGAAGGAACCAGCTTCAGGTCATCGAACGTCAGAATTACACGGCGCAAACGCTCCAGCTCCTCCGGATTATCATTGGCAAACAAAGCCAGCAGATCCATCTCTTCTTCCGGAGACATACCACGGATGACTTTTGCCAGAACAGACGCACCTTCAACTTTTGGTTCCGGACGCATGCGCATCTCGGTCAGCTTTTGATTGAAAGAGGAAATCACAGCCTGCACCACATTGTGCGGCAGCTTTTCCACGCGGGAAATTTCAGCCAGAACCTTCACACGCTTTTCAGCATCCAAAGAACCAACAATCCCGGCAGTCACCTCCGCAGGGGAATGCAGGCAAAGAACCGCGATATTGGCTGGAGTTTCCTTGTCCAGAATCTGCTGACGTTCTTCTTCACGCATTTTCAGCACGAATGAGAATGGATTTGTTTCATCAGAGGACATCTCATGCTCAACATAAGCCGCCAGAATCGCCTTATAAACATTGCGAACCGCAGTTTCAGACTCAGATTTCGTGGTGTTGCCTTCGCGCTCTTTCACCGCTTTACCCAGGCGAGCCCAGGCCATCGCCGGCACATCTGTGAACACGCGTTTGGAAGTGTCCCAACCCAGGAACTCCATCAACAATGAAGCATCGCCAGCGGATTCATTCAAGGTGAACTCAGTCACTGCACGAGATGCCAGTTGCGGGTATTGAGCCGCAATCGCCAGAATGTGCTGTTTCACCGCATCCATATTGAACTGCGGCTCCACCACAGCGGCAACGGCTGGTTCTGCTGCCACAGCGGCCACAACTTCTTCCGGCTTTTCTTCGCCATCCTGGTCTTTTTCAGTGTGTTTGTACTCGTGGTTCTCTTTCATCTCCTTGCGCGGATCCTGCGCACGACCGCGTCTCCATGCCCAGAACATCAGGCCGGACAAAGCCAGCAAAGACATGATCACAATCAGAGTCCACATTTTCCAGGTCAGCTCTGGCAGAATATCGGGTTTTGGCTCGGCCTTTGGAGGATCTGCCGGAAGCTCAATGCGCTTCACCGTGACAGAATCACCCGCCGTCGCATCCAGATGCAATTTGGAGGTCAAGAGTTCTTTGATGACCTTTTCAGTCTCAGGATTCACATTGCGGGACAAAACCACTGAAATGTCTGTTTTGGACTTCATCTCGTGAAGCTTATTGGTGGCTTTACCCAGTGTTGGGGCATCACCCATCAAAGGCATACCTGGCAGATACTGAACGTCCATTTCGTCGTGGAACTCTTTCAGCTTCTTTTCATCACGGTCCATTTCGATGGCCACAACCAGAGTGTAATCCGTCGGACGCAGAATCGTGTTCAAAACACTGCGTGCGCGGGCTTCGTACACTGTTTCAAGAGATCCGATCTCTTCAATGTACTGGGCGAAGGACACCTGAGAAAACATCAATGATAGAATAAATGCAGAAAAACGTTTCATCATTTGATCCCTTTATCTTTCGCGAGAATGGCACCTGCCAGCATTTTCAGGTGCGGATACTGAGACTGCTTTTCGATTCTTTGGATATCTGCGGTGAATTCACTCACCACGTTCAGCTCCTGAACAGCCACAAGGAAACTGTCTTCCCAGACTTCATCCTTGCTCTTGGCCGCCTCGGCCAGGTGCTTTTTCAGGTCGCCCTGAATCAGGGAATGATTCAGAACCAGTTGTTTGTACACAAACGGCTTCATCGCCGCCGGGTAGTTCGCATAGTTTTTATAAACACGGTTCAGCAGCTCTTTGCGAGCCTCACCGTCACGCACACGGGCCAGCATCTGCAGCCCTTCATTCACTTCAGTTTTTGAAAGCAGCATTTTACCAAGCAACGCACGGCCTTCACTGCTTAAAGGTTCCGTCTGAATCAGCACATCCGCCACAATTTCACGACGGAAAGCATCGCGATTGGATTTGTGGAAGTTCTCAATCGTTTTCAAATCTTCGGCGGCGGGCGTCCCCAAACGCAACAGCGCCTTCGCGGCAAAGCTGTGAGTCTGCGCCACATCCCCGACAACGCCCTTACCGGTTTCAGTCAGGAATTTCACAATTTTAGACTGCAGAGCCTGCACGTCCTTTTTTTCCTCGGGTTTCCACTGGATATTTGAAACATCCAGCACATAGATGCTGGCCTGGAAGAACTCTTTGTTTTCTTTCATGGTGCGTTCTGGTCCAAACGATGCCATCAGTGTTGCGAAGTCATGTTTTTTCCAGGCCTGTCCGGTTTTGGAGGACAGATGTGTGTTCACCGTCATCGAGTGGGATTTCTTCAGTTCATCCCAGGTTCCCTGACCCGAGCGGATTCCCGCCTGGCGAGCCTGTGGCTTTTTGCTTTGCAGATAACCCGCATAGCCCAAAGCTGCGCCGACAACCAGCACAGCCCCCATGATCACACGTTTTTTGTTAGTGTTTTTATCAGACATCAGTCAAACCCCACAAAACGAAGACCCGCAAAAAGAGTCATAAAGCTGTATTTGACGTTTTCATCCTCTGAAGATGGGGCAGTCAGACTGGAGCCCATGGACACCTGCCCGATCAGCAGCAAATCAGACATCACCGGAATTTCAACGCCACCCCGGATGGTCAAATCGATCAAAGACGCATTAAAGTCATCCACCGCCAGATTGCTCAAACCCAGGTTGGCGGCAATAAACGGAGTCGGACGCCAGATTTTTGCTTCCGAAGAACTGTCCACCACAACGCGCATGCCGTTCACCCCGAACATATAATAACGCCCGCCCAAAGCGATGCGCGTGAAAGGAAGCTGTTTGCCTCCGCCACCCGCCATCTCCATAAAAGATAAGGTCAGAGCCGTGTTCAACGCCGGGTTGTTGATTGAATAGTTCACTTCCATCGTGGTGGAAGATTCGATGGACTTGTCAACACCAGCACTGGGGAACTGATACTTCAAAGAAGTCATGCCCATGCTGACATCCCAATCAGATGTCAGAGCAGCATGAGCCGGAACGTACAAGAATAGAAAGATCAGTGCCCCAAGAAACTTCATCAGCGAACCCTGTTTTCGTTACGCTTTTCGATTTCCACGCTGGATGCCGGATAGCGCATTTCAGCCCCTGTTTTTGGCAATGGGGCCATTCCCAGACGCTGATAGACGTCGGACAAATACTGATAAGCCACTTTATTGTAAGGATCAATTTTCAAACAGCGTTCCCAGGCGATTTTCGCGCCCTCAAAGTCCTTCTGCAGGTATTTGATGGAACCTTTCAGCAGCCACGCATTGTTGGAGTATTCATCCAGCTGCAATGCTTTGTCGATTTCAATCAGGGCTTTGTCATACTGCCCTTTTACAATCAGCTGCTGACCCTGGAAGACAAAACCAACCACGCGATCAGTGCGATCACGCTCTGCTGTCGGCATGCCGCCGGAAAGACGTGGCGAGAACAACGCATCTTTGTAGAATGAAGATGTGTTTTCCAGAAGCGCCACACGAAGCTTAAGCTCCTGCATTTCTGCCAGCAGCTCTTCCATTCTTTTATCTTCAGGTTTTTTGTCTTTGTCTTCAGGCTTTGGCTTTTGTGGATCGTTCTTTTTTTGATCCTCATTCTGAGCCAGCTCTTCAGCCTTCTTTTCCTCGTCGGACAAAGGATCCATGCGAGTCGCCACCGCAAGGCTTTCACCTTCGTTGACTTTGACCATGACTTCTTTGGTGCGATAGTTCTGCTTTTCAAAGATCAGGAAGAACACATCACCGAGCTTTGATTCCTCTTTCACCTGAAGAGGTGCGATACCCAGAAGTTTTTTCTCCTGGCTTTGCACGTCCTTGATGTAAACTTTGGCGCCGTTGGGATAGGACTTGATTGAATACTTGCCTGCGCATGCAGAAAGCAACACTGGCACCAGAGTTACAGACAACAATCCAAGTTGCCTTGCAGTTAAGATTTTCATTACCACCATCCATCCTAGATTCGGGGTCTGTTGACTTCCTACATTTTCTAGGTAAGCTCGTAAATTAACAACTTTATGAAGAGCTTACTAACCTTAGTCCTATTCCTAACTGTTCCCCATCTTGCGAATGCGGAATTTCAAGCGCCGGTGATCCGCGCGAAGATGTCCATGTTCAGTACGACTGTATCCGCAGGTGAACAGGTTAACGAAGAGGCCTTGGGGTCCATGTTAACGCTCCAGCCGATGGTTCTATGGAACTTTCCTTCCATCAACTCCCGTATGGGAATCCATTATATTATGGATTTCTCAAGTAATTACGGCTTCACTCCTATTTCCGGTATCGGGCTCACTGGCTATTACTATCTGAAGGGTTTGCCGGCTTCTTACGAAACGACACCGGACGACACACTGGTGCAGAAGTCCAAGCCTGGCTTCTTTACCTTTGCCAGTTTCACTCCCGTGAACTTCAACCTGAATAAAAAAGAATCCACACCGAATGCCGGAGACGGTTTTTCTTTCAGTGCGCTTTTATATGAATTCATGCTGGGTGTGGGCTACGAGTACCCGATTCGTCCTAATGCACTGATTGCAGTGGAGATTTCCACTCGCGAGGCCAGTGGCGGAGATGGCAGCACAAAGTTCAGCTACTCGGGACTGGGTCTCGGGATTTCCTTCACAACTTCCTATTACTAGAAATAAAAAAAGCGGCCATGAAGGCCGCTTTTCTTTTTTGGCGGATTACTGTGCCGCCGGAGAATTCAGATCGGTCTCAAACTTCTGAGCCTTGTTTTCCAAATCCTGGATCTTTCGTTGTAACTTATCCAGTTGCTGCTGTTTACGACGCTGCTCCTGTTGCTCCTTGTGGCGCTTCTGGGCTTCATCGAATCTGGCCTGGGCCTGTTTCATTTTTTCCTGCAGGCTGGCTTCACGCTGCTGATGTTCGACTTCTTCTTTCGTCAGCTGTTTTGAGAACTGCTTCTGCTGAAGCTTGTAAGCAGCTTCCGCATCGTCCAGCGTCACAGCCACGACCACGCGGCGATTCAGGACTTTATTGGCCGGGATTGGCGCCCCTGCCTTGTCCACTTCCGGCGCCAGCGGATGACTGGATCCGAAACCAGCTGCTGAAAGCAGTTTGGAGTCGACCCCACTTTCCTCAAAATAGCGAACCACAGAGCTTGCTCGCAGAGACGACAACTCCCAGTTGGATTTCACCAGACCGCTTTGAATTGCATCACTGTCGGTGTGACCTTCCACCGCAATCTTGTTCACGCCTTCAATAGAGCGCAAAGCACTGACCACTCGGCGCAGATTCGGTTTTGCCGCTTCTTTCACCTCGACTGCTCCGGAATCAAACAGCACTTCGCCGTCGAATTTCAACAACAGTGTGTTATTGCCATCCTTGATGATCTCCACGCCATTCAGGTCGCCAGAACCTTTAAGGATATTCATGATCTTTTGTTCAGCCAACAGGGCCGCACTGACTTCCTTGATATTACCACCGAAGTACTTTGCCACTTCCTTACGAACCAGATCGAACTTTGTATTGTCGAAGCGGGACATCGAATACATAAGAACGAAGAATCCAAAAAGAAGTGTCATCATGTCGGCGTAACTGACAAGCCAGTTGGATTCGTCATGAGCCATTTCATGCTCATGCTCATCCAAATGCACTCTGCTGCGTTTATTACGCTCTCCCATAATTAAGCCGCCTTCTTAGCTGTATCCACTTTCAAAGCACCATCGTCCTCGCGCTGAGCAGGAGACAGGAACGATTTCAGATATTCTTTGATAAACAATGGATGCTTCTTTTCGTGAACAAGCAGGATGCCTTCTTTGATGATTTCACGCAAAGTCACGTCCGCCTTGGAAACCGTCTGAAGCTTTTCAGAAATCGGGATCAAGACAAGGTTGGCCACAACCAGACCATAGAAAGTCGCCACCAGTGCGGTTGCCATCGCAGGACCGATTCGATCCTGAGCGCCCGGTTCACCCAGGGTTTGCAGCAGGGAGATCATCCCCAGTGTCGCACCCAACAGACCGAATGCGGGAGGGAAACGGGACATCGTATGCCAAACTTTGATTTCTTCATCATCGCGTTTCTTTTTACCGCGCAGGGCATTTGTCAAAACATCCGCCAGCTCGTCATAATTGAAACCGTATTCCACCAACAGCTTGACTCCGTCTTTGATGAACGGATGAGTCTCTGGTTTCATCAAGGCAGAAACAGATTTCGGGTCACGGCGATAGGCTTCAGAGATTTCCACGATTGTGCCGATGGTCCCCAGATAGTCGACTCTCTCACGCCCCAGCATTTTACGAGTGACAATCTTCAGGGCGGTCCAAAGACTCTTGAAATTGAAGCTCAACAGAGCCACGGTCAGAGTACCACCAATAACAAGCACTATCCCGTGCACATCGGCGAACACCTTTGGATTCTTTGCCGCATCGAGGATTGAAAATACTGCAATGCTGACTGCAGCCAAAATACCTAAAAGCCCCGCTATATTCATAGTTCCTCCGGAATATATACAATTGTCCAAACATCGTTTCGGAGGCCCGAGAGATACTCGAAACTGTACCAAGGCTTAGATTTCGGGGTGTTCCGCAGTTGAGACTAAATTACCTGTTCCGCAATTCTATATAATGAAGGGAACAGGGAGAGTGGAATGACGAGCCTTATTATTGGTGCATGTCTTGTGATCTTTGCTATCGAGGGAC
Source organism: Bdellovibrio bacteriovorus (assembly GCF_048286975.1). Taxonomy (GTDB): domain Bacteria; phylum Bdellovibrionota; class Bdellovibrionia; order Bdellovibrionales; family Bdellovibrionaceae; genus Bdellovibrio; species Bdellovibrio bacteriovorus_H. The sequence continues at coordinate 1,693,850 of NZ_JBLVRT010000001.1, read as the reverse complement.
TTCTGATCAGTTTGGAGTACTTCAAGATGCAGAAGAATACAAAGCTGCAATCTGCACTGGATAAAGCCAATGCCGACAAAGACCTACTGGGCCAACGTCTGCTTGAGATGGAACGCGATCTGCAGAGCGCACGCGCCGAAGTTCAAGGCATTTATGTTCTATGGAACAAATCCCTGGAATCTGAAAAAACCATGCGCCATGAACTGCATGTCGCCAAAACCCAACTGACATACCTTGCTCAAAAAGTGATTCAAGGGGTTCCAGCTCCGAAAGTCAGCCCACAGGCCGCCTACTGGGAAACTCAAGAGCGCACTCCGGAAGTGGCCATTTCCAAAAATGTCCACCGCGAAAGCTATCAAGCCAATATGGACTTCCTCTAGAGAGGACACTGCAAGAGCGCGTATTCCACCCCGCTCTTGCTGTTTTCAACAAACAGATGTCTGCCACCTGGAAGCACTGTCCACAATCCCCGCTCTGACATCGCCTTCACCGCCACCTTGTCTGTCACAGAAAACTTCTTTGATTCCCCGGCCGGGGCTGCCACGGTCAGACCGTATTCTTTCAAAAGGTTATAAGGTCTTTTCCTTTCAGCAAACCAGACCGCGCGAGGTTCCTGCTCTCCATAGACTTTGTACTCTTCGCGATAATCCAGAGGTTCACCGGTTTCAACCGCCAAAGCCGCCGGCGCTCCTTGCAAGTGAGTCAAAGGATAGAAGGCCCACTTTTCATCGCGCTCCAGCCAGCCACTGGTTTTAAATCCGATCTGTTCATAAGGTGCCACCACAAAATCCGAGAAAGGATTGGTGCCGGCATCCACGGAAAGTCTTTGTGTTTCAAGACTTAAACGGTCCGGAGCCACTTTATAGACGGCAAAGTCTTTGCCCTCACCGCTGGAATAAGCCAGCACACCCGGCTCGATGCGCACACGAGCTTTGCCATTGGAATACGCCTGCCCGCATTGCAGGACACTCAGCATATTGCCGGACTCAACACCCATCAAAGTGTCCGGAGATCTTGGGACTTCCCGCGGAATCACGCTTTGCCAGGCCTGACTGTTATAAAAGCCAAGACGCCCGTTGGCTTCCAAAGAAACAAACGTGTTTTGATTCAATCGTCTGAAGATCACTTCCGAATTCCAGTTGTGCCCACAAACACCCAATTGATTCAGCATTGTTGCATTGTCGCCGTCCATTCGGATCGGCAGTGTGCGCCCGCTTTCCGTGCGCACAAAAGCCATATTGCCAAAAGTTGCTGCCAGAGAATATTTGGATTCTTCGAAAGGATAGATAGCATTGGCAATGGTGGACTTGGCCTCCAAATAGGGAGTGAAGTCCTGGGTAAAACCCAATTTATTCACAACCCAGGTGTCGCCCTTGGTATTCAAGGTCAGAGCGCGGTATTCACCATCTGCAAAACGATCCATTGCCGCCAGCATGGAGGTCTGTTCAAAGCGGCCGGACTTCACCGTCGCGCACTCAGGAAGTTCAGGATGTGGCTTGCTGTTTTCAAAAATCACCGCGAGCATCAGCCCCATGGCAATCACAACCGCAAGAATCACAGGGACCTTGATAAAAAACGGAATGGCTTTTTTATTTGTCATTTTTCACCTTGCTGCAATCCATCTTCACAAGTCCGCTGTTTGAACCCATGATCACATCCTTGAAGACGCATTTTTCATCCACACGGACTTCATAGACGCCCTTGCCCAATACCAGCGGCACATTCGTCAGATGATTTCCCAATAGAGCAAAACGTCCGTCATAAACGTAAATCCCCCGCACCTTGGGATCTTCCACCACCAGGGCGCCAGCTTCCTGAACATCATAAGTGTACTCAGCATTGGGAACAATCAGGTAGTTTTCCAGGGTCTTTTCAAAGAATGGGTCGCGGTAAAGACGAATCGCCCACTTGCCCGTTGGCAGCGGAACACGCACATCACTGGTGAAGCGCTTGATTACTTTGCGGTTGGAATCCAAAAGCTCAATCTTCATCAGCTTTTCAACAAAGTTCGCCTGGAAGAACCCCTGCCCGCCCACTTTCAGCGTCACCTTTTTTTGCGGCGGGATGATGAACTCTGAAAATTTGTATTTGGGCTTCAGATTTACGATAGCCAGGTACTTGCCCGGAGGAACTTCAATACCCTGGGACGCATGGAATTTGCGATAGATCTCGTTCGGGGAATCAGCCCGGAACAAAAACACTGTCGCATTGGGCTGGGGACTGCTGACAAACAGGTTCTTCCCCGGATTCAGCTGCTTGTCCAGATCCTGGAACAGCTCTTCCAGCTTTTGTTCATCATCGGCCTGGTTCATATCACCAATACAAGCCAATTTGTTCAAAATGTCCGGCTGGTTCTGCAAACCGAAAGCCACGACGAAGAATTTCAGATCCACATCTTTGCCACTAAGTTCCGCGGCGATCTTGCACGGATCCTGACCGCAGGTTTCTTCCCCGTCGGTGAAAAGAACCACTCGCTTCGGCCCCTTGTAATGTTCAACATCCTTATAGGCATCCTTTAAAGCCTGCCCAATCGGAGTCATTCCCACCGGTTCAAAGCCCTTCACGATGCCTTCAATAGCGCCCAACTTGCTTTGTCCGGGTTCAATCGCCAGATAATTGTCCTTACAATCCTTTTTGCGACGCGAACCGATCACCCGCAGTCCACTGCTGGTCTTTTCCGTCCACTGGGACATCAGATAGCGGGCCAGAAGCTTTTTTAGAACATAGATCTTGGTTTTTTTCGGGCCCATCAACTGCCCCATGGAACCCGAGCTGTCGATGACGTATTCCACCAGAGGAATGGCCGTTGATGGCAGGTCTTCGGCCTTTACTTCCCCAGCGGCATTGGCGGGAACTTTGGACGGATCAAAATCCATGTTATCCAGAAGATCTTCCGCCTTTAACTGAGTCATCCCCTGTGGCACGGAAGGATCATCCTTCTCCTGCGCTGAGGAGACAAAAGCACACAATGTCAGGACAAGCAGAATCAGCTTTTTCATCGGGGTTTCAGCATCTTTCCGACATAGTCTTCCATGCGAAGACCTATCATGACTCGAATGAAGTTCTGGCTTTCTTTATAGGTGCCACCTTCAGGAATACTATAAAAGCCGTCCGGCGCGTTCGTCGGCGCCCCCGAGAACGTCACCTGACTGGAACTCATCCCTGTGCTGACATCCACCGAAAAGCGTTTAAAGAAAGGAATAAAGCCCATATGCACCAGCGTTGTCGCCCCAAGGGAAATCTCCATCGCTGTCCCCGTGGAGCTTTCTCCCCGGGTGACTCCACTGTCTTTCATCGAATAGGACGGAAAATAAGTCAGGTCGAAGTAAACCCGGTTGAAGCTCCAGTCAAAGGACTTTTCGGAGTTAAACACATTCGGACCAAACAGATAGTGGAAGTTCGCCCCCAGCCCCATACCGGAACCCGTGCTGCTTAAAACATATTCATCGTCATTGGCGGTTTTGAAATCCGTGGACTTCGTCACCAGCTTCAGGGTCGGACGCAATTCTTTCCAAATCGGCAGGAAGCGGTAATGAATTGCGATCATGCTTTCACGATAAGTGGTTTCTTTTTCCTCACGATTGTAGGACTTTACAGGAACACTGCCGCCAGAGCTGCGGTATTCCAGGCCGATTCTCCACAGGAAATCGAAGTACCACATCAGATGCGTGTCCATAAAGTTATAATCAAACGTTTTGTACCGGTTGGCCTGATTGGGTGAGGCACTTTCGATCTTTCCCTGATAAGGGCCGAAATCCAGTTGCACATAACCCTGTTCGTAAGGATCTGGTTCGTCAGGCTGAAGGCCCCCGGTTGGAGGAACTTCCGGTTCATCATACTTTTTTTCCTGGAGGCGTGCCAGGCTGACCACGCGGTCACGAACCTTCGGGAATTTGGTGATGGTTTTGGAATCCAGCAAAATCAGGAATTTTCCATCCTGCATATTCTCAACAGATCCACGGGAGATAACTTCGATGTCGTCATCCTTGATACGCGCAATGACCACCAGGTCACCGACCCGAACCAACGGTGTTGATGCAACGATCACCACATCATCATTAACCCCGATGATGGGTACCGAGTTCTTCCGGATAATATCCGGATTGATAATGCTGGCAAAGCAGACATTGGCGAAAATAAAGATGCTGAAAAAAAGATGAAGCCTCACAGATAAATTCTATGAGGCCTCTCTGAAAGATACAATTTTAAAGCTAGCGGGCGCGGTAAATCCGGCCCTTGCTGCGACTGACAAGAAGGATCTGGCCGGATTCAAAACTGATGATGCTGTCGACTGGATCCTGCACTGAATTCGCATAGACCTGATAGCTGTCCAGATCGATAGTGAACACCTGATTGGCGTCCTTCATTGTACCAATAATCATGCGCTCATCCGGGCGAATCACCAGACGACGTCCCTGCCCAGGCACATCAAATGGCGAGCTGCTGATCTCGTTGACTCCGACAAACTGAACGTCGGCCGCTGTCGGAGTTTTCGCTGGTCCGTCGGTCAGGACAGCCACGCCGCCTGTACCCGCCAGCAGGGCCATCACACGGTGAGAAGCCACATCCACAACCAGATCCGTCGGTTTACAGTCCTGATGTCCAGCAACACCGTCCCACAATGTGATCTGGGCCACCAACCCTGGTGTTCCCCCTAAGCGCACGTTGCTGACATTGAAGATAAACAATTTATGCGAGATCGACGGACTGGTTTGCTGAGTCGCCACATAGAGACGTTCCAGATTCTTATTCAAAACCATTCCGGAAATTTTTGCGGTGCCGAAGTTGTAAATCTGAATGGCGCTGGCCGGATTCAGATAGTCGTACATCAGCTTATCCCCGTTATCAGAAGCATAGAACACATACGACGAATCCAGAGACTCGGTCAGACGCAAATCAGAATTCATGCTGCTGGTGAACAGGTTCTGAGGACAGTCACCAATACACTTATTCCCCGTGCCCAGACTCAATCCCGTCAAATCTGTCGCCGGGATACGCAGGGCTTCTGTTGTCAGACCAAATGGTCCCACCCGACCGGTTTGCGATGTCAGCAGGATATCAAAGCTGCCGGAAGTCTTCACCAAGGCCATGCGTTTGGTTTGAGTTCCCGTCAACCAAGGCAGATCTTCCATAAAGTTCCACGGTGGATTCACCAAAGTCCCATTGGGTTTGTTCATCGCCCCGTTCACCAAAGTCAAATCCCACAGGAAGTGTTTGGTGAACATGCCCAAAGTATAAGTTCCGGCAAAGACCAGGTGGTCGACAATGTTTGAACCCAGAGTCAGTGTGACTGGCACCTCGTTAAGCCAGTTCAAAGACAACGGATTCATCGACGGCAAGCTTTCAGGACGGGCCGCGAAGATATCAAAGAGTTTTTCCGCCAGCAGATAATTATTGCGGATCTTCACTTTCCATTCTTTGGTGGCCACATAGTTTCCGTCAGTGGCTTCCGCACGGATCATGAACTCCCCGGCTTTCAACGGGCCCGCACCATCCGGATCCACGGACGCATCTGTGTCTTTGGCTTTAAATTCGAAGTTTGGACCCTCATCATAACGAAGCTCATCATTCACATACCAGCGATAGAAGAGTGTATCATTGGCATTCGGATCCGTTGCGGAGATCGAGAATGAAACCGGTGCTTTTTCAGACGCCAGCACATCCGTGCCTGCCGGCAGGAAGCTGTTGATCACCGGAGACGCTTCAAATGGCGACAGCGGATTCTGCACTTTCAGATAGAAGCTGACCGTGTCGGTTTCCTGGGTTTTCATGTCACGGACACGGACTCGCACCTGATGACCCACACCACCTTCGGCAGTCACATCCGTCGGATAAGCTGGATTCCAGCTGATAATTCCTTTTGCAGAGTCGATACACATGCCGTTGGCTTCGGCGCATGGGCGCGGCGAAGTCACCAGTGAATACTCCAGCGAATTACCTTGGGAGTTATTAACAATCACCGGATATTTAAACGGTGCCGATGGCATACTGGCCGCGGTGTGGGGCATGAAGTGAACCGGAGTTCCCGCAAGATTCTGACGAGGGCTGACGAAGTATGCCGGCGCGACGACATTGATTCGTAAAGGCGTCGCACTGGCAGATCGAGTCAGCGCCAGTCCATCACGATCCACATCCCCGTTGTCATTGACATACAGTTCAGCCGAGTGTTCGCCAATGTGAGTTCTTTGAGGGCACCATTCCAACTTGTAGCGCTGGCGCAAAGTGCTGCCGTAAAGTTCTGGGGCACCTACCGGAGTCAGCTTCGGCACAGCCAGGTCCACATTCAAATTCGTACCGTCACCACACTGAGGAACCGATACGTTACGTTTATAAGTGGCATCGTAAGTGGCAATTTCAGGAGCCCAGGTCGCACTGTTTGCATGACAAGTATATGGATCCGCAGACACCGGATCCAGAGTGGGGTGGCGTAAAGGAACACTATTGGCATCACGGCACAGAGTCAACAAGGTCGAGAAACTGCCGCCGTTAGGAACATAGGCATCACTGTCATACAGGTAAACATCCTGACTGAAGTAAGTATCAGCGAAAATCCGGAAGTTATTACCAGAAACGATTTCGGCAATGGATGGTACCTGATTTTTATTGATCAGACGGATCTTATAAAAGGCATCCGTGGACTGCTGCACATCCGGCATTGTCTTGGCGTCATAGACGCGCATTTTCACCACAAGCCCTGCCGTTCCTGAGAATTTCTTCGAATCAGCGTCCGTCGGATTCCAGACAAGCTTGGCCGTTGTTTTGGAACCAGGACCCGGCGTCAATGCCTCGCGCTTTTCAATCGCAACAGAAAGACCTTCAGGCCTTGGCACCCACGTTGATGTCTTTAAGTCATAAACCTGAGCATCCAAATCAAAGTTCACTGTTTGAAGCTCGGAGCCTTTATTGTTATCAATGGCATAGATATTATAAAGCGACTCTGTGGCTTCATTGAAGTCCCCCAAAGTCAAAGGTGTCCCCAGTGCCGCGCCCGATCCACCCGTCAGAGGTGCAAAGCTGCTGTTGGTAAGGACGGGCTTGGTGTTGACCTCTTTCACCACCAATGTGACATTCGTGACGGTGCTCAAGGTTCCCCAAGGTGAACGCTCAACGGCAGTCACCTTAAAGCTGAAGTTGCCAGAATAGTCAGCCGCATTCGGCGTGTAACGGAAATAGCACTTGTTTGTCTTAAAGTAAGTCTGATCCGCAGCCGCTGGCACCGTTGAACACACATTCGTGCCCGTACAGGCCGAATTGGCAAGTCCCGTGGTGCGACACACACTCCACTGCCCGACCGGCCCTGTTCCGATTTTTTCAACGGTAAAGGTGTAGTAGTCTTTCGGATCCAATGGATACCAATAGTCATCCAGTGCATAGTACGGTGTTGGCAATTTTAAAGCACTGTCCGCAACTTGAATCAAACCATCCTGCAAGTTAGTACCCTGAGTAGCGATGATTGTCGGGCTGCTGACGATGATCGATGGATTATTGATGTCGCTATATCGCAAAGTCGCCAGCCGATTGTTGGCAATCGGAGTTGTCGTCGTCCAACCCACGTTTTCAACACGGCGAACCCACTTGTTGATTGTCAGCGTACCTGCTGGCATCACCAGAGGATCAATCAATTCATAGTAAGTGTAATTGGCAGTACGAACCCGAGTTCCAGCCGGCAGATTGATCGCCGTGGTCCCCGTCGCTCGGAAGAACCGGGCAATACCCTGGTGTTCAAAAACACCGGTGTTTTCAACTTTCAAGTTGGAGGCTTCAGGCGGCAGAACATCTGCAAAGGTGTTGATGGCTTTGGCGGGAGCACGGTAACCGTCCAAAGCACGCACGCGGAACTTACGATAGATATCGACTTGGTTCGAAGTTCCCCTCTGAACCATGTGTTCATTCCAGTCATAAAGGCCCGGAGGATGCGGCAGCGTTGGTGACGTTCCGGATACCGAACCGGAAATCGCACGAACGGTAAAGGCCGGTGAACCCGCCAGCGTATTGCTGGATGTTAGCAAAGTTCCGTCTGCTATCAGGATTGGTTTTCTCCAGACAGGAATTGAAACGCTGGCCGTCCCGATCGGCATGACAATATCATCCGGCGTTTCAAACTCAATCAGCCGGCCGGCGGTGCGAACCACAGTCAGCTTTGGAATTGTGATGGCCGTCGTGGTTGTCGGACGACTGAACGTGACGATCCCGCGATCATACAAAGCCGCTGGGTTTGTCACAGTGACCCCCGCCGGAACCGTGGTCGCAATGACTGTGACAGTGTTCGCCGCAGCCGTTGTGGCTTCAGCAACCACGGGGAACAGAACTTCAAGATCACCCGCATTGATTGTGACGTTCATTTTCGGTTTGAATACTATATTACTGCCTGGAACAGTGAAGGTGCTGTTTGTCGTGGCAAAAGTTCTGGCTGCAGTGTCTTCATTCGAACGCACGAAGCGCAGGTAACCAGCGGCCCCACCCGCAATATCCACTGAATTGGTCATAATACGGATACAGAACGATGAAGCATTTCGACGGTAAGTTGGCTCATCCATACCCACCATACGACGCAGAACCAGCATTTGACTTGTTCCGCAGTCGACTATGTTTGTCAGTGAGTCAAGGGCCCCTTTATTCGTCGCCGTACCAGTCATATTGAAGTCGTAAGCTTCCAGCCACAACGGATCGTTATCCTTGTCTGATACCGTATAAGTGATGGAATTCTGAATCTGGTTGGTTTTCACCTGAACAGTCTGATCCGCGCCCGCCAAGCACGGCTTGGTATTACGGTCGGCAGCCGTCAGATTCAGCGTGATCGGAGCCGTAGCACCATTATGATTGTCCTTCAGTGTTACGATGAAAGTTCCGGTTTTCAGGGTATGCAGGGGCTTCCACAGGAATGTGTAACGCACACGATCCGGCAGAATCTCAGGATTACCCACCTGCGTGATGTAGGTCTTCAACGTGCCTGCTGTGGTCACAATCAGTTCATCAGGTGGAAATGCCGCGTTTGGCCCGATATTGTCTGCATCCTGGAAATCCAAATAGAACTGATAAGGAGCGGCACCATCAGGAACTTCGTTGGCGCAATAGTCATACTCGATCGCACTGTCAGCGATCGGATTCACCCCACCCAGCATGATCGGAGCCGAGTTAGTGTCCTTCACTGTGACCTGCAGATTGGCCAGCGTCAAACCACCCAGCGCATCGGTGACTTCCAGTATGATACTGTTAAGTCCTTTTCGGGCATCCTCATTGTTCGGCGTCCAGCGCACGGTCACTTCACCGGCGTTGTTGATTTCAGTCGGTGCCATCTGATCATTCAAGTACAACGGATTGGAACCGGAAATGGCATCCGCGACAACCTTAACAGCATCTCCGTCTTCATCTTTGAATTTAACCAGACACACCCATTCGTTGTTTTCATTGACGGTCGGCGGGCAGTTATAGCTGTAGGTTGGACGACGGTTGACGTTCTCAACCAGCACCGGCCAGTCCACACGACTGATTTTGCCACCATCAGACAGAATAACACTCATGGTGTAAGGTTCGGGACGACCGTCGTCATAAGACGGATCCCAGCGCACGATTCCTTCTTCGGCTGTGCGCAGAACCCCCTCAAGCATCCAGGCATAAAACACCTGATCCCCATCCGGGTCTCTGGCGGTGGCGCGAATTTCAATTTTTTTGCCCTCTTCGACCCGCTGCTGCTGCACCTTGGTTGTGGCTTTTTCATCCAGCACTGGTGGTCGGTTCAGGATCCCAAACGGATAAGGCTCGGCCGTAACATCACCGTCGGCATTAAACACAAACTCCACACCGAATGATTTCATAAAGGTCAGGAAATCATGGTTGTTGGAAAGGCCGTTACGGATAAAGCGGTATAACAAATCTGGATTGAACTCCGGTGAAATTCCAAACAAAGCCAGACGTTCCTCACGGAACTTGATCACCGCGGCGGTGATTTTCTGAATTTCGTCCGGAGTGTAGGTGCTTAAATCCCGGCCCGGATAGGTCGACAACAGGTTGTAAACCAGCGTCGTATCAAGACTTGGCTGAATGATGGCGTCCGGATACACCACAGCGAACCAAGGCAGCGTGCGGTATTCCATCACCACCTTCAGCACCATCGCACCGGAAGGACTCAGGCCCTTCGGCATAATGGAACGAATGAAATCGGGTTTCGCATCGGTGGTCATATCCAGCAGGTTTTTTGTTTTCTTTTCAGACTGAATGAACTCTGTCAGATATAAAGAGAACTTTTTCGTGCTGGCCGGGTTCACCTTGGTCATATCAAACTGCAATAGACTGCCCGGAGGAATAACGATTTCACTCGATTTCCCCTGCTCCTCAAGACAGCCTGTCAACCAGACTGTCACCAGAATCAGCGCCAAAGCTTTTAATACCATCCCCTGCCCCCGCAGAAACAAACGTGCTTAATAGAGTAAGAAGAAGTTCCCCACGTCGATACCGTTGATCGGCGCATGGCCATCATGTCCCTCACTTGGAACAAGAATATCCATGGTACCGTCCCCGTTCACATCCCCGGATGAAGTGTTCATATAGAAGTAACTTGGTGATGTCTCGGTATCATCGTACTGGATCACATAAGGCTTCATGCGCCCTTGCGCATCCCCGACAACGACCGTGTCCGGATAATCTGCCGAGTGCAAACCCAGGATGGAACCGAAGAACACCAGACCCCGACCCAACTGAGTGTTGCCGTTGATCGAGTCATCATATCCATATGAGCCCAGAATCACGTCGTCGAATCCGTCACCGTTGAAGTCGCCTTTTTTCATTCGGCCTGTCATGACTTCACTGCCAACCATATCTCCGGACTTGGCATCCCACGCATAGAAGGCCTGAGGAGCCGGCTTCGGTGTTCCCACCGCCCGCATACACTCAATACCCGCGCCACCGCCTGGAAGGCTCGGGTCGGTATAAAGCATTTGTTTATTCAGATTGACCTCAAGATAGTCCCACATCGCCGAGTTATTATCAGAACCGCACAAAGGACCATAATAGACATAGGACATACCCACATCTGACATTCCCGCCTTCGGTGCTTCACGTGGAGCCGTCACAATCAAGTCTTCATAACCGTCATTGTTCAGATCCCCTGCTGTAGCGACACGGTAGCCGAAGTAGCGACCGTTCATGTTGTTGCCGAAGCCCTGATTCAGGATCGGAGGCATGATGCCATAAGCGCGCCCCGCAGCTCCGTCGAGATCCAGGGATGGATCCAGATTCTGGAACTGACTTTGTGTCGTGTTAACACAGGAACCAGCCATGTATGTGGAGTTGTAATAACTGTCACGATCAGCAGCCTGAATTCCATTCGTACTTCCCTTGTACATGAACAAGCGCCCGTAGTTGGAATAGTTGTCAGCATCATAGTAACAAGACAGATCTTCCCAGCCTGGAGCTGAAATCACCAGGTCATCAATACCATCTTTGTTATAGTCCATCACAGCAATGCTGGCCCCGAACATATGGCGCATGCGATCGTAACCAAAGTTCACGTTACGCACCATCGGACTGTACAGGTACTGCATCTTACACGAGTTATTCGGAGCCCCACTGCAGGCCTTGTTGGCCACTGCGGCAGATTCGGTCCCGTAAGTGTCGATCATATAGGTCGCATTGGCCGACAACAGATTCGTATTCACCGTTGGTTCATTGTCCGTCGGGGTATAACCCTTCACTTTCGGAGTCTGCACCCCAGTAGAGGAACCATACCAAATAAACACGCGTCCCATCTCAATCGCCTGAATACCATTCAAGCAACTGGAATCGGCTTCATCATAACACTGCCAACCCGCGCCCGCCGCCGGAGGATCCCCGAATGGCGGATTGACGTCGGCAATACTGGTGCCTTTATTCATCGTAAAGAATGAAGGCGCTGAAGGAATCGCAAATACGATATCCGAATAACCATCCCCGTTGAAGTCACCATGATGGATAACTTTGCGGCGATGCGGAGACAGCTCATCCATTCCCAGGAATTCTGACCCCCATGTGGTCGTTGACCAGCGGGTTGAGATGTACTGAGGATCTCCGGCCGCAGGAATCCATTTTGGATTGGTCACAGCCTGCAATCCCCCTCGGGAACCATAGTAAGCAACGATCTGTCCCCCCGTTGCCGGATCAAGGAAGATCACATCACTGAATCCATCTCCATTAATGTCGCCGCCATCAAAGGCACGAATCGCCCAGCCAGAGCTGAGGTTCGTAGGCTTGCTGATCAGCTGAGGCAACGCGATATCGTTCAACGTCACCCCCTGGGCCGGATTCACCGAAGGATAACAGTATGTTTCATTCTGACTTTGAGACTTGAAGACCCGGACCAGATTTTCTTTACAGAACGAAGTCGTGACCAAGCCCAGATTGGATCCAAAGAACACCACTGCATCGGTCGTATAAGTTTTGCTGTTCGCTGACGGGCGTGAAATCTGCGCCACCGCATCGGCATATCCATCGCGATTGATATCACCCACGATACGAATGCTTTCGAAGTTCAGACTTTGTGGGCTGCCCATGCGATCCACCAGCTTTTCAGCGGGAACGGAGTTTACTGAAGACAGCGGCTGACCCTTGGAATAATAACCAAAGGCTGCGCCTCCACCCAATTTTGTGGATTTATCAAGGTATGCCCCCACAAAGACGTCATTCAGCGGACTCAGACCGGCATAGTCCCCGTCAAAGTTACCCACTGCCACGGACCGGCCAAAGTAGTCATAAGACTGACCTTGATAGTTGTACAGATGCAGGAAGTTGGATGTCAGACCCACGCCAGACAAGCCCGTAAACACGTAAGCCGCACCGGAATTGGTCGCTTTGGTTCCGTCACCGGTAGCGCCCACGACGACATCTTTAAGACCGTCACCCGTAACATCCGCCACGGCCATGGCCTCCGGATACAAACCAAGATAATAGTTTGCACCGATGGAGTTCGAACGAATCAGAGTCGGAGCACATTTGCGCTTGGTCAGATTGTTGTTAACGTCAAAGCGGTCACACTGGGATGAACCATCGTTCCAGTCACTGTCTTTGATCGCCGGATCCACCGCATCGATACCTTTAAACGCATCCATTTCATAAAGCTTGAATGGATTTCCATAGAAGACCCACAAAGCGCCGGAATTGGTTTTGGAACCGTTATTGAAGTAGCTGCTGGATACAACGGCTTCAGCCCAGCCATCCGCATTTGTATCAGAAGGGCTGGTCAATGCCGTATTGGTGGCATCATAACGGGAACGATCCCCGACCAGGGCCACCGAGGTACCGAAACCACGGGAAACCATTTTAACGCCAGAGCCCACCTGATCATCTTTATAGTAACTGCGCGGGAACAGGATACGGAAGCCCGCTTTATTCGTCAGACACGAGTAATGTTTGTTCGTATCCATCTTGCGGTTACCGCAGAACCAGAATTGGTTACGATAAGTTTCATCTTCGGTCGCTGACGCCGATGGCGCGGAACGACCGAAGTAAATGTAAGCCGCACCCGGAGCAGAACCCACACCCGCAGCCGCGTTGTTCACCGGCAAGCTATAGTGATTCGTACCACTTGGGAACGAGAAGCCGGAACTTCCCCAACCGCCTTCTGCGGGCGGAATCGCCGCACAGGTGTCCGGGGTTGCACAACTGGCTGTTGTCGCTTTAATTTTCGCACTTTGCGCCTGGATGTAACGATCCCCTGGCGCACCCACGATCATGTCAGATCCACCCACCAGCTTCCCGGCTGAGTTGCGAATTCTGAATCCACCATCCACATCGGCACCACCGTGCACTGAATAGCCAAAGCGAGCACCATTGTGCGGAGTCGGAGCATACACCTTCAGGAAGCGGAACTTCGGATGTGTGGCATTAGGAATCGCCCCTGCCGTCGGAGTTTCATATCCGATACCGGACTTGGATCCGAAGTACATGGCCACAAATCCCGTTTCACGTTCGTATCTCGAATCGCCAGGAAGATTCGGAGCCGGAGTTCCATCCCAGTCACCACGAGGAGCCCCCACTGCGATGTCATCATAACCATCACCGTTGAAATCACCGATAAACGATACTGAGTATCCGAATTCGGCATTGTTGCCCATCTGAACTCGTCCAGCCTGATCCCAATGGGAAGATGGCCACAAAGAAGTATCCGGCCACAACATCACTGCAGAACAAGTCGCACCCTCCACAAGGCCATTACAGGTTTCAAAGTTCTGCTGCATGTCTTTGATTTTGGTCGGAGCTTTCAGACCTTCCGCACTTCCGAAGAAGACAAAGGCTGCGCCGTCATATTCATAAGGACTGTAACTGGTGTCCTGACCAGGAGCCCCGACGACCAGGTCTTCACAGGCATTACCCAGTCGAGTGTCTCCATTCAGATTTCCGCTTCCGGACATGGATTTGCCGAAGCGCGCATAGTGGGAAAGATCCTCAAAAGTGATGATCTGCGGATCAACCCCAGGAGCTGCCGGGCTCTGCACCGGGTCCGGGAATGTTTTCAGTTTATAACTGGCAGAGCCGGTTGGCTTATAAGAATAATAAACATAAACCGCGCCGGCATTGGCTGACTTCACACCCAAAGATGCGATGGATATGTTCGGCAACCCCACGGCCAAATCAGGATGACCATCACAGTTGAAGTCTCCTGAGGTCATGGCTTCACCCATGTAAGCAACCCCGGCATCCACCGCCGCAACCGGAGGCATATCTTTGTAACCCGGAATACCCTTTATATAGGTGCTCAGGTTATCAAAAATCAAAGTTTCATTCTTCGCGCCGTCATTATAGTTCACGCGAATGGACAAATCCTCGATTTTTCCGATCGTCCAGTTCGCCGACGGAGAGAACACAATTGTCCCGGCACCCACCAACGGATCCGACACGGCCGTGTTACCCATATATACCCGGCTGACATAGTTTTCGTTTTTGTATTCAGAATTCACCACTGGGGTGACCTTCGCAAAAGGCAACGCACCGATGGAAATCGGGCTCAGTTCATAGGCTGGCGTCGGGAAGGATGAATTGGTGGAAGCGGTCACAACTTTCGTTGGACGCTCGTAGGTGTCATCCATGTATTTCGCCTGAACCACAAAGTGGTAGCGTGTGGAACCCGTCATATTACGGAAGACATAACGATTTTCCAGTGAGGTGCGGTCCACCGATGTCCAATTGGCTGTATTGGCCGCCGTTGGGTCTTCGTACTCTTTAAAGAAGATCTGATATTCCGCAACTTTGCTGGGATAATCCCAGATCAGAATCAAATTTCCATCCGCATCTTTGGAAACACTGCCCGCACCCGCAAAGGGTTTGTTGGTGGTGACTTTGATCTCTTTGTTGCCGCCGACGCTGTTCGTGCCGTCAGTGCCCACAACTTTAAAGGTGTAGGTGGTGTTTGGAGTCAGGTTACGGATGATAACTGAGTCCTGGAATGTTTCAGCAACCGAGTCAGAAGAAAGATTGTAATATACTTTGTACTCACGATATCGGCTGTGCAGCTGCCAGTAAACTCGCACTGCCGTTGGCGAAAGAACCTCGACGCCTTCCGCGCCGGTGAAATCACGCAACAGACTTCCCGTCTCAAGCTTCTCTGTACAAGCCGTCAAGCTGACGACAACGGTCAGCAGGGCTGCATTGAAAATCCTTTTAATAGAGAACATAGACGACTCCTGTCGAGAATGCCTTGCCTGACGGGTGATTGCGCCCCGGAGCCCCCAGAACCACATCTGAAACTCCGTCGCCATTGATATCACCGCTCACACTGTTGGATATATAGGTGTATTCGTATGCTTTTCGCTCCGGCAGATACAGCAGGTACGGTTCACACATTGGTGACGAACCTCCATAGCAGCGCGGAGTGGTTGTTGGTGTGGAATTGATCTTCAATCCCAGCATGCTGCCATAATAGATCACATAAGCACCGGAATCGGCCTGAATCTCTTCAAGGTCATAGTCCTTGCCTGGCATGTTCACAATGATGTCAGTATAACCGTCATTGTTTACATCACCCAATCCCGCCAGCCCATAACCGAAGGCATCTCCGGCCTCGAAGATGGCATCGGTACCCAGAACCTCAAGACGCTGAGGTTTTGGCTGGGACTGGCTGGCATGCAAAGTGTTCTTGGCAATCGGAGCTGAACCCGCCAGGAACAGATCCGTGGTCGCCAGAGACGTCGAACCATAGAAGGCATATGCACTGCCGACCTGGCCTCCATAGAAAGTATAGATTTTTCCTGCAACAGGCGCCGAAACCACGATATCAACGACACCATCACCATTGATATCACCCGCCGCCGCCACTTCATATCCAAAGCGTTCGGCCGCCGCAGCCGGATCCAGTTTTTGAATCGGGGTATAGGCCAAACCGCGCGCTGCACCTTTGAACAAATAGATGCGACCTTTCATTGTCGTCAACGACGGATCACTGACGACCAATTCGTCGGACTCTTCACCCGCAAGAACATCCAGGGAATCAATGCCCACAACATTCCAACCGAAGGTCACGCCGGTGTCATTGGACGCCAGCATCTGAACTTTACAAACCTTAGGTAAAGTCTCACTGCATGGATTTTCCACCAGAACATCTGCCGCAGCCCCGTTATCATCCTGCAAACGGATCGTGCCTGTGGCGCGATTGGTCTGTGGACCTGTCGAAGAACCGTAGATAACAAATACACGGCCTCGATTGCCTGCCGCCATATTCACCCCACCCGGGATGACATCCGCACTTGGAGTCAAACTGGTGTAGGTGCCCAAAGCAAAGTCACTATAGCCATCGGCATTGAAGTCACCATAGGCCACAGAACGATTGATGTTGCTAAATGTTCCAACCGACAATCCCGGGAAAGTGAACGACCCGTACATATTACCGTCCGCATGGAAGGCAATAGTGTTTGCTCCACCCAGACCGAATCTGAGTGGATTCTGACCCACCGGTGCCAAGGATGGAGCATTGGCATAAACCACCCCGCTGGAAGAACCGTAGTAGATATAGCTGCCGGAAGTACCCAGAATCAGAAGATCATCATAAGCATCCCCGTTCACGCTGCCGACACGATGGAATTCCCGGCCAAATCCAGGGTCACTGTCTACAGCCAGCTTCAGCGGATGCAGAGGTGCAATCGGGTTGCGCGAAGGTTCTGGTGTTGTCACCAGGCCCCCCGCACTGCCATAGAAAACAACCAATTCAACGGTGCTCGCCACAGAAATGTGCGTCACAACATCAGCGTAACCATCCCCGTTCAAATCACCGACGACTTTGGCACGTTCATAGTGATAATTCAGCTCTTTGCTGAAGTTCACATTGATCGTTTGATCCGGAGTGGTCACAGAAGCTGCAAAGGAACCATTGGATTTAAAGACAAAGGCCGCACCGTTAAAGTAAGACGGACTGGAAAGATAAGGCGCACCAATAATCAAATCTCCGGTTTTATCGCCGTTGAAGTCTGCCCCAGCCAATCCTCCGGCACCGATCTGAGCACCAGCGGTCATGTCTTTCGCATAAATAATAGAGGCACCGAATGGATTCACACCACCGCTGTACCAGGTGCAGTTCGTAGCACACCCATAAGAATCGTCGTCAGACAGTTGTGGAGCATCGATACGAACCCCGGCTTCAGTACCCAAGGTGGATACGTCCGGCTTATACAAGTAAACCACACCATGATTTAAAATGGACTTCTTACCATCACTGCTGGTCACAGCTCGGTAAGGAACACCGACGGCCAAAGATGGCAATCCCCGCGTGACATCCTCGATATCCGCCACTGTACCCAAAGAACGTCCATACTGAACTCCGGCTTCGGAAGGACTGGTATGGATCGCCTGATTTTCACAGTGTTCAAGACTGCCGGTGATAACGTTTCTGTTTTTTGCATCACACGCCAATGAATTCACCGCATTGATCGTCTGCACTGGTTCCAAAATCCCCTGCAAACCACCGGTTGCATAGTCAGAGGATCTAGGAGTCATATAATAGCCAAACACCACACCCGCATTCGTGCGGCCCGAAACTGTGGATGTCGGCGCGCCAACGAACACAGCTCCGGAAACATTTGGCGTCGAATTCGTTGTTCCGATAACCTTGGTCAGAGGATAACCATTTTGATTCTGCACACCCAGCAAAGAATAGCCGTATCCTTTTACCGTGATGTGAGCAGCACTGATACCCAAAGAGGTGTCCGGATAGGACTCTTTACACATCCAGCTGGTGATTTGCTGCAGATCCGTCCCTGAAGTCGGCTGCACACCTTTGCATGCCAGGATAGATCCCCGCCCCGCCGCACGCTGAGAAGCTCCGATCACGAGGTCATCACATTTGTTGAACTCAAAACCCTTATTTTTTGGAGCCGGAGACGTTCTGAAGACGTAGCCGCCACCATTGGTACACGTGCGTGAGTTGTAGGCCGAGGCCACGGCGCCACCGAAGTCTTCAGTTACGCTCGAACCCACGAAAGTGCCGTCTGTCAGATCACCTGCGCCGATGGATTCAGCATCAATCTTGGCATGGCTTTTCACCGCGCTTGCCGGGTAAAGACCGAAGCGGTCACCACGCAGAACGTGAACCTGACGTTTGTTGGCGTTGGTCGTCACACCCATTGCCAGATCGTCAAAACCGTCATTGTTATAATCGCCGAATGCGATCGAATGCACATAGGCCGTGCTTGAATCACGATACTTGGCCGGACGACATTTGAAGGAGGTCGGGTCACAAGTTGCCTCGTTCAGACCGTAAGCGCTACCGCCCGCACCTGTTACCAGACCACGAACCGGATCACCGAAAACGACAAAAACCGCGCCATCGTTGGTTTGCATGGCAAGGTCATCACAGGTATGAATTTCTTTAAGCTTGTTCAGATCCGCCGGAGGAACTGCTGGTGTGAACAAATCATCACACAAGCCCACGCGGTTGATCTTTGGATCGTTATCCACCACACCTTCAGGTGGTTTGTAACGGCTGAAGCAGTCCCCGTTCACGTTGCCGACCGCAATTCGAATACCCAAACGTGCATCTGAAGTCAGATCCGTATAATAAATCAACTGAGGATCCGGGAACGACGCATCCGCCGTCGGTACCACGTCTGTTTTCAAACGCGGTTTCGGACGAACGATATTGCCGTTGGAATCAATTTCATCCGGTGGCTGATATCCATAGAAGATTGACACCGCACCCGTGGCATCATAGTGCCTTTCACTAATATAAGGAGTCGCGCGCGGAGCGGACACTGCGACGTCTTTATAGCCGTCGCAGTTAAAGTCGCCCACCTGGACACCGTTCCCCAATTCTTGCATCCCCAGACCACCGCCAATCAGACGTGGCAGCAACGGAGCTTTGGCGCCAGCACCTTCAAGGCTGCGCACCAGAGGTTTGCTCAACCCCGGCAAGCCGTCAGGCTGGACATCCACAATTGTCACTTTCCCGTCAGTGGCTGTGACTTTCGCGTAAATATTCTTGATGCCCGGAGCGATCGGGATGATCGAGCGGAAATAGTCATTTCCACTTACCGTAGCCAGACGAATGTCCGTAAATCTTTCGAAAATTTCGGTTTTATAGGTGGAATCCCCGCCCTCCGTCCAGAACCAAGGGAAGTTACCCACAAAAGCGGAGTTCATGCGTACCGCTGGCAAATTCGACAACTGAGACTGCACCAGCACACAAGGTGCCTTGGAGTTCAGGTAGGTCTCGCTCATATTGGATGGCTCAAAGGTGCCATCATCATAAAACGCCATAACCCAGAAGCAGTACTTCGCGCCGCTCGGCAAAGAGTTCACCAGGCTGGTACTTTTGCTGACAACCGTGTTCACCGGCGATGTCAGGTCCCAAGTTTCGTTCTCACGCTTGGCAAAAATTTTGTATGTGACCCCATCCCCGTTCTTCACCCAGCTGACTTCCACAGAACCATTTGACTGGGACTGCAAACCCGATGAAGGAATACCCGAGAAATTCGCCAGAGTCTTCACGGTCATATAACTGTCGAAACCAAATTCCTCGTCCGTTGTTGCGTCCACACCGGAAGTTGAAAACTCATAATAGCTGTCTGGTGTCAGACTGTTCAGAGTTGTTGTCGCAAAAGTCTCAGTTTTTTTCGGAGTATTAAAACCTTTTTGATAGATTCGATATTCTTTGAATCGAGCCTGCAATGGCCATGATAGTCTTACACTCGTTGGCGATATCGCCACGGCGCTTTCCAAACCGTTGAATTTAGATGGCAAGTTGGTGCTTTGAAGCCCTGCTTTCGCACACGAAATCAGAACACCACATGCAACGTACAAGAGGATTGATAAAAGACATTTCATATTAGATTTAGGCTAGCCTCACTTTTTGAGCTTGGAAATGTCGTTTGAAATCGCACAGATGATGGTACAGTCCAGCTGGGACACCATACATTCGACGTTTTTCAGGCCTTTAAGCCAGAGAAGAATCACACTGATACTCTAAGATGAAACCAGTGCAAGATAAGCGTCTCAGAACACCCGATCCTCGTTTGACATAAGGGGAACAGTTTCTGAAATTGTGGATAGTTCCAACAAGCATGAATTCCAAATTTGAATCAGAATTTCAAGTGGGAATAGAATCGTACTTTTCAATTTTAAGGAACACTCGATGAACACAAAAGTGAACGGAAGCACAATAGAAGTCGCTCTGGAAGGCCCGATCAGCGAAAAGACCTCTTTGTTTGAACTGAATATTCAAAACTACAAAGAGATCAAACTGAACATGGCAAAAGTGACCTTCATCAATTCCATCGGAGTGAAGAACTGGATCATGTGGACCTGTCGCGTGCCGACGGATGCCAGACTCTCACTTGAAGAGTGTCCGTTTGTCATCGTGAATCAGGTGAATATTGTGCACGGCTTTCTGCCGAAGAATGCGCGCGTGACTTCCTTCAACGCGCCTTTCCTGTGCGAAGACTGCTCTCACGAACACGTGATCAAGTTGTCAGAAAATGTTCACTACAAATACGCAAGTGATCACGAAGCGTCGGCACTGAATCTTCCCTCAGGATCCAAGTGTTCCAAATGTTCCGCTGAACTTGAACCTGACTTCATTGTGGAAAAGACATTTGGATTTCTTAAGAAATAAGACCGACATCCAGTTCATGTCTGTACATCAACAAACATTTCCCCGATAGTAAGGGAATGAAAAAGAAACTCGGATTTGCAGCACTTGTATTATTCATCGGAATCATAGCAGGCGTGGGATATCTCGCGGGTATCCCGGGCCTGAGCAAAGTGGATGAAACCTCTCTTGGAAAACCTCTCGCTGTCATTCGTGATATTCAATCCCAGGTTCGACACAAGTACCCTGGCGACTTCTTCTGGCGCACAGCTGCTGATGGGCAAAAGCTTTACAACGGTTCTGAAGTTTTTGTCGGCGAAAAATCTGCAGCCCTTTTGCACTTTTCCGGTAACCGTCGCGCCCGTCTGAGCGAAAACACCCTGCTGCGCATCTCTGAAGATTCCGGCGACAGAAACAATCTGATTCTGGCTTTGAACGATGGCTCATTCAATCTGCGAAGCTTCCCCAACGACAACACAGGAATTATTCTGCGTGTGGATCAGGCGGGTTTGCGTATCGGCCCCGGCTCAAAGTATGACCTTTACGTTAAAAAGAAAGAGCATGCACTGGGACTGGCGATGGCCGCGGGACAAGTTTCCATCGAAGGTGTCGAAGACAAAAAACTGCTGAAGCACGGAGAAAGTGTCATCGTGCGAAGCCGTGGAACCAGCGCTGACAGCTCCGGCAACGCCGTCGGAGAAACCAGCAAAGTTGAACTTTACATTGATCAAACCATCGACCCTTCCATCAAGCTTGTCCATCCGGCTGAAAAGCAAGTGGTCTATAAGAATGAAACAAATCAGGCCTTCATCTGGGAAAGCGACACGGCCGAACGCCAGACTCTGGAATACTCAACGCATCCGGACTTCTATCAAATTGACGGCGAGGTCGATGTGACTGGTAAGAAAACCACCCCCATTCCAGTGGCAAAGCTGCTGGGTGATGTGTTCTGGCGGGTGGTATCTTATAAAGATGGCGTCCCCCACTTTTCAACAAACTCTTACTTCAAGGTCGCCAACCTGCAAAAGACGACATTAAGTGAACCCACACTGACCTTCATTGAACGCGGAAAGTGGCAGCTGGATACATCCGTCAGCAACGCGGCTCCGAATTCTCGCTACGAGTTCCAGGTCAGCCGGACCGAACGATATCAGGATCTGTATGACGCCTTTG
Source organism: Bdellovibrio bacteriovorus (assembly GCF_048286975.1). GTDB lineage: Bacteria > Bdellovibrionota > Bdellovibrionia > Bdellovibrionales > Bdellovibrionaceae > Bdellovibrio > Bdellovibrio bacteriovorus_H. The sequence goes on along the minus strand of NZ_JBLVRT010000001.1, from coordinate 1,671,637 downwards.
TCGGCCCCTCGCCTTTCCGCTCCCTTATTGATCAATCCGGCGACTTCTATTTGCGCGTCAGACGCCTTTACGCCAACGATCTGGTATCGGACTGGTCCGATCCTATCAAAGTGCACATTCGCAGCCCTCTGACCGCGCCAGAGCTTAAAGTCACATCTCAAAATGAAAAAGTCGGCGGCGTGATGGCAGCCCAGCTTTCCTGGACCGGCGAAGAGGCGGCAGAACATTTTCTGCTTCGCACGTCCTTCAACGCTGACATGCGGGATTCAAAAATCAACCGCCTGCCAAAGTCCAAGACCAGTTTTGAAATCAACGAATACCTGACGCGGCCTTATTATATCAGTCTGCAGACAGAATCCAAAGAAGGTGAAGTGTCGCCTTCTTCCAACCTCATCACCCTGCAACCTTCTGCGACGGCTTTGAAAAATCTGGCAGCTTCTTCCGCAGCGGCCAAAGCTGCTGAGCTTCAGGCACAGAAAGCGGCTGCCGCCGCGGCAGAAGATGAACGCAAGAACGCCCTGACTGTTCTTTCCCCGGATGACAACCTTGTTGCCTATATCGGAAAACCGGTTCGCTTTGAATGGAGCGGACAAGCGCCGACTCTGGAATTTTCCACCGTGCCGAAATTCACTCAAGATATCGAAAAGGTGAACACTGCCGGTCGTTCTTTCGCGGAAGTGACCCGTAAAAAAGCCGGCGTGCTGTACTGGCGTCTGATTGCCGCTAATGGCAAGCCCGGTGCCGGTCGCAAGATCACCGTTGTGGCACCATCAGACATCAACCTGGAAAGAGCTGACCTTCGCCTGATTGAGCGCGGACGCTGGGAGATCACCGCAAAAGTTCGCGATGCCAAAAACAATCAAAACTTCGAAGTGCAATTGAGCCGCACCGCCGATTTCAGCACGGTCCTGGATTCCCGCAAAGGTCCTTTGTCTCAGGGCATGGAAGTCACAGATCCTGGAACCTACTATCTGCGCGCGCAAAAGGTTTACACCGATAAACCATCGTCTGCCGTATGGTCCAACGTGATTTCCGCAGAGGTCCGCCCACCACTGAGCGCACCTATTCTGCTGAAAGAAAAAGAGGACCTGATCAGCCCGGTCACCGTGCGAGTCACCGTCAACTGGAAGCCAGTGACTCACGCCACGGGATACATGATTGAAATCGCGGACACCCCGAAATTCGGAAATGTGAACCTGAAAGTGGATCTGAACTCTCCGGAATACGCCATTGACCATTCCACCAAAGAACCCAGTTATGTGCGTGTCCTGGCCCGCTCCAAGGAAGGGGAAATTTCCCCGGCCTCAGAGGTATTCAAAATCAAAGGGGTCCTGCCAGGCCCGGTGGTGGAACGCTATGAAATCACCTACGGCAATATCGATGAAAAAGGATCCCAGGATCAATTGCACGTTCTTTGGACTCACCGTAAGAATGCCAAAAAGTATTTTATGGAAGTGGGCCGCAACGAAAACCTGAAGGACGCCAAACGCTTTGAAACCCGCAATATTGAGTTCTTTATGCCAGTCAAAGAAGAAGGCTGGTATTACTTCCGCCTGATTCCAAGTTCTGAAAGCCCGGATTTCTTTGATACTCCATCACAGGTCTATGGCGTTGAATACCGCAAGCAATCCGACCTGCTGGCCGCCGCACTGGAAGCTCCGAGCAAAGGCAACAAGTTCAAATCCGGCGATGCCATCCGCTTTGGCTGGGGGCAGATTCTGGGAGCTGCCTGGTACGAACTTGAACTGGCGAAGAGGCAGGACTTCAGCGGCAGTGTGGTTTATAAAGTTGAAGCCCGCGATTATTATCTGAATCAGGGGCTTGGCAAGGGACGCTGGTATTTCCGCATGCGCGGTCGCAGCAACAGCCAGACCTCTCCTTGGTCTGAACCCAGCTTCATCGAAGTTCAATAAAAAAAGAGCTCCCACCGGGAGCTCTTTTCATTTTCTGATCTTGAAATTTAAAGTCGGATTAAACCACCAGCTCAATGATCGCACGGAAGCCATTGCTTCCCGCCATTGCCGCAAGGATGTTACGCAAAGACGTTATGTTCTTCCCCTGAGCCCCGATCAATTTTCCGCGATGCTCCTGAGGGATATTGATGCGATAAACAGTGGTGCGATCGCCTGACGTGAAACTGACTTCGACACCTTCTGCGCCTTTCGCCATCTCCTTCACCACATCCTGCAACAAGCCTGCAATGCGTTCCCGTACGTGATCCATCTGCGTATCTGCCAGCGCCAACACTTTGTGCCTTTCGTTAACTTCCCAACCATGGTCAACGCTGGCCCCATAAAGGGCAACGTCCACCTTCAACGACAAGACTTCAAAGTGTTCACAGAGAAATGTTTCCCGAACAGCACAGGGAAACACAAGATTTTATAATTCTTTGATGTGAATATAAAAAGGCCCTCGGAAGAGGGCCTTTTGCTTAATAGGATTTTGCGAACAAAACCCACTTTGTCGCGGGTTTCCCGGAGAAAATACAATTGCCCTGTACCGGCTCCTGATCCAGCGGCATACAGCGCGGAGTCACTTTCAACTGCGCCAGCAGCTCATGCCCCATCCCGGCTTCACACCAAGGGACCTTGGCAAAGCCCGGAGCGGTGTTTTCACCACCAGAGAAGTACTTTTCAAAGTCCTGCAGGTTCGTGATGGTTTTGATGCTTGCATCGCGCATTTGTTTCGCACGCTCAAATAGACCATCTTGCATTTCCTGAAGAAGATTCGTGATGTTTGCCACGAATGCGTTTCTTTCCATGGAAGCTTTTTCTTTCGGACCACGGTCACGACGGCCGACAAAGACTTCGCCTTTTGCCATGTCACGAGGACCCACTTCAACACGCACAGGAACACCCTGCTTAATGTACTGCCATGCTTTTTCACCACCACGCATGTCACGATCATCGATCTTCACGCGCACGGAAGAACCCACATAGTTCTGGGCTTTAAGGTCTTTTTCCAAAGATTTTACATAGTCCAGCACCTGAGCACGCTCTTCGTCGTTGCGATAGATCGGAATGATCACCACGTGCAACGGAGCCAGTCTTGGTGGAACCACAAATCCATTGTCATCACTGTGGGTCATGATCAGACCACCGATCAAACGGGTCGAAACACCCCAGGATGTGGTCCAAGCAAACTCTTCCTTGCCTTCAGCGCTTAGATATTTGATCTCGGAAGCCTTGGCAAAGTTCTGACCCAGGAAGTGGGAAGTACCCGCCTGCAGGGCCTTTTTATCCTGCATCAGCGCTTCGATCGTGTAAGTGTCCACCGCGCCCGGGAATCTTTCATCCGGAGTTTTCATGCCCTTGATCACCGGCATCGCCATGTATTGTTCTGCAAAGTCAGAATAGACATTCAGCATCTGCAAAGTCTCTTCCTGAGCTTCCTTGGCCGTAGCGTGAACGGTATGACCTTCCTGCCACAGGAATTCGGCAGTTCTCAGGAACATGCGCGTGCGCATTTCCCATCTCATCACGTTACACCACTGATTCACCAGAATCGGCAGATCACGGTAAGATTTCACCCATTTTGCAAACTGGTGACCGATGATTGTTTCGCTCGTAGGACGGATGATCAATGGTTCTTCAAGTTCGCCATCAGGGATCAGCTTGCCGTTGCCATCACCTTTCAAACGGTGATGAGTCACAACTGCGCATTCTTTCGCAAAGCCCTCCACGTGAGCCGCTTCTTTTTCCAGGAAGCTCAACGGGATCAACAAAGGGAAATAGGCATTCACGTGGCCGGTTTCTTTGAACATGCGGTCCAAAACGCCCTGCATGTTTTCCCAAACGGCATAGCCCCAGGGTTTGATCACCATACAACCGCGCACCGGAGAGTTTTCCGCCATATCAGCGGCAACGATCACCTGCTGGTACCACTCTGGATAGTTTTGAGAACGTGTCGGGGTAATTGCTGTATCTGCCATCTTGCTGTCTCTTTCCTTCTATTCTTTCGTATCAATTCCGTAGGCTTTGATCTTTCGGTGCAGGTAACTTCTTTCCAGACCAATAACCTCTGCTGTGCGCGAAATATTGCCGCTGTTTTCGCCAATCTTGCGCAGCAGATATTCTTTTTCAAACTGGGCGCGTGCCTCACGGAAGGTGGAAAGATCCTGCATCTCCACCGCTTTTTCGTCGTCTTTGTCGATCAGACCCGCGAAACGCAAATCGTGAACGTCCACGAAATCGCCCGGAGTCAGAATGTACACGCGCTCAATAAAATTCTTCAGTTCACGAACGTTGCCCGGCCACTGATAGGCCAGCATTTTTTCCACGCCTTTTTCTGAAAACGCTTTTTTCGGATAACCGCTTTCGCGGGAAACGTTGTCAGAGAAATAGGAAACAAGCACCGGGATGTCCTCGGGATGCTCTCTCAGCGCAGGCACGCGGAAAGGAATCACGTTCAGACGATAGTAAAGGTCTTCACGGAAACGACCGTCTTTCACTTCTTTTTCAAGATCCTTCGAGGAGGCTGCGATCACACGAACATCATTTTCGATCAATTCCGTGCCACCCACTCTGGTATAGGTACGGCTGTCGAGATACTTCAACAGCTTGGATTGCGCCGCCTGATTCAGCTCGCCGATCTCAGCAATGTAAAGCGTTCCACCCAAAGCCAGATCCAGTTTGCCTTTTTTCGTGCGTTCAACGCCCGGCATAGCCCCTTTTTCGATTCCGAAAATTTCTGAATCCTGAAGGTCCTCGGGGATGCCACCGCAGTTGATTTCAACAAACGGACGGCTGGCGCGGGAACTCATGTAATGGATATTCTGCGCGACAAGCTCTTTGCCGGTACCCGCTTCACCCTGGATCAGAACCCAGGAACTGGTCGGTGCCACACGCGCGATGATTTGTTTCGTCGCCACGATGCTTGGGGCCTCGCCGATCAAAGCGATGGATTTACGAAGCTTGTTCAACAGAAGCGCTTTTTCTTCCTTCTGCTGCTGGTAGCTCAGGATGTTGGAGATCACAATCAGGATCTTGTCCATGGAAAGAGGCTTTTCGATAAAGTCCCAGGCACCCAGTTTGGTCGCCTTCACCGCGGTTTCGATGGTTCCGTGACCGGAGATCATCACAAACTCCACGTGAGGAAACTCTTTGCGCGCCAGATTCAGAACTTCGATACCGTCGTACTTGCCCGGCATCCAGATATCCAAAAACACGATGTCCGGCTGAACGTCACGAATCGCCTGGATTCCCGATTCACCATCATGAGCCAAAGAAACCTGATAGCCTTCATCACGCAAAGATGCGGAAAGCACATCACGAATCGGTGCTTCGTCGTCAATAATCAAAATTTTCGTGTTCAGTGCCGTCATAACGACCTCTTTTCTTGCTAGGACTCAGACGGCTTCCATGCGCCGACTTCGTTCACTGGCATTTCAATAACCATCTTGATACCTTTGGGTTCATTGGCCGTGGCCCGAATAAACCCGTTGTGATCCTCGATGATCCTTTTCACAATGGCCAATCCTAGCCCAGTTCCGCCCTCTTTTGTAGAGTAGTATGGCTCAAAAATGCGACTTCGATCCGCCGCGGGGATGCCTTCGCCATTGTCCGCCACCGTCATGCGCACGGTTTTGATGTCTTTATCGTAGCGCGTGGTGATTTTCACGCTGGGTTGTGACTCTTTTGCAACAGCGGAAACTGAGTTATCGACCAAATTGACCAAAACACGCTTGATCTGGTCCGGGTCAAACTTGAAGTCCGGCAGTTCCAGGTCCTTGCTGAACTCAAAGTCGATCTGCGGGTGGGCCTGACGGTACAACCCCAGGGATTCCTCCACCACCGAGTTCAAATTCGCCACCACCGGACGGGCCTGCGGCAAGCGGGCAAAGTTGCTGAACTCATTCACCAGATTTTTAAGTCCATCCACCTGTTTCACGATCATGGTGGTGCATTCGCTGAAGGCCGGGTCCGTGATCGAGCCCCCGAACTTGCGCTGCAGCCGTTCGGCAGAAAGTTTGATCGGCGTCAGCGGATTTTTGATTTCATGCGCGATACGACGGGCCACTTCGGTCCACGCTGCCGCACGCTGGGCGTTCACAATCGGGGACATGTCATCAAAGACAAGAATCTTACCGATGTCTTCGCCCTTTTCATCTTTCAACATCGACAAGGTCACCTGCAACGGGATCGCTTCCCCCTGAACATTCAGGCGCAGCTCTTTTTGCAAACTTTCGATCTTATGATCGTGCATGGTTTTTTGCAGCTCCGCGAAGGTGCGGAAATACTCCAGCGTCAGCAGATCACGCACCGAATGCCCGATGTACTTTTCCGGATCCACACGCAACAGCTGGGCGGCATGACGATTGATCGTCGTTACAATCCCCGCCCTGTCCACCGAGATCACCCCGGCGCTGACGTTTTTAAGAACCGTGTCCGTGTACCGCGCGTGCTGATCCAGTTCGGCCAGCGTGCTTTCCAGAGTCCCCGTCATCGAGTTGAAGCTTTGAATCAGGTCAGCAATCTCTTCAGAACCGGCTTTGACTTCCAGCGGGGTGTAATCCCCCCCGGCGACCCGGCGGGTGGCGCGGCCCAGTTGCACGATCGGCACTGACAGTTGTTTTGCCAGATAGAATCCGAACCAGGTTGCCGCCAGCAGGATCACGAAGGTCATCAGAACCAAAATATACAAATAGATCGACTTCAGCGGGTATTCCAGCGGATTGATATCGCGGAATTCATCATACGCTGTCGAGATGTCATTCATCTTGGAAATCAATGAAAGCGGCAGGAAGCTTGAAACGACAACCGCGCCCCGCTCGGCGCCCTCTTGGACGGGCACAATCACGCGCACCAGATTGCCGTCACCAAATTGGTGAATGATACTGGCTTCGGCCTGAAGCTTGATCCCCTTTTGCAGGAACTCCAAAGACACTGCCGGCACCGTTGGTACGGTGTCATCTTCGGCCGACACCACCACGCGCTTGCCGAACAGGGATGGATAGTACTCCACCGCATCCAGGCTGAAATCCTTGCGCAGCTGTTCCACCTTTTTTTCGATGGCACGCTGATCACGCAGCGGACGAAGAGAATCTGCAATCTGATGGGCGAAGTGATAGTTCTTTTTCTTGGCGTTGAAATAGTAAGCGTTGGTGACTTCGATGGAGCTTTTCAGGACCCCGGCCATTTTCGCACTGAACCATTTGTCGAAGCTGGAGTTGATATAAAAGACCGAGATGATGAACATCAGCACGGTCGGAATAAAACTGAACGCCACAAAGGCCGCAACCAGTTTGGCCTTTAAGCTTGAGCCAAAGACTTTGCCCTGTCTTTCCACGAAGACCTTCACGACGTTGCGGAAGATCATGAACAGCAGAAGCAAAAGCAGGATGATGTTGAAGTTCACCAGACCGAAGAAGAAGATACTGTGAACAAACGGAAGCTGCTGACTGGTGGCAAACAGGCGGATCTCAAACCACGTCAGCAGACCAAATAAAAACGACACCACAAGAACCAAAATGATCTCGCGGCGTCGCTTTTTAAACTCCTGGGGGCCAGGAGGAAGAAACTCATCCTTAAGGGGCGTATTTTCCATAGGCCCCATGCTAGATTACTTTCTTACTTTTTTCTTCTTTTTTTGTGTTTTTGCCGCAGCTTTTGCAGGCTTCTTGGCTGCCTTCGCAGGGGCTTTTTTAGCCAACATAAGAGCTGTCTTCATGGCCGCAGGGATTTCCTGAGTCAGGCCGATCATTTCCATCGTCACCTGAGCCGCTTCTTCACCCTTGTTACCGTGATCACCACCCGCACGAGCCAGGGCTTGTTCTTCGTTTTCAGTCGTCAGAACGCCGAAACCGATCGGTTTTTTGTAATCAAGCATAAGGCGAGTTACGCCATCAGTCACAGAGTTGCAAACATAGTCATAGTGAGAAGTGTCACCACGGATCACCACACCCAAAGCCACAACGCCGTCACAACCCGCTTCCAGGAAAGCCTGGCACGCCAATGGGATTTCCACCGCGCCCGGAACCAAAGCCGCAAAGATCTCTACGTCTTCACAGGCCTCCAGATAGCTGATCGCGCCTTCTTCAAGTTTAGAGGTGATTTCCTGATTCCAGCGAGCGGTGACAACACCAACTTTGATTTTTCCCATTATTTTGGTCCCTTCAAGTTTTCCATTGCGACAATTTCAACGATTTCAATATCAAAGGCCTTCAGGCCGACTTTCTTTTCAGGCTTATTGGTCAACAGGCGGATTTTGTTCGCGCCAATCTCACGCAGGATCTGCGCACCAATGCCGTAGTCACGTTCATCCATCAACGGCGTCGTCGGACGGATGTCCTCAAGACCCACCAGAACATTCAGCTCCTGAGTCAGACCGGAAGTTCGGTTGTTCCCGCGCAGAAGCACGAATGCACCGCTTTCTTCCTGGGAAATCGCCTTGATGCTTTCAAGCACGGACGAAGCCCCACGCTGAACCACCGCCATAAAATCACGGGTGAAGTTGTCCACGTGAACACGAACCAGGGTCGGATGATCTTTCTTGATTTCACCTTTTTGAATCACCAAATGTTCCAACCCATCCACGGTGCTGCGGAAAACACGCGCCTGCATGTTTTCACCAAAAGACGCCGGCAGTGGAACGCTGTGCAGCTCTTCCACCAAAGTTTCATTCGCCAGACGATAAGCGATCAGATCCACGATCGTGCCAATTTTGATGTCGTGCTTTTTTGCGAACTCACGCAGATCACCCACGCGAGCCATTGTGCCGTCATCGTTCATCACTTCACAGATCACGGCTGCCGGATTCAAACCCGCCAGACGGGCCAGATCCACGCTGGCTTCTGTGTGACCCGCACGCTTCAAAACCCCACCCTGCTGGGCGCGGATTGGGAAGATGTGACCAGGCATGTGAATGTCAGAGGGTTTTGCATGAGGGTTCGCAGCCACTCGGCACGTCAGCGCACGGTCGGCAGCGGAAATACCGGTAGAAATCCCTTCAGAAGCTTCGATGCTGACCATGAACGCCGTTTTGTTCGGCGCAAAGTTCAGATCATCACGCACCATCAATGGAAGCTGCAGACGCTCGACCTGCTGGGCTGTCAGACACAGACACACCAGGCCGCGGGCTTCTTTCACCATGAAGTTGATATTTTGTGGCGTCGCGAATTCAGCGGCCAGAATCAGGTCGCCTTCGTTTTCACGATCCTCGTCATCCACCAGGATGACCATCTTGCCGTTACGAACATCATCGATGATCTCAGGGATTGTATTGAATTCCATTGTTAGCCCTTTCTGACTTCCAAAGAACGTTGGATGGCGCGAGCCATGTAATCAGGCTCCACGTTGATACGGCTGCCCGGCTTAAGCAGTCCCAAGTTAGTGCGTTTCAAAGTTTCTGGAATCAAGCAGACAGACACCACCGAACCCTGCAGTTCGTTGACGGTCAGACTGACCCCGTTCAGGGTCACGCTGCCCTTTTTCCAAACGTAAGGCAAAATGGTTTCTGCCACATTCACATCCAGGAAGAAGGACTCCCCGTCAAGATCCGCGCGGGTCACAGTCCCCAGGCTGTCGACGTGACCGGTCACCAGATGGCCGTGAATACGGTCGCCAAAACGCAAAGATCTCTCAAGATTGACTTGTTTACCCAGCCAGCTTTGCGGGTTCCATTCAAGAACCTTGATGGTCTCAGCCGCCAAAGCAAAGGTCATGGTTTGATCATCAAAAGCTTCCACGGTCAGGCAGGCGCCGTCGCAGGCAATGCTGTCGCCGAGCTTTATGTCATTGAATTCAGAAGGTTTTTTGATTTTAATACGATAGGCATTGGTCAGCTCTTCAGAGCTTTCAATGGGCATCACAGATTCTACGATTCCAGAAAACATAGGGGCCTCAAGCTTGTGGCCGAGACCCTACATCTTTCCCCTGCCCGTGGCAAGGAAAGTGGCACTTTTACACTCTGAGAAAGCCCTAGCCGCGGCCTGGTTTTCCCGGGTTTTGATTGCCAATCGGCTTGGACGGGGTCTGAGTGCCTGGCGTGGAGGAATCCACCGGCTGAACACCCGGATCCTGGGGTTTATAATCCGCCGCATGGAACTGGAACAGTTTTACTTTGGCTCCAATAACCGCGTTATTGGCATTTTGTTCAATCACGCGTCCACGGGAGATTTCATCACCCACCCAGTCGATCTCGATCTTGGCAACAGCCGAACCTGCCGCGGCCCCACCACCCAGGTACTTCGAGTTACAAGGCTCACCTTCCCAATAGTAGTCTTCGTTATAAACCAACAACTGGTCGCCCGCTTCCAGGCCCACATCCAAACCACCCACGATCACCAGATGCGTGTCGTGATTGGCCATCACACGGGTATGCCATTCTTCCGATTTCAAACCGGCGTTCAGTTCACCCACCGCTTTGACCAATGCATTCTTGGTCACTTGCGCCAGCGGAGTCTGATAGTAAGCACTGGGCCCAATGGTGAAGGCACCGAAATTCAGGCCGAAGTTCACTTTGGTTTTGGTTTGTTTTGTCGTCACATTGGCGGCTGTCATGACTTTCGAGGTCAGCGGACGAGTCGCCATCATGGAAAGATCCAGCTGCGCCCACTCGACATTCAAGCCCGCCGAAGCCAGTCCATTCGTGGAATAGTTCCCAGCCGGGGTGAAACCAACAGTCAGACCACCACCGCCGATCAATTCAAATGAATTCACCGCACCGGAAAGTTTCGCCTGTGGAATGTTCACCATACACCACGCGGTTTGTGCGTACTGCACATCATAGTTGTCCTTGCCGACAGCTTCCGCGAACGCCTTCATCATCTGACCGTCCGCTTTGGTCAGATTGAAGAAGCTTTGATCCCCGCTGCGTGCCTGCTCCGGGGGAACAGCGATTGGAGGCGCGTATCTTAGCGCGAATTCTTTGCTCTCCATGAGCACTCCATATATCTGTTCGTTGGCAACAAATTGGAAATCGAAAGAACCGTTAGGGAAGATCAGAGGACTGGAGCGGATCGCGCCCATCTCCACAATCTTCTTAAGACTGCGCACCGGAACTTCAGCCTGCTTTTGTTCGCACTTCTGATTTCCCATTGTCATGGCCGCGCCGGCGATCATCACGCCTGCTTTGAAAATTTGTTTCGACCATTTTACTGTGCCTTGTGATTTCATGATATTCCCTTTCCACTCCATCTATCGAGGCGGTTCTTGCACAGTATACGGAATGAAAAGGCTGGACCTTAAACCGGGTGTAAGTTTGCGGACTCATTTGCAAAAACGAAACCGGTTTCACCTTGAGACACGCTAAGTGTTTGAAATTGTTCGCGAGGCTTGAAAACAGCAATTATAAAAAAATATTGCCTTGTCGAATGTTTAGACTGTTTAAGAAAAGTTGAATGGCGTGATGACTAGTGTGAATACTCTGAACGTCAAAACAATGATCACAAAAAAACGAAATACCAATAAAGAAATTTCGGACGGCTACTTCGCCGCCCGCTCCAGAACTGCAATGCTGCTGACAATTTCCTCGGACAACAGCACGAACATTTCACTCTTGATCAGCTCCCGGGCCTGCGATCTCTGCCCGGCATCAACCAGCGTCAGCACGGCAGAAACATAGTTGCAGAAAGCCTCGTGTTCTTTTTCCAGATGTTGAAATGCTGGCAGATGTGAAAGGCTGCGCTTGTTGTCCCGCAACCAGAAAAGCAGATCTTCATCAGGCACCTGCAGCTCTGAACCGTTTTCCACAAAATTTCTGAGGCTGAGTTTGTATTTGGCGTGCGCCAGAACGATGTCGTTAGTCTTCATGTAGGATTCCTCCGACGCTCTTGTCGGAGCGAATCCCTCTCACTGTATGATGCAGATCATGACTTAAGAAAAAATCAGCCAGTTTTAGAAGCTTCCGCCACCGGACAATGTGATAAAGTATTGGGTCTCGCTTTTATTAAGAGTGAAATCGTTTTTATCCTTACGATCCTCGAAATACTGGAACTGCTGAACACCTCCACCGATGCGCAAACCACCCAGGCCGAAGGTGATCCCGGCAACTCCAAACGCCGCGTTGGAATTTTCAGAGGCAAAACGCAATCCCGGACCGGCATAAAGCTCAATCCCCAAAGTGCGGCTGCTGTTGTACATCTCGTAATTGAAAAGACCTGCGGTGTCCAAGCCATACACGGTGTTAATCTGGGATCCGAACTGTGTGAAGATGGAGTTTCTCCAGTTGAACCAGTTCACCGGGAAGTAATTCAAGCCCAGATGAATCTCGCTGTAGGATTCGCCATCACGGGAACCGGCTGAACCACTTAAGTCATAAGAAACATACGAAGCCTGGGCTGCACTTGAAAATATCAGAGCCATCAACACCGCACCGATATACTTTTTCATACTGCTTCACTTTCTGCGGACCTCGGGCCCCGCTCAACATGTTTTACTTTTTCAAGAATTCAAAATCGCGATCCATCACCGTCTTGCGCCCGTCAGCCCGTGCATTTTCAATCGCCCGGTCACACAAAATGCGCACGTGATCCGAAAGCACATCCATCACCGAAGCCGAAGTATTGTATTCAGACCGCGCCTGAATATAGTCCTTCAAACGAGAAGCGATGATCAAAACTTCCTGAGGAGCTGCAGCCAGACTGCCTGCCGGAGCTGACGAAGTCGATGCCGTCGGGGATTTGACAATAATACGGGCCGGAGCGCGCTGATGGGATTCTTCAGCGGCCGCCGCATCTTTGGGAGCAACCTTTTCCACGGCCCCGGCATCGCGGTGTCTTGCCCCTGGCAGATGTGTTTCAAAACAAGGTACACTGCAAAAGACATAGCCCGTGCGTTCGTTATTGCAGGTGGAAACACTGCAGACGAAATATTTCGAACCATAATTGATGGGCTTCTTGCAGGAACTGCATTTACGCCAGAATGCGGTGGTGGCTTCCATAAAATCTCCTGCCACTATTGAAGCACACATTGGCAGGGCCTGAAAAACGAATTCTTATTGATTGCAGTGCGGGATTTTCTGGTCTGGCTCCAGACGGTTCTGCGTGCCCAGGTGACGGGCGGCTTCTTTCAGGGCGTCCTTGGAACCTTTGCTGCTGATCGGATAAACGGTGTAACCATCGCGGTACGTCGGCGTGTAATAGGATGTCAGCACCTGCGTGCGACCCTGCACATCGCGTCCCAAATGCAGATAGACAACGGCGCCGGTTTTCTTTTCGGTGCCTGCCTGGAATGCCAGGAAGTTCCCCAGGGAATACACAATCATCGTCAGACGACCGTCACTGGTGCGATAGCTTTCCCAAGGTTGCAAGACATGGGGATGAGATCCCACAACTGCCACAGCGCCCGCTTCCAGGAACCGCTTGGCATAAGCCGTTTGAGATTTGTCCGGTTTGTGGCTGTATTCCACACCCCAGTGCGGAAGCACAATCACACCGTCAACATCGCCACGAGCGCGCAACTGACGGATCAATGTCTCGACCTGCTGGGATTTGCCATAACAGGAAAGAACTTGGTTCTTCGTATCAGCAATCCCATTGGTTGCCTCGGTGCAGGCGACAAAGGCCATGCGATAGCCACGCACATCTGCCAAGTGATAGAAATTTTCGTTCGACGCATAGGACGGTCTTGTGCCCACCGTGGAAAGGCCGATATTTTTTGCGGCCTCAATCGTGCGATCCACTCCCCGCCATTGGCGATCCAAAGAATGATTGTTGGCGGTGCTGATCAGATCAATATTGGAGTTTTTCAGATCCCGCAGAATCTGCGGATGGAAGTTGAAGGAAAAATTAGTTCCTGAATACACGTTCAGATCATAGGTGAAACCCTGATCTCCCACATCACGACCGGCCTTATCGATACCGACCGCTGCCGGGCCTTCCAGATTCACGGTCATGTAATCGGCCTTGTTGAACAAAGGAATGGCTTTGCTCCAAAGACTGGTGAAGTTCTGTTTCGGCAGAATATTTTTGTAAAGAGCATCGTGAACCAGAATGTCCCCGGCAAACCCCAGTACCACGGAACCATCGGCGCAGTTCGCGCCTTTGTTCGCGTGAGCGGACGTAGCAAAGATCAGACTGGCAATGAGGAAGGCTTTATTCAGACGCATAGCCCGTGAGGATGCCCTCGGCAGAGGGGTTTCTCAACCCACAGGCCTGTAACGGAAAAGAATGCAAAAGGTGTCTAAAACCCTGACAGTTCTAGTCGTGGGAAAGGCCCGTAATCAGCAGCTCAGCCGTCGCCGGATTGGTCGCCAAAGGAACGTTATGAACGTCACAGATTCGCATCAGCATCGAGATGTCCGGGTCATGGGGATGCATGCCCAGCGGATCACGGAAAAAGATCACGCCTTGGCACTTGCCAGTCGCAACCTCGGCAGCGATCTGGGCGTCCCCACCCAATGGCCCCGAAAGCCTGCGTGTGACTTTCAATCCCGCGGCCTGGATCAGGCGGCCAGTATTGCCGGTGCCCACCAAAGTGAAGTTTTTGAAAGTCTCCAGATGATCACGCACGAAAGAAACCATCAGAGCTTTCTTTCCGTCGTGAGCAATCAAGGCCAATGTCTTTTTCTTTTGTTTTTTCATTTCTTCACTCTATTCCCGTAAAACTCAATTGTCATGTTATCGCTTAAGAAGCAAAAAGCCCTGCCTCGTTGAGACAGGGCTTGATGCTGTGTAGCCAGAAAAAACAACCAGGCACCTTAGAAGGTCAGGGTGCTTCCGTTGGCTTTGACGTGGATGGTGTCTCCGGCTTTGACTTTGCCAGAGATGATCTCTTTGGAAAGTGGATTCAGAAGTTCGGTCTGAATCACACGTTTCAAAGGTCTTGCACCGTAAATCGGGTCGTAGCCTTTCTTCGCCAGGAAGTCGATGGCCTCCTGATTGAAGTCGATGCCGATCTTTTTTGCTCTCAGTCGCTGTGCGACCAGATCCAACTGCACCTTCACGATGCCGGAAATCTGCGCTTCGCCCAGGGACTTGAACATCACGATCTCATCAATACGGTTCAGGAACTCCGGACGGAATCTTTCACGCAAAGCTTCGTTGACCGCTTCACGCTTCTGATTTTCCGACATGCCCGGATCCAGAATCGACTGTGAACCCACGTTCGAGGTCATGATCAACACGGTATTTTTGAAATCCACCGTGCGCCCCTGACCGTCGGTCAAACGACCGTCATCCAGAACCTGCAACAGGATGTTGAACACATCCGGATGGGCTTTTTCAACCTCATCCAGCAGCACCACACTGTACGGACGGCGACGGACTGATTCCGTCAGCTGGCCACCCTCTTCATAACCGACATAGCCCGGAGGCGCGCCGATCAGACGGGACACAGCGTGTTTTTCCATATATTCACTCATGTCGATACGGACAACGGCTTGTTCGTCATCGAACAGGAATTCGGCCAAGGCCTTCACGGTTTCAGTTTTACCCACACCTGTCGGACCCAGGAACATAAAGGTTCCGATCGGACGGTTCGGGTCTGAAATCTCGGCCCGGGCCCGGCGAATGGCATCGGCCACAATCGTCAGGGCATGATCCTGACCCACCACACGGTGTTTCAGAGAATCTTCCATGTGCAGCAGTTTCTGGGATTCACTTTCCAGCATTTTGCTGACTGGAATACCCGTCCACTTCGCGACGACTTCGGCCACATCTTCAGGACCGACTTCTTCTTTCAGCATGCGGTTTTCTGAAGAGGATTTCGCGCCTTCCTTGCTGCGCCCTTCCAGGGCTTTGAGTTTTTTCTCGGCCTCAGGAAGCTTTCCGTATTTCAGTTCGGCCGCCTTGCCCAGATCGCCCTCGCGCTCGGCTTTGGCCACGGCCACCTTCAGGTCCTCGATGTCGGCTTTGAGTTTTTTAATGCCCTCAATGCCGCCTTTTTCAAATTCCCACTGTTCCCGCAGCAACTGGTTCTTGGCGTTCAGCTCGGTGATTTCTTTATCGATCACCGCCAGACGCTCGCGGGCGCTTTCGTCTTTTTCTTTTTTCAGCGCCTCTTTTTCAATGCGCAACTGCATCAGCTCGCGTTCGATCTTGTCGACTTCTTCCGGCACCGAGCGGGTTTCAATACCCAGCTTGCTGGCCGCTTCGTCTATCAAATCGATCGCCTTGTCCGGCAGGAAACGGTTGGTGATGTAACGATGAGACAATTTCACCGCCGACACCAAGGCCGCATCCGTGATGCGAATACCGTGGTGGACTTCGTACTTTTCCTTCAGGCCACGCAAGATGGTGATGGCGTCTTCAACACTTGGTTCCTCGACCATCACAGTCTGGAAGCGTCTTTCCAAAGCCGCATCCTTTTCGATGTACTTGCGATACTCATCCAAAGTGGTGGCACCAATACAGCGCAATTCTCCGCGCGCCAGGGCTGGTTTCAGCAACTGCCCTGCATCCATGGCGCCGTCGGTTTTACCCGCGCCCACCAGGGTGTGCAGTTCGTCGATGAACAGAATAATCTGGCCATCACTGGAGGTGACTTCTTTGATCACCGCCTTCAGACGGTCTTCAAATTCCCCGCGGTACTTAGCGCCCGCGATCAACGCCCCCATATCCAGAGACATCAGTTTTTTGCCCACCAGATTGTCCGGCACGTCGTGCTTGATGATACGCAAAGCCAGGCCTTCGGCAATGGCGGTTTTACCCACCCCAGGCTCCCCGATAAGGACCGGGTTGTTTTTGGTGCGACGGGAAAGAACCTGCACCACGCGGCGGATTTCTTCATCACGGCCCACCACCGGATCCAGCTTGCCCTCGGCCGCCAACGCGGTCAGATCACGGGCATACTTGTTCAGAACCTCGTACTTGTTTTCCGGATCATCATCCGTCACTTTTTGTTTTCCGCGAATTTCAGTCAGGGCTGTGCGTGCCGCCTCCGCCGTGACTTTGTTTTTCTTAAACAGCCCGTTCAGCTCAGAGTCCCCGCCTTTCAGCATGGCCATAAAGAAGTGCTCGGTGGAGATATAGGAATCACCCCACTCCTGAGCTTCGGTTTCGGCCGCCTGAAAAATCTTTTCAAGGCGAGGGCTGGCAAACATCTTTTGCCCGCCGCCCGTCACCTGAGGGAATTTATCAATTTTGGTCCGCAATTCCGCAAGGAACTGGGCCTGAGGAACATTCAATTTGTCGAGGATGCGCGGAACTATGCCTTCGGTCTGCTGCACCAGCTCCATCAGAAGGTGTTCCGGCTCTACAGAGGGGCTGCTTTTGCGCTCAGCCAGTCTCGCGGCGGCCTGCATGGCCTCCTGGCTTTTTCGCGTCATTTTTTCAATATCGTTGCTCATAAACCCTCCATCTGGAATAAAGGATGAGTCTTATTTCAGCAATGTCAAGGCGGTCAAAGTGGCAGGTATCGTAAATCCCAAAGGTAAAGGCAAAWCGCAGCCACGCCTGCATCCATCCATTAAAAAAGACCGCGTCAACCCCAAGGACTATCTGGAATATGACACACGCTTTTCCTGTGAGGACTGTTCCCACTTTGACGGCGAAAAAGTTGTCTGCACCATTGGGTACAATCCCCTTCATCACCTCAAAGCCACACAAACTCATCAGTATGAACTGGCCGGCAACATGGCCTTCTGCCGTTTCATCGAGATAGACTGAAAATTCTGTTCCTTTGCACGCCAGCAGCGGGTTTGCGGTCAGCGCCCAGCCTCAGCCTTTTATCCCCATTCAGAAAATTGACTCAGCCAAAGTCCTGACAAATTCGATTTTTCCCTCTGAAAGTACTGTGTACAAATGATTCAGGACAATCCTACGTCCTGAATCCCCGATCTGTCTTACGGCCAGTATTGTGAAAAACAAACAAAACCCGCCCGACGTCCTGTCAAGAGCTCGTACCAAATCCCGATCTAATGCACATCAACGATTCACTCAGAAGGAGTCAAGAGAGATGGTCACTCTCTTGCTGAACCGAAAGGAGGGCCTTCAAGGATGAAACTGAAATAGAACAATAGATTGTTCACGCGCAGAGCGCAGGAGCAGAAAGGGCAAAGCCCTGAAAGCGGACTAAGCAAAGCGAGGGTTAAAGCCCAAAAATAAAAAGGCCATTATAAGCACCGACTCGGATGTCAGTGCCGGCAAAGCGAAAGTAGGTTTCGCTGATGCCAACAAAACAAATCAAGGAAGGTAATGAATATGAAAAATAAATATTAACGGAGGAATTTAAAATGGGAATGAGAGTAACAACAAATATCAGCGCACTTAATGCTCAACGTAACTTGGTCGGTTCTCAAAGACAGATCAACGACTCTATGGCGAAACTTGCTTCCGGCAGCCGCATCAATAAAGCTGCTGACGACGCTGCAGGTTTGGCGATCTCTGAAGGCTTGAAAGCTCAGATCAGATCTGCTGCTCAAGCTCAGCGCAATGCGAACGATGGTATCTCCATGGTTCAAACTGCAGAGGGTGGTCTGAACGAGATCGGTAACATCGTGGTTCGTCTACGTGAGTTGGGCATCCAGGCTGCTTCTGATACAGTTGGTGAAACAGAGCGTGGTATGTTGAATAAAGAGGTTCAACAGTTGAAATCAGAAATGCAGCGTATTGCTTCTGTAACAACTTGGGGTACTACAAAACTATTGGATGGTTCTTCTCCGAAGTTCGATTTCCAAGTAGGTTTGTTCAACAACTCTGAAGAAGATCGTATCTCCTTCAACGCTTCTGAAAACGTGGCTACTTTGGATGCTCTGGGTCTGTCTGGTGTGGACTTCTCCACTAAAGAAGGCGCTCAGGAAGCTTTGGGTATGCTGGATAATGCACAGACTTCAATCTCTGGAACTCGCGCCAACCTGGGTGCCCTTCAGAACAGATTGACTTCTACAGTGGACAACTTGGGTGTTGCTCAAGAGAACTTGTCTGCAGCTAACAGCCGTATCCGTGACACAGACGTTGCTCAGGCATCTTCCGAGATGACTCGTAACAACATCTTGTTGCAAGCTGGTACATCCACTTTGGCTCAAGCCAACCAGTCCAACCAATTGGCTCTTAAGCTGATCGGTTAGTCTGAAAGCTAAAAGTTCAAACTTTATACCCGGAGGGTTTACACCTTCCGGGTTTTTTATTTTTGGGGAACCGGCGGCCGCCGAGCTCCCCTTTTTCATTTTTAATGTTCAAAGTTTTTCCAGCCAGGCCTGCCTAGATAATTAGCATCAAAAAAGTGTAGAACTTTTTTACCAATAATTTCAAATATTTAGCTAAAGTCTAGGTGAAAACCTTCCGAAAAATATGGAAGAAGCATGGAGGTTTTGTATGGCTAAACATATCACAGCAAGATTGATGGTCGCTCTTTTCGCCACCGCAGCTCTTGCCGCCTGTGGCAAACAGGGAGGTTTCGAGTCACTGCCAGGAACTGGGAACACCAGCCAAGGGTCCAGTGATGGCAGCAACTCCGGTCAAGGTGGCACACCAGCTCCGACAGAGCCGGCTCCTCCAAGTGCTTACGACAAAATGGATCTGAATGGATATGTGGGCGGCGGCACCTATGAAAATGAAAAGGTACTGGGTATCGACAAAGCCAACAACGCTTTGCTTCTGTACCTCCCCCTGCCAGGTGCATTCAGCAACCTTTATATAGATGTGCCGCAAGTGAAGGGCGTTCAGATCAAGACGGTCATGGATTCCCAGCAGAAAGCACGTGTGGCGGTCAGCATTCCGCTGAAACTGATCGTTAAAGATCGCGTTACAACCCTGCCGGCGACTAAATTGCCAAATGGTAACAACCTGCCAATGATGCCAAGCGGAGAGCTTCCATCCCTTGGGCTGGGTCTGAATCCGAACTCGGACAACAAGGTTTATCTGTATTTCGGAGTGAATGCGGTCGGAATGTTTATCGAAAGTTCCTTGTTCCCGGCGTTTTTGGGCCTGACTTACCCTCTTAAGAACGCTGCCGCGACCCGCACCCTGGGTTATTTCACGATTGTCCCTAAATCCGGCGCCTATAATGGCGGCCTGTTCCTGTCCTTCATCCTTCCAAATGATCTGGCCAAGATCATCGATGACCACTTGAGTGGGGTTATCAAGTAAACAAGACCGTCCCCACCGTCATTCTATTTTGATTTGCATGCCCCCTTAATTCTCGCTAGTCTAAGGGGGCATTTCCATTATTGAACCAGGACATTTCAGGGAGCGAATCATGGCAAAGAAAAAAGCAAAACCTGCGAAAAAAGTAGCTAAGAAAGCAGCGAAACCTGCTAAAAAAGCTGCCGCAAAAAAAGTAACTAAGAAAGCTGCTAAACCAGCTAAAAAAGCGACTGCAAAAAAAGCGGCTAAGCCGGCTAAAAAAGCAGCTCCAAAAAAGGCCGCTAAGCCAGCTAAGAAAGCCGCTCCTAAAAAAGCAGCTGTGAAAAAAGCTGCGAAGCCTGCGAAAAAAGCCGCTGCTAAAAAGCCAGCTGCCAAGAAACCTGCTGCAAAAAAATCAGCTGCTCCTAAAAAAGCCGCTGCAGCTGTAGGTGGTATCGCTGCTGTTGAAGTTCTTAAACCTCAGGTTGAAGACATGACTGCAGACTTTGACGATGAAGCTGAAATCGACAGCATGATCGACATCGAAGAAGAAGCTGTTTCTGAAGATGACGAATGGGATGATGAAGAAGAGTCTGAAGAAGGCGAAGGCTCCATCGAAGAAGAAGACGAGGAAATCGAAGAAGACATCACTTCCAAAAACGATGATGATGGCGACGACGATGACGATGAAGACGACGAAGACTTCGGTGATGACGAAGGTTACTTCTAGTCGCTGCGCACACAGCAAATAAAAAAGGGAGTCTTTGACTCCCTTTTTTATTATCATCAGGGCATGTACAAGCACCTCTACAAACGCTTCCTTGATGCCCATCCGGACCAGATCCATTTTGCCTGCCACAGTCACCACTACTGGCCCGATGCCACCCGTGAAGCCCACCTGCAGTACTGGGATGATTCCTGCAAATATGTCGACAACAAATGGAACCACATTTTTTCCACCAAGGTTCCCCAGGCGCAAAAGCTGATCGCCGAAAATCTGAACCTGTCCCATCCTGAGCAGATTGTCTTTGCTCCGAACACACATGAATTTGTCTTTCGTCTGCTGAGTTCTTTGAACTGGGATAAAAAGCTGCGCATTCTGACCACTGATTCTGAATTTTACAGTTTCGACCGTCAGATCAACCGCCTGTCTGAAATGTCCCAGTTCGAAGTGGTGAAAGTACCCACTCTGCCCTTTGAAACCTTCCATGAAAGATTTGAAGCGGCGGTAAAATCAACGTCGTGGGATCTGGTCTTTGTCAGCCAGGTGTTCTTTAACTCTGGGCTGGCTTGCGATATCCACCGTCTGGTGAAGGCAGCCCCTTCTGACAGTTTGTTCGTGGTGGATGGCTATCACGCCTTTATGGCTGTGCCGACGGATCTAAAAGCTCTGGAAAGCCGCATCTTCTATCTGGCCGGTTCTTACAAATACGCCCAAGGGGGCGAAGGGGCTTGCTTCCTGTATGTCCCTCCGGGCACCCGTCACCGTCCGTTTCACACCGGCTGGTTTGCTGAACTTTCAAAGCTTTCTGCCGTGGGAAATGAAGTGGGTTATCCGACCGATGCCCTTCAGTACGCGGGCAGTACCATGGACTTTTCGGCGCTGTATCGCCTGATTGCCTCGCTAGAGACCTTCAAAAAAGAAGGTCTCAGTGTCACCGCCATTCACAAGCACATTCAAAACAACCAAAAAGTATTCTTGCAGGAACTGGAACAAAAAAAGCACCCGCTGCTGAACCGTTCCCGCCTGATGGCTTTGGACCTGGATCACCACGGTCACTTCCTGACGTTTGATCTGCCCTCCACCGAGGACTGCCAGAAACTGGTGCAGGTACTGGACGCCCGCGGAGTGCACGTGGATTCACGCAAGAACCGCCTGCGTTTCGGCTTTGGGTTGTATCACGACGCTGAAGATGTTCGCAGCGTGATTGAGCGTCTGTAGAAAGGTCGAGGCCACCGCCTGAAAAAATCCAACGAAGACCAAGTTCAGAACTAACGGATCTTTCTGAATGCTGGCGGCAATTCGATGGGCTGGCTGACCGTCAAAAGCTCCTGAGAGAAAAAGAAAGCCACGTAAACACGCAATTCACTGCTGCTGGCAGGCAAACCCACCTGGCTTCTCACCAAAAGACGGTACATCATTTCATGAATCAGCAATGCCGCCTGATTGCGACTGTCTAACCGTCCCCAATAGTCAGCGGCAATCAGATAACGTCGCCCCTGGCTGGAGTTTTCTGACCACTGCACAGCCAGCTGCTTCAGAATGCATCCCTCTTTCAGCTGATACCCGCCTTCGTCATTCACTTCCGGAATAGAGGACGCAGGAACAAAGGCCACTTCCTTCCAGAAAACTTCAAGCTCGTGTTGCAGGGCTTTTTCAACGTAAGGATACTGAAGACCTATACGGTGCAAAACTTCACCCAGAACTTCACGCCCGCCATTTCCTGAAAACTCGACTGGTAAAAAGCCCCAGCGGGGAAACTCGTGCATGTCCAGCACTTCATGAGTCTGACCCGGCCCCGTGCCACAGATAACGACATCGCCGCCATTACCGCGATCAAAAACGCCCTCATCACCACCGGCCATTGCCGCAACTGGAAGAAAACATAAAATCACAAACAACAACTGTTTCATCTACACCCCCAGTTCCGAAACCGGCACCAGTTGAATATTGAGATTATAGATCTCTGACGTTGAACCCTTTTTCATGAGCTTCGCCATCTTTCCCTTAAATTCGCGAATCAGCTTTTTCGCCTCTTTAATTTGCTGAGGATCCACCGGGAAAGTCATCGAGGTGATATCCCGATCCAGCACATCCACGGAGTGCATCTTTTCCAAAGCCTGCATAATGCAGCTGGTGTTGGCATTTTTCAACGCCGCCGATGGAATGTCAGTCAAAGTCGACATCGCCCGGTGCACATTTTTAAGCTGACCTGTGGAATCAATCGCCACAAAAGACAAAGACAATAGTTTTTCCAGAACTTCTTCAAGACGGGCCTGGGTAAGACCCAGCTTGCGGGCAATCCATTTTTTGTCAAAGCGGAAAGTGCTGGTTTCAATCAATGACATCAGCGCGAAATGTTCCCACTCTTCGATCAGGGCCAGTTGATCCATACGGAGTCGATAAGCTGCTGACTTCTTGCGCCCGCGGACAGTACGCCCCTCGGAGCGTTGTAATGCTTCATTTTCAGCCAGCCTCAAAAAGTGCTGTTTTTCAAAGGGTTCAAGCGAAAGCCTTTCCACCAAGGCCAGAGCTTTCTTTTCCGTCAAGGGAGAGCGGCCGTTCAAAATATCGCTGAGTCTTCCGCTTGA
The DNA here is from genome assembly GCF_048286975.1 of Bdellovibrio bacteriovorus. Taxonomy (GTDB): domain Bacteria; phylum Bdellovibrionota; class Bdellovibrionia; order Bdellovibrionales; family Bdellovibrionaceae; genus Bdellovibrio; species Bdellovibrio bacteriovorus_H. Next base: position 1,648,383 of record NZ_JBLVRT010000001.1, on the reverse strand, counting down.
AATTCCCAGCAGCTTTGCATAAGAACGCAGGGAAAAGCGCGGGTTTTTCTTTCGTCGAATCTGATAGTCAGCCAAGAGGACATCTCGGGTGTTTAGAAATTTTAACAGTTCCATGCGGCCCCGATCCTATATAGACAATAGAGGCTCCTACAAGTCAGTTCTGTCATAAGTGCTCCAGAAGTTACCAACGAATTGGAGCGACTTTCCAAACCTAATTCTAGGAACGCTCCAAAACTCACATTATCGCTCCAAGAAGATCAAGCGGAAAAATAAAGAGACCGAAAAGACAGGGATACGATCGGAGATCCCATGGCACGTATGATCGCTTTATTCAGTCTTATCCTGGCGGGCTGCACCCTGGATGCAGAAATGCTCAGGAAGATGGAACTACAACTAAAAACACCGGAAACCATTCTTGCCAGCGACAGTGCCGATAACATTAATGCCTCACCCTTTACGGTGATTGCCACATTTTCCGAATCCATGGTCAATTTCGACGCTGCGGCAGTTTCAATCATCAATGGCACCGTCAGTGTGACCGGCTCCGGAAAAGAGTACGTTCTTACCGTGACTCCGAATGCCTCCGGAATCGTCAGCATTTCCATCCCGGCATCGGCAGCTCTGACAGCTGATGGGTACGGAAACTCGCCTTCAAACACTTTGCAAAGACTTTTCGATGACATTGCCCCTGTTCCACCCGTGGTATCGAACAGTGTCGCGACGGCAGACAGCACCACATCTCCGGAAATCACCTGGACTGCCGCCACGGACGGACATTCAGGGATTAAACAGTATGAAATAGCCGTCGGCTCCAACTCCGGAACCGATGATGTCGTGGCCTGGGCCGTAGTCACAGGCCACAGCAAGACTTTTACGGGACTGACACTAACTGATGGAACTCCTTACTATGCCTCAATTCGTGTCACAGATGTCGCTGGCAATATCAGCACTGCGGTTTCAGGACCGGCTTTTTCTTATCATGCTCCTCTGACATGCCCGACAGGCTACAGTCGTGTTGCCGCAATGGCGCCCTACACAACAACCGATTTTTGCGTGATGAAGTATGAAGCGAAAAATGATGGCTCTGGCAAAGCTATTCCTCAGGGAACCGGAACCCCCTGGGTCAGTGTCACTCGTCCCCAAGCAGTAACGGCATGCCAACTCAACGGAGCACGCTATGACCTGATCAGCAACGACGAATGGCAGGCCACGGCCCGACACATCACCACAGTCAATGCCAACTGGAGTTCGGGAACAGCCTTCGTGGGTCGTATCAGCCGTGGACACAGTGATGGTACTCCGGCCAGTCCGTTGGCGCCGTCGACAGATGATAATCAAGGCTGCACGGGAACAGGACAAACCTGCAGCAGCACGGTATGGAACCTCCAGCGCCGCACCCATGTGCTGCCAAGTGGTGATGTCGTTTGGGATATGGCCGGGAATGCCCATGAATGGGTGAAGGGCGACTATACCAACTCCGCATCAAGCTATGCGGTCACCATGGCCGGAGCCATTCGTAACACATTTGGTCCGGCTACGAACTGCGATGACATCACCGTGTCCAACGATTACTGCGGCTACGGCAAAGGATCCCTGTTCACTGCCGCAGGCGCACCCTATCCCATCACCCGCGGAGGCACGGCCACCTATCAGGATTCATCCGGTCTTTTCAGCACCCGCTTGGACCCAAGCGAAACCACGGTGTCTTCCAACTTCACCTTCCGCTGCGTGTACAAATAGAAAAAGGCCGTCGCAAGACGGCCTTTTTCTTCTAATCTCAAATTTCCAGTTTCCAGTTTCCAGCGTCTATCTTGGTGTCAAAGCAGACTTGTTCTGAATCATCTTTTCCATCAGACCGTTCAGGCTGCTTTTTTCCTCGTTGGAAACGACATTCCAGAAATTCACGATCCGCGGATACCACTGAGGGAAGATATCCTGGATGGCCTGCTCACCTTTCGGTGCCAGACGAATCACGAAGGAACGACCGTCAGACTGATGCCCCTCACGAACCACCAATTCAGCTTTTTCTAGGCTGTTGATCAAACCTGAAATCGTGGCTTGGGTTACACCCACCTGGTTGGCCAGCTCGGAAGGACGCAATCCCGCAGGCGCGTTTCGAAGCATGAACAACAACATAAAGCGACCGCTGGAAAGGTTGTATTTGGAAAGCAGACTGTCGAGGCTGTTTTCAATCTCACTGGCCACTTTCAGGAACAGCAGATTGGAATATACCGCCATGGAATCCGGCTCTGCCGCCACCGGCAGCGTCGTCAAAGACGTATGAACCTCTTCACGGGAAGGAATATCTTGAATGAACAATTTTGCCATAAGGCCTCCAATATCTGAAAACAAGGGCGGGAAATGTTCCCGCCCGGTACTGAACTATTTAGCCGGAATCATGCCTTTGTCGTCATGGTTCCCGGATTCCTCTTCAATCACCGCGTCGCTTGATTTCTCTTCCATCTTTTTCTGGGAAGTGAATCTTGCGCCAAAGTTATTTGCCCACACACGGAATCTGTCCACGTAAGTGAACACCGCAGGCACCACAATCAAAGTCAGGATTGTGGATGAAATCATACCCCCGATGATCGCAACCCCCATCGCCGTACGCGTTTTGGAAGCCGCATTCATACCGATCGCCACCGGAATAACCCCGGCAATCAGTGCGAAGGACGTCATCAGGATCGGACGAAGACGAGTTTTACCAGCCAGAATCAAAGCTTCACGGCGGTTTTTACCCTCTGCCATCATCTGCTTGGCAAAATCGACAAGCAAAATACCGTTCTTACCCGCCACCCCGATCAACATGAAGAACCCGAAGATCGCAAAGATCGTCAGAACTTCACCGGTCAGGAACAGCGCCAGGAAGGCACCGCACAGAGCCAGTGGCAACGCCACCATGATCGTGATCGGCGTGATGAAGGACTCATACAGCGATGACAGGATCAGATAGATGAACAGAATCGCAAAGCCCAGTGCCATCACCGTGGATGTCATCAGTTCCTGCATGTTTTCCGCATCACCACCGAAACCATATCGCACACTTGGAGGCAGAGCATTTTCACCCGTGGTCATTGCTGCCACAGCTGAATTCACCACATCACTCAAACCCGCACCAGGCGCAAGACCTGCTGTGATCTGGATGTAACGACCACGGTCCTGACGTTCGATGGAAGCCGGTCCGGATTCCACCTCACCTTTGGCGATATCGCTCAAACGCACCAGCTTTCTGTTCACGTTCGGAACATAAACGTCATTGTACGTTTTCATCAAGTCGCGCTGATCTTCCTGCAAACGAACACGAACTTCATACTCACGACCACGTTCGCGGAATTTTGCCGGAGTCAAACCTTCCACCTGGGCACGAAGCTCGCCACCCATGGTGCTGGTGTTGATACCGAACACTTTGGCCGCGCCTGGCTTCAAGTGAACCTGCATTTCAGGTTTACCCGGGCGATAGTTCGAGTCGACGTCCTTTAGACGTGGATCCTTCTTCAAAAGTTCATACATTTTTGTGCCGGCTTTTTCCAATTCCACCGGATCCGCAGAAATAATGTTCAGAATGAATGGCTGACCACCCATACCACCAGTTGCGTCATACTTTTTAACAACCGGATTTGCCGAGGACAAATGCGTCAACTGACCGCGGATTTTGTCACGGAACTGCTCTGTTGTCAGAGGTCCACGTTCTTTGCCATCTTTCATGCGCACATAGAAGCTGGCTTTATTGGACTCCCCGTACAAGCTGCCCACGATCATTGTGGTGAAACGAACTTCCGGGTTGTCGTGCAGGATCTTGTCGACCTGACGAGCCACTTCTTCCGTACCATCCAAGCTGGTGCCTGGCTGCAGTTCCAAAGTCACAGAGAACTCACCCGAATCATCATCCGAAATGAACGCGCCCGGAACTTTTGTCACCGTATAGATACTCACGAAGAACACCACCATGGTCAGACCGATAGTCACCTTCGGCCAATCCAGGGATACATTCAAAAGTTTCACGTACAGGTTTTCAAGCATGGTTTGGAAACGGTCGAAACCTTTCACCATGCGGCCCAGAGTCTTGTCATAAAGACCCGCAGGCTTATGCTTGTCATGACCGCCACCGTGACCGGAGCCACCGAAATACGCTGTCAGCATCGGGATCAAAGTCATCGCCACGAACCAGCTGATGGCCATCGAGAACACGACAGTCATACCAAACTGTTTCAGGAACTGACCGATGGTTCCGGACATCGTACCCACTGGCACGAACACCGCGATAACCACCAGAGTGATCGCCATAACGGCCATCTGGATTTCCGTAGTCCCTTTTTCCGCCGCCGTCAGGGATTCTTCACCCAGCTCCATACGACGATAGATATTTTCAATAACCACGATCGCGTCATCGATCAACAGACCCACGGCCAAAGTCAATGCCAGCATGGATACGATGTTGATAGAGAATCCGGCAATCTTCATAACCATGAACGCACCAATCAAAGAGATTGGAACAGACAACGCCGTAATGAAAGTGGAACGCGGACTTCCCAGGAAGAAGAACACCGTGATAACGGTCAGAAGGATACCGATGATGATCGTCTCGTAAACGTCATACAAGTTGTCAGAGATCTTCACAGAAGCATCTGTCATGACCGCGACAACCGGTGCACCTTCCATTTTTTCAAGCTCAGGCTGAATGCGCTTCATCTGCTTGATCACGTCCTGAGCCACTTTCACAGTGTTGGAACCGGACTGACGATAAACCTGCAGGAACAGGGATTTTTCACCGTCCACATAGGCACGGGATTTTTCATCGGCCAGTGTGTCGACAACTTTACCCAAGTCCGCCACGCGGGTTGGAACTTCATTCCCGTAAAGGTTTACCAAAGTGTCCGAGATTTCCGGTACGGATGAGAACTCACCCAGACCACGGAAGACCATCTCTTTTTCGCCCTGATTCACTTTACCGGAAGGAATATTCTGACCGGAAGCGCCCACTTGCGCCGCCACCTGAGATACAGAGATCTCACGGGCACGCAGTTTTTTGCGATCCAGAAGCACGTGAATTTCACGCTCGCGGCCCCCGATGATCTCGATTGCGCCCACGTTACGAACCTGCTCAAGGCGCGGTTTCACGAACTGGTCGGCGATATCAAACAATGCCGCATCCCCAAGATCCTTGGCAGTCAAAGATACTGTCAGGATCGGCGTGTCCGCCGGGTCGAAACGTTTGATCAGAGGATCTTCAACGTCGTCAGGCAGTTTGGCTTTGGCAAGATTGACCTTGTCGCGCACTTCCTGCTCGGCGTGTTTGACGTCCACTTCACTGTTGAACTCAACGATAACCTGGGAAACACCTTCCAGGGATTTGGAGGTCAGACGTTTGATACCGGAAATCGTGCTGACTTCCTCTTCAATAGGACGGCTGACCAGGGTTTCAATCTCGGCAGGACCCGCACCCGCATAAACGGTTTGCACGGTTACAACCGGAATGGAAACGTCCGGATAAAGATCCACGGACATGGACTTGAAGGAGGCCCAACCGACAACCACCATGGCGATGGTCACGCAGGTGATAAATATAGGACGGCTGATGGATAACTTAGGTAAACTCATGACTATTTCCCTCCTTCAGGAGAGGCCTGGTAAAGCTTGATTTGCGCCTGCAAACCAAGAATATTTGCTGCTGATTTTACTTTGCTGATTGCAGACGTTGTATAGTCCTGTTCAAACAACAGAACCTGATACGTGGTCGTGCGACCCTGACGAAGACGAACGCGCTCGTTTTCAAGCTTCGCTTTCTGAGCATCTTCAATGCGAGACAACAAACGAAGGTTGTCACGAGCATCCTGAAGATTGCGGGTCAAATTGGTCCAGTCGATTTCCTGCGCATAGTAAGCGTACTCACGGTTCAATTCCGCCGCACGTTCAGCTTTGCGAGCACCGGCTTTGGTGTCAGATGCCGCACCAATATTCAAAGGCATACTGAAGCGAACGCCCACAAAAGCGGTGTCTTGGTCCGTTTTACCGGATTCTTTCATCGCCTCGTTGTATTCTTCATCGCGGCCGTTCATTGCATAGTTACCGTAGATGTCCAAAGACGGACGGTTTCTTTCCAGGGTGATCACGGCATTAGCGCGGGCCGCCGCCAACTGAGCGTTGGTCGCTTCCACATCTGCGCGGCTGCCAGGACGAGCTCCAGGGATGGTCAGCTGCTCCAGGGATTTGTAGTTTACCTTTTCAAGTGTCTCTACTTTTGCTGTGGCTTCACGGTTCAGGAATTTATTGAACATGCGCTGGGCTTCAAGATATTCATTCTGAGCCACTTGCAGTTCCAAAGTACGCGCTTCAACCAAAGCGCGGGCCTGCAGAACGTCCGCTTCTTCGCCCAGATTCATTCTTTTTTTACGGCTGACATAATCAAGAATGCTTTGCGCCGCTTGTTTGGCCTGTTCTTGAATTGTCACCACGTCCTGCCAGGCAGCAAGCTTCCAATAAGCCGCTTCTGCGCCGGCAAGAATGTTCAGAGATTGCCCCTGGCTAGAGAATTTTTCAGCAAGGTTCTGCGCGCGCAATGCTTCTTCATTAGCCTGAGCGGTACGGCCGAAACCATTGGCCCACAAAGGCATGGACAATTCCAATTTAGGAGTCGCATCCCAGTATTTGGATGGATTAATAGGAGATGTCGGCGCCAGTCCTTCAAACTGAGTGCGATTCAAATCATAAGACAACTTGGTCTGAAGACCGAAGCTGAACTGCTGACTTACACCCAGGGAGTAGTACTGACTTTTGACTTCGTCATACATCTTGGGATTGCCGGGCTTGCCGTCATAACCCCAGCGGGCTTCCGCAAAAAGCTTCGGGGTGAAGATCAAATCAGCTTCACGGGATTTTAACTGGGCACCTTCTGACTGCTCAGCACTTCCTTTATAGGCCGTACTGTCACCTTTCACCTGATCGAGATACTCGTTCAGAGTCAGTGCGGAGGCCGAAGCTCCGTGCAAAAGAGTCCCACAGATGAGGAACTTCGCTCCCCATTGTATGATCTTGTTTTTTTCCATATTAGTTCTCCAAAGTCCAATTACTGACTGGTTGAATATGTAATCGCTTACATACAAGTTTGTACCCCAAGGATGATAAGTATGCAATCAATTACTTAATTGAATATCAATTGACCTTATGATACAGTATCTTATAGATAGTGATTTTAGGTATTTAGGGGGGTTATCCATGTCTGACACATCTCAACTTAAGACTGTTCAGGACGAAAGTTCTGATAGCCAAAAGGGCAAAAAGCGTGACAGAAGTGCTTCTGAAGAGCGCCTGATTGCTGCGGGCATCGAAATCTTCTCTAAGCATGGTTATGACGGCTCCACTACTAAGTTGATTGCAAAAAAGGCCGACGTAAATGAATCCCTGATCGGTCGCTACTTTGACGGCAAGGAAGGTTTGTTACTTACCATCGTCGAACGCTTCATCGAAGAGATCCGCACGGAAGAGCTTGCCTACCCGCCTCAAGACACCCTTGCTGCTGAGCTTAGCAAGTATGTCGATTTTAAGGTCGGCAAAAGCCACGATCGCGACTGTCTTGGTAAAATCATCATCTGTCAGTGTTTGACAGACAATAAGTTCCGCAAAAAAGCACTAGAGCGCATTCCCATGTTCGCAGATCCCAAGCTGATTGAGCGCCTGGAGCGCCTGAAAAAGATGGGGCAGATCAAGGAAGGCATCACTTTGGATGAAATCGCCGAAGAGATTGAAACCTACCTTCATGGCGCCTTCTTGTTTGACCTGATTCTTTCCGAAACCCCTCAAGAGGTCGTCACCAAGAACGCCCTCAGATTCATCGACCACTACACTGCGGGCATCGGCAAATCCTAGAAGAAGTATTTCAGATTCAACAGGGCGCTTCCGATAGCGCCCTTTGTTTTTATCGTATCCGTTCCGGACGACAGCTTCAGCTCTGTCGTCGTTGATCGTCCGATATACTCAATCACGAAATTATCCGCAAAGAACCAGCCCAGGCCAAACAACACACCGACCCCATTGGTCGCTTCGCCATCACCCGTTCCTGCCGGAGTGAACTTGTTGATACCATAAGCAAGACCCAGTGGAAGATAGAAGGATTCCCAGCGATACAGTGTTCCCGCATAAAGGAAGTGTGTCTGGAATTTGGAAGTGCTGCCGGTTGCGCTGTAGGTGACTCCGTTCAAGGTCATCTTGTCCAGATCACGCTCCCCACCCAATGAGATACCACTGATAAAGCCCCAGGAATGTTGAGGAGCGTACCAGGCGTTGAATCCAACCTCGACAGCACCTTTGTATTCCAGGTCATAATCAATATCTGTCGGAGTTCCCGAAACCGTTCCGTCACCGGAAAGTTTCGCCAGATAGTTCGGGCTGTACCCGATCTGAACGCCATATCTCCACTCGGCGTTGGCCGTCGTGGAAAGCCCCAAAATCATCATCACTGCTGCTGCGAAAATTCTCATGCTGTACCCCTTAAATGCACGTGGATTGATGATCTTTCGGGGGCCGCAATTGTGTAAACACAAAATAAATTGTTTAGGACCTTGGTCTTTTAAAATGAAAAAGGCCCGTCGTTTTACCGACAGGCCCTTGGTGATTTTGGTTTTTATTACTCTGGCATTGGCAGGTCAATAATCAGACCGCCATCTGGTGGTGGAGGCGGAGGAGTTGTCACCGGATCCAACGGCGCTGGCTGTTGGGACTCCTGCTTTTTCTTCTCTTCCTCTTTTTTCTTTTCTTCGTCTTTCTTTTTCTGTTCGTCCGCTTTGCGTTTTTCCTCGGCTTTACGCTGCTCTTCCTGACGGCGTTTTTCCTCGTCCTTGCGCTTCTGCTCTTCCTGCTGCTTGCCGGAATCTACAGACGGCTGGGAAGGAGTCGTCGGAGCTGTCGGCTTGGACGGCTGCTGCGGGATCGGCTGTGGCTTTTCCTGCTGCTTGCGGTTTTCTTCTTCCTTACGACGTTGTTCGTCGGCCTTGCGTTGTTCTTCCTGCTTGCGAGCTTCTTCCTGCTTACGAGCCTGCTCTTGCTGTTGTTGCTGCTGCTGCTGGCGACGAGCTTCGTCGGCCTTGCGCTGTTCTTCCTGACGGCGTTTTTCTTCAGCCGCTTTCTTTGCAGCTTCCGCTTTGGCAGCTTCGATACGACGCTGTTCTTCAATGCGGCGACGTTCGGCCTCGGCACGAGCGCGGGTTTCAGCGTCGTGTCTTTCCATACAAACTGCTGCCGCAGAAACACCGGTACGACCGCGGTTTTGAACTTCGTCCACAATACACTTATTCAATGCAGTGTTGGTTCCATTTTTACAAAGTCTCAAAGCATCGTACTGCAAGCGGTTGTTTTCAACCTCAAGAGCACCTTGGTTGTAAAGTTGCGACACGCACTTATCAAACGTAGGGCTGGATGACTGGCGGCAGATAAATAGAGAATACTCTTTAGCCTGACCATAACGTGGGAATGACTTTTCCAGACTTTCCGTACAAAGCTGAGCTGGCAAATTGTTTTCAACGCCTCTTTCGCAGAAGAACGCCGCGTTCTCCAAGGTCAACGAACGTCTCTTGGACAAATCAAGCATACACTGAACCGCATCTGCGCGTTTGGAGGTAACACAAACATCAGCAGCACGACCAACATATTTATTATGATCAGAGTATGACAAATGGTCCTTATTTGGATTGGCCTTGTTATCCAGAACCTTCGTAAGATCAATCACACATTTTTGGAATTGAACATCCACACGCCCCAGACCACAGGCATACTCAGCAGATGACGGCCACAAGTCCAAGCCATTAAAAAGATTATCTGCACAACTTCCCATTGTCTGAGATGCCACAGCTCCTGGCGGCGGCGGTGCTGGAGGATTGTTGTTGCCATTTCCACGCTTGATCCACGCATTGGCAGAGCTGGCCATGGCAATAATCATCAATAATGTTACAGAAGCGCGTTTCATATGAACCTCTATTATCCAAGACCTTGAGTTGCAATGCCTGCGCCAAAACCATCTCAAATCTGTACGTTTTGGAGTATTTTACCTGCGCATAACTTTGACAGCAGTGCCGCTTTCTGCGGCGACAACGCCGGTAATTCCAAACAGTTCCGGGGGCTTAAACGACAAAAGGCCCGCAAAGGGCCTTTTGAAGAGAGAAAGAGAACACCCGGAGTGGAAAGAGAGAGGAACCACTCCGGGTTGCTAGTACAAAAACTATTTCATCGGTTTCGTGTGAACCGCGAATTTCTCGAATTCGCCGTACTCATGAAGTTTGTTATAAAGGGTCTTGATCGTGATACCCAGGTTGTTTGCAGCCTGAGTTTTGTTGCCACCGAAGTGAGCCAACGCTTTCAGGATGTAACGCTTTTCAAGCTCATGCAAAGTCATCGCCGGATCGTAAGCGATAACGTCTTTTTCAGCTTCACCGTTACGGATGTTTTCCGGGATATCATTCAGCATGATCATGTGACCGTCAGACAGGATCTGAAGTCTTTCACACACGTTCTGAAGTTCACGGATGTTACCAGGCCACTCGTAGCGAATCAGAGCTTTCATCGCTTCTTCATTCACAGAACGACCACGGTTCAGGTAGGCGTGCTGGGAGTTGTTCAGGAAGTGATTCACCAATGCAGGGATATCTTCCTTACGACGACGCAGAGGCGGAGCGCTGACCACGATCGTGTTGATACGATAGAACAAGTCCTCACGGAAGTTGCCACGAGTCACTTCCTGATCCAACTCACGGTTGGTCGCACAGATCAGACGGATATCAACTTTGATTGGGTCTTTGCCACCCACACGGTAAACTTCACCTTCCTGAATGAAACGAAGAAGTTTAGCCTGGATCGCCGGATCCAATTCACCGATTTCATCCAGGAACAAAGTTCCGCCGTTAGCCGCTTCAGCCAAACCGATTTTGCGGTTGTAAGCGCCAGTGAAGGAACCTTTTTCGTGACCGAACAACTCAGACTCAAGCAATGTTTCGCGAAGGGCACCGCAGTTGATTGCAACAAACGGTTTGTTCTTACGACCGGAGCGATCGTGGATGGCGCGGGCGATCAGCTCTTTACCAGTCCCGGATTCACCAAGAACCAGGATGTTGGCTTGGGATGGAGCTACACGGTCGATCATCTTCATCAAACTGCCCATCACTTCGGACTGATAGACGATGGTCTTGTTTTCAACCACTTTGGAAGTTTGATTTGTGTTCCACATAACTTGGTTTGCATTCTGAGAAGAGGGCAAAACAGTCGTTGAGTTGTTTTCGTTCATAGCTCCACCTTTCGGTTTACGTACTTTTTAAAACTGGGTGGGCGTCTCAATTTGAATATCTCGCTTTGATACGCCGCGACAACGCATTGAGTTATAACTTTGGTCGTGTAGTAATTGCAATAAAAATAATGCACGACGTTAACTTTTTTTTAGGGTCTCAGCCCTAATATAGGAACTTTCAGGGGTATGGCGAAGGCATTTAAGCTTTCCGAAAATATAGATAAATACCTGAAATACATGACTTTTATAAAGTCTGCCTCGCCCCTTACGATCAAGCACTATTCCCTGGATCTGATGCAGGCCTTTAATTATGAAGATCCCTCAGTTAAGGCTAAATCAATTTCGGAGTCCGAATTACTTTCCACGGCCCGGGCGGCCTTCAACCAATGGGCGCATCTGTCGCTGGCCTCTAGAAACCGCAAGGCCGCTACTCTGAAAAGCTTCTTTTCCTGGGCCTTTGAAGAAAGCCTGACCGAGAAGGATCTGTCGGTGCAGATCACCTGCCCGAAAGTCCCGAAGAAGCTTCCGCATTTCGTAAGCGTGGATGAAGCCCTGTCTGTCCTGAAAAGCTTTGATAGCGAGACGAAAATTCCCCTGAAAGAAAAGGTTCTGTTCCTGCTTCTGTATGGCGGCGGCTTGCGTGTCAGCGAAGCCTGCAATCTGAAGTGGAGCGAAGTGCAGACCTCGCAGAAAGTTCTGCGTGTGAAAGGAAAGGGATCTAAAGAGCGAGTCGTCGCTCTGCCCTCTTTGACTGTGGAAGTTCTGCTGAAGTGGAAAAAGGAAAGCTCTTTTGATGAATACGTCTTTGGCGAAAAGCCTCTAAATTCCCGCACCGCCTACGAGATGGTCCGCCAAAGTGGTATTCGCGCAGGGCTTTTAAAACCACTGCATCCCCATGCGCTTCGCCACAGCTTTGCCACTCACCTGCTCAGCAGCGGAGCGAATCTGCGCACTCTGCAAGAACTTCTGGGTCACGAAAGCCTGCAAGCCACAGAAAAGTACACCCATCTGGGCATCGACCAGCTGGCTCGCACCATGGAAAACCTGCATCCATTGGGTAAAGGAAAGTAAGCTTTAAAGAGTGGCGTTCACGATATAGTGACGAACCATCTGTTCAACGTTCTTCAGTTCATCATCCACAGTCTGACGATAGGACACCAGCTGATTGCTGTCGGCCATGTTGGTCTTAAGAAAAGGCGCCATCCAGGGTTCGGCATCCACCACACCCTGCTGCAGCAGAAACTTCAGATAGAAATGCATTTTCACGATCAGCGGATCCTGGGCCGTTTCAAGCGCGCGCAGCGTGTGCCCCAGAAGGTTGAACAGGAACTCGGAATGCCGGTCGCCTTCCTGACTGACTTTGCTGACACATTCCAAGATGTGCAAAGCCAGCTCCAGACGGTCATAGTCCGTGCGAAGTCCGGCAAAATCGTTGATCAGCGTTGCTTCCTGCAAGACGTGCAGTTTGCCTTCTTCCGCGGATTGTTTGTAAGTCAGACTGACAAAGTGAGTGGGTTCCAGCACGCCACCGCCGAAACGTTTTTTGCTTTTCAGCGCTCCCCGGGCCATGAAGGACAGCTTTTCGCCTTGAGTGGAAATGGCATGCAGAATCAGATCCGATTCGGAGTATTTCATTTTCTTGAGAATAATGAAGCGATTCTGGGCTTGGGTCACACATTCCAACTTTGCTGGGCTTTGATATCTTCATACGAAGATATCAGCAGCTTGGCAAAGTCTTTTGTCGCCAGCAATTCCGGCCCGACTACCAGCAGGCCACGCAGGCTGTCAGTGGAAGGAACCGGCTCCCACCAGTGACGGAACATTTTCATGGCATTCCACTGGCACATGTTGGTGGTTTCCAGCTTCTTCCAACCCTCTTGGGCTGAAAGCCCCAGCTTGCTGAAAACTTTTTGTGCCACAGCTTCAGCACTGACATCAGGAAAAACACACAGCGCCCGGTCATACAGGCGCGCACTGCCGGGACTCAGGAAAGACCGAGCCACGGTCGCCATTTCGGATTCGAACTTTTCCACCAGCAATTGGTTCACACTGCGCCCGTCACGAGCCTGCGTCAGTTCTTTGATAAAATCCACTTCCGACCAGGACTGGTTTTGCACCTGCAAGGCCGGTGAACGGAAACGTTCGCCCAATATCGCCACACTGACGGTGGGTGCGTAAGAACACAAACGAACCGTGTAAGGGCGAATCTCAACTGACTCATGAAAATGTCTGGCGTGAGAAATACGGAAAGAAAAAATGCGCTTTTCATTCAACAGACGATCCAGCTCGTCGGCGAAGGGATATAATTCCCCCGTCACCGGATGATCCTCACTGAACAACACAAAGCAGGTTTCTTTCTTAAGACTTTCCACCCACTCTTTCACGTCGGTGATTTGAGTGTGCGAACGTGCATTCACTTCGTAGGTTTCTTTGTAATAATATCCCAGCAGACCTTCAAACACAGAGGTCTGTCCCTGCACAACACCAATGGCTTTCTTGTGGGACATAAAGTGAGCAGTGCTCTGAGAAACTTCGTAAACCGCCTGAGACAGGCCCTGATAAGCACGCGCACGAATTCGCGGCGCCAGCCCCAAACAGGTTTTCACTTGATCGTTCAACTCTTCCCAGGTCTCAGGGCGCACAACATCGATGAGCATACTTCACTCAAGGCTAGCAGATTCCCCGACAAAAGAGAGTGAGACAAAGGTCTTATTTTAAGACGTGGTTTTGAGAAACCTGCCAAGGAACATTACAATGGAATGGTTTTCCGGGAGTTCGTTTATGCGTCTATTTAATATTTTGATTCTTGGTCTTTTTGTCTGTCTGCTTTCTCCGGTCGCGCAAGCCCGTGATCTTTTCGAAGCGCGCCTTTCTTATGGCATGCTGAACTCGGATCCGGATTTAAATTCATTGTGCGTGGACTGCGCAACCTCTGCTCCCAGCGTGACTCCATTTTATGGCCTTGGCGCGGACGGAATTGTCACGCTTCCCATCCCCCTGCTGCCCGGTATTGGTATTCGGTATGAGAATATGAAATTTTCCACCTCAAAATCCGGACTGGACTATACCGCCAATTTCAGCCGAACAGCGCTGCTGCTCAATTGGCGTCCCATTGATAATCTGATCTATGCTGGTCCGATCCTCACATACGGTCTGTCACATTCAACCGATCTGAAAGTCACGGAATTTGGTGTGAAAAAAGCCAGTTATTCCGCTGGTTCTCCCAGCTCGTACACAGTGGGTTTAGAGGCTGGCGTAAAGCTCATTGGCTTCTCATTAGGGGCTGAGTTCGGATATCAGAATTTTCAATGGAATGATGCGACAGACTCGACTGGTAACGCACCCTCTCAAGATATCAATATGAATGGGACTTACGGTAAATTTATCCTTGGCTTTTCCATTTAAGTATTGAAATCATGGCGCCTCTGTTACACTCAGAAGTACGAGGTGCCCTCATGACAAAAAAACGTATCGAATGGCCAGTGGCCTTGTTCTTGGTTCTGAATCCACTGATCACTCTCATCCTGGCCCCCATTTATTTCTACAATTTCGGTTTCCAATGGGACATCCTTCTTTTCGCTTTGGCTTTTGCCGCGGCAACAAACCTGGGTATTACGGCGGGCTATCACCGTTTGTTCTCCCATAAAAGCTATGATGCTCACCCACTGGTGAAAGCACTGTTCCTTTTGATCGGTGCTTCCGCCTTCCAGGGTTCTGCATTGAAATGGTCTTCTGACCACCGCCGTCACCACACACACATTGATGGCGAAAAAGATCCTTACAACATCAATGAAGGTTTCTGGTACGCCCACATGGGCTGGATGTTCTTCAAGGACTCCGTGGATCAGAAAATCCACGCTCCGGATCTTGAAAAAGACTGGATGGTGAAATTCCAGAACGATCACTACGTTCCAATCGCGATCCTGACAGGCTTCATCTTCCCTATGCTGGTGGGCTGGGCGATGGGTTCCTGGTTGGGTGGTCTGGTGATTGCCGGGGGCTTGCGCATCGCTTTGACCCAGCAATCCACTTTCTTCATCAACTCTCTTTGCCACACTTTGGGCAAACAGACTTATTCCAAAGAAATCTCTGCCCGTGACTCCTGGTTCGTGGCGATTCTGACTCATGGTGAGGGTTACCATAACTTCCACCACAAGTTCCAGATCGACTATCGCAACGGTATCAAATGGTACCACTGGGATCCGACTAAATGGGTGATCCGCACTTTGAGCGCGATGGGACTTGCGACCAAACTTCGCCAGATCTCTCACGTGGAAATTCTGAAAGCCCGTCTGCAGGCGGAGGCAGCCGAACTGACCAAACACGGTTTTGCTGAAGAAAAACTGGCTCAGATGAAAGAAAAGATCCTGGAAGCGCAGAACAGAATGAAAAAGCTGCGTGAGGATTATGAACAGTTCAAATTGGATGCTGTTCGCAAACGTGAAGAACTGAAAGAAGCTTACGATCACAAGCTGGAAGAGCTTCGCCGTGACATGGAAATTGCCAAACTGGAATTCCAGATGGGCATGAAACAATGGCGCGTGTATCTGCGCTCTGTCTAGATCCGGTTGTCATTATTGACATAGGCGTTGACGCCAGCACAAACCCACAACTTTAATTGGTTGTGGGTTTTGTTTTTTCAGGAGGTTGTTATGCTTAAAACTCTTTCTGCGGTGATCTTAAGTGCAGCGCTGACTTGGTCCCTGCCCGCTCTGGCTGAGGGCTTTGCTGCCTCTTTTAAGGCGAAATACCTGCCAAAGAAACTGGCCTCTATAGCCCCCGGTAAAACCACCAAAGCCGAAGTCACCAAACTGCTGGGTAAGCCGTTAAAGACTGAAAACAAAGACACGCTGCTGTTCTATAAAACCGGCAGCCTGGACTATGACACCACCATTGAAATCAAAGACGGCAAGGTGCAGTCCTTCTATCACCGCATCCCTGAAGGAAAAGTGCATCTAAAAGACGTGCAGGCCCTGCTGCCCGAAGATGCCCAGAAAGATGAATCCGAAGTGGGTCACGGCGAAGGAACCGAAACCCAGATTGAACACGACGGGGTTCGTCTAGCGGTGAAAAACACCAAAACCGCCCCGATCATTTCCTATTTTGAATCTGCAAAACCTTAAACTTTGATCCCCACATCAAGGCTGGCGACAAAGCCGGAACTGTAGTTTCCGGACTGGATGCTGGCCATCTGATAAGCGGTCCCATCGCTGAACACATTGTCCGTGGCAAAACTGATTTTGTTAAAATTGGTTTTGCTGGCCGAATACCCCGATGCATTGTTATACACCGAACTGGAAGTCGCCAGCGGGAACGTCAGTTGTGAAGTTCTAACGATATAGCTGTCATCCACGGCTTCAGCCATGCTGGGATAAATCTCGAAGTGGATATGGGTCATACGACCATCATAACAACCCGGAAAGATTGTCTGAAACGTCACGCTGCCATTGCTGTCGGTCTGCTGCACGCCACGCAGATAAGTTTCACTGGTGACACCGGAAGAATACATTGAATACTTGCCGTTAATATCACAATGCCATAAATAGATCGCATACCCCGCCAAAGGCGCACAGGACGCGTTCACATCCAGCAAGTTCAACGTCAGGGTCAGCGGCACCCCGGTGGCCGTTGAGCTTCCCGTATAGCCACCCGTATTCAGACTGCTGCGAACATCACTGCGAACAATTCCGTTCAGTCTTAACACGTTGATGGCGCTGTCATCATGGGCGGGATACGGCCCCGCAGTTTCAGAAGGAATCTGGGCACAGCTTCCACCATTGCCATCACTGACAGACTCGGCGCCATCAGCCACGGCATTGGAAAAATTCGCTTGGGAACAACCCGTTAGCATGCCGCCTGCGGCCGCTCCGAAAAGGGCGATTCCACCGTATTTGATCAGCTCTCTGCGAGACAGTCTTTTGATTTCCATATCCTCTGATTCCTTTCAGACAGAACACCGCCGTCTTGAACACAGAATATCAAGGCACTATGGATTCAGCATGGAGCCCTAAAATGCCAAAAGCCGCAACCTGATACAGGTGGCGGCTTTTAGCGTTTCCATTTGAGATGGAAATCCTAATTATTCACACTTTTTGCTCTTATTATAGAAGAACCAGTGGAACTTTGATTCATCCGGAAGTGGCTTGTTATCCACCGTCATTGGCTGTTTACGGTACTCTTGATGTTTCTTGCAATCAGCGACGCGGTAAGCTTCGTTGATCGCCAGCATGTCCTGGAATGAAGGCAGATAGCCTTTTTTCTGATAGAACTCTTTTTCTTTTTCATAGATGTTCTTTTCAAGCAAAGTCGCTACCGCTTCAAACTGCACGTTCGTTTTGATGCTGTCGACTGGCATGTACTTCGGCAAGGTGTCTTTAGCCACACCGAACTGACGAACCATTTTGGCGAAGTAAGCCTTCACACTGTGCTGAGGTGCCCAGTGGAACGTATAGTCCTTATCAATCATCCAGCCATAAACACTTTGCATGACCGCATCCTGCATACGCACCTGACGAAGCAGAGGCATAAAGCGGTATTCAGCGACGAAGTCGAATCTTGGATCCACTTCGATATCATAAGGCGAGAACAAAGAAGTCTTGGTCACACCCAAAGAACGTGGATAGTCCGTGTTCTTAAACTTGGAAACGGTGCTGCGATACTTTGGAACGATGAACTGACCACCGGAAGCCTTGTCGTAAGCCATGCGGATAACTTCAGAACAGAACAAAGATGAATAGTCATCATCGTCCATGGCAAAGTCATAGCGAATGCCTTTCTTGCGATCCAAAGCACCCTTGGCATGATCATACATAAAGCGCGCAGCTTTCTTCGCCAAAGCTTCATCCGGCTGACGATAAAGCGCCACACGCGCATCTTCAGCCTGACGCCACTTTTCCAGCGGTGTCACAATCACCCCGTATTGAATCAATGCTTCAACGATGTACTTCTTCCCGGCTTTGTCTTCGCCAACAACTGCCAAGTGCGAGAAGTTGCCTTCTTCATCAGAGATACGCGCAATCATCGCAGACACATAGGACTTACCACGGATCAAAAGTACGTCGCCGCTTTTCAGTTCAAAGCCCGAGAATTTTGGATTTGTCCAGGTGTCCGGCTTTGAATTCACCATGATCGGTGTCTTTTTAAAGTTGAATACCTTGTTCGTATACAACCAGTCCAACAGGTACTCTTCAGAGAATCGTGCATACTGGAAGCCTTCACGCATTTCCAGGATACATTCTTTGCTCAGTTCGTTGCGGGACTCGAACTCCTGCAATTTATCGTGCAAAGCCACGCGGATCTGGAAGATGGTGTCCATCACCTCAGGTCCGATGGACTTCAACTGCTCCACTTCCGTGGCATTCTTTGGCAGGAAATGATCTGCCGGCAGATAATACAGATAGTCAGTGACCTTGTTCACAAAGCCAGCGCAGGTCTTGGCATTAAACACCTGAGGATTGCCGATGTCGGCCAGAACCTTGCGGCTGCCGGTGATCAGCTCATCCGTGCTGGCCGGATGACGATAGGTTTTAACTTCAGATTTAAATGGTGACGTGCAGGCCGTAACCAAACCCACCGCCGCAGCGGCACCCAATAAAACGAGCTTCTTCATAAATAATCTCCTAATTAGTCCCTTTCTTTTTCGGTTACTTAAGGAACAAAACCAACTGGACCAAAGTATAATAAGAACGCTCCCCCTGCTTTGGTCCCGTATTCTTAGTAGCCCATAAGTACGATAAGAGCCTTGCTTAGTTTTACATCAGATATTTCAACTTAGAGGAGTCAGCATGAGCGGCAACGGCGCTATGAAGCAGGAATTTTTCCAGATCGATGAAAACACACGTAAAAAAGTGATTCGTCAGGATCGCAATGATATCGAGCCTGGTGCCTGTTTCCTAACTATCCCCGGTCGTAATCTGGAAGTTCTGAATATCAGCGCCTTTGGTTGCGCTGTACTTGTTCCGGGCGCAGAGTACGCAGACTTGAAAGCATGGTGGGACAAGAACCCACACTTTGAAGCCGACGTTCTTTACAAAAATATTCAAACTCAGCACGTTTCCCTGCGCTGGGCGCGTTCTGAAAATCACAGCAAGTCCGTGACTGGCGAAATGATTGTGGGCTTTGAGGTTCTGGGTGAACCTTTGAAAGTGGACCGAATCAAAGCTTTGGAAGTGTCTTCTGAAGTTATCAACGCGCAGACTGAATATGCCATGCATCTGGCGCAACTGCCGGCGGAATTCAAAACATTTGTCTATGAAATGAAAGACTGGCTGGAAAAGCTCAAGTCCCGCATCGACAAACTGGAACAGGAATCCCCGGTCGACAGCTGGAAAGAAGCCCAAGACTATCGCATGACGATTGCGGACTCGGTGTCCGACTATCTGGGCCAGGTCATTCCAATGAAATACGCCGACGTTCCGAAACTTGTGAAAAACTTCACTCCGGAACAAATGAAATGGGCTACTGACTTTGCCCGAGAACAAGTAGGTCACCTTGTTTACGGGGCTCCGTTTGCCAATCGTGCTTACTTCAAACCACGCGGTTATGCCGGTGACTATGAAATGATGAATCACCTTTACCGTGATGAACTGGTGGGTAAAACCCTGTTTGACCAGTGCATGCACAAATACTTCATCGACGAACCTGCAGGTGCGGCCGTGAAAAACCGTGGTCAGTACCTGTTTGAAAAGATCACTCAGCTGTTTGAGCGCACTCCGCCGACTGCGCCGGTGAAAGTTCTTTCCGTGGCCAGCGGTCCTGCGATGGAGCAGCAAATCTTCCTGCAAAATGCGACGCCATTCTATGGCCGCCCGGCTGAATTCACGTGTCTGGATCAGGATGAAGAGTCTTTGAAACACGCACAAAGACAGTTGCATTCTGTCGAGCGCTTTGTGAAATCCGGCTTTAAATTCAAATTCAACAATATGGCGATCCGCAACGTGATCGCGGCAGGCTGCCCGGAAACAGACTATGATCTGATCTATTCTGCCGGCCTGTTTGATTACTTCACAGAACCTGTGGCACAAATGGCAGCACAAAAAATGCTGGCGTCTGTAAAACCAGGCGGTCATGTCGTGATCGGCAACTTCAGCAAGGACAATCCTTGTGTGCCATTCATGGAACTGGTTCTGGACTGGCATCTGATTTACCGCTCTGAAGAGGACCTGCTGCGTATTTTCAAAGGCATGGGTTCCAAGATCTGGGTGGAAAAAGAGCCTCTGGGTGTGAATCTGTTCGTGGTAATTCAGAAATAAGAAGCTTTGAGGAACTGAATGCTGGGGAAAGAAATCACCACCTCACAAATGCGCGAGTTTGAGGTGATTGAAGAAATCAGATCTGTCCTGCGAGTCATCGCAAACTGGATGGCCGTGCCTTTGTTCATGGCTTTCTGGATTGCCGATCTGATTTACGTTCCCCAGTTCAAGTGGTTGTTCCTGGGACTGCGTCTGACCATCATTCCGCTGTGTATGCTGGCCAAGTATGAACTGCGCAAGGAACAAAGCTTTACCCGCGCGCAGTGGTTTGCTGCATTGTATGCGGGCCTGGTGGCCCTGCCCATCAACATCATGATCTATTTCATCCCTGACGTGGGCACTGGTTATTATGCCGGCCTGAACCTGGTGGCCATCGGGGGACTTTCGTTCATTCCGTTTTCCACGGGCTTCTTTGTTGCCACCGCTTTGGGGATCTATCTGCCCTATTATCTGTTCACCGCTCTGAAAATCCAGTCCGCTCCGGATCTGTGGCCGGTGATCTTGAATTCATTCTTTATTGTCGGCTCTATCGTGATTTGCTTCCTGATTCGTTTCTTTCACGAACAACTGCGCATGCGCGAAATCAACAGCCGTCTGGCCCTGAAGGCCGAAATCGCCAACCGCGATCACATCATCAAATCCAAAACCGAAGAAGCCGTTCGCCTGAACACTCTTAGCACCCAGTTCAGCCCGCAGGTGGTGCAAGCCATCCGTGAAGGCAAAGTGGATCTGGAAAAAGGTGTTCGCCGTGCGCAGATCTGCGCCATCTTCGTGGATATCGTGGGTTCCACGGAACGCGTGGTCCGTCTGGATCAGGCCAAGGTGGATCTGGTCCTGGCAAGATTCATGGACACGGTCGTCAGTATCTTCCTGAAATACGACATCACTATCGACAAATTCCAGGGCGACGGGATTCTGGCCTTTGCCAACGATCCGATCCGCTATGGGGACTACACACAAAGAACCTGCCTGGCCGCCCTGGAAGTGCGTGAAGCCCTTCGCCAGGACCGCGAGTTCTATCTGATGAACTGGAAAAAAGAAATGCAGATTCGCATCGGTATTTCTGCCGGGTATGCGAATGTCGGCTTCTATGGAAACAAAAAGTTCTTCCGTTCCTACACGGCGATTGGTGCCCCCCTGCCGTTTGCTTCCCGTCTGACGAACTTGGCTGAACCTGATCAGATCCTGATTGATTCTGACATCGCTCAGACCCTGCAGGCTGAAGGCTTTGCCGTGAAAAACATCGGTGAACGTGTGATCAAAGGCTTTGAAGGCGACACTCACTATGTCTTTGAACTGAATCAGGCTCCGATCGTACGCAAGGATGTTTCAGCAAGCTCCTGCCCTCACTGCCCGGATTCAATCCTTTATTTGGACACCAATGCCCAGGGCCACTTCGTGATGAAGTGCCGCACTTGCGGTTATGAAGCTGCGGAAACTCAGGCGGTCAGTTCTTTATAGAACCCGGCCGTTCCGCGCATTACCGGGAACAAAACATCTCATCCTGAGAATATGTAAAGACTGACATACACTGTCCAATCACCACTCACTGAGCTGCAATTCAGAGCCAATACGAGTGGGCCTTATTTTGCTTTACTAAGCAGTATGCAAACTTTCAAATGTCTCACTCAAAAAATTGCAGATCCGAAGTGGCTCTATAAACCCTTTGTTCTCTTTGCTATGGTGGCGACTGCCAATGCCAGCAGTTCGCAGCTGTGCAAAAGCGGCATCGCGACCACCAGCACCTACTTCGTTCCTCATATCAAGGACTACTGCTCCAGCTCCAAACCCTGCAAGAAGTTCCTAAAGCAGGTGCGCATGCAGGGTTCTGGCACTCTGTCTGGCAACCGTCTTTTGACCTACACGGGTAAAACACGCAGCCTGGGCTCCTGTGATACCGCATTCGGCGCCAGTGGCAAATGCCTGATCCCGTTCTTTTCTGTAGCCGCAGATCCGCGCTATTACAGCATGGGTGACATTATTAGAATGCCCGCCCTTGAGGGGAAAAGAATTCGTATGCCCAACGGAAAAACGGTCATCCATCCTGGTTACCTGATTGTGCATGACACGGGTGGAGCGATCAAAGGACCCAACCGTTTCGATATGTTCACGGGCTCTTACGGCCTGAATGATAAAGACAACGTATTTGGATATAAAGGCAGCAGAGACATGCGCATGACGGATGTCAATGACTGCACTAAGAGCTTTAGCACCGTCCGACGCAACTCTTATGATTACCAGCACTCTCTGGCAATGCTGGAAGATGTCTTGTCGGATGTTTACAGCAGCAAACGCTCCATCGCTTCCTATCAGTCTTATAAGAAAGGATCCCGCTAATGAACAAACTTAACAAATGGACCCTCTTTACAGTCACAGCCCTTCTTGCCTGGTCCAACACTTCATGGTCTGCGGAATCCATCGACATGAATGAACCACCATTCTATATGTCGTCTTATGATGAATTTGCAGACCTGCAGCAGGACCAGAAGGAACTTTATCTGCAAAAGCTGCTGACCCTGAAAGAAAAAATTCCCTCTCTGGATTACGTCAACAAGGAAAAGCTCGATGAAGGTTCCGAGTGGTATGCCACTTGGGATGGAATGCGCAAAAAGCTGTATAACTCCTGCCAGGAAAAAGAACTGCTCCCGGCATGCGAAGAGTTCGCAGATCTGCGCATCGAGGTACTGAACCTGCACGCCAACCAAAAAGAAGAAAACCGCAATGCGGCGGCCGCAGCTCAGACGGCAAAGACCAAATAAGAATAAATAAAAGACGACTGCACCAAGGGCCTCTCTCTTCAGGGGCCCTTTTCTTTTTTTAAGTCCCTCCATCACATGTAGAGCCTTTTGACACCCCGATGACCGTTTAGGCCTTTCACACCCCCGGTCTCACTCTGAGACAACAATGAACCCCGCAAGTCCTTGATAATTGTGGAGTCCCATTGGCAGACCTCTTGCTCTTTAAGGCCGTGAGGAGGCTTCATGAAAGCTACCACACCCCATTTGTACAAAATGCTGTTTCTAACCCTTTGCTTTAGCATGGGCTGGAATATGAAACCTGTGGACTTCCATATGGACCTGGCTTCCAAGGAAGAAAAAGGACTGGCAGCACCATTCAATCTGAATGCCTCCAAATCCAAAGTGGAAAACAAAAAGGAAGAGGAAACAACCTCAGAGCCTATTCCTATTATTGAGCACGCCCTGGATAAAATTGAAAAAACCAAAAGCTTCCAAAGCCTGTTTGGCTGGGGTGACAACGTTGCCAACCGCAACTGCGACACCTGCCAGGAAGAAATCCGCAACATGCGCTACATGCAGTGCAATGCCCAGAACAACTATCTGGAAGCAGAAATGAAAACGGCCGTGGAATCACAAAGCAGTCTGCTGGGTGATCTGATCCGCGCCCCGATCAAGCCAAACTCCATCATCAAGGCTTCGTGCATTCAGATGGGCATGAACACGAAATTTGGTGTCAGCAGCAAAACCTTTCGTCAGTGCAACGCCGCCGGAGCAGCCCGCCAGGCATTCCGCCCATGTATTTCTGAGAACTATTTCAAGATGGTGAACAACAGCTTCGAACTGGTCAGCTCCTGCATGAAGGATTTTATTGCTCCAGGCAAGGATGAAGAAACACAGAATCTGGATGTTCGCGCGGTTTACGCTTTGATCAATATTGAATCCGGCTTCCACGTCAACGCCATGAGTGGCACCGGTGCCGGCGGTATCGGACAGTTCACGGCCCCTGCTATTCAGGATGTGAATTCCAATGAACTGAACGCGGTTCGCATCTCTTTGGAAGGCAACAAAAACCCGCTGTGCAGCCGCCTGTCGATGGAGCTCCTTGATAAGATGGAGCCGATCCGCCCGGGCAAAGCGCAGTCCTGTGAACGCATTTCTTTGAAAAACGGGAACCCAATGAAGAACATGATCTACACGTACGCTTACCTGAAAGGGGTTAAAGCGGACATGGACAACATGATCTTTGAAAACAAAAACTATAAAAATAAATTCCGTATGTCTGAGTTTGACCTGAACAAGATCAAACGTGCTTTGATGGTTTGGTCGCACAACACCGGCCCGGCTGGCACGTGGACACCGGCGAAAACTTTGCTGAATTCATTCTACAGAGGAAAAACCGTGACCAATGCGGATCAGTTCATTCAGCAAATGCAGCAGTACATGCAAAAATTCCCGGCCAGCGCCAACAAATCCAGCGCTCGTCGCAAGGAAACGTCCCGTTATTTCCCTGAGATCACAAAGACTTTGAATAATATCGAAAACGCAGTAGGAGGTGGCACATGCGTAAACTAGTGATGGTTCTGGCTTTCGTTCTTGCCGGCAATTCCGCAATGGCTTTTCAGGATCTGCAGACGTACCGCGCGACGGACGAACTGATCAATGCCATGCAGCTGGAAGGTGACACCTCGGTGCGTTTGCGCCAGCTGGAATCCTACAAGGACTTCCTGTATTCCCGACTGAACACCATTGAACTGCCGGACATCGAAACCACGCCCGACAACGACCCCCGCCTTGAGGAGTATCGCAGTCTGACAGAGTTCGACAACTACGTCGCCCTGATCCGCATGCGCCAGGTATCAGCAAAATCCTGCAACTCCACGAAGGTGCACATTGAAAACTCCACCAGCCGCGACGGCGGTGTGGTGCCGGAAGCGGTGGAAGCACTGAAGATCCTTTCAGCACTTTGCACATAGCAACAAAAAAACAAGCGGCGGGTCTCCCGCCGCTTGTCTTTTATAATGTAAAACCTTTCATCAGCTTCGCCGCAATCGGATTGTCGATCTTGCGGTTGGCCGCCATCAGCCAGATCTCTTCATAAATCCCCGGCAAAGTTCCCAGCACCACCAGCTTTTTTTCCCGGATCAGGTCCGAGGCTGCGACTTCCACTATCGGAATCAGGCCCACACCCTCTTGACCCAACAGCTTTTGAAGACTGGTGTCCTGAGTTTCCGCTATACGGTCCACACGAATGCCATTAATAGAAAAATAATGCTCCAAATCACGCCGCAGACGACTGTGAATGGTCGGGAAAATAAACGGCTGACCTTCCAGAGAATAAGGAAAATCCCGACGCAGATGTTTGTACTTGGCCGAAGCACACACCACCACATCCAGCTTTGCAATGGACTTGGCATACACGGTCTGGAAATCCACGTTCGGAGGATAGTTTGAAAGCAGCAGATCAATCTGATGCGCGCTCAATTCACGCAACAAATCATTGCCAGCGCCTTCCAAAACCGAAACCGCACAATTCCCCTGCTTATAGGCCTGCAACACCACTTCAGAAATGATCGGTTTGGGCACACTGTCCAGCGCTCCAATTTGTACGTGCACACGGTTGTTCTGCAAACGGTCCTGCAGAACCTCCACCATTTCCGCCCCCAGGCGAAACACCTGGTCGGCATATTCAAAGGCGATCTTCCCCGCCTCTGTCAAAAACAGGCGCTGCTTGCGTCTTTCGAAAAGATTCTTTCCCAAGGACTCTTCCAGCTGCTTTAATTGAATACTAAGAGTCGGTTGACCCATGTTCAGCTTTTCGGCGGCCTTGGCGATACTGCCCTCTTTGGCAATAACGTGGAAATAGTGCAGATGATGGTAGTTCAGCCATTGAACCTGATTTTCGATACGAACGGGCATATTTCACCTCATTGCTTTTAGCGAATAACTTGTTAAAGAATATCTAATTTTTAAAACATCCAAAAGTCTTTATACTGCGCTCTGGAGGTTTTACCGTGTCCGAAACGTTACTATTCCCTTTTGCTGACTTCTGGTGGTTTTACGCAGGTTTCATCGCCTTTGTCATAGGTATGCTCGCCCTGGATCTGGGTGTATTTCATAAACACTCACATACGGTGAGTTTCAAAGAAGCCACGATCTGGTCGATTGTTTGGGTGTCGATCGCGATGCTCTTCAACTTGGGCTTGTATTACTACACCCTGCATCTTTACCCGGAAACCCCGGCCCTTGCCAAACAGGTGGGATTGGAGTTCCTGACCGGATATGTGATCGAAAAATCCCTGTCCGTCGATAACATCTTTGTCTTCGTCGTCGTGTTCGGTTTCTTCTCGGTTCCGGCCAAGTACCAGCACCGCGTGCTGTTCTATGGTATCCTGGGAGCCCTGATCTTCCGTGCGATCTTCATCGCTCTGGGATCAGTCCTGATGCAATACCAGGCTGTGGTTCTGATCTTCGGTGTGTTCCTGATCATCACAGGTGTGAAGATGATGTTTCAGCCGGACAAAGAAGTGGACCCTTCTCAAAACTGGTTGATCAAATGGCTTAAAAAGCACATCCGCGTTGCCGACCGAATGCATGAAGATCACTTCTTCATTAAAGAAAACGGCGTGAAACTGGCAACTCCGCTGTTTATTGCTCTGGTGTTCCTGGAATTCACGGACATTATCTTTGCGGTAGACTCTGTGCCGGCGATCTTCGCTATCACGAAAGAACCTCTGATTGTGTTCACGTCCAACATCTTTGCGATCCTGGGCTTGCGTTCCCTGTACTTCCTGCTGGCTGGCGTGGTTGATAAGTTCCACCTGCTTAAGTACGGTCTGGCGCTGACCCTGGTGTTTGTAGGCTTAAAAATGGTATGGCTGAACAAATTGTTCGGTGGCCACTTCCCTATCGGCATCTCTTTGGGAATCATTTTCGCGTTCATCGGCGGTTCTATTGCCGCTTCCCTGATGTTCCCGAAAAAAGGATCTTAATCCATTAGACAAGCTCCCTCAAAACAGCGAACATGTTTTTGAGGGGGCTTTATGACCAGACGACTGTTCCTTGCTCTCAACGCTACCGATCCTTTGGCAGACACCTTTCTGCCGACCTTAAAGAAACTCAAAATCAATGCTGATCGACGCGACATGACTGTGAAGTGGGTTCCGATGGACAACTACCACGTCACTATCACGTTTTTAGGTGAACGCCCCGAGGAAGAAGTTCAAAAGGTGGCCGATGCGCTGGCGCACGTATGCCAGAACTTTGCCCCGTTTGATCTGAAGATCGAGGACGTCGGTGCTTTTTCAAACGAACACGATGCCCGGGTCCTGTGGCTGGGTGTGCAAAACAAAAGAAGTCTGAATCAATTCAAAGAAGCTCTGGATCACGAGCTGATGGAAAAGAATCTGCTGCCGCAAATTGAAGAGCGGCCGTTTTCACCGCATCTGACCTTCGGAAGACTTCGCAATCCGCGAAGTGTGAAAGACATGATCTCGCCGTTTAAACGTAAAAGCTTCGGCAAAATTCATGTCACAGAAATTGTCCTGTACGAATCAACACTGCAAGGGGCCTTCCCTGTGTACAAGCCCCTCGCCCGTTGCAAGCTGACTGGAAGCGCCGACCTAGCGGATGGCGTTCCCGAACAAACGGATATAGATATTACTTTCACGTAGGTGAACAGTCACATCACCCCAGTGAGAACCCGTTGTCGACGGATGGAAAATCACGCGAATCGTGCACTGCTGACCCGGCATCAGAATCTGCGGGCAGTTGGTGTCCACGCGATAAGCGAAGGAACCCTGTACGCTGATACCACGGATGAATGTGGAATCAGGGCCATTCGCGGTCAGAACGAAATCCTGGAATCTGGCGGAGTGAACAAAAGAAGTCCCGAAATTGTAGTTAAGATACTGATCCTGAGCTTTCACCTCTACGTTCAGTGGCTGAACTGACACATCTGCAAAAGCAAAGGCTGGAGCCAAAACCAACGCCAAAGACATCAAAAAATTTTTCATAGAATCCCCCTCTATGACCTAAGTCTGGCAGGGGAACCGAAGCGCGGGCAAACAAAAAGGGAGTCTTTCGACTCCCTTTTTTGACGCATTGTAGATGTAAAAAGTCACCAGGCACCTTTTAGATGCCGGCTTTGTGGCGTTCTTCGTCGTCGACGTGAGTCAGGATGCCGCCCTTAAGGTTTGGACGGTATGCCAGATGATTGATGTCGTAGATGAAGTTTGCACCATTCACGCCCGGAGTCTGCCATTCAGGGCCCAGACGGATTGCATCCACCGGGCAGGCTTCTTCACAGAAACCGCAGAATACGCAGCGAAGAATGTCGATCTCGTAGCTGATCGGGAACTTTTCAACCGATGGGTCGTTGTGTTCCGCCGCCGTGATCTTGATACATTCCGCAGGACAGTTGGTCGCGCAAAGCATACAAGCCGTGCAACGCAAAGAACCGTCTTTTTTAACCGTCAGAACGTGATTGCCCTTGAAACGAGGAGAGTACTCGTACTTCTCCTCAGGATAGTTCAGGGTCATCATTTTCTTCTGATTGAACAAGTTCTTCAGCAAGTGCTTCATGGTCGTTGCAAGACCACCCAGAATCCCCGGCAGGAACCACTTGGACTTTTCAGAGTTGTTTTGCATTACGCTCATAGGCTACCTCTTCTGAACACAAACTCATTCTTTTTACGAGCTTCCAAAGTCACCTGATCTTCACGCTGGTTGTTCGGCATGAACGTCGCGTTCACCGCAGGGATCGCCAGGTTCTTGCCAACCATCAACAACGCCGCTTCAGTCAATGTCAGTGCTTCGGAAACAATCGTCGTCGCTTTTTTGAACTTCTGCTCAAGACCTGCGTGGTTGATGAACGTGCCGTCTTTCTCAACAAATGTTTTTGTCGGGATCAACCATACGTTGCCAGTCAACGCCATCAAAGCATCCTGTTTGGTCGCCTGCAGCCAGATCAGGTTGGAAGCTTTGGAAAGCTCTTTCACGCGATCTGCGAAGTCAGGGAACGCATTCATGTTCTCTGGGCCAGCCACCACAACAGTTTTGATCGCTCCGGAGTTCAAACCGGAAGTCAGATCCGCCCATGTCGCTGTGATTCCGTGTTTTTCCAGAACTTTCAGCAGGCCTTTGGTGTTCGGGTTTTTATCCCCGCGCAACAGCAATCCATCGAAGCTTTCGAAGGATTCCTTGTTGTTGATCCAGAAGAAGACTTTCTTGGTTTTGAACTCGTTCACGAACGAGGAAACGATCGCATCGAATTCTTCCACCGTGTACTGAGCAGTCAGAACCAGTGCCAAAGAATCGCCTTGAGAGTTTTTCAGAACCTCATTGGCATTCTTCGCCGCCGCCCCTGCTGTCATCTCTGTCCAGCCGGAAGCATTGCGAACCTGCGCCTTCAACAGACGGTGTTCACGGTTGACGAACTTGTAGATGTCACGACCTTCATCGCACATCCAGTGACCGTTCACCTGCTCATTGTAAACAGGCTTCACACGGAAGAAACCTTCCTTATTATAGAAGACTTTTACGTTACAGCCGGTAGAGCAGCCATTACATACAGTTTCAGCATCTTTTAGATACCAAACGCGCTGACGGAAACGGAAGTCTTTGGACGTCAACGCACCCACCGGGCAGATGTCGACAGTGTTCAAAGAGTATTTGTTGTCCAAAGGCATGCCATCGTGAGTGCCGATTTCAGTGCGGTCACCACGGTTGAACAGGCCCAGTTCGTTGGTTTTGGATACTTCCTCAGTGAAACGAACACAGCGGGAGCAAAGGATGCAACGCTCGGAATCCAGAACAACTGTCGGACCCAGGTCCACAACCTTGTGTTTCTTTTGCTTGTGTTCGGCCATTTCAGGATCGTACTTGCCGTACTCCATGTACTGGTCTTGCAGACCGCACTCACCTGCCTGATCGCAGATAGGGCAATCCAGCGGGTGATTGATCAAGTGGAAGTCCAGGCCCCACTTCACAGCGTCTTTTACTTTTTCAGACGTGTTGTTGATCTTCATACCCTCAGTAACCATGGTGTTACATGCGATCTGAACGCGTGGATTTCCTTCGATCTCCACCATGCAAAGACGACAAACACCGGCCACGGACAATCCCGGGTGCCAGCAATAGTGAGCGATACGATCGCCAGACTGTTGCATCGCCTCGATGATCGACGTGCCTTCCTTTACTTCGACTTCTTTGCCATTAATGGTGCATTTCGGCATATGTCGTTCCTTTTACTTTCGAACGTCCTTCACGGACATAGAATTCAAATTCATCTCTAAACTTAGTTACGAAGCTCAATACCGGCAAAGCCGCTGCATCGGAAAGCGCGCAGATGGTTTTACCTTTCATGTTGTCAGCAACTTTGATCAACAAGTCGATGTCCTGCAGACGGCCGCGGCCTTCCAGGATCGAATGAAGAACTTTGTTCAGCCAGCCTGTGCCTTCACGACAAGGCGTGCACTGACCGCAGGATTCGTGAGCATAGAAGTGAGTCAAAACACCCAGCATATCAACCATGCACTGGGAATCATCGATCACGATCACCGCGCCCGAACCAAGCATGGTGCCCAGACCCGCCAGGGATTCGTAATCCAAGTTCGCTTTCGCCACTTCTTCAGCTGTCAGAACCGGAGCGGAAGAACCACCCGGAATAACCGCTTTCAGTTTGCGGCCCGGCTTCATACCGCCGCCTTCCTTCATGATCAGATCCATCAACGGGTAACCCAGTGGAACTTCGAAGTTGCCAGGAGTCATCACGTTACCGGACAACGAGAACAGCTTGGTGCCAGCGGATTTCTCAGTACCGTGTTTGCGGTAAGCCTGAGCACCGTCTTTAACGATGTAAGTCACGGCAGCCAAAGTTTCCACGTTGTTCACGATGGTTGGCTTTCTCAGGTAACCCTGAACAGCCGGGAATGGTGGCTTCAATTTTGGCTGGCCTTTCAGACCTTCCAAAGAAGAAATCATGCCTGTTTCCTCACCGCAGATATAAGCACCGGCGCCACGGTAAACATCAAGATCGAAATCAAAACCGGAACCCAGGATGTTTTTACCCAGCAGGCCGGCAGCGTAAGCCTCTTTGATCGCCTTGTTCAGACATTCAATCGGGAATACGTATTCACCACGAACGTAGATGTAACCTTTGTTGGAACCGATCGCGAAAGCAGAGATGATCATACCTTCGATCAATTGATGTGGAGCACGCTCCATCATCATACGGTCTTTGAAAGTTCCTGGCTCACCTTCATCGGCGTTGCACAGAAGATAGCGTGGCTCGCCGTTTTTCGGCAAAAAGCCCCATTTCATACCCGTTGGGAAACCCGCACCACCACGACCGCGCAGACCGGAAGCTTTCACTTCATCGATGATCTGCTGAGGTTGCATTTTGAAGGCTTTGTGAAGAGTTTCGTAACCACCCTTGGCTTTGTAGCCCGCCAAAGTTTGATATTCAGGCAGGTGGTAGAATTCTGTAAGCACTTTTACTTCAGACATTATTTCATACCTCTCAACAGATTCATCGCTGTCTCTGGAGTCAGCTTTTCATGGTAGGTGTCATTCACCTGCATCATCGGCGCAGTTCCGCAGGAACCAAGGCACTCAACCTTGGAAACTGTGAAGCGGCCATCAGCAGTGACTTCATTGTATTTTACACCCAGCTCATGGCAGATGTGGCTTGCCATCTCACGACCGCCCTCTAGGGCGCAGGAGATGTTCGTGCAAACCTGCACGTGGTACTTGCCCACGGGCTTCTGGTTGAACATGGTGTAGAACTTGAACACTTCATTGATACGTGCTTCCGGAATATCCATCACCTGGGAAAGTGTGCGGATAATTTCAGGCGTAATGAAGCCGTTGTTTTCTTTTTGAGCAATGTAAAGGCTTGGAATAATAGCGGACTCTTTCGCCTCGTAGCGAGCCAGTTCACTTTTTACTGCAGCCAAGCCAGAATCAGACAATTTAAACATCGTTGTTTCCTCTAGCGGTCCAATTCGCCGGCAATAAGGTTCATGGAAGCAACCGTTGCAATCGCATCGGCCAGCATCGCGCCCTTAACCACAGTCGGGAAAGACTGGTAGATCGCAAAGCAAGGTGGACGAACTTTCAAACGGTACGGATTCGCGGAACCATCGCTGACCAGATAGAAGCCCAACTCACCGTTGGCTGCTTCTGTCGCATCATAAACTTCACCCACTGGTGGGCGAAGACCTTTGATGATCAGCATGAAGTGATTCATCAAACCTTCGATGTTGCCGTAAACGTCTTTTTTCTCTGGAAGAACGATGCCTTTGTCGCGAATTGTGTAATCGCCACCAGGAACGTTTTTGCAGACTTGTTCAATGATACGAACGGACTGACGCATTTCCTCGAAACGAACCAGGTAACGGTCATAGATGTCACCGTTGGTTCCAACTGGAACATCAAAATCCAAAGCGTCGTAACCATAGTATGGCTGAGCTTTACGGATATCCAGGTTCACACCGCAGGCACGAAGCATCGGGCCTGTGTAACCCCACTGAATTGCATCAGCGGCAGATACCGGACATACGTTTTTGGTACGCTGGATGAAGATTTTATTGTCGATAACCATCGCAGCCATTTCGTCTGTGCCCTTGCGGATTTCTTTTACAAGAGCCAGAACCTCGTCGAACCAGCCTTCCGGCGCATCCTGAGCCATACCACCGATACGGGTCATGGATACTGTCAGACGGGCACCGCAAAGTTTCTCGAACAGACCGTAAACTTTTTCACGCATACCGAACATATAGAAGAAGCTGGTCAAAGCCCCCAAGTCCATCGCGCCAGTACCGATTGCGATCGTGTGATCGATGATACGGGAAAGTTCAGCCAGGATCACACGCATCGCCTGAGCTTTCGGCGGGATTTCCACGCCCAAAAGTCTTTCAACCGCTTTGCAGTAACCGATATTGTTCATCGGAGCAGAACAGTAATTCAGACGGTCGGTGTAAGGGATCACCTGATTGTACGGGTGAGTCTCTGCCATTTTTTCGAAGCAACGGTGCAGGTAACCGATCTCGTTATTGCAACGAACGATCGTCTCGCCGTCCATTTCAGCCATCACACGCAAAGTTCCGTGCATCGCTGTATGGGAAGGACCGATGTTCAATGGAAGATATTTGTCGTTCAATACGTCGCCAGGCGAACCCGGCTCGTTGTTGAAATGAATCGGCAGGGAGTTTGTACACGCCTGCTGGTTGTTCGCATCGTAATCCTTGCGCAGAGGATGACCCACGAACTGGTGGTGAGTCAGGATTTTGCGCAGGTTCGGGTGACCATCAAAGATGATACCGAACATGTCGTACGCTTCACGCTCAAACCAGTCCGCACCACGGTAAGCAGGAATCGCAGTACCGATGGACTCGCCCTCACCCACTTGCGCTTTGATACGCAGACGGCTGGCATCCTTGGAGTTGAACAGGTTGTAAACAACGTCAAAACGTCTTTCACGATTCGGGTAGTCCGCACCGCAAACGTCCATCAGGAAATCGAACTGGCCGCTTTCACGAAGGAACAACAAAAGCGCCGGAGCGTCTTCTTTAGGAACTTCAATCACGTCATCGCCGACAGCGTGAGTGAACTTGAAGTTCTCAATTTTAAATTTGCCAGCCAGAAGCTGTTTCAGATTTTCAAGCTTGTTCATATGGGCTCTTCCAGTTGTCTTTCCAAGGGCGTGGTTGATTTGTCGCGATCATACGCTGCAAAGCCATGATACCGTCCATCACCGCTTCTGGTGTTGGAGGGCAGCCTGGAATGTAAACGTCGACAGGGATGACTTTATCAACGCCCTGAAGAACGTGGTAAGCACGATAGAAACCACCGGAGCTTGCACAAGCGCCCATGGACAACACGTACTTAGGTTCCAGCATCTGCTGATAGATACGCACGATCACCGGAGCCATTTTCTCAGTGATGGTTCCCGCTACGACAAGCAAGTCCGCCTGACGTGGAGAGAAGCGCGCCACTTCCGCACCGAAACGAGCCAAGTCATACTTGGGACCCATCACGGACATGAACTCGATACCGCAACAAGCAGTACCGTACGGCATTGGCCACAGAGAGTTTTTTCTTCCCCACGCAACAATAGCATCAAGCTTTGACGTGAAAGCAAAACCCCGCGACATATCATCTACAGCTTGGGTTCCGGTCATCCCATCGTGAGATACCAAACCCTGCACTTGTTCATTGTGCATAAATACACCTCTGCAATTTCATTTAGCTATCATTAAGTAGTTACTGAAAAACCGTAATCCTGACAACTAGATATATATATTGGCGGCCCTCGCCGATTTCTTCAACGCACCTTTCCAAAGTGGGCCAAATGAAATTGATTCTCCTGTCGTTTAACCACAAACTTTAGGGAGCTTAAACAATAGGAGAAAACCCACATGAAGAAGATGGCACTGTACGTTGCTTCTGCCATTCTTGTTTTGTCCGGAGTGGCATCTGCCAACTCCCAAAAGCAAGATTTGCTTATTAAACTGGCACCTGGCTTCGTTGAATTGGAAATTCAGGGCGCAAAAGTCGAAAAATTGAGCGAATCCTGGGTTCGCGTTCAAGCTCCCCGCCGCATGAGCCTTCAATCTTTGGAAAAAAATCCGGCCATCGAGTACGTTCAGCCGAACTACAAAATCTCTCTTTTGGAAGACTATAAAATCGAAGACCCTCTTCGCCGTGCCGCTTTGGCAAAAATGCTTTCAAGAAATCCTCAGCTTCGCGCAGCCGCTCGCCAGGATAACCCGGCGATTCCTGACGCTCCGCAACCAGCGACGGGTGCAGATCCTTTGTTCTCCAAACAGTGGGGCATGCTGGATATCGGCGTGGTTGACGGCTGGAAAGTGACCAAAGGCAATCCGGAAATGATCGTGGCGGTTATCGACACAGGTGTCGACTACACACACGAAGACCTTCTGCCAAATCTTTGGAGAAACGCTGGCGAAATCCCTGACAACGGCATCGACGATGACGGCAACGGTTACATCGACGACGTGATCGGCTGGGACTTTGTGACCAACGACAATAAACCTTATGATCTTGCAGTGGATTCTTTGGACGGCTTGTTCAAAGGCGGCAACCCTGGTCACGGCACTCACTGTGCTGGTAACGTGGCCGCTCGTGGCGACAACGGCAAAGGCATTGCCGGCGTGGCTCCGAACGTGAAAATCATGTCTTTGCGTTTCATCGGCATGACTGGTGGCGGGACCACAGCTGATGCGATCAAATCCATCCGCTATGCGGTTGATAACGGCGCAAAAATCATGAACAACTCCTGGGGTTCGGAAGGTGAAGAGCCTGGCGCTCCTGAAAATCAGGCTTTGCGTGATGCGGTTCAATACGCTCAAGACAAAGGTGTGCTGTTCATCGCAGCAGCTGGCAACGGCCACAAAGGCGTGGGCTATGACAACGACACCGACAAGCTTCCGGCGTACCCGGCGTCTTATGACCATGACATCATCATCTCTGTGGCGGCTTTGGATTCCAACGACCGCCTGGGTTCATTCTCCAACTGGGGTCAGAAGTCTGTGGATATCGGCGCTCCGGGCGTGAAAGTTTATTCCACGACGGTGGCGCAGAGCTACAGCGACACTGTTATCGATAAATTTGGTTTCAAAGCGACTTGGGATGGAACGTCCATGGCGGCTCCGCACGTTGCGGGCGCGGCGGCTCTGTACTGGTCTGCTCACCCGGAAAAATCCTGGCAGGATGTGAAAGCGGCGATCATCGGATCTGCTCGCAAGATCAATGCTCTGGATCGCAAGTCCGTGTCAGGCGGCAAGCTCGATGTGAAAGCTTTGATGAGCTACTAAGTTCTGAACTTCAAAGCCCGGTGCCGACAAAGCACCGGGCTTTTTTTTGCCCTAAATCTGTCGCTGCACAATTTTATCCTGCCTTCTGTTCTTATCTTAAAAACTTTCCGCTTCTTAATTTGTAAATCTTCTTTCGATCCAAAACAGTTAATGAATACCGTCTCCATCCCGGAGCACCTATTTAAGAACAATCGAAAGGATCTCGTATGCGCGCGCTGCTTTTGTCTTTCATGGCCACATCCCTGGTAACCACCTCAGCTCTTGCCGCAAAGTTTGACGTCGACAAGGCTCACACCAACGTTTCCTTCACGGCTCCGCACCTGATGGTGTCCAAGGTCAAAGGCCGCTTTGACAATGTCTCTGGCAGCTTCCAGTTCGACGAAAAAACCATGAAGCTGAACGACATCATGGTCACCGTTAAAACGGACTCGGTGAACACCAACGAAGCGGACCGCGACAAACACTTGCGCAGTCCTGACTTCTTTGACGTCGCAAAATTCCCGGAAATGACATTTAAATCCACCAACGTAAAATATGAAAAGGACAAACCCGACAAAGTCGAAGGTGACCTGACCATTCGCGGAATCACAAAAAAGGTCACGCTGGACGTGGACTACAACGGCGCCGTCACTGACCCTTGGGGCAATCGCGTGGTCACTTTTGAAGCTGAAGGCGAAGTGAACCGCAAGGACTTCGGTCTGAACTGGAACAAAGCCATGGATAAAGGCGGCTTTGTTGTGGGCGACAAAATCAAAATCGAAATCGATGGTGAAGCCAAGGTTGCCGCAGTCCCAACAGCTCCAAAAAAATAGAGGCCTTCATGCAAAATTCCAGTTTTTCCCACAAGGTGGGCATGGGCCTGCGGGCCCCGCATTTTCCTTATCTTGAACAGCGCCCCTCCACCGAAGTGGCGTGGTTCGAGGCCCAGACGGAAACCTACATTCACACCCATGGGCGCTCGATGGAAATGCTGCAAACCATCCGGCAGGATTATCCCGTGGCACTGCACGGGATTTCCATGAACATCGGAGCCCCTGAAGGCATCCGCGTGGATTACCTGCAGGGACTGCGCGAACTGATCGACCGCGTGGAACCGTTCATTGTTTCAGATCACATGTCGTGGAACTCGATCTCGGGTCAGAACTTCCACAACCTGCTGCCGATCCCGTTCACCGAAGACAGTCTGCAGACCCTGGTGAACAACATCGATTTTGTGCAGAACTTTCTGCGCCGGGCTTTGGTGCTTGAAAACATTTCGACTTACATCAGCTATCATCACAGCCATATGAACGAATGGGATTTCATTTCCGAAGTCAGCAAACGTTCCGGCTGTGCGCTGCTTTTGGATGTGAACAACATCTATGTCAATTCACGCAACCACGGCTTTGACCCGAAATACTTTATCAACCACATCCCGCTGGACCGCGTGGCGCAAATCCACCTGTCCGGCCCAAGTGATTACGGTGACTTCCTGTACGACACACACTCGCAGGAAATCCCTGGACAGGTGTGGGATCTGTTTAAAATGCTGGCGCCGCAGGTTCGTCACCTGCCGGTGCTGATTGAACGGGACGATGACATTCCTGATTTCCGCGAATTGGAAGTCGAAGTGATGAAGGCCGCTTACATTCTGGAGAATTCCTATGAAACTGAGCGAACTACAGAGTCTGTTTAAAAGAAACATCCTGGCACCGGAAGCCGATCCGGCGCATCTGGAATATCTGAAACCTGCTGGCAAATTGAGCCTGGAGCAGGCGTTCCAGATCTATCACCGCACTTATTTGGCACGACTGACAGAAGCCCTGCGCAGCACCTACCCTGCCGTGGCCTGGGTTCTGGGGGACAACTTTTTCAATGAGCTGTGCCGAAAGTATATCGAATCCCAGCCCTCAGTGGCCTACAATCTGGCCGATTATGGCGAAACTTTTCCCGGTTTTATCCAGGAAACCTCCACGGCCAAGGGCATTCCTTTTTTGCCCGATTTGGCCACCTTTGAATGGATCTACAAAGAGGTGCAGCACGCCGCCACTCCGGAACCTCTCCCGGTTGAAACGATTCAGGAACTGCTGAATTCCGATGACGTGAAAATGCACATGATCGATGCCATGGAGCTCTTTGAAAGCGACTATGCTGTTTATGATATCTGGGAGCACCGTCTGGAGCCGGCTTACATGTTTGAAGATGTGGACTGGAACACTCCGCAAAGCCTCTTGATTCACAAAAAACAGCAGAGGGTCCTGGTGCAGGAACTGCAGCCGGTGGAAGCGCAGATTCTGCGCGCGCTGACTGCGGGCCGAACTGTATCAGAAGCCCTGACCCCGCATGCAAATTCATTAAGCCCCGAAAGAATCGCCCAGCTCTTTGAGATGATGATGAGAGCCGGGATCATTGAAGACGTAATGTCAGTAGAGGCCTACTAAGAGGCCTTTCCGATCACTTCTGTGGCCATGCTGTGCACCATGTGCTGAAGAGTATTGGCCTGAGCGGACATTTCCTCGGATGTGGCCGCTGTTTCTTCCGCAGCCGCCGAGAAGGCTTGCGTCTGACGCTCCAAAGAACCCATCGCTTCATGAATGGCACGAATGCCTTCCGACTGATGGGCCGTGGTTTCGGAAATTTCCTGATTCAGAACATTCACTTTTTGTACAGAGCTGACAATGCCATCAAGCACACGGTCACTGCGCTCGGCCAGCTCCAAAGACACCTGAGTCTGCGTCACGCTGCTGGTGATAACGGACTTAACTTCCTTCGCAGCTTGCGCCGACTTCAGCGCCAGACTGCGCACAGCTTCTGCCACGACGGCAAAACCTTTCCCCTGCTCTCCGGCACGGGCGGCTTCCACCGCCGCATTCAACGCCAGCAGGTTTGTCTGGAAAGCGATATCATCAATGATGTCCATGGCCGAAGTGATCTCGCCTGAAATCTTCGACATGACGTTGATGGCTTCAATCAGTTTTTTGACTTCCATGGCCCCTTGGGACGCGCCACTTTCAGAGCTCTTCGCCAGGTCCGCCGCCGCGCGGGCTCTTTCCTGGTTGGCTTGAACGATCTCATTTAGATTCTTGATTGAAGCCATCGTTTCTTCGATACGGGCCGCGGATTCCACGGCTCCTTGCGCGACGTTTTGTCCCGCGCTGGAAAGCATGTTGGAAGCCTCAAGCACCTGCTGACTGGCGTCGTTGGTGTCATTCACCGTGCGCGCCAGGAAGTTCATTAAACGGCTGGCAAAGACAAAGAACAGAGCAAATGCCACCACAAATGCAATCGTGAAACCGATCAGCACCTTGTTACGGAAAGAGGCAATTGCCGTTTCAACGTCATCGACGTAAACACCACTGCCAACAATCCACTGCCATGGCTTGAAATTGCGCACAAAACTGATTTTAGGTTCGGGATTTGGGGAACCCGGCTTGGGCCAAAGATAAGGAACAAATCCCTCGCCTTCAGCCGTCTTGCCTTTTTCTGCAAAGGCCACAAACAAATGGAAGCCATTCGGATCTTTAAAGCCTGTCAGGTCCTTGCCATCAAGCTCGGGCTTAATCGGATGCATCAGCATGGTTGGGTGAAGATCGTTGATCCAGAAATACTCGTTGCCGCTGTAGCGCAATTTTGAAACGGCTTTTAACGCCTGCTTCTTGGCCTCTTCCTCGGTCAGAATTTTTTGCTGATATTGATCGTGATAGAATTCCAGCACTTTCGTGGCGATATCAACAGTACTGCGAATCGCAACCCGGCGATCTTCGTACATGCTTTCACGCACCAGCGGGAGCACATAGAAAAGCACAATCGCCCAAAGGGGAATCATCGCGCCGATAAGCAGTGCCAAGGTCTTGTAGCGATAGCTGCGAGTCTTCCAGAGTTTATGCCACATAATCCGATCCCCCTAGGGTTGATGTCGTAGGGATTTATCGGATTCACTTAAGGATACTGAATAACACAATTGTTATTGCGAGGAACTTTATCTTATATGTCTCACTTCAATCCACGCCCCCACCTTCGCCGGGGTTGCGTCTGGTGTTGACTCCGGGAGGCAGCAATTCGTCCCCCATCAACGACTGTTCGGAAGGGTAGCGTCTGGAGTATCCAATCAGATCTTTATGATATGAAAACAGGATGCTCCCGTTTTGCAAAAGGTTGATCAA
The DNA here is from genome assembly GCF_048286975.1 of Bdellovibrio bacteriovorus. Lineage (GTDB taxonomy): Bacteria > Bdellovibrionota > Bdellovibrionia > Bdellovibrionales > Bdellovibrionaceae > Bdellovibrio > Bdellovibrio bacteriovorus_H. The sequence continues at coordinate 1,608,150 of NZ_JBLVRT010000001.1, read as the reverse complement.
ATACTGGACGTACTCCAGTCCTACCGCAAAACACCCTTCGCTCCAGCCCAGTCGCCGATTGCGTGCAATGAATTCCTCGCTGACATAGCTGGCTCCGTGTAAAACAATCTGCCGCAGGCGTGAGTTGTTATTCGAGCGGTCAATTCCGTCAAGATACAGTGACAATCCGTTTTTGGGGCTGTTGTAAGTTCCTTTGGCGAAATAGAAACCCAATGAGCTCTTCCACGAATCCGGAAGATTTGAAAAACTGCGGGTTTCCAAAATGCCCGAACGAATGCCATGAGCAACATAGAATTTCTGCACCAACCCTGTGCGCAGATCCAACAGATGCAAACGTTTCTCTGTGCTGGGACGGGAATAATCCACCAACACGGCATAGTCAGTATTGGGAATGCGGCCTTCATTGTAATCGAACATGCGGAAGATCAAATCCAGTGGTTCGCGGGGCACGGATTGCTCCAGCAGGACATCAAACAGGAAGCGTCCGTTGGCAGCTCGGCGATTGAACATGGATTCAGCTGCGCTGACCGAGGCCGAAAGCAGTAAGAACAACGCCACTAAGTATTGGTATATTCGTGATGCGTAAGTCATTCCCCCACTCTCAAGGGTGATGGCTGCATCGGCAAATTAAGAATCAGAAAGGTCAGAGTTACGGCCAGGGAATGTACGGAACATCCTGACAAACGATTGGCAATCCCGCGGCCTGCAGTGGTGCGGCAACTTCATCGATCTCGGCGGAGTCATCCAAAAGCATGATGTGAGATCTCAAAACAGTGCGTGATAGGAACTCACTCGACACTTTATTCTTAGCTTTTGATTTTTGCGCGTGCACCGGAGTCAAAGCTGCCATGCGACGAACCGACTCCAGAATGTGTTTTACCATGCAGTTGTAGCGGGGCTTCTGATCCAAATCCACAATCTGTTTATCTGCATATTCGGCCAACTGCATATAGGCCTTGGCTTTGTAAAGTTCCAGCAGGCGGGATTTCATACCCGCGATATCGGGACGGCGATAGTTGTGCAAAGAATCGGTGCCTTCAGGGTTCTGCGCTTGAAACTTCGGCGTTTCAGACATCGAAATAAAGTCCTGGCAAAGGATAGGAATTCCCGCCGCCTGATAAGGTGCTGCCCAGGCATCAGCAAACGGGACTGCCACTGACAGCTTTCGCTCCATCCAGATCAGTTTGTCTGAAACCGCCTTGGACTTGCCATTGGAAAGCTTCATGTAAAGGGGCTTTCGCTCTTTGTTCAGAACCATGGCCTCGTGAATATGCTCCGACAGACAAGGGCGTATGTCTTTCAGGCCTGCCCAGGACAAGGCCGGAATCATGAATACCGCAAAGCTGAACAGAATCACAGAGAAAGACTTCATGGGCTCTTTATACCATACCCCGCAAACCACCCGCCCGCCGGGCTCCGGGCCCCTGTAAATAAACCTCGACTGTCCAGAATTTGGTCACCGGTCCTTAACAAAACCCAGGGCATCTTCTAACCTTGAATGAATGCCTGGTTTGCGACTTTTCATTCTTATATCAGTTCTTTGGACAGCCTCCCAGGCCCAAGCCGACTTTTCGGATTGCTACCTTATTAACGAATGCAGCCAATTCCGCCGTGACCCGGCCAGCCCGGCGCCGGGTGGCAGCCAGATTAAAATCAACCCTTCTGCCGTTCCAACGGAAAAAGGTCTGGGTCTGGAGGCCATCTATTTCAACCCTTCTGCAGACTTTTCGATTGTTCGGGGGAACGGTAAGGTGGGTGCCGCACTATCCCCTTCAAACAGTGAGGAAACCTTCTTTGGTGCCCCCGGCTTTGAATTGATGGAGGACCTCTGGGAGCGCAAGCACAACCAACAAAAGTATCCTAATCAGAAACTGACCCTGGCCTCAGCATTCGATATCGTCGACCGCAAAGGCAATGGCTATCGCCGCTACAGCCTGAAGGCCGGCGCTATGGCGAAGTACAACACCGAAACCAACAAAATCAATATCGGTGGCGGGATCAACGCAATTTGGGGACCGTTTTCAGCCGGCTATTCTGTTTATGGTGATGAAACCCAGCTGGAACAAAGTGAATACGTGAAGACCACCATCAAATATCAGGTCAACACTTACAATGTGGCCCTTCATCTGAGCTCTTTGATTCTAAGTTATGCAAATTTGCACCTGATGGAGGAAGAGGAACTGTACGAAGCGCGCGTGCAGACCTTCACCGCCTCATTGGCAATGGGAAAATTTATTTTCACCGCCGCCAAACGCATCGAGGACTCCCCGGCATGGGCCTACAATTATGAAACCAAAGAACTGGAAGAAAAGCAGATCAAAGAAGAATACTTTGGCGGCGTCCAGTATTCCCTGAGCCGCCGATTTATGATTGGTGCGCTTTATAACTACTATCTGCTGCGTGAAGGCTCCGTCACGGCGACTTTGTTCTTCTAAACGCCCGCCATCTCAACACCGGACATCGTACTTAATAACAGCTCCGAAGCTTCCACCGTGACCGCCGCAACCGGAATTTCCCGCATCAGACCTGTCAGACTGCGACAAGGACCAATATTCACAAAGCGATCAATGTGATGATCCTGTGCGAGCTTCTGCACAGCATGGCTCCAGTGAATGGGCTTTGTGATGCTTAAAAGAAATTCCTGTTTGATTTGTTTTGGATCCAGCAAAGGCTGGGCACTGAGACTTGAAAAAATCGGCACGCGAGGAATTTCGGTGTGCACACTTGCGAAGTCGCTTTCCACCGCCTGCACATAGGGCAGAATGTAGCGGGAATGCACGGGGTAATCCAAAATGCGCATCACATTCCAGCCTTTTTCCCTGGCATATCTTTCGACCTCATCCAGATCAGCATACCGCCCGCCAATGTTAAGAAACCTTGGTGTAAGGCACGACACATCCACGTTGTTTTCCTCAAACCAAGCGTAGTCCTGTTCGGTAAAAGGAGCCCCCCGAGGTGTAAGCACGGCGATATTACGACCAATCTTATCAATCCCATCGATGCTGCGGGTGAAGTGGATATGATTGTAAATGGCATCTTCAAACGTGTAAGTCCCGGCAAACACAGCGCGGGCCAAATCGCCCAGGGAACAACCCATAACCCAGTCCGGATCACCTTCTAATTCCCGCAAGCGCCGAGCGACACCGGTTTGAATACAGCAAATTGCCACCGCCGCCAGGCTGATATTCTTTAAAGCATAGATATCCTCGGCGGGAAGCTCGAGAAATTCCTTAAAATCAAAACGGTAACCGAAGCGTTCTTGAATGATAGCTTCGGCCCGACGAAAACAGGCCTGAACCTCAGGCAGATGCAAAAAACGATGACGATCTGATTTTCGCAGCAAAGCATTCAAACCCGGAAAAAGAAATGCCGTCGCCATTATCGTAACTCCATTTCCGCTTCAGTGGGTCTTTCCTGCGTGCACACCGGAAAGGCGCGCTGATACAACGGGGCAAATTCGGTGATCTGGTCCTGGGGTTCAATCAGGGATAGCACGCGGCCGGCCGTGTGTTCAAAAACCACATCCTCGGTTTGCCGAACCCATTTCAAAAGTTGCGCGTCCATAAACTCCCGGTCACCGATTGCCTCATGCACCATGCGTGTGTGTTCAGCTTCATCCTCTAAAATGACAGAAATAGTCTGAGCAATGCCCACATGGTCCGTACCGCGCATGATATCTGTGTAGTGGCGGAACACCCGCATTTCCAGTCCCCAGGCGCCGTACAAATACAAATGCTCGGGCTCGGGGATCTGCCGCATCATCAGGCTGAAGTAGCGGGTCAGATAGCGCTCCAGTTCATGACACAGGCGACGCTCCAACTGGCGATAGCCAGGCACAGCCAGCCATTTGCGCCTTTCTAAAACCACACTTCTTTGCAGAAGCCGGGCGTGGCGCAATTCATCACTGACGTGTTCAGGCATCAGATCCGGCATCGGCAGATTACGGGAAATAAAAATCTTCTGCATATGCAGTGAGGCCATCAGCTCGCTGTGTCCCAAAGCGTGCACCCAGGCCACTTGTGCATAGGGGCGGTCGGCAATCACCCGAACCAGCTTTTGGCTGGCACGGAGGACTGGCTCTGGCTGGAGCTCATGATTTTGAAACTCCTGCACCAGCACGGTCATGCGCTGTACCATCAGCAGACACATTTCCTTTTCTATGACCTGAAGCTCCTGCAATGACAGGCGCTCAGCTTCTGGCAAAGTGGCCAAAAACTTTTTACCCAGTTGAATGTGCCCGACTTCATCAGCCAAAACCTCCTGCATGCCTTCGCGAATCCGCGGGCTGCTGGTGCCGTCGATATAGGCGGAATAAATTTGAAACGGAAACTGCTCAATGGTAATCGCGCCATGCACGTAAGCGGCAAAGCGGGACTGCGCCTGCAGCAAAACCGGATTGGCAAAAAACCCCAGAACAAAACTTTCTGCCACCGCCCGCAGCCGGTGGCGCAAATCTTCATAGCGCCCGTCCTTTGCCATTGGATAAGGTCGCAGAGACAAAATGATATCGCGATGACGTGCTTCATCTGCCGCATGCTCTTGAATTTCATTCACAAAATGCAATGGCGTTGAGGCCGAGATATTCCCCAGTACCTGCTGCGAAGCCAAATGCTCCATGTGCGCCAGAGTGCTGAGCCACGCGGATTCCAGATGCGGATCTTCCGTCACCAGAGAAATGAGATATTGAATTGATTCGGTGAAGTTTTTCATAGAGCCCAAAGGAATACTTTGGACTCTAAAACAAAGGCAAGGCAGGGACTCTGCCCTTGCCAGTAAACAGTGTATGAAAATCAGGTAATCAACTAGTGGGCTATTCTTTCTTCTTCAGCGCACCCATATAAGAATACTGCCAAGGACGGAATGCCATTAACACGCCAGAATCGATGACAGAAACATTATGTTCCACCTCGTAGCGGGACTCTTCTTGCATATCCATCATCAGACGTTCCAGTTTGGCCTTGTACTTGGCCAGAGTGGGCGCGCTGACTTTGATCAATGTAAAGCGGATGTAATCCTCGGGACGAAAATCATAATTCAGATAATTCGACTTGGTTTGCTCAAACAAAGCCTTCCCCACCGGACCGTCACGACGGAAACGCAGAAAGCCCTGACGCTTCAGCTTCACCTTGTCGCGGGGATGAAGTTCAATCAGGTTCAGACGATCCAGCTGGAATAAATACTTTTTCGCTTCCGAACCCGGGATCTGATATTCCTTTTCGATTTTCTGCGGGGTTTTTCCTTCCTGAAGCATCATATAGAAATGCAGCAGGCGCGCGTTTTCGGCCAGAGCCTTTTCCTGCTCGTCAGAAAGAATCATCGGCTGATTGGCCTCTTCCAGATTCGCCGACTTCACCACTTCTGAAAAACTTAGGTCGGCGATCCGACAGATTTCCTCCAGACGATCCAGGCTTAAACTTTTGCTGGAAAGAATGCGCTTCACACTGGATTCACTCAAATCCAAAGCTTTAGCGAGATCCTTATAAAGAATATTCTTCGCTTTTAAGGATCGTTTTAAGGCATTCAAAAACTGGTCAATCTGTGACATCTCAACCCCCAAAACCAGAGTATTACATTATAGTACCCGACGCAAGGGTATTGAATGCTGGCACCAATCCGCCGATCCTAATAGCAAGTAAGGAGGTACTAATGACCGCTCTCAGACTGCTTTTCCAACGACTGACACAGTCCCGCCCCTTCTTTTACGGCTGGGAACAAAGGGCCTATGAACGACGCCAGGAGCAATCCCACTGTGACGCCCAATTCTCTTGCAGACTTTGGAAGGATTAAATACAGTCCCCGGGGTGATGCAGAACTCCTCTGAAAATTCCTTATTATTTAAGCGTCCCCTTTGGTTTTATATCAAAAACAATCCCCGGGCCTTCAGCTTGGGGATGATTTTTTTGCTGCTGACGAATGCCCTGGATTCAGCATACCCGCTGGTGATGAAAGCCGCCATCGATCAGATTCAGGCCAAGGCCCCGCTGTCTGACATTGGCAAAACCTGCTTGATCTTCCTTGCGATGATGACGGGCCTTGCGATCACCCGCTACGGGTGGCGCGCGAACTTTGGCCGCTTCCACACCTACGCCGCAGAACACATCCGCCAAAAGATCTTCCGCCATATCACGTCCCTGGGACCGAATTTCTTCCACAAAAACCCCGTGGGTGAACTGATGAGCCTTCTGACCAACGACGTGCAGTCGTTCCGTCAGGCCATCGGCCCGGGCCTTTTGATTCTGGCCGACGGGATTATCTATATCCTGATGGTTCTGCCGATCATGATGTCCCTGAACTGGGAATGGACCTGGAAAACCCTGGTATTCCTGCCGCTGGTGCCTTTCCTGATCTGGAAGGTCATGCGTTTAATACACTTAAACTATAAAATTCAGCAGGAACGCTTCTCTGAACTGACCGGCATCGCCCAGGAAACCGTGGGTGGCATCCGCGTGATTAAAAGCTTCGCGCAGGAAAATAATCGCACCCAGCTTTTCAACGGCATCAGTGCCGGCTTTGAAAAAGCCTGCAACAAAGTGGCCCGCGTGGATTCGATGTTCATTCCGGTGATGGAGTTTGGTGTTACCTCGGGCAGCGTGATTCTGCTGTTCATCGCCAAAGATGACTTGTATTCAGGGGCTGTGACCATCGGGACCTTCTTTGCTTTCCAGCGCTACATCCAGAAAATGGTGTGGCCGATGACGGCTTTGGGAATGGGCTTTTCAAACTTCCAAAAAGGGTATGCTTCCTTTGACCGGATCAAAGAGGTTTTGCAAACCGAAACCGATATTCCCGACAACGGGACCATCGAAATTGAAAAGTTCCAGACGCTGGAATTTAAAAACGTTTCTTTCCGCCATAAAACCAGCCCGGTGTATGCGCTTAAGAATGTGTCCTTCACCCTGAATGCCGGCGAAAGCCTGGGAATTATGGGGCCGGTTGGCGCCGGTAAAACCACGCTGCTGAATCTTTTGACCCGCATGTATCCGCTTGAAGAAGGCCAGATCCTGGTCAATGGCCACGACATCAGCAGCATCACGCAGGAATCTTTGCGCCGCACCTTCTTGCTGGTTCCGCAAGAGGCCTTCTTGTTCAGCGACAGCATCGCCGACAATCTGAGCCTGGGCCTGACCGAGCGAGCGGATATCAATGAAATCCAGCGCATGACTGAAATCGTGGATCTGACCAAAGAAATTGATTCCTTGCCGCACAAGTTTGACTCCCAGCTGGGTGAACGCGGCGTAAATCTGTCTGGCGGGCAGAAACAACGTCTGACCATCGCCCGCGGTATCATCATGAAAACCCCGGTGCTGGTTTTGGATGACTCTTTAAGTGCCGTGGACACACGCACGGAAAAAGCCATCGAACAGGAACTGCGCAAAACTCATGGCTCCATGAGCCGCATTATTGTCGCTCACCGTCTGTCTTCACTAAAATCCGTGGACCGTCTGTTGATTCTGAAAGACGGCCACGTTGAAGCCTGGGGAACCATGGAGCAGGTTCAGGAAACCAGCCCGACCTTCCAGAAGATTGTGCAGATTCAAGGGATGGGGGATCACCATGAATGATAATTTTATGAATGAGGACCTGGTTAAAACCAAGGTCACTTACCCGATTCTGTTCAAACGCCTGTGGCCTTATGCCCGTCGCGAAAAAGGTCTTTTGTTCATGGCGATCTTTGCGGTCGCCGGCGGCGCCACCGTCGCCCGCCTGATTCCACTGTTGATTGGACAGGCCATCGACAAAGGTGTCGTGGGTCGCGATCTGTCGATTTTCACCAAAGTGGCTTACGCGTACCTGGCACTTGAAATCATGCGTTCAGTGTTTTCGTTCGGAAATGCTTTCCTGTTTCAGTTGTTCGGAAACCGCATGCTGTATCATCTGCGCGAAGATCTGATGAACCACGTGCAAAGACTGCCGATGCAGTTCTTCAACAAGACTCCGAACGGACGTATTGTCACCCGACTGACCAATGATGTGATGTCTTTGGGGGAACTGTTTTCAGAAGGCGTGATCTCGGTCTTCACCAACGCGGTGATCATCGCGTCGGTGGTGATTGCGCTCAGCCTGATTTCCTGGAAGCTGACCGTGGTGTCGCTGTTCCTGGCGCCGTTCTTTATCTGGGCCACGTTCCACCTGTCCAATAAAATCCGTGCGATCCTAAGCGAACAGAAAAAGAAGCTGTCCACCATCAACGCTTTCCTGGCTGAAAATCTGAACGGCATCAAAGTCATTCAGCTCTACAATCGTGTCACCCGCAATCGCGACAAGTTCGGCACCCTGTCGGTGGATTATCGTGATACCAATATGCGCTCGATCAAGGCCTATGCCCTGATGCAGCCGGTGATGAATCTGTTCAACGCCGTAACCATCACCTCGGCTTTGTATTTCGGTGGTTACTTAAGCGCTGAAAACTCGATCGCCATTGGTTCATTGGTGGCGTTTTTGATGAACATCCAGGACTTCATCCCGCCATTGCGAGAGATTTTAGAGAAATACCAGCAGTTCCAAAACTCCCTGACCAGTGCCGAGCGCATCTTCACCCTGATGGATGAACCGAAAGAGCACGAACTGGCCGCTCTGACCAGCCCGGGATCTTTGCGTGGAGAACTGGAAATCAAGAACCTGAACTTCCAGTACGAAAGCCATCTGCCGCTGGTTTTGAAAAACATCAACCTGCACATTAAAGCCGGAGAATCCGTGGCTTTGGTGGGGCGTACCGGCAGTGGCAAATCCACGTTTATCTCGTTGTTGCAGCGATTCTATGATGCCCCTGAACAGACAGTCTTTGTCGATGGTCTTGCCCTGGAAAGCATCCCGCGTGAGGAAATCCGCCATCATGTCGGCGTCGTTCAGCAGGATAACTTCATCTTCCGCGGCAACATCCGCGACAATATTGGCCTGGGCGACCCGCGCATCACAGAAGAACAAATCCGCATGGCCTGCGAAAAAACCGGCTATATGGCTCTATTGACCCGCACAGGGCGCGATTTGCTCAGCCCGGTGGCTGAACGCGGCGCCAACTTGTCGGTCGGCGAACGCCAGCTGATCGCCTTTGCGCGCATTCTGGCCTTCAACCCGGATATTTTGATTCTGGATGAAGCCACCGCCAACATTGACTCTGAAAGCGAACACATCATTCAGGATGCGACCAAAGAGATCACCAAAGGCCGTACAAGCATCATCATTGCCCACCGTCTTTCAACGATTGAACAGTGCGATCGCATTATTGTTCTGAATCAGGGGGAAGTGGCCGAGATGGGCTCGCACGAAGAACTTATGCAAGCCCAGGGCATGTATTATCAGTTCGCGTCTTTAGGTTTGAAATCCACCTTGATCGACGCATCTGCAGCGGGCACCGCAGTTCCATAGAAACGGATCACGTTGCTGGCGGCCAGATAGTCCCAACCATTGGTGGTGTCACGCGGAATGCTGACACCATTGATGCTGACTGTGATGGACTCTTCCAAAGGCACTTTTGACAATTTAAAGTCCGTCAGGATCTGATAGATGCGTGAACGGATGTTCCCCACTGCTGACGAAAGATTCGTGCTGCAGATGGATTCTTTCACCCCGCCGGAAGTATCCGCCAGGCCCATATAGCTCAAACCCGCAGATGCAAAGTCATTGAAGGTTTTGCACTGGGACGTCAAACTTAGGACGCCGATAAAATTAAACACCCACGAACGGCTGCCATCCACCCACGGTTCTTTGATACCATCCAATAAATTGGTGTAATAAGTGATGCCGGCAGAAGAGCTGGATTTACTGAAGTCATCCTCATCCGACAATGCGATCACCACCAAAAGGGCGTCATTGCGGAAGAAGCCTTTGCCTTCATTGGCCAGATAATTTGCTGACAGGGCATTTTCCATGGACTCAAGACCGCGCTCCAGATTGCTGCCGGCCTCTCCCACGATCATACGGTTTTTCAGGCTGTTGACCAGATCCGGAGTTTTCGAAGTCACATACTTCGGACTGCCGATAAACTTCCCGCCATCAGGTGACGTGCCCCCCATGCTGGTGGTCACCACGGCCATGTGATAGTCCATTTTCAATGTATTGAGTTTACTGACCAGATCCGGAACCTGTTCGCTCAAGCGCTGCTGATGCTTCAGCATGGAGGTGGAATTATCCACGATCCACAGAATATCCACCTTGTTGTTGTACGTGATGCTTTGACCGAAGTTGTCTTGAGTTTCCGGCAGATCGAATGACACATTCTGTGCGCAGGCCATCAACAAAGATGACGCTGCCGCGACAACAAGAAGCTGAAAGTCCTTTTTCATACAAAAGATCCTCTCAAAGGCTGCTTTTATGCAGCCTTCGTTGTGAAATTCTTGATCGATTCACGGGCGGACTGGCTCAGAGTCGTAAACTTCACGCCATACTTCACCGGCTCAACCGCCGTGCCGCTGTCCTTCACGTATTGTTTGCTGACGATCTGGCAGACCGCATTGAATGGCGGAACACCGTCGCCCGGCTGGAAATGCAGGAACAGACTTTGCCCCGGTTGCAGATTCGGAGTGTCGATCAGGACACCCGCCCCGCCGGCACTGATTTCCAGAGCCTGACCGCGGAAAACTGTTTTGTTGTTATGAACAATCAAAGACGCACCATAAGAGGCGCGCACATGACGACGGCGGAAGAAGATCTCAGCCACGTCAGCTTCCTTGGAGTCTTTCATCACACGGATGCTTTCTGCAGAGAAGTCTTCTACTTCGGCCACTCTTTTCCAGGAAGGAAGTTTCGAGTGCCAGATGTAGTCGTACTCGTACAACGCTTTTTCCTGCAGCATCTGGATCAACTCCAGTTGGCAGAACGGGCCGTAGTTATTGCCCTCTTTCAAGATAAACCATTCTTTGTCTTTCAGAGCGAGCTTGCTCAGCAAGGACGCCGGAGACGCCGAAGGTCGAGTCGCGGGCTTTTGAGCCAGTTTTGCAGAAAACTCCGGATGCTCCAGTAGCATCAGCCACTCACCCAGCGCTTCGTCATAGATGTAATCCGTCCACTGGTTCTCTTGGCTTTCGATCTTTTTTAAAACTGTCTCAAGATTGAACGGCCCGATATGAGTCCCATTGTTCGAAAGATAATACTGTTTTCCCATGCTCTCGATACTCCTGTTCCGCACTATTCGGCACAAACAGAAGATGACTTAACTGTAGGAAATTAGACAATTTGTTGGTAATTTGTTTGGGAATTTTCGTCGAAGTTCTCGACAATAAATAGAGTTAAAGGCTTCCTCACAGTTACCCGACAAGATTACTGCCAGTTAAGAAATCCGCATCTTAAACCGAATAGAGTTTATGGTATTCATACAGAAGAAAGAAATGAAAACACGAAAAAACATCCTGATCGTGGACAACAACTGTGAGCTTGAGCAACTGGTGAAAGAACCACTGCTGAAGCAGCTTGAAAACTCGGGGTTTTCCCCGGTGGTGGTCCGTGCAAAGGATGGCGCCGAAGCTGCGATCAAGTCCGAAAACCAAAAATTCGACGTCGTGCTGATTGATACCGAAGTGCCGCGCCTGATGGACGGTGGTTTCGTTTATGGTATCCATACTTATAAGAACACCCAGGATGCTGAGCTGATCGTGATCTCACAACGAGACTCATCGGAGCTGCCGGAAAGCCTGCAGTCTTCGAAGTTCTTTAAAAAACCGGTTTCTCCGAATGAGCTGATCAGCGCAATGATCTCTGTTCTGAATGCCCAACACCACGGTACGGGCGCCAAAGAACCGGCGACAGCAGCAGCGGCCTCAAAGTATGCCGTGGATGTGCGTGTGATCAATGCCGTCATCAAGGCCACCACTCATGTACTGGGCCAGTTTGGCTGCCCTTCTGTGAAAATGGAAAAAGCCGGCCCCAAGTCCCCACACGATCCAATGATGGGGGAAGTTTCCTCGGTTGTGGAGATCAAGTCCCAGGCCTTCCAAGGGCATCTGTGCATTTCATTTGATAAAGGCAGCTTCCTGGAAGTTGTGTCTTCGATGCTGATGGAAGAACAAACTGAATTGAACAAAGACAATCAGGATGCCGTCGGAGAGATCAATAACATTATCTTTGGTAACGCCAAGGCGGAAATCAGCTCCTATGGCGTGCAAATGACCGTGCCGAAAGTTCTTTTAGGCAGTGGCCAAAATGTGCCGTGCGCTCAAGGCTCCGCCGGGATGATGATTCCTTTTTCCACTGAAAAAGGAAAGTTCTACATCACCGTCGTCGCCCTGCCATTGGCCAAAGCCGCTTAGTCCATTCCAATCGCCCGCTTCCATTCCGGAGTGGGCTCGATCAGTTTTCTTTCTTTCATATCAAACAGACCAAACGTAAAGACCGCTTCGCTGGCAACACTGCCATCGTCCTTGATCATCTGCTGTTTCATCTGGGCGATCTTGCCTTTGTAACCCAGCATCTCCAAAGTGATCGTGATCGTTTCACGCAGCAAAACCTCGCGCTGGAATTTCAGATTCACTTCCAGAATCACCGGGCCCTGCTTTATTTTTTGAATGTCTTTAAAGCCGTAACCGCGACTGGTGATCGCTTCCCAGCGGGCTTCTTCAAACAATGCCAGATAAGTGGCATTGTTCATATGACCCAAAGAATCCACATGGTGCTCTTTAATAGTGACCTTATAATTATTCAAAACAGACATGAAAAGCTCCTTAAGACTATTTCAATGCTTCACGAACATAGGCTGATGCCTGATCCAGGGCCCATACCACCACTGCAATCACGACAATGATACAGCCCACTTCCCGCCACATCGCCTGCCCCTGGTACTGCACCAGCATCGTGCCGATACCGCCCCCACCGACCAGACCGATGATTGTCGCCATGCGCACGTTGATGTCCCAACGATAGACCGTAAATGAAATATAAGGCAAAAGCACCTGAGGAACAATCGCATACCAAATCGTTTGCAGTTTATTGGCCCCCGTGGATTCAATAGCTTCAATCGGGCCTTCTTCAACAGACTCAACCATCTCGGAATATTGTTTGGCCAGTGAAGCAATCGAATGAATCATCAATGCCAGCATGCCGGCAAAGGGACCAATCCCCACCCACACTGAAAATATAATCGCCCAGATCAAAGCTTCGATAGAGCGAGTGACATTCAGGAAAGTTCGCATGACAAAATAAACCACGCGCGCCCAGGGCCCCTGCATGATATTTTTGGCGCAGACAAAGCTGAGCAAAAAAGCCACCGGAATCGCCAGCGTGGTAGCCAGAAACGCCATAAAGATGGTTTCAATGATATTCAACACCGCTCGGGGCAAAACATCCCAGTTCGGGTCCAACAAGCCCTTGAACAATCGCACTGCACCCGCAAAACCATTCTGATCAAAAAGTTCTACAAACGAAAATTCAGTCTTGATCACGGCCACCGTCAGCGTGGCTAACAGTGATACCAGCAACTGCCAGCACCAGAACGTACGATACCAGGGGCGATCGTCTTCAACACCTTGATGAGATCCGAACAAGCTTGCGCCCAGCGTGACGATTTTATGCGATGAAAGCGCCAGACTGATTCCACACCCGACAACAAAGAACAACAACGCCAAGGCCGAAATCAGGCCCAACTGCAAAAGCTGCTCTTCGGAAGTAACAAACAAAGCTGCCGCCAGAAGGCACAGCAAAAACCCAAAGACGATGCCGTCAAATATCGTTCGGCGCAACATCCTGTGCTCCTTCCCCGTAAATACGACGGAACCATTCTTCGGTGATTTCTTCAGGCTTTCCGCGGAAGACGATCTCGCCGTCTTTGAGAGCCACCACCCGGGTGGCGTACTTTCTTACCAAAGACAAAAAATGCAGATTGGCGATCACGGTGATACCCATTTCCCGATTGATCTTGCGCAAATAGTCCATGACCACATGGCAAGTCGCCGGATCCAGGGAAGACACAGGCTCATCCGCCAAAAGCAATATCGGCTTTTGCATTAATGCTCTGGCAATGGCCACGCGCTGTTTTTGCCCGCCCGACAACTGATCCGCGCGCAGCGAGGCTTTTTCGGCGATACCCACCAGACGCAAGTTTTCTTTCGCCTCCAGTCGTTCGGCCCCGGAAAACACCCCCCACAGACTTTGCCAGGTGGATTTTGCCGCCAGTCGGCCCATCAGAACGTTCTTCAAAACACTTTGACGTGGGATCAAATTGAAGTGCTGAAAGATCATCGCCATCTTGCTGCGCACACTGCGAACCTTCGCGGCATCTTGCAGCTGCCCAATTTCCTGCCCGGAAAAATAGATGCTCCCGGAAGTCGGTTCCTGCAGACGGTTCAGACATCGCAACAACGTGGACTTGCCGGACCCACTCAGACCGATCACCACCAGAAATTCCCCGGGGTGAACTTCCAGATTGATATTTTTCAGCGCCTGCACCCCGTTGGGATAGGTTTTGGACAGGTTTTCAACGCGCAACAGGGCCTCGCTCACGATCACTTCCCTTCCGGGGCCAGCGTCGACAGCATCTCGCGAACGCTGTCATAATCACTGTCGGTGGATTTTTTCAAATTGGTTGCCCCCAACATCAAGTCCAGGGACTTTTGCCCTTCAGGAGTGGCGGCAAATTGCAAAAGCGTGTCGACAATCTTTTCTTTCATTTCTTCCGGCATGTCTTTGCGGAAGACGATCGGATCATTCGGGATGGGTTCGGATAATTCGATGATCTTCACTTTTTGTTCGACATCAGGATACTGGGTTTTCACCAGACGGCGGGCGTCTTCAAGCTGCCCATTTTGTGGAGGGCTGTAATAAGTCGCACCGGCATCCACCTGCCCCTGATAGATCATGGTCACAACTGAATCATGCTTCATCGCAAAGACGGTTTCTTTGGGTTCGATCTTGCGGTCCTTCAGTGTTTTCAACGGCAGCAGATAACCCGAGGTCGACGCAGGATCCACAAAAGCCACTTTCTTTCCCTGCAGGTCTTTCAGTGTTTTGATTTTTCCATCCGCCCGGGCCAGAAACTGTGACTGGTAAGTCGCTGACCCATAACGAATGACTGTCAGCCGAGCCTCGACACCGTACTGCTTGTGCGCCAGATAATATCCATAGGTGTTGATAGCTGCGACATCCGCCCTCTTGGTGCCGAAAGATTCCACCACCGCCACAAAGTTCTGAGGGATGGTGATTTGAAATTTATAAGGTGTGTTCTTTTCCAGATAATCCTTCAGAATCTGCGAATTGTCGGTCAGAACTTTGGCATCAACGGCAGGGACCAAATGAAACTTGATCGGGTTTTCGACCGTCCCCAAAACATCTTTCTTCAGATGACATCCACCCAATACAACAGGTCCACACAGAACCATGCCAAGAAGAAGTTTCTTCATGCTGTTTGCCTCCCAAAATCATTATAGAAAACCCCCAAGCACGGGCAAGAAAAGTCTTTGATTTCACTGGACTTGTATGGCTAGATGGCCCCTATGCTGGAACAGATTCTTGTTAATATTCAGGACCTCACAAAACAGGGCAAAACCAGCCTTGCAGTCTTCGACCTCGACTCCACTTTATTTGATGTCAGCCCCCGCCTTGAAAGAATCCTTCTGGATTTCGCGGCCTCGCCATTGAATCAAAAGAAATTCCCTGAACAAGTGGCGTTGCTAAAGAACATCAAGACCCTCAGAACTGACTGGGGCATCGTTGGTGCCCTGACCCGTGCCGGACTGGACGGTCACCATCCTGAGTTCCAGGAGGCTGTGAAAGCCTACTGGCAGAAAAGTTTTTTCTCGAATCACTATCTGCAGTTTGATGCCCCTTATGAAGGTGCCGTGGAATTTGTGAATGCAGTTTCAGATGCCGGCGCCCATGTTGTGTATCTGACCGGCCGGGATGTGGAACGCATGGGGGGAAGCTCGGGCGAAGTGATCGCTCAGTGGGGCTTCCCGCTGAACAAAACAGCTGAACTGGTTTTGAAACCTCACCGCAGTATGGATGATGCCAAGTTCAAGACTGACTGGTTCCTGGATGCGGAAAGAAAAAGTTACGAGGCGATTTACTTCTTTGAAAATGAACCGGTGAATCTGCATCTGCTGGCCCAGCACTGTCCCAAAGTACAGATGATCTTCTTTGAAAGCACTCATGCCGGAAAGGCGGAGCCGCCTGAAAATCTTCCGCGTATCATGAATTTTCTGCTGAATCAGAAGGAGTCCTGATGCTTTACGTGGTGGCCACCCCCATTGGCGATGTCAGTGAAATTTCCCTGCGCGCCCTTGAAATCCTGAAAAACTGCGACGTGGTGATTTGCGAAAGCACGAAAGAAGCGTCAAAGCTTCTGCGTGCCCATGGCATTACGGGTAAGTCCTACGAAGTTCTGGATGAGCATTCCACCCCTGAAGACAAAGCCGCGCTGGTTCCGCTGTGTGCGGAAAAGACCGTGGCTCTGGTTTCTGACTGTGGAACGCCAGGGTTCTGCGATCCGGGTGCGGATCTGGTGCGCCTGTGCCGCCAGAAAAACGTACCGGTAAAATCCGTGTTGGGCGCCTCCGCCCTGATGGGATTGCTGTCTTTAAGCGGTCAGCGCATTGATGAGTTCGTGTTTCGCGGCTTCTTGCCGGCTGAAAACGAAGCTCGTGCGCGTGCTTTAAAAGATCTGACCAAAGAAAAGCGCGCCATCATTCTGATGGACACTCCTTACCGCCTGAAAAAAACCCTGAACGACATGAAAGAGCATTTTGCTCAACGTCGCTTCCTGCTGACCATGAATCTGTCCCAGGAAGAAGAGATCGTTCTGGAGGGCTCAATCGACAAACTGATCGGCGGCCTGAAAGCCGACAAGGCAGAATTCATGCTGCTGGTGTATCCGGTCTGATTGATGAGTCAGGAACTGCTGCTTCCCATTGACAGTTTCGTCCCCGAGATTCAGAGCCTTCTGAAAAATGGCCAGAATCTTGTCATCACGGCAGCGCCGGGTGCCGGTAAGACCACCCGTCTGCCTCCGGCCCTGCTGCAGGTAACTTCCAAAAAAGTCATCGTGCTGGAACCGCGCCGTATGGCAGCCATCGCTGCTGCCCACCGGATCGCCGAAGAACAAGGCTGGCAGGTCGGTGAAGAGATCGGCTATCAAGTTCGCTTTGCCAATAAAACTTCGAATAAGACGCGTTTGGTTTTTATGACCGAAGCACTGCTGGCGCGCCAGATGATCGACGACCCGGAACTATCCGAAGTCGAACTGGTGATTCTGGATGAATTCCATGAACGCTCCATGCACGTGGATCTGGCTTTGGGACTTTTGCGTGAATTGCAGGAGCTGGGCCGTGATATCAAAATACTGGTGATGTCCGCGACCCTGGAAGCCGAAAAAATCGCCAGCTATCTGGGCGACTGCCCGATTGTCAGTGTGCCGGGAAAATTGTTTGAGCTGGACGTGCGCTATCAAAAGGGATCTCAGCAACTGCAAACCTTTCCGCAGTTCTTTGATGCCGTCGCGCAAACTGTGAAAGATGCCCAACTGCAAACCCGTCACGACATTCTGGTGTTCTTGCCGGGCGTGGGCGAAATTGACCGCGCCAAAGATGCTTTGCAAAGCTGGGCTGACAGCAAAAACATCGAGCTGGTCCCGCTGCATGGGTCCTTGAATCTGGAAGACCAGCGACGCGCCTTGAAAAAGACCTCACAGCAACGGGTGATCCTTTCCACCAATATTGCGGAATCCTCGGTCACCATTGACGGCGTAAACACGGTTATCGATTCCGGCCTTGCCAAAAACATGAAGCAGGATCACCGCACCGGGTTTTCCCGCCTGGAGCTGGGACGTATCAGTCTGTCCAGCGCCATTCAGCGTTCCGGCCGGGCCGCCCGTCAATTCCCGGGTGTCGCATATCGCATGTGGAATAAAATGGATGAGCTGTCCTTCGGTAAAAGCGAAGTGGCTGAAATCCAGCGCGTGGACCTGACAGAAAGTTTGTTGTTCTTAAGTGCTCAAGGTGTCACTGATTTTGATTCTTTCAGCTGGTTTGAAAAACCTCAGAAAGTGGCCATTGAAAACGCCCTTCGATACCTGCGCATTTCCGGCGCCGTGGACGACAACAACAAAATCACAGCTTTGGGTCGCAAGATCCTGCACTTCCCACTGCCCGTGCGTCTGGCAAAGCTGATGCTGGTGGGAATGGATCTGGGCGCCATTGAATTGGCGTCAGAGATGGCCGCCTTGCTGCAAGAGCGTGACATCCTCAGACGTGAATCCGTCGCTTCCTTCCTGGGTGACAATCTGGAATGCGACCTGAGTGCGCGCCTGGAGGTTTTGCATCAGTTCCGCCAAAACAAAAAGGCCCCTGCAGGCAGTGCCTATTTCTCTTTGCAAACTGTGGATCAGGCGGCTCGCCAGATTCAGGAACTGGCGAAGCGTCTGCAAAAGTCCTCGGACACCCCGACAGCAGCTCTTAAGAAAGACCAGCAGCTGGCACTGACGAAGAAAATCCTGCTGACGGCTTATGCTGATCGCCTGTGCCGCCGACGCGGAAAGACCGAACGCGCCCTGATGGTCGGCGGTCGCGGTGTGAAGCTGCAAAATGAAACTCTGGTGAAAAATTCTGAATTCTTTGCCGCTCTGAATGGCGTAGAAGGCAGTTCCGACGCGGAAACCATGGTCAGCCTTGCCTGCGGTGCTGAAAAAGATTTTGTCTTGGATCTTTTCCGCAATGACATTGTGAAAACCCGCGATGTGTCCTTTGTCGAAGAAAAAGGTCAGTTCTTCACCCGCGAATACCGATCCCTGTACGGTCTGCCCCTGGAAGAACCTTCACTGAGCCCCGCCTCCGCAACCGAAGTTTCTGAAAAGCTGCCGCAGATTCTGGCCGACAAATTTGATCTGGTTTTAAAAACCAACGAAGCCCTGTCACACTGGTGGGAACGCCTGCAGTTCCTGCAACAGCAAGAGGATCTGAATCTTGATATCGAAAAGCTGAAGGTCGAAGCCTTCACGCAAGCCTGCATGGGCGAAAGCAAAATGCAGGCGGTGATGGAAAAAGATCTTTGTTTCTTCTTTGAAAGTGTTCTGCCACCGGAAACCGCAAACACCCTGCGCCGGGAAATCCCCGACCGTATTGAAGTTCCCAGCGGCAGCAAGATCCGTGTGATTTATCCTTCCGACAAACCACCGTATCTGGAAGTGCGCATTCAGGAAGTCTTCGGCCTGATGCAGACACCGAAGGTCTACAAACAGACGATTCCGATCACCCTGCATTTGCTGGGACCAAATTTTCGTCCAGTGCAGGTGACTTCAAATCTGGAAAGTTTCTGGAAGAATGGTTACCCGGAAGTGCGCAAAGAACTGCGTATCAAGTATCCGAAGCACCAATGGCCCGAAGACCCGGCCGACGGAATCCCCGAAGCCAAAGGCCGCCGCCGCCACTAAAAGGTACCTGCTGGGGCACCCTCCACAGGAGGGCCCACCCCAGTTTTGCATAAGCTATGCATCACTCTTGAAGTATGGTCTTCACGTAAGCTTGAATCTTGGGCGAAAGATAGTCCTTCGCTGTGGGATCGAAGATGTAATAAGAGATGATTTCGGCAAAGGATTCGTGCGTATTTGTCATGGAATACACAGTAGGAAATCCATACTGAATTCCCAGCTCGCGGTCTTGAGCATAAGCCAGAGCACTTTGTTTGTTTCCAACCAATGCCAGAATATTTTTAAAGTCCAACTGCGACTGATGATAGTCCACGCCACCAATCACATGGTTCTTGCCGTCCCAATGCCAGCCGACGCTGTCATAGAATTCCTGCGAGGTTGAGATATGCCCCAGAGCCACATCAAAGACATGCACCAGCTCATGAAAGACATTGATCTGCTTGCGATCCACTTTCGCATGAGGGTCCATGAAAGATGTGCCGGTAAAAAACGAGTCTGAAAAACCAATCACGTTGGTGACCGGATTCACCCACAACAAAGCCTTGTCCCTGCTGCGTACGAACTCGGCGCGACGTTTGGAAATATTGTTGTACCAGGTGGCACCGTACCCCACGCGGTGGATTTTTGTGATGCCCTTGGTTTTGATCACTTCCAGCAGATAAGACAGGCGCGGATCATTGATGTTGGCCAGGTACTCCCCGACGATTCGTTTTTCAGCCTCTGTCCAGGGTTTAAAATCCACAGCCTCGCAGAAAGAATGATGCGGAAACTTGTCGTTACAGGTGAACTGATCCTCAAAGGTCATGACATCCAGAGCACTTTGAGGACGGGCTTGAGCCTGAGCCACAGAAAGACAGGTGACCAACCCCAGGACAAGGGACAAAAATGGGCGAAACAGGGGCATGCGGCCTCCAATATAGGAACTCTGAACCATCTAAAACGATTCTAATATTGATGGGAGCAATGGCGATGCCATCGGAGCCTGGATGGCTTGGATTTTGGGCAAAAAAAAAGGCCTCTTTCGAGGCCCTTTACTTAGTGAACTTTAGCTTCTGCAGGAATGCCCTCACAGGCACAGGTGCCTTGCATTTCAGCCTGCTCTTCTTCCTTGGCTTCAACTTGCGCCAGGAAAGAAGCACAGCGGAAGGACAGATCGAACAGAGTGTCCACGTCGATCACGAACTTCTCATCCCCGAATTTTACGGAGACCCAGTTTTCAGCTACTTCTTCGAAAGCAATTTGCTCTGCTTCGATGAATTTAGTCGTTTTCATTAGCCCCTCATTGAGTAGTAACCGATGACCAAACCCGGCTCGAACGCGAACGGAACCGCTTCAAGATTTGGTTCATCAGTCAAACGGCCTTGCTCTTTACCCGCAACATCTTCTTTAGCCATGAATGATGGCAAAGGCAGACGTGGAGCTTGTTTCGCAGCCATGTAAACCTGATTTTGGTAAGCTTCATCTTTCAAAGCGATCTTGTCGCCCACTTTGATGATTTGCGAACCGATGTTCACTTTCTTGCCGTTCACAAGAACTTTACCGTGAGAAACCAACTGTCTTGCCGCAGGAATGCTGCTGGCGAAGCCCAGGCGGAATACCACGTTGTCCAGGCGTTTTTCCAGCAAGTTCACCAAAGCTTCAACCCAGTTGGTGGCTTTGGATTTTTTGGCTTTATTGATCAAACGACGGAACTGCTCCTCGCGCAGACCATAGTGGAATCTCAGCTTTTGTTTTTCCTCAAGTTGCAAAGCGAATTCAGAGTACTTTCGGCGTTGCAAGCCGTGCTGACCTGGAGGATATGGGCGTCTTTCAAGAGCGCCCGCCTTCCCCATACCGGGAAGTTCGGTCAAAAGTCTTCTCTGTCTTTTAAAACGTGGCGTTTTACCTTGTCTGTTCATAGATTATTTCATCCTTCAATGTCGTCAGACGATTTAAAAGCACCCTGAGTGAAAGAACAGCATTTCGTTGAAAACAAGCATGAATGAAAACGTGAGGAAAGCGGATTGAAAAGAAGATGAGATTGAAAACGAACTGAAGTACCAACTGAAAATGAAAAAAAAAGCCCCCGAAATGGGAGCTTAAAAAAAGCCGGTCAAAAAGGTTCAGCCGCTTATTCGGATGGGCCTTGTTCACCGGCTGTGGCGGTTGGGCTTACCAACCGCTCAGTCGTCTGCGACTTCTTCTCTTACGTACCGGAGCAACAGTACCGTTGCTTTCCTGGTGCGGAGTCGAAGTTGGCACCGTCTGGATTTGTTCTGTCTGCTTCATAGCCGAACTCCTTTCGCCTAGATTAAGATCACCCTTAGTATCTCAGAAACGCACGGCGGCAAGCGAACCATTTAATATGAAGCTTGAGTCATGAAAACCGGATGAGAATATCTTGGAGCTCAAAACAGACCACGGACCACCCACAAGGGCCCGATCAGAAGATACTGTAAGTCTTTGAAAAAAGATGGCTTTTTCCCTTCAAGGTGGTGTCCATAAAACTGTCCCGCCCATGCAGAAACGAAGATCAGGACCAACGGCCAGATCGGTGACACCCACAGACTTAGTACGTAAACCAAAGCATAACTCAGAACCAATTGGCCCAACATTACCAGGAAAACCCGGGGCCCCAGAGTCATGTACCAGCCCAAAGCCACTGCAATCAGCAACTCACCCAGCTTAATCGGCCCCAGCTCAACCGGGATTTGCAGAAGCATTCCCACGATAGAAAAGAAAATCAGAGGCACACATATCTTGTGCAGGCGCTGGTTGACGGGATGCTGGTGACTTTCACTGTATTCAGCGAACCAATGCTCCAGCGACTTCATATCACTTCACCGTCGCCACAGGTCCAACCACCGTGGCACCTGCAGGCACCTCACGGATCACAACAGCGTTTGCGCCGACAAGAGCACCATCACCAATGGTGATCGGCCCCAGGATCTTGGCGCCTGTTCCGATCAGCACTTTGTTGCCAACCGTTGGGTGCCGTTTCACCGGATCAAACTTCAGTCCCCCCAAAGTCACACCGTGGAAGATGATGCAGTCATCACCGATCACCGCAGTCTCACCAATCACCACACCAAAACCATGATCAATCACCAGACGTTTTCCCAATGTGGCGCCGGGATGAATTTCAATTCCGGTCAGCCAACGGGAAATCTCAGCCACCAAACGGGCCAGGAAGAACAATTTCACACTATAAAGTTCATGAGCAATTCGATGCAAAGCCACGGCCTTCGGGCCCGGATAAAGCAAAGCAATCTCCCACAGGGATTTTGCCGCCGGGTCGTAGTTCTTATAAGTTCGCAGGAATTCCAAAATGCCGCTAATCATCGTGCTTCTTTTCTAGTATTTCTCGTTCATATCATCGAGCAGGAAATAGCGATCAAACAGTTCGCTATAGCGGGACCACTTTTCACCGGAACCGCGCTCATTATCCATCAGGGTCTTCACGGTAGCGACCTTGCTGTCGAAATCATCCACCATGGCCACCACCATCGCCTCCAGGAATTTCGGACGCTTGGGCGATCCGTATTCCAGTTTGCCATGATGACTTAAGATAATGTGCTTGCAGATGTCACGCAGTTCTTCGGAAAAACCCAGGATACGTGAGGACTTCTTGTCTATCAGCTCACACGCGATCTGCATGTGCCCAATCAGACGACCACGATCCGTGTAGGAAATTCCATTGTCATACGACAGCTCCCACACCTTGCCGATGTCGTGGAAAATCGCACCGAACAAAAGTAAATCGCGATTCAGGAATGGATAATGCGTACCCATAAAATCCATGATTTTACAGATGGAAAGAATATGCTCCAGCAATCCACCCATCCACGCGTGGTGAATGCTTTTAGCCGCCGGCGCACGAAGGACCATCGGGCGGATCTCGGGATCTTCCAAGGTGTCCGTCACCAACTGGCGCAGATAATCGTTTTTCATTGAACGCACCAACTGGGTCAGTTCAGCCATCATGTCTTCAGCATTGCGGGCTGTGGCCGGAATAAAATCCGCCATATCCACCATTGAGGCCTCAACGCGTTCCAATCGATGCACGATCAGCTGCTTGCGATGCTGAAAGATCTGAACCAGACCTTTCACTCTTAGAATGTCGCCGATTTCAAATTCACGGGCCAGCTCATCCACGCGGTCCCACAGACGAGCGTCGATAGTGCCCGTAGCATCACCCAACTGCAGCCCCATAAAAGGACGGCCGTTTTTACCAACGGAAACATTCTTTTCCTTCACCAGGAAAAGAGCGTCGACATTGCTTTTATCCTGAAGACTTTGGACAGTTTGTTTTTCCATCAGCGCTCCTCGCAGAAGAATTGGGGCTGTTGAGAGTTGGTGAAGCGAACCTGGGCCAGATGTACATCCGCCCCTTTTTCCGCCGCGAACAGGAAGCTTCCCCCCAGCACACTCAAGTATCTGTCTTGCGTGCTGTTGACCTTCAGTCCTTCGGCCTTCATTTTTTTGAAGAATTCATCGGTGATATCAAAGTACTGATTGCAGCCGGCCCCGAAGATCTCGCTGCCAAGCCGACGCTTACGCGCCTTGCTTAAGAACAAAACCCTCTTACCGGTGGCATCGGTAAATTCCGGGAACTCAAAGCCGACATAGAAAGTGCCACGGCGATCGGTGATAAAACGCGAAAGATCAATCGTGCCCCCACCGCGCGGCAGCTGGATCTTGATGGCTTCGCCTTCAACCACACCGGCGTTCTTTTCAACCAGATAAACCGTCAATTCAGAAAAGATCAGGTTTTTACCCAGAGCAACCCCATGGGCGTCGGCTGCAGGCTTGAACTCTAATAGGTCCCAGGCTTTGGTGGGAATTTTGACTTCTTCAGGAACATCCTCGAACTTGATTTCCTGGTATTCAGACACGTGGTAACCGGGCTCCTTGGTACAGGCACCCAGCAAAAGAAACATCCAGATGCTTGCGGCCTGGACGGAACGTTTCATCACTCAGACTCCAGTTGATCCCTCAACTCCAGAAGTGGCAGATAGTTTGGCTCGGCCTGCAAACCAGCGCGTACGTAGTCGTAAGCCATAGGACGGTTGTTGCTCTTCACCATGACCCAAGCCAAACCGTACAAAGTTGGAGCACTTCGTTTGTCAGTGCTATAGATATGAGTATAAGCCGTCTGGGCGCAATTCACATCCTGCGTGATAATGCAGATGTCACCCATCAATAGATTTTTCACAGAAATCTGGGACAGCTCCGGCATTTTCAGGATTCCCAAAGCTTCCGGCAGACGGCCCACTTTGGAAAGATAACTGGCCTGAGTCACCAGAACATACGGATCTTTCGGAGCTTCAGCCAAAGCCTCTTGCAGAACTTTGGAGGCATCCGAGTCACGATTGACTTCCATCAAACAGACCGAGCGCAGGGCTTTCAATTCAGCATGCGGAGATTGTTTTTTAAAGGCTTCTGCGCAGTACTTTTCCAGATAATCCCACTGCGTGAAACGCCATTCCACCTGCAACGGATGGATATAGTTGCGGGCCTGCCCCGGCATCTCTGCCAGGAACTGCACAACGGCACGGTTCACTCCGTCCACGTCCCCCATCAGACTTTGTGCATACACCAGGAACAACAAAAGCTCCTGACGAAGATATCCGGTCTTTTGGATATTGGCCTTGATATCACCCACCAGTTGATTCAGGAAGTTGGGATCATTGACGGTTTTTGCGTATTCCACGGACGCCATGGCTTTACCAAACAGCGCCAGCACAGAACCCGGATTTTTGCGATAGATGGCATCGAAGTCGCGCATCGCTTCGCCGTAGTTACCTTTTTTAAGCTGGATGATCGCCAGATTCAAAAGAGCAGAAATATTAAACGGCTCATGCCCGATGGCTTTTTGCAAAGTGTCTTCAGCCTGCTTCAGATCCCCGTCCATCATATAGGACACGGCGATCCCCAGATAGGCATCGACGATTTCGCTGCGGCTGCGGTTTTCCTGAACCAGAGCTCTTTCCAGAATGCGACGGCCCATCAGACTTTGACGGTCCTCGGAAATCAGCACAGTGGCCATCTGCACCTGTGCTTCGGCATCAGGTTCTTTCAGTTTGGAAGCACGCTGATAGGATTCCAGGGATCTTTCGTACAAGCCCAGGGACTTGTAACGCAAAGCCTGGCTCATCAGTTCTTCATAGCCCAGGGATTTGTTTTTATCTTTCTGGGAAAGTGTGACGAAGACCACACCAGCCACGGCCACCGCCGCCGCCAGGATTCCCCAGCGCATAAGATTGGATTTTTCACGGATTTTCCCCTGCAATCGGGTATCGCCCGTGGCGCCATAACTTTTTGCCGCTGTCGCAGCCACCGCCGTGCGGTTGGCCGGAGTCTGCACCACCGGAGTCACATCTTTGATGTCGCGAATCGGTGGCGGAGTCAGATCCAGATGCGGCACCGGTGTCGGTGTCAGGTCATCGGTCACTGGCAAAACATCAGTCCTTGTCATCGTGTGATGAGCAATGGACTGGGTCATGGTCTGTTCAGAGTGGGAGTCCTGCTCTTCACGGATGTTTTTGACGATATCCATGAACAGCTTATTTTCACGGATGTAGCTCCAGCGGCCTTCCGGCTGACGAACTTCATCAATGATGGAAACCTGTTTAGAACGCAATTGTTCGGTGACTTCTGCCAGAGTGAATGGGCCCAGAATCCTTGTGGAGGATTTAACCAACCAGTTCTTTTCTGTGCTGCTCATCACGTTGTCACCGCTCATAGGTTAAAAAGGTGCCTTGGTTAGAAGAAGTTTAAGATCGTCGTTCGTCAGGAACAAACCCGCACCCAGATAGCTGGAACGTGCACCCTGTTGATCGAAGGCATCGTTGATACCACCAGTAATAAAGATACCGCGATACAAGTTATACGTCAGACTGCTGCGCACGTTGGTTTCGCTGAACTGGAAGGCTTCAGCTGTGAACTTCAACTTACGACGGAAGAAGTAGTAATCGATACCGAAACCACCGTTGTTTTCGATCAGGCCCCCTTTAAGAGTCAGATCCCAGAAGTTCTTTGCAAACAAAACCGTGAACTTGATCTTGTTGCTGTAAGTTTTCTTTTCAGTATAGGAACCTGGTCCCACATCACCCGCGCCCGGGCCAGTGACTTCAGTTTTGGTCGTTTCAACCACACCGGCAGGGTCATCCACCACACCAATATAGTAATAACGATCCAGACCCGGCTGGATCTGCACACCAATATAAGACTTGGTCGCGCCAACTTCGTTCAGGTATTCCCCGCGGAACTCAAACGCTGTTTGGATACGGTTCGCAGAATCAAGCATTCCACCCAGACCATCGATCGCCGAAGTCAGGTTTTCGGAAGTCTGCTCGTCGCTGATAAGTTTACCCAAGGCGCCTTCACCCTTGTTGATACGGGTGGTGATGTCATCCAGGTTTTTGACCGTGTTGGAAAGCTTCTTCCAGGTCTCTTTCAGGCCGGAATCGCTTTTGTCGTTCATGACTTCCTGAAGGTTCGCGGTGATGCCGTGAATGTCATCCACGATATCGCCGATCTTATCCTTGTTCTCGGTCGTCATCTGCGCCAGATCACCGGTCAGTGTCTCGATATTTTTAACGATACGGCCCAGAACGTGGGCACGGGTGCCATCCTCAGAAGTCGCTTCTTTCAGATTCTTCGCCACTTCTTTCAGGGAGCTTGCCACATCAGAAACCTGAGCCATCAGGTTTTCCATGCCCGCCCCGTCTTTAATAGACAGGATCTGAGCATTATCTTCCAACGGAGGATCGGTCGGTGAACCCGGGTAAACTTCGATGTGCTTGTCACCCAAAATACCCTGGGCTTTGATTTCCACAGAAGCGGAAGTCGTCAGCGGCACTTCAGATTTAATAGTAATATCGATGCGGGCCATGCCGTCCTGCAGACGGATATCCTTAATAACACCCACCGGGATACCGGCGGATCGAACGGCGGAGTTTTTAACCAGACCGCCAGCGTTGGGAAGAAGGAACCAGGCTTTTTTGGAACGACCAAGATAAGATGGATCGTCGCTGACCTGCATAGACATGACCGCGATGAGTGAACCCACCACAATCACCATTAATCCGACTTTAAATTCTGCAGCGCGAAGCCAATTCATTGATGTTTCATTCCTTTATTCACAAACTTCTTCACCAGTTCGATGTCCGTGTTGAAGAAGTCCTCTGGAGTACCAAATAACAAAACCCGGCCACTATCCAACATCGCGATGTGGTCGGCAATCCTAAACGCAGCGGACAAATCATGTGATACCATGATAGAAGTCACACCCTGTTTTAACTTATGGGTACTCAGGATCAAATTATCCACCATTTCTGTCAGAATGGGATCTAAACCCGTGGTCGGCTCGTCATAGATCAGAATTTCTGGATCTAGGGCGAGAGCTCGCGCCAGACCCGTTCTCTTCTGCATACCACCACTGATTTGACTCGGAAGCTTGTGGTAATGTTTGGACTCCAAACCTACTTGATGCAGCTTCTCTTCAGCTATACGAAGGACTTGGGCCGGCTTCAATTCACGTCGGTGTTCAAACAACGGAAAGCAGACATTTTCCAACACCGTCATATCGTCAAACAAAGCGGCGGACTGAAACAGCACCCCGAAGTTACAGCGAAACTTTGTCAGTTGATCCGGATTCAGCGTTGAAAGATCCGTCCCCAACACCTCAATGGTCCCGGAGGTGGGTTTGAACAAGCCCAGCAAATGCTTCAGCATCACACTTTTTCCGGTTCCGGAAAAGCCGATGATCGCTGTCAGACTGCCTTTGGGAATCTCCAGGTTGATACCTTTCAAAACGAACTCATGCCCGCCATCAAAGGACTTTTTCACATCACGAAGTGAAATTGCTGATTCATTCGCCATTATGTAATCCCCACAAGACTGTAGAACAGACGGATCATGTTGGTTGCAAAGTAATCCAGAATGATGATGCCGACCATGCTTTGCACGACGCCCTGATTGGTGGCTTCACCCACCCCTTTTGCTCCGCCCGTGGTGTTAAATCCGCGGTAGGTGCACATCAACGCAAAGTAAATACCGAAGACCATGCCCTTCAAAAGCCCCTCGTTGATATGACGGATTTCAATAAAGTCGGCGATCTTTTGCCAGAACACCGCTTCATCCAAACCAACCATTTTCACACACAGGAACCAGCTTCCCAGCATGGCTACAAAGTCAAAAACCGCCACCAGAAGTGGCATACAGATAAAGGCCGCCACCAGACGCGGCGACACCAGATATTGCTTGGTGTTCACACCCATCACATCCAGGGCATCGATCTGCTCGTTCACACGCATGGTGCCCAGGCGGGCTGCCATCGCACCACCTGCTCGGGCCGCCACAATCAAACCCGTCAATACCGGACCCAATTCACGAGTGATACCCAACGCCACCGTCGGACCCACCATATTCACGGCATTGAACAGCTTAAAACCCAGATACAATTGCAGGGACAGCGCAAGACCCGTGAAACCACCCGTCAGACAAATGATACCGATGGACTGGTTTCCGATAAACTCCATGTGTCGGATGATTTCAGCAAATCGCGACGGTTTGGCAAAAATCAGGCGCACACTTTCATTGAAGAAAAGGATGATTTTTCCCGTCGAGGAAACCAGATCCGAAATAGTACCCATAAAGTACCTTCCGAGTCCGGAAATCAATTTATAAAGCTTTTGCGACAGGGTCATCGTTGGCCTCTGCTTTCCTCAAACACAAATCCGACATCCAGGCCGGAGTAAATACGTGGCACGCGCTCGCCCACACTTGTCAGCATTTCCCAGGTGATGCTTTTGGCCTGAACCGCCAGCTCTTCCGGGGACAGGAAACTGCCATCGGAAGCAAATCCGAACAAGGTCACTTCCTGATCCTTAAAGTCTTTCAGATCTTTACCGCGCACCACTTCCGTCACATCCAGCATCAGATAATCCATGCAGATGCTTCCGACAAGGGGAACTCTTTTGCCTGCAAAAACCACAGAGGACTGGTTGGATAAAATACGATGGTAACCATCCGCATATCCAATGGGGACCACAGCAATGACAGAATCCTGCTTGGCCGTCCAGGTGCCGCCGTAAGAAACAGTTTCACCTATGTGAAGCTGTCTGTAGGTGGCCACATGAGATTTCAAACTCATCACCGGTTTTAGGCCCCCGAAGTTGTTCTGACCCAATGGATTGTAACCATAGATCATCAGCCCCGGGCGCAGACCCCAGTTTTGCATGAACAGCGGATGATCCGCCGGCGTGCTTCCCGCGTCTTTCATCTGCAGGGCACTCATGATCCCGGCCGAGTTCAAAGCATGGCAGAAAATATTAAAAGGCTTAAACACCGTGCTGACCCGATTCAGATCACGCAACTGGCGGGCACTGATACCTTGAGAATCCGTGGCATCTTCGCCGTTAAACAGATGAGTCACCAGGGCTTTCAATCGGATCTTCTTGTTCTGCCACAGACGATCGAAAAGCTTTTGCGCTTCTTCAGGACGGAATCCCAGTCGATTCATGCCGGTGTCAAACTTCAGGTGAATCCCCACTGGGTCCGAGGCCACGGCCTCCAGATGATCAATCTGCTCCCAGGAACTCACCACCGGTGTCATGTTGTATTCGATGATTTTTTCTGCCCCTTCGCGATCAAAACCGCGGAAGACCAGAATTTCAGCATTCACACCGGAACGACGAAGCAGCAGACCTTCTTCAATCAGACATACACCCAGGTGTTTGATGCCCAGACTTTCCAGGAAACGCGCCAACTGTACATCGCCGTGACCATAGGCATTGGCCTTGACCATGGGACACAGAAAAGGGGCTTGCGGAAAGGCCTTCTGCAGCACTTGGATATTGTGCTTCAGATGATCCAGATTAATTTCCGCAAACGTGCGACGGTACATTTCCATTCTTAGTCTCTATTCCGCTGTCACTTCAAATTCAGGCTTGTGGGTTTCCGGAGCCTTGAACAAACAAATTTTATTTCCGCCCTTGTCGTTGATGTGAAGCAAAGCCTTCGTCGCGGATTCATCCAAGGATTTGGCGGAATCACACAGGGAAGGATACTCACTGACACCCAGGCTGATGGACACCTTCATGCCGTTATCCATGAACGAAGTGCCTTCAATGATCCGGCGCAGACGTTCTGCGCGCAAAGCCGCACCCTTTTTCGGGCAGTGCGGAAGAATCATAGCAAGCTCATTCACCCCCGTACGGCAGGTGACGTCATTGGTTCGGCTGGTCTTAGTGATGATGGTTGCCACAGCTTTTAGCAACTCATCTCTCACCGCTTCACCCAAAGATGATTCAATCTCATAAAAATCATCCATCGAGATTTTAACAACTGACAAAGGCTGCTTCAGGCGGCGGGCGCGGGACACCTCATCGCCCAGAACTTTCTGGTAATAGTTGCGGTTATAGACCTCAGTGACGAAGTCCTGCACTTCCAGGGAATCGACTTTCTTTTCCAGAGAAAAGTGCGAATAACAAAGCGACAAAAGCGTGAACTCTTCGTTCATGCGCGCAACTTCTTCAGCCGGCAGCTGGCCGGAATAAACAAACACACCTTCCAAAGCGTTGTGCGCATACAGCGGCAAAGCTTTCGGCGGGCTGAAGTGGAATGCTTCCACCAGCATTTCAGTAAAGCGCGGAGGCAACAGGCCAATGGCCATTTGCGAGCTCAGCTCTTTCATGTCGTTGGATTCCAGCTGCACACCGACACCCTGAATGTCAGAGCCCGGAATGCCACTGGCGTGAGTCGCCACAAAGGAACGAACCGACGGCAGGAACTTGAAGAAGACACACAAACTGCCCGGCAGCTGATTCAGATATTTCTGGATCAGATCCTCTTTGCTTTGTGCAGAACGATATTCACCGATGCGGGTTGAAATGGAAACCGGCGGGGCTTTTTCAGCCTCGGCCTGTTTCATGCTTTTCACCGCCGCGGCGTGAACTTCTTCCATGCGCGATTCAGTTGATTTCAAATCATCAAACAGCTGTTCGTTCTGATAGGTCAGATATAGTTTTTCACAGGCACGGTCCACCGCCCACACCACACGGGATTCCAGGGCTGCAGCATCGTCCGAAATCACATCCACGAATCCGTGGCTGTTGTACTGAGCCAGAATGTCAAACTGGGAAATCGAGCTGACCGCAATAAAGCGGATCTCGTCGTTGATACCCTGAACGATGCTGACAAAATCACTCAGCGAACCCGCCAGGGCCGCTGTGGAAAACACCAGAATATGCGGGGCGCTCTCTTTCAGTCTTTGTTCCAGCGTCTCGGGATCCTGGAAGAAATAGGCATCATAGCCGGCTTGCGAAAGATACACTTTCGCCGACGCCCCCAGATCCACATCCGTGGTGAAAACAAAAACTGTAAACTGAGAACTGTAATCGCGAATGTTCAATTAAATCCTCTTTCCAGGGCGGCGAATTTCAACATGATATCCGTCGAGCTTGGATTCTTTTTTGGCAGCAGCCATTTTCGGCGGAACGATAAAATTCACCGGAGTCAGTTCATCATCCATATCAGCAAGGCTGGCACCGGCAGCAGGCTCGACCGGAATCGCGGTACTGGTCACCGGTTCTGTCGCCGCAGCCACAACAGTTTCAGCGGAAGCTTCGACCGCATCGGCGGCCACTAGAATTTCCTCTTCCACTTCAACTTCCTCCTCAACTTCTTCACCCATGAAGCCGTCGATGAAGGTCAGCTCATCGCTGGCAGGCTGAGATTTCTTTTTCACCGTTTTTTTCACAATCTTTTTAACCATCACTTGTTCTGCCGCAGCGACCGGTTCTGCTTTGGCTGGCACGACTTCAGGCAGCTCTTCCAGCAGGTTGTCGATGTTCACATCCAGTGGGGATGCCGCAGGCTCTGGCTGCACCACAGTTGCCGCGACGAAATTCGCTTCGGCTTCGGCGCGCTCCGGGGATTCCTCTTTCAGGCGAGGCAGTTCTTTCATCACAATCACCTCTTCCTCCTCCTGCTTTGGTGCCACCGGTGCTTTCATCACGGCAAGGCCCATGGTTTTCTTGAACAGGATCATCACTTTCGTGCCCTGCCCGCGCTGGGACTCGACTTTCACGTCGGCGTTGTGCTCTTTCAGAATACCGAAGGCCACCGACAAACCCAGGCCCATGTGATTCTGGAACGAGCGAGTTGTGAAGAACGGATCAAAAATCTTTTCGATATTCGCAGGCTCAATGCCCTCGCCGCAGTCCTCGATGTCCAGATGAGTGCCGCTTTCGGATTCGTACAGGGAAACCTTGATTTCCTTTTTCGCCATACGTTCCATCGCTTCCACCGAGTTGGTCATGATGTTGACCATCGCGCGGGTCACACCATCCACATCCAGATCTTTTGCGTGGGTGTCCTGAATGTCTTTGGTGATTTTCACACCTTTTTGCGCAAACAGCGTATCCAGCTGCTTCAGTGCACGCACCAGCGGGCCTTCAACACGCATGGCGTTTTTTTCTTTTACTTCTTCGCCAGCGTAACCCAGAAGCTTGTCCAGCACAGAGCGGGCGGCGCGGGTTTCGCGCAGGATGGAGTCCGTGCTTTGCACAACTTCACTTTCCGGAGATTTTGAAAGAATGACCTGAGAATAACCCAGAATGGAAGCCAGAGGCCCGCGCATTTCATGCGCCAGCGCTGAAGCCACACGCATCGAAGCATCCAGGCGTTCTTTGTGAGCGATCTCTGGATCTTGCCCGATGACTTTTTCCACCACCGGAGCCGGAGCTGGTTTTGCCTTCGCTTCTGCCAGCTGGGTTTCCAGGGTTTCAATTTCTTTTTCTGCAGGTGAAATCACCCATAATGCAGCAGCCGCACCAACCAGCACCAGGCCCGCTCCCAGAAGCAGGAACTGCCACCACAAACCGGTGCGCCCCTTCATCGCCTCTTTCAGCGGAGCGGAACTTAGCACATACAGATTGCTTTGCGGGATCATTTCAAACATGCCGTAAAGATCCTGACCAGACGCAAGTTTGAAAACAGAACTGCCGTGGGAAGAACCGCTTTTTTGCGCTTCACGGAAGACAGGATCATCACGCATCACGGTGCCCAGATATTCAGGCACCGAGTGGCCCACGGTCAGACCCGTGGCGGTCACAATCGAAAATGCACTCAACGAACCTTTTTGCGCGTCGATCAGGGACTGGAAGGTTTCCCCTGAGCCGATCAAAGCATAAGCGCGCGTGCCTTCCAAAAACACCAGCGCGACATAACGACCGCGCTGAGAATCCTGGAAGGGCTTCACATAAAATCTCATGTCGTTGCCGCGCGCACCGATGTTGCCAATGGCCGCCTTCACGAACTCTTTGTTCCAGTTGGCGGCTTTGGAATTTTCACGAACGGACAAAGCTTGCGGATCCAGCTCGGACCCACGCACAGAGAATGCCGCCACCGCATAGTATGGCGACAAAGAACTCCAGTTCATTTTTCCTTTTTGAAAACTTTCAGAATTCAAACCTGAAACCAGGCGCTGCAGGGATTTCAGTTCCACCGTCAATGAATGGTTGATGGCCCCCAACTGGGTGCGGGTCTGCGCTTCGACCCAACTCATTCGATCTCCATAGACAAAACTGTCCGTCCGCCACAAGACAGCGCTGATGAAAACAGTCGCCACCGCAATCAGAACGACGATGAGTTTAACTTTCATTGAGGCAGTTCCTTCCTGTAACTTCTCCACGCTCTTCCAAGAGCGAGATACCTTTGATTTTATTGTAGTTTTAGAAACTGGTAAGAATCAAGCAAGAGTCCTTTGCAAATGCCACTAAAAGGGGTAGAAGATCCCCACTATGAGTACTCACCGCTGCGACATTTTGATTATCGGCTCTGGCACTGCTGGCTTGGCTTTGGCTCTGAAGCTTTCGGAAAATGGAAAAGTGATCGTGCTGGCCAAAGAAAGCGCCGGCGGAACGAACTCTGCCATGGCTCAAGGTGGAATCTCCGCAGTGATGTCCGAAGAGGACAGTTTCGAGGCTCACTTGCAGGACACTTTGACGGCTGGAGCCGGTCTTTGCAAAGAAACTGTCGTCCGCGATTATGTAGAGCAAGCCCCTGATCGCATTAAAGATTTAACAAACTGGGGAGTTCATTTCGATGTCCGCCGCCGCGGCTCCGAAGAAACCAACGAAGTGGATTTGACGCGCGAAGGCGGACACAGCAAAAGACGCATTCTTCACTTCGAGGACCAAACTGGCTTAGAGATCCATCGCACTTTATTGGCGCGAGTTCGCGAAAATCCGAACATCACCCTGATGGAAAAGTATTACGCCATCGATCTGATCGTGAACAAAGAAGTCGACCCTGCGGACATGGATCCTGTGACTTGCATCGGATGCTACGCCCTTAGCAAGGACACCGGAGAGGTGCATACTTTTATAGCAAAAAACACCGCCCTAGCCACTGGGGGTGCGGGTAAGGTTTATCTTTACACTTCCAACTGGGGTGGCGCGACCGGTGACGGCATCGCGATGGCGTACCGAGTGGGCGCCCGCATCGCCAATCTGGAATTCATGCAGTTCCACCCGACGTGCCTGTTCCACCGCGACTCCCGCAACTTCCTGATTTCTGAAGCTCTGCGTGGCGAAGGTGGCGAGTTGATCGACAGCAAGGGCAGTGCCTTCATGCGCAAGTATCACGAGTTGGGCTCGCTGGCTCCGCGCGATGTGGTGGCTCGTTCCATTGACAACGAAATGAAAAAAACCGGGGCCGAGTGCGTGTACCTGGACATGACCAAACTGGATCGCGAGTTCCTAAAGCAGCGCTTCCCGACAATTTTCAACAAGTGTATGGAATTTGGCATCGACATGAGCACACAGCCGATCCCGGTGGTGCCGGCCGCGCACTACCTGTGCGGCGGAGTTTTGACAGATGTTTCAGGGCGCACGGACATCACCGGCCTGTGGGCCATTGGCGAAACCGCCTGCACGGGTCTGCACGGCGCCAACCGTCTGGCCAGCAACTCTTTGCTGGAGTGCCTGACCACGGCTCACAACTGCGCTGAGGAAATCAAAAAGCACTGGGACAGTTACAAGTTGACCGACAAAGAACCCAAAGCCTGGACTCATCCTCAGGAATCCAATGATGACGAGATGATCGTGATCAACCACATGTGGGACGAAATCCGCCGTCTGATGTGGAACTATATGGGGATTGTCCGCTCTAACAAACGTCTGGAACGAGCGCAGCACCGTTTGAAAAACATTCTTTCAGAGACCAAAGAATATTATTCGAACATGAAGATCCACCCGGACATATTGGAACTTCGTAACATCGCGATCGTGGCGGATCTGTCAGTGGAATGCGCTTTGCGCAGACATGAGTCCAGAGGCATCCATTACAATCTCGACTATCCGGAAAAGAGCAAGACCGCCCAGGATACAATCGTGGTTCGAGGCCTGAATTGACTTGCCCGCTTTAAACGGGCACGGCAAGCTAAGACAGTATGTACAAACGATCTGAAGGCTTCTTTAAGGGCTACCAAGACATCAACCTTTTCTTCCAGATTTGGGACAATCCCGAAGCCCGCGGCACCGTGATCATCACGCACGGCCATGGCGAACATTCGGAATCCTATCACCGACTGATCAAAGCTTTTGAAAACGACAAATGGAGTTTTTACGGCTGGGATCTGCGCGGTCACGGTCGTTCGGACGGACGCCGTGGTTACGTGGCGGAATTTGACGATTACTGCAAGGACTACAAAATCTTCCTCGACATGGTTATGAAAGAGGAAAAGGTCAAAAAAGGCCCGGTGATTTTGTACTGTCATTCCATGGGTGGCTTGATTCAGCTGAAAACCCTGCTGCAAAATTCCGACATCGACTGCACCGCGATGGTGATCAGTGCTCCGCTGCTGGGTCTGACAGTTCCGGTTCCGGCGTTCAAAGCCAAAGGCGCTGGCATTCTGAACAAACTTCTGCCGCAGATCACGATGGGGAATGAACTTTCCAACGACATGCTGACACGCGATCCGGATGTGATCCGTGAATACGAACAGGATGCTCTTCGCCACACGCGTGTTTCACCAGGCGCTTTTCTGGGCTTCTTGGAATCCTTTGAATTCGTCAACCCTCGCGCCAATCAGCTGAAGAAACCGGCACTGGTGATTGTGTCTGACGCTGATCCGGTGATCAGCACGTCCGCTGCGAAAGCGTTGTACGAACATCTTGGCACCACGGAAAAAGAGCTTTACGTCTATCCGGGCGGCAAGCATGAATTGATCAACGATACGATCCGCCAGACCGTGTATGCGGATATCAAAAAGTTCCTCGACGGTTTTTTGGAGTCTAAGTAATGAGATATATTCTGGCCTTGGCCACTGTCACAATCCTGTCCGCCTGCGCTTCCACTTATGAAGTGACTCCGTCCGGTCGCACCCTGCGCACCTCTGACGAATACATGCAAGTTCTGGAAGACAACTCGGACAAACTTCGCACCTACAACGGCTTTTACAACGTGCTGGATGTTGAAGGCATTCAGCTGAATTCCAAAGTCGCTGCCGCGCAACTGGATCAGAGCATGCGCCTGTATCAGTGGACGGAAGAAAAATACGCAGAAGAAAAAGCGAAGTTTGAACAGCGTCTTTCCAAGCAGTCTGAATTCTTTGTGACCTTCTTTACACCAGAAAGAAAGAACGACGATCTGTACAAAGCTGACACTGTGTGGAGAATCTTCCTGGATGTGGACGGCCGCCGCTTCGAAGGCAAAGCCACAAGAATCAAACTGCCGCTGGCTGAAATCCAGGGTCTGTACCCGATTCACAACCGCTTCTCGACCCCTTACACCTTCACGTTCCCGGTCCCGATGATTTCCATCGAGGGCAAGGACCAGAAGCTGACCATCACCGGTCCGGTGGGCTCAGGAACTTTGAGTTACAAATCTTCAAAATAAAAAAAGCCCGCTGTGAAAGCGGGCTTTTTAGTTTTAAGAGCGCTTGAACCGGCGCATGACTTCCATTTCAAACAAGGGCTTCGCAAGCTTTGCGATCTTCAAGCCCACCCCTGTTAAGCCCGATGGTTCCACCACTTCCAGATCATGCAACACGGCTTCACGGATGACTTCGGCATACTTGCCCGGAGTCATTGATTCCGACGGAATCACAAAGTTTTTGGAATACAGAGTTTCGATTTCATCAAACATGCGGGTTTTGATTCCCGGAGTGATCAGCAGCAAGGTACTGACGCCGGTGTCTTTCAGCTCCAGACGGATGCAGTTGGTGAAAGCCATCACTGCCGCCTTGGATGCCGCGTAGGTCGATGCGCACGGGAAATTCATGTACGCCGAAACGCTGGAGTTATTGATGATCTTTCCGCGCTTTCTTTTCAGCATGCCCGGCAGCACCCCTTGAGTCAGATGCACCAGAGCGTTCACGTTCACCTGCAGCATTTTATAAACATCATCGATGGGTTGCTCTTCAATCAGACCCCCGGTCAATACACCGGCGTTGTTGAACAGAATATCCACGGGCACATCTTTGATCTGCTCCAGCAGGTGCTCAACTCCTTCACGGGTCGACAGGTCTGCTTCCCAGATGTTCACGGACTTGGCGCCCAGGGATTCAAACTCTTTGATAACTTCGTCGTCTTTTTTTCTGAGCACCAAATGCAGGTTGGCTTTGTCTTCAGCACAGATTTTCGCAAAAGCACGGCCGATTCCACGACTGGCTCCGGTGATCAGGACATGACGGTTGGTGATTTCCATAAGTGCTTATCCTTCCTTGATAACTGTGCTGGGGCTTAAACCCCAGGACTTCAGAATCTCGATTTCTTCAGCGGCCGAGGTGGCTTTTTTGAATTTCGCCCCGGACTGACCGCTTACTCGCTTCTGACACGCAGGCCAGGTGCGGTGACGGTAAACCAATCCCCCCAGATTGCTCAGATAACTAAAGGCTTCTTTCTTCTTTTCACCAGGGCCCTTCATTTCTGGAAGGCTGGTGTCAGCAGGAACCTGCAACAGATCGTAGGGATATTGATCCAAACTCCCAGAGTACAAAGACACATAGTCGTTTTTGGAAAACGCCACGGCAATGCGGTCGCAGCGCTCATTCCCCGGGATTCCCACGTGACCGCGGGAATAGTGCCATTCAATCTTGCCATGGGTTCCCCGTGCAGCAACAACATGGGACAGATCTTCCCAGATATCCTGATTGGAAACTTCGCCACCTTCAGCTGTTTTCCAGCCGCGGCGACGCCACCCGTGGACCCACTGGGTGATTCCACGGATCAGATAGGTGGAGTCCGTATAGAAACGCACTGGCACCTTCATGTGCGCAACGGCCTTCAATGCCTCAAGGGCGGCCGTCATCTCCATGCGGTTGTTGGTGGTGGATTTTTCACCATCCCCCAGCTCCTGCACCTGATTGTCAGGGTAAAGAATCACACTGCCCCAGCCCCCAGGGCCGGGATTGCCGGAGCAAGCTCCGTCGGAATAAATCATGATATGATCGCGAGTATTTGTAGACACGCCCAACATCCTTACGAGCCGGGGCTTTTCTGTCAATGCCCTGTGCGTAGTCGGAGTAGGAATTAACGCCGCCTTGATTCATCCAGCGCCACCCCCTACAGTCCCGTTCTCCTAGGCGTTCGCACAGAAGTTCGAGACGCTTTGTCTTAGGAACCCTGTACTTTTTTGAGACAAGGTCTCCCCTGATATTCCACAATAAGTAGAATAATAGTCAGATATCCGGGGGGATGTGTGAAAAAGAATAGGTTGGCGGCTTTGGCCGGGGCGTCCATATTGGTTCTTTCTTTTCAGAACTGTGCACCGCAAAATTTGCGTTTTGATATGGACTCTGAAACGGCCTATCGAATTGACGGCGAACTTCCCGAAAATGCCAAAGTGTCTGAGTTCCAAACGGAAGAATCTGTGGAATACCCATCGACACAGTTGGTTCTGGTGGTCGATAACTCCCAGACAATGAAGCAATCACAGGAAGAACTGGTCGCTCGTATCGACGGTCTGCTGGCCTCTTTGGCCACGAAAAAGGTGACTGTGCAGCTTATGTCCACCTCCAGTTATCTTAACGCCTCTGGCACTTTGATTTATGGAAGCGTGAAAACAGGCAGTGAAGTTTATGTGAACGACATTTCAGAGCTGGCCGCCAATGACACTCAAGCCATTGCTAAAACGATTTATGGTGGAAGTCCACAGTCTATCGTGCTGGACCCCCGTGATTCGGCGTCAGTTCGTCAGTCTCGCGTGAATAGTATCAAACAATCCGTGCTGAATATGGGAACGGCCGGAAGTGATAATGAATCCGCTCTGTGTTCGATTGTTCAGTTCGCGGCAAACAAATATCAGAAACCTGCGACAAATGAAAAGGTGGTCTTCTTTGTTCTGACGGACGAAGACAATTATCAAGGTCGTCATTGTATGAATGATCTGGTTTATAACTATGACCGCACGATGTCTGTCGTTTATAAAAGAGTCAGCATTCCATTTACGTTCACTGGGGTGGGCTATCGTGACGGAGTCAGCACGAACGTCGAAACGCGCACTTTCTATGGTTACAATTATCTGGCAAAAGGACAAAGTGAAGTTGGCTTGGCAGGACAGAACTGTCAGGGCGAGGACTTAAAGCGTGTTCAGGACAGTATGGCTGCGCTGGTGGGCAAGACGGTCTCTTATAATGGGGTTAATTTCCATTTTAACCAGGTTCAACTGACAGAATGTAAATACACCGAAGGCGCTTCCACATACTATGTAGAGGAAAGCGAAGGTTTGACGGACTATTGTTCTCAGGCCTATCGTGGACATGCGAATATCATGGCTTATCTTGCTTCCATTTACCCAGGGACGGCTGCGACTCAGGCCTGTAAAATGACGGGCCCAACAGGGGTGCGCCGTGGGATTGTGCGTTCGGGGTATTTGCTGGAGGGCGGGACTGATTTAGCCCAGAACTTCCTTAGCGATATTTCCAAGACGGCTCTGCAAGGAAACTACTTTATGGCGGTGGTGGGCAATACCCACGGTCAAAGCTGCGAGCTGAAAATGGGACAGTCTTATGCGGAAACCTTTGAACGCCTGCAAAGCTCCAGTCCTGGCGTTGTGCAGACCTATTCCCTGTGTCAGGACGATGACGGTTATAAAAAAGCCTTTGATAAAATCGCTTCCTCTGTTTCGTATATCAGCCAGGAGTTTCCTTTGGAGATTCCAGAGGGTATGAAGATCCGCGATGTGCTGTTAAAGAGAAAGAGCGGTGCAGAGCTTGAAAAGGTCAAGGCCGATCAGTACGACGTGGCTGGTGGCAAAATCAAATTCACCCTGAAACTTGCCAAGGGAGACAAGCTGACAGTCGTCGTCTTCTAAGACGCAGAGAGGTCCCCGGAATTGGCCCGGTGACCAAACCTTGGACAGTGACCTTGGGTCCTATTGCAGCTCAGGTCGGATTTCAATGGCACCCGATTCGCAGTTGTAATGGTTCTGAGGTGGCCTATGTCTTTTGCTATTCGTCCTGTTCTTGGATTTCTGATCAGTGCTCTGATGGCAGCGCCTGCGTTTGCCAACAATGCTTCTGTGACATCGGCAACATCCGTGATGCAAGCCCCGAAAAAAGACGGTCGCCGCTGGAGCGGTTTTATCAATTCCAGCTATTCCACCAATATGATCGACTATGAAGACGGCACCCGTGGGGAATCCATGGACTATATGGCCCGCTTCAATCTTAAACTGAACAACACTTTCACCGCTCGCGTTCAGGGTGGTTATGCGCAGGACTTGAAAGACTCCCAAAACGATTCTTTCAGCAACACCACTTTCAGTGTGAACCGAACACCGTTCGAGGTGGGTAAACGCCTGTCCATGAACTATCGCGTGGGCATGGTGGCGCCAACTTCCAAAGACGCTCAGAAAAGACAGAATATGATCACGGCCCTGACGGCGGGAACAACTTTCATTGTCAATCCGGACTATCTCATTTCGGGACTGGATATCACGGCGACTCTGGGCTTCAACCGCAACTTCCACCAGTACGAAACGGCTCTGGATGGATCTGTGAACACAGAATACTCATCGAACCAGGGTTTGTCCTTTGCTTACTCTTTTGCCAACGGCATTTCCCTGTCTGCGGACTTCGTGCATATGAACACCTGGTCTTACCAGCGTGTGATGCGTGATTCTTTCGATTTCTCTCAGGAAGTCGGTTATGAAATCAATCCTACGTTCTCGATTGCAGTGGGTCACACCAACAGCGGTTCGACTTTGAAGCCGAACGGAACTGATTCCAATATCGACCTTATGGACGAAGACACGTCCATCGTCTATGGCTCTGTGACTGTTGTATTCTAAGGAACTTCATGAAACTGTGGCTGGCAATTCTCATTCTGATTTTGAGTTTCCAGCCGCAGGCACAGGCCACCACGCCACAATCCGGTTTTGACATCGTCTTTGATATCGACTGGACCACCTTCTACAGCATCAAAAATCCTAACGACCACCAGGGTGACAAACAAATACGCGTCGTCGAGGACAAAGCCTACCGCCACACAGACTTTCTGCCCGAAATGATCGAAACCCTGATGCAAAGACATCCGGATGTACGGATTTCCTTCTTCAGCGGGGGCACTAAATCCCGTAACGAAACTCTGCTGTCGCAAGTGCATCTGTCCGATGGAAGGTCCCTGCTGCAGATTGCTCACCGTGTGTTTTCCAAAGACCACCTGCAGGTCGTATCTCAGGATGAGACACTGTCTTTTCCTTCCCGCTTTAAAAAGAATCTGAGCTTGGTGATGCCGGAAGCAGCACCCACGCGCACCATCCTGATTGATGATCAGACTGATTTTGCGGTGAAGCCTCACAAAGCGGTCAGCTCTTTGGGAATCTTTGACTACTTTAAAAACTATGATTCTTCCATGGCTGGAAAGCCCTATGCTCCTGCTTCCTTTGAAGCCTGGAGTATGGAACGCAACAAAGCCCTGTTGTGGCTGGCGATGCTGGACACCGCCCTTGAAAACGCCCGCGCTCATGGGGACCTGGCCTCTGAAGCCCA
The DNA here is from genome assembly GCF_048286975.1 of Bdellovibrio bacteriovorus. GTDB lineage: Bacteria > Bdellovibrionota > Bdellovibrionia > Bdellovibrionales > Bdellovibrionaceae > Bdellovibrio > Bdellovibrio bacteriovorus_H. The sequence continues at coordinate 1,565,824 of NZ_JBLVRT010000001.1, read as the reverse complement.
GATCCAATGGAATCAACGCCCTCAGAACCGTTTCACTTTGGAAAAGGGCCGTACTCTGATCGCCCGCCCGAAAGCACCTGCCTGCGGGCGCGTGTTCTAAATCACTTTTCTTTTTTCACCAGATTTTTCAATTTCACATAATACAGATTTTTAAACGGATCATATGCCAGGGAATAAGCCGTGGGATAATGCCCGCTGATCATCACCTTGTCAGGGACGGGAATCAGACTGGCAAACCACGTTGTCGCCTGGATAAACTCTTTGGTCATCATCGGCTCAATGAAGTTCATTTCTCCGTTGTAAAACCCATAGATCATCGTGCTAGTAAACGGCTGCCCATTGTATTCGGGCGAACGCGGATCCACCCAGTGCCAGCCCATCTGCGGAACCCCTGCCGGAGTCGGAGTATAAAATGGCGGAATCAGCTCGGGTGCGGGTTGTTTCAAACACACGGCTTCATCTTCACCCTGACAGGTGATCTTTTGACGGTCCTCGGAGCTCATCATATAAAAGTGAAAATCAAAGTGTGGACGGCCATAGACTGATTCTGGCTCATGCCCGTGCGGCATCCAGTCCAGCATCACATGATTGTACGGAGGCAACGCCATCGTCGTCGGCAGAGCCACCACAAAGACCTCAGGGGCATGTTCGGAAAGACCGTCCATAGCCTCCTTCGGGAAGGCCACCCCAATAGAAAGAGGTTCTCCCAAATCAGTGGTTTCAATGAAGGTTCTCACCTCCCCATTCCCCATCGTCGTTGGAGGCCCCCAGACCACCACCACCGCATTCGAGCTGATTCCAAACAAAAAAACCGAAAGCCAAAGAGTGAGCAGCTTCATATTCTTCCTCCCTGAAGATATACCCATAGCCAATCCCCAGAACCATTCCGAGACAAGATCCTGTGTAGGGAATCAGGTATTTGCGCCGTCTCAAAATGAGAAACGCCCTAATTGTCCCCTGATCAAACTCTGGACACCTTTCGCGGCTGAAATGCAAATAGTTCAAACTGAGGTGGTTTCACCGTGGCACCTTCAATGCATTTATATCCTCTTAGGAGAGAGTCATTTCCCGAAGACCTTTATATTCGATATGGGTCCCGAGAGGTGACATTTTAGGAATGGAGAGAGTTATGTCTAACAAGTCTCAATACGCAAAGGCCTTCACAGCCCTGCTGGCTCTGGCAATCTTTGCTACTGGTTGTACAAAGAAAAGGGACGCCGCTTTGCCGGAAGAAGCCCAGGAAAACATCTTTGCGATCAGTGACATCCCTGAGCTGCAAACTGAGAACTCTCAGTATGAAGTTCAGACTGATGACAGTCTCTCCACTCTAAGCCTGGGGGACTCCTCCAAAGCGACGGCGGAAAAAGGTGTGGTTGCGGTTCGCGACTCCCAGGTTCCAAAACGTCTTAAATATATGTTTAAAGGTCTGGAGATGTCCGGTCAGGCTGGCCAGAAGTACTCCATCACTTTCTCTGTTGATAAGCAGTTCGTGACAGCTTACAAAATCGTGACTGACACTTCTGAATTGTCCAATCTGGAAAAACACCTGGCACAGGTGAAAGAGGAAGTTCAGCTTCAAAAGCAACTTCAGAAATCCAAAGACAACAGCAAAGCGAAGTCCATGGTGGCTTCCTTGAAAAAGATCCGTTCAGAAAAGCAGGCTCTTCTCTCCCAGAAGTCTGCAACTCTGCTGGTTCCACTGTTCAAATTCAAAATCAATGGTTACGGTGTTTTGCAAAGAGTTAAAAATCAGTTGAACGAAGAGACCTCCACTCTTCGCATGAAAACAACTGACTGGGCTGATGCAACTCACATCCAGGTGTCCATCAACCCGGCTGATCGTATGCCGGTGGGTATCGACGCGGCTTCTCGCGGCGATCTGGACCGCACATTCGTAATGAACAAAATCAACAATAAGTTGATGACTGCTGGCACTTTGAACTCTGACTATCAGATTCCGGTGAACCTGGAAAAAGACGTTCGCATCCTGACTTTGCTGGATGTGGATGCTTTGCATGTGTTCGAAGTGGGTCAGGTTGGTAAAACTGTATTGACTGACTCTCAATTGGCTCAGTTGAAATCCGGCGCTAAAAACGCCAACGTTCGTCAGTGTACTGAAGACATCGTAAAAGCTCTTCCGGCTGATGCTCAACAAAACTGTATCCTGGTTCTGCGTTACGATGTTCCAGTAACATATGTACGCCCGGAACTGCCAGTTGTTGACTACGAAGGCAACCAGGACGCGACGATCTCTTTCAAAGAGGTTCGTGCTGGTGACTCTGTAGGTCTGGTTCAGATCGCTCAAAACGTACAAGCTAAAAAAGTAGAGGCGAACACTCAGTTCGACCCGCGCACTACAATCAAAATTGCTGATGTAAAAGGCAAAGAGTTCTTCTATAAGCGCACGATCGAAGACGTGGCATTCTCTGCTGCTTCCCCAGGTTTGGCTGCTGGTATGGCCGGTTCTTTGACCATCGTTAAGTTCGACCTTGAAGAATCCCGCGTGGTGGTTCGTAAAGCGGACCTGATCGCCAACTACAAATCCGGCACAAACGCAGTTGATTACGAAGAACTGATGTCTTTGCCGGTGAAATACCTGAAACTGGAAGAAAAGGACGCTACCGGCGCGAAATACGCAATGGCCCGCCTGGTTGAAACTTCCCGTAAAGATGCTGACTACATGGAATTGGACTGGACGAAGAATTCTCTTCCACAGGACAAATCCCCTTACGCTGCTATCTATGAAGGTTGCTTGACTGGTGTCGCTGATACTCAAGTGACTGACGTGAACATGAAATTGGAACAAGGTGTGTTGAGCTTCACTCAGCAGTACTCCACAGGTCTTCGCTGGTCTTGCATCGGTGACTTCCAGGCCTTTGATGATTACAACGGAACTCCAGGTTACCAGGCCGCGGTTCGCGTAAAAGAACGCGTATCCTTCAAATTGAACGACGGCTCTACAGACAAAGCGTTTGTTGAATCCATCCCGTTCTCTGCACAAAATGCACTGGGTTACGGTGTTTGGACTATCGGTCAGGCAAATCCTGACAAGAACAACCTGCGCGGTCGCGAAGGCACTGAAAAAGCACTGCCAATGGTTCACGACTTCAGAAACGGCAAGAAACTGGTTTACACAGTGACTGGTCTTCCGACTGACAATCCGGAAATGCGCAAGCTTTACATCGAATCCACTGAAGAGCTGGTGAAGGCATGGAACTTCGCTTACAAACAAGCCTTTAAAGGTTCCGCTTTGGAGCGCTCTGGTGACTATATCGAAATGCAAATCGCTGGTGAAAACGGTGTAGAAGCTCACTTGGGTGACCTTGATAAGAACATTATCCACTTTGAGAACAAACCGGCTGACCACGGCATCCTGGGTGTATCTCAGGTTGGTTTCAACCCTCGCTCTGCGATCGTGGTTGCGGACTCTTTGATCCTTTACGCTGGTAACATGCTGCAAAGCGTGGGTGCGGACTTCCGCAACATGCAGATCAAGCAAAACTGGGACAAAATGAAGGAAGACTTCCGTGAACAGGCTCGTGCCCAGCTGGCAAAACAGCAGGCTGAAGAAGCAGAGGCTGCGAAGAAAGCCCAGACTCAGCAAGGCACTGCTCAGGATAAAGCTGTAGCGGCGACTCAGTTCACTCGTAACATGGTGAACATGGTTAAAGGCGCTCAGACTGATGCCAAGTCCAAAATGAAGGCTAAGAACATCGGCGCTTCCATGAACATCCTGAAAGCGGCGGTGGCTGAGCGCAAATCTTTGGGTGGCGACAGCAACTTCAAGTTCTCTTCTCCACAGACTCAGGACGCTTGGATGAGCAAGGTTCACAAGGCGTTGTCTGAAAAACCAGGCATGACTCCTCGTGAAATCGAGACAGTGATGGCTCGCGAGATGCTTGCGGCAAAAGGTTCCAAGCTTTCTGCCAAAGAGAAAGCGACTTTGGCTAAAACTGTAAAAATGGGCGAAATCCACGCCAAAATGATGGCTACGATGCAAAATGCACCAGGCTGTATGAAAACATCCGCGGAACTGGCTGATTCCAGCTTCATCGCGATGCCATTCAACCAGGCTTTGAAGATCGAAATCATCAATACATTGGGTCATGAGATGGGTCACTCCCAGGGCTTGACTCACAACTTCATCGGTTCCTTCGACAAAGCGAACTTCGCTAACGAAGACGGCACTGAAAGCAAACGTAACTACTCTTCCATCATGGACTACCTGACTCCAGGCAAGTTCAATTGGGATGGTCTGGGTACATACGACATCCGCGCTCTGCGTGCTTCGCACCTGGGCTTGGTTGAGGCGACTCCGGAAATGATCGCTAAACTTGAAGGCAACGCTGCTTCCAAAAAGCTTTTGGTTAACGGCAAGTACCTTCACGTCAGCACGATCAAAGCCAACTTCGCTAAGAACGGCTGGGCTAACTTCAACAAGTACCAGGTTCAGGGCGTATTGAAAGAGTACATGTACTGCACAGACAAAGACGTTGGTTACGAGCCTACGTGTGAGCGTCACGACTTCGGTACTTCCGCTCAAGAGATCGTTGAGTCCAATATCAACGACTGGGAAAGCATGTACGTGAACTCGTTCCACTCCTGGGACCGTCTGGTGTTTGATGTTGGAACTTCCATCCGCGCAAGCTCCATGTCCTCTTACTACCAGTTCCGTATGCGTAAGTTCATGGACGAGTTGTTCTACATGCTGGTTGTTGACAACAGAAACCCTGCGATCCAGGACTACGTACAGGCTTCTTTGAAGACGTACCTGTTCTACACGCAGCTGATCAACACTCCGGATGCAAACTCCCTGTTCCAGAGCGCGGACCGTTTCATTGCGGTTCCTTACGAGAAGAAAGAAGTGAACGAAAAAGGTGAAGAGACTGGCAAGACTTCCATGGATGTTGCGATCGTTGAAAAACGTGCAATCCAGGATATCTCCACTACGAAAGACCGTCTGGACACTGTGGGCCTTGAGTACGAAAAAATCACGGCCATGGAAATGCTGACTATGAAGGGCTACCCTTCATACAAGTACTACTACAACAGCATCCAGTTCTCGTTCCTGGATTTCGAAAAGTACATCCTGGGCATGAGCGCTGAAAACAGCCTGTTCGTGAACACGATCACTGGCATGATGCTGGATCAGTTGCAACCAACGTTCTCTAACGAAGACGTTACTTTGCAGGCAATCCAGGGTGAAAAAGCAACGGTGACTGCTTCCATGAGATTCTACGCTGGTATCCACGCGATCCTGAATCTGGAAGCTTCCACTCTGCGCGACAAAGACAACTTTGCAACTCTGTTCAAAGTCGGCAGCAGCTTGGGTAAAGCGCCTTCTGACAGAACCGCTTTGAGCCAGCTGGGTGTATCTGAGAAATCCAAAACTCGTCTGAGCTTCTGGGCTTTGGACAACGCTTTGGCTTCCCAGACTTTGGTTGACGTGGCAGCTCAGAAAAACTTCTTCATCCAGAATGCAGAAGTTCTGAACCCACTGATGCAGAACATGGCGATCCTTCAGCTTCAGAACATGCTTACTCAGGGTAAGATGGAAGCGAAACTGACTGAGGCGAAAACCGCTTTGACAGCGAAACTGAACGAGCTGAACAAGGATGGTAAAATCGTTTCTGCGGAAATGGTTAAAGCCAACCCGAACCTGAGCATTGAAAAACAAGTTGAGCTGATGGCTCAACTGAATGACCAGGTGATCTCTATCTCTGTAGCGGTTCTGACTAAGCAGCAGGGCGCTCAGGAGGCAGCAGGTGAATTGGCAGCTCAGACAGCTCAATTGGCAGAAGTTCTTCCATTGCTGGCTCTGGACTTCAACGCTCTGAACGAAGCGATGAAAACTGCTGGTGAAGCTCTGAGCAAACAGCAGGGTCTGGAAGTTCTGGCTCAACTGGGTGATATTTCCTCCCAGTTGGTTGATGGCGGCGGTCTGGAAGTTTCCTACGGCATCATCATGAAGAACCTTGAGTTCCTGAACAAACTGACTCTGATGACAAACCCAGAGTACAACAGATAATAAAAAGGCTCTCCTGGCGCGGATTCCTCTCTCTCCGGAATCCGCGCCTTTTTTTGTTTTAGACAAGTGACTTGAAACCAAACAATAAACCAAGCATGAACCCGGAGTTTTTATGAAAAAAGTAGTGTTTGCAGCTCTTCTGCTGAGCGCCTCTTCCGCCCTGGCTGACGTTGGATCTTTCATCGGCCGCTATGAGCTGAATGCCTCCGACAACAACGGAGAAACCTTCTGCTATGATGGTGTGATCATTTCCCAAAACGAGGAATCTGAACTGGAGTTCTATCGTGCGGATATCACCTATATGCCCCTGTACAAAGGCGTGGTGAATGGCGAGGCTCGTGCTGTCAGTGGATCTCACGGTGAAGCCTTAAGTTCTTCCAAAGGCCAGGAAAAAGTGACCTATAAAAATGGAACCCTGACTTTCCAATACAGCGGGGTCAACAAATTCCTGGGTGTTCCTGCCACCCGAGTTCAGAGTGGTGTATCCATGAAGATTTCTGACAAGGGCCGCGTACTGTCCCTGACCCGCAAAGAATTCGAAGGTGTGGCCTTCGGTATGGGTCGTGATGCTGTTGCCAAGTGCGAATACCTTCGCAGCAAATAGTCCCAAAATAAAAAAGGGAGGCTTCAAGCCTCCCTTTTTCTTTTCTTAAGTTCTCGCTTTCGGGAACAATCCTTCGCCCTTCGTGAAGAGCTTTTTCAACCAGACACCGAAGCTGTCTTCCGGACCCGGCAGACGTTCCGCGATGATCAGTCCTTCGCCACGAAGCTTGCTCACCAACATCTTCATTTGCTTTTCAGATTCGTCGGAATGAGTGAACTTCACACCGTAACCCGGGATATCCGTACGGTTGTCTTTATAAACCACCGACCCGTTCACCTTGATGTGCTGGCTTTGGTAAGTCCAGTCCATCTCGACCGTGTCATTTTCATTCAGCGCCGGTGCAGAGGAAAGGAACAATCCTCCCTGGGAAATACTTTTGATAAAGGCTTTCTGCCCGTTAGCAGAACCCATGTGATTGAAGTGATAACGAGGAGCCGCTTCCCACCAGCGCATGCGTGGATCGAAGTAAACTTTCTGCACGGATGGCACCACAAAGTAAGCCACCACCAGAACATCGATCAAAACCACCACCAGCAAAAGCACCAGAGTGCTCATGTTCATGTTGGTCCAATAACTGTAGATGTTTGAAAGCAGAATCACCAGCAGACAACCCAGGTAAGCCCAGTAGCTCCAACGGCGGCAGATGAAAATAAAGATACCCGCCAGCACCGGCACCAGAACATAAAGAGCTACCAAAGGTTTTGGCAGAACCTCAAACCAGTAAGTCCACTGCTGAGACAGCGTCCTTCCGGAACGAGCTGCATTCAGGAAAAGGTTACCTACCGGAGCCAGGATGTGAAGCAAAGCAAGGATGATGAGGGACCATGGTTTTGTTTTCATATCAAAAATGATATGGGGCCCTCAATTCCTAGACAAGGAAATAGTTGTCGATGCTCTTTTCAAGCCGTTCGTTCAAATCTTTCAGGCTGCCCAAGATTTCAATCTTGACCACTTCGTCCACAGGATAAACAACCGCCAGTTTCACCTGCTGTACCTTCTCAAGGTATTTCATACGATAAAGTGCCCAGGTGTATGCCTCTAATTGCCTGAAAGCCGTATCAGAATAACGTTGGGACCCGGTTTTGTAATCCACCATCCACAACGTCCCGTCAACAATGCCCCAAAGATCGATCTGCCCCTGCATCAGGGCCTCTTTGTACTTCAGAGCAAAACCCCACTCGACAAAACCTTCATTGATGATTCTTAAAAGCGGCAGTTCCGGGGTTTTTGCCAGGAACTCCAGCGGCTTTTTAAGGTCCTCGTCTGAAATCTTCAAAAGCTCGTCAAAAGAGGTGAACTTCAAAGCTTCGAACAGTCGGTGCGCATTGGTCCCCTGCTGAGCCCTGGCCAACCCAGCCCCCAGCTGAGATGCCTTCGGCGTGTAACCTCCACCAGCCTGCACTCCCTCGGGTGTTACCAGTTCAGTGACCGAGATGTATTTTCGTTTTTCAGAAGCTTCGGCCTGCCACTGCGGGCGCAGGTCCTTTTCCGCGAGGTCTTGTTCAGACATCTTGACGGGTTGAGGATTCTCGCTGCGTACAACGTAAGAGAAATCTTTTTCCTCGTGAAGACCTTCTTCCAGATTCAGCGGGCAATGGGCCGCCCAGGATTTCTTCCCGACTTTTTTATCCCACAACAGTGTCACACCGGATTTTGCCCGGGTCAGAGCCACGTACAGAACACGGTTGAACTCTTCAGTTTCACGTTTGCGAAGTTCTTCCACAATCTGATCGGCCAGCACACTGCCAGCCATAGCTTGAGTTTCTTCGTTGCGCACTTTCAGGGACCATAAGCCGGTTTTTTCATGAATGCTCAGAACCGGCGCATGACTTGCGCGCGGGTCATTACCCATACCCGGCAAAATCACCTGATCAAACTGCAAACCTTTCGACGCGTGTACGGTCATAAAATTCACACGCTTGGGCTCAATCACCGGAGTCGCATCCGCGTCCTCGCCCCCTTCATCCGTGGACAGTGTTTCAAGGCTCGAATCCAGGAAGTCCAGATAGTTAAAGCCAGGACGGCGTTCTTCCTGCGAAAGCAAGGACACCACTTTCCAAAGATTCGCCTCGCGACGGCCCGTGGAATCAATGCGGGCGGAATAATCAAACAGTCCCAGATCAATCAACGCCTTTTTCAAGGTCCAGGACAAGCCTTTGACTTCCGCCTGCGCCAAAAGCGCCTTCATCACCCGCAACGGATGAATCTCGGGCTTCTGATCCAGGTTTTTTTGCGCTTCTTTCCAGAAAGAATGACGGAAGGAATGGCAGTAAGAAAGAATCTCGCTGTCTGGCAAAGCCAGCCATGGGGATCTTAGAAGCGCCACGAAATTGGCATTGTCATGAGGATTCACCAAAAACTTCAAAACCGCCAAAGCGTCCAGCACCTCACGGCGCTCATAGAATCCGCTGCCGCTGTGAAGCTGCAAAGGCACGCCGTATTCCTGCGCAACTTTGGCAATGTCTTCCAACGTTCTATGAGTTCGGCCCAGAACACAGATTTGCTCCGGACTGGTGCCCGCTTGCAATAGTTCCTGGATGCGCGCGACGGTGGCCAGAATTTCGGCCGAGGTTTCGTCCTCGTCACCAGTTTCAGACAGCACAACCTGCACGACCGGGGTTTCGGGACCTTTTTTCGGTTTCTTTTCATCCGGGGTCATCGCAGCAAACTGCGAACCCAGACGAGTGAAGTAATGATTAAAGAACTCCAGCACTTCCGGGGAAGACCGGTAGTTCACAAGTTTGACCTGCACGTCGCCCTGCTGGGCTTCGATCTCTGCCACCTTTTCACGGAAGACCTCTGAGCGGGCGCCACGGAAAAGATAGATACTTTGCTGTGGATCCCCGACGATGAACACCGGCTTTTCCCCAACAAGGTGGCGCAACAGCTCCACCTGCACAGGGCTGGTGTCCTGATATTCATCGACCATCCAGAAGTCCCACTCTTGCGAGAACTTCACGGCGGCATCAGGCTGATCCAAAGTGATTTTGGAAGCCAGGGTTTCAAGGTCACTCATGGAAAGCAAACCGCTTTCAAGCTTGGTCTGCATAAAGTCGCGACAGAAATTCTGCGCCAGCTCTTCAAACAGGGCGCAGTTCTTTTCATGGCGATCCCAGTATTCGGGACGATAGCGAGGCTCGGCCAAAAGGCGGTCGACGCGATCACGCAGTTCCTCCAGCTCTTCATTCAGACTTAAGCTGAACGGCGGGGTCGCTTTGCGGAAGACAGGCTTGCTGATGTTTTCCCAGAAAGATTCCAGACGGGCAAAGAAGCCCTCCCAATCACCATTCGAGGCATTCCAGTCAAATCCGGTCATGGCACCGGCATAATCCACCCACTTGTCATTGCTGGTTTCCTGGGAAATTTCCAGACACACCCGGCGCAAAGCTCCGCCGATATCAGCCACAAACTTGGCGGTTTCTTTTTCCATCTCGCCACGGCGAATGAAGGTCATTCCCGGAAAGATCACCTGCTCACCGAAAAATTTCAGCAGCGCCCCTTCCAGGGTCTGAAAGTCATATTCCTCCAAAAGTTCCTGCAACTGGGGATTTTCCAGCAGGTATTTGCGCATGATCTTGCGTGCGCCTTTGCGGATTTCAGAATCACTCATGATTTTATAATCCGGAGTCAGGCCGATGGCAGAACCATAACGGGACAGGAACAGACTTAGCACCCCGTGGATGGTTGAAATCTGCACCTGGGACTTGGAGCTGACAAACTGAAACAGGTCATCGCGCTTTTCATCCAGGGCTTTGCCCAGCAGACGCTCTTTCAGTTCTTGCGTGGCCTTGCGGGTGAATGTTGTCACCACGATGCGCGGGAACTTTCCGTGCTTTTCCTTGAAGTCGCTCGCGAACTTCAGGAAAGTCTGGGTCAATGTCGTTGTTTTCCCGGCGCCGGCACCGGCACGCAGGATGATATTTCTTAGTTCAGGTGTGGTGCCCGACATTGTCGCCTCCACTCACAGCTAGTACAGGTTTTAAAATCTGCGGGTTTCGCATCACATTCACCATTCTTGATACGACTCAAAGTCGTCATCAGAATCTGGCTGAACTCGGTCAGATAGCGCTCTTTCGCCTCGAAGGTGGCGTTTTTGTCCTTGCGTTTATTGGCCGGATACAAAACCCCGGCCAGATCATCGACCTTGAAACCTTTGCGCTCAAAGTTTCTGAAAACATAATAGAACAAACCAATGACTTCACCCTGCACGTCCTGCACCAGTCCTTTTTCAAGAACCCACATATAGAACAGCAGCTGCAATTCACGGTTCTTCAGCCAAGAACCATGGGCAGAAATCCCGCCCGAAGAACTTTTATAGTCAACCACCACCAGCTGCTTGCCGCCATCACTGTCGATACGGTCGATCTGACCCGAGATGCGGAAGCAGTTGTCACGAGCCTCGGTGGAAATATCCCCGGACTGCGGATCCAGATAGAACTCAAAACGTTTTTCACGTCCGACAGTACGGGTTTTCTTGAACTCCTCACGCCAGCGTTTTTCAAATTCCAGAAAACGCAGGCCCAGCTGAGTGTGCTTCTTTTTCAGCGGAGTCCACAGACGTTCGTCCGCAAACACCAGCTTTTTTTCCACCCGCACGGTTTCAAGCAACTGATCCAGTTCCTCAACCTTCCAATCAAAGCGCATGGGTTCAATTGTCAGTTTTTCGAAAATGGCGTGGGCTAACTGCCCGCGCGTGCGGTGATCCACGTCCAGATCAATATCCGGCAGGTCTTTTAATTTGAAATATCGTTGTGCCGCGAAGATAAACGGACACTCCAGGAAACTTTCCACCGCCGACGCCGAAATACGTGGCAATTCAGGCGATGTAATTGTGGCAAAGGGAACTTTCCCCAAATCCTGAAGGATTCTTTGTTCCACCAGTTCTTTTCTTCCGGCCAGAAGAGGGCGCTCCCCGCGCTGAGTGGAATGTTGCAATTCATCCCAACGGGTTTCCAATGGCACGGTCAGTTTTTCATGCTCACCTTGCAAACTCATCCAGAAAGTGGCTGGTGAACACAGAGAACCACTCAAGTCCGTCGCACCAAAGCAATAAAGGTCTTCATCACTGTCGGCTTCTGCCAGAAGGCGCAATTCAAACTCCAGATCGCTTTGGTCCGGATTATCCAGATAGAAACCAATGTCTTTGGCTAACTCAAAATAATCCTGTCCCGAAAGCTGGGTCTTGTTGCGCCCCTTCAGAGCTTCATCGGTCAGCCCCACGAAGATACGACGACGGGCTTTTTCACTGTGGGCCGACATCAGCTTCGTCACCATGATCCCGCGAGGCTCCCCTTTTTCAAGAGTGTATTCCTTGGCCGCGACGATGCTTTCAAGATAGCTCAGCCATTCCTTCCAGGTCAGGGAAGTTCCGGCCACGGCGTTTTGCAAAAGTTCACGCAAAACGACCTGCACGATATCTGTTTCATCGGAATTCCAGGACAACAAAGCTTTAGCGACAAATTCATCACGCTTTAAGAATCCCCCCAGATCCATCTGTTCGAAAAAGACCTTATGCACGATTTCATTGCGTGCCAGATCTTCATTCACATACAGGCTTTTAAACAGCGAACGGAATTCCTCATAGCGCAACTGCTGGGCTTCTTCCTTTTCAAAGAATGATATCTCCAGATCTGAAGTCGACAGTCGGCCGCTTTTGGATCTGAGCAGCGCCAGCCAGCGGGTCACTGAAGGCAGGCTTTGTGCTTTGTGAGTGATATCTTTTTGTGCGGGAATACCCTCTTCAGCCAGATATGCCTGAAGCACGGGCCAGTAGGTTTCAATATCCGGTGCAATAACGGCGATATTTTCCGCGGCAATGCCCTGATCCAGCCACTGACGGACCTGACCGACACTGTGCTTAATTTCAGCCAGCATGCCTGAGAAGCGCAGAACTTCTGACTTCTTTTCTGCACGCCCCACCGCCGGAAGCTTTTGCACCCCGGTGCTCATGGCACGCAGATCTTCATAAGGTCTTAACAAGAAATGGAAGTCGGCACGCCAAGCCGGTGTTGGCTCCAGCACTACAACATCGACGGAACGGGAAAGCACCTGCAGAATCTCAGCTTCCACCCGCGTGATCTCACCGCTGAGATCCACGATTAATGGCATGTTCCAGACTCTTTCCAGGTCATTGAAGTTTTGCAGATAAGCAGTGATCCAGTCAGCCGTGATCACACGATGTTCCCGAAGCAGCTTCAGCGCACAGAAACGCGCGCGCAGATACCATTCTTTCCAGCGGTTCATGGCTTCAGGGTGACTTTCAAACCATTCCGTCAGGCGAGCTGTGCCTTCCGGGTGAAAGATCACCGCCGCCATCTGATCGATATAACTGAATACGGTGTCTTCGGCAGAAGAATTCACGCCTAGTACTTCGGCATGTTCATCCATGATCGTGCGCAGAAGAGATCTGGCAAACGGATCACTGACCAGACGAAGCCCCGGATCCAGACGCTTCAACAGCATCTTCCACAGGTCACTGGCACGCAGGACAGATTCATCGATGTACTGGCCATCACGGCCCAGGATTTTTTGCTGAAGCTCAAATTTAGTGCGCAGATCCGACACGAGCCAGGATTGCTCGCGGGGATTGTAATTGGCGAAGATCTCAGAAATCTGAGATCTGCTTTCAATGGAAATTACTTTCAGCATCAGTACTACCGGCGTTGTTTCAGTTTTCTCTTCTTGCCGCTAGTATCCGTGAATTTGAAGTTAGCATCAAAGCTTAAATCAATGCTGAGGCCCACCATGATGCGATTGTCAGCACTCTGACCCGGATAGACACCCAGCTCTTCTGTGTAACTTGCAGCATCAAGACGGAAAATAAAGAAATCAAAGCCCGCACCATAGGAGAAATACCCCTGATTGATACCGGCGCGGATATCCAGGAACGGAATTGAAATCTCTGTCCCCAGATGCAGCTTTTTACCAATCTGAATTTCCGGATCCAAAAGGTGCTGACCCTCCAGCGCAATAATCCAGTCAAGACCCGGAAGATCAAAGCCCAAAGACACCCCGGCCCCCAGATTCTGAGGAATGTGCGAAGGCGCCTCCGCCCCGGCGGTCTTTTCAAAAGCCGTGCTACCCACATCTTTCCACACCACCGTCAGTGTTGGATTTAGCGGAGTGTCCGCTTGGGTCAGAACAGCGAGATCCACGCCATAACCCGTGCCCTTGTTTTCAAACTGATCCATGATGGCGTTGATATCACCGGCGTTCGCCACGGTCGTCAGACCCAGCTCTTGCACATCCCCACCCCAACGATTCACACGCTTCAGCGCAAGGCCCAGGAAAGTCTTCGGACCCAGTGGATAAGCACCACCCACATAGTAAGCCGAATCGTTACGGAAGTAGGTCGTAAATTCCGGATACCCTGGATTGTGCAGTTCCAACGAAAGCGTATAATCAGTGTAATAACCGAAGCCGATGTAAGGCAAAGCAATGGCTGCGCTTCCCGTCCCCAGGAAATGCAGACGACGACCGAACAAGTCGTTGTAAGTGGAAGGATCATTGGCATCAAGACCTTCGATGGCATCCAGATCCTCTTTTGTCGGAGTTCTGCCACCCAGGCCCACACTCAAAAGATGAATGTCGAGACCTTCGATTTTACCCATCGCCGCCGGGTTCGAAAACAGAGCTTCCGACCCATGCACTGTGGTCAGCATCGTGCCCCCCATCCCCAGAGAACGAATAGGACGATACATCTGATTGATCTCTTGTGCCTGCAGCGGCAGACCCAGAAGTATTAAAATGAAAGAAACCAGGAACTTCATCATCAGAACCCCGGAATCTTCAGTCGAGGACAGCATGCAGCCGCATCGGGATAAACTTTGCTTGGATCACAGGCACCAAACCCCATGCCATTTGTATCCATCAGAACACGAATAGTATAAAGAAGTTCCGGCCCCACAGCGGCCTCATTGGTCGCAGTACAGTTACCAGCGCCAGCCACGGATTCACACTGCTCCAAAGCATCTTGCAACGCCGTCAAGGTGGAGTTGTCTCCGGACAGGACTGAAGCCAGCGCCGAGATGTTCTCGAAAATCAAACCAATGCCTGATGCAATTTTTTTGGCTTCCGTATCTGTGATGGATCTGGTCGGCGCCACAACCGGAGCTGGAATCGCCAGCGGATTCTGCGGGCTTGGACCTGGCTGCGCCCATCCATCAGTCGCAGTGGCCGTTCCCGGCGCACCGGAATAGTTATGACAGACGCTGTAGTTGGTATTATAGACACCATCCACCACACCATCATTTGTCGGATCCAGTTTCGCACTGATCGTTGTTCCGATGCGGGCAATTCCCAGAATGGTCATGAATAGATTCTGATCCTGAGTGCGCTGTAAAACGGTCCCCAGACTTGAGATGATAGAAATCGCCTGATCACAGGAGGCGGTATCCAGCGTGTTGCCACCAAAGATGGAAACAAAGAACGGGAAGATGTTCGCTGACGGGCTGTTTTGCATCCCGCTGATAATATCCACGAACGTGAAGCCGCACTTGCCGGCATAAGCTCCGGCCAGGGTTTCCTTGACGCTGACTTTGGCGGCATAAGAAGGTGAAATCTGATTTTCGATAATATCAATAGCTGCATCCCACTCTAGGGCATCCAGCTTTTGTTTGGCTTCGTAATAAAGTGCATCGTCAGAATCTGTATCAGAAACATCGGTCAGCAGATTCGGCTGCGCACACGAAGTGGTCAGAACCAGGCTCAGTAGAATTATGAAAGCTTGTTTAACACATTTCATGCTTCATCCTTAAAACCGGTATGCGAACTTAACGGTGTATCGTCGGTCTTCTTTGGGTGCATCTGAGGTGCCGACTTCTTCGCCGTAAGTGGCAAACTGCCATTGAAAACGTTCGGAGGCGAGCTCCATACCAGCGGTCCAATACCTTTGATTATATCCGGCACGGGCAAAAACCACATCCCCGAAGTTCAATTCGAGACCGCCGTGGATCAATTTGGCTTTGTCCTCTTCATCACCTGATGTTAATAAACCACGGTACTCTACAGTCCATGCGGAGCGAACATAGTTAGAATGAATCGGAAAGATTGCTGCTGCGACATCAATATCCTGCTTCACCAAATTGGGACGGTTGGTTGTGTCTAATCGGACACCATGTGCCTGATCGAAACTAGTGCCTCCCACATCGCGAACCACTGCAGAAATTGTTGGAATCATTTTCCACGGAGCCGCCAGAATCAAACCAACATCTGTTGAAAGGCCCACGCCTTCACTGGCGATTGAGTCATAGTCCATAGGACCCGTTGCCGGAAGAGCAGGATCATCGACTTCCACGCGACTGATCAGCTTGGTGTTAAAGCCCAGCTTCACTCGTCCGTCAAAGAAGCGGAAGTTGAAACCCAGAACGAAGGCAAGGTCGTTGCGATAGTATGCATCCACCGTGGTGCCATCATCAGACATCATCGCATCCAGCGTGTAGTTGCCATAAATACCCACACCGAAATTTCTGCCTACGAATGACGGAAACACCTGAAGCTTGGCGTGATAAGGCATATTGCGATTTTTCTCTAAAGCACCCAGGACATCTTCCAGGCTGTAAGGGTTCGAAAATGAAGAATCCGCATAGAAGCCCTGAGCCTCGGATCCGAACTCAATCTCCGGATCGAAAATGGTTCCATAGAAATCACGAAGCTTACCCAAAGCTGCCGGATTCACCAGCAAAGCGGTTTCGTCATTGGTCACAGCCAGACACGCCCCGCCCATTCCCAGACAGCGGACACCGCTATAAAAATTTTGGCGCGCACGAGCGTTCACATCGGGTGTGAACACCATCAACAGAACTATTTGAATGAGCGCTATCCACAAAATCCTTTTCATAGATACCTCGTTAATAAGAAGTCGAAACAAGTCATTAATCTTATCGGTCGATCAGGGGATCACATTGAGACGTTTCAGAAAAATACATTCAAACGTCCTGCTTACATAATCGTTACGAATTCACGACCAACATCGTTTGCGAGTTAAGACCTCTGCAGGAAATCCGATAAGTTCTCTGTACTTTAGACCAAGGAGTATCCAGGATGTTTTCTAAGAAAATCGCAACTATGATTCTAGGATTGAGCGCAGCTCTTCTCACGGGATGTGAGGGTGAACAAA
The DNA here is from genome assembly GCF_048286975.1 of Bdellovibrio bacteriovorus. Classification (GTDB taxonomy): domain Bacteria; phylum Bdellovibrionota; class Bdellovibrionia; order Bdellovibrionales; family Bdellovibrionaceae; genus Bdellovibrio; species Bdellovibrio bacteriovorus_H. The sequence goes on along the minus strand of NZ_JBLVRT010000001.1, from coordinate 1,549,075 downwards.
CTGAAAAAGACATGATCGCCGAAGCCCAGTTCTGTCTGGACGAAGCGCGAGATGCCGCCTCTGCCAATGCCTGCATGAGCAAAATCAACGGCATCACCTCCCCTAACGCTTATACATTAAGATGTGCTGCCGGCTTTATTTCCTCCGGTATCACTTCGGCTGCCAATCTGTCCTCGGCCCTGACAGCGATCAGTGAAGGCGGTGGTCCAACAGATATGCTGCAAGCTTTGAACTTTGGCGATGTCAGCCTTGTGAACAGCACGGCAAGCTATTGCAGCCAGTCCGGACAAAAAGGTCTGGCATTGATTGGCGCGATGGCAAAAAGTGCGACCGCTCTTTCGAATGCGGCTGAGCTTCTGAATCTGGGTTCTTGCGGTGGCGACCTGTCGGGCTGTGACACAGCGGCGATTGAAGGTGCGATCAACGACATTATTGCTGATCCGAACTCCCCGGCTGCGGTGGAAGCCATCGAAGCCATCGGTTCATCCATTCAAACGGTGTACTCTGTAACTTGTGGTGGCACTAATAATGCCAACTCTGACATCTGTGGTGACATCAACCAGGCAGCCGCTACTGCCGGCATTGACATGTCCACTGCTGATATCAACGCCATCGGCCAAGCGCTGCTGGCTCAGTGGAAGCCATAACCAAAAGGTACCTGCTTACTTTTGCAGAAGCAGTGAGCTAAAAAACAAAGGCCCCGTTTCCGGGGCCTTTTTCATTTTAGAAGTCTAGGTTGAGGCGGGTCATGTACACCCGGCTTTCAACCGGTGTGTTGCGGGTGCCGACGTCATCCGCGTAAGATGCGAAATCCAGGTTGAAAATCCCCAGCTCAGCAGAAATACCCGCTGTCCAGAAAGACTCTTTCAGGCCCACTCTGTAGTGACCTTTCCACCAAGTGGAAACTGTCCAGTCGAACTCAAAGCCCAGGTGAACGCCTTTTCTCCAGTTGAAGTCCGGGTGTCCAAGATCACGCACATCCAGAACGCCGCGACCACCGAAGATCCACATGCTTGGGTATTCCCAGCGCGTCCCGATATCCACAACACGGTGAAGCTTTTCCGGCGCGCCGTTTTGACCTTCTTTATTCAGAAGTTTCAAAGAAGAACCAAAGCCCGTTTCAGCGACGTTACGAACAACCAAACCCACTGTCGGACTGGCCAGGCGAAGCACTGACCACAAACCTGAATCCGGCAGTTCCGGAGTCCACAGGAAACCGATGTCAGCATCGATCGTGTAGCCTTCCAACATGTCTTCTTTTTTGATGATCTCGTCACCGTTCGCAAAGTCCGTCGAGCTGATCGGACGGCTGTAGAATCCACGGTTCACGAATTTACCGGTCACACCCCAGGAAAGGCGGCCATGATCGATACCCTTGACGTCGTCGGCGTAAGACAAAGCCAGCGTGGTGTCAGCATAGACGGTGGTGTTCACCGTCGGCCCCACCTGCTGGTGCATGGCCATTTCAACCGACACGTCGGCCGGGATCAATGCAATACCCCAATTCGGACGAACCCAGAAGCCTTCCATCGGCGCAATACGCATGGAATAAACTTCGCCATAGTTCTTTTCAATCAGCTCCAGGTAAGCCTGCTGCTTCTGCTGATCGGTCTGACTGCTCTTGTCGATATCAGAGAACTCATTATAGAAGTCCATCGCCCCCGGTGTTCCACCCGCCGTCAAAGACAGATTGATTTGACCGTCTTCACGACGAGCCAGACCTGCCGGATTATAGAACATGGCCGAATAGTCATTGGCAACCGCCACGAAGGCGTCACCCATCCCCAAGGCACGAGGAGCCTGATAGTGATGGTGAATGGTGGTGCTGACGCTTTCGGCCTGCGCAGAAACAGTGGTAATCATCGCAGACAGGACCGCGAGGAACAGGAATCCTCTATTGAACATAAATTTTGCCTCCAAAATTCTTACCATTGATTGTAGACATAATTTATACTTTGTCTTATGCGAGTTTTTCTTAGCCTCCTTTTTTTGACCTTGGTCGTGAGTTCAGTTCAGAGCATTGCTGCTCCCACAACAACGACCACTTTAGAAACCTCTCCGCTATCAGGCGAGGATGATCCTGATCTGGCATCTGTAAAAGTCTCAGATTTTGCAGAACGCAAAGAATTTCTGATTCAGACTGCCGTCGGATATCAGAGCGGAAATTACCTGGAGCGCGACGAATGGGCACAAGGCCCCTATCTGGCAGTACGCTTTGCTTTTATCAAAGAATCCCCTTTACCGACCTGGGACTATGAGCTTTCTTACAACACAGAGGAATTCCTCGGAGTGGGCTTGGGGCACCGATGGTACTTCGCTGAAGAAGACCGCTATGTGCCTTATGCCCGCCTGGGCGGCAATGCCTATCTGGAGTCTTCAGATGGAGTGACAGGTTTGATTGAAATCCGCCGCTGGCGGGTGCATGCCGGGATCGGCGCTGGTGAGACGTTCACTGGCGAAATCGGCACCGGGTTTTCAGTGACCGGGCCGGATATCTATGCCCAGTTCGGATACAACTTTCAATTCTGACTTTTTAGCTCTTCCAGCCATTTCAACAGCCGGTCCACTTCGCGCAACAAATGCTGCTCGTCGCGGTTGTTGTGCAGAACAAAGTCTGCCTCCTGCTCTTTGAACTGAATGGGAATCTGGGACGCGATCCGCATCTCGATTTCATCCTCGCTCCAGTTCTGGCGGCGCAAACGCTCTTTTTGTTGCTCCTTCGTGCAGGCCACCACAATCACGCCGTCAAACTGATCCTTGGCGCGAGTCTCAAACAGCAATGGGATATCATAGATGGCGAGCTTGTGCCCCATGTCCTCGAACAGACGACGACGGCGGCGGGTCTCTTCGCGGATCAACGGATGAGTGATCGCTTCCAGCTTGTGCAAAAGCTCGGGATGACCGAAGACCTTCTGCCCAAGCTTGCGTCGGTCCAGGGCTCCTTCGGCAGTCAAAAACTCTGGACCGAACTCTTGTATGACGGACTTAAGTCCAGCAGAGCCCGGCTTCACGACTTCCTTGGCAATTTCATCAGCATCCACCACCGGAATGTCGTGGGTTCGGAGCATTCTGCTGACCGTGCTCTTGCCACAGGCTATACCTCCGGTCAGTCCAATCCATTTCATATTTGAAACTCCTTAAGGATTATTTTTATTTTACCGATAGTCTTCTCAAAGGGGAACATGATTTCATGTCTCAAGCTGTGGAACAGTTCGGAAAATACATTCTTCTAGAGAGACTCGCCGCCGGCGGAATGGCGGAAGTGTATCTTTCTAAATCCACAGGTGCCGTGGGCGTCAATAAGTTCGTCGCTATCAAGCGCATTCTGCCCCAATATTCCGATCATCAGGACTTTATTGAGATGTTCAAGGAAGAGGCAAAGATCGCCGTGAATCTGAATCACGGGAACGTTGTCTCAATTTACGATTTCGGGGTCGAAAGAGCCCAGTTCTTCCTTGTCATGGAATACGTCGAGGGCCGCAACCTTCGCCAGATCCTGAATGAACTTAAGAAAACCAACACACAATTCACCATCGAGCAGATCGTATACATGATCAAAGAGGTGGCGGCTGGTCTTGACCACGCTCACCGTTGCATCGATGGCACCACCGGCAAACCGCTGAACATCGTTCACCGTGACATGAGTCCGCAGAACATCATGGTCAGCTTTGAAGGTGAAGTGAAGATCATCGACTTCGGTATCGCCAAAGCGGAAACGCAGATGGAAGCCACCAAAGCCGGTACTCTTAAAGGCAAATACGGTTACATGAGCCCTGAGCAGGCCGATGGTCAGTCCATCGACCCGCGCACGGATATTTTCTCCATGGGTATCGTCCTGTGGGAGCTTCTGGCCAACGACCGCCTGTTCACTTCCAACAGTGAAGCGGCGATCCTGCGCAAGATCCGTGAATGTCAGGTGCCTTCCATCAGAAAGATCAATCCTTCCGTTCCACCGGAACTGGAAAGAATTGTGAACAAGGCGCTGGCTAAAGACAAAAGCCTGCGCTATCAGACTGCGGCGGCATTCCACCGTGACCTGAACCGCTTCCTGAATACTCAATATCCAGAGTTCTCCCCGCACGACTTCAGCGTGTTCATGAAGAATGCCTTCTCGGCAGCCTTCCTTGAGCAGCGTCGCAAGCTGGTTGAATTCGCCAAGATTCAGTCGCAGCCTTCTTCTGAAGACAAAACCATTGTCACTCAGACAGACATGCGCACGCCTCAACGTCCTCCGGCTTATGCCCCTCCCGCGGAAGCAGCCGAAGGCGAAGAGCGTCTGGATCTGGATACATCCACTGATATTCGTGTGAATCTGGACAATCTGAAAACGCCACCAAAACCTTCCATGCCGAAGGTTCCAGGCGCAACAGACACCAACATCACACAAACCCGCACGTCGGCGACAGGCACTTTTGCCTCGGGCCCGGGCACCATGACTCGTACTCCTTCCAGTGTTTCCCCGATGGGAACACGCACGTCCATCGGCAGACCGGCACCAAGTTCTTCCATGGAAGACATCACCGGTATTGCGATGAAAGCCGTGGGTGCATTGCTGGTTGTTGTGGGCCTGTGGTGGGGTTACACCAATTTCGTAGCAAAAAAATCTCCGGGCAAATCCGGTGCGACAGCAGGTCTGACACCGAAACCGGCCACCGCGGGCAACGCCCAGGCTGCCGGCACCCTGCAACAGACTGAACTGGCTGCCACCTCTCCGGAATACACTGTCACCATCTATTCCAATCCGGGCGGTGCCCGCGTGGTGATTGATGGCAATGACACGGGTGAATTCACACCGGTGCGCAAGACCGTGAAAGCCAACACTCCTTACAGTCTGCGACTGGTGAAGGAAGGTTACACGGATCTGGTGACAACCATCACTCCCACTTACGAGGCGTACTCTTTCACTGGAACTCTTCAACGACTTCCAAGAGTGGCTTCCCTGATTATCAACATCGTCAACGGTGGCGCTAATCCGGAACTTCGTATTGCCGGCGTTCCAGTCAGCATCAAGCCAAGCGGTGACGCTTATCTGATTCAGGCTGAAGTTGGTGTCAAAATACAGGCTAGAAACAAGACGACAGGACTCTCTGCAGAAACCACAATTACGGTTCCAGCAGACCAGAGAAAAATTGTAGATTTATATCTGAAATAATCACTTCGTCGCAAAGTTACGGCAACCAGGAGTTTTCATCATGACGAAGCCCACCACTTTGGGTCATTCCATTCTAAGCATGCGCAGCCGCAGTCCTCATCACGTGGCTGTTAAATACAAGGTCAATGACTCCTGGAAAGAGAAAAGCTGGAACGAATACTATTCGGACATCGAAGCTGTCGGTAGTGCCCTGCTGTCCTTGGGAATCAAACCCGGTGACCGCGTGGCCATCATGGCGAACACCCGCCTGGAATGGTCCACGACCGATCTGGGTATTTTTGGCATTAAAGCCATCACTGTTCCAATCTATCAGAACAACACCGCTGATGATGTGGAATACATTCTGAACAACTCTGAATCCCGTATCCTGATCTGCGAAAGCCGCGGACCTTTGAAAACATTCGAATCCGTAAAGGCAAAATGCCCGAAAGTGGAAAAGGTCATCGTCTTTGACGAAACCTGCCCGAACCCGGATGCGATCACATGGCCGAAGCTTTTGCAGATGGGTAAAGACTATCTGGCAAAACACCCAAGTCAGTTCCAGGAACTCTGCGCCTCTTTGACCCAGGAAGACATCGCCACTATTTTGTACACTTCCGGAACCACCGGTCGCCCTAAAGGCGTGGTGATGACTCACCTTCAGGCCATCAGCGAAGTCAGCGAAGCTTTCCCGCTGTGTGGTGCCACCGAAGCGGACACATCCCTGTCCTTCCTGCCTTATGCGCATATTTTGGGACGCATCGAACACTGGGGTCATGCCTATATCGGTTTCACCCTGGCGTTCGCAGAAAGCCTGGAAAAAATGCGTGGCAATCTGACTGAAGTTCGTCCGACCTTCCTGATGTCAGTTCCCCGCATCTTTGAAAAAATTTATGCAGCAGTCACCGCACAGATTCAAACCCAGCCGCTGAAGATGAAGATTTTCAACTGGGCCTTGGAAGTCGGCACCAAAGTGGGCGACTACAAAATGAGCGGTCAGGTTCTGCCGCTGGATCTGCTGGTTAAATACGAACTGGCGAAAAAACTTGTTCTGGACAAGATCCCGACTGCATTCGGGGGCCGTCTGCGCTTTGCGATCAGTGGTGGCGCACCGATCCCTCGTGAAATCGCCTTGTTCTTCCACGCCGCAGGTGTGTTGATTCTGGAAGGCTATGGTCTGACTGAAACAACGGCCGCTATCACGGTGAACACTCCATTCAATTATAAGTTTGGCAGCGTGGGCCGCCCGATCGGCGAAGTGAAGCTGAAAATCGCCGAGGACGGCGAGATAATGGTTAAAAGCGACAAGGTGATGAAGGAATACTACAAAAATCCTGAAGCCACCAAAGAGGCATTCACAGATGGCTGGTTCCACACCGGCGATATTGGAGAAATCCTGCCGGGCGGTGACTTGAAAATCACCGACCGTAAAAAAGATCTGATTAAAACCGCCGGTGGCAAATACGTGGCACCACAGCGTCTGGAAGGACTGCTAAGTCTTTCCCCTTATATCGCCAATGTCCTGGTCCACGGCGATCAGAAAAAATACATCGTGGCCCTGGTCACGCTGGATCGCCCGACTGTGGAAAATCTGGCAAAAGAAAAGCAAGTCAGCTATTCCGACTGGAATTCTTTGGTGCAATCCCCGTTCGTGGCGGAACTGATCCGCAAGGCCGTGGCCGAAACCAACAGCCAGCTGGCAAGCTTTGAAAGCATTAAAAAATACATCATTCTGCCCAACGAATTCACAGTGGAAGGCGGCGAACTGACACCGTCCCTGAAAGTGAAAAGAAAAGTGCTGGATCAGCGCTATAAGGAAAAAATCGAAGAGCTTTATCTATGAGAACACTGCTGGTCACCTCCGCGGTGACATTTGTTCCGCACAACTATGACAAGCTGACGTTGCCGTTGGCGCAAGAGCCTCATATCGAGGCTCTTGTCGTTATAGACAACCGCAGCTGGGATATTCTGGTTAAAGCGTTCCTGCTGATACTGAGCCTGGCCGCCCCTCGCATGGGCTGGCAGCTGCTGATAAACTTCTTCGATAATTCGCTGACTCGAAAGAAGCAGGCCTATGAAGCCGCTGGCAAAAAGGTGCACATCGTCAAGGACATCAATTCCGAAGCATCCCTGGCCCTGCTGGAACGCCTGCAACCAGATCTGATTCTGAATGCGCGCACCCGCTCATTCTTTAAAAAGAAGCTGCTGTCTCTTCCCAAAATGGGATGTTTGAACATCCATCACGGCCTGTTGCCGGATCAGCGCGGTCTGATGTGTGATTTTTGGGCCCATCTTTTAGACACCCCGGCAGGATTTTCCATTCATGAAATGACCTCCAAACTGGACGACGGCGCCTTGCTAAAGGTCGTGGAAGTTCCCTCCGATAAAAAGGATTATCTAAAGTCCCTGGATCTTGGAGCGTCATTCGAAGCAAAAGCAGCCTCGCAGATCCTTCAGGAGTTCGCCTCCCAAGGTAAGATTCAGGGTCTTGAGAACCAGAAAACTGAAAGAACGGTTTACAGAAGCAATCCACGCTTGCGTGATTTTTACCGGCTTCGTTCAAAAGGAGTCAGAATATGAAAACCATCATTGCTCTGCACGGAAACCCCGGCCATCCCGAGGACTGGAGCCTTTTGCAAAAGAGTCTGGATCCCAACGCCTACCGACTGCTGGCAGTTGAAGCTGACAGCGAGGAGTGGATCCGCCTGCTGACTCAGGATAAATCCAAAAAAATTCTGCTGGGTCATTCCTGGGGTGGCTATCGTATTTTGAAATCCCTGCCAAAATATCAGGATTATGTTGAACAGGTGGTGCTGGTCACCCCCTACATCAAACCCGAGCGTCCCTTGTCAGCTGTCGCCAAGGGGCTTTTGCAATTGCCGATCCTGGGTGACAAGCTGATTCAATCCAGTCATACAAAATCCAAAGACGGCTTCTTTGCGGATCTGATTCATCCCCTGAAAGCCGATGCTCTTCCGTATCTCGCCAAGGTTCAGGAACGCCTGCAGGACTGGAAACTGTGGCAAAAAACCGTCGCCAACAAAATGAAAATGGAAGCTCAGCCGTGGTCCTCGGGTGATGTCTGCAAAGTTCCGGTGACGGTGATCTATGGCCGCCAGGACAAGATCAGTCAGGATCAGGCACAGAATGAAATCGTCTCTAAATACCCGTCCCACAAAATTGTCCATGTCGACAATGCCGGACATGGACTGCTGTGGTCTCACGTTCAGGACATTCTGAAAGTACTGACGACAGAGGCCAGCAGCAATGCTTCAGGCTCTGACAACAAGATCGGCTACTATCCAGGTGAAGACGGACGAAACAACGTCATCTCCTACATGGAAAAACACTTGCGCGATTTCCCAGAACGCGTGGCATTGCGCTGGGCCAACCCGCAAGCTTTAGCGCAGTGGAACGGGGATCCGAAAACCCCGATCAAACACGATGAAATCACCTATCGCCATTTCGCCGCCCGCATCAACTCGTTTGCGCGGGGCCTGTTGGACATCGGTATTAAAAAAGGCGACCGGGTTATCATCTTCCTGCCGATGAGTCTGGACATGTACACCGCGATGTTTGCGGTTCAGCGTATTGGCGCCATTGCCGTATTCCTGGATTCCTGGGCGCGCAGTCACCATCTGGGTGCTTCCGCAGAATGCGTGGGCCCGAAAGCCATGATCAGCTTTAAAATGGCGTTTGATCTGGTGGAACAGGTGCCGGAATTCAAGTCCATGCCGATCCGTGTTCTGTACGGCCCCGGCGACAAGTTCACGCACAAATTTGAAGAGCTGCTGAAAGCAGAGCCTTCACCGATTGAGCCGGTGGAAAGTGAATTCACCGCTTTGATCACTTTCACCACAGGATCCACAGGAAAGCCCAAGGGTGCCAACCGCACTCACCGTTTCCTGTCGGCCCAGCACCATGCGCTTTCTCATGTGATTCCGTACACCGAGAAAGACAAGGACATGCCTGCCTTCCCGATTTTCAGTCTGAACAATCTGGCTTCCGGTGTAACCACCATTTTGCCAGCGTTGAATCTGGCGGCTCCGGCGGCCCACGACTCGGCATTGCTGGCGTGTCAGATTCTGCATGAAAATATCAACTGCACGACCCTGTCACCGAGTATGCTGGTGGGGGTCGCCAAGTTCTGTAAAGAGAACAACATCCAGCTGACCGGACTGCGTCGGGTGGTGACTGGTGGAGCACCGATTTCCAAGGATGACGTCAAAGCCTTCTATGAAATCGCTCCGCAAACCGACCTGTGGATTTTGTATGGCTCTACGGAAGCAGAACCGATGGCCCACATTGAAGGCCGCGACATGCTGAAAGAAAGCGGCATCACCGACCCAGAAATCATCGAGGAAGGTGTGAACGTCGGTCATATCAGTGAAGACATTGACTATCGCTTCATCCGTATCAAAGATGGTCCCATTGAACTGAAGGATTCCCCGTGGTCCCAGATCGAAGTGCCAAATGGTGAAGTGGGTGAGTTCATCTGCACCGGGGACCACGTCTGCCGTGACTATTACAACAATCCAGACGCCTTCAAGACCACAAAAATTATGGATGAAAAAAAGTGCGTATGGCACCGCACTGGTGACCTGGCTTACATCGATCCCGACAAGAACCTGTGGATCGTGGGCCGGGTGAACAACGCCATCGAACGAGCGGGCAAGTACTACTTCCCGGTTCGGGCCGAAGTTCTGTTAAAACGTATGGACTTCACGTATCGCTGTGCCTTCCTGGGTATGGATGATGCGAAGCTCGGCCAGGCCACTTATGCGGTCGTCGAACTGAAAGAAGGCATCGACGCGGCAACTTTTGATTTTGTCGCTGCGAAAAAAGAAATCCAGCGTGTCTTTGAAAAGAATAAAATCCCGGTTGATGAGATCAAATTCGTCAACAAGGTTCCGATGGATCCGCGCCACCATTCCAAAGTGGAATACAAAGTGCTGCGTGACCAGTTGAAAGAACCGGGAGTTGTCATTGGCTAAGTGGTGGATCCTGGTCAAAGAAAGATTCAGTCCGGCCTCTTATGTGCCCATGATATTGCTATTCTCATGGGCCAATGGTTTGTACCTGACGAACTCGCTTGAGCAGGACTGGAACTGGTCCCGCTTCGCGGTAGTCTTTGTGCTGCTGCTGTCGTTCTTTTTCCGCATGCGCCTGTTTGATGAAATCAAGGACTATGAAGTCGACCTGAAGATCAACCCCACCCGCCCACTGGCGCGCGGGGTATTGTCCGTGGCGCAGGTCAAAAAAGCCCTGCTGGTTCTGATCGTGCTGGAACTGGTGATCGCTGGTTCTTTGGGGCTTTCACCTTTCCTGGTGCACGCAATTGCCATTGGCTACAGCCTGATGATGTACGAAGAGTTCTTCATCGGGGATCTGCTGCGCCCGCATCTGACGACATATGCGGTGTCTCACACGTTTGTAAGTGCTTTGTTGGGATTATCCGCGGGCATTGCCATGACCGGCATGGATCTGACCCAGCTGAAGACCGAACACGGTCTGTTCTTTTTGATGAACTGGTTCTTTTTCAACTTGTTTGAATTTGCCCGAAAGACCTTCGCCCCTGAAGAAGAGCGCGACCATGTTCCCAGCTATTCCAATATTTTTGGGTGCACCGGAGCCTGGGCCCTTTCAATCAGTCAGGCGGTTTTAGGCGTGGCTTTGATCTATTTCCTGCATCCCAGCCTGTGGCCACCGATAGCCTTGACCCTGTATGTGGCTGTGAGCCTTGCCTATCTTTTGCGTAAATCACGCAAGACATCGGCCTTCTTTAGAAATATCAGCGGCGTTTATCTGCTTGTTCACTACATCATCCTTATTTGTATCTTGGGAGTTTAACCATGCTTGTCACCCCCAAATCGACCCTGTTTTTTGCAAAGAACGAAGCCGGTGGTAAAGGCTTCAATCTCTATCTGATGTCCCAGGCCGGCTTGCCGGTTCCTGAATGGGTGGTTTTCGGCAAGCGCTACTTCCATGAATTCCTTCAGTCCGCGGACGTGAAAATCCGTCTGGAAGGAATTTTAGACCGCCTGCTTCGTCAGGAGCTGACACCCGCTTTGGCGGAAAAAGAAGTTTTAAATTTGTTTGAATCGACTCCCCTGCCGGCAACGGTTGAATCTTCTTTGGAAGAAGCCTTGCAGTCCCTGGGGTCTGACAAGGTCTTTTCCGTGCGTTCTTCCGCCGCGGACGAAGACAGTCTGTCGCATTCTTTTGCCGGACAGCTTTCAAGCTATCTGTATGTTTCTGGCAAAGCCGACATTCTGAAATACATTCGTCAGTGCTGGGCTTCGGCGTTTTCTGAACGCGGTCTGGTGTACCGCCTGGAAAACAAAATTGATCTTAAGAAAATCTCGGTGTCTGTGGTTCTTCAGCGCATGATTGACCCGGATAAATCCGGTGTTTTATTTACCTGTGACCCCGTGGCGAAAAAAACCGACACCTTCGTCGTTTCCTCGGTGTATGGCGTGGGCGAAGGCCTTGTTTCCGGAGCTCTGGATGCGGATTCGTTCTGGCTTGATGCCAAAAGCGGAAAGATGCTGCGTGAAGAACTGGTCGAGAAAAAAGAGATGATGAAAAAATCCGCTTCCGGTCATTGCGAAATGAAACCGGTCAGCGGGGATAAAGTGAACACCGCCTCTTTAAGCTCTGAAGAAATGAATGGCCTGTACCGCTTGGGACAGAAAATTCAGGAACAATACCACCGCCCTCAGGATATCGAGTGGGCCGTGGAAAGTGGCAAGATCTATATTCTGCAAACCCGTCCGGTCACAAGCCTTGATCAGGATCTGATTGGTTATCCGAATCTTTGGGACAACTCGAACATCATCGAATCCTATGGGGGATTGACGTCGCCACTGAGTTTCAGCTTCGCGCTAAGAAACTACAAAGCCGTCTATGTGCAGTTCTGTGAGGTTCTGGGGGTTCCCAACGACATCATCAAGGACATGGACTCGTACCTAAGCTATATGCTGGGGTCTTTGAACGGACGCGTTTACTATAATCTGTTTAACTGGTACAAGCTGGTCGGTGTCTTGCCGGGCTTTAAACAAAACCGCGAGTTCATGGAAACCATGATGGGTGTTTCTGAAGCACTCAGCGATGAAATCGCCAATCGTATCAAGCCCCATCCTTCCTGGGACACTCCGGTGGGCCGCCTGCGCAAGGCGATCACGGGCTTTAACTTTATCAAATACCACTTCACTATTCAGACAGTCGTTGATGACTTCCTGACCACCTTCCACAAGGACTATGACCGTTTCCGTGCCATGCCGCTAAAACGCATGCGCGGAGATCAGTTGATCCGCGTGTACATGGATGTGGAAAGAAACATGCTGGGCCGCTGGAAGGCGCCGATCATCAATGACTTCCTGTGCATGGTGCACTTTGGTCTTTTGCGCAAACTGACGACCACCTGGCTGAAGGAACTTGATTCCACCATTCAGAATGATCTTCTGGCTGGCGAAGGCGGACTGGAAAGTGCCGAACCCACCAAGGCGTTGTTGCGACTGGCAGCAAAAGCCAACCAGAATGAAGGCCTGCGCAAACTGATTGAAGAAACCGATCCGAAAGAAGGCCTTGAAGCCCTGAATCAGTCTCAATACACCGAGTTCTATAAGCTGGTGCTGGACTATCTGGATCGCTTCGGCTTCCGCTGCATGAGCGAAATGAAACTGGAGGAGATCGATCTTCTGACCGACCCAAGCTATCTGTTTGTGTGTCTGAAGAACTATCTGAAAGCCGGTCAGGTTGAGGCCCATGACGACACCCACGAAAAGAATCTGCGCCAGCAGGCCGAAGCCAAAGTGGCCGGGCATCTGACGGGAATAAAACAGAAAATCTATTTCTGGGTTCTGAAACACGCCCGCAAAGCGGTGAAAAACCGCGAGAACACGCGCTTTGCCCGCACCCGCATTTACGGGATTGCGCGCACGATCTTCCAGACTATCGGTGAAGACCTGGCATCTTTGGGTGCTCTGGAGAATCCACGCGATATCTTCTGGCTGACCATCGAAGAGGTCTTTGGGATTTACAACGGCACCCTGCCGTCATTCGATCTGAAAGCCTTCGTGGAACTTCGCAAGAAGGACTATGCCCGCTTCACCGAAGAAACCGACCCGCGTGTTATGACCCGTGGAGCGGTTTATTGGAACAACACATTTATCAAAGAAGAAGACCTGTCTCAGGCCAGCAGTGAAACTGGCGACTGGGATCTGAAAGGTCTGCCGTGTTGTCCGGGGGTGCTTGAAGGTGTGGTGAAAGTCATCATCAATCCAAGCGACAACCTGGATCTGAATGGCGAGATTCTGGTCACTGCCCGAACCGATCCAGGATGGGTTCCACTGTATCCGGCGATTTCAGGTCTGCTGGTGGAACGAGGAAGTCTGCTTTCGCATTCCGCCATCGTGGCCCGAGAAATGGGAATCCCGGCGATCGTCAGCATCCCAGGACTGACCAAGAAACTGAAAACCGGAATGCGCGTGCGGATTGACGCCAAAGCCGGAACCATCAAAATCCTGTCAGAATAGCGACGCTGCTTCAGCTTGCGCACCTGCTGGTGCTCCAGCACTGCCGGCGAAGCCGAAAAAAAAAGGGCTGCGAAATTTATCGCAGCCCTTTTGCTTTTTGGGGAAAGCATTTTTAGGGACTAAAGTTTCAAGGTACCAAGTTCAAACTGTTCAAGACCTTTGAAGATCATTTTCAGCTGATCAGAGAACACTGTGGACTTGCGGGAATCCAGATCCACCGTCGTGCAGGGAACTGCACCAACAAGTTTCTTCAAAACTTTACACTTCACAGTGGTGGAGCAACTGGTGTTGTTGCAGGCCACAGGTGTTCCATTAAAGAAGCTCAATGTCGGGTTGGTCATGAAAGCTTGAGTGTCAATAGCCTCAGAACAAGCTCTGCGGCGAACGCCGGACTTGTCAGAAGGACACATCCAGTCCTTCACCGCATCAATAATATCTGCACGGGAGGACTGCAAAGTCAGTGGCTTCACAGTTGGAGTTAACAATGTGAAGTGAATCATCGCTTGAGGAATCAAAGCATCTACCGGAGAGAACACTTTATAGAAACCCAAACCACGGCTGAATGTACCGAAGGAATCAACATAAGGAGAGTTTACTGGCTTCAAACGCAGACATTTTTTAGTCGTGCATTCCAGCGTCTGCTGGGTGATGCGGGACGTAGTGCCGATGCGAGTCAGGTTTTCTGGATAGTAGCCAACATCGTGATAGTACCAGTTGCCGTCAGTCATCATCTCTTGGAAATCAGAAGATGCGAAAGAACCAAACACCGGGCGACGCCACATTTTTGCCGCCGCCGGGGCCAACAGCCAACCCGAGTTGCAGGAATGGAACACCACAAAGGCATTCGGCGCCAAAACGCTGCCCAGTTGTGCGAACTCTTCGTCTTCATGATCCAAACGGTCTCGTTTGTCCTGAAGGCGGAAACCATTATAGGTATTGGCATGTCCATAGAACTGTAAAGAAGAAATCGGCGCATTCAAATACTGCAGAGCCAATACCAGGCGTTCTTTACCCAGATCGTCGTTGTCAGCCTTACGGAAGCCAAAGCCTGCATTAGCCAGCATCGCGCTTTCCGCGGACAGGGATTCATTCACCGCGCTGATAATCACGCGCTGTCTTTGTGGGAAACGGTCACGGGAGACTTTAGCGCCAATGATCGCGGACTGAAGGAACTGTGTCCCCTGATCATTACCAAATCCCGCTACAAATACGTCAGTAGGAACGCCTGCACGAAGCTTCGCCGGTTCAGAAGCAATCAGATAGGCCGCACTTTTTTGCGCCCAGGAACCCGCCACAAAGGCCAGAGCTCCCACAAGAAGCTTGAATTTCATTTAGACCTCACAAGTTAAAAACAGAGGCCACGTTCTACCACAAACACGAGGCGATCTGAACATTCTGTGATAATTCACAAAACCGCCTGAAAAGAGTTCAGTAAAACGTCACATTGTCAAAAACTTAGACAGCAAAGCCCGTTGTAAAGCCTGCGTTTTCCCTCTGAAATGGGCATAACTCTCGCACCTGTCCCCGTGTGACTTAAAAATGGAGATTATATGAAAATTCTGAAATCGCTTGTCCTTGTAGCTTTGAGTCTTTCCGCCGTGAACGCTTCCGCTTATGGCCTGGAGTGCACGACTCAGTCCCATATCATGGATTATTTAACTTTAGACCGCGATGGCGGTGAAGAAACCATCACTGTGAACTATCTGAGCGAGCAGAAAGAGCGCTTCCTGGTGATCAAGCACACCAACGATCACATCGTGGCAGTTAAAGGCCAAGTCAGCGAATCCAACCCTAATAAAGTGGAATTGCTGCTGGATGCCTCTGGAAACGGTCAAATGGCACTATACGGAAAAGTAGCCGATGTGAGCTGCAGCGAAAAATAAACCAAAAAAAGAGGGAACCTAGTGGTTCCCTTTTTTATTCTAAGATTTTCTAAAGATATGGAATTGGTACACGCCAGTTCCATCTTTGTTTTGAGCCCAGACATTCTTGTCGCCGAGCTCTTCCCACCCCTTCAGATCAATCGCCGTTGGCGCACGCATGAAGGATCGGATCACCATCTGGGTGCCGGCTTTGCTGTCTGTGTTCAGTCTTTGCAAAATCTGATTGGCATCACGCTGTTCAAGGTAAGAAATCGTGTCAGACAAAGAGATAAAGTCATAGGCATGCTTTGGCAGTTCTTCCAGAAGGTTGCCGTGCAAATAGCGCACTTCGGTTTTGGACTTCTTCACCGCCGCGACAATGTGTTCGTGCGCTTCCAAGGGAAGGCCTTCTTCATAGGCAATACGACCCAGGAAAAGGATCTGCATGAAATAGTTTTTGCGAACCAACTGCGTGCGGAAGATACGATCAAACTCTTCCATGATAAACTGCCACGGGGCCCGCTGCTCGGTTTTGTGATCGGCACGACCACTGAAGTGGCCTTTGTACAGATACTTGTTAAATACAAATTCACTGGCAGCTACACGGATGAAACTGTTCCAGCGGATTTTCGGCCAGTGCTTTTCATAAAGCTCGATTTGCTCGGACAAAGTTTGTGCGGCAAAGACCTTGCTGAAATCACACTGCAAGACATCACGGAAAAGATACCCCAGCTTCTGGAAATGGGATTCCCAGCGGCCCAACAGAATAAATCCACGCGGCTTCCAGCCTTCCACGCGATCTTGCCAGTAACTGGTGGCTGCAGCAGATAAGGTCAAACGCTTGAACAGCTCTTCACGACTGTCGCCTTCATCATGGCCGCCTTGTAAAGCCCCACGATAACCCATAAGGAACAGGTATTCCTCATAGGTCAAATTCTTCATGGCCTGCAGGCGCAGCTCGCACAGGTAAAGCTGACTGACCGACATGTCGATGACATCCAGATATTTCGGATTCTTTGCAATCAGCGGCAGACAGCGAGCCCCGGATCCGGCGATGCTGAATACGCGGTTGGCGCCTTCGGGCAACAGTTCAAATTCAATGCGCGTATCTTCGTTGGACAGGGTGTAGTTCAAATCAGAAAAGTATTCTTTTGCCATTGCTGACTCCCGTTAAAAAGGCAAACTGCCGGTAAATTCCAAACGCAAGCCGACGACATAACCGCCGGTGATTTCTTCATACATATCGTAAAGCCCGCCGTCTTTCCCCTGATAGCTCTGGGCAAAGATGGTGGAGGTAAAATAGTCCGTCCAGTTATAACCATAACTGGCGTTCATAAAAAGATCCTTGGTGGTGTCGTTCTGATAAAGCTGGAAAAACACGTCATGACGGTTTGGATTCCACTGCGCACTGACGTAATAAGACACTTGAGTTTGGGTCCCCGTCAGTGTGTTGACTTCATATGCCGTCACCTGTGGCAGCACCACCCAGTTCCCCAGGAACAGATCCATCCCCACCGTACCAAAGCTGCGATCACTTTTGATCGTGTCCGGCAAGGTGGTGTCGTCGACATAGCCGTACTCAAATTTGGGAACTGCGGTTTCAAAGGCATAGTTGGCGGTGAAACCATAGTGATTGCGATTCAGAATCTGCGCTGACACCAGCGACAGACCAAAACCTTTGACGTCCATCTTCAAACGGCCACCAAAACTGGTGTTTTTTTCTTCCACAGGCTCTGGTGCCGGGATGGGGTAGGTGGACTCTGCCACATCCCCGATTCCGACCAGATCCAAAGACCACGTTTCACGGGCATAAGAAAAAGACGCCCCGGTCGGATGAGTCAGCTGATCCTGGAACGGATCAAAGAACAATCTTGCCCAGCGACGGCCCGACCATACATCGAGAGAAGGCAGGGACCACATTTCACTCCAACGGATGGCCTGACGACCCACACGCACATAGAATGAATCCAGTTTGAATTCCAGATAGGCTTCCTGCAAGTATCCTTTGGACGGAGACCGGCGGATATAGGCCTGATCTTCATTGCCTTCAAAGTCGCCGAAGCCTTCAATGAAGATGCCGAAGGGCCCCAAGTTGCTGTTGAGTTTGCCTTTCAGAATCAAACGATTGGCAAGTTCGTCCTCCTGACCACGGATATACTCATAGCGAGGCGCAAACACCAGGTCTGCCCTCGCCCAAGGAGTCATCATCAGAAGCGTCAGAAGAACCAGAAATCTCACTTATTTCATGCTCTCCATATTGCGGACCGTGAAGAAGGAGTCACTGAAGTCCTTCTTGTCCATGGAAAGAATGCGGATGTAGCTGATTTGTTTGTTGGTGTCTTCGATTTTCAAAGTCGTTGGGCGAACTGCACCCGAGATGCTTTTATAGTCTTCAAAGCTTGCGCGCTTCAGGACCGTTTTACCGTTCAAACCCAGATATTCCGCACGCAATGGAGCAAAGCTCCCTTTCTTAAGCCACAGGCGAACCCACGCATAAGTCAGGTTGTCTTTATTGCCCTTCAAAAGCAGCTGAACTTCGTTGGCGTTTTCGCTTTCTTTGGTCACATCATAGTCACCATACCAGCGGGTGCGGGAAATATCCCCGTTCGCCACCTGACCGGAAAGCTTTTGCGCCAAAGAAAGGCGCATGGAACGCTTCAGATTCGGAACATAGGCATTGAAATCACGATCCAGCATCAGCATGTTGCGGCCCTTGTCGCGGGCCGGTTCTTTGGTGACGATCAGGGTTTTGTCCTGACCTTTCAAATAAACCTGGAACACCGAGGTGTTTTCAGAGGTCTCGACCTTGATTTTCATTTCATAGGATTCAGCAGGGTTGCGGATATTGTCCGCTTTTTTCACCCATTCAGCGGGATTTTCCGCCAGGGCATGCAAAGAGAATAACAAGCTGCTGATCGCCAAAAGTGTCTTCATGACATCTCCTTATTTTTTTCTTTTAGACAACGCCAGTTCACGGGTCAGTTCGATTTCCTTGTCAGTGATGATTCCGGTATGCCCCTGGATCGCCGCCAGTTTGACCCCGTGGCGTTTCGCCATCTGATATATCTGTTTTACTTTGTGCCACTCGATATCGCGGCCCATGGTGAACGGTTCATACTGACCTTCCAAAGTCAGCAGCGCTGTTTCCGCCAGACACGCATACACGGTGTTCCCCGGAAGACCCATATCAAAATTCATTTCCACTGGACCCGGCAAGACCACTTCACCGGATTCAATAATCAAAACATCCGGACGCTGTTTCGCATCTTCAATGTCGAAATCCAGAGGACGAGAACAATCACACACCACCGCGCCTGGCTTCAAGCGCATGACATCGACAATCTTGTGATCAAACGCCGAAGTCGCTGTCACCAGGACATCCGCATCCGCCGCCAGGTCATTGGCATCGGTGGTGATGATAACTTCACAGTTTGGTGACATCTGCTGGATTTCCTGGCGCAGCTCTTCCAGACGGTTGAGTCGTGGAGCCACCAGACAAAGGCGTTTAAAGATCATCGACAGCAACTTCGCCGAAACTTTACCGATGGAACCGGTCGCCCCGATCACCATCGCCATGCCATCGACATAGCCCGTGTTCGGATCCTGTTTCAACAGGCGCATTTTCTGCACCACATCGGCCAGGGCCCACAAGGTGGCCGAGGCACTGAGGCTGTTCCCGGTGGTGACGGGAATCGGGCTGTTTTGATTGATGGTGATTCCCTGATCGCCCACAATTTTCGTGTAAGCGCCAAGGCCGATCATTTTCGCCCCGCGATTGGCGGCATCGTAACAGATGCTTTCAATCTTGCGATAGATCACTTCCGGGTCCGAATTCTTCAGCACCTTCGGGGTCGCTGGCAAGGCATAGATAATCCCGTTGATTTCCTTGCCGTTGCTTTCACTGATGATGTGCTTGATATGACCATAGACGAACGGCGGCGCTTTCGCAGCCATACGGTCAAACGGATCATTCCAGGTTTTTGGCATGTGCTTCAGCACGCCCAGTCCCGGCACATGCATAAAGTCATTATGAGAAAGCGCATGAATCACGAAGGCAAAATCCGGCTCCGGCTGGCTGAAGACCTTATTTCGAACCGCATTGAAACCTTGAGAGATCTTTGTCTGCGTGGATGAGTTTCTGGTCATCACGTACTTGCGCGCCACCTGACGGATCTCGACGTCCTCGGTGATGAGCTGTTCCCATTCTTCGATGGACAAAGCCGCCGTGCGTTTGTGCGACAAGCGCAGCATGGCATCCAGAACGGAATAGTTCATGTACGGATGCACCCGGTAGTTTTCCGGAAACAGATTGATGATACTGCGTGGGGAATACTTTTTGGCTTCTTCCTCCATCGCCGGGTGCGCCGACCAGATCACCAGATCCTTGCCGCGCACAAAATCCGTCGCCTGATCGAACAAAAGCAACATCGGCAGATCACAGAACACGTACTGCACATTTTCAACCTGCGCGGCCAAAGAAGACCGGCTGATCTTTTGCATCTTGGTTTGCGCCAGCGGCGTGTTTCGCTTCATGTCTTTGATGTTCGCCACATTCAAAGCCAGCTTGGAAAGAGTCATCAAACCCGGGAAGGGCTGAATCATCCATGGCAGACCCAATAGCGAGTACGCATCGCCGATATAGACTGATTTGCGGTAACGGTGACGGATGTATTCTTCAAGCTCGGTGCAAAGAACAGCTGTTGGGAAGAACGTCCCGCGTTCCGGCTGAATGATGCCGGATTCGATATGTTTCACCAAAGAATTGATATTGGCGATTTCACGCAAACCCGTCCCGTCACATAGAGGCACCGGAGAAGGCGTTGCCATGATTTCCAGGTATTGCCGGTGAACGTAGCTTTTCTGATCCAGCTTGATCACTGGTGGCAAGCTGGTCAAGGCGAAGGCATCCACCTGATTGCGCAGGGTTTCGATCAGTCTGACAACCGCATCAACCGAGAAGTTGGCACTGAAGCGCTGAACTTCATAGTGATCCCCGGCAAAGTCAAATTCATAAGCGGCATCCCAGTGCGGGCGTCCGAAACTGATCTCAGCGATTCGATACGTACGCTTCATATCCGCTCCAGAATTTTTGTTCGTATTGGAAGAATTCAGGACACCATGTTTCACCCAGGATTTCCCGGGTGCTGGTGGTGTCATAAATCGGGAAGTTCATAAGATAATGCAGTTCTTCTTCCGGGAAACGTGCGATGAAACTGGAAAGCTTCAGCACCAGGGCTTCGGAAATCTTATCGACCAGGATCACTCCTTTGTGAGGAATTGCCTGGGACTTCAAGGCCGAAAGATAAAGATCACGAACCGCCAACCCCTGATTCGGGGTCACATGGAAGCTGTGATACCCCTGAGGTTTGGTCTGCACCGCCCACTCACAGAATTTCACAATGGCTTCAGCACACTTGTCGACCGGAACCAGCGGCAAACGGGTTTTGTCATTCCCCGGAAGAGGCAATGACGTCGGAATGGATTCAACCACCGAACGAATTTTATTAAACGCTTCCGCCGCATGATAGGGACCGTCAATGCGCTCAATGCTGCCGGTCTTGGTATCCCCGACCAAAACCCCCAGGCGCAGATTGATGCGACCCGTGGTGTGAACCATCGGCCAGTTTTGCAGGACTTGTTCGCCATGGGCTTTGGATTCCGAATAAGCATCCGGAAAAGTCTTTTGGAAGTTCAAATCGTTGGGTTTCACCACAGTCAAAGGGGAATTGATTCCCGCTGCCACGGTGCTGGTGTTTACGAAAAAGGGAATTTCAAGAGCTTCGGCGACTTTCAGAGCCGTGCCCATGGCCGAGATATTGTGTTGATAGCAATCCACTTTGGATGCGGTCAGCTCATACAGTCCAGCCATGTGCAGAAACAGGGCGTATTTCTTTTTGCGTAAAGCATCCAGATCCAGGCCTGCATTCCACTGACAAAGGTCCCCCTGGACTTCGGTCTTGCCTGAACGGGACAACACGTCCACTTCGAATTTTTCGCGAAGCAAAGGAATGACCCGTTTACCCAGGAAGCCTGTGCCTCCGGTAACGAGAATGCGTGGTTTGGTCACGATGACCTCCGAATAGAACTATTGTCGGACCATGACTGGCAGTCCGTGATGCAGGCAACGAACTGTGATTTCCTGAACATCTCTGAGAAGGATCTCGCCATCCCCAAAGAAAGTCAAAGCACGCTCGGGATTCTGGCTCTTTAGTCTGAACTCTTTGAGTTCAAAAGACTTAAAGACCGGAGATTTCTCGACGGAACCGCGACGAAGATGGTAAGCCGCCAAAGTGTGCCCAGGAATACTGTTGGTTTCAGAAAGCAGCAGGTTCACCGTGCCGTCTGTATTGGAGGTAAACGGCGCCGGGACAAAGCTGGATCCGATCTTTTGCTGATTGTTGATCAGAACGATCGGAGACGATGTTTCGACATTCACTTTTCCGGGAATTTCGATTTCCAGACCCCAGCCTTCAGGATTCCAGGTGCGAATCGCTTCGGCGGTCATCATGGAATAAACACTCGGCCCCATTTTTTTGACCGCGTGATAGCTTTTTTGTGCAAGGAAACGATAGGCTTTGGCAGACTTGGGACAGTTAGCCAGCGTCTGCAGATGAGAACGGAATTTATTGGCCAGTTCGGCCGCTTTGGCCGGAAGCCCCAAGCCTCCGTTAGTCAGCATGTAAGCGACTTGTTCACCCGAGCTGACTTCGATCACGTCGATGTTTTTCACAACACCTTCAAAGATGTTGCGAACCGCGGTATCAATTCTGGTGGATACACCGATTTCATGGGCCAGATCGTTCGCTGTGCCGGATCGAACGATGGCAATCGGAGGAATCTGCGCACCGTTTTGATATTTCATGATGGCCTGAATCGCCACATTGATAGTGCCGTCGCCACCGCAGATAATAAAGTAGTCCGTTTTCTTCGCTTGTTCTTCCTGAACAAAGTCAAACATCTCTGTCATCGTCGAAGGACGACAGAAACGCAGATCGCAACGGAAGAGCGCTTCACGCACTTTCGCCTCGATCAACTCTGCATTCACAGAGCCTGCTTTGGAATTAACAAGGACGGACACTCTCATATTATGGGTTCTCCGAGAGGACTATATAGCAAACCTCATACCCAAGTTGTATCAACCTGAGAAGCATTCAATTGGATCTCACAGGAATTAATCTGCCCCAAAACGTCATTTTGGCACCGCTGACCAAAAAGTGTTCACTTTGAGACAACACGCACTCAGATCTGCTGGCTACCATTACCGAAACGTCATCTTATGAGGACTCCTTGTATCTCGTGGAGCACTAAAAGCACCAAAAGTACTCTGATTATCTTGAGCGCTCTTTAACAAATCCCGAAAAGTATTATGAAACACGACGTAAAAACCTCGTAAACGGCACGTAGAAGGTACGCACTATGTTCAAGAAAACCTCAACTTCGCTCGCACTTCTCATTCTGGCCTTAACCACGTCGGCATGCACGATGAGTCTGGATCGCTTCGGCCAGCTTATTTCCCCATCCATCGGAGACGATGATCCAGCGCCTGCGGTCTCGGTTATTAAAGGAACCTTTCCTCTGGGACAACCGGCCTTCAATCTTCAGCACAAATCATTTTTGAGTGCCGCACCCGGAAACAAGTTTGTTGGTGCCTCTCTGTTTGACCACAAAATTTATGTTTTCACTGCAGAGGGAAAAACACTGAAAAGCATTTCTCTTCCTGTCGCCTCGAAGTGGCCGGATGGTGAAATAACCTCTTTGGGAGTGGACTCTACAGGCTTGATCTATGTTGGTCTTGTAGAAAGAAGCGGGGGCACCGCAGTTCGCGAATACATTCAAAAATACAATCTTGATGGAGTTTCTCAGGGTGTCTTTAAAGACTTTGTTCAAGAAGGCGGCACCTTCCCTTCTGCCCAAGACATTGCATTTGATTCTTCTGACAACGTTTATCTGGCTTTGAGCTATTTCTACCAGATTCGCAAATACAACAAAAGCACCGGCGCCCAAATGGCGGCTTACGGAGCCGGCACATCCGGCAGCGCTGATGGCGAATTTTGGGGTAACACCAAATTCACTCTTGATTCCTCTGGGAACGTTTATGTCGTGGATACCTGGTCAGATCGACTGCAAAAATTTCTGCCCAACGGAAGCTTCGACAGCAAGGTCACCTGGCCGACACAAATCCTGCCGGTCGCACCAGCAACGGTTGCATCCAGCAACGTCGCTGACCTGACACTTTTATCCAATGGCAACTTCCTGATCAGTCAAAGCGACAGCAACGGCTATCTTCTTTCATTTGATCCGACCGGA
Source organism: Bdellovibrio bacteriovorus (assembly GCF_048286975.1). Taxonomy (GTDB): domain Bacteria; phylum Bdellovibrionota; class Bdellovibrionia; order Bdellovibrionales; family Bdellovibrionaceae; genus Bdellovibrio; species Bdellovibrio bacteriovorus_H. The sequence continues at coordinate 1,525,238 of NZ_JBLVRT010000001.1, read as the reverse complement.
GCCTTGCTCTTTATCACTGATGGAAGCGCCGGAGCCACACAGTTCACGAGCAGCCCCGTTGTCTTTGCCGAAGCTGGAAATGAAGTCTATGTCATGAACAGTTCTACAACCCGAGTTTACAACAAAACCACCGGAGCTTTGGCCCGCAAATATGATCCCACCTTGTCAAATGCACTTGGACTGGCCCGAGACACCCTGGGTAACACTTATGTCAGCGATATGGGTGGCATCAAGCGCTTTGACACTACTGGGTTCAGTGACCTGTCCTTTGCGGCAGGCACTATGATGTACGATATCGACATCGACAGTCAGGGGATCATATATGGTTCAAACCTGCTTACCGGTAAGATCATGAAGTACAATCCGGACGGAACATCGGCTGGCGAGATCACTCCAACAGGCACAACGTACTTCCTGGATATCGTTTACGACAAAACGCTGGAAGCCGATGTTATCTATCAGACAGATGCCACCAATGGTGTAATTCGAAAGCTCACCACAGCGGGAGTGGAAATTGGAACCATTGGAGCAGGACAGATCATTTCACCCATCAGTGTTGCGGCAACGAGTGATGGTGGTGTGATTGTTTCAGATGCACAAAATACGGGTCCAGGCGCCCCATTCCGCGCATTGGTGAAAATCAACCCGGATAACAGTGTAGCTTGGACAATCTTGCCGGGTGCCGCAGGTAATATCACCACCATCTTCGGCATTGCCGTAGACAAAGACGGCAGTATTTTAGCAGCGGATGCCGCTGGAAATAAAATCGTTCGCTTCTCTGCTGACGGCGCGCACATGACCACCTATGGTCAGGCCGGTGCTGCCGCGGGCGAGTTTGCAATGCCAGTCGACATCATGGTCGACGCTGGCAGCAACTTCTATGTTTCAGAGGCCGGCAACAGCCGGGTGCAGAAATTCAGCTCATCTGGAGTCGTGCAGGCAGAATAAAAAAAGCGGCTTAAAAAGCCGCTTTTTTCGTTTTATGTGGAACGCAGAAGTTCCGGAATTGATTTCTTCAACAGCTTTTGGACCGGCCACAAGCTTGCCAGAACCGTCGCGATCATCGGCAAGAGCAAAGCCTGCAGATAGTGGCTGGGCTGAATATCCAGGAACACAAAGAACTGACGAGTGATCCCTGGGGCCGGTGGCATCGGAATCCCCTGACGAAGCAAGGTCGCATCCACCAAAATCGCAATACAAATCCCCAGGAAGCCGCCCAAAATGCCGAGCAAGCTGTTTTCGATCATCAGGATCTTGAACAAGCGACTGCGTTTTTCTCCGTTCGCACGCAACGCTCCCATCTCCCCCGCTCTTTCCAGCAAGCCTGTGGAAATCACATTGAAAATCCCCATCGCCACAATCACCAGAATGATCGAACGGATGAACGAGAACTGCGCATTCAGGAAGTCCACCGAGTTCTGATAGTAATTTTTATCCAGAATCTCAAACGGCACAGCTTCCAAAGACGGATTGGCTTTGCGCAAATCCGCATCCACAGCCTTCCACGCCTCAACCCCTTTTGTCGCCAGCGAGAACATCTCGACACGAGTGGTATCAAGCAGCGCCTGCGCCTGCTTCAAATCCACACGATAGAAGGAATCATCGATGACTTTTTTACCCGTGAAGAAGATCCCCGCCACCGTCAGGTCCGCCCCGTTCAGCTGACCATTCACCGTCTGGGTCAGCAAAGTCACCACATCACCCGTTTTTGCGTCGATGCTTTCTGCCAGGCCTTTTCCAAGGATGATCTGATCCTGACCTTGCAGGTCATGGCCTTCGATAAAGTTCATTTCAGTGAAGAACTTGTTTTCACGCTCTGGAATCACGCCCTCACCTTTACCGCCCAGGGTGATGCCACCTTTGACGATGAAAGAATAGAAGGACACACGCGGGAAGACTTCGGTGACAGAAGCAGAACTGCGAATCTGCTTTTCGATTTCATCGGCGTTTTCAAACCACAATTTCCACGGGGTTTCGTGAACTTTACCGAAGTAATTCTGCGGGAACACCTGACCGTAACCATAGTATCCATGAATCACGTTTTCACGGTACTGATTCATAACCCCGGTGTTAAAGCCCTGATAGATCAACAAACCTGCAGCGCCCAAAGCCACCGTACAAAGACTGGCCCACGTGCGGCGAGGATTTCTGAACAGATTGCGCCAGGAGATTTTCAACAGTTCCAACATTATTTAGCCTCCTGGTTTTTCGTGTTGTCGATCATGCCGTCTTTCATGCGATAAACGGATTTGGCGAAACTCACCAGGTGCGAATCGTGAGTCGAGAAAATGAAACTGGTGTTTTCAGACTTCTGCAGTTCTTTGAAGACGTTGATGGTTTTTTCTGCGGTCACCGAATCCAGATTCGCCGTCGGTTCATCAGCCAGTACCACCGCAGGCTTTTTGGCAATCGCTCGCGCAATAGCCACACGCTGACGTTGACCACCGGAAAGTTCCAGCGGTTTTTTCTTGGCGTGATCGGCAAGACCCAACAGATCCAAGGTTTCCATCGCCACCTTGTGGGCGTTGGCGTGGTTGTAACCCAAAGAAGGCAGGAAATAAGACGTATTTTCAAGCACCGTCAACGTCGGGATCAAATAGAAAGACTGGAAGATGAATCCAACCTTGTGCAGGCGCACGTTTTCTTTTTCAGATTCAGGAAGATGAGTGACGTCTTCACCCGCGAACTCAAGGTGTCCATTGCTGGGAGTATCAATCAAACCCAAAAGATTCAGCAAAGTGGTTTTACCCGTTCCGCTCGGACCCACGATGCAGGTGAAACAGCCTTTTTCCAGTTCCAGATCAATGCCTTTTAGAACTGGCACTTGTTTGCCGTTCCAAAGGTATGAATATTCCAGGCCCTTAAGACGATACAGAGCACTCATGTTGCTGACTCCTTGAAGTTAAAGATAGAAGCGGAAGCCGATGGCGATAAAGGCGCCGGACAGATTCAAGTCACGCTGCTCGCCCGCAGCCGTGGTGACTTTGTCACCGCTGCTCACCGGACCCTTAAAAGTGGTGACAGATTTCGTGTATTCCAGATTTTCGATATTCAACTGCCGATAGCCCATTTCCACAACAATGGTGGTGGTGTCGGTCAAAAGACCTTCATAACCCAAAGAGGCATTCAGCAAAGTGCCGGAGCCTTTGGCTTCAACATCATGGTTGGAAACACCCGGGAAAGCTGTCTGCCCGTCGGTCGTCAGGGTGTAGCTGTTCTTCATGGTCACACTGGCAGCGCCCACACCCAAAGCCACAAAGGAGCGGGATCTGGCGTTGCTTTGCAAATTGAATTCAACGCCAAGCTTCGGGGCATAGCCCAGAATCTGACTGTCGGCGGTATACAGTTCTGTTTCAGAAGCGTTGGTCGCCGAAGAGCCTTCAATCGCGCTGGGCCTGATGATCTCAAGACCGAAACGCAAACTCATGTACTGGCGCGTATACAGGAAACCGAACTCGCCGCTGTAATTGTAACCGGAACCACCGCTGTAACTTAAACCGGTGGCTTCACCGTCGAAGGCTCCCGTACCAATCGCGGAAGGCCCCGCCGACACGTCAAAGTAGGCGGCGAAAGTTTCGTTGTTGATATTGAAAACACGGGCCTGCGCCGAAGTTGCAGAAATCAGCAGTGCCGCGAAAAGAAGTCCCCGCACGATCACGACTACTCCGTGATCAGGTCAATGACGACCTTGCTGGTGCTTTTTTTACCCGCGACCTGATAGACACGAACTTTGGTGTTCTTTTTCAGATCCAGAGTCAGATTCAAAGAACTGTCGACAGGATCCAGGCTCATGTTGGTTTTCACCACGGCCAAAGAACCTTTCAGTCTTTCGGTCAGACGTTTTTGATCGATATTGGCATTCGGCATCTGAGCAAAGTCCACCACCAGACGCTGAGGATTTTTCTTCAGCTCTGCATAGTAATAACCCGGCCAGCCGCGCAGCATGCCGCCGTTGATATCACCGACATCAATCACGATACGCTCGACTTTTTTTCCCGCATCCGCAGTACGGCGAACATCCATCAAGGTGAAACCGGTTCCGGCAAGACCACCGAAACTGACACCTTCACCAGAAAGAATTTTGGAAGCAGCAGGTTTGCTTTGTTGTTTGGAGATGGCTGCTTGAGCAGGCAAAGCCAATAGAGCGGCCAATACACATCCAATGTACTTCATCATGATCGACTCCTTTCGAACACATCCCTTAAGCCTAAAGGGGAACACCCCTTCTGCCAACCCTAAATCCCCATTTTTACCCCCCTCGCCCCGTCTCAAACCTGGAACCTTTCGCGGCGCAGGGTGACGCTTTTGGGCCCTGCTTTTGTAAAAACGAGCCCTGAAATCGAATATAAGGCTCCTGAATAAAAACTCATAAGGCACAGAACTTGGAGTCCTAGGCATTGTTGAAAGATTTTTTAACCTTGGAGTGCTTTATGAAAAAGCTCATAACATTGGTTCTGACGGTATTTGCGTTGGCAGCCTGCCAACCGGATAACAACGGTGGAAACAACACCGTGACTAACCCCGGTCAGATTGCGACCACACCGTTGCAGCTAAACTGCATCAACGGAACTTCGTATTGTAATAACACCGCTTATTACAACTATTCGGGTTTCATCCCTTATCCAGGCCTGTACAACTATGCCTACAACTATTCGACTATCTTTGCTCAGCAAGGGTTCTGTGGTTGTCCGAATGGGTATCTGCCAACTTACAACGGCACATTTGGTTTGGGCTGCGTTCAGCAACAGCTGATCACCCCTTACTGGAATGACTATTTCTTCTGGTCTTACGGATACGGCTGGGGCTTCGGCTACATGTCCATTCCGTCAGCTCCGCAGATGACGATCAATCATCCGCAGTATTCCAATATTCCAACGAATTCTAACAGCTTCTCCAGCTGCTCTCAGACCCTCACTCAGAGCTGCGTTTTGAGCCAAGGGAACACTTGCGGTGTCGGGGCGACATGCCGTCAAGTTCTGTCCGGTTCGAATCTTGGAGTTTGTGTTAAAAACTAGAGAGGCGCGGCACTTCTCGACCGTTTTAACGGACTAATATGCCGCATCATACGCCCCCTTTGGAATAACCACCAAAGGGGGCTTTCCATTTTTACCCGAAGAGAATTTTAGACGGCGGCCTTGGGGAGAGGGGGAAGGCTTTCTTGGAGCACGGGCTCCTGCCCTCTGCCGGCGCTCGCTTCGCGACCATCCCTGGGCCGGAGGCCCCAATAAAGCCTCCCCCCTCTCCCCAATGCCTCTTTCCCGGCTTGTTCGGGTAAAAAACTTGAAATCCCCCTTTGCTGGTCACTCCTGCATTATTCACGGTCCTCACAGTTTGGGCGCTGGGTGGTCTTTTCGTCGGGGTTTGGGAGTTAAAAAGTACTGTCGTTTGACCCGTCTGGTGGCGTCGGGTTGAGTCATTTTTTTATCCGGGTTTTTCGCTTTATTTCGCAGGGGTTTCATGGAAGAAAAGAAGGGTGTTTTTACTCTATCCATGGAGGTTCCTATGAATACGACTAATCCTCTTTTGCAACCCTTCAAAAACAAAGATCAGGCAGTGCCTTTTGATTTGATCAAAGTTGAGCACTATGTGCCGGCGGTTGAAGAAGCCATCAAGATGGCTAAAGAAAATGTGGCTAAAATCAAAGCCAATCCGGCGGCTCCGGATTTTGAAAATACCATTGTGGCTTTGGAAGCGGCCAGCGTTCATGCTGATCAGATTTCCACGATCTACAGTAACCTGGAAGTGGCTCATGCGGATGAAGCGCTTCAGGCTTTGGCTAAAGATATTTATCCGATGCTGACGGCTTTAAGCTCTGACATCTCTTTGGATTCTGAGATCTTTGCGCGTGTGAAAGCTGTTTATGACAAGCGTGAATCTTTGAACCTGAATCTGGAACAGACTCGTTTGTTGGAAAAGACTTACTTGTCGTTCACTCGCAATGGGGCTTTGTTGAATGCGGCTGACAAAGAGACCCTTCGTCAGATCGATCAGGAGCTTTCTGTTCTTGGTCCGAAATTCTCTGAGAACGTTTTGAAAGCGACCAATTCTTTCGAAATGCTTTTGGATAAAAAAGAAGATGTTGATGGTTTGCCTGAAGGCACACTTGAAGGTGCGGCGGCTTTGGCGAAAGCCAAAGGTCACGACGGCAAGTGGATGTTCAATCTGCAGATCCCTTCTTACCTTCCGTTCATGACTTATGCAAAAAACCGCGCGCTTCGCGAGAAAATGTGGAGAGCGTTTTCTTCCAAAGCCTTCAAAGGTGAATTCGACAATCAGGCCAACGTTCTGAAAATTGTTGAGCTTCGTGACAAGCGCGCGAAAGTTTTGAAATTCACCACGCATGCTGATTTCGTGTTGGCAGAGCGTATGGCGAAAAACCCAAAAACTGTTATGGACTTCCTGAACAAACTTCTGGCGGCTTCCAAGAACGCGGGCCTGAAAGACGTTCAGGAACTGACAGAGTTCGCGAACAAGCTGGATGGCCTGAAAGAGATCAAACCTTGGGACGTGGCTTATTATTCTGAAAAGCTGAAGGAAGAGCGTTACGCTTTCAACGAAGAGGACCTGCGCCCTTACTTCAAACTTGAAAACGTGGTTGAAGGTGTGTTTGCTCACGCGAAGAAGCTTTACGGCCTGACGTTCAAAGAAAACAAAGAAATCCCGGTCTATCACCCGGAAGTGAAAGCTTACGAGATCTATGAAGATGCTTCTGGCAAATACATGGGTCTGTTCTATACGGATTACTTCCCGCGCGAGACCAAAAAAGGCGGCGCTTGGATGACTCAGTTCCGTTCACAGGGTCTGATCGACGGCGAAATGAAACGCCCGCACGTCAGCATCGTGTGCAACTTCACGCAGCCGACTCCGACCAAGCCGTCACTTTTGACGTATGACGAAGTTCGCACGCTCTTCCACGAATTCGGTCACGCTTTGCACGGTATGCTGTCTGAGTGTACATATCCTTCCCTGAGCGGTACCAATGTCTATTGGGACTTCGTGGAGCTTCCTTCCCAGATCATGGAAAACTGGGTGGGTGAAAAAGAGGGCCTGGACATCTTTGCCCGTCACTACGAAACCAACGAACCAATGCCGGCGGAGCTGATCGAGAAATTGAAACGCTCCCAGAAATTCCAGGCGGGTTACATGTCCTGCCGTCAGTTGCAATTCGGTCTGATGGATATGGCATGGCACTCAACCGATCCGGGCACTATCAAGGACGTGGATGCGTTTGAAGAGCTGGCAACGGCCGAAACCCGTCTGTTCCCGAAAGTGGATGGCGCGAATTCCTCTTGCAGCTTCGGCCACATCTTTGCTGGCGGTTATTCTGCGGGTTATTACTCTTACAAATGGGCAGAGGTTCTGGATGCGGATGCCTTTGAGTACTTCAAGGAAAAAGGCCTGTTCAATCAGGAAGTGGCCAAGAAGTTCAAAGACAACGTTCTGAGCCGTGGTGGCACCGAGCACCCGATGGATTTGTACAAGAAATTCCGCGGCCGTGAGCCGGATCCAAACGCTCTTTTGCGTCGTGATGGACTGATTTAATGAAGAAGAGTTCGATGGACAAAGAACACAAACAGAGCAAGCTGGTTTTGAAAGAAAACGGCAGCATTGGTTTGGTCTATCGCCTGGAGACTGCGCAAGCGGTCTCTTTGGCTAAAAAGGTCGCGGAGTTTTTGAAAGAACGCGGCTTTGACGTCTTCACCTGCCCTGATCAGAAAGTGGTTGCGGGCACGAAGGCGGCGAAAACCAAAAAGCACATGGACGATCTGAAACTTGTGATCGTTCTTGGCGGTGACGGAACCTACTTGCGTGCCGTTCGTTTGCTGGAAGGTCGCAGTGTTCCTATTCTGGGCTTTAACATGGGCTCTTTGGGGTTCCTGACGGCTCACAGTGCGGATTCCTGCTTTGATATCATCGAAAAAACTCTGGAAGGGAAAATGGTTCAGCGTCCGCGCTCCATGATCTATTCCAAAATTCTGCGCAAGGGAAAGGTTCGTGCCGAGTACCATGCGCTGAACGACATGGTGATTGAAAGGGGCTCGATGTCCCAATTGATCAACACGGCGATTTATTCTGAAAAGTTCCTGGTAAGTCAGGTGAAGGCCGATGGTTTCATCGTGGCCAGCCCTTCGGGTTCCACGGCGTACAATCTGGCAGCCGGTGGCCCTATCTGCCATCCGGAATCCCCGGTGTTTGTAGTGACTCCGGTGGCGCCGCACAGCCTGACTTCCCGTCCGTTGTTGTTCCCGGATGACCGGGAGCTTTCTTTCCGTCTGGAGGGTAAAACCCAGAAGGCCCACTTCATCGTGGACGGACAGAAGATGACGGAACTGACGGCCGATGACGAAGTCATCATCAGCCGTTCCTGTTATGACCACTGGATGGTTCGTGAAGCCAATCACAACTATTTCCATTTACTGCGCGAGAAACTGAAATTCGGCGATCGAAACTGAGCTTAAGGAAAGATTATGTTACTTGAGTTGAAAGTGTCCAATTTTGCGATTATCGAAAACCTTCATGTCTCTTTCAAAGAGGGACTGAACATCATGAGCGGTGAAACCGGGGCCGGTAAATCCGTTCTTCTGAAAAGTCTGTCCCTGTTGATGGGTGGCAAAGGTTCCAGCGACACCATTCGCACAGGCGCCACCCAGGCGACCATCGAGGGTTCATTTGATATTTCCTCCCGCCCCGACATTCAGAAAATGCTGCACGATATGGGCATTGAAGCGGATGAGCACACTCTGATCGTTCGCCGTGTGCTAAGCTCTGGCGACAAATCCAAAGTGTACCTGAACGGCAGCCTGAGCACCCTGAACAGCCTGCGCGATATCGTGGCGCCGATGGTGGAACTGGCGGGTCATTCAGCTCCTCTGATTGAAATGACCGGTCAGCATGAAAACCGCAACCTGATGTCCAAACACTATCATCTGGATCTTTTGGATCAGTACGCGGGCACCTGGGACAAACGTTTGCTGTTCACGGAAAAATTCAACCGCTATCACGCGATCTTTGCTGAAATCAAAAAACTTGAAAGCGATGCCAAACAAAAAGCCCAGCGCCTGGATTTTTTGACTTATCAGCGTGATGAAATCGCCAATCTGGATCTTTCCCCGGGCGAAGACCACGAACTGGAAGTCGAAGTCAAAAAACTGAAGAACTCAAACCGCATTGGTGCGTTTGTGGATCAGGCGGAATCGGCTCTGTACACAGACGATGATTCCGCGATCAGCCGCCTGAATGCGATCCTGAAAAAAGGCCTGGAGATTTCCAACGTCGACCCGCAAATCGCGGCGAAACTGGAAAACCTGGAACAGGCCAAGACTTTGATTGATGAAAGCATCTATGATCTGCGCCAGTACGCAAACAAGATCGATGCCGACCCCCAACGTCTGGAAGAAGCCGAAAGCCGCCTGAGCGATCTGCGCAAGCTGCAGAAAAAATACGGCGCGACCGTCGATGACATCCTGAAGGCTTTGATGGAGATGGAAATTGAAATCTCCAATCTGCAAAACTCTGAAAGCCGCGTCGAATCTTTGAAAAAAGAAGCTGCTGTTATTTTGAAAGAGCTTGAAACCCTGGGTGCGGATCTGCACAAACGCCGTCAAAAAGGAGCCGAGCTTCTGGCCGACAGCGTGAACGCAGAACTGCTGGATCTGAACATGAAAGGTGTGACCTTCCACGTGATGACCGAAAAGCTGCAGGAACTGGCGTCCACGGGCTTGAGTGATGTCGAGTTCCTGAGCCAAACCTCCAGCAAAGACGCCAAACGCCCTTTGGCGAAGTTTGCTTCAGGTGGCGAGCTGAGCCGTATTCTTCTGTCTTTGAAGCGTGTGGTGGGTTCCAGCAATCAGCCGCGCACTTATCTGTTTGATGAAGTGGATACCGGCGTGTCTGGCGAAACGGCAGAAAAAGTCGGACGCAAGCTGCGCACGATTGCCAAAGGACAACAGGTTGTCTGCGTGACTCACCTTCCTCAGGTGGCGGCCTTCGGGGATATTCACTTCTTTATCCAGAAGTCCCCGCAAAAGGATTCTGTTTCTATGGTTGTGTCAGAACTCAAACAAAAAGACCGAGTTCAGGAAATCGCCCGCCTTATCAGCGGTGAAAAGATCTCCAAAACATCCCTGGCCCACGCCGAGCAACTCTTGGCAGAAGCCAAACAAAACTAGCTGGTCCACACTCCGACCCTGTCGGAGTAGAACAAAACCAAAGAAAGGCTGCCCACAAAGCAGCCTTTCTTATTTGTAAGTTCCCCCCTCCGAAGCCGATCCCCTACCATTGAAGCCTACACTCATATTTTAAGGAGAACGGACTATGATTCTTGTTATGGGAGCTACAGGTCACATCGGTTCAAAAATCACCACTCACCTTCTTGCCAACAGCCAACAAGTGCGCTGCGTGGCCCGCAAGTTCCCGAACAAAGACGCCTTCCGTGGCGCCGAGCTGGCACAAGGGGACGCCAATGACGTCAGCTTTCTGATGGACTGTATGCGCGGCTGTTCTGCCGTGTTTACGATGATTCCACCGGACATGAGCGCCAAAGAAGTGCGCTTTTACCAGAACAAATTCGGTGAGGTGATCGCCGAAGCCATCGAAGAAGCCGGAGTTAAAAAAGTCGTGAATCTTTCCAGCGTCGGTGCGGACCTTGAAAGCGGCACGGGCCCGATCCTGGGACTGCACGACCAGGAAGAAAGACTGAACTCCATCACGCGCGCGGACATCGTGCACCTGCGTCCGACCTACTTTATGGAAAACCTGCTCAGCGGAATTCCCAGCATCCTTTCAATGAACCGCTTCTTCGGCACGATGTCCGGCGAAGTGCCGATTCCAATGATCGCCACCCGAGATATTGCCGCCCGAGCTGCGTTCCTGCTGATGCATCCAGAGTTCAAATCCCACAATGTCGAGTATCTTTTAGGAGAGCGCGATGTGACCTTCGACGAAGCCCTGCGCATTATTGGCCAGGCCATCAAAAAACCCGACCTGGAATACGTCGAAGTCCCAGAACAGGAAATGAGAAACTACCTGATCGGAGCCGGCCTGACTGAGGACTGGTCAGATGCCATGCTGGAAATGAGCCGCTCCTTTAACAACGGCTCGATCGCCGGCACCATCAGTCGCGATAAAAAGAACACAACCGCGACGTCTTTGGAGGAATTCGCCAGAACAACATTCCTGGATGCTTACACACGTGCCCAGCGCACTGACGCAGACAGAAAATCCCGCCCATCCTCGGAGCGTGAGGCCAGACCGTAAGGTCTTGTGCTTCCCAACTCCCGGAAGATGGTGATAGCCTTTTCGAATGAAAAAAAGTGTATTGGCTATCGCACTTCTGGGAGTTTCCTGCATGCACAAAAATTATCTAGATTATCCGAAACCTGAAAAGATCAAAACTGAGCTGTCCAAACACGGTGACATCCGTATGGACGACTATTTCTGGCTGCGTGAGCGCGAGAATCCAAAAGTCGTCGACTATCTGAAAAAAGAAAACGCCTACACGGCCGAGATGATGAAACCGGCTAAAGAGCTTGAGGAAAAAATCTTCCAGGAGCTGAAGTCCCGCGTGAAAGAGGACGAATCATTCGTCCCGGCCAAAGACGGCGACTATTGGTACTCCGCCCGCTATGAAGTGGGTCAGCAGTATCCCTTGCACACCCGCCACAAAGGCAGTCCGACAGGCCCGGAAGAAATTCTGATCAATGTTCCGGAGCTGGCAAAAGGGCACAGCTACTTCAGTTCAACCGGTCCGCGCATGAGTCCAAACCACAAAATGATGGCTTATGCCGTGGATACCGTGGGTCGTCGCTTCTATACGATTCATTTCAAAGATCTGACCACCGGAAAAGTTCTTGAAGACAAAATTGAAAATGTCACTGGCAATCTGAGCTGGGCCAATGACAACGAAACGATCTTCTATACTGAACAGCATCCCGAAACCCTGCGTTCCGAAAAGATTTATCGCTACAACATCAAAACACACAAAAAAGATCTGGTTTACCACGAGAAAGACGACACCTTCAGCGTTTACGTTTACAAGTCCTTGTCAGAAAAGTTCATCTTCATCGGTTCTTACAGCACCCTGACGACTGAAACACGCTTTATGTCTGCGGACACCCCACAAGGGACTTTCAAGGTGTTCAATCCGCGCGAACGTGCGCACGAATACTCGGTCACTGATGGCGGTGACAAGTTCTATATCGTTTCCAACAAAAACGCCCGCAACTATAAACTGATGGTGGCGGATCTGGATCACACGGAAGAAAAGCACTGGAAACCTTTGATCCCGCACCGTGAAGACACTTATCTGGAAAGTGTGACGGTGTTTAAGAACTTTATCGCTCTGGATGAACGCCACAACGGCCTGACTCAGGTGCGCATTGCGGATCGCAACGCCCAGAATCCTTATGAATTGAAATTCGCGGATCCAAGCTATCTGGCGTCTGTCGGTGACAATCGTGAATACGACACTGAATGGCTGCGCTATAATTATGAATCCATGCGCCTGCCGGATTCTGTTTATGACCTCAACGTCAAAACCAAAGAACAGGTTTTGAAAAAAGTGAAAGAGATCCCGAACTACAACGCCGATCTTTACAAAACCGAGCGTGTGTTCCTGACTGTTCGTGACGGCACTAAAGTTCCAGTGTCCCTGATCATGAAAAAAGACTTCAAGAAGGACGGCAAGTCCTCGATGCTGGTTTACGGCTATGGATCTTATGGCGCGAATATGGACCCTTGGTTCAGCAGCAGCCTGTTCAGCCTGGTGGATCGTGGTTTTGTCTATGCAAAAGCCCACATCCGCGGAGGCTCGGAAATGGGTCGTCACTGGTATGACCAGGGCCGTACCCACTCCAAGATGAATACCTTCAATGACTTTATCGACGTGACGGAAGCCTTGATCAAAGACGGTTATTCTTCGCCCGAGCACACTTTTGCCATGGGCGGAAGTGCCGGGGGTCTTTTGATGGGTGCGGTGATGAATCTGCGCCCGGATCTTTACAAGGGCATGGTTGCCCAGGTGCCATTCGTGGATGTGATTTCAACGATGCTGGACGATAGCATTCCACTGACCACCAGTGAATACGACCAGTGGGGCAATCCGAACGTGAAAGAAGACTACGATTATATTCGCAAGTACTCTCCTTACGACAACGTCAAAGACCAGGCATATCCGAATGTTTTGGTGACGACAGGTTTCCACGATTCTCAGGTTCAATACTGGGAGCCGGCGAAATGGGTGCCGAAGCTTCGTGAACACAACAAGGGGACTTCGATGATTCTGCTGAAGACCGACATGGAGTCAGGTCATGGAGGCGCTTCCGGCCGCTTCGATCAGTTGAAAGAAACGGCCACGGAATATGCGTTTATTCTGATGGTTAACGGAAATAAGAATTAGTCTCTTACGTCCTGCACGATGATCAGCGCACTGAAAGTGTTGAACTTCACAGTTTCGCCGGTCTTCTGGCTTGTCCAGTACTGAGAGTTGATGTACTTCACGCTGCCATCCTCATTCAACACCGGAGTTCCGTCCGGATTGATTTCAGGGATGGTGGCGCGCTCAGTTTCCTTCACACGGTTAAACAACTCTTCAGCGGTTTTTGCATCCTGACGGGTGCAACCACCGGAAGCGCGGCCTCCAAGATAGTCCGTGTATTTCTTGTAAACTTCGTGCAAAGCCAAACCGTTGTCCACGTCATAGAAGATCGCAAACGGCATGGATGAATCCCATGAGCTGGAATGGTGATCTTTGGACAGGAACTTCGGTGTGTAATAGCCTGTCGGCGTCTGAGACCAGTAAGATTTCGCCGGAGCGCCCGTGCACTCTTTGTTTTTACGTTTCAGCTCCAGACCTTCACGGCCTGTGGAAACTTTGGAATTGATCACAACACGGCCATACTCATACACGCGCATTGTCTGAGCGGTACGACCCTGTTCAGCCTTGTTGATCACGATCACATAACGGAAATCGCGCAGCCAGGGCTTGGAATAGAAATCCTGCTCACTGAAGGCCTGCTGCTGACGCAGGTATTCCGGCAGACGCGGCGTAATCGCTTTTTCATATGAATATACCTGGCTGTATTCCTGGTCTTCATACTTACAGTCATTAAACGCGTTTTTCACCTTACCCCAGAAAGAGGCCGAGGCGGATTGACTGACCACCAGAGCCGCGGCAACGACTCCGTACTTCATAACGTTCTTCATAATCACTCCGTTCTTTTTATGAAAAGACGAATTTCATACAGCAAAGACTTTGCCACATTTTGAGACACTGAACTGGAAACTGGGGGCTTTGAATGGAAAAGGCCCCTGAATGGGGCCCTTAAAAGTCACGTCGTAAAGAAGTTCAACAGCGGCTGTTTGGGGGCCTTAAAAACCCTCGATGGTACCCACCTGGCGGTCGTCATCAAAGGGAATCACGTCACTGGCGGCGGACTGTTTCGCAACCTTCTTTGGCGGAGCCGTTGGAGAGTGGGAAGCTTTCACAACCGGAGTTTTTTTCATGGTGCCTGCTGCAGCCACTGGCGCTACTGCAGTCACTCCGCCCTTACCGTGGATCACGTCATTCAATTGGGACGTCAGCTTCTGGGAGGTCGCCGCCATCGTGTCGATTTCGGCACTGGATGCGGCAATTTCTTCAGCGGATGCAGCATTGCTTTGCGCAGCCTGATCCAGTTGATTCATGGCTTTGCTGATCTGCTGAATGCCGGCTGTTTGCTCGGTGCTGGCGGTGGCAATTTCATTATTCAAATCCGCAACCTTCTTGACTGAAGTAACGATGTTATCCAGAACCACGCCGCTGGAGCTGGCGATCTGACCGCCCTCTTCCACTTGTTGTACGGATTGTTTGATCAGCTGAGTGATGTCTTTGGCGGCAGAGGCACTTCGTTGTGCCAGGGCACGCACGGCTTCGGCCACGACGGCGAAACCTTTGCCTTGTTCTCCGGCGCGGGCAGCTTCCACCGCGGCATTTAGCGCCAGCAGGTTTGTCTGGAAGGCGATATCATCGATGACATGAATGATCTCTTCAATTTTGCGGGATGAAGCGGAGATCTGATCCATGGAGGAAATAAGTTTTGAAATCTCGCCCTGACCTTTTTCCGCCACTTCGCGGGATGAGGCCGAAAGACTTGCCGCCTGTTTTGCATTGTCTGAATTCATCTGCACCATGGAAGAAAGCTCTTCCAAAGACGCCACGGTTTCTTCCAAAGATGCTGCCGCTTCCGTGGAGGACTGTGACAGACTCGTGCCCGCACTGGTCATCTGGGTCACCGCCCCCGCCACATGATTGCTGGCATTGGTCAGTTGTTCAGAGATACCGGAGATCTCTTTGGACATGCGGGACGCAATCCACAACAGGGTTCCGGAAATGAGAAGATTCCCGATAATAGTCGTCAGGATATTCCACATCTTAACAGACTGCTCGGCCTGAGAAGCCAGTTGCCCTTCGGTGGCCGCTTTACTTTCATAAATTTTCAAAGCCGCGGCTGTAAATTCACTGACCGGCACGCCAGCCACCGTGTAATCGCCACGCAGAAGCTCTTCCGCCCTTTCCAGACTGGTGGCTTCTTTGGCTTTCAGTTTTTTCAGAATGTCATCCATGATAGCCAAAATCGCGGGGAACTTATCCTGGGCTTTTTCGAACAGAACCTTTTCCTCTTCGGTGAAAGACGTTTTGATGTATTTTTCATAATCCTTGCGATAGGAATCCAGCGCCTGCTCGGCCATCGCCAGTTCACCATCAATGTCTTTGCCCGCTTTGAAAAGGCTTAAGGCAGAATAAGCACGAAACCCAAAAGCATTTCGCGAGATACGCATATCCGTCAGAATCAGAATGTTGGGAATGATCTCATTATGCGAACTCTTCAGAAGTTCATTCACACGACCAACGCCGTTAACTGAAATGACCCCCACCATGCAGAAGGCCACAACCGGAAGGGCTGCTGCGAATAAAAGCTTGCCTTTAATACCGCGAAACCAGGATGTGATGTTGCCCATAGATGTAAGAACCTCCAATACGTTCTGATCTACTCTTCGTTTTGATCGGAACTTTACTGAAGGGCTCAGGGTTGTTTCTTAAAGGAAGGTAATTTTTTGGACCTGGTCGGTGGAGACAGCTCTCGCCTGTTCAGGCGAGAGCTTGTGATTTATGCAAAGAACTAGACCAGCTTGCGAAGCACGTAATGGAGGATGCCCCCATTTTTGTAGTACTCAAGTTCGACGGCCGTATCGATACGAGAGCGCACTTTCACATCCTCTTTCTGACCGTTGGCGCGATGAATGGTCAACGTCAAATCCTGCTGAGGCTTCATTCCCGATTCAATTCCGGAAATATCGAAGGTCTCTGTGCCATCCAGATGCAAAGTCTTGCGATCTGTGCCCGGATGGAACTGCAAAGGCAATACGCCCATACCGATCAGATTGGAACGGTGAATTCGCTCGAAACTTTCCGCAATCACAGCTTTCACACCCAACAAGCGAGTGCCCTTGGCTGCCCAGTCACGGGAAGATCCTGTGCCGTATTCTTTACCCGCGATCACCACCAAAGGCGTCATCGTGGACTGGTATTTCACGGAAGCGTCGTAAATGGCCAGGGTTTCGCCGCTTGGCACATACTTCGTCATGCCGCCCTCCACACCCTGAAGCATTTCATTCTTGATGCGAATGTTGGCAAATGTCCCGCGCACCATCACCTCGTCATTACCACGACGGGATCCGTACGAGTTGAAGTCATGAGCTTCCACTCCATGAGACGTCAAATAACGTCCTGCCGGAGAATCTTTCTTGATACTTCCCGCCGGAGAAATATGGTCCGTCGTGATGGAATCACCCAGGATCGCCAAAGGACGAGCCCCCTTCACATCATGAACCGCTTCCGGCTTCAGGCCCATGCCTTCAAAGTACGGAGGATTCTTGATGTAGGTGCTTTTTTCCCAGCTGTACACCTGAGAGGAAGTCGTGTTAATTTTCTGCCAGTCTTCCGTGCCCGCGAAAACATTTCCATAACGAGTGTCGAACATTTTCGTTTCAACCGTCTTGTTGATGGTGTCCTGAATTTCCTGCGTGCTTGGCCAGATATCTTTCAGATACACCGGCTTACCGGCAGAATCTTCACCCAGAGCATCCTTGGTGATGTCGATCATCATATTGCCAGCCAAAGCGTGCGCCACCACCAGCATCGGGGACGCCAGATAGTTCGCCTTCACGTGCGGATTGATACGACCTTCAAAGTTGCGGTTTCCGGAAAGAACCGACGCCACAACCAGATTCCCTTTTTCGACTGCCCCTGCCACCGGCGCATCCAGCGGACCGGAATTTCCGATACAAGTCGTGCAACCATAACCCACAAGATTGAAACCCAGCTTATCCAGATAGGTCTGCAAACCTGCGCGCTCAAGATAATCCGTCACCACCTGAGACCCCGGAGCCAGGGATGTTTTCACCCACGGCTTCACGGTCAGGCCTTTTTCCACGGCTTTCTTCGCCACCAAACCGGCACCGATCATCACGGATGGATTGGAGGTGTTCGTGCAACTGGTGATTGCGGCAATCACCACGTCCCCGTGGCCCAAAGAATAATTTTTAGATTCAACGGTCACCGCCGAAGCTGATTTGGTCGTTTTGTCGGCTTCAACCTGGAAGCCCGCAATCAGCTGTTTCTTGAAATCTTCAGCAGCTCCTGCCAGTACCACGCGGTCCTGCGGGCGCTTCGGTCCTGCCAGGGACGGCACCACCGTGGACATGTCCAGATGAAGAGTGTCGTTGAAGTGATAGTGCTTTTCAGCTTCTTCCGAACGCCACAAACCGGTTTCTTTTGCATAGGCTTCAACCAAAGCAATCGTCGCAGCATCACGACCGGACAGACGCAGATACTTCATTGTCTGTTCATCCACCGGGAAGAATCCACAGGTCGCGCCGTATTCAGGCGCCATGTTGGCAATCGTCGCCCGATCGGCCAAGGACATGGACGCCAGACCCGGGCCATAGAATTCCACAAATTTTCCGACCACACCTTTTTTACGAAGCATTTGCGTGATGGTCAGAACAAGATCCGTCGCGGTCGTGCCTTCTTGCATCTTGCCGTCCAGCTTAAATCCGACCACTTCCGGAATCAGCATGCTCAGAGGTTGCCCCAGCATCACCGCCTCCGCCTCGATACCACCGACACCCCAGCCCAGTACGGCCAGACCGTTGATCATGGTGGTGTGACTGTCTGTGCCCACCAGCGTGTCCGGGAAGGCGTTGGCACCATCCGGCCCCTGATTGGACCAAACTGTTTTACCCAGATATTCCAGATTCACCTGATGACAAATACCTGTGCCCGGCGGAACCACTTTGAAATTCTGGAACGCATTCTGCCCCCATTTCAGGAAGACATAACGCTCGTGGTTTCGCTCAAATTCCATCTTGACGTTTTCATCAAAAGATTTCGGCGTACCGAAAGCATCAACCATCACCGAGTGGTCAATAACCAAATCGACCGGCACCAGCGGGTTGATCTTTTTCGGATCGCCACCCAGAGCTTTCATTGCATCACGCATCGCTGCCAGATCCACAACTGCCGGTACGCCGGTAAAGTCCTGCATCAGCACTCGCGCCGGGAAGAATGAAATTTCACGCGTCAGGGATTCGCTGCTCAGGCTCAACAGGGAATCAATGTCCTCTTTGCTGACATGCAGCCCGTCTTCGTGGCGCAGAAGGTTTTCCAAAAGGACCTTCAGCGACACTGGAAGCTTTTTGACATTGGGATGCTGGATTTTTTGAGCGTTGAAAATGGTGTAGCTCTGAGAGCCCACCTGAAGTTTCGATTTCGTCTTAAAACTGTCTTTGGATTGAATGAACATGAGAGGCTCCTTCCTCTCAATTCCACTCCCCTCTTAAGAATTTATCAAGCCAAAAAGCCCCGATCTGGGTTTTCACATCGCTGACTTTCCCCTCGAGAACAAGCTGCATCAGATCTGTTGGTTTTACTTCGACAACCTCAATAAACTCGCCCTGATCCAGACGCTGTTCGAGCTGAGTCAAATCCTTGGCCAGATACAAATCAATGTGCTCATTTGAATAGCCGATGACAGGATGAATTGTGGTCAGGAACTTCCATTCTTTGGCTTCATAGCCGGTTTCTTCCAGAAGCTCGCGTTTTGCTGTCACCAGGGTTTCCTCGTTGTGATCCCTTTTGCCAGCCGGGAACTCGAGAAAAACTTTCTTTACCGCGTGACGGTACTGATGAATCATCACCACATTTCCATTCGGCAAAAGCGGAATCATCATCGCGGCACCGGGATGCAGAATGTATTCACGGGTGTAAGTGCGCCCGTCCGGAGCCTGCACCTGATCCTGTTCAATTTTGAGGTATCTTCCTTTAAAAATCTGACGCGTGGAAAGCGTCTTTTCTTCCAAATGCTTCATGATGTTCAGAGTCTCATACAGAAACGCTGAAGTCGCTTTCATTTCGTCTGGACCAAAGATGGTCCCGCCTTTTGTCCAAAAGGTGTAGAATGGTTGTTGCTCATAGATGTTGAATTGAAGAGTGTTGTATAGACTTGTGTTAAATCAAATTTGAAAGATCAGGAGGATCACTATGAGAGCTTTGACCAAAGTGGGACTATTCGTGTCCACTGCAGTTCTTGCTTCGCTAATGTTTGCTCAGGATGCAAACGCTCAACGCCGCCTCAGTCGCGGTCCCAGCCTTTCAGGCGACATGTCTTTGGGAATTGGTTTGTCGACTGTGTCTGCCGGACAAAATGACATGAACTCCCTGATTGATGCCGCTCGTGCGAGCGCCGCCAATGCTGACACCAAATCCCTGGGCAGCGCCTGGGAATTTTATGCCAACTGGTCCTACCGCTTTAGCGGGACTTCCTATGCATTTGTCTTCCGTCCATCCTACTTCATGCAAAGCACTGAAGGCTCTGGCACAGACGGAAGCTACGACTACAAACTGACGGGTTTCACTGTCTTCCCGATCTTCCGTGTGTATCCTTTGGAAAACTCTTTCATCAAATTTTACATGCAGACAGGTCTGGGTTACGGCAGCCTGAGCGGTGAAATCACCGCCGGAACCAAGAACCTGGATTTCAAAGGCAGTGCCTTTGGTGCCATGGGTGGTATCGGTGTGGACTTCTGCTTCACCGACGCTCATTGTCTGACAGTGGAAGGCAACGTCCGTTACATGCCCATTGAAAGAAACCTGACAACCGGAGGCAACTGTACCGGAGCCAGCGACATCCCGGGCGTCAGTCAATGCGGTGGCGACTCCGAGGTCGAGCGCAATGGCAAGGACCTTTCCACGACCATGTCCGGTGTGCAGGGCCTGATCGGTTATACGATGAATTTCTAGCAAGACTCCTGTCTTGTTTCAGTACTGATCCGCTCAAAAGCCACCTCAACGAGGTGGCTTTTTTTTATTCCCAGCCTGAGACGCCCAACGACTTTAGAAGTCCCTGATTTTTGCCGATATTTTACAAAGCATGAACACACGGGACGTGAATAAAATCGCCATATTAGGGATGATCGTGTCGATCCTCTCTGCCTGCTCGGACGCCAGTCCGACAGTGTCGATTCTGCGTTCTATGGAAAGTCTTGAGTTCAATCCAAGTCACGTCGTCACCTCCAGCCTGAACAGCGTGCCGTTGCAGGCCTCTTGCGCCAACTTCATCGGCAATATTGATATGAGCCTCGACGGCGGAGTCACCTGGATCACGCCGACCAGTTATGACGTCACGGCTTCGTCATCCTGTGTGAACGGCAAGTTCACCGTCAATCTGTCCAACCTGAAATCACCGTGGAGTTCTTTGGCGATCTCACCCGGACAGACCCTGAAGGTAAAATTCCGCGCACAACCGCGCAAAAACAACTTCTTCTACAAAGAAGTCACAGTGCTTTACTCGCCGTCCTCGACGCGCAGTCAGGAAATTCTGATCGGCAGTGCGGAACAGGCTGGCGGGGGTTATCGCGTGAAAAGCCGTCTTCGTCATCAGCAACAGCATGTCGCCAGCGGCGGCAACTTTAAAATCAAAGGGAGAATCACAGAATGAAAAATCTGATTCTGCCCCTGATGCTGATTTTATCAGGCCTTGCGGCACATGCGGCTTCGCCTTCTCCAGGTCCCTTATTCACGTATGAGGGTCTGCTGACTGACGCCGGTGGCACTCCTATCACCACGACTCAAACCGTTCTTTTGCAGATTATCTATCCGTCCACTTGTGTGGTGTTTGAAGAAACCCACAGCATCACCCCTGGTTCCAGCGGTGAGTTCAGCGTGATTGTCGGTAGCGGCACGCGCGCAGATTCCACCGGCAACACCGCCGATCGCATCTTTGCATCTTCCGGCAGCGTGACCTGTGCCGACACCAGCACCGTGACGGCCTCGGGATTCACGACGCGTTCTTTGCGCGTGCGTGTTGGTGGAACCGATCTGACGCCGGATGTGGCAATCAATACGGTTCCGTTCGCGATCAATGCCGCGCGCCTTGCCGACAAGACCGCCGCAGACTTTGTGCAGATCTCAGCCTCGACAACTCAAACCAATGTCGACAGTGTCTTTAGCCGCTACGGAACTTTGAACAGTGTTTTGAATTTGTTTGGCACTGCCGGCACCAATGGTCAGGTTCTGATCGGCAACGGCACGGGCTATACACCCGCAACTTTGACGGCTGGTTCCGGAATCAATATCACCAATGGAGCTGGCAGCATCACGATTTCAGCCAGCGGCGGCGGCGGTTCGGTCACGGCAGTCACGGCTCAATCACCTTTGGGTGTCGCAGGAACCGCAGCTGTTCCGGATCTGTTCATCAGCCAAGCCAATTCAACCACCAATGGTTATCTAAGCTCGGCAGACTGGCAGGCCTTTAACAACAAACAAGGCAAAACCCTTTCCACTGGAAATATCTGGGTGGGTAATGCCGGTGGTTCTGCCGCCGAAGTGACCGTCAGTGGTGACGCCACTTTGAATTCTGCAGGAACACTGAATCTCGCTAACGTCGGCACCGCTGGCACTTATGCCAAGGTCACCACGGATTCAAAAGGGCGGGTGACTGCGGGCACGGCCCTTGCCCCTGCTGACATTCCGTCTTTGGACTGGAGCAAAATCACCACGGGCCTTCCCGGGACACTTTCCGGGTATGGAATTGTGGATGCTGTGAAAAATTTCGGTGGCGCAACGGGGATAATGACTGGCCTGGATGCCGCCCGTCCCACGGCTGGTAATGCCGGCCTTCTCTACATTTCTTCGGACAGCCACCAGATCTATCGCGACAATGGTTCCACCTGGAGCACTTTGGGTGGCGGTGGTGCTGCAACACCGATCAGTCTTACCACTCAAGTCACCGGAATTTTGCCTGTCGTGAATGGTGGTACCGGGGCTTCCTCTGTGGCTGGCGCCATGTCAGCACTTTCCCCTCTGACGAACAAAGGGGACATCCTTGTTCACAACGGCACCAACAACGTGCGTCTGCCTGCGGGCAGCAACGGGCAGGTCCTGACTGCGGACACCGCCGATACAAATGGTGTGAAGTGGATTTCAATCCCCACCGGCACCGTCACGAATGTGGCAGGCACCCCGCCGGTGACAGTTTCCAACAACACCACAACTCCGCTGATCTCAGTAAGTGATGCCACGGCCAGCACCAAGGGCGTCGTCCAGATCGGAAGCGGTCTGAACGTCAGCTCAGGTGTCGTCAACGTGAATCCGGGATCATTCCCGTCGATGGTACCAGTGACAAAAGGCGGTACCGGAACTGGCACCCTCGCAGCGAACAAAATGCTGATGACCAATGCCTCGGCCAGCGCCTTCACTGAATTTTCGTGCGGCATCGGTCAGGCCATTGCCTTTGACGGTGCAGGTGTTGCCGGTTGTTCCAACTATAGCTCTTTGGGTGTGATTGTAAGTTCTGGCAACTCATTGGGCATCCCGATGGTCGTCGGTACCAACGATGCTTTCAGTCTGTCATTTGAAACCAATAACACGACCCGAATGACGATCGACGATTCCGGGCGGGTGGGTATTGGTATAACCAACCCGGCCACTCCCCTGCATGTGATGGGATCCGGCGAAGTTGCGCGCTTCGTGACTTCAGCCACAGGTGGTGTTGTGATTGACTCCACAGCACTGAACTATAATCCGTCTTTGATCTACAGAAAAACCAACGTCAATCGCTGGTCGATGATGGTGAATGCAGCCTCTGAAACTGGATCCAACATGGGCTCCAATTTCAGCATTCTTCGTTATGATGACACGGGCGCCACTCTGGGCGCAGCGGTGACCATTGATCGTGCGACCGGGAACTTCGGTATCAACACCCCTGCACCAACTTACACTCTTCATGTCACGGGAACTGCCGGATTGAGCACCGGTACTGCGTGGACCAATGCCTCGGACCGACGCCTGAAAGACGTCCACGGGGACTACGAATACGGTCTGAATGAAATTCTGAAACTGCACACCGTTCGTTATAACTACAAATCCGGAAATGCCCTGAGCCTTCCATCTGATGTGCCTATGACTGGCTTCATCGCCCAGGAAGTGCAGCAGGTCATTCCAGATGCAGTAAAAACCCGTGCGGATGGATATCTGGAATTGAATGTGGACCCGATTCACTGGGCCACAGTGAATGCGGTAAAAGACCTTCATGGCATGTGCAAAGTCACACAGGAACAACTGAACACCATCACTCGCAAAGTGGCTTCGCTGGAAGAAGACGCTGCTGCGAAAGACCTGCGCATCAAAGCGCTGGAAGATGAAAACAAAAGTCTCAAAAAAGATCTGGAACTGATCAAAGCCAAACTCGGCCTGCAGTAATCTCAATTCGAAACTTCAAAATCATACCATTATCATACGACGTGCGGGGGATGCTTCCGCATTTTTTACAATTTTGTTAATCTTATATATAGCTGATTGTTGAGGTACGTAATGACTAAATCACTATTCATGGCTGTGCTTTTGGCGTCCCCGTTTGCTCTGGCCAAAAAGCAAAATGAACCGAATATTCGCGCACGCGGGCTGCTAAAAAAAATCACATGCAGCTATCATGGCAGCGGCAAAACTCCGACGGGCGAAAGCATCGGTCCGGTGGAATTTGCCGATCCGGAAAAAACGGTGTGTGAACCCCTGGGCAGTGGTTCTGCCAACAACAGCGAAAACGGACTGTTTGCCAAACTGTTCGTAAAAAGCCCCGAGATGCCCGGTCAGGTCAAAAGCGTGATGGACTATTACAACAAGGGTGTGAAACTTGAGCAGGATCTTTACTTCTCGGATGTGAATGTTCCGACGCGTGTTTTCACCGAAGGCTTTGCCACGAAAAATGGCGAAGTGCTGGTGGATGCCAGCGGCACCAAGCTGATTGAAAATTTTGCCATCGAATACACCTCCATCCTGAAACTTTCAGATCAGGATCGTGAAGGTCACTATGAAATTTCATTGCTGTCTGATGACGGCGCCCGTCTGTTTGTGAAAGAGGGAGACGTATGGAATGAACTGGTGAACAACGACGGCGTGCACCCGACCCGCCTGGGCTGCCCCTACCGCACTGTGGAAATGAAAAAGGACACCGAGCTGCCGATTCGTATTCTGTACTATCAAGGGCCGCGCTATCACATTTCCAATGTGATGATGTGGAAGCACCACAAGAAAGCCCAAAGCTGGAAGAGTCCCTCGTCCCACTCTCTGTGCGGAGTCCAGAGCAACAATTTCTTCTATAACCCGAACAATGGGAAAAAACAGGCGGCGGTGAAGTTCCTCGAGGCCACGGGCTGGGATGTTGTTGCTCCGGCAAACTTCCATATGCCTCCACTAAAGCCGAATCCTTGTGTCGAGCCAGACTTTGCCATGAGCGACTTCAAAGTGGCTTCCGTGGCTGCACCCAATGCAGAAATTACCTGGTCAACAAACTTCCCGTCCACAAGCCAGATCTACATCGTCAATATCTTCACGGGCGAGGAAATGTACACCACGGTTGATAGCGAGATGGTCACAAGCCACAAAGCGGTCCTAGGCGGACTGATCCACGGCTTGCAGTATCAAATCCAGGCCATCAGCGTGGATGCCAAGGGTAAAGAGGTCCGCAGCCCTGCCATCATGCTGCTGCCATAAGCTTATCATTCCTTCCGGGAATACTAAGTTTCCACCTGCATACTTGCCAGTCCCCCGGTTTTTAAATAGAAACCGGGGCCATGAAAGCACTTCCTTTCCTTCTTGTTCTATTCCTTTGCCCATCTGCCTGGTCTTTGCAATCGGCTTTTCTTGGCTCGGTTGAGGGGTTAAGCATTCCCAATTCGCACGAAGTGTATAACGACGCCAATGGCGCTCGTGTGGTGCGTGGGATGGAGCCCAGAAGCAAGGCCCAGATTCAGGAACTGCTGGATTCCGGCATCGAAGAAGTTCTGATCTTTAAAACCGACACCAAAGGCGAAGTGGCCAAGGAAATCATCCAGCTGCAAAATGCAGGGCTTTCTGCCACGGCGATCACTCATATACCCTTTCCTTGGAAAGACCTGTATGACTACAAGTCCGCCTGCCGCATGACGATTGAAGCTTTAAAAACAATCGAAAAGTCAGTAAAGGCCGGAAGAAGCATTTACTTCCACTGCACCGTGGGTGAAGACCGCACGGGGTATCTGGCGGGTCTGTGGGGCCTATGGACCGGAGAGTTTGAATCCGCAGCGCAAGCGTTCAAGTCCGAGATGTGCGCACGGGGCTATGAAGCGGGCAATCCACGCAAACCATACAAAGAAGTTGTCGCCAAGATTCGTGAAACACTGACACCGACCTATCTGAAAATAGCCATGGTGCTGGCAGAAGCCCGCGCACGCGGGCAGAACTTGCACGGGTCCCTGTGCAATCAGGAACCCGTGATTGAAAACGCAGCGGCTTTCCGCTGCGTCAGCAAAAGAAACTAAAACATGGTGTTTGTATTGGCGGCCTTTTCCGGAATCGCCTGAATCACATCCCAGTGTTCAACGATTTTGCCGTCTTCCACGCGGAAGATATCCACGATCGCACGACCGCGATCGTCTTTGTTCTGTTTGGACAAAACATGCAAAACCACCAGGTCGCCTTCCGCAATCACACGCTTGATTTCACTGCGCGCCTCGGGATTGGCTTTGAAGTGCGGAATGAAATACCCGGTGAACGGCTTCACCCCATCCGGCACCAGGGGATTGTGCTGAATGTACTTTGAGCCAAAGTACTTGTCGGCGGCTTCCTGCACTTTGTGATCCCGGAAGACCATGTTGTAGAAATCCGTGACAATCTTTTTGTTTTCTTCCACGGTGGTTTTCTTCGCCATTGCCGGAAGAGCCAATGACAGAATCAATGCGGCAGTAATTGCTTTAAATGCTTTCATGTAGGGGCCTTTCTAGTAACCGACGGTGAAGCGTTGTTTAAGGTGCTGGGGCTTTTCCAGTTCATCGACCATCGCCACCGCATAGTCTGCCGTCGAAATGCGGCTTTCATTTTTCGCATCAAAGACCGGATTGTCTTTGCCAAGACGGAATTTTCCCGTGCGAGGCCCTGGCTCGATCATCATGGCCGGGCTGAAGAAGGTCCAATCCAGATCATTTTGGGTGCGGATGAAGTTCAGTACTTCGCGCGTTGCACGGGCGCCGTCTTTCCATTCCGCCGGGAACTGAGGTGTGTCCACCAACTGAACCCCCGGAGAAATCTCCAAAGACCCGGCCCCGCCCACAATCAGCAGACGTTTGATGCCGGCTTTTTTCGTTGCAGCTGCATAGGATTTCGCGCCAGTCACACTCATGTCAGTTCCTGGATTATAGGCACTCACAACAGCGTCCTGACCCTTCAGAATTTCTGCCAGTTTGTCCGTGTCAGTGACATCGGCTTTTTTCACCAGCAGGTTTTCGCGGGATTTGATTTTTTCGGGATTTCTGACAATGGCGGTGACTTTGTGTCCACGGCTTAGCAGTTCTTCCAAAATGTCGGTTCCGATAAATCCGGAAGCTCCGATTAGTGCTACATTCATGGTTTTCTCCTTTGTTAAGTAACCATATTTGTTACAGTTTAATGCAAAAAAACAGAAGCCCTAGTCGACCTTGTGAACCAGATCCGAAAGCTTCGTCTGCTTCAGCTGATCTGCCACGCAGTCATTCACTTCCGAAAATACCGGCGTCAGCAGCTTCGCCATGCTGGTGCTGACAGGACATCTTGTATTGGGCCGGTTCGGGTTGAAAGCAAATACGTCGGATTCACCGACCGCCTGATAAATGTCACGCAAGGTGATCTTCTCTGCCGGTCGGGCCAGTTCGACTCCGCCGCCTTTTCCCTGATGACAAGTCAGCAGACCCGCTTTGGAAAGCTCGGCCATCAGACGGCGCACCACCACCGGATTGGTGTTGACGCTTCCCGCCACAATGTCACTCTTCAGAAGCTCGCCTTTAGGGGCATCGTGAGCGACCAGGGTCATAATATGAGTCGCTACTGCGAATCTGCTATTAGCTGCCATACTGTAACTATATTAGTTTCATTTAACCCCGTCAAGAGGTCATTTATCAGCCCCCGCGGTTGAGGGGCATCCCTGTTGATTTTTTACCTGGGACCTGATTATCTGTCCCATATGGAAACAAAATACTTATCAGGTTTCGGAAATCATTTTTCCACAGAAGCTCGCCCGAACTCTTTGCCTCAGGACCAGAACTCTCCGCAAAAGGCCCCGGCGGGTCTGTATCCTGAACAACTGAGCGGCACGGCCTTCACAGCTCCTCGCCATTCCAATATGTTTTCCTGGCTTTATCGCATCCGCCCGTCCGTGATGCACAAGCCTTTTGCCCCACTGAAGGATCTGACCTCCAAAACCTTCTTCAAGCCTCAGCACATCAATCCCAATCAAATGCGCTGGAATCCGCTGGCTGAAACTTCCGCGAAACAGGATTTCGTGGAAGGCATCCGCACAGTGTGTGGCACAGGCTCTGTGCACGAACAACGTGGTTTGAATGCGCACCTTTATTCTTTCAACAAGTCCATGGACACGCGTTACTTCATGAATGCGGATGGTGACTTCCTGCTGGTTCCGCAAAAAGGTGCTTTGCATGTAAAAACCGAAATGGGCTTTATGGAAGTTGAACCCGGCGAAATTGCGCTGGTTCCCCGCGGAATGAAGTTCCAGGTAAATCCACTAAAAGACGGCACCACTTGCACGGGTTATATCGGTGAAAACTTTGGTGCAGCCTTCAGACTGCCGGATCTGGGCCCGATTGGCGCCAATGGTTTAGCTCACCGTCGTCACTTCCTGACTCCGGTGGCGGCGTTTGAAGACAAAGAAGGAAAGTTTGAACTGGTCGGCAAATTTGCCGGTGAACTGTGGGGCGCTGAAATCGGTCATTCGCCACTGGATGTGGTGGCATGGCATGGAAACTTTGTTCCATTCAAGTATGACCTGCGCAAGTTCAACACCATCAACACCGTCAGTTACGATCATCCAGATCCATCCATCTTCACTGTGCTGACTTCACCAAGTGAAGTTCCGGGCACCGCGAACGTGGACTTTGCGATCTTCCCACCACGCTGGATGGTGGGTGAACACACCTTCCGCCCACCGTACTTCCACCGCAACTGCATGAGCGAGTACATGGGTTTGATCTATGGCGAATATGACGCGAAAACCGCTGGGGGCTTTGTTCCTGGTGGCGGCAGCTTGCACAACTTCTATTCCGCCCACGGACCGGATGTCGATGCCTTCGAAAAAGCCAGCAACGCGGATTTGAAACCGCACAAGATCGAAGCCACCATGGCCTTTATGTTTGAATCCCGTTCACCGTATATGGTGACGGACTTCGCGATGGGGAAAGACTTCCTGCAGGGCGATTATCAAAACTGCTGGCAGGGTTTTAAAAAGTACTTCAAATAAAGAAAAAGCCGGGGAACCCGGCTTTTTCTTTATGGATTGATGATGTCCATTTTCTTTTGAATTTTAACGGGTGTCATATGGCCGTTGCCGGATTCGGTGTACCCGATCAGTTCGACCGTGGCGGTGACTTTTTCGGGGCTGCCGATTGGCAAGCCGCCACACTTGATCGGGCAGGTCAGATCCAGAATTTCGTTATTGGTCATGCGCACCGGGATGCCAATAGCATCCAACTGATAATCAGAATAGGTGCAGGTGTAAGAACGAACCGATGATTTGAACGTCACCTGAATCATTGCCGGAGCAAAGAATTCACCACTGCGGTTGGCGATACGAATCTGTGGAATATCAATGTATGGCGAAGCGATATCACGGCGATTTGATCCGTCCTGATAAGCCATACAGCTGATGGAGTTGGAGTGAATGACGAAGGCCTCTTTTTGCACTGTCATTTCCACAAATGCCTGAGTTGTCATTGCGAACAATAATACCAAAGCGCTGACGGTTAATCTCATAAATCCTCCTCAGAAGGCAGATACACCCATTCGCCGACGCCATTTCGCAGGCAAAAAACTTTCACGCGCTCTTCAAACCACGATCCCAGATTCACCGAGCGAACCGAGTGGCCGTTGATGGTTTCGGTGTGATCGTCAAACACGTGCATGTGTCCAGAGACAATCAGATCAAAAGGTTTTTCCGCATAGGCCACCGGAGTGTGCTTGCGAATCATCGTGATCAGTTCACCTTCATTGGAAACACGATAGTGGCCGCTGCGTTCGCGGCTTTTTTTACTGGCTTTGTTACCTATATGATCCCAGAACTTGCCCGGCAGAATATTTCCCAAAGGTTTGATGTAAGGATTGCGAATGATGCTGCGGTATTTGAGATATTTCTCATCATTCATATTGATCAGATCCCCGTGCTCACAGCGCACGCGAACCCCGTCGATCAGATAATACTGAGCCTCGACAAAAACTTCGATCCCCAGACGTTTTTGGAAGTAACCTTCCACGTGAACGTCGTGGTTTCCTTCGATGAACGTGATGCGGGCCCCGGCTTTGCGAAGTTCCCCAAGGGTCTGCATCAAAGGCTCGAACTTTTTGGCGAAATAAGTGTGCCCTCCCACCCACAGATCGAAGATATCCCCGAGCATGAAAAGGTGAACTTGCTTGGGATTGCCCTCCAGCAAAGAACGCAAAAAGCGCAACAGGATTTTCCCATTGCGCTCTTCAGCGGTTTTCAAGTGAATGTCGGATATGAACCAGGCTTCCACTATTCTTTATTCAGATCGAATCCTTGTTTCTTGCGGATGAAGGCAGGAACTTCAAGATTCTGGCTGGAGAACGGAGAGCTCAGGACTTCACGAGCCATGCGGCGCGCTTCTTCCAAAGACTGCTGTTCGTGATCCACGTTCATGGACAGTTGTTCCGGGTTGTTGTGCTTGGATTTCAAGTCCTGGCTTTCTTTGAAAGCGCGGGCTTTAGCCAGCAACATGTCACGCGGAGACAAAGATGATTCCACTTGCGGCTGGATCGGGGTCGCAACTTCCTGCTGTACAGGGGCTTGCTGAGCCTGAACCGGCATCTGAGGCATCATGTTTTGTGCTGCCTGCTGAGCCATTTGTGGAGTCACGGCAGCTACAGGGGGAACAACCACAGTCTCAGTAACCTGAGGAGCTGCCTCTGTCTGCTGTGGTTGAAGCGTAAAAGACTGAACCTGAGTCTGAACCGCAGTGATCGGCGGAAGTTCAACCGCTGGCATCTGAGGCATAACAGGCATTTGTGGCATAGTCGGCATTACCGGCATTTGCGGGAACTGCGGCATTTGTGGCATCTGCGGCATTTGAGCCATCTGCTGCGGCATTTGAGGCATTTGCGGCATTTGCATATTCATGCCACCGAAGTGAGCTGCGTTCTGGTTCAGGAAATTCTGCATTTGATTTACCTGAGCCATGTCGTTCACAAGTTTCACATCGTGAGCATCGAAACCAGTTGCGATCACAGTTACACGAACTTCATCACCCATGCTTTCATCGATAACCGCACCAAAGATGATTTCTGCATCTTCATGAGCAGCTTCAGTGATCAGAGTGGAAGCTTCGTTCACTTCATACAAAGAAAGGTCCGAACCACCAGTTACGTTGATGATGATGCCAGTAGCGCCATCGATCTTTACGTTCTCAAGAAGTGGAGAAGAGATCGCCGCTGTAGCCGCTTCAACCGCACGGTTGTCACCTTTAGCTGCGCCAGTACCCATGATTGCAATGCCTTTGGAAGACATAACAGTGCGGATATCTGCGAAGTCCAGATTGATAAGACCGCGGATGTTGATCAGATCAGAGATACCTTTAACTGCCTGAAGAAGAACTTCGTCAGCTTTTTTGAAGGTTTCCAGAAGCGGAGTTCTTTCCGCAGCGATGGAAAGAAGCTTCTGATTCGGGATCACGATCAGAGTGTCCACGTTTTCTTTCAGTTCAGACAAACCGCCTTCAGCGTGTTTGCCACGTTTTTTACCTTCGAACAGGAAGGGTTTGGTAACAACACCGATAGTCAGTGCGCCAAGCTCACGCGCAATCTTCGCAACGATCGGAGCGCCACCAGTCCCAGTTCCGCCACCCATACCCGCAGTGACGAAGACCATGTCGGAGCCTTCCAATTTTTCAACGATTTCATTGTAGGATTCGATTGCAGCTCTGCGACCCACATCCGGATTTGCACCTGCACCAAGACCTTTTGTAAGGTCAAGACCCAACTGGATCTTATTCGGAGATTTGCTGGCGTTCAGGGCCTGGATATCTGTATTGGCAACGATGAATTCCACACCAGTCATACCGGATTCGATCATTGTAGCAACCGCGTTGCTACCGCCACCGCCGACGCCCACTACTTTAATATTTGCACCAATATTGATATTTTCTTCCAATTCAAACATTTGATCCTCCCCACAGAATCATCCGCCGTCGCCGAGGCTTGGGCGAACTCAGGCTATAAATTTAAAAAATCTGTCCAAAAAATTCTTTGATCTTCTTGGTGATCCCGTCCAGTGATTCACCAATGTTCACTTCCTGTTGCTGCTGGTGCGTCTGAAGCAGATCTTTTCTCTGCCCCAATGCATACTGCAACAGTCCAACAGCGGCGGAGAATTCTCCAGACTTCACCACATCCGTCAGACCACCGATTTCACGAGGAGCCCCTCTGCGAACCGGAATATCAAAGATAAACTCTCCCATTTCGATCAGACCATCCAGGTTGCTTGCGCCCCCGGTAAGAACAATCCCGCCACCAAGCATTGGCATCAGGCCGCTCATACGAATATCATTGGCAATCAGGTTCAGAGTTTCCTCTGCGCGAGCTTCAATAACATCCGCAAGGTCTTTGCGAGGAATCACGCGGGATTTTCTTCCGCCGACACCCTCGACCTCAACAGTTTCATTTTCATTCACCATAGAAGCCATGGCACAACCATGCTTCTTTTTCAGCTCTTCCGCCGCGAACTGTGGAGTTCTCAACCCCACCGCCACGTCGTGAGTGAAGTGCTGGCCACCCACTGGAATTACAGAGGAGTGAGCCACACTGCCGTTGACGAAGTAAAGGGCGTTACAAGCGCCGCCACCCATGTCAACCACGCACACACCCAGATTCTTTTCATCGTTGGACATCACCGCCGTTGCGGATGCCAGCTGGGAAAGAACCAGGCCTGCGATTTTCAAACCGGCTTTTTCAACACATTTTACAGTATTATTGATAGCACTCTGACCGCCGGTCACGATGTGCACATTGGCTTCCAAGCGGATCCCGGACATGCCGATAGGATCCGTGATCCCGTCCTGGCCGTCGACTTTGAATTCTCTTGGAAGTACGTGAAGAACAGAACGATCCGTCGGAACCGCAACAGCCTTGGCAGCTTCGATAACACGATCAATTTCAGAGGCCGTGACTTCGCGGTTCTTGATCGCAACCATGCCCTTGGAATCAAATGAAGAAATATGCGAACCAGCAACGCCCACCCACACTTCGGAGACGGTGTAACCGGACATCAATTCTGCTTCTTCTTTGGCTTTTCTAATGGAATCAGTCGTGGCTTCGATATTGACTACGACACCCTGGCGGATCCCTGTATTGGGAGCGGTGCCCACGCCTGCGACTTCGATTTTTCCTTCGGGATTAACTGTGCCGATGACAAAAGAGACCTTGGTAGAACCAATGTCCAAGCCAGCCAATACCGGAGCTTTGGGTTTTGATGTACTCATCCTTAAGTCCTCACGGATGCCTAAACTATAAAAGTTTCAGGAAAGACCACCCGTTAAAATCATTTTAAGGGGCTTCTAAGGGGGCATCTACCCGACTTTGATCGGTCTTCCAGACTTAAGCTTAGGGATCCTTACGCAACCTGACAAGGACTTTCTTTGACAGATTCGCGTCTATGACGCGCGCGTCAAACTGGCGGGATTCGAGATAATCGACGACTTGGCTGACTCGTGCAGACTTCAAAGACACTTGGTCTTCGCCCATCTTCACCTGGATTCCAGTTTTGATCATGGTCATCCAGAAGCCTTCTTTATTGTCGTAACGAATTTCAGAAATTGTTTTTCTGCTGAACGATCCTTCAGCAGGAATTTGTTCAACCACATCAACAGCCTTCTTGCGAAGTTCTGTTTTTTTCACAAAGCCTTCTCCGTCAAGCAGCACAACATCAGGAGCCTGCTTGCTTTCAACCGGATCCAGGAAAGTTCCATCTTTAATGATGGGAACAAGCTTTCCACCCTTGGCCATGAACAGAAGCTTCACTTCATGCGGGCGCACGCGCACAGACAAAGTCGTCGGCCAGCTTCTTTTGATATTCAAACCATCCACCCAGTTCAGGGCGTCGACTTCACGGGATACTTTTTTAAGTTTGATATTCCAAAGTGAAACACCTTTGTAACGGGCAAGACTTGCCTCCAGGCGATCGACGTGAGGGCGTAAAAACTGCTCCTGCCCCGCGGGTGGATTTTCAAGCACAACCTCGACCGAACGAATGTTGAAAAAGCCGTTTTCATTCAGATAAAAGAGCGTTCCCGCAAGTGCTGCAGGCAGAACAATGAATCCAAAGATAAGTTTCAAAACGAGCTTCTTCACAGTCGGAAATCCTCTGCTGTCGTGAATTTTAGATTAGCAACAAGATCGCCAACAATGAAACGCTGTCCGCAAAACAAGACCAAGGTCTTTCACTGGACCTTCATGCACTTACGTTTTCAACACGCAACAAAACGAGCTTTAGTCCATATTGTTTTCAACCTCATTACCGATAGATAGCAGGTGAAGGAGACTGTATGAAATTTGGCAGCAAGGTCATTTTAAACGTCGCTCTGTCCTGCGTGGTCTGCACGCTGGCAGCCGTCGGAATATCCTCTTCCAAGATTCATGAACAGGGACGCGACCAACTGGTCGACAAATCCCAGGCCATCCTTTCACGCCTAGAATCCATGCGCGGCTACGTCGCCACCTCAGGAAACCTGAAAGAGGACTTCACTGCCGCCGTTGAAAAATATCCGGACGGCAACCTTCCTGAAGACGTGCGCAAACAACTGTTGCGCAAAGTTCCTATTGTGGCCTCCATGGCGGTGGGTTTTGAAAATGCCGAAAAAGACGGATATAAGTTCCGCGTTTTCACCGCAGCCCCGCGCCGCGAATCCAACAAAGCCACTGCCTCGGAACTGGAAATCCTGAAACGTTTTGAGGCCGACCCGGAACTCAAAGAAATTGTCGCCGGTGATGATCACGAAGTTGTGGTCTATCGCCCTGTGCGCCTTTCTGAAGCCCAAGGCTGCCTGCTGTGTCACGGACATCCGTCCAAAAGCCCCTGGGGTAACGGCAAGGACATCCTGGGCTACCCGATGGAAAACTGGAGCGACAACAAACTTCATGGCGTCTTTGCCGTGACATCTTCCACCGAACGCGTGGCGGATGCCGCCATTAACACGACATATTCAATCCTGTTATGGGCCCTGCTGATCACCGTTGTGATCCTTGCTGTTTCCTATGTGCTGTTGCGCTCACCGCTGGGAGCCCTGCTTGAAGCCATCAGTACTTTGAATCGCGCCGGAACCCAGGTGTCCACGACCGGCAACGAAATCTTCAGCTCCAGCCAAAGCCTGAGCAATTCAGCCGTCAAAGCGGCCGCCTCCATTGAGGAAACATCCGCTTCAACAGAAGAGGTTTCGAGCATGGTGAAAATGAATTCCCAGCACGCCTCCAAAGCCCGCGATCTGGCGCACACCGCCCAGGAAAAAGCGCGCATCGGTGAACGCGAGGTTCAAAAGCTGACCACGTCAATGGACGAGATCACTTCCAGTTCCAAAAAGATTGAGGAGATCATCACCGTGATTGATGACATCGCCTTCCAGACAAATCTGCTGGCATTGAATGCATCGGTGGAAGCCGCTCGCGCTGGCGAGCATGGAAAAGGTTTTGCGGTTGTTGC
Source organism: Bdellovibrio bacteriovorus (assembly GCF_048286975.1). Classification (GTDB taxonomy): domain Bacteria; phylum Bdellovibrionota; class Bdellovibrionia; order Bdellovibrionales; family Bdellovibrionaceae; genus Bdellovibrio; species Bdellovibrio bacteriovorus_H. The sequence goes on along the minus strand of NZ_JBLVRT010000001.1, from coordinate 1,489,923 downwards.
CGAAGCGGTTCGCAGCCTGGCACAACGAAGCGCCACCTCCGCCAAAGAGATTTCCAATTTGATCAACGACAGCGTTGAAAAAATTGAATCCGGTCACGAAGTGGTTCGCTCCAGCGCAGATTCTTTGAAAGAGATCGTGACCACCATTGAAAAACTGTCAGCCCTCAATACCGAGATTTCTGGCGCCAGCTCTGAGCAGGAACAAGGGATCTTGCAAATTAACAAGGCTTTAACAGATATGGATAAGATCACTCAAGCCAATGCCGCAGCCGCAGAAGAATGCGCAGCTGCTTCAGAAGAGCTGACACGCCAATCATCCGTCATGGAGGAAGCAGTCCAGCAACTGAATGTTATCATTAACGGAAATGCGGACCAGAGCGCTTCCTGACCCAAAAATAGACAAATGATGACGGGAATCATAGACCCATCCAGTTAAAGTGCTATCCTTCAAAACAAGGAGGATAGCATGACCACTCACTCACTTCTTATTGCCGACGAATTGGAACACAAGGACGAAGCATCCTTGAAACGATCCCAAGTGAACCGTCGCTTTGCCTCGGACCTGTCTGTCCGCCTGAATTGCCCGGTGTCTTTGCTGTATATCAAAACCCTGAAAGACATTCCCGGACGCCTGGCTCTGTCTTATGCTGAAAAAGCCAAAGTCATCAGCCACAAACATCACCAACTGGCGCCAGTGATGAACAACTTCGCAGTGCCCGGAAAGCTGATTGTAAAGTTTGGTTCACCAGTCAAAGAAATCTCTGATGCCGTCAAAGACACCAACAGTGTTGAAGCTCTGATTGTCGGATCACGCGCATTGAAGGGCATGGACCGCTTCTTCCTGGGAAGTGTTGCCGAAGAAGTTGTGCGCAACGTAAAACGGCCGGTCTACATCCTGGGTCCCGGCACTCAGCGTGACGACTACAGCCTGCCAACAAAAAAGGACCTGCGCATTGCCATCGTCACTGATCTGACAAAGAAGTGCCGTGCCTCTGAAACCTATGGCGTCAGCCTTGCAAAACGCCTGGGGGCTCACGTGGTGCTTTATCATTCGGTGGCAGAAACTCTGCGCACTGTGGAGCAGTACATGTTTGCCGCAGGTGAAGCAACTCCAAGCATTGATACCATATACGCCGACATCAAAAAAGATGCACAAAACTCCATGGAGAAAAAGCTGGAACGCCTGCGCACCAAGGGCATTTCCTGCGAAGGCCTGATCGAACAGGAAAAAACTCCGCTGGTGGATACGTTCCTCGCAGGCCCTGCTGGAAACTGCGATTTGATCTGCATGGGTGATGAAAGTCACGGCGGACTGCTGGGCACACTGCTGGGATCCAACCTTCGCGACATGATTGCAAAATCCCCCGTACCTGTGATTGTTGTGAGATCTTAACAGCTCGACCTTTTATTACAAATTCATTGTCCAGGGCAGGTGACTCTTTCACCTGCCCTTACTAGTTCAAATATAACGGCACGCCGATTGAGCTGTTAAGAAAAACCCCCCGTCCGGTGGAGATGGCTTGTCACATTTGTAAGGAAGATTACAGAACCTTCGTTCGATAAGAACCTCATTCCAATTAAACAAGAAAAGGAACAAGAGGTTTCATGTGAAGTTCAGCACAAAAGTTATGATCAGTATTGGCGCTGCTTGCGTGATTTGCACGACCGCAGCTGTAATCGTGGCATCATCACGCATTTCGCACGAAGGCGAATCCCATCTGGTGGAAAAATCAGAAGCTATTCTTTCCCGTCTGGAAGCAGTCCGTTCTTACGTGGCCTCCCAAGGCGGATTAAAGGGCAGCATTGAAAAAGCCATCGCCGATCATCCGGACGGCAATCTGTCCAAAGAATCCAAGCTGGCCATCCTGAAGCAAGTTCCTATCTTTGCCGCGATGAAAGTCGGTGCCGAAGGGGCCCAAGCCGAAGGCTACACCTTCCGCATCTTCTCTGGTGAACCACGCAATCCAGACAATCGCGCCACTCAGGAAGAAATGGAGATCCTGAAAAAGTTCGAAGCCGATCCAAAGCTGGAGGAACTGACGGCGGCTACGGACAATCACGTGATCGTATACCGTCCTGTGCGCCTGTCTTCAAATCAAGGCTGCATGAACTGCCATGGCGCCCCTTCCCAGTCCCCGTGGAAAAACGGCAAGGACATTCTGGGTTATCCAATGGAAGACTGGTCTGACGGAAAACTGCATGGCGGCTTCGCCGTGATTTCAAGCAAAGACAAAGTGAAAGCCGCAGCCGCGGATGCCACCATGTACATCGTCCTGGTTGCGGTGGGTTTATCCATCCTTGCCATGGGGCTGGCCTTTGTGGTGCTGAATCGTCCGATGAAGGCTCTTTCCGGTATCGCGGTCAAACTGAAAGAAACCGGTACCAGTGTTGCGCAAGCCAGCTCTGAGATCTCAAAATCCTCTCAGGATCTGAGCAGTGCCGCCACCACAGCTGCAGCGTCCATCGAACAGACCACCTCGGCGACCGAGGAAATGTCGAGTATGATCAAACTCAATGCCGGTCACACCAATGAAGCCCGCTCCCTGGCAGAAACAGCTCAGGTGAAGGCGCGCCATGGAAAAGACGAAGTTGAAAAACTGATTCTTTCCATGGATGACATTGCAAAAAGCTCAAAGAAGATTGAAGAGATTATTTCCGTCATCGATGACATCGCTTTCCAGACTAATTTGCTGGCATTGAATGCCGCCGTGGAAGCAGCCCGCGCTGGCGAACAGGGTAAAGGCTTTGCGGTGGTTGCCGAAGCTGTGCGCGCTCTGGCACAAAGAAGTGCCACCTCCGCCAAAGAGATCGCCACCCTGATCCAGGACAGCGTTCACAAAATCGAAAGTGGCCACGAGGTCGTCCAGGCCAGCGGCACGATGCTTAATGAAATCGTGGTGCAGATCGAAAAGCTGACAGCGCTGAATATTGAAATCTCAACGGCAAGCTCCGAGCAGTCCCAGGGGGTCAGCTCGATCAACATGTCCATCAACGAACTGGATCGCGTGACCCAGAACAACGCTTCGGCCGCAGGTGAATGTGCCTCTGCCGCAGAAGAACTGGCGCAGCGGTCCCGGCAGATGGATTCGATGGTCCAAGACCTGATTTCGGTCGTTGAAGGCCGCAAAGCCGCCTGATTTACAACGCCAAAAAGGGTGTCTCAAATCGAGACACCCTTTTTTTCGTCTTCCCCATTTTGTCATGTGCGCAAGCTGTGGACGCTCTTCTTTGCCTGATTCTTAACTGACACTGGACGGGACTTTGCAGTTTTTGCGAGTATGAAACTCAAAGCCCTCTTCTGCCTTGGAATGCTGTTTATGCTTGGGAGCCCTTCTGTTGAAGCGGCCACCAAGCGCATTTGCACGATGACCCTGAATTCCGCCGATGAAAAAGAGGCGCTCAGGCAGCTCTATGCCTCCCAGGATGTTGAAATCACGGAGCTGGTTCCGTCGGAAGGCAAGAATCCCCGCTGGCTGCAAAACGCGTGTGAGTCCGGCATCCAGTGCGACGTGCTTTTGATTTCCGGCCACTTTGGAGGCGTGTTCTTTGGTGAAGGCAACAGCACCACTCTGGATTTGAAAGAAATCGAAAGACTGAGCTGCGAAAACTCCTGCCCGGGAATTTTGAGCAAACCCAAGGATGTCTTCCTGATGGGTTGTAACACACTTTCCAGCAAAACCCCGGACAAACGCTCTATCGAAGAATATGTGGAAGTTCTGATCAAGAACGGCTTCCCCCGTGATCTGGCTGAACGCGTGGCCTTTTCCCGGTATTCAGAATACGGCATGAGCATCAGTCAGATTTTCTCTTCAGCTTTTAACAACGTGGAACGCCTGCATGGCTTCACCAGTACTGGCCCCATGGGAAAAGTCGCAGGTCCGCTGCTTAAGAAAGCTCTGCGCGACACCAGCGCACAGACCCTGTTCACAAAAGGCCCTGACACAAAAAAACTGAATCAGCTTTTTTCCGGAATGAGCTATCGTATCGTCACGCCCAAAACTGAGTCCGACCCGAACTACAAGGCCCTGACTTGCAATGCGTATTCTGAAAGCATCAACGAAAACCGCGAAGCCATTGGCTTCCTGTCCAAAAAACTGCACCTGAAAAAATACTATGAACCGCTTTTGGAGGCGACCCAGAATCCGTTGTTCATGTCCCTGCTGCAGGACACCCTGCGCTCCTCCCCGGATGCGACCCGCAACTTTGAAAACTTCTTCCTGGAAATTGGTTCTGCCCGATCTTTGCCTTTGAAAATGAAAATGCAATTCCTGGATCTGCAGGCAAAACTTGGTCTTTTGCCTGAGATGGTGAAAGCCGAGCAGCAAGTGCGCCTGATCCGTCAGCGTCTGGCAGATGGTTTGAACTTCATCGTGACTGATCAGTTCTGCGCAATGAAAGACCTGCTGAAGAATACCGAGCTGAAAGCCGGCTGGCTTCACTACACTTCGGATGCATGGCAGTTCATCCCACGCCTGTCCCAATGCTTTGGCACCTATGACATGGGTATCGAAGGGCTGCTGAAAGAGATGATGTACAGCAACGAATCACCGATTCGTCGCGAAGCCCTGCGCGCACTTAAAGGCCGCCTGTATTCTCATGACTTCAGTCAGTTATTGAAAGCCTCTGCTCAATGGCCACAGCGCGACCGCCTGGACATGAGCTACAGCATCGGGTTGAAAGCTCCGACGGAAATGCTGCCACCAATGGTTGAAACTTGTCTGGTGAAAGCAGCTTCTGGAGACAATGCCGAATCCCGCGATGGTTATCGCTGGTACTGCTATAATCAGTTTGAACCGTTGATTGACAATCCTTTGAAGTGTCATCTTTTCGCCCGCAGTTTCGAAACACAAAGTGTGACCGGTGTGGACTGGAATTGCCTGACCCGATTTAACCACGATATCCACCTGGGGTCGTGTCTTGAAGCGGCCGATCGCAATGCCGATGTAGAGAGTTCCGACAATGTTCGCTGGTACTGCTGGTCCAAATTGTCTGAACAACAACAATTAAGCCGGTCCGAATGTCTTGCTTTGGCCTCTTCAATGAAAATTCAAGGCAACCGCTTCAAAGCCAACTGGAATTGCATGAATCGTATCGCAAATTGACCTCGGGGCCTGCCGGGTTTACAAAGTAAACTCTGGAGGCCACGCATGAAAAACACCCTGCTCTTTTCTTTTTTGCCACCGGCTTCGGTCCTTGAACGCGCACTCAGCCAGTTCAAGGCCACCATTTCCGCCAAAGAACTTTCCGTCGAAGAAATGCTGGATCAGGTTCACAAGATCCAGCCGGCCGCCATCGTCGTGGTCCCGCGCCAGAGAATCACCGCTGAAGTTATCAAAGCCCTGCCGGATTCTGTAAAGATCATCGCCACCTCCAGTGTGGGTTTTGATCATCTGGATATCGCGGCCGCCAAAGAACGCGGCATCCTTCTGAGCAACACCCCGGATGTGCTGACAGAATGCACGGCGGATCTGGGCATGATGCTGCTTTTGAACGCCTGCCGTCGCGGACGAGAATATCTGTCCATCATGCAAGAGGGCTGGAGAAAAACCTACAGCCAGACCGACATGCTTGGCCTGCAAGTCAGTGGAAAAACTTTGGGCATTCTGGGTATGGGTCGCATTGGACGTGCCCTGGCAGACCGCGCCCGCGGTTTTGGCATGAAGGTCATCTATTGCAACAACAAACGCCTGCCGCCGGAACTGGAAAAGGATGCGGTGTATTTCAAAAACTTCCACGACATGCTTCCGCATTGTCACATCATTTCTTTGAATGCACCCAACACACCGGAAACCAAAGGTATCATGAACAGCAAAAGCTTTTCCCTGCTGCCTAAAAACGCTGTGCTGGTGAATGTGGCTCGCGGAACTTTAGTGGATGAGGATGCTTTGATCAAAGCCCTTGAAAGCGGACACCTGTTCGCGGCCGGACTTGATGTGTTCTGCCACGAACCGGACTATAATCTGCGCCTGCGGGACTTTCCGAATGTGTTTTTAACTCCGCACATGGGAAGTGCGACGGTGGAAACCCGATCCGCCATGGGTCACCGGGCTTTGGACAATGTCACCGCGGCGCTGGAAGGCCAACGCCCCGGGGATTCTTTGTACTAAAGCTGATTCAGGACATCCAGTCCCAGCTTCCAGCCGTCTCCGGCTCCGAGGGTGACAAAAACGTCGCCCTCTTTCAGCATTCCCAGAATTTTCTGGGTCGCTTTTTCATCACGCACAAAGTACTGAGCGTGTTCGTGTTTCATTTCTGAAGCCAGCTTTTCACTGGTCACGCCTGGAATCGGTGCTTCACCTGCTGGATAGATATCTGTCAGCAGAACCTGATCGGCTTCCATAAAGGCTGTGGTAAAGTCATGCCAGCAATGTTGGGTGCGGGAATAACGATGCGGCTGGAAGAACACCACCAGTCTTTGTTTCGGATACTTTTCACGAAAAGCCTGCAACACCGCGCGCACTTCTGTCGGGTGGTGGCCATAGTCATCATAGACTTTGATGCCTTTTTTCTCGCCTTTGAAGTGGAAACGACGGTCCACACCTTCATAGCGCTGCAGACCCTTGGCACAAGTTGCAAACGGAATCCCGGCTGCCACACCTGCACAGATTGCCGCCACGGCGTTCAGGGCATTGTGACGACCCGGAACTTTCAAATTGAATTCTCCTACCAGGTGCTTAGTGCCCAACAGACGATCGTTGCGGTGAACCGCATAGTGCCCCTGCTCGCCCGTCACAACCAGATCGTTCTTTTCATCAAAGCCATAGAACAGAATTCTTTTCGGGAAATTCTCAAAGATCTGGCGCACCAGCGGGTCATCGCCACAGACAATGACTTTGCCATAGAAGGGAACTTTCATGGCGAAGTCATGGAAGGACTTCTGCACGTTTTCAAAGGTCTTGAAGTGCTCCAGATGATCCGAGTCAATATTGGTGATGATCGCGATTTCCGGAGACAGCTTGTGGAAGCTGCCATCGGATTCATCGGCTTCCGCCACCAGCCATTCACCAGAGCCCAGCATCGCTGTGGACTTGATCAGTTCAAAGCGGCCGCCGATCACAATTGTCGGGCTTAAATTCGCTTCCAGGAAGATCGCAGAGGTCATGGAAGTAGTCGTGGTCTTACCGTGCGTCCCGGCCACCGCGATACCGCGTTTCAGGCGCATGATTTCAGCCAAAGCCTCAGCACGCGGGATCAGGGGGATCTGGCGGGCGCGGGCTTCAGAGATTTCGGGGTTTCCGTACTGAATCGCACTGGAATATACCACGACGTCGGCTTCACCCACGTTGCTGGATGCGTGGCCTTTGAACACCTTCACGCCCAGTTCTTTCAGTCTTTCGGTGTTGGCGTTTTCCGCCTGATCACTGCCGGATACTTTCGCACCGATATTGTGCAACAGCTCCGCGAGGCCGCACATACCGATGCCTCCAATACCTACGAAATGGAATTTGGCGTGCTGTAACTTCATTGCAGGATTTCCTTTGCGATCACGGTCGCAGATTGAGGGATGTAGAAGTTCTTTATATTCCGAACCATCTGATCACGCAAAGCTTTATCGGCCCGCAAAGATTGGACTTCTGAAATCAACCTTTCCGGCGTTAAATCTTTCTGCAAGATCATACGACCGGCATTTTTTTCCACAAGGCTTTCCGCATTCTTTTGCTGATGATCGTCCGCTGCGGGCAACGGCACAATAATTGGAATGATGCCAAAGGCTGCCGCCTCGGCAATAGAACTGGCCCCACCACGGCAGACAATGATATCCGCCCACTGATAGTACTTTGCCATATCATAGATGAACTCAAATGGCTGCACCTCACAAGGCGCGTTTTTGTATTTATCAGTCACGCGCTGAAGATCCGCACTGCCCAACTGATGAACGACAGAAAGATCCTTGACCCAGTCACCACCGCTCATCACCGCGTCACTTAGACAGTTGTTGATGATACGGGAACCCTGACTGCCGCCAAACGCCAGCAGGTGGAACTTTTGATTGTCGGAAGAATCATGCACGGCCGCTTCAATTTCAGCCCGTACCGGCATCCCGGTCTGAATGATGCTATCACCCTTCAGATGCTTTTTGGCTTCGTCGAAAACCACAAAGCACTTGTCGACAAAGCGGGACAAGATACGGTTGGCCATGCCTGGCATCGCATTGGGCTCCCACACCGCCGTGTTAAAACCTATAATGCTGGCTGCCAGTACAAACGGACCGGAAGCGTAACCACCCACACCGATAACATACAAAGGCTTCAACTGGCCCAGCAGACGGATGGACTGCCACAGACCCACTGGAATCTTAAGCAGGGTTTTCAGTTTCTGAATCGGACTTTTCACATTCAATTGACCGGACTCGATCAGGTGCAGAGGGAAACCCTCGCGAGGAACAATCTTGCTTTCAAGACCACGAGCCGTGCCGACAAAGTGCACTTCGATGCTGGGATCCAGCTTTTGCAAAGCCCGGGCGATGGCAATACCCGGATAGATGTGTCCGCCAGTGCCTCCGCCGGCGATCACGATATTTTTCTTAACAGTCATTTTAATTTTTCACCTTTGAAGCTGTCCAACGGGAACCAAAGCGACGGGAAAACTTGTCTTCTTCGAAAGAGTTCTCGATGTTCAGAATTAGCCCAAACATAAAGCACAAGGACACCAAAGAGCTTCCACCGTAACTCAGGAACGGCAGAGTCAAACCTTTGGTGGGAAGAAGTCCCATCACCACCCCTGCATTGATAAACACACTCAAGCCAAATGTCACTGACAAACCCAGAGCCAATGCTCTTTTGAATGGCTCCTCAGCTTTGACCGCAATCTGCATTCCGCGGAACACAACAAAACCGTACAGTGCCAAAATCAGAACAAAACCAACAAAGCCCATCTCTTCACCCAATACCGCCAGGGTAAAGTCCGTGTGCGCTTCCGGAAGGAAGAACAGTTTCCCCTGTCCTTGACCCAAACCTGCTCCGGTCAAACCACCGGAATGGAAGCTCAGCATACTTTGAATCACCTGGAAGCCTTTTTGTGCCGGGTCCGCCCAAGGATCCAGGAAGGCCAGAACGCGGGCACGGCGATAAGGCACACTCATCACCAGGAAGTAGAAGGCCGGGATCATCACCGCCACTGCGCCAATGATGTATTTCCACTGCAAACCAAACGCAAACAGCAGGGTCACCGCCACCATCACAATGATGGCAAAGGTTCCAAAGTCAGGTTGTTTCAACAACAGTGCCATCGGTGCCACGAGCGCTACAAAAATCCAATGCCACTTAACACGACCCAGGAAGTTTTCCTGACGACACAATAAGCTTGCAAACCACACACTGAAGGCAATCTTCAAAAGCTCACCCGGTTCAAAGCGCACACCGAAAGGAAGTTGAATCCAACGGATCGCACCACCAACACGAACCCCCAGGCCCGGAACGAAGGTTGCCAAAACACCCAGGGTCGCCACGAACCACAACGCCCAACCGTATTTTTCAATGTAGCGGAAGGGAATGTGGATGGTTGTCACCAGAATACCCATGGCCAGAACCGTAAAGATCAATTGTCGTTTGAAGAAGAACAGACCGTCGCCGTAGGATTCGATCGCGAAGATGAAACTGGAGGAATAAACTTGAACCAGCCCGATTCCCAAAAGAGTGATGATGGCAAGAAACAGGCTGCTGGACAGATATCTCAACATAAACGTGGACTCCCCGAGAAAGTGGCTTCACGAGCCACTTTCTAAGTTAATCAGAAGTCCAGATTAAGGTCTATCGGGTCGGAAAAAAGCTGGACCCGATTACTCGGAGATCACTTCAGCGTCAGACTGCTCAGCTTCCTGTTTGGAAGGTGTCACTGGAGCTTTTTTCGGAGCAGCAGCTTTGCGCTCGCCACGTCCGGCTGTAGCGCAGCAATAGATCACACCGTTCTGATCGGAAGTGTTTTTATAGTTGGTGATGGAGAAGTTGCGGTTGGCGTCGCAGCGGTTGGCCATTTTCATGCTCAGCTCGACATCTAGATCGTGGTAAACGTCGCCACTTAGGAATTCACAGAACATGCCTGTGCTGGCTGCCATCTTTTCACGCTGTTCCTGACGGGCTTTGAAAGATCCGGAAGCACAACCGGAAAGAACCAATACGCTTGAAGAAAACAAAAGGAAAAGACGACGAGACACGGGAGCCCTCCTGGCAATGTTAATACTCAAAGGGCCTCATCCTCGAGGCCCTTTGCTTGTTTCTTGATTGTAAATTATCAGTGAAACTTTCTCACGATTTCTTTGAAATAATCGCCGCGTTCTTCGAAACTGTCAAACATGTCAAAGCTTGAGCAACCCGGAGAAAGCAGGACAACGTCCCCGATTCTCGACTTTTGGTAAGCGATCAAAACCGCCTCCTCAAATGTACCAATCAGGAAGGTTTCAGAGAAGTCACCAAGGTCGCGATTGATACGCTCTTTGGCTTCCCCGACCAAGATCAGGGTTTTTACCTTGCGTTTCACGGACGTGCGCAAAGGCTCATAATTCAGATTCGTATCTTTCCCGCCGGCGATCAGGATCACGTTTTCATCGAAAGTGTCCAAAGCGCGCAGGACCGCATGCACGTTGGTGGCCTTGGAGTCGTTGTAGAACATCACTCCACCCACTTTGCGCACGTACTCGATACGGTGAGGAAGACCGGTGAAAGTGTTGATCACTTTCTGAACCGCTTCACGGGTTGCACCATGTTCACGGGATGCCAGGATCGCCGCCATGATGTTTTCCACGGAATGTTTACCGCGCATTTTCATGCCCTTGATGTTGAAGCTTTCGATCTCTGGACCGGTGCGAACACGGATTTCGTCGCCGATATTCACAGCGCCACCGATGTTCATGATTTGAGGTTCCAAAGCCGGTTTGCGGGAGAAGTAGAAGATACGACCGCGCTGAACCGCCGGATCACGAGCCAGTTCAACAACCGCGTTGTCATCCGCATTCAGAATGCTGGTGGTTGCCTGGTTGGTGTTTTTGAAGATACGGCGTTTTGCGTTCACGTATTCTTCCATGGAACGGTAACGATCCAGGTGGTTTTCAGCCAAGTTCGTGAACACGATGTTGCCCGGATTGAAAGTGTCACAGTGTTCAAGCATGAAGCTTGATACTTCCGCGATCACAACCTGAGCTTTGTCATCCAGACGCAGGTAATCCACCAGCGGCTTTTCATTCGCCCCACCAACCCAGGTTCTTACACCGGATTCAGTCAGGATCGCCTCAGTGATTTTCGCCACTGTGGTTTTACCGTTGGTACCAGTCAAACCAATGATCGGCTCTTTAATGAAGCCGGCAGAGAATTCGAACTCACCAGTGATCTTGATACCTTGAGAACGGGCATAATCAAAGATCTTCAGATTGCTTGGAACACCCGGGGAAAGAATCACCAGATCCTGCGCAATGAAGGTTTTCGGACTGTGGCCGCCCAGTTCAAACTTGATTGGCAGCTCACCCAGTTGCTCCAGCTGAACAGAAAGTTCCGGCTTGGATTTATGGTCTGTCACTGTCACTTGTGCGCCATGTTTGGTCAGGAAATGAGCCAGGGAAACCCCTGTCTTGCCCAATCCCACAACCAAAATGCGTTTGTCTTTTAAATCGCTATACTCTTTATACATCTTCTTACCTCAACTTCAGAGTGGCCAAACTTAATACTGCAAGCAAAATGGAAATGATCCAGAAACGAACAATGATCTTGGTTTCGGTCAATCCGCCCAATTCAAAGTGATGATGAATCGGCGCCATTTTGAAAACTCTTTTACCGGTCATTTTGAAAGAGATCACCTGAGTGATCACTGACAATGCTTCGACCACGAAAACCCCGCCCAGGACAAGCATCAACAACTCATTTTGAGTGATGACAGCCATGGAGCCAAGGAAACCGCCCAGAGACAACGAACCCACGTCCCCCATGAAGACTTGCGCCGGATACGCATTGAACCAAAGGAAGCCCATACCCGCCGCCACGATGGTCGCCGCAACGATGCTCAGTTCCCCTGCACCCACCACGTGGGGGATTTGCAGATAGTTCGCAATCGAGAAATGGCCCGTGACGTAAGCAAACAGACCCAAAGTCGCCGCCGAGATCATCACCGGAACAATCGCCAGTCCATCCAGACCGTCAGTCAGATTCACAGCGTTCGCGGTACCAACAACAACCAGGGCAGCGAAGATCACATAGAAGTAACCCAGATCAATGGAAACAGATTTCATGAATGGAATGGTCACTGCGGTACTCAGACCATGGAAGTGAACCAGTGCCAGCACCACAAGTCCGCTGATCAAAAACTCGCCAGCCAGACGGATTTTACCGGACAGACCTTTGGAGTTCTTTTTGCTGACTTTCAACCAGTCATCCATGTAACCGATCAAACCAAAGCCCCAAGTGACAATCAGAACACCCCATACCAGCGGGTTCATCATATCCACCCACAACAGGCACGGAATCAAAGTGGAAAGCAGAATCAGACCGCCACCCATGGTTGGTGTGCCGGCTTTCTTTTTATGAGTCTGAGGACCATCATCGCGAATCGCCTGGCCAAAGTGCTTCAACTGAAGACGTTTGATAAAATGCGGACCCCACATCCAGCACAGCAAGAAGGCTGTGAAGAAGGCAATGAAGGTTCTGACCGTGATGTACCTGAATACGTTCAGTGGCGAGAACTCATCTGCCATTGAATAAAGCCATTGGTAAAGCATGCTGCGCTGATCCCCTGTTGTGACCTAAAAATTAAAATTTGCTAGGAACTTAAAGGATTTAGCATATTCACTGGACAAAAATCAAGCGGAAGTTTGTAAGTATATGTAATCACTGGTTTTTAATTAATTATCTGTGATATGACAGGGCTCATGTTTACTGCCCCTGAAAGTGCTAAAATAAGGTCATGCAAGGAGGTCGTTGTGAAAATTGCGTTGAAAGACCATATGACCCGAAAACTCGTCACTGTCAGTAAAGACGCGACAGCTGCAGAAGCGTTGCGCCTGATGAACAACTATTGGATTCGCCATCTTCCGGTACTGGATGAGGAAGAGGATTATATCGTCGGCATGCTTTCAGAGCGGGACCTGCTGCGCTCTCCGCACACTGAAACTCCCGTGGGAAAATTAATGAGTTCCCCTTTAAAAACTTTTCCTATCGAAGCGCCCATGAAAGCCGTGGTCGATGCGATGATCGAAGAAAAGGTTTCAGCCTTTCTGATCACCAAAGATGACGAAGTTGTGGGGATTGTGACTTCGGAAGACCTGCTGGTGCTGTTGGATCAGATTCTGAAAAAAGATGAATCCTCTGATGCCCCATGGGTCCTGGGAGATTTGTTCTCAAATCCCCTTTTACAACGAACCGCCTATCTTGTCGGACAAGCGGGCGTCTGACCTTTTATTGTTTTTCCGCGAAATCGAGAGGCTCACACGGGAAGACGAAGCGCTCCAGCTTTGTCCCGCGTGAAGCTTTGACCACTGCGATGTCGCCGGTTTTAAGAAATCCTGCCAGATCCTGGCCGGATGAATCTTTATAGTCCTTTTCAATCAGCGCCAGGTTTTTATATCCGGCGCTGCTCAAACCCTTGGCAAAGGCATCAGCGTCATCGCCGATAAAATAAACTTTATCAAAGCCAGCTTGCCCGACCCAAGTGCCCAGCTCTTCATGCAGACTTGCCGATGCGGATCCCAATTCACGCATCTGACCAAACACGCCGACCTTGCGGCCCGGAACGGTCAGAAGCTTCATGTTGTCGATCAAAGCTTTCATGCTGTCTGGATTTGCGTTGTAAGCATCAAAGATCATCTGCGCACCGGATTTCAAGTGCACCAGCTGGTTGCGTCCCCAGTTGGTTTTGCAAGCAGGCAGCCCCGCCCACACCTGTGCCGGAGTCATCCCGACCGCCAAGCCCACACTGGCAGCCGCCATCAGGTTCGTCAGGTTCTGCGCTCCAAACACCTGAACACGTGCAGTTCCAGCTTCACCACCGATAGAACCCTTGATGGAGATTTCATTCATGTTCATGGATGAAATCATCAGGTGCACATCGGCACGCGGATCTTCGGAAGAGAATGTCAGGATGCGTGCTTTCGGAAATTTTTCGCGCGCCTTCACGTACATGTTGTGAGTCTGCGTATTATCCAGATTGTAAATTCTCACGGTTTGGTCGCCGGCGGCTTCATAAATTTCTTCTTTGGCTTCAGCCACCTTTTCGATGGTACCGAAGAATTCCATGTGCGCACGACCCACCATAGTGCAAACCACCACATCGGGTTCGGCAATATGCACCAGCTCAGTAATCTCACCGGCGTGATTCATGCCCATCTCGATGATCGCCACGTCTTTATTCGGCGGCAGCTGCAGCAACGTAAAAGGAACACCCCAGTGATTGTTGAAGCTTCCTTTGTTGTAGTGAACATCCATGGAGGAACCCACCAGCGCTGCGGTGAATTCTTTGGTGGTGGTTTTACCGTTGGAACCGGTGATCCCGACAATGCGGGCACTGGATTCATGACGGGCCCAGTTGCCAAGTTTTTGCAAAGCTTTGAGGGTGTCGGGAACCACTAAGATGGTGGTTTTGTCTTTCAACTTTTCGGTGTGGGCATTTTCTTCGTGCACCAGCAAACCGGCAGCACCGGATTCAACCGCTTTATCCAGAAAGCTGTGGGCGTCAAACGCCTCACCTTTAAGCGCGATGAAAAGCTGTCCCTGTAACTGCGCGCGGGTGTCTGTGCCGATACCAGCGAAATTGGTTTCTTTCTGGCTCAGGATTTTTGCACCTGTGACTTTAACGATGGTTTGCAGGTCCATGGCTCTCATGCTTATCTCCCTTGCAAGGCCTCTTCGGCCACCTTCACATCACTGAAGGGGAACTTTTGTGTCCCGATAATTTGATAGTCCTCGTGCCCTTTCCCGGCGATCAGAATCACGTCGCCTTCCTGGGCCCGTTTCAGGGTCTGAGTGATGGCATCCTTGCGGTCCACCACAGTTGTGGCTTTGGCTTTGCTGGACCCACTGACACCAGCCAGAATATCCTGAATGATGCTTTGTGGATCTTCCGTGCGCGGATTATCAGACGTGATCACCACTTCGTCGGAATACTTCAAGGCCATTTCAGCCATCAAAGGGCGCTTGCCTTTGTCACGATCCCCGCCGCAGCCAAAGATCGTCCAGATGCGCGCTTTGGATTGCAGGTTTTCACGAACCTTGTTCAAAGCCGTCAGCACATTTTCCAGCGCGTCCGGTGAATGAGCATAATCAACGAAGACAGAAAGATTCTTATCATTCGGCACGGACTGCAAACGACCCGGCACACCCGTAAAGCGGTCCAAGGCCTCGATGCAGATATTCAACGGAAGGCCCGCAGACAGTCCTGCACCCAATGCCGCCAGAGCATTCATCACATTGTGTGTGCCTGACATCGGCAGACGCACTTCACCTTCCCCGACCGGGGTCCACACTTTGAAATGGGTCAGGGCAAAGTCCATCTTCAAAACTTCATAGCGAATGTCAGAATCTTTTTCACCGTAAGTCCACAGCACCGCCGGATCCGCCACACGCAAACGACGGCCGAACTTGTCAGCGGTGTTCACGATGGCAAAACATGGACGCTTGTGAGTCTTCCACAGCAAATCCGTGAACAGGCGCTGTTTCGCCTCCAGATAGCTTTCCATCGTGTTGTGATAATCCAGATGATCACGCGTCAGGTTCGTGAAGATCACAGTATTGAAAGGAACACTGTCCACACGGCGCTGATCCAGAGCGTGCGAGGAAACTTCCATCGCCACGGCCAATGCTCCGGCAGAGCGGAACTCACGCAGACGCTTTTGCAAAAAAACCGGATCCGGCGTGGTCATTTCGGAAGGCCATACCTGATCACCCAGATGGTGATTGACCGTGCCGATCACCCCGGTGGGAATTTTGCCATGATTCAAAATGGCTTCGGCCATATACGTGACAGAAGTTTTGCCATTGGTGCCAGTCACGCCGACGCAGAAAAGCTCCTGCCCCGGATCCCAATAAAACCGACTGGCCAGAACATCCAGCACTTCACGCGAGTTTGGCACCTGCAACACAACCCCTTCATAACCTTCAGGGATTTTCGCTTTGTCTTCCACCACCAGGGCCGCGGCCCCTTTTGCGACGGCATCAGGAATAAAAGTGTGCCCGTCCAGTTTGTTACCACGAATCGCGACAAACACCGAACCCGGCACCACGAGGCGCGCGTCGTTGAAGACCCCTGTCACTTCAATATGAGAGAATGCGTTTTCAGGAATCCCCGGCAGAATGGAAAAGAGATGTTGCAGTTTCACGCACTAAGAGTAACTTAGGTCTCAGATATGAGACAACTCGGAAAACTACATTGCCAAGAAATAAATCATAACGACGATGCGCCATGGGTCATCTTCTTCCACGGCTACGGTGCTGATGCCAACGATCTGTTTTCACTGGGGGAAATCATCCCCACAAAGAAGACATACAACTGGTTATTTCCAAATGGAAATCTGGAAGTGCCCATCGGCCCGGCCTGGATGGGACGCGCCTGGTGGACAATTGACATGATGGAAATCCAGCGTGCTCAAGAGCGCGGCGAACACCGCGACTTCAGCAACGACACCCCTAAAGGTATGAGCAAAGCCTATGACCTGGCCATGGAAATGATCCGTCAGATGAAAGTTCCATGGAACAAAATCGTACTGGGCGGATTCAGCCAGGGCGCGATGCTGGCCACAGAAATCTATCTGCGTGCACCGGAGACTCCGAAGGGTCTTGTGATCATGTCCGGAACACTGGTTCATCAGGACGAATGGAAGCAGTACGTTCCCAATCGTGCGGGCCAGCGATTCTATCAAAGCCATGGCATCAACGATGCGGTTCTGGGCTACAAACAGGCACAAAAGCTTGAGACCCTGTTAACCCAAAACGGCATGAAAGGCTCCCTGCAAGGGTTCCGGGGCGGTCACGAAATTCCAATGCCGGTCATCACCCAAATCGGGGAATATCTGAGCACTATTCCATAAGGACTGTCCCGGGTTGAGACGGAAACATTTCAGTTTCTTGCAACTCGGGCTTTCTGCTTCAGCCCCCTACAGAAAGCTCCGTTAGAGAGAGCATGAGCATTCTGATCGTACTGGCATCTCTCATTCTTACCGGCTGTGGCGGCATTACCGCCATTCTGGGCTCCTCCGACAGTCCCACTAAAACACCACCCACCAAGGTTATTTCCCTGGATGCCACGAACTATGTCGTTGCCTATGATGGCGAAGGCTCGGTCACTTTTGGATCCAGCGAAATCACTCTGGCGCCAAAGCCTGCAACGGCCGCCAATCAGACTCACGCAGCCCTGGTGTTTATCAAAGAAACTGTCGACACTCCCGTACAGGATTTCGAACTGACGGTGGATCTGGCCACCAGCCAGCAACTGCGCCAGAACACCGCCGCGAATGATTGGGAAGTTTTCTGGCTTTTCTTTGGCTACAAAGGCAACATCACTGACAAAACCACGAACTACTATATCTCCAAACCATCCACCGGGTCCGAACTGGGACTGGCGCACGGCGAACTGGGGCAGAAGTTTTTAGGCACCGACAGCGCCAGCAAAACCTCTGTCGGCGGCCGACACAAGTTTAAATTTGTGCGCAAGGGGACCTCGTTCAGCGTCTATCGCGACGACCGGCTTTTTTATTCTTACACTGACGGAACCTTCCCTGCCGCCCTTTACACTGGCAAAGGAGCTTTGGGGTTTTACTCTGAAGATGCCGAAGTTAAAATCTATTCTGTGCAACTGAAACGACTGGACAGCGGTACAGTGGCTTCGGAAGTACTGCCGCTGCTAACTTCCAACACGCTAGAGTCTCGATCGCCACAATCCGTTTCCACATTAAACACCACGGTCACAAACTCTGCCCAGACCGGCGATCTATTCTGGTCCTGCAACTATAAGAAAATCACCGGCGAAGTCACCGGTCTTGCCAACACCGACTGTCTTTCTGTCGGAACCATCGGCAGTGATGGTGTGTTTTCCTGGGTGCCGTCACTGGATCAGATCGGAACCTGGATCTTTAACTTTGAAGCTTCTGAAAAACGCGGGGGCTTTGGCAGCAAAGCCTTCCAGGTGCAGGTACGTCCCGATTGGACCAGCAACTCGCAACTGTTCTTGTTCGATCCCGAATTTTCCATCAGCAAAACTCTGGATGCCACAAACATCCTGACCACCCGGGCACCCGCCAGTGCCGATAACAACAAGACGGTGAACTGGCCAGCCTTGACCACGGCGGACTTGATTGATCTGTCGGGCTTAAGTGAAGCCACCCCTTGGCGCAATGACGGGGTGTCCTTGAAAAACGCCCTGCACTTTGATGCTCTTCATGATGATCAGGGCTTGCCGTTGAGTGTTGCCGGTCTTGGAACGACTCAAGAACTGCGCCTGTCATACTGGTTTAAACGTGACAACACAGACAGTAAAACGGCCGTACTGGCCAATCACTCCAACGGCACTTTGCAAAGTCGCCATTGGATCGGTGTGATCTCCAGCAGCTATACTGACGGAGGCTCGGAAGTCGTGTGTGATGACCCGAATGCAGCCAACAGCGGATGGATGTTCGTAACGACCCAGGTGACCGCCGGCAAGCTGAAGACTTTCGTCAGCGGCCGCGAAGTGTGCAGCCAGAATCTGCCGGCCACTTATAACTTTGCGTCACCTTTGCGGTTGGCGCCTCGGGTTCAAACCTTCTTCCCGTTCGCAGGTCAGATGTCTGAAATTGCCGGCTACACCCAGTCCACGCCAACAGAAATCTTTCATGACTTCACTGCAACAGCTGAACGCTATCGTCCGGTGAAGGTTGGCGCCATCACATCCAGCGATCTGGTTTTGCACTGGGATGCTGCCAATGCCGATCGCGGAATGGCACCATCAGCAAGTGCGCCCGGCTGGCTGGGTTGGTTTGATCTCGCCCCGAAAGCATTGGCGAAAACTCTGGGTGGTTTTGATGGCAACGCCTCTTCGGGTTTTGTTACACCAACCGCAGCGACGGCTCACATGCAGTTTGATGGTGTTGATGACTATATTCAGGTGACCTCACAAGCAGAGCTTTCAACTCTGGGGCCGGCGTGGACCATCGAAGCCTGGTTGCAACCCGGATCTGCTTTGGGTGTGGACAATAACTATGCTCCGAATGACGTGCGCCACGACTTGTTTAAAACCATCTTTGAAAAAGCGTTGTACGACAACGGCAACAAACTTTCCCATGGCCTGGGATTACGCATTGGAAAAGACAATACCGTCGACGCCTTTTACGTCAACAACTATGGTTCGACCGACACCGTCCATGGCGGAATCAGCCTGAATGCCAACCAGTGGTATCATGTTGCCGTCAGCTTTGATAAAGCCACATCAACATTAAAAAGTTACGTCAACGGCGCGCTTGAAAGCTCGAAAGTTG
The DNA here is from genome assembly GCF_048286975.1 of Bdellovibrio bacteriovorus. Lineage (GTDB taxonomy): Bacteria > Bdellovibrionota > Bdellovibrionia > Bdellovibrionales > Bdellovibrionaceae > Bdellovibrio > Bdellovibrio bacteriovorus_H. The sequence goes on along the minus strand of NZ_JBLVRT010000001.1, from coordinate 1,470,503 downwards.
TGAATATCAAGCAGGACTCCAACAACGTGGTTCAAAGCGATGGCGATGTTATTGGCGGGATGTCCGATGCCTTTGTCGGTATTCCTTTTGACGTCGATGGCCGGCGCCGCTTTAATGGAAAGCTGGGAGTGTTGCGCGTTTACCAGAAATCCCTGGCAGACAGTGCCTTGAAAGCCCACTGCCTTGCGCAGAAAGACCGCTACGGCGTGACCTGCGACTGATCCTTCCCAATTGCAACGTGACAAAAGAAAGGCATGAGTCAATATAAAGCCATGAAGAAATTTATTCTCATGGCCATGCTGTTGTCCGCCTGTGTTGCCTCTGCTCACCGTCTGGTACTGGAGGAGCCTGCCGAAGTTCAGAATCTGGACGAGGGCGATTTCAATCTGGGTGCAGTGTTGTTTTCCGCCCCCGGCGCTGACAATAAAAAACTGCTAGAACATCCCGCTTACAATTCTCTGGTTGCAGATTTGGAAAAAGATCTGGAAGCCCTCAAGACCCAGGATTCCAAACTGGGTGTCGGCATGAACTATGTCCACCGTCTGTTTGATATTCGCTGGCTGAAGACTCCGTCCGCCCGATTTGAACTGGTGGGCGTCGTCAATCGCATGGATCGCGCCGTTTTTAATCCCGGCACCTGTGGCGAGGTCCGTTTGATCTATCGTCTGTCTTATGCAAAGACTCAGAATCAAACTTTGATTCAATCCCGCCTGCCGATGACCATCAATGCCGTATTTAAGCTGCCAGCCTCCTCCAACTGCCAAGCGATTGCAAAGCAGTGGTCTTCCCAACAGAAACCTCCTCTAAAAAGCTGGGTGACGCTGGCGAACCTAAAATCACTGGAAGCGAATCTTCAGGCCGTGCGCTGGCCATCGACCATTCGTGGCGACATGGGTGGGCATGCAGAATACTTCCTGCGCGTATACAAATTGAAAAATAAGACATTGGTTCCTTCGCCGATGGAAAATACGCCCGATGTCGCCCGCCTGCAAAACGATTCAGCGTTGCGCACAGAACTGCTGACTTGGATTTCTACAGCTGAAAACATCAAAGCTCTGGACGCTGGAACCTTGAATATTCCGGAAAAGTTTCTGACCAACAAAAGCTCTTCATTTGCTTTGCATGGAATGAACCGTCTGGCCAACCGTCCGTTTGATCAGATATTCAAAAAAGAAGACTTTAAAAATCTAAAGCTGTCCGATCTGGAAAACATTTATGGCCCTTCCTCGTTTCGTCGCCGCCTGAATGATCTTTCCTGTGCGGGCTGTCACCAAGGCCGCACGATTGCAGGCTTCCACTTTCTGGGGAAAGATCCGCAATCCACAATCTTTGCGAATTCTATTTTTTCCTCCCAGTCCCCGCACATGATGCAGGAACAAAAGCGCCGTCAGGTTTACTTCCAGAATATCTTCCACGGGAAAACACCTGACAGCTCCCGCCCGTTCTCGGAACGTGACCCAAAAACTCCGGGTGCGATGAACGCCCACTGTGGCCTGCCGGGTTCGGAATACCAGGCTTGGACTTGTGCTGCGGGTTTGAAGTGTGTCGCCGTGGTGAATCCTGAAACTTCTAAAGAGATCGGCGAATGTCTGCCGGAACAGCCGATGGCGGGCAATCCTTGTGAGCCCGGAACAGTCACTCAAACGGCCCACTCACATAAAGACCAAATGACAGCCTCTGCTCGCAGGGCGTGCGCTGGCCATCATATTTGCCAAACCACGAAGGTGGGATTCCCGGGCGGCATGTGTTCAGGCGGTTGCGAAAATCTGAGACCGGGTGAAGCGTGCGGAGCGATCGCGATTCTTCAAGGATTCAATGACTGTCTGGCACGCAATCGTCCGTTCGGAGAATGCCTGGCACAAAACACCCGTCCGGCGGGACTGCAAGCTTGTGACGACAAGACATCCTGCCGTGCCGATTACATCTGTAACAAGACCCAGTCGGGAAAAGGCGTCTGTATTCCACCCTACTTCCTGTTCCAGCTGCGTGTGGACGGCCACCCCAAACCAATCTAAGTTTCTTTTCACAGACGAAGGGCCCATTGCGGCCCCACTGTCTGCACCCTCATGCGGTACCTACGACCAGACCGATTCTTGCTCGGTGGAATGGCCAAAAATCCTTGATAATCTATGACCCTATGTTCAATTCAAAGGCTTCCAAGGGCAAAAAATTTATCGACCAGCAGGTTATCAAGCTGGCCGACGGCGAAATCCTTTTCCGCGAAGGGGATCTCAGTCGCGAAATGTACATCGTGCAAAAAGGCGCCGTCGAAGTCTTTAAAAGAGTCGAAGGCCAAACGATGATCCTCAGTCGCATCGACCGCGGCAGCATGGTGGGCGAAATGTCATTGCTGGAATCCCTGCCAAGATCTGCGTCTGCGCAGGCCGTGGGTGAAACGACCCTGCTGATGTTTGATCCGGGAAGTTTCTTGCTGAAAATCCGTCGTGATCCGACATTTGCTTTTGAGCTGATGAAACAGCTAAGTGGTCGCATCCGTCAGACCAATGAAAAGCTGATCACGCTGATGGCGGCAGAACAGTTTTCAAAAAATGCTCTGCAAGAAATCACGGAATCCTCTTTATGATTATTGATGTCACCACAGAAAAGATGGTGGTTATTTCTGATCTGCATCTGGGGAATCCCTTTTCCGAAGCCAAAAAATCCCTGATTGAGTTTCTGTATTGGGCAGCGGAAAACAAGTACGATGTCTGCATCAATGGCGACGGACTTGAGATTGCCCAGGTGTCTTTTCGTAAAATGGCCGAAGACGTACCCGAAGTTTTTCGGGCGGTAAAAGCCATCACCAAAGCCGGCAACCGCGTATTTTACGTCGTCGGCAATCATGACATCGTTCTGGAAAACTTTCTGGAAGACTGGGGTCCTTTGACTCTGGCGCCATTTTTAAACGTTCGGTGTGGCAAACAGCGCATCCGCATCGAACACGGGCACCTGTATGACCCCTTCTTTGTAAAGCGCCCGGATCTGTACGAATTTTTGACCTGGCTGGGTGGCTTTGCCCTGATGGTCAGCCCACGAATTTACAAAGCCTGGATTAAGTTTGAAGAAATAAAGTCCCGCCTGCGCCGTCGCTTCCGCGGAAGCAGCGAAGTCCCGTGCCTGCCCGGAGAACATCCGGACTTTGTGATCGCGGCCGAAGAAATCTGTTCCCGCGGCTTTGATGCCATCATCTTTGGTCACACTCACCATCCCGGCACCATTGATCTGCCCCAAGGAAGGTATTTCAACAGCGGTTCCTGGATGATTTCGCCGACCTATATCGGCATTACAAGCCAGGATGTGGTTCTGACTCAGTTTGAAGCTGATAAGGGGCTTTAGCCGCCACTAAAGGCGGCGTGTGGGATCACCGAGTTCCGCCAGAATATCCCATCCGAACTTTTCCAGCTTGGAATCCCCGATGCCATAGATGTTTTTCATCTCATCAAGAGTGCGTGGGTTTTTCACCGCCAGTTGGCGCAGGGTCAAATCACCGAAGACCACGAAGGCTGGCACATCCAGCTCTTTCGCCTTTTCACGTCTCCAGCGCTTCAGAAGCTCCATGCGTTTTTCCTGAATCTCATCCAGCACGATATCGTCGGTGTTGGTGATTTTTTTGGATTTGCTGGAGGCCTTTTTCAGTTTGGTGACAACCTGATCCATCTTCGCCAGCGGAGTCACAGACTTCTGGATACGACGACTTGATTTCGGATCACAACTGTCACAATGCCCACAGCGCTCGATGCGCTGGGAGTCTTTGTAGTAAGTAAGAATCTCGGCGTGACGACACTCTCCCCCTTCGGAATAGTTCACTAGGGCGTCCAGATTTCTCCAGCGCGCGTCTTTGATTTCATCCGGTGCTTCCGAGCTGTGAATGAAGAAGGACTGAAGACCTTTGTCTTTCTTGGAATACAAAGTCAGACAGGTCGAATGCTCGCCGTCACGGCCCGCACGTCCCATTTCCTGATAAAGAGCATCGATATTGGCAGGAATCTGGAAATGCACCACCAGACGCACATCCGGCTGATCGATACCCATACCGAAGGCATTGGTCGCCACCAGAATGCGCAGCTCCCCTTTGGCGTAAGCTTCCTGGGTGCTGGTGCGAGTTTCGGAAGTCAGACCGGCATGATAGTAGCCCACAGTTTTACCGAACTTCTTTTGCAGGAAAGCCGCAATACTTTCAGTGACCTTGCGAGTCCCACAGTAAACGATGATGCGCCCTTCAGGGGTTTGTTTGATACTTTGAAGCAGCAAAAGAAGCTTTACGTCTTCGTCTTCACACAGCTCCACCTGATAGTACAGGTTGGAACGGTAGAATCCGTGAACCATGCGCTCGGGCTTTTGCAGCTTCAGATGCTTGGAAATATCATCCAAGACGGTCGGTGTCGCCGACGCGGTCAGTGCCAGCACGGGAACATCCGGGCACAGCTTTTTCAAAACATTCAGCTGCGCATATTCTTCACGGAAATCGTGCCCCCACTGGGACACGCAGTGAGCTTCATCAATCGCAAAAAGGCCGACCTGACGGTTTTGCACCCAGCGATGGAAGCCCTCTTTCTGAGCGCGCTCCGGGGAAAGATACAACACGAAAGCGCCGCCCTTGTTGATCTCGGCGAAGACCTCACGTTTGTCGTCATCACTTTGTCCGGAGTGCAGGGCGCCTGCCGGAATACCATAACGGCGCAAAGAAGCCACCTGATCCTTCATCAAAGCAATCAGTGGGGAAATAACGATGACAAGCTTTTGTGTGGCAACCGCCGGATACTGATAGCACAGGGATTTTCCACCACCCGTCGGTAGAACGGCCAGAACATCACGGCCACCCATCACCGAATCGATGATCTCTTTTTGCCCGCGACGGAAACCGGAAAGATTGAAGTATTTTTTGAGCTGGTTTTCCTGCGGACTGGCGGCGATTTCCATAAACGACACTTTCATTCAAACACCCCTTGATTTCAACAAGATTGCACGGCTTCTTGTGCTGCCGCGCAAACAGGCAGCAAGAACAAGGCGAGGCCCTAAGTGCCCTGAATCCTTCGGAAGTTCCCGGGCGTTTCCGAATTCCAGTCGGAAAAATTTTGCAAGACCTGCCCCGCAATTTATGCGAACCTATAAATCCGAAGGAGTTTTTATGAAGGCATTCTCATTTCTAACAATTCCTGCCCTGCTGCTGGGTTGTTCCTCCCCTGCCCCGAAAGAGGCTCCAGCCAAGGAAGCCGCGCCAGTCGCAGCGGATCCTTACCCGGACAAGGCCGTCTGTTTTTTGCTGATTGATGCCCAAACCGGCCAGATTCAGAAATCCATTAATGAGGAAAACTGTCAGGTGCAGCGTCCGGCGTGTTCGACTTTCAAGGTTCCCTTGGCGGTGATGGGCTTTGATTCCGGCATTCTGAAAAATGAAAGCACGAAATTCAAATGGAACGGCAAAAAGCACTCCATCCCCGAGTGGAACAAAGATCAGACGGCCGCTTCGTGGATGAAAAATTCCACCGTGTGGTATTCCCAGGTCTTGACCGGCAAGATGGGCTTTCAAAAGCTGCAAACGTATCTGCGCAAGTTTGATTACGGCAATCAGGATATTTCCGGCGGAATCAAAACCGCGTGGCTGACTCCGGCCTCTTTCACCCCGGATGAAAAAGGCTTCTCTCTGCGCATTTCAGGATTTGAACAAACCGACTTCCTGAAAAAACTTTTGTACGATAAATTGCCGGCGACCAAACGCTCGCAGGAACTGACCAAGAAAATCATGTTCCTGGAAAAGACCCCGAAGGGTTATGACTTCAGCGGAAAAACCGGATCGGGCTATACGGATGAAGCTCAAAAACGCCGCATCGGCTGGTTCGTGGGATTCATCAAAACACCTGATCGCCAGTATGTTTTTGCAACAAACTACATCGACACCGTGGACGTGGAAAACGCCGAATTCGGCAGCCGCCTCGCCAAACAACTGACCATCAATCTGCTAAAAGAGGAAAACCTCTGGTAAGAAAAAAGGTACCTGCTTACTTTTTCCGAAGCGGCGCATCTGGCGCAATGCTTCTGCAAAAGTAAGCAGGTACCTTTTGGTTATTTCATGATGACGGTGATTTCTTTGCTTTCAGGGACTTGGGAGCCGGCGGTTGGGAAGACTTCGCTGACCGTGCCTTGCCCTACGAACTTCACTTTCAAATCCTGACCGCTGACTTTGCGAAGAACTTCGCGGGTCGTCAGGTTCATCAGATTTGGAACGGTATCGCCCGTTTCAATGTTGGTCACTTTATCCAGTTCGGTCGCAGTCAGAAGCGCTCTTGGAGCTTCGGCTTTCTTCACCACTTTGGGTTCGGAAGCCACTCGGCGGACTTTTGGATTCACCGTGGATTCTTCAGCCAGCTGCAAAGGAGCAATGCCTTCTTTACGAACCGCATAAGATGCGATTCTTGAGAACACCGGAGCAGCGACCGTTGCCGCATAATAAGATTTGCGCGGAGAATCCACCGCCACATAGATCACAAATTTTGGATCATTGGCTGGAATGAAACCACCGAAGCTAGAGATATAAGCTCCACGAAGGTACCCACGTCCGTTCGGATTTACTTTTTGAGCAGTCCCTGTTTTACCGGCCACCATGAAACCATCTACGCGGGCGTTGCCGCCCGTGCCGCCCTTGGTGGTCACACCCAAAAGCATCGCGCGCATTTGAGCAGCTTGTTCAGGGGACAGAATGCGGCGGATGGGTTTTGGCTGAACTTCAACCAACTCGCCTGTTTCAGCATCACGCATGCTTTGGACAATGTACGGTGTATTCAAAACACCACCGTTGGCAATCGCCGCAAATGCATTGGCAATTTGCAAAGGTGTCGTGGAAATCCCGTGGCCGAAGGAGATATTGGAAAGCAAGTGCTGTCTCCAAGGAAGACCCTGCACCATGCCGCGGGCTTCACCCGGCAGATCCACACCCAGGCGCTGGCCGAATCCGAAATCAAGCAGGCCCTGGCGCAAACGCTCCTGACCCATTTTGAAAGCGATCTTGGTGGTACCGACGTTGGAAGACACTGCCAGGATCTCAGAAACAGTCAGGTCCTCGAACTTCTCTCTGGTTTCGGCTTCTTTGATGATGCGGTCGCCGACTCTGAAGCTGCCTTTTTCACAATAGAACTTGGTGTTGGGCTGAATCAGGCCGTCACGCAAAGCTGCGGCGATCACAAAAGCTTTCATCGTGGACCCGGGCTCAAATGCATCGGTTACGATTTTATTACGGCGATACTCTGACGGGGCCTTGGCAGCTTTGTTCACATCAAATGTAGGCGCAGATGCCAATGCCAGAATTTTGGAAGTCTTCGCATCCAGAATCACACCCACCGCGTGGTCGGCTTCAAACTGGGAAACCGCATTGGCAAGTTCACTTTCAAGACGGTACTGCAAATCGGAATCCACAGTCAGTTTCAGCTCAGTTCCTTCCGGATTTTCGATGAACATCAAACCGTCGTTGATCAATGGACGCCCACGGGCATCACGCTTCACCATGACTTTTTTCTTGTTCCCCATCAACGCCTGATTGTAACCAAGCTCCAGACCTTCAAGTCCCTGCCCTTCGCTGCCAAGGAAACCCAGGGTTTGAGCCAGCAAAGTTTCATTCGGATAAACGCGGCGCCATTCCTCAACAAAAGAAAGACCACGGATGTCCCAGGATTTGATTTCGTCGGCTTTATCCTGTTCCAGCATGCGCTGAATCCACACGAAGCGGCGGTTGCCGTCTTTGATCTTTGCGTAAACGGATTCAGGAGACTGATTCAGAACTTTCGCCAGCTTCTTCGCCACTTGTTTGCGGTTTTCCAAAAGTTTCGGATCGGCATACAGTGAATAAGCCGCCGCCGACATGGCAAGGTCACGGCCATTGCTGTCAACAATCGCCCCACGGCGCGCGGGCAAAGAAACCTTGGTTTGGAACTGACGGTTCTGCAAAGCATTCAAACGGTCGTTGGGAAGAAATTGAAGATAGGCTGCGCGCATCGCCAAAGCGGACCACAACACCAGAATTCCGACGAAGATGACAACAATACGTGATTTCAACTTACAGATCCTTTTTTGCGATGCCTTTTTCAGCCACAGTGTTCATCTCAGAAGCCAGCGGGCCGGTCAGATGAATGATCTGATTGGCCTGAACCTTTTTAAGAGTGAATTTTTGCTGAGCCACGGAATCCAAAAGCTGAGGACGCGTGATTTTTGCCAAAGAGATTTCCTTGGTGCGTTTTTCTTCCCAGACTTTTTTGTGTTCGCGGGTCAGTTTCAGAACGCTGTATCCCATACGGCGTTCTTCCATCTGCAGGAACACAATTGAAAACAAAGTAAAGATGACAATAAGAATACTGAAGAAAGGTTTAAGCTGCTTAAAGTTTTGTGAGCTCATCCTGAGCACTCCTCTCGAATATTCTCAGCTTCGCAGAGCGTGAGCGAGAATTTCTGTCACACTCTTCCTGAGTGGGAACAATTACTTTCTTAGTCACCGTGCGGCCCAGATCCTCGGACTCACGGAAAATATTTTTTACGATACGATCTTCCAGAGAGTGGAAAGAGATCACCGCCAGTCGCCCGCCGGGATTCAGCGCGCGAATCATTTTCGGAATCGCCTCTGCCACCACTTCCAGTTCAGAATTCACCGCCAGTCGCAAAGCCATGAAATACTTCGTGGCCGGGTGATGGCCTTTAACCTGCCATCCATCCACGCGTTCAATCAGCCCTGCCAGGGCGCCTGTTGTCTGGAATGCTTTTGTTTTGCGGTCATTGACGATCGCACGTACGACTCGGGAAGGGCGATAGACCTCGCCGTATTCCTTGAAGATTCGAATGAGCTCATCCTCAGAAGCCGTATTAATAAGCACCTCAGCTGTCAGTCCCTGCTGCTGGTTCATTCTCATATCCAGGGGGCCGTCGTTATAAAAACTAAAGCCTCGTTCTCCCTGGTCCAATTGCGGAGAACTCACACCTAGATCTAAGAGCATCATATCAAAGTTATTTAGATTGTGTTCTGAAAACTGCGTGAAATTACCATGGATTACGTTTAACTGGCCCTTCTCGACTTCAGTCTGGAAACGGCTTTGCGCATAGGCAATCGCAGTCAGATCTTGGTCCATGACCGTGGCTTTCATCTGGGGGTACGCATACTTCATCGCCATATAGTGACCACCCCGGCCAAAAGTCCCGTCGAAGTAATGCAGCTCTTTCTTTTCACGCAGCGGATAGAACGCGCCCAGCACTTCCTGCAGTAAAACCGGATAGTGTTCAGGGGAAAATTCAAACGGAAGCTCGACCTTTGGCGGGATCACTTCTTCCTGACGTTCAATTCTTTCACCTGATTTGGGTTTGTACTTCTTCATGGGGCCGCGCTTTCACTATAGTTTTCGGGCTATTAGATGATTCAAGGTATGAATTATTCTATTGAGCGTCAAGTCGCTTTGCCTTAACCTGTTTTTAAGGCTTCTTCGTATTGAAAAGGATTTCGATGCTTATCAACTGCCCCCGCTGTGGTTTTCAACAACCTAAAGACAAATACTGCGCGCAGTGTGGCGTTGATATGGAGAGCTTTAAGCCGGCGACTCCTCCAGCCTGGAAACGTTTTTTTGGAAATCCGTTAATTCAATTGTCTTTGGTGGTTGTCATTGCCGGCGGTGTCGGCATCACTCTTTACAAAAAAGGCCAGCAAAACCTGGAACGCCGGGTGAGCTATCTGAAATCAACGGTGCAAATCAATTCCGCCGGCGGTCCTGTTGACGTGCCCCCGACAGAAGACAGCGCCAACTTTGCCAATCAAGACACCCAAGAATCGACTCAGTCTTCCGAAGCTGCTGACGGGACCATAGATGCTTACAAAGTAGAACCGCCCCCTGCCGCAGCGACGACCGTGGCTGCCGCGGCTGCACCGGAACTGACCGATCGTACGAGCCGCGCCGTTGCCAAAGCCGGAGCCCACCTGATTGTCTATTACACTGAAGTTTCCCGCGGACGCCTGAACGCCATCTTTGGTGCCAGCCGATCCACCGGGCAGTTTATGAATTTCAACGAGTACTCAGCTGGCATCCTGCCGGACTTTGAGAAAAACGTGATGAACCGCCCTGACATCAAGATCCTGCACAAGGAAGACCGTCCCTTGACGGCCTCCAGAACTTTGCAATGGTCTTACACCTTGAAGGACCGCAGAAATCCAGCCATCGAAATCGGCCTGACCACGTTCTTTGAACTGAATGACTTTGATAACAACAACCTGCGCGGCAACTTGGAAATCCAGAGAAACTGGCGCGAGCCGGCTCCGGGGGGCGGGTTTGAACTTCAGCGCAAGTCTTTCCCGGCGATCTTTGAAATCGGCGGCGAGACTGGTTTTTTCATGTCTGGCGTGATGCCTCCGATGTCCAACATGGGCCCGGAAGAAGACCAGCTGATGAACTTTGAAATCTACAAGATCCTGCGCTCCCCCCAGTTTCGTTCCGGCGAGAGCGACTTTGTGATCTTTGTTGAGTTCGAAAAAGGCAACTGATTCACCAAAGGCAGCAGCATGGCATTTCAACAGGAACTGAGTCACCACTATGGTCCTCAGGTACACATCATTGACAGCCCTTTCCTTAACGGTCTTTTAGCCAAACTCTGCCACCCCGACACTTATCAGCCTGAAATCAACCGCATCGTGGAAGTGCTTTACACCCACATGATTTCCATCACGATCAACAATGAATTTGCGATGGAAAAGTTCGAACAAGAAACCCGCATGACCGCCATGCACCCGGATAAAAAGCTGTCTGGCCTTCGCATCAACCCGGGGCAGAAAGCCGTCAGCGTGAACCTGGCCCGCGCCGGAACCTATCCCAGCCACATCTGTTACAACTTCCTGCACTTTTCTTTACCCGGAAAAAACGTTCGTCAGGACCATATCTTTGCGGCCCGGGTGACAAACAGCAAAGACGCTGTGACCGGAGCCGAGTTCGGCGGCATTAAGATCGGGGGCGATGTCAAAGATGCCCATGTGATCTTCCCAGACCCCATGGGGGCCACGGGCAACACCATGGTGACCGCCATCGACCACTACAAGACCCATATTGAAGGTCCGGCCCGCAAGTTTATAGCCCTTAACCTGATTGTGACGCCCGAGTATTTGAAGAATGTACTGGCTGCACACCCAGAGGTCGTAATCTATGCCTTAAGACTTGACCGGGGACTGTCCCCTCAGGCAGTTTTAGATGCAACTCCCGGACAATTTTGGGATCAAGAACGCGGCCTGAACGAAAAGCAATACATCGTTCCCGGCGGCGGCGGCTTCGGCGAAATCATGAACAACTCCTTCGTGTAGTTGGAGAAAGGGCGACCATGACAAATCTTTCCTTGAAACCTTACCTTACTGAAGAGCAGATCCAGCAAAAAGTGAAAGAGATTGGGGCTACCCTTTCCAAGAAATTCAAAAACGAAAAGGTCGTTGCGATCTGCGTTTTGAAGGGCTCTTTCATGTTCTACTCTGATTTGGTTCGTAACATCGAAGCTGACATCACTTGTGAATTCTTCGGCGTGGCGTCTTACCACGGTGGCACTTCTTCCTCTGGCGAAGTGAAAGTGACTCTGGACCTTGCTGGTCCGGTTGAAAACTGCCACGTGATCCTGGTGGAAGACATCGTGGACACAGGTCTGACCATGAACTATCTGAAAAACGCCATCCAGTCCCGCAAGCCAAAATCTTTGACGACTGTTGCATTGCTGGAAAAACCGGATGCATTGAAAGTGAAATGTGACATTGATCACGTGGGCTTCAAAATCGCCAACGAATTCGTTGTTGGTTACGGTTTGGATTATCAGGGTTACTACAGAAATCTTCCTTACATCGCGCAAGTTCAGAACTTCCAGTAAGCAAGACGACTGCAGAAATAAAAAAAGGAGCCCACAAGGCTCCTTTTTTTATTTCAGGATCTGCTGCTGATTAGAACTTGCAGTTCATTTCAGCCAGAACTTTTTCTTTAAAGATCGTCTTCACTGAATCCAGGGCGTAACCCAAAGAAATATCCTTCAGATCCGGGGACACCTTCAGCATCAGCACTTGGTAGTCCTGACCTTCCGGTCCCATCGCCGGTAGTTTCTCTTTCTTCGTCAGCACACCATCACGGTAAGTGATACTTAGTCCCGGACGCGCCACCAGCACGCCTTCTTTCAATGGTAACTGAGCGGCAGCAATACGGATGGAATCCTGAATCCCTGTTTCTTTATCTGAACGCAAAGAAACAACCACGGCACCTTTGCCGTCTTTTTGTTTTTCCACGGAATAATCACAAGACGTCGCATCTGTGTTCAACAGATTGGAAAACCCAAGGACCTCTTTCGTGGATTTGGAAACTTCTGTCGCAGCGAAAGTCACGGTCCCAAAAAACAGAATAACGGCGCTAATGGCAAAGATGTGCTTTTTCATAGGGCGCAGTATAGGGGTGCTTGAGGCCCCTTTAAAGAGGCAATAAACGGCCCTTCAGAAACCCTAAAGAGCCTTCTAATTTCATATACTTAGCCACCATGAAAAAGCTGCCTGTCAAAACTTCACACAGGCCTTTTCAAAGCTTTTAGCGCATCAGAATACCGACACCGAAAAGTACGTACAAAAGCGACGACCCGTAGTTGATCCACTTCATCTTGATTTTTTGAGTCAGCTTTTCACCAAAGGCCACGGCCAATCCGTCAGCAAACATCATCCCCGCCGTCGTCCCCAGGGTGACCAGGACGATGTTTTGATATTTTGCCGCCAAGGCCACCGTGCTGAGCTGGGTTTTGTCGCCGATTTCTGCGAAGAAGAACAACACAGTCGTTGTCCAGAAAGCACCCCACTTCATATTTTCAGAATTGGAGTCGTCCTTGTCTGGAATCAGAATCCACAAAGCAAAACCAAAGAACGTCAGCGCCAAAGCCCAGTTCAGCCATTGCCCCGGAACGGTGGCCGCGATCCATTCGCCCGCCCAGGCGGCCAGAGCATGATTTAGAACGGTGGCGGTAAAGATGCCGGCCATCACGTGCCACGGTTTTTTGAATTTCGATGCCAAAACCAATGCCAATAGCTGAGTTTTGTCGCCCATTTCTGTGGCGGCCACCAGTAAGAATGAATTGATGATTGCTTCCATTTGCCCTCGATACGGTTATGACCGTGGGGGCTTGCTTCAAAAAGAAAACGAGACCACACGGTGCTTTGTTAAAAAAACACTCGTGTCAGTCTCGTCAACAGAAGGACTTTTGGGGTCCTTAGGCATTTAAACCGGAGTTCATCACTCAGTATGTCGGTTTAAATCAAATCTTGGGAAAGATTGCGACTACTCCCTAACTACTCGGCCAACTTACGAAGGCCGCAGATGAAAGTCAAAAGAAAACTCCCCCGCAACTTGATGTTGCGTCTGACATTCTACACCTTGGCGAACCGGGCTGAATTCTCTATAACTGGGGGGATGAAGACTTCTCTAAAAACACAGTTAATTCGCTCGCTTGTCGCGGCTCTGACGGCCTTGGGGCTTTTGGCTTTTCTACTTTGGTACACTCAGCGTCCGCCGACATTGGGGGGCGACTTTGAACTGAACCACAACGGAAAGGCGTGGCAGTTTTCTGCAAACGCGAAAAAGGTGAATCTTCTTTATGTTGGTTACGCGAAATGCCCGGATGTGTGCCCGATGGCGCTCAGCTATTCAGCGCAAGCCTTAAAACAACTGACAGACAAAGAACGTGAAAATGTTCAGCTGATCTTTATCAGCGTGGATGCAGAAAATGACACGGCAGAATCGGTGTCTGTTTACGCTCACCAATTCAATCCGGAATTTATCGGCCTGACAGGGACCACGGCTGAAATCGATGCCGCGATCAAACCGTTTGGCGCCAGCTACATCGTGGAAAAAGATCCGAAGTCTTATCTGGGCTATTCGATCTCGCACACCGACCGCGTATTTGTTTTGAATAAAAAAGGCATTGTTGTCGACAGCATCCAAAGCCCGCGCTCTGCCGATGAAATTACAACCAAAATTAAGGAGAACCTATGAAAGCCATCGTACTTGCAGCTTTGACAGTGGCACTGAGCCCTGTTGCGTTTGCCGCGAAATCCACCGTCACTATTTCAGACGCCCGCATCTTTGCGCCGATCAAAGGCACCAATGCAACAGCAGGTTATGGCGTGATCACGAACACGACCGACAAGGAAGTGACTGTCACGGTTGAAAAGATCGAGCCGTTCAAAGCAGTTGAGATGCACGAAACCGTGGAAAAAGACGGTCGCATGTCCATGCAGAAAGTGGAAAAGCTGACCATCCCGGCGAAGAAATCCGCGGAACTAAAACCGGGCGGCAACCACATCATGCTGTTTGACCCAACCCGCGAAGTCAAAGCTGACGAGACACTGAAAGTATCCTTGAAAGTAAACGGCAAGATTGAATCCTTCGAATTCAAAGTCATCCCCCGCGTGGAGACCAAGAAGGACGAACATCATCACCATCACTAGTTCCAACAGTGATTTAAATAAAAAAGGCGGAGCATTCACTCCGCCTTTTTTTGTTTTTTAGACCTAGCGCAGGTCAAATAGTAAGAATTCGGTTTCCTTCAAGGCTTTGATCTTCAGGTTTTCTTCTTCCACCACCAGGGCATCCCCTGATTTCAGAATTTGACCGTTCACTTCCAGTTCGCCGTCGGCCAGTTGCAGCCAGGCTCCCCGTTTGGAACGCAGAGCGAATTCCTGCTCATACCCTTCGGTAAAAACCGACGCATACAGATCCGCATCCTGGTTGATCTTCTGACTGCCCTCGCGGCCGTCTTTGGAAACGATCAGTTTGAACTGATTCAGTTTCTGTTCACGGGTGAAGGACTGCTGGGTGTAACCCGGAGTCGCTCCAACCACGTCAGGCATGATCCAGATCTGGAACAGCTGAAGGTCCTCCGTCTCGGACGGATTGTATTCGCTGTGGCGCATACCGGTTCCGGCGTGCATCGTTTGAATTTCTCCGGCTTTGATCTGACCGACGTTGCCCAGACTGTCTCTGTGCTCCACGGCGCCTTTCAGCACATAGGTGATGATCTCCATGTCACGGTGCGGGTGCGCTGGGAAACCGGAGGATTTTGCAATCCAGTCCTGATTGATCACACGCAAGTCCCGGTAACCCATGAACTTTGGATCGTAGTAGTCGGCGAAAGAAAATGTGTGCATGGATTTCAGCCAGCCACCGAACTCTGCATAGCCTCTGTCCTCGGATTTGCGTTGATACATCATAATGACCTCCCACTTGAAACGGAGACTTGGTTGATTGTTGTCTGCTTTAGCTTGGGCAGGAACTCCATTTCTTCGTAAATAATATTACACAACTAGACGATCTAAAAAAATTATAATTTTTTGATTAACATGATCTAATTTTTTGATATACTTTTTGAGGTATGACACTGGATCAACTGCAAGTACTTCAAACCATAGTTAAATCGGGAAGCTTCCGGGCTGCTTCCCAGGAACTGCATCGCGCGCAAAGTGCGGTCAGCTATGCCATGCGCACCCTTGAAGGTGAGCTGGGCTTTAAAATCTTCAGCCGCGACCAGTACCGCCCGACATTGACCCCGCAGGGCCGTGCTTTCTTAAAGAAAGCCGACGACCTGATCCTTCAGTTCACTGAGCTGGGGGAAACTGCAGAATTATTGAAAAGAGGACATGAACCGATCATCCGTCTGGCCGTCAGCGCTCTGTGGCCCCTCCCGAACTTGGTCAGTGCGCTGAAGGAATTCTCCTCCCGTTTCCCCCAGACGGAGATCAAAATTATCCACGATGTTCTGAGTGCCGATGAACATCTGCTGGAGGATCATGCCGACATTTCCTTAGGCACAATTTTCAACGACAAAGGGCTTCTCATCACTGAGGAGCTTTTCACTGTGAACATGGTGATGGTGTGTGCCGCCAAGCATCCGCTGGCGAAGCTGAAAAAAGCCACCACCGAGGATCTGAAAAAATATCCTCAGATTGTTCTTTCCAGCACAGTGAAAAGCTCCAATCGCTCGGGAGGTGTTGTGAATCCCGCCAACACCATCAGCGTTCAGGATCTGCAAACGAAGAAGGCCTTCTTAGAGGGCGGTTTGGGTTACGGACGCATGCCAGATTTCGCAGTTAAAGAGGAAATCAAGCAAAAATCCCTCGTGACACTGGGGCAAAAAGCGATCCCGCTTCATGCCAGCATCGGTCGACACTCCGCGAAGGAGCTTGGCCCGTGCGGCAAATTCCTCTGGGACTATTTTTCACGTGGACAAGGCAAGAAGCTAAAATAGAATGTTCAGCGACACAGGGACCATAACTTTCCCACAGTACGGTACCCGCAAGGAGGCAGAATGAAGCAGTATCACGATCTCATCCAAACAGTTCTAGAACATGGCGTGAAAAAAGAGGACCGCACAGGCACCGGCACTATTTCCATGTTCGGTTATCAGATGCGCTACAATCTGCAAGAGGGCTTCCCTCTGCTGACCACCAAAAAACTGCACACGCGCTCGATCTTTCATGAACTGCTATGGTTCCTGAAGGGTGAAACCAACATCAAGTATCTTCACGACAACAAAGTGACGATCTGGGATGAATGGGCTGATGAAAACGGCAACCTGGGCCCGGTGTACGGAAAACAATGGCGCTCCTGGGAAACGGCTGACGGTCGCACGATCGATCAGATCACCAACGTGGTTGAACAAATCAAAAAGAATCCGAATTCCCGCCGCATGCTGGTGGTGGCGTTCAATCCGGGCGACGTTGACAAGATGGCTTTGCCGCCATGTCACGCCTTCTTCCAGTTCTATGTGGCGAACGGAAAGCTTTCCTGCCAGCTGTATCAGCGCAGTGCTGATATTTTCCTGGGCGTGCCGTTCAATATCGCCAGCTACGCTTTGCTGACTCATATGATCGCACAAGTATGCAACCTTGAAGTGGGCGACTTTGTTCACACGCTGGGTGATGCGCATCTTTACCTGAATCACCTTGAACAGGCGAACCTGCAACTGACCCGTGAATTCCGTCCATTGCCTCAGTTGAAACTGAATCCGGCAAAGAAAGATCTTTTCGACTTCACTTACGAAGACATCGAAATCATCGGTTACGATCCGCACCCGGCTATCAAGGCTGAGGTGGCAGTATGATTTTGACTCATGTGGTGGCTTGTTCGCAGAATCGTGTGATCGGCGCGCAAGGGGGCCTTCCCTGGAGTCTGCCCGAGGACATGAAGTTCTTCCGCGACACCACCAAGGGTCATATCATGATCATGGGGCGCAAGACGTTTGATTCTTTCAACGGCCGCGCCCTTCCCAACCGCTATCACATTGTGGTTACACGCGACCCGTCCAAACAAAGCTTTAACTCCACCGAATCAAGTCCTGTGGTTTTCGTTGCTTCCATCGAAGAAGCCGTGAAACACGCCGAACCTCTGACGGCAAAATGGGGTGATGAAGTTTTCATCATTGGTGGTGGCGAGATCTACAAACAAGCCATGCCAATCACGGACAAAATCTATCTGACGCTGATCCATCGCGAATTTCCGGGGGACACTTATTACCCTGAAATTGACGAAAAGGTGTTCACTCAGACAGAGCGACGTGACATCGAAACGCCTATTCCTTTTTCGTTTCTGACTTACTTGCGCAAGTAGGGTCCAGAATCAAGTCCCATCTTGAGACTGATTCAATTTGGACTCTACCAATGCGATATTTTTTCCGAGAATAGAGTTAAGACGCTAATCCCGGAGTGCCTTATGAGCTCAACAACCGCAAAACGATTCAGAACCAAAGAGATGGCTTCGATCGAAGTGTACGGCCACATCGGCATTCTGGTGGCCAAGCTTCGCAATATCTCGCAGACCGGTGCCTTTCTGGAAGTCTCGCAAGGAGACTACGTCCCGCAAAAAGGGGACCTGCTGAACCTTACAGTCAAGTTAGATACTGTCGATCGTACGCACAACGTGGCGGCCGAAGTGATCTGGAGCAAAGGACTGGGCCTGGGCATTTGCTTTATCAACAAGGATCAAATCCTTGAAAGAATGATGGCCAAAGCCGGAGCCTTCTAATAAGATCTCTGCATCATGCAGATCCAAAACTCTCACGACCTCAGCTCTTCCAACACACTTCAATTGCGCTCTCAAGCAGAACGCTTTGTCGAGCTGTACACCCCTGCGGATCTGTCCACCCTGCTGATGAATCCTGACCTGAAGAAACTGCCTTGGAAAATCCTGGGTGGCGGCAGCAATCTGGTTCTGCCTTCTCAAATCGAAGGCCTGGTACTGAAAGTATCTAACCTCGGTCGCAAGCTGATTCACGAAGATCCGGATTACTGGTTCGTCAAAGCCCAGGCCGGAGAAGTCTGGAACGACTTCGTTCAGTGGACCCTGGAAGAAGGCTATTGGGGCCTAGAGAATCTTTCTTTGATTCCTGGCACAGTGGGTGCGGCCCCGATCCAAAACATCGGCGCCTACGGCGTAGAGGTTAAAGACACCCTGTGGGAAGTCCACGCCCTGGATTTGCAGACTGGTGAACCCAGAGTCTTCAGCAATAAAGAATGTCAGTTTTCGTACCGCGACAGCTACTTCAAACAAGAAGGCGCGGGCCGCTATCTGATCTGGGATGTGACCTTCCGTCTGCCAAAGAAAAATGTGCTGCACTTGGAATACGGCGACATCCGCAAAGAAGTTGAGCGCAACAACTGGCCTCAGGATCCCCGTCACGTGGCCCAGGCCGTGATCAACATCCGCCAAAGCAAACTGCCGGATCCAAAAGTGATCGGCAATGCAGGAAGCTTCTTCAAAAACCCCATCGTCAGCAAAGAGCTGCGCGATGGCCTGCTTTCAAAACACAACGACCTGGTCAGCTTCCCGTACGAAGACCGCTATAAACTTGCGGCCGGCTGGCTGATTGATCGCGCCGGCTGGAAGGGCAAAAAGCTGGGCCCGGTGGGCATGTATGAAAAGCAGGCGCTGGTTCTGGTGAACCACGGTGGCGCGACCGCTGATGACGTATGGAAGCTGGCTCGCCAGGTGTCTTCTGACGTTCACTCCCAATTCGGCGTCGAAATCGAAGCCGAACCCATCCGGTGGTAACAGACATTCTTCACGACAACCTCAGTGCATGTATTTTTCTGCAATAAGGACCGCAGATCCCCGTGGAGCGCTTCTGTGGTCCTTCACCTAGACCTTAGTCTCAGCTCCCCTACCAAAGCCTTGTACCCTAACACATAAACCTCTCACAATATGGTATCTGAGTTCTGCCTCAGAAGCCCAAGGAGGGGTTATGAAGAAGACCACCATGTGGATGGCGGCTGTTGCCATTTCCGCTATCAGCTTTTTGCCGCTGCAAAACGCACAATCCGTAGATACCACTCAATATTGGATGAAGGTTCGCGCTGAAGACAAATTCCAGCGAAGCCTGGTTGCCAATACCGGCGCCTCCATCGAAGCGACTCGTGAAGACTACGTGATCGCTGTCGGCAGCCTGGAAGAAAAAAACGCGGTCGAAGAACTGGGACTGCTTGAAGTCAGCTTCCCGATGACCGACGCCATGGATTTCCCAGCGAAAGATGCCGCTTTCCATAACTATGCGGAAATGACCGACAAACTTAGAACTCTGACGTCCCGGCACACCGACATTTCCCAAATGAATTCCATCGGAAAGTCACTTGAAGGCCGTGACATCTGGGCGATTCGCATTTCCGGCGATCTTGCCAATGCTGACACCTTGCCAGCGGCGATCTTTATGGGGGGTCACCACGCGCGTGAACATCTGTCCATTGAGCTGCCACTGTACTATGTGGAATACCTGCTGACCGAATACGCCAACGGCAATCCGCGCATCCAGCGTCTGGTCAATGCGCGTGATCTGCACTTCATCCCGATGGTCAATCCGGACGGAGCTGAATTTGACATTTCCACGGGCAGCTATAAATCCTGGAGAAAAAACCGCAGACAAAACAGCAACGGAACTTACGGTGTGGATCTGAACCGCAATTATGGTTACGGCTGGGGCGGCGGTGGAGCCAGCACCAACCCAAGCAGTGACACGTTCCGTGGACCTGCGGCCTTCAGTGAACCTGAAACCCAAGCGATCAAACGCTATGTGGAATCCCACGAAAACATCACAAGCCTGCTTTCTTTCCATACGTTCTCGCAGTTGATTCTTTACCCTTGGGGTCACCAGTATGAAGGTATTTCCAACACTCGTGACAAACAAGTTCACGAAGTGATGGCAAAAAAGATGGCGGAGTGGAATGGCTATCAGCCACAGCAGTCTTCCGGTCTGTACATCGCCAGCGGGGACACGACAGATTGGTCTTACGGTGAACACAAGATTATTTCTTTCACCTTCGAACTTGATCCGGCCAACAGCGGCTGGGGCTCTGGTGGATTCTATCCAGGTGCGCAGATCATCCCGGAAGTGCAAAGAAAGAATCTGGAACCAGTCCTTTACATGATCGAGTACGCGGACAATCCTTATCGCGTGCTTGATGGCAATGGTCCGATCTTCAAACCCTAGTTTATTGAATCAAAATTAACTCTGAAAAAGGCGGCGCAAGTCGCCTTTTTTATTGCCGTTCAACATGGAATCCGTGACATAAACTTAGCGAAGGTCCAAAAAAATCCAATTGGACTGTCAGAATAAGCCCGACCGACTTCATGCTTGGTGTATGCCAAAGATCAGCTATCAAATCATTCCGCTTCACCATGTGTGCGATACTCAAAAAGAACTTCTGAACGAAGTTTACGGACTGTGGGAGGACACCTTCGGGCGCGTCCTGAACCGCGCCGGAGTCGAACTGGATCACGACGACTTCTTCCGATGTCATGCTGCCGGAGTACTGCTGTATAAAAATGAAATTGTCGGATTCAATCTGTTCACCACATTCGATCTGAATCTGCGTGCTCATCAAAATCACAACTATTTCAAAGAACTCGATCCGCAGTTTGTGAAGTCGGTCACCAAACAGGGCAACAAAATCATGACCATGGAATATTTCACGCTGGCCCCGCTGTGGCGCAAGCAGTCCCAGGAAATCCCCTGGGGTGAAATTCTAACGGGCCTGGGTTTGTTTTATATGGATCAGTCCCCCGCGGACTTTGTCGTCGGAACCCCGCGCGTGGACTTAAAAGTCGATTCGATGTGCGAGCGACTGGGAGCCACCATCCAGGGCCACGTCGAAAAAATGAACTACAAATGCGCCATTGCCGTGTTTGAGAAAAAAGTTGAGAGAAGCTTTGAAAACCCGCTGACTCACCACTGGGTGCGCAAGCTGTGGGAAAAGTACACTCACCACAAGGCCGAAAAGCTGCAAAAACAACAGCAAATGGTCAACACCGCCGAAAACTCTGCCTCACCGCCTCCATTTGAGCTGACCCTTGCCGAGGCGGCCGCGTAAGACTACACTCTAGGCCATTCTCATACCCGGAGGTATTGAAGTGGCCTATCACGTTCACAGCGACAAACCGTATTTCGACCTGATCATCGGAGACAAAACCTTTTCATCCTGGTCCATGCGTGCGTGGCTGGTGGCGGTTCAATCCGGTTTGCCATTCCGTGAAGTCAACATCACTCTGGATCAGCCAAAAACAGCGGCGCAAATCGCCAAGTTTTCTCCATCCGGCAAAGTGCCTGCGCTGAAGCAAGGCAAGATTGTTCTGTGGGACTCTTTGGCAATTGCTGAATACCTCAATGAACTTTCCCCTGAGGCAAAACTATGGCCTGAAGATATCGGCGCCCGCGCCCTGGCTCGTGCTTACGCGGCGGAAGTGCATTCTGGCTTTGCCTCTTTGCGCTCGCAACTGAGCATGGACCTGAAACACTCTGAAGAAGTCCGTCACCTGACTCCGGGAACTATCACCGACATCAACCGCATCCTGGAAATGTGGACGACCGCCTTGAAAGTCAGCGAAGGTCCTTACCTGTTTGGTGACTTCTGCATTGCCGATGCGTTCTTTGCACCGATTGTTTTCCGCTTCCTGTCTTACAAAATTCAGATCAAAGACAAGATGGTCAAAGCCTATATGAAGAACATCCAGGATCACCATGGGGTGCAATTCTGGGTCGAGGAAGCTTTAAAAGAAAAGACTCCCCGTAAAGTCTTTTGACACTCGGGAAAAGCTTTCATAAGCCCCCCACTGCCCCTTTACATATAGATGCGAAAAGGTGAACTTCTGTCCCATGAAGTTCACCTTTTTTTCTTTCCTGCTTGTTCTGGCAACAAACTCCGAGGCCCTGGCCGCGCGAGTGATTGTGATGATGAAAGATGAATCATCCTTTGAGCGCACCCTGAACACCCGTGGCACCTGGTCCCAGTCCTTGCCCGGCACGATTGAAAAAAGCCTGCCGCACATCAAAACCTTCATTGTCGACACTAAAAACCCCGCAGATCTTGAGCGCATCAAAGCGGCTCCGGGCGTTGCCTATGTTGAAAAAGAATACTTCCATCCGGCACCTCCGCGTGTCAGCGAAGGTGATGAACTTGCAAACACCGATGTTGTTTCTCCGGGGACCCCTTGGGGGCTGGCAGCCATCAGAGCCCCGCAAGCCTGGGAAAGATCCAACAAGGGCGACGGCGTCAGAGTTCTGGTTTTGGACAGCGGCATGAATGCCAGTCACCCGTCTTTGGCTCCGAACTTTGAAAGAGGTCGTAACTTCACCGAAGACTCCGAACCGAATGACTTCCACGACAGAACCGGTCACGGCACCCACGTGGGTGGCACCATTGCCGCGGCAGAAGACGGCAACGGCTTTTCCGGTGTGGCTCCCAAAGCAAAACTGCTGGCGGCCAAAGTCTGCGTGGACTCGGGATGTTCAAACACCGCAATCGTTGCCGGAATCTCCTGGGGCATTTCCCAGGGCGTGGATGTGATGAATCTTTCACTGGGAAGTTCTGGTGGATCTCCAGCAGAAAAAGCAGCCTTGTTGGAAGCGGACCGTGCGGGCATCGCTGTTGTGGCAGCCACGGGCAACTATGGCATCAACGAAGTCTTCTTCCCGGCATCTGCTCCTACTGTGATTGCAGTGGGTGCAGTGAATAGAAATTTAAAACACGCCGTCTTTTCCCAGTACGGCCCGGAAGTTTCTGTCGTGGCACCGGGAGTTCAGATCGTTTCCACCATTCCTGTGGGTTCAGGGCGCTTCAGCACCCTGACCATTGGTGAAAACAGCTCCCCGCAGAAGGCCTATCATCTGAAAGGCACCGCTTTGCCACTCACAGAGATTGCAAAAGCCGTGGTGGACTGCGGCGATGGTGAACCCGCCGACTTCGCAGGAAAAGACGTCAAAGACAAACATGTGCTGGTCACTGTCGGTGAAACCCCGATTGAAGATCAGATCCGCAATGCCATGCGCGCCGGCGCAAGCAGTGTGATTGTCGCCAATAACCGACCAGGCCTGATCGACACGCGCCTTTTTGAAAAAGACAATATGCTGTTTGCGGTGGGCATTTTTGTGGAACAATCCGTGGGTCAAAAAATCCGTGCAGCCATCCATACAAATCCTGAAACCATGATCGGACTGAAATCAGAGTTGACCAGTTTCAAGGAAACTTTCGGGACTTCGATGGCGACTCCGCACGTCGCGGGTGTTGCGGCGCTCATGAAGGCTGCCAACAAAAAAATAAAGCCTTCAGAATTAAAGGCTTTGCTGATGAAGACAGCCACGCCAATGACGCCGAACAATGACAACCGCTATGGCGCGGGTTTGGTCAACGCAGAAGCCGCCGTCAATTCCGCTTTAGATTTTAAATAATCCTTTTGGCCGCCATCTTAACCAGCGCTTTGTCAGTCATGCGTTTTTTCACTGCGCGCAGCAAGCTGTCCAGATTCACTTGAACATTGTCATTGGTGTCGACACAGACTCCACCCACCCATGTCTGATCATTTACCACATGAACGTCCTGATGGCTGGCGGCGGTCACATCCACCTTGCCCCCGTCAATTTTGATTTCTGCAGAAACTGACTCAACCGTGCCATCACCAAATTCGGATTCATCCCAGTCCACTTTGATAACGTGGGAATTGCTGACCTTGATCAGACAAAGTCCGGTCTTGCGGTTGATGATATTGATGTCCCCGCTGCCAGATGACTTTTTTTCGCTGAAAAGACTGTCCAACGCCCCGGCATACACATCCGCCGAATTCATGGACGCCAACACCAGGTCTTTCAGGTCGTCCGACTTCTGCAGCTGCTCCTGCGGCACCAGCTCCTGGATCCAGGATTTAAACTGGGAATCCGGCAGTTTCTGCAGCTTCTGAATCAGCGTCTTGGAATGACCATGATAAAGGGCCGCCAGTTGCACACGGAAATCCGAAATCGGATTGAAGAAGCTCCAGTTTTCCAGAACCTTCATGCCCATTTTGTCTTTCTGACTGCCAAAGTGAGCAAATACTTTCATGATCGCACGGGGAGTGCTGGCCTGCGATTGCGTCAGCAGCACATCGCCCGAGTTCCAAAGCTGCAGCAGATCCTTGGCTTTGATCTCGCGGTCCTCAGGCAGATTGATTCGCAGGGTCTGTCCGTCCAAAGCCAGCACACCTTCGGAACCTTCGACATTCAGGGCACTGATTTCAACGCGATTGAAGTTGAACAACAGCCCGTTCTTTTTTCCGAAGTTGCGTGCGTGGAAGTAGGCCACGAACTGCAGGGCCTCATGGGCATTTCGGCGCAGCAGCTTCTCGGCTTTGCGTTTTCCCACCAGGAAGTAAGAGTCTTTGATGATACGAAAGGTTTTCCCAGATCCGTCCAGACGAGAGCCGACCATTTCAACAGCGGGCATCTGATCCTGGGGGAAGTACTTGCTACGGAAAGAGGACAGGTCCCCCTCACCCACAGGCAGTTGATAGCTCTGGCTCAGGCGATGATAGTAGTCTTTGAAGGTCTGCTCGGCTGCGGGCACCAGCGAGGGGATCAGAGTCGTATTCAGGCACGACAGCATCTGCTGTTCATCGGGAAGAATGCAGGATTCCTGGTTTGAGGCGAAAGCCGCCGAACCGGAAGTAATCACCATGCCCGCCACGAATAGCTTTAAAAGACCTGTCCTTGCGCCCATGATCTGACCTCTCTTTATTATATAGAGGTCTTACAAAGCAAAGCCTGTGCCCCCTATTGGCTCCTTTAAGATGTTATGAATTGATTTGATTTGCACAGCTGACTATTTTCGCTTCCAAAGAATGTCGACTGTCAAATTATGAGACAGTCATTTGATTTTATAATAATCCTATTTGCTTATAGAACTGGCCGGAACCTTGCTTTAAAGGCCAGTGCTATTGGAGTGGGAACATGATGAAGCTCTTGTTGGTTGTAGCTGCTATTATCGGATTGGGTGCTTTCCAGACGGAAGCCGCCCCTCTTTGCCATGTGGCGAAGTCCACGAAGCTTGCCATGGATCAGCGCGATGATCTGCGCCTGAAGTGTTTAAAACAAAAAAAGAACCAGGTCTCTGTCACTCAGTGTTTGAGTGTGGCTTCATCCATGGAATATTCCACCAATGCGGAAGAAGCCCGCCTGGTGTGCCTGTATGACCTGCGCCAACAGCCGAATCTTAAAGAGTGCCATTCCATCACCAAGCTGATGGAATTCCCGGATTCAGGCGATGAAGCACGCTGGGAATGTCTGCGCAAGTTCAACCGAACTATCACCAAAAAGCAATGTCAGAAACTGGCGAAATCCATGAGCTACCCGGCCAATGAACAACGGGCGCAATTGTACTGTGACCAGGAGCTGCAGTAGTATTGTCCGGTTTTGAAACGAGAACTAGGCATCGCATTTTTCCCGGTCTAACATAAGTATGTGGGTAAGACGTTGCTGGGATCTTTTGTTACAATCTGTTTTCTGCTGACTGCAAGCTGCAGTGGTGGCAGCTCCGGTTCGGACTCAAGCTTTCCTTATTCCACCGCCAAAAACTACTTCAAAAGCACCGCCACAATCTCAATGGAAATTTATTATGAAACAGGCTCTGAGCCCTTCACCGGGGCCACCGCTGGCGGCATGAACTATTGGGACATACTGGAAGACAACTTGACGGCGATCTTCCAGTATCGCAGCACTCCTCCGACAATCACTGTTCCCAAAACCCTGGCCGAGATGACTTCTATCCCCGCCCAGGGAAAAACCGAATGGACCGGTATCGACATCGTCAATCTGCACAAGCAGTATCACGGCCAGCTTCCCAGCAGCAGGGACTCGCGCTTCTATCTGTATTTCCTGGATGGCAATTACAGCACAGGGTCCGGCCCAGAAACCGGCGTCATCGGAGTCAGCCTGAGCGGCACCCCGATCATTGCCATCTTCAAGGATGTGGTTCGCAGCTCAGGCATGAATCCCAACGGAGTTGTTCCAAGATACGTTGAACAAAGCACGCTGGTGCACGAAATGGGTCATGCCTTGGGATTTGTGAACAACGGGGTTCCGATGGTAACGGCTCATCAGGACACCGCTCATGGGGCGCATTCCACCAACACCGACTGCGTGATGTACTGGATGAACGAAGGCGCTTCGGACCTTTCCCAATTCCTGCAGAACTATATAAGTTCCGGCGACACAGTGATGTGGGGTCCCGAAGTTCTTCAGGATGCTCAAGGTTATAGCGAATAAATCCTCGTATTTTTCTTCATTATTTATTTACAAACATTACAGAATTGCAAAAAACCAGACTTGCCCCCGCGTCCAGTCCCCCCTATTCTGTCCTCATGGAACTAGGTCCTCAGAAAGGGTTTTCGTTGAACATGATGTCATCTGAAGAAAAAACGAAGAAAACTAAGATTATTGTAAAGGCTCCCACACAAGAACGTTCTCGCCAGACAGTCGCGACAATCCTTGATGCCTGCTCCCGCCTCTTGGTCAGTGAAGGTTTCTACTCAATCACGACTGACAAAATCGCCAAAGAAGCAGGCGTCAGCATCGGTTCTTTGTATCAGTTCTTTGGCAACAAAGAGTCTGTGGTTCAAGCAGTTGTTAAAAACATCCTTGAAGAAGACAAACGCATCTTCAGCGAAAAAATGCGCGCTATTTCCCCACTGCCACCTGAGCAGCGTGTGAAGGGAATGATTGAACTGGCTGTTGAAACCACTCGTCGCAACTCGGAACTTCGCTCTAAACTGACCACCATTCAGTACTATGTTGCCGAAGCTGCTTATATGTCCGAGACAATCCGTTTCTTCCAGGAAGTTGTCCGCTACAACCTTCCTCAGATCCCGGGCCGCGACATGGAAAAGATCTCTTACATCATGGTTAACGCCTTCATTGGCCTGACCAACACAATGGCGATCGATAACCCAACCGCCATCCACGATGCAGCCGTTGTTGAAGAGATCTATCAGCTCTTCCACAAGTATCTGGATCTGGGCGGTCCCGCTCCGGTAGCTGCGGTAAATCGCAATAAAGGCGATTTCATCTAAGTCATCCGCACATTCGAAAATAAAAAAGCCGGGATTGTCTCCCGGCTTTTTTTATTTCCAATTTCCAAGCTCTGATTTCTATTTTCTTTTATCTTCCATCGCCACCATGCGGTCACGGCGGGCCAGAGTGATCAAAGCGACATTGTATTTGTCCTTTGGAACCGCGATCACCGTCTTAGCCGGAATCGGGTGCCCTTTGCGGGCCTTGAAAGTCAGATGCGGATTGAATATCTGGGCCTTGCGATCATCACCATCAAACCAGCTGACGATCTCTTTATACTTTACAGACACCGGAAGCTTCAGATCCTGTGAATCCAAAGGCTTGGACCACACAACAGAACCGAAGTACTTGCCCGCATTCTTTTCCACTTCCAGTGCCGCCAGGAAGCTTGCATAGAAGTTACGGGACGCAAATCCAAAAGTCTTGCTGGATTTTACATCCGTCACCAACTGACCCAGCTCCCGCGTGCCGTACTTTTCAGTCAGCTTGCGCACTCCGGTTGGACCGTGATTGTAACCAGTCACCGCCAAAGGCCAGGAATTCAGCATGGAATAGTTCTGACGAAGAAGTTTCGCCGCCAGTTTTGTCGCTTCCATCGGATGATTGCGGTTGTCCACCGTCGGAGAAATCATTTTGTATGGCTTTGCCGTGTAAGGCATGATCTGCCAAAGACCACTCGCACCCACTTTGGAGCGGGCCATGATATTGAAAGAGCTTTCAACAAATGCCAGACGCGTCAGCTCCACCGGAACCTTGGCATCGCGGAAGATTTTTTCCATGTCTTCAAGATAACGACCGGAATAGAAGATCGCATCCTGCATGCGGTCTTTTTGCCCCAGCTGGAAGCGCAAGCGATCCGCAGCTTCCGGAGAATTCAATTTCAGGGCAATTTCTTTTTTCACTTCATCAACGCGCTTTTGCTTCGCACGCTCTGTGGTCAGGCCCGTCAGATCCACGATCTCGTAAACCTTCTCAACATTCTCAGAATCGTGAATCACACCCTGATTGGTGGAATACTTGGTGTAGATATCAATCCAGAACTGAACTTGTTTGTCCATGCCCTTTGGGATAGAGAACGCGGATTCATGATAACCCAGCGATGCCGTCTGATCAGAGAACACCGGAGCACGCCATGGACGACTTTCTTCCGGACTGCGACCCAAAACCTGTGGCACAACTTGCTCAGCAATATTTCCCTGTGCCATTGCCACAGGAGCGCCTAACATAAAAACGTATAGAACTGAGACACTGAGTTTCATCATGGGAGGTCCACCTTCCACCATTTCAATCGGCTTATTTTACAAGATAGATAAGTAAATTATCAAAAAACGCGCGAATCTTCGTCTCATCCGTGGAACCGTTGTAAACGAAAGAGAAAGTCACAACTCGCCCGTCCTCCAAACCCGCATAACCCGCTAATGAGACCACGCCCGTCAGGAATCCCGTTTTCGCACGCACCCAGCGTTCTGCCGGGGAATTCTTCATGCGTTTTTTAAGCGTGCCATCAACTCCCGCGATCGGCAAGGAAGTCAGGAACTCCGGCTGGACCCGGAAATCGTTGCGTAAATGCTGCAGGACCTTCCACATCGCGAAAGATGACAGCTTGTTCTGTCGCGACAAACCTGAAGGAGACTCCAGATTGTATTGTTCTGCCGGCACCCCCAGACTTTGCATGTGCTCATTGATAACAAGCACGCCATCCGCCAGCGTCGCACCCTTTGTTTTTTTCACCGCACCCAGATTCTTGGTCAGCATCTCGGCAACGTAGTTGTTTGAAAACTTGTTCATGTCGGCAACCATTTGTTCAATCGGTTTACTTTCCGATTCAGCGACCAGTTCGGCCTTCTCTGGTGTGACACCGTTGCGGATCGTACCGGTGAGTTGAATTCCTCTTTGCGCCAGAAAAGCCTTCAGATTGTAGCCTGCCCAAAGGTCCGGTTGCGTGATGTTCTTAAAGACCACCACTTCCTTCAAACCCTGACCAATACTGCCGCCGACGTGAATCACATCTCCCGGGAACTTCTTGTCTTCATCACGATCCGCCAGAAGATTGTTCGCCGAACCACCCACCGTTTTGGCTTTGTTCACCAGACGGATATAGTCATTTTCCGGATCAATCGTAACATCTGCGCCGTTACCTGCGCCATTTGCACGCACAAAAATGTTCACTGAATTCCAGTTAAAGCTCATCGCGCCGACCGGTGCATCGTAAGCACGATCCACGCGCTCTTTCTGTCGACTCATGTCGTAACGAACACTGTCGAACAGAGAATCATCGACGACGATATCCCCTTCAATTTTTTTGATTTTGGTTCTGGTGAAAGCATTCACCAGATACCACATGTTTTCAGATACAAATGAAGGATCCCCACCGCCTTTAAGGTACAAAGTCCCCTTCAAGGTTCCGTTTTTCAGCTCGCCGCTGATCAAAAGCTGAGTTTTAAATTTAGTCCCCGGAGGAAACGAAGCCAAAACCGCGGAAGCTGTCGCAATTTTCGAAATGGATGCCGGGACCATCATCTTGTTCCCATTCACATCCAGAAGAGTTTTCAGTTCTTCCCCTTCACCAATCGTCGCATAAATACCCAAATCTTTGGTGTTCACGCCGTACTTCTTAGCCAGCCCCTCAAACTCTTTGGAAATATCCTTAAACTTATCATCCGCGTGAACGTTGAAAGAAATCATCGCAACGACCAAAGAAATCAATAAAGCTTTCACTCAACTCTCCCCATAAAAACCAATCCGGAAACCGTTCCAAATCACCTGCAGAAAACGCAAGTCCGACAACGCAGTCAGATGAGCCTTTTTCACGCGTTCTGGACGATGGTAATGTTCTTAGTTTTCTTTCGCAAGTCTTGGAGTCACTTGTTAGACTGAAGTTCATGAAAAAACGTGAATGGCTAATTGTGATTCTGCCACTTCTGGCGACGTGGTCCTTGGACCGCATCACCAAGATCTGGGCGACGGGAATCACGCAGTTGAAATCCTATGGTCCTGTGCACTTCGTTCTTCATCATAACCATGGGGCTATGCTGGGGCTGTTTTCGGATTTACCGTCTGTGCTGCGTATCGTGTCCCTTTCCACTGGCGGCGCGTTTTTGCTGGCGACTTATGCTCTGATCCAATACTTGCTTCCCATCAAGTCCCTCACTTTGCGTTCCGGTCTTTCCATTTTGATTGGCGGAATCATTGGAAACGTCACTGACCGGATCATCTGGGGCTACGTGGTCGATTTCATCGTTGTCGGCACACCGTCCCTGTCCAGTCCGGCATTCAACGTGGCCGATGCCCTGCAATGGGTGGGTTATGGCCTGATCGTGTATGCGATCATCCGCGAGGGTGAACTGCTGTGGCCCGAAAACAACGTGCGCAAACAGTATTGGGTGAACATGCCTTTCCAGCTCAAATACTGCTTCATCCTGATGGGTGTGGGTTTAAGTCTGACGCTGATCTGCTCGGTGTTTTCCTATACCTACATGCGTGTGACGATTCAGGAACTGGTGGGCAACAACGCCTTTTTGCTGAACAAATTTCTGGTACCGTTTGTGATCACCTTTATGATCATCTCGGTTGCGTTCTGTGCGATCTTGTTTGCGGTGGGCCGTTTGATTTCCCACCGCATCGCCGGTCCGCTTTATGCCTTTGAACGCTTCCTGAACCAGGCCCTGGAAGGCAAAGCGGATGCCCATCTGAAACTTCGAACCGGCGATGAGTTCAAACATCTGGAAGAACTGGCAGATGAAATCAATAAACGTCTGCACCAGATTAAAAAAGAACGTACCGTCAATGTGATCGAATACAAAGAAGAGGGCTAGCCCCTCTTTTGGTCCTGATTTCCGCGTAAATCCACAGGTTTTCCCTCTGAATTCCGATAAACAAACCATGCGCAGTACATTGATCGCAATCCTATTTTTGACGGTGTTCCCTTTGGCAGAGGCTCTTGCCGAGAACTGCAGTATTTCCAGCATCCAAACGCAGGCCAAGCAAATCGCTCAAGGCTATCAAAAATACGATATGTCGATGGAGATCGACTCACTGACCAGCCGCATGCAGCGATGCAAGATTCCCAGCCGCAGACTGGGGGTGCCTGAGACTTTCTATCCGACCCTGCGCACTCAAACCCTTCGAGCTGAATTCAACCGTATCCAGGTCGATATGGAACAATATGCGAACACGGGCCGAATCAATGAATTTGTCGAGGCCTACACCGCCTATGGTAAAGAGCTGGGGTTTCCTCCGAATATTCTGAAGTCCTTCACGAACGGTCTTAAAGCCAAGGCTGAAAAATCCTATGCCCGCGAAAAGCAGTCCTGCAAACCCATGGACGTCAGCAAAGAAATGGGTCCCGTGCGAAATCAGGATTCCATCGGCTGGTGTTATGCATTTGCAGCCGCGGATGTACTGTCCTTCAAACTGAAAAAGAAAATCTCTGCGGCGGACATTGCCGTAAACTATAACGACAGCCTGTTCAACACCGGCGCCAAATATGTCGGCGTCAAGGCCGGCAGTCTTGAGGGCGGCTTCCCTTCCAGTGCGCTGGAAGGGGCCATCGAAAAAGGCCTGTGTCTGGAAAAAGACTTTCCCAGCGAGGACAACATCAACGGCGAATACCAGGAGCTGATCACCCAGATCGACAAACTGGGACGGGATGAGATCACCTCGTGGTCGACCCCCAACTGTGAAAAAGTCTATCAGACCTCGCGCCGCCTGTTCCCGAATGTAAGCACCAAGGACCTGGAACAAATCCTGAAAACCTCCTCACGCGCGGATTTCATCGACCAGATGGCCAACCGCACATGCAAACAGCGTATCAAGACAGACTTGAAAGTGTCTTCCCCGTGGACCTTCCGTGAAAAGTCCTTGGGTGATGAAATTGACGAGCAATTGAGCGCCAAAAATCCGGTTGTCCTCAGCTATGATGCCACTGGCCTTACCGACCGCCGGGACTATTCCGAGCTGGGCATGCATGCCAGTGTGCTGGTCGGTCGCAGATTCAATGAAAAATCCGGACAGTGCGAATATCTTCTAAGAAATTCCTGGGGCCGCAGCTGCGGTTACTATGATCCTTCTTATCAGTGCAAAGAAGGCAACATCTGGATTCCGAAAGCGGACATCGTAAAACGAGGCAAGGGTGCAACTTATGTTAAGTAGTCTGATTCTGTTTCTGACAACGCCTGTGTTTGCCGCGGATCTGACCTGCCAAAAAGGCAGCTTCCGCATGCCGTACAATGCTGAAACCAAAGTCGTTGAAGCGCAGACTTACTGCTTCAATGAAGACCGTACCGAGCTTTACTCCAAAGACTGCCAAAACCGCAAATGCACGGCTTTCACAGTCGATATCGAAGTTAAGACAGCGGACATTCTGGATCAAAAAAGCAATCCGGGCTTCAATCTGTGCCGCAAACTGGGTGGCAAGCCGGAGTTGCTGGAGTTTGAAGCGTCGAAAGAATGGTTCGCCCTGGATCGCTGTGTCTTCAAGGACGGCTCCTTTGTGAGCACCGGTGAACTGGTGCGCCACTATCTGCGCCCACGCAAATAGTTCGAACCCAAAAGCCCTCAGTTCGGTTTTATCCCTATTTCAGCCAACTGTCCTGAGGCTCACATTCCTTGGCATCGAATCCAGCAGGTATTTGCTACATCCTGAGGCAGCGATCCCCCTGGATTTATAAGGTTTTTTGAAGTCGCACTGGCTTTTGCAATAGCCTGTGCTATACCCTTCGCCATGAACGAAACCACGCCTCTTAAAGCCGTCCTTGTCGGTATCCAACTTCAACGCACTTCAGATCAGGAACTCAAAGGGTCTTTGACGGAACTTTCCCGTCTGGTCACCACTCTGGGGTATGAAGTTGTCGGCCAGATGTCCCAGCGTCGCAGTTCGACCAAAACCGCCACCGTCCTGGGTGATGGCAAATTGAAAGAACTGGCCGAGTGGACCGGCGGCACGGGCAAAATCAGTCCAAACTTCACCAAGAAAAAACACAAGGCCGCTTTGCGCTTTAAAAAAGACGAAGAGGAAGATGACTTGTTCGGCGATGACGTCGAAGAAGTTTTCGAAGTCGAAGAGGGTGCTGAGGATATGGACTCTACCGGCGACACGACACCTCAGGAAAAAGCTCAGGTTGTGGTTATTGACTGCGACCTTTCGCCTTCCCAATTGCGCAATCTTGAAAGCGCCACCGGCGCCCAGGTTCTGGACCGCACCGGGGTGATCATTGAAATCTTCAGCCGTCACGCCCGCACGCGTGCAGCCCGTCTGCAGGTTGAAATTGCGCGTTTGACGTATGTGGCTCCACGCATGCGTGAATCCACCGCTGGCGATGACCGTCAGGGTGGTGGCGGTAAAGGGGCCGGTGAAACCAGCATCGAGCTGGATCGTCGTAAGATCCGCGACCGCATCAAGGAACTGAAGCAGGAACTGGCTTCCATTTCCCAGGAGCTGGACACCCGTCGCGCGCGCCGTGAACAGGAACTGACCCTCGCCCTGGTGGGTTACACCAATGCCGGCAAGTCCTCGTTGATGCGGGCATTGACCGGCAGTGATGTGCTGATCGCCGACAAGCTGTTTGCAACCCTGGACACCACCGTTCGTATTCTTTATCCGGAAACCAAACCCAAAATTCTGGTTTCAGACACCGTGGGGTTCATCAAAAAACTTCCGCATGATCTGGTGGCGTCTTTCAAATCCACACTGGATGAGGCGGCGAATGCGTCGTTGCTTCTGTACACCGTGGACTGTTCCGATCCGACATTCCGCTCACAACTGGAAGTCACCCGCACCGTCCTGGCAGAGGTCGGCGCGCAGGATATTCCAAGCAAGCTGATCTTCAACAAGCGCGACCGCCTGAGCCCTGAAGAAGAAGCCGAACTGGCAAAAGAATTCCCGGAAGCTCACTTCATGTCGGCGAAAAACGCGGATGATGTGGCGACCCTGCATTCCATGCTGGTAAAACACTTTGAAAACGAGATGGTCGAGGAAGATGTTCTGATCCCCTACACCACTCAGGGTGCCATCGGTGAAATCCGCGGCAAAATGCGTGTACTGAACGAGTCCTATGAAGCCAACGGCGTGGTTCTGAAAATCCGCGCGCACCGCGAAGACCTGCAATCCATGAAAGAGCGCTATGGTCTGATTCCGGGTAAAGGTAAAAAGAAAAACAACCTAAGCTGGAACATCGACGAAGATTAGATCCTCGGGGCCGGCCTCACCACCGAGGGTGGGGCTCCCAAATTGAGACGAGCAACAGTTTCTTTCAAAACACGACAAGCGTTCTAAACTAGCAATCGCCTTTTACCGAATAGTTCACGAGCACTGCCTCCTGGAACTTTCGTGTAAAGGCGATAAATGACTTCATTACTCTGGCTTCTAATATTCAGTCTTGTCATTACTGGCTGCTCCATTGATGCCAGCATCCTTTCGTTCGACAGCTCCTCTGCAAGCCCGCCTTCACTCACACCAGACACAGACACATCATTGGTATTTGGCGACAACGGGTTTGTTAGATTTAAGCTGAAAACCGGCGGAATTCCCGGCGAAAACGATTCCAACGCCCTCACGGTTCAGGCCGATGGCAAGATCCTGCTGGCGGGTTATGCCGATGTTATTGACGGAGAAGATTTTGGAATCCTCCGTCTGAACGCTGATGGCACCCTGGACACCAGCTTTGCCGGAGACGGCAGCTGGACTTATGCTCCCGGAATAAACAACTTTGACAACCTAATGGATATCACCACCCAACCCGACGGAAAAATCCTGGGTGTGGGCCTGAGCAATGAAGGCAGTACGTCGTCTATTGCCCTGGTGCGACTCAATTCCGACGGCACTCCGGACGTCAGCTTTGGCACGGTGGGCTTCTCGTATCTTAACCTGCCTTCGGCGACAGAGAGCGAAGGAAAGAAAATACAGCTTTTGGCCAACGGAAAAATTCTGGTCGCTGGAATAGCTTTTGTCTCTCCTTACAACCAGATCTTTGTGGCCCGTTACAATTCAGACGGAAGCCTCGACACCACTTTCAACTCTGGATCGGGTTTCAATATTTTGACAATCGCCGGACGTAACAATGACGTTTACGACCTTAAAACCGACAGTCTGGGAAGAATCATTGTCAGCGGTTATACTTGGCCTACCGGAGACCTGAGCGGTGTGATCGCCCGTTTGAGCAGCGACGGAAGCCTTGATACGGCGTTTGGTGGCACCGGGATTGTCATCACCAACCGCAGCAGTTCGGCGAACGACAGCATCTACAGTATCCATCCTCTAAGCGATGGCAGCATCCTCGTCGCGGGAGCCCTGACCACGGCTGGAAACTCCAATTGTTATCTTTCAAAATACACAGCTGCAGGAGCGGTAGACGCCACCTTCAACGGAACAGGAATTTCTGTTGTGGACTTTGGAGGAAGCGATGTTTGCCGAGGCATGGATGTCATGAGTGATGGCAGCATTATGATGAGCGGGAACAGCGCCAACAACTTTGTTGCAGCGAAACTGACTGCCGCCGGGGCTCTGGATGCCAGCTATGGTGCCAGCGGACTCGTCAGTGTCGACGTCACGGGCAACACAAAGTACGACTACATGGCAGACTCGCACCTGCTCAGCGACGATAAGCTTCTAATTGCAGGTTATACGTTTACCGACAATGAAGAGTACTCCGTGGCCCGACTCAACCCTGACGGCAGCCTGGATACCACACTGAACGGCACTGGAACCGGATACTATGACATTGAAGGGGACCCCTACGATGCCATTGCCTGCATCACACTGCAGCCTGATGGAAAAGTTCTGCTCGGAGGCGCATCACAGAGCAATGACTGGGGCAAAACAGCTGTGGCACGCCTGAATCTTGACGGCACTCTGGACTCTTCATTCGGCAGCAATGGCTCCACCCTGGCTTATCCCTTGCCCAACGAGTACGCTTCCTTCGGCAATGTGCACGTCCTGGCAAACGGAAAAATTCTTGCGTCCGGAGACGTGGATGGAAACTTCCTGCTGGCCCGTTACAACACAGACGGCACCCTCGACACCACATTCGCGAGTGGAGCAGGATTTGTCCTGACAAGCTTGACCGCCGGAACCACTGAGTCTGTTTCCAGCATGCTGGTGCAGCCTGACGGAAAAATTGTGCTTATCGGCAGTGAAGATAACAACATCGCTCTGGCCCGGTACAATCCGGATGGCTCACTGGACGGCAGCTTCGGCACCGGAGGAACTTTGCTTTTGGATCTGGGCGATGTCGACCGGGCCCAAGACGGACGATATTTAAGTGACGGCAAGCTGCTGATTGCGGGCAAAACGCAAAATATGTTCATGCTTCTACGCCTGAATTCAAACGGAACTCTGGACACGACCTGGGGCTCTGGCACGGGCTATCTGACAACAAATTTTGGCGGCACAAATCACGTCCACGTAAAAATGGCGATTCTGCCGGACGACCGAGTCATTCTGGCAGGACAAGTGGACTCCCATTTTGGAGTGGCTAGATACAACGCCGACGGCAGCCTTGATTCCAGCTTTGGCACAACGGGCTCCACTCTTGTGACCATCGCAGGCAGCACCGCTGAGGACTTCTATGATATGGGCGTGCAAAGCGATGGCCGAATACTGCTTGCTGGCGGTGCGGTTCACGGAGCCCTCTATAAAGCGATAGTATTACGACTGAATACGGATGGCAGCCTCGACTCTGGCTTCGGCACAGCCGGAGTGGTTGTGGAACAACCTGCCGCCGAAAACTTTGAGTCTGACTTCAGGGCGATTGCGATAAACTCCGATGACAGCTTCTATGTCGCGGGTCTTCAGCACAAACACCGTAACTACAGCATCGTCTATAAATTCGGAAAAAACGGCACGCGCTAAGCGCCTAGATCCAAATGACCTGGGCATCGCTGATACGATTCAGATAATAGCGTTTGGCCGCCTGATCCTTGTGGCAGAACGCCTGCAGGTAATCCCCGTCCGGATTTCTGACAATGCCAATCGGGGTCACACGACGGGTGGAACCTCGGTCTGATCCGCCCTCGTAAACCATATCGACATCTTTTTTGGTCTGAATCGCTTCGATGATGGACTTGAACTGAGGTGCACTGAGTGACGCCAGGGAATAGTCCTTCCACCACAGATTTTTTCCCTGACTTTTGATGGCTCCGGCCAAAGTCATTTCCGGTGGCATCTTGGCAAAACAAGCCAACCCCACGTGCAGACAGGCTTTTGCATCGTCATAGGCCCGGTGGGCCTGGCCCCCGTCAATGTTCAGATGTCTGACCAGAGTCTGCAACTTGTGGTTTTCCACGCCATGAATCCATTTGCGCGAAAGCAGGCTGGTGCACAATGCCGGTTCCGGCAACAACGGCAGCTGATTCTTTTCAAAATCAATGGCCATGAAACCCAAATCAAAGGGCGCATGGTGGGCCATCACAATCGCCCCTTTGAAGAATTCATGGATCTCGCGGATCTTTTCGGTGATCAACGGGGCGTCGGCGACCATTTCGTTGGTGATGCCGTGAATCCCGATGATGAAATCAGTCATCGGCTCGCGCGGCTTGAAAAGAAACTGCAAGCGGCCGACTTCTTCACCCTTGTACCACTTCACGGCGCCAAACTCGACCACGTCATGCCCGACCGGATAAGCTCCGCTGGTTTCAGTATCAAAGGCGACATATGTGTATTCATTCAGTGGCAAATCAAGATTCATAGCGGGCCAATCTACCTTTCTTGGGGCTGTTGGTCCAGTTCCCCGTGCAGGCCCCGCGCGAAAACTTTGTTTTTCCGGCAGGACTAAGTCACAATTAGGCGAACTATCTATGCGAAGATACATTGCTTTTACCATTATTCTGATCAGCACTTTGGGGGCCTCCGCCGCCAAAGCCAGCACATCTCCAACCTTTGCGCTGTCCGGTGATGTGAGCCTGCTTTCACACTATGTGGAACACGGGCTTTCCCAATCCGACAATTCCCCGGCTTTGCAGGGATCGTTCTGGTTCAACTTTGGATCTCAATTCCGTCTGGGAGTTTGGGGTTCGAACACGAACTATGAACATGGTGACGACCACTTCAACCTGCGCATGAATGCAGAAGTGAAAGTGGACTTCTCGCAAAACGCGTCGATGGAAATTGGTTACACCAAAAGTCAGTACTATAACGGTGGAGACCACAACGGCGATCTGCTCAGCCTGCACCTGAATCTGTGGAAGTCGCGCATCATGTACGACACGAATTCCAACTGGGAGGCGACCCATGAAAAATCAGAACGTTTTGGTTTTGGCAATATCATGGATGTTTTTGGCGGCTGGAAATGGAACAACGAAATCGGCTATAACACACCGGACGTTGAAACGATCAATCCGTACTTTGATGCTCGAACCGGACTGGGTACAAAATGGGGTGTGATTTTCTTTGAAGGAGCCCTCACCGCGACCAGTGAAAGCTCCCAATTTGACGGGGCTGGCGACTATTTCTTTATTCTGTCTGCATCGACGGATCTGTAATTCCCGTCTCTTCTTTCAGGTCCTGATCCACTTGCTGTTTCAGGTCCTTCTTTTCAGCCTCTTTACGGTTGCTGATCTGATTCACAAAGCTGTCATACACAGACATATCCACACGGGAAGGACCGAACAGGGTTTCGAGCTTGCGCGGCTTGTGACCGTCGGAAGTGATTTCCTTCTGCGCGATCTTCACCCGGATAAAACCAATCAGCTTGGCTGGATCAATTTCACCGCGTTTTTCCTTCACACTGATACCACCTGTGACATTCACTGTGTTGTTTTCAAGTGAAGCCAGGATCTTGGCGCGAACAATATCAAAGCGCTCGGAAGCCACCTTGTTTGCAGACATCACACTGCCATCCGGAACCGCCTGAATAAACAGACCCGAAGTCAGTTTGATATCCGCATCCTTCAAACCGGTGGTGATGCCTTTGATCTTATCCATGACCTTTACAAAGTTTGCATTCGGCGTGGATGTGCCACGCTCAAACAGCATGTAGTCAGGAATATCAAAGTCATACCCGTCCGGAGTGACCGTGACGTTCTTCGCCACATCTGTCATCTGGTCCGCAAGATAAGCCGCCACCACTTTTGTGGAGCCCATATCCAGCAGGTTCGGAGTTTTATCTGCCGGTTCCATGAAACTCTGGAAGGCCTTCAACGGCTCATTCAGAATATCCAGGAAAAGTTTTTCCAGAGTGATTTCAGCACCGAAGTTCTGGAAGTTGTATTCAATAACAGAAGGTGTGGAGAAATAGTCAGAAACCGCTTTTTTGGTTTCCTCACTTTGCCCCACCAGCCACATAACCAGGAAGAACGCCATCAAGGCCGTCATAAAGTCGGCCAAGGCCACCTTCCAGGAACCCCCGTGGTGACCACCGCCAGAAACTATGATCTTTTTGATAACGATCGTCTGTTTCTTTTCTGCCATGATTATGCCGCTTTCTTGATTTCTTTGGTAGCCTTGTCGACTTCCTCGAAGGATGGACGCTCTTCAGGCATGATCGAGCGACGTGCGTACTCCACACATACAATTGGAGGTGCGCCACGCTGCAAAGCCACCATCGCAGCTTTGATACACTGAAGATAGCGACCTTCAGCATCGATATCCGCCGTCATTTTTGCCGCCGTTGGAGCGATCAGACCGTAGGCACAGAAAACCCCCAACATCGTTCCAACAAGGGCGCCCGCAACCAAGGCACCGATCTTTTCAACCCCTTCGGTCAAGTGGGCCATCGTTTTTACGATACCCAAAACCGCGGCAACGATCCCCAGACCCGGGAAACCATCGGCAACAGTCTGTACGGCGTGAGCCGCCATGTGTTCTTCGTGGTGAATTGCTTTGATGTCCGCATCCAGAAGGTCATCAACATCATACGGGGACATCTCTGCTGACAGCGTGATTTTCATCGTGTCGCAAAGGAAGTGAACCGCGTGATGGTTGTGCATGAAACTTGGATAGGCTTTGAAGATGTCACTCTTGTCCGGTTCCTCGATGTGTTTTTCGA
Source organism: Bdellovibrio bacteriovorus (assembly GCF_048286975.1). GTDB lineage: Bacteria > Bdellovibrionota > Bdellovibrionia > Bdellovibrionales > Bdellovibrionaceae > Bdellovibrio > Bdellovibrio bacteriovorus_H. The sequence goes on along the minus strand of NZ_JBLVRT010000001.1, from coordinate 1,430,151 downwards.
TACCTTGAGGACCTTCCTTACGAAAAGCCTGGAACAACTGGAACATCATCTGCAACAACTCAACATAGTCCTGCTTTTGAGGACCCTTTGCCGTCATTGCTTTGATGCTCAGCTTGAAACCGGATTTGATAATCTTCATCGGGTTGGCAATGATATATGCACCCAATGCCGCTCCCCCGATAATCATCATTTCAATAGGGGCCGACTTGATAATCACGGACATGTTACCGCCGGCTATGAGGAAGCCGCCGAACACCATCACGAATACAATTAATATACCTACAAAACCCATAAGATATGACCTCTCAGTTTCTCTATCGGACCGAACTGTGTTAATATTGAGTCAGTCACAAATAAACTTGCCCATGGTCCGTAGAGATACTAAGAGGAAACTCATGAGAATCAGCCTGTTTTACGTTGTAGCCATCCTGCTTTCCCTGATCGCAAGTCCAAGGTCTTGGGCTGATGATCCCAACGACACGGACCCATTGCTTGCTGACACCAAAGTCGTGCCCTACGAATGGAGCCCGGGTCAGGGTGGCAATATCGAAATTAAAATGACGCTCCCCGAAGGATATCACGCCTATGAAGACAAATTCAGCGTGGTGATTCTTGAGCCGGATGGTTTCAAAGTGGCCCCGTTCAAGATTGAGCCGATCGTTCAGTGGCATGACAAGTTCTCAAAAAAGATGCGCAGCGGGATGGAAAAAGCCGCAACGCTTACCGCACATATTGAAGCGCCTCACCGTTTCTTAAAAAAGCACACCAAAATGAAAATGGAGCTCACCTATCAGGCGTGTTCGGATCAGTTCTGTCTGTTCCCAACAACAAAGCTGATTGAAGTTCCGATTGTCGTGACTATGGTGGAAGGCGAAGCCCAAATTCAAGAGGCCGACGTGCAACCAATGGTTGCGCCAACGGAGTTCTTCGATACTGCCAATTTCCAGAAGTATCTGGGAAGCAGCATGATCGCGGGTTTGATCTTTGTGTTCTTCGCCGGGATCTTCACCAGCTTCACTCCGTGCATCTTCCCGATGATCCCGATCACACTGGCCGTTCTGGGCAATCATTCCAATGAAAGAACCCGTCTGCAGAACTTTTTCACCAGCTGCATTTACGTTCTGGGAATTGCCACAACATATTCGCTGCTGGGACTGGCCGCCGCTTCCAGCGGTGGCCTGTTTGGAGCAAGCCTCGGAAGTCCCTATGTCCTAACGGTTGTCTGCGCGATCTTCCTGGCAATGGCGCTGTCCATGTATGGCCTTTATGATCTGCAAGTACCGGCCTTCCTGCGCAACAAGCTGGGACGCGGAACCCAAAAACAAGGTGTCATCGGAGTTTACCTGACAGGACTGTTTGCCGGAATTGTGGCAAGCCCATGCGTCGGTCCGGTCCTGGTGGCAATTTTGACTTATGTGGCCTCTACGCAGAACAAGATGATGGGCTTCCTGTACCTGTTCGTTTACGCGCTGGGCTTGGGTTTGATTTTCATCGTGCTGGGTCTGTTCAATCAGCTGGCCAATTCCCTGCCTCGCTCCGGCCCGTGGATGAATGCGTTTAAGTTCATCCTGGGAACCCTGATGCTTTCGGCGTTCTATTACTATCTGGAACTGCTGCTGCCTGCGCGCTGGTTCGACGGCGCCCTTGCGATAGGTCTGATTGTCCTGGCCAGCATCTATGGAGCCTTCCTGCCGGTAAAAGGCCAAAGCGCCCTTCGCCACATTCAAAAAGGTCTGATGCAGGCTTTGCTGGTGGTGGGCATTGGTTACGCCGTGATAGCGGTGCTGGATCTGCGCCCTTACATCCGCGGGCAAATGATTGGCGGCGCAAGCATCAATCAGATTCAAAAACTGAACTGGCAGCCTTATTCTGACGCCGCCCTGGCCCAGGCCACCAAAGATCAGAAGCCGGTGATCATCGATTTCTGGGCGGACTGGTGTGCTGCCTGCCACGAACTGGAAGAACACACGTTCACCGATCCTCGCGTGCGTGCTATGTCTGAAAATTATGTGCTTTTGAAGTTTGATGCGACCAAGGATTCACCGGAACTGCGTGCACTGAAAAAGAAATACAGCATCCAGGGCTTGCCAACGGTGGTGTTCATCAACCCACACGGTGTGTGGATTGATGCTTTGACTTTGACTCAGTTTGAAAAAGCGCCGGAATTCCTAAGAAGAATGGAAAAAAGCCGCCAGTAATCAGCTGGCCCCCAGAACTTCGGAACTCAATATCTGAACCTGCTGCTGCAACTCGTGGGCGCGACGCTCGATTTCGCCGGCTGTTGCAGCAATTTCCTCGGAAGACGCCGCATTGCTTTGGGACGCCTGATCCAGCTGGTTCATGGCCTTGCTGATCTGGGAAATGCCTTGTGACTGTTCGCTGCTGGCCTGGGCGATCTCGCGATTTAACACCACAACCTGCTCAACCGAAGAAACGATTCGGGTCAGCACCTGGCCGGAATTATCCGCCACGACACTTCCTTTTTCAGTTCGCTCGACACTTTCCTTGATCAGGCCGTTGATTTCTTTGGCAGCGGTGGCTGAACGCTGAGCCAGGGCCCGAACGGCTTCGGCCACGACCGCAAAGCCCTTCCCCTGCTCTCCGGCGCGGGCCGCTTCGACTGCGGCATTCAATGCCAGCAGATTCGTCTGGAAGGCGATATCATCAATAACGTGGATGATCTCTTCAATTTTTTTGGAGTCACGGGAAATCTGAGACATGGAATCAATCAGTCCGTTGATTTCACGCTCCCCTTCTTTGGCGACAGAGGAAGAACCATCCGCCAATGAAGAAGCTTGTTTGGCGCTGTCAGAGTTGCGCGAAACCATGGAGGTCATTTCCTCCAACGAGGCCACGGTTTCTTCCAGCGAAGCAGCAGCTTCCGTGGAAGATGTCGACAAAGCCTGACCTGCCACGGACAACTGGGAAATGGCTCCTGAAACATTCTGACTGATTTCAGTCAGCGCCCCGACAACGCGGCCCACAGATCCCGAAACACGGTTTGCAATCCACAACATGATCAGGAACAGCACAAGTGAAGAGCCCAATGCCACACCCACGATCAAAGAGGCTTTTTGGGAACGCTCTTTCTTTTGCAGTTCATTGTTGGATTTACTGATAGCCGTGTACATTTCATATATCTTAGTGATGGTGTGATCGATCTGGATCTGCAGCACCTGCCAAGGTCCGCCCTTGTCCACAAGGCTTACCACAAATTCAAAATCCGCCGGCGTTCCGCGCAGCAGGGCCTCGCGCACCTGTTTGGTGTATTCAAGATACTTTGGATAGTTGTCCCTCATCGCCCGGAAAGCCTCGGCCTCCCCTTGGATGAAATTCTGCTTTTCATATTCTTCCATCGCGGCCTTATAAGACTCGACAGAACGATCCAAAAGTCCCACAAAGTTTTCGCGGCCCTTCATGTCGTCTTTGTTCGCCAAAGCCGCAAAAGTAAAATAGCCGATGTTGGCGCGATTCAGATTCAACTGACCCAACAGACGGATATTCGGCACATACACTTCGTAAGATTCATTCAGCATGGTCCCGATCTGACTGAAACCCTGAAAGCTGATCCACGCCGTCACCGACAGCGCAATCAGCGGCAACACCGCCACACCCAGAAGTTTTCCACGAAGACCTTTAAACTGTGCTTTTAAATTCATAGACGTTCCTTATCAAAAGATCCAAAGAAGCTTGGCCTGTGGCACATTTTCAACCACACCATTGATGCCGTATTTATTGTTCCAGTATTTGTATTCAACACCGACTTTCAATGGCACTTTGTTCTGCGTGCGGCGATTGAAGTCGTAAAGAAAATTAGCCTGGGTATGGATATTGTCCTTCAGCGGACCTTCCTGGCCAGCCCAGTCCACGAAACCGGAAAAATCCAGCGGGAAAACCTCGCCACCAAAACGCTTCGACCACACCACAGTCAGCTGACCGGTGTGTCCTTCAACGCCCAGGGCATCGCGATACAGGAACTGCGTGCCCAGGTAATCAAACCACAGATCTTTCCATTCGAAGGTCACCCCGCCCAGATTCACCCGGCGCGCCGGCCCCTGCGGAATCTCGAAATTCAATTGCAATAGTACGTCCTTCAACACCCCTTCAGGCGGCGTAAAGACACCGGTCTTACCCAGACTTAGGGCTGGCGAAAACTCTCCATAATAAGCGGTGCTGTTTTCTGTATCGGGGCTGGTGATATCGAAGAAAAAGAAATTAGATCCATAGGCCCAGGAACTTAAATGCTCAAAGGTCACGACGGTGGCTGAATAGCTGTCGTCGTTGCCTTTTTTGTATTCGTTCCCATGCAGGAATTGAATGTTGGTTTGTGACCAGTCTGCAGCAGAAGAGACCGCAGAAACAGATGTCGTTAATACGAATGCGAGCGCATGAAATAGGATTTTGTTTTTTGTCATTCCACCTAGGTTAGACAACCTAAGTATCTATAAACAACTCGCATTCATATATCCCTACGAAGTGCTGGCTATTCTGTATAGGTGACGTCGATGATATAATTCCCCAGCGACTTTACCAACGTCGGGCTCAGAGAAATCTTGCCGTCGACAACCGTGTAGTCAGTGCCAGGAATCAGAATCTGTCCATTCAGCGTAACGGACAGAACCTTTTTGACCTTCTCACTTTGCAGCGAATATTCCGTGCTTGCGTAGTCGACCACTTTTTCGGAAAGCTGGCTGAAATTTTTGCTCCAGTCTTTATCACACACGTTAAAAGCAACACCACCACTGGAAGATATCAAAGAACTATACACTGTACTTTCACGCGCACGGCATTTGCTGTCAGCTGCGGCAATAAATCCAAAAACCTTATAAGAACCATTTTTACCGAAGGCGCGAACCATGCGGTCCTTGAAGGTCGCCGCTGTGATGTAGTCTTCGTCAATTGTCAGACTCTTGATCGTAGCCACGTAACCGTTTGAATTTGCAGCGTCGTATTGAACAGTCGTATTGTTGTTTGCCGCAGAGTCATCGTCAGTCACAAAGACAAAAACCTTCTGGGCCTGAGGACGGAAGAAGTCATTCAGGGACGAATAGACTTTGCCGTAGCGGACGTTAGACAGAATTTTTTTACAGAAGGCATCCGTCGCCGTCTCCGGGCATGTGGCAGCAGCGGCCACCAGCAAAGGATTATAGCTGTGCACCATAAAGTCCACCTGCTGCCCGTTTTTCATCGACTCCGGCAAAGACACATGTGTTTTCAAAGAAAAGGCGTCTTGTTTGGAAATCAACGCCACACGCAGATCCACTTGGTTTTCCACCAAGTGCGCGAACTTTTCAAAGTTCTTGCGAATAATATCCGCCCCTGCGGTCATGGAAGCGGAATTGTCGATAACCCACACCATATCCACCGCTTTTTCCTTGGAGGCCGCCGTGAAGGTTTTGGTTTTGATTTCCGGAGCCGCTTCTTCCGCTTCGGCTTCAGTGTCCACCTCTGAAGAGATGACTACCGGTTCAGTCACAGAGGCCAGCTCACGAGTCTGTTCAAACTGAACTCCGGACGGAGAACAATTTTGGAAAAGAAATGTAGATGCTAAAAAGATCATGGTCAGAACAACGTATTGCTTTTTCATAATCCCCACCCCGTTACAACAACTGCGTGAAGACTTCTAAGGCAAGGGTCGTTCCAACCGCCAGATCGAACTCAATAAAAGAGAAACCCAGTGACCTGTCTAAAGTTCACCGGGTTTTGCGCTGTCTCATTCTGAATTTCAGCGGTGGTATTAACGACTTCCACAGCCGCAGGACGCAAAAACGGTAAAACCTGACACTGACTAAACTTCCGTCAGCCCCTTTTGGGTTAGGGCCCGACAGAGGTCCACGGACATAAAGCTGCTTTTGGCACGGGCAGTATGTCCGTGATCATGTTCTGGGGAACTGGTCGGCGTTATAATGGTTATGCAAGGAGGTTTTTATGTCTGTCTTTCCAAAAAATGAAGGTTCTCTGGATCGAACTCTGCGAGTGGTGGCGGGATTAGTGCTGATCAGCCTGGCTTTTGTGGGCCCCGCCAATCCATGGTTCCTGCTGGGAGCAATCCCCCTGCTGACAGGACTGATCGGCTGGTGTCCGGCATATCAAATTTTCGGTCTTAATACTTGTCGCTATAAAAAGATAATGAATATGTAGGATGCTACAGCAGAGGGGGCCCGAAGCCCCCCTTGCCGATTTCCAATTCTAAAGACGCTTCAGTCGCGCGATCTCCATTTTGGCTTCATTCAATGCCGCCTGGCTGGAAATCATCTGCGCTTCTTTTTCAGCCAGAAGCTTTTGCAGGTGGTTCATGCGCACTTCAAAGCTTTTAATCACGTTGTTGTGGCGATCGACCATCTCCTGAACTTTCAGGTCAAAACTTTTGCGTTCGTTCACACGCTGGGAAAGCTGGGTGATCTTCTGACCGGCCTCAGTGGCAAGGCCATTGTGGCTTTGCTCCAGGCGGTTCAAAAGGTGGTGTTGCTTTTCGAACTTGATGTTGGAGGTCTTTATCAGTTCGTTGACAGTGGCGACGACCTTGTTTAACTGGTCCGCCAGGGCCTGATTCTGGGCTTTGACTTCGAAAATCTGGCGGTCTGTATTCAGGTAGCTGTTCGGGGATGTCCCCACGGCAGAAACGCTGTCCATAGCGGTGTTCTTGGCCACTTTCTTTTCCCCAAACAATTCCGGATTCAATTCTTTATGCATATCGGGCCCCTCCATAGGACTTAAAAAATTCTTCTTTTCCATTATATTTTCTCTGGACTAAAAATTCAAATGTTCATACTTTAGGGCCCGAGGGAAGGAGACAGAAAAAAATGCTTAAAGTCGGACAACTTTTGAAGTTTGTTTCTGATCTGAATCCTCAGAATACACCGACGCGTTTGTCTTTCTTCAATTTCCTGCGCGGTTTCCCTCATCCCGACGACGTTCTGACCCCTGAATTGATCGAAATGTTCTTCAATTACTGCATGGATTACCCGCACTGGGCGTCCAATAAGCAGCAATTGGGTCATGAAGTTCAGTTTTTGCTGGAGAATTTCAACGGGTTCTACCAGCAGAAGTTTGACCTGAATCCGATTCGCTTCCCACAATCAGTTCAGCTGATTGAGATTGAGCACTTCTCCGACCTTGTTGACGCGGTGAGTTCTTATCTTAAGACTCAGTGCGCCGAGGGCGAGAAATTCCGCATCCTGCCGGATCAGAACAAAAGAGCCATCGCCATCATCCTGCGTGAAGACAAATCCCTGGAAGTTCGCACGTTCGACCGCAAGTTCACAATCCGTAACGGTCTTTTGGAGCCTCTTCGCAAAGATCTGGTTCTTTATTACAACTCCGACCTGGAACTGAGTTCGCAGCACACCCACAAAATCGAGGTGGCTCCGTATATTACTGCCCAGTTCCGCGTAGTGGGCGACAAGGTCACCGGTTCCCTGTTGAGAGGTTATGTTTTCCAAAAGCTGCTTGAAATGAAAAACGAGCCGCTGCAGGAACAGACCCGCTTGCTTTTCCCGATCAAGCGTCTGGAACAGTTCTTTGTCGACCGTCGTACCGATCCTTACTATCAAGACCTGGTCAGCCAGCTTGAAAGAACCTGCGCCCTGATCCAACAAGGCGATTCTGAGGCCCTGAAATGGTCCTCCATCGTTCTGAGCAAGGCGGAAACCGCGGTGGATAACGTCTTTTTGGGAGACAAACTCATGACTCTGCTGGCTCGCGACCTCCGCCATGCCATCGCCGAGTACAATCGTAAGAATATCTCCTCTTCCGGCCTGAGTGGTGATATATTGATCACTCAACAATTACCCGAGGCCGATGAAGAATGTCTGAAAATAACTCCTCTGAAAGAGTTCGACTTAATAAACTAATTGCTGACAGTGGACTGGCATCCCGTCGTCATGCGGACCGCATGATCGAAGAGGGCCTTGTGACCGTAAACGGTAAGCGCGTTTACGAGCTGGGTATCAAAGTTGATCCTCAAAGCGACCGTATTCTTGTTGATGGCAAGCCTCTGCGCAAGCCACTGTCTCAGAAGATCTATGCTATCCTGAACAAACCAACCGGCGTTCTGACCACCATGGATGATCCACACGACCGTCCAACGGTTGCAGAATATCTGACCGAGCTTCCGGTGCGCGTGTTCCCGGTAGGTCGTCTGGACTGGGATTCAGAAGGCATGCTGCTTTTGACGAATGATGGTGATTTCGCCAACAAGGTCATGCACCCAAAAGCTGAAGTAACCAAAACTTACCTTGTGAAATTGAACGGCAAACCAGAACCATTCCAGCTGGAAAAGCTTAAAAAAGGCGTTTCCATCGTGGGCGGTAAAGTGTCTGCCCGTCACATTGAAAAGATCAAAAAAACCGGCGAGAACAAATCTGAAAAGTACGAATGGTACAAAATCGTGATCACTGAGGGTAAAAACCGTCAGATCCGTCAGATGTTCGCAAAAATCGGTTTTGATGTGATGAGACTTCAGCGCGTGGCGATCGGTCGTCTGCGCATGGGTGCGGTAAAAACCGGACAGCTGGTTTACCTGAACGAAGCTGCGGTTCAACGCATCTTCCTTGCGGATGATCCGGAAGAGGTAAAAACAAAACGCACTTATAAAGGCCGCGCGACTTCTGAAAAGAAAACCGCAAAACCGGCTTCCAAAGTGAAAGCCACCAAGAAACCAAGCAAGTACAAAAACGGTAAAAAAGTTTAAAGCCATTTCATTATGAAAAACATGAACCCACGTCTTCGCGGATCTATTGAAATTTCCATTGCGAGCGTGGGTTTTGGTTTTTTGGGGATCTTCGGTAAATGGGCCTTTGAATCCGGAATGTCCGTCGGCGAGGTTCTTTCCTATCGTTTTACCCTGGCTGCAGTTTTGTTATGGATCTTCCTGCTGCTGTTCCGTCCGACTTGGGTGCGACTGAATCTGCGACAGACCATCATTGCCGCTTTACTGGGAATCTTTGGATACGCCTTCTTTTCTACCCTGTATTTTACCGCGGTGGATGGACTCAGCATCACACTGGCCGCCCTGCTGCTTTATACTTATCCGTTCTGGGTAAATGTGTTTTCCCACTTTTTCACTCAAGACAAAATTTCGCGTAAAGAAGCTTTGTGTCTGGTGGCCGCCTCATCGGGCCTGGTGCTTCTGCTGTGGGGACACATCGAGGTTAAAAACATCTGGGCGATTGCTGCGGGCCTTGGGGCCGCCATCAGCTACGCAATTTATGTCCTGCTGTCAGCTCGTCTGCAAAAAAATGTGCGTCCCATCACTTCCGCACTTTATGTAATCACCTTCGGGGCCCTGGCCCTTTCGCTGTTCCATCATCCTCATTTTGACCAGATCAAAAACCTTTCCACCATTCAGGCCTCCAGCATTCTTGGCCTGGCCCTGGTCTGCACGATCATCCCACTGACGATGGAGCTGGCAGCTTTGCAAAAACTGAAAAGCACTGAAGTGGCCCTGCTGATGATGATTGAGCCGATAACTGCCGCGTTGATGGGAGCTCTGATCTTTGGCGAACGACTGACTGGCGTGCAGCTGATCGGTGCTCTGATTATTGGTGTAGCACTTGTGATCAACACTCTGGCCACCCGCCCTGAGAAATCAAACAATCAGCCCTTAAACCCTTAAAGACACTTGGGGTTTTCAATAAATATCCAAGATATTCTGTTTCTCTGTTTCATCCTGAGACACTTATCCGCGCCTAAATCACAATTATATTAGTTCGCCGCAACAAACCGGACTTGGACTCTCGCAAACTGTTAAGAAGCCGATAAGAAATACATGAGAAACGGAACGTCTATTGTCTTAATTCTCGTGTTTCTTTGGACTGGGGTGGCCTTGGCCGCTCCAAATTCTCTGACATATCAAGGACGGATCGTAAACTCAGACGGCAAAGGGCTTGAGTACAACAACGTCAGCTTCCTTTTTGAAATCACAAATCCTTCAGGCACTTGCGTGCTTTATCGCGAACAGAAAAACGGTGTGAATCTTCAGAACTCGGGCGGCGTATTTGATGTGCCGATCGGCTCTGGCACGAAGATGTTCCCGACCGATCCGCTTTATACTCTGATTGATTCCTTCAACAATGCGCGCTCTCACGACTGCTCTGGCGGTGCCACTTACAATGCGGTTGCCGGTGATGCTCGTTTGCTGAAAGTGCAATTTCATGATGGCTCTGGCTGGAAAGTGATTTCTCCGGCGAATGAAATTCGTTCGGTTCCTTATTCTGCTTATTCCTATTCTGCTGAACGCCTGGGTACTAAAACTGAAACCGACTTCCTGGCTAAAGCCGGTCTGCCGACATGCGGAGCTGGTACTTATCTAACCTGGAATGGCACGACGATGACGTGCGCCGGGATCAGTGGCGCTAACGGCGGCACCGTTACCGATGTTACTTCTTCCAATTCATATATTACGATTGCCAACGGCACTTCCACCCCGGCACTGACCCTGAATGTGGGCACAACGGCGGGTACGGTGGCGGCGGGTAATGATTCCCGTTTCTCTGATGCCCGCACACCAACAGGTGCTGCAGCTGGAGACCTGGACGGCACTTATCCAAATCCGGCTGTGGTAAAACTTCAGGGCACGGCGGTTTCCAATGCCGCTCCGGCCAATGGTAATTTCCTGAAATACAATGGCACCGCGTGGACGCCTTCGGCGATCGCACAAAGTGATGTCACCGGTCTTTCTGCAACGTTGAATACTTATATGACTGATGCAGAGTTCAGCGCGGCTGTTGCCAATGCGGGTTGTGCGGCTCATGAAACCATGTACTGGAATGCAGTGGGTGGCTTTAACTGTCAGCCGATCAATCTGTCCTTGGCGGGTGATGTCGGTGGGACCATCGGTGCTTCTTCTGTTAATAAAATCAAAGGTGTAACTGTTGATACAACGGGCCTGACAACAGGTCAGGTTTTGAAATACGACGGCACCAAGTGGGCTCCAGCCGCCGACAATGATTCCAACTCTGGCGGTACGGTTACGAATATCGCGACGGGCACGGGCCTTTCCGGTGGTCCGATCACGTCCACCGGCACTATCTCTTTGGCTAACACGGCGGTCACGGCCGCATCTTATGGTTCCACAACACAAGTCGGTACTTTCACCGTCGATGCTCAAGGGCGTCTGACCGCAGCAGCCAATGCCAATATCGCCTTCCCAGTGACGACTGTTGCTGGTCGCACGGGTGCGGTTGTGATTGATGCTGGTGATATCGCTAGCGGTGCCGGCAAGTATCTGACTTATCGTCCGAACAACGCCGCATGTACTGATGGTCAGGTGTTGAAGTGGATTGATGTCAATTCCCGTTGGGAATGTGCGAACGACACTTCTTCCGGTGGTACTGTCACGAACATCGCGACAGGCACGGGCCTTTCCGGTGGTCCGATCACGTCCACAGGCACTATTTCTTTGGCTAACACGGCGGTAACACCGGGTGGATATGGTTCCACTACTTCAGTTGGCACCTTCACCGTCGATGCTCAAGGGCGTCTGACGGCGGCGTCGAATGCAGCTATCGCCTTCCCGGTAACAACAGTCGCTGGCAGAACCGGCGCTGTGACTTTGGATGTGGGTGATGTTGGCAACGGCGCAGGTAAATACTTTATCTATCGCCCGAACAACACGGCTTGTACTGACGGCCAGGTTCTGAAATGGGTTTCTGCGAACAATCGTTGGGAGTGTGGCACTGATACTGACACTTCTTCCGGTGGTACTGTCACGAACATCGCGACAGGCACGGGACTTTCCGGTGGTCCGATCACGGCGACAGGTACGATCTCTTTGGCTAATACGGCGGTGACGCCAGGTGGGTATGGCTCTACTACTTCAGTGGGCACATTCACCGTCGATGCTCAGGGGCGCCTGACCGCAGCTTCGAATGCGGCTATCGCTTTCCCAGTTACAACTGTGGCTGGCAGAACTGGTTCTGTGGTATTGGACGCTGCCGATATTACAAGTGGCGCTGGCAAATATCTGACTTATCGTCCAAACAACACGGCTTGTACTGACGGCCAGGTGTTGAAATGGGTCGCAGCCAACACACGTTGGGAGTGCGGAACTGATACTGACACTTCTTCTGGTGGTACCGTCACTAATATCGCAACCGGCACTGGTTTGACTGGTGGTCCGATCACTTTCACAGGCACAATTGCTTTGGCTAATACGGCTGTGACAGCGGGTTCTTATACTCGCGCTTCCATCACGGTGGATGCTCAAGGTCGTTTAACCGCAGCCTCCAGTGGTGCGGCGATCAATCTGGCTTCTGATGTGACCGGCACTTTGCCGATTGCAAATGGTGGTACCGGCGCTACGACAGCGATTGCCGCCTTCAACGGTCTTTCCCCGTTAACGACTAAAGGGGATGTTCTTGGCAACGATGGCACGAACGACGTTCGCCTGCCTGCGGGAACGAACGGTCAGGTTCTGACTGCGGATTCTGCTCAAGCTTCTGGACTGAAATGGGCGACTCCAACTGTGGGTACAGTGACTAGTGTCACGGGCACAGCTCCGGTTCAAGTTGCTACGGGTACTACGACTCCCGTTATCTCTGTGGACCCGGCAACAACGGGTGCGCGCGGGGTTGTTCAAGTCGGTTCTGGTATCGCGGTTTCTTCAGGCACAATCAGTGCGGATCCGGCGAACTTCCCTTCTGCTGTTCCTGTTTCCAAAGGTGGTACTGGTGCGACTTCACTGACTGCCGACCGTCTGTTGGTTTCTAACGGCACGGGTTCTGCTGTGATTCCATTTACTTGCGGTACCGCTCAGATGCTGACCTTCAATGCGTCGGGTGTGATGGGTTGTACCAACTTTGCTTCGACATCCTTCTTTGCCAACGGTGGTAACACTCTGGCATCGAATGCGACCCTGGGCACGAACGACGCTTATTCTTTGGCTCTTGAAACCAACAACGTCACTCGTATGACAATTTCCAATGCGGGTTACGTGGGCATCGGCCAGTCTCCTGACACGAATGCGGGTCTGGCAGTGATGGCACCGGCAACAACCAAGTCTGCGATCATTCTGAATTCTCCAGCGGCAGGTAAAGTTGAAATGGATTTCCTGCGCAACGGAACCTGGTTGGGTACGTTTGGTTACGCCAACACCGCAACGTCCGATCTTTATGTCACCAACGGCGCTAACGCGCACATTATCTTTGATACAAACAATACCGAAGTCATGCGCATCACCAATGATGGCAAAGTCGGTATCGACGCTGAAAGTCCGGGCGCCCGATTCCAGGTGGGCGAATGGAATGGTACTAATAACTATAATGCTGTGTTTGTGGGTTCTTACCACAATACAACTGGTCAGGCACAATTCGTTGGGAACTGGAACAGCGCTGGATACTGGGGTATCGGTCCGGTGGCCAATCCTGCGAACAGCACAGTGGGTATCGGAAATGCCAATGCTCAAGGTGACTGGCGTACGACTCAGGATTTGAAGCTCTATGTTCCGGGCGGTCTGGGGTTGGGTGATGCTCTTGCTCCGGAAAGAATCATTCACGTCAAAGGCACTGGCGGTGGAAATGATGACGTTTATATTCAAAGTATCGGTAACACCGGCGAGCCCGCTTACATCCTGACGAAAGCCCGCTCCAACTCTGGTGCGGAAGCAGCTGTTCTGGCGGGCGATTCTCTGGGCTTCCTGTCCATGCGTGGTTATGACGGCACGGCTTATCAGAGTGGCGCCTCGATCGCTGGTGTCGCTGAAGCAGACTTTGCCACAGCCAAGTCTGCCTATATGTCCTTTGCGACTTTGAACAACGGATCATCCGGTGAAAGAATGCGTATCACCAGCGGTGGTTTTGTTGGTATCGGTGCGACGACCCCGGCGGTAAGACTTCATGTTCAGGGTAACAGCTACAGCAATTCCTCCGGAGCTTTCGAACGAAATGAAGATGCGCAAGCCGGTCCTGGAGTTCAATTGATGAAATCCCGCGGGACGGCTTCAGCCAAAACAGCTGTTCAATCCGGTGATGCTCTGGGGAACATTCTGTTCAACGGTTACGGTGATGCCACAACGACCGGCCTCGGCTCACAAATTCAAAGTATCGCTTCAGCGACCTGGACATCCACAGCAGTTCCAGCGGACTTGGCGTTCCTGACCCACACGGGCACAGGCAACATCAATACGCCGACTGAACGCATGCGTATTTACAGCAATGGCTGGATTACGATGGGCGTAAGCTCCGGCTCGACCGGTGGGGCTCCTCTCCTTCTGAAAAATGCCACCGCTCCTTACATTGGCTTTGATGAAGTCGATACCTCTTCGAAATTCTTCATGGGGCTTGATGGCGGTAACTTCTGGATTCGTCCAGGTCCAACAACTTCCTCCAGTGACGCGATCACGGTCACCGCGGCCGGCAACGTCTATATTGGCGGCAACTCAGGTTCACGCAAATTCTTTGTTAACGGAACTTCCGGTGGTACAGCCGCTTGGGAAAACTTGTCCGATGCCCGCTTGAAAACCGACATTCAGGTTGTTCCGGATTCGTTGCAGAAAATTCTTTCCCTTCGTGGTGTCACTTTCAACTGGCGTCATGATGTCAGACCGGATCTCGATCTTATTGAGAAAAAAGACATGGGCGTGATCGCTCAGGACGTCGAACGTGTGTTCCCTGAAGCCGTCGACAAAGATGAGAAAGGCTTCCGTGCCGTGGCCTACACCAAATTGATCGGCCCGATGATTGAAGCCTTCAAAGAGCTTTATAAGTCTGTATCCGGCGTTAAGGCCGAAGTACTGGCCCAGAAGCGGGAAATCGCTTCATTAAAACAAGAGAACCAGGAGCTTCGTGAAGCGATTTGCGAGGTCAATCCTAAGGCCAAGGTCTGTATCAAAAAGAAATAAACTTCATTAAATCCCTGAAGAAACTCAGGGATTAGCCTCACGATTTCCTGTTAAAAAGCCGATAAGAACGACATGAGAAACGGAACGTATCTGATCGCAATACTCTCATTGCTCACGGGCTTTTCCGCGTTGGCTTCGCCCAACTCACTGACCTATCAAGGCCGCATTTTGAAATCAGACGGCCACGCGCTGGAATACAACAACGTCAGCTTCCTGTTTGAGATCACCAATCCTAATGGCAGTTGCGTGATCTATCGGGAACAAAAAGACGGCGTGAACATGGTGAACTCGGCCGGTGTGTTTGACGTGCCAATCGGCTCCGGCACCAAACTTTTCCCCGCCGATCCTCTTTTCACTTTACTTGAGGCATTTAACAACTCCAAAACTCACAACTGCTTCGGTGGTTCCACCTATGCTGCCCAGGCCGGTGACACTCGTTTGTTGAAAGTGCAATTCCATGATGGTTCCGGATGGAAGATCATCTCGCCATCCAATGAAATCCGCACGGTTCCTTATGCGGCCTATGCCCTGTCATCAGAAAAGCTCGGCACAAAAACGGAAGAGGACTTCCTGCAGAAAGCCGGAGTGCCAACTTGCGCAGCCGGTACGTTCTTAAGCTGGAATGGCACTGCATTAAGTTGTGCCGGTGTATCCGGCGCCAATGGCGGAACAGTCTCTGATGTGACTTCAGCCAATGCATATATCACTATCACCAATGGCACGACGACTCCCCAGCTGACTCTGAATGTCGGTCAGAATGCCAATCAGGTTGCAGCCGGAAATGATGCACGCTTTAGCGACGCCCGGGTACCGACCGGTGCAGCCGCCGGCGACTTGGGTGGAACCTATCCAAACCCGTCTGTTGCAAAGATCCAGGGCGTGGCAGTTTCTGCCGCAGCCCCAACGAACGGTCACTTTTTGAAATTCAACGGCACCCAATGGCTGTCTGCTCAAATAAGCACCGGTGATGTGAATGGCCTGACGGCCACTTTGAACAACTATATGACCGAGGCCGACTTCAACACGGCGGTGGCCAATGCCAACTGCGCAGCCCACCAAACGATGTACTGGAATGCAGTGTCGGGCTTTAACTGTCAATCCATCAACGTCTCTGTTGCAGGTGATGTCAGTGGCACCATTGGTGCCGTGGCCGTGAATAAAATCAAAGGCATCACTGTCGATACGACAGGTTTGGTCGCCGGACAGGTGCTGAAATATGACGGCACCAGGTTCGCACCCGCCGCAGATAATGACGCCAATTCCGGCGGAACTGTGACCAACATCGCAACCGGCACGGGGCTTTCCGGCGGTCCAATCACTTCCACCGGCACGATCTCGCTGGCTAATACAGCGGTGACGGCCGCATCTTATGGTTCAAGCACTCAAGTTGGAACTTTCACCGT
Organism: Bdellovibrio bacteriovorus; assembly: GCF_048286975.1. GTDB lineage: Bacteria > Bdellovibrionota > Bdellovibrionia > Bdellovibrionales > Bdellovibrionaceae > Bdellovibrio > Bdellovibrio bacteriovorus_H. The sequence continues at coordinate 1,413,909 of NZ_JBLVRT010000001.1, read as the reverse complement.
CGATGCCCAAGGGCGTTTGACAGCGGCAAGCAATGCCGCCATTACTTTCCCGGTGACGACGGTTGCGGGTCGCACGGGTGCGATTACTTTGGATGCTGCTGACATCGGCAGTGGCGCTGGTAAATATTTGACTTATCGTCCGAACAACACGGCTTGTACTGACGGTCAGGTTTTAAAATGGGTGTCTGCGAACAATCGGTGGGAGTGCGGAACTGATACTGACACTTCTTCCGGCGGTACCGTCACTAATATCGCAACCGGCACCGGTCTGTCAGGTGGTCCGATCACCTCCACCGGGACAATTTCTTTGGCCAACACGACAGTCACTCCGGCTGTTTATGGTTCTACCACTGCAGTGGGCACATTCACTGTTGATGCTCAAGGTCGCCTGACGGCGGCTTCGAATGCAGCAATCGCCTTCCCGGTCACAACCGTTGCAGGTCGCACAGGTGCTGTGACGTTGGATGTGGGTGATGTAGGTAACGGTGCTGGCAAATACTTTGTCTATCGTCCGAACAATACAGCTTGTACTGATGGCCAGGTTTTAAAATGGGTGTCCGCGAACAACCGTTGGGAGTGCGGTACTGATACTGACACTTCTTCCGGTGGTACTGTGACCAACATCGCAACGGGCACTGGTTTGACAGGTGGCCCGATCACCTCGACCGGAACGATTGCGTTGGCCAATACGACAGTGACAGCGGGTTCTTACACTCGTGCATCCATCACAGTGGATGCTCAAGGTCGTTTGACTTCAGCTTCCAGTGGTGCGGCGATCAATCTGGCTTCAGATATCACCGGCACTTTGCCGATTGCAAATGGAGGTACCGGGACGACAACGGCTTTGGGGGCATTCAATGCGTTGTCCCCTCTGACAACCAAAGGGGACGTTCTGGTTCGTGATGCCACCAACAATATCCGTCTGCCGGTGGGAACGAACGGTCAGGTGCTGACTGCCGACAGTGCTGTTGCCGCGGGTGTAAAATGGGCGACTCCCAACGCGGGAACTGTGACCAGTGTCTCTGGTACAGCGCCGGTTCAGGTGGCTACGGGCACTTCAACACCAGTGATTTCCGTTGATGCTGCGACAACGGGAGCTCGCGGTGTGGTTCAGGTGGGCTCGGGTATCGCGGTTTCCTCAGGCACTATCAGTGCTGATCCGGCGAACTTCCCGTCTGCGGTACCGGTATCCAAAGGTGGTACGGGCGCGACGTCTTTGACGGCCGACCGTCTGCTTGTTTCCAACGGCACAGGTTCTGCGGTGATTCCATTTACCTGCGGCACCGCACAGATGCTGACCTTCAATGCGTCGGGAGTGATGGGTTGTACGAGTTATTCTTCTTCGGGGATTTTTGCCAATGGCGGCAATAGCTTTGGTACTGCGGCAGTCCTGGGCACCAACGACGCCCAGTCTTTGACCTTTGAAACAGACGCCAATCCCCGCATGACCATTCTTGCCACAGGCAAAGTCGGCGTGAACGAAACGGCTCCGACAGGGAACCTGCATCTTTCCAACACAGGGGCGGTGGACTTGCGCATTCAGGACAAGTCCGGCACTCCGGTCACCATGCGCATCCTTTCCCAAAGTGGTGCCAACTATATCGAATCTGGTACTGATTTCACCAACACCACTTCAGCGGACCTGCATTTCACCGACATGATGGGTGTGAACAAATGGATGACCATCAAAGCCGACGGTAAAGTCGGTATCAACACCAACGCCCCGGCAACGAATTTCCAGGTTAAGGGCGGCGCGGTGATTGGGGATATCACTCCATTCCCGGCGAATTTCAGCATTATCACAACTGAAACTTTGAATGCGACCTTGCGCAATCACACGGAAACAACTGGTAACTATGTGGCTGCCGGTGCTTATCAACGCTTCAGTCCTGCTGCCAATTCCACCATGTCGACACATGCTCTGGTCAGTATCGTTGTTCCAAATGTGCCTTCCGGCGTGACTGTAACAAGTCAAAATGAAGCCTTCCACGCCAATGCCACACGCAACCGCTATGCGGGGAACGTGGATGCGGGAACAGTGTCATACCTGGCTTCCGGACAATTCGTCTATGGACATGAAAACTATGTCGCGGGTAATGCCCCTACGACCACAGATGCCTATGGTATCCGTATCGTGCCTCATTTGCAGTCCGGTACAGTCACAAATATGTACGACCTGTTCCTGCAGAATCCAAGCACCGGCGGAACTGTCACCAATCGCTACGGGATCTATCAACAGAATACTGGAGCCAAAAACTACTTCGCCGGCGCTACCGGATTTAACACTGCCACAAGTCCGCTGGCGAATATACACATCGGAAGCTCGGGCACTGGAAACACGGCCTACTCGTCTTTCCAGATGGGTAATGACGCCACATCAAGCAACAACTTCCACATCGTCAATGAGTTCGCCACCAACCGCCGCCTGAACTTCTACAAAGGAAACCTGGGTTCCGGCGGTCTGCTAATGTCTTTAAGCGACACCGGCTATTTTACGGTGGGTGAAACCGCAGCCACGGGCGGTGGGGTCCTATCTCTTAAACCTGGTGGAATCGATCACACTTACATCCAGTTCTATGCCCGCACAGCCTCCCCAACTACACGCACGGGATACTTCGGAACTCCGGCATCTGGCAGCACAAACATGAACGTTGCCAACGAGATGGAAGGTGGACAGATCGATTTCCTCACCAAGAGTGGCGGCGCTGTCAGCGCCAAGATGACCTTGTCGGCGGTCGGAAACCTGACCACGGCAGGAACTGTGAACGGCGCCTCGGACATCCGTCTGAAAAAAGACATCCACGTTCTAAATGGCAGTCTGGACAAAATCCTGCAACTGAAGCCGTCTTCCTATCGCTGGAAAGATCCGAATGCAGATCCAAGACTGCAGATGGGTTTCATCGCTCAGGAGCTTGAAAAAGTTTACCCACACGTAGTGGACGAAAACAAAAAAGGCATCAAAGCGGTTTCCTACATCAACATGATCGCTCCGATCACAAGTGCAGTGCAGGAACTTTACCATAAATTCAAAGCGGTCCTCACGAATCATGACGAGCGGATTTCCACTCTGGAAACGCAGATGACCGCCTTACAAAAGCAAAATGAGCTTCTGCTCAAACAGAATGAAGATCTAATGAAATATATCAAGTCTCAAAATGAGAACACTCAACGTCTGCCGGCTTCAAGCCGATAAGATAGTAACACTGAGGTATTGCGTGAAAAGGATCGTTATAGCTTCACTACTAATACTCGCCACGGGATGTTCTATGGAAGCATCTCTGGAGCAGCTTGCTGAAATTGCTCCTCCGCCAGTCAAATTCCAGGATCCGGCAAAGACCACAGGTTTGGTGTCCGGCTCCACGCAAACAGGCACGGCCACGGGTGGTGGTGTGACCTATCACGTGCAAAGCACGGTGGGGAACTACATGTCCGGTATCGAACAGAAAACTGCCGACGACACCTACAAGGTGTACAGCTCGGTTCAGGGCGCGATCGTTTCCAACTAACCCCGGCCCCACATTCAATTTAACTTTGAAGCCCCTTGCGACCCAAGGGGCTTTTTGCTGCCTTGTAGCCAGAAAAAACAACCAGACACCTTTTCCCCGTTCTTTGGTCCAGTGGATTTAAGTTTCAAAATAAGACAGCCGATAAGGGATTCAGTGAACCATGGAAGGGTTTCTTATGATGCTACTGATTGCGCTAATGCTTGGATTATCGAATTCATCCCACGCCGCAGATATGTCCGTGGTGGATGTCCGCCGCAATATCACGCTGTCGGAAACCGACACCGTTTATAAAGACTTCTACATCAACGCCGGCCCCGGCTCGGGATTGAAAAAGAATTTGGTGGTTACGGCCGTTCGCAAGATCAACATCCGTGACGCCAGTGGCGCCAATGCCGTTGGTGAAATCCTGGTTCCCGTGGGGCAGCTGAAGATCATCGCCATTTACGACCGTGTGGCCGTGGCCCGTGAATTCACCCTGCTTTCCCGTGATGAGCTGCCAATGCTGGAGCAAATCGGTATCATGACCGGCGACCGCATCGACCTGGGTGGGTCCTTTATCGACAACTCCAAACCCAAAGCCAAAAGAAAGGTCGCTGAGGCTGAAACTCCGGCAGCCACCCCGGAAGCTTTGGTCACGGTAACTACGGTTACGACCCCGGCCCAAGCCACCCAAAACCCTGTAGTTTCTGCAAACCCCTCCCCGGCGGTTCCTGCGGCAAATACAGCTCCGGCGGCCCTGGCTTTGACCCCGGCCCCAACAGCGGAAAGACTTGATAATTCGGTGGTTTCTGATAACACCACTCGGAATGAGTGACACAAATTCCTACTTCCGAATCCGCCTAAGCCAGGTTCCTGCTGAACTTGAAGATATCATCACCACCCACTGCTTTGAATGTGGCGCTTCCGGCGTCACCGAGGCTTTGCCGTTTTCGCAGCCAGATCTGACTTACGATCCCAAAATTCTTCATGTGCGCGCCCACGAAATGGACGTGTTCTTCAACGAACGCCCGGAATGCAATTTCTTCGACGGCTTGCTTGAGCTGAATGAAGGCATCAAATGGCACATCCACGAGGAAGAAACCAAAGACTGGCTGGAAGAATGGAAAAAAGGCTTCAAACCTTTCAAACTGGTCGGCGACTTCTGGGTTGTTCCATCCTGGTTGACCCCTCCAGAAGAATGCAAACACCCGATCTATATTGATCCGGGCATGGCCTTCGGCACCGGCACTCACGCCACCACTCAGATGATGGCGTTCTTCATCCACAAGCTTTCTGAAAAATACAAAGGTGATCTGGCGAACTGGGCAATGCTGGATGTGGGCACTGGTACGGCGATCCTTGCGATGCTGGCACAGATGTCCGGCATGGGCTTGGTTGCGGGTATTGAGATTGATCCTGAAGCCCGCCGTGTGGCCCGTGAAAACGTGAAGCTGAACAAGCTGCCACAAATTGAAATTCCAGAAACACAAATCGAAGACATCCGCGATCAGTATGACGTGGTTGTGGCCAACATCATCGATGGTGTTCTGATCAACATCAAAAAAGATCTGCTGCGTGTATTGAAACCAGGCGGCAACATGCTGCTGACCGGGATTCTGGAAGAGCGTGACAATCACTTCTTTGAAAAGTTCATGGAAAACTCCGGCCTGACCGTGGTTCGTCGAATTGAAAAAGACGAATGGGTTGGATACTGGGTTCAGTCATGAGACGCTACTGGATCGAAAAAAAGGATCTGTTCCAGGATCAGGTGAATTTCACCGGCGACGTCTTTCATCATATCTTCGATGTCTGCCGTCAGGAGATTGGTTCCAAATTCGAAGTGCTGACTGAAGACAGCAAAGCGTACTTTGTTGAAGTCACTCACGTGTCCAAAAAGAACGCCACGGCCCGCGTTCTGGAAGAGCGAATCATTCCCGCGTTGAAAGAGCCACACCTGCATCTGGTGCTGTCGCTGTCGCGTTTCCCCGTGATGGACGCCATCATGGAAAAAGCGGTGGAAATGGGTGTGACCAGTATTCATCCGTTCTTTTCTGAATTCAGTTTCTTAAGAAAAGGCGAAAAGCTGTCTGACAATAAAACCGACCGCTGGGACAAGATCGTCAAATCCGCCACCCAGCAAAGTGGCCGCGGCGACCTGATGAAGGTTCACCCTGCCATCCCATTTGAAAAGATCTCGGATTTGATTAACCGAAATGGGTCCGGTGTGGGTCTATTTGCTTATGAGGGTCCGTCGACTCTAAGCATCAAGGAATACGTCAGCAAGGTCAAAGCCGACCACCCCGCCGGGATCAAAGACGTCTGGATTATCGTGGGCAGCGAAGGTGGGTTCTCTCACCGTGAGGTCGAAGAATTCCAAAAACTAGGCCTTCATCCAGTCACTCTGGGGCCCCAAGTTCTGCGAGTTGAAACGGCTTGCATGACCTTGGTCTCCGTCCTAAAGTATGACTTTGATCTGATGTGTTGATTTAAGGAGAAGGCATGGATCCTTTTGAGGAATTTGAGTTTAAGCCCCTCACGGATGGTTTGGGTTTTCACAAGAAAAAACAGGCAAATCCAGCTCCGGAAGAAAGCTTCGTAGCCACCCCACGCATCAAGAAGGACCAAGGTCTGGAGCTGATTGAAGAATCCTCCACCGATCCTCTTCGCCCACCATTGCCACGCAAAAAAGCGACAACAACTTCCCTGCCACCGACTCCAGGTGGTTTGACGGAAGTTGGCGGCGACGGCACGTCTTCTGCGGCAGTGGATGAGATCCTTAAAACTCTGCAGAAAAATCGTCGCCTGGATTTCGACAAGTCCACGGCGAAACAAAAGATCACGGGCACAGCTGCCAAAGAAGAATTCAAAAAAACCACCTTCAGCTTCTCGGCCGCTTTGTTGGACGGAATGCTGGTCGTGGCTGCAAGTCTTCTTTGCATGATCATCCTGTTGGTTGTGACGAAAGTGGACCTGATCGGCAATCTGACCAATCCGGACTCTCAAGGCATGATCTATCTGGCGACATTCAGTCTGTTTGCTGGCGTATCCTTCATCTATCTGACTGTGAACCGCATCTTTGTGGGTTGCACTCCGGGTGAATGGGCGTTTGATCAACGTATCGGAAGACCTGAAGAGCTGAACAAAGCCGCTTACTCTTTAAAAGTGGTTGCACGTTCTTTAGTGGTGATCGCAACGGGTTTTGTGATCCTTCCGATTCTGTCAGTTCTGTTCAATAAAGATATCACGGGCTCCATCACTGGCGCTCAGCTGTTCAAAAAGGCATAAGTTCCATGGGTCAGGTCCGTAATCTCGATAACATTGAAACGACTCTGGCCCCTCTTCGTGCTGCCGGCAAAAAAATCGTATTCACCAATGGCTGCTTTGACCTTCTTCATGTGGGTCACGTGCGCTATCTGCAAGAAGCTCAAAAACTGGGTGATTTGCTGGTGGTGGGCGTAAACTCGGATGCCAGCGTGAAACGCCTGAAAGGCCCTACCCGTCCGGTGCAGATCGAAGCCGACCGCGCCGAGATTCTGGCGGCGCTGAGTGCCGTGGACTTCACTGTCATCTTCACTGAAGACACTCCGGAAAATCTGATTCACAAAGTACGCCCTGACATTCTGGTCAAAGGCGGAGATTGGAAAATTGATTCCATCGTGGGAGCACCGTTTGTGATGTCCTATGGTGGCCAAGTCATGTCCCTGCAGTTTGTCGATGGCAAATCCACGACCAAGCTGATCGAAAAAGCGCAAAAGTAATTTTCAGCGATCTAGAAACGGAAGCCGATTTTTCCTGAGTATACAGAATCGGCATAGCGGTCGATCTGCATGGCGATGAACATCTTGGAGATGTCGACGTTGATACCAAAGACCGCGTGGTCTTCAACAATATCCTGAGTCACCGTATTTTGATCTGCAGTGATCCCATCCGGGCCGCCGATGAATGTGCCTGTCGCACGCAAACGTCCAGCACCCACATAAATCGCCAGACGATCCATGGTCACAGTCGCAATCAGGTCATAACCCATGCTGGACACATTGATCAGATTTGAAAAGTTCGCGCCCCCGCCATAAACCATCGCCGTCAACGTCAACGGGAAAAAGCCGGCCTCATAAAAACCCCAGCGCAGTTGCGCACCAAAGTTTTGCATCTTTTCATCCTGCACGGTCGGTGTGAAATACACGTGTGCATCGATATTGTAGTAAAGACCTTTACCGATAGTCAGGGTGTAGTAATTGAACTCGCCTTTGTCGGCGGTCTTGCTGCCCAGGGCAGAAAGATCTTCGGCCGGAATGAATTCTGTGGAAAGACCAACTTCAATCCCCGTGTAACCGCCCAGTGGATAAGGATTATCAAGAATTTTGGAGGCTGATCCAAATCCCAGAATCTGCAAAGTGCGGATCTGATCACCAACAGTCAGGTTGCGGGGCAAATCAGTGGCGGCATGGGAATAAGAAGTTCCCACCAATGCGATCATTAAAATGAAGCTGCGCCAGAAATTAGAAAAGCCCATAAATATGGGCTTATTCTCATCGAAAAAGACGGGGGCTGTCCAGTTTTAAAGAGACGCAACCGCCGCAGTTTGAATTTGACTCAAAGCTGCAGAAGCCAAGCCTGCAATTTCGCTGTCCTGGCTCTGTGCCAGTTGCTGGAAGATTGGAACAAATTTGCTGTAGCTTTCCACAGAGTTTGCCACCACGTCACCGCGGGAACCGCGTGGATCCGACAAGTTCGTGCCGGTTTTAGCTGCTGCATAACCCTGCATCACCACTTGAGTTGCTGCAGTCACCACTTCAGGACTGTTCGTTTGCAAAGCAGACATCAGGTAAGGCAAGCGACCGGAAGCCGCGTAAGTCATCATATAGCTTTGTACTTGAGTCTGAACTTCTGGAGCCAGGGAATCATGATACTGAGCTGCCACAGCGAAGCTTTTCGCGCTGTAAGCACCCTTCAAGGCCATCAGACCCAGCAGCTGAGTTTCAGATTTATTGCCACGAAGAAGATCCGTCACGATTGTATAGAAAGTCTGATCGTCCACTTCTTTGGACTCATAAGCAGCAATCAGCTTAGCCACGTTTTCTTTTGTAGGCTGAGCCTGCAAAAGAGCGCGCCACTGATCACCGGACAAAGCGGACTTGTTCGGCTCTGCTTGTTTGTTGTTACCGGAAGTGTCTTCAGCGATCTGATTGTTGCCATTGCCATCGCCCACCGTGATGTCTTCACCCAGGTTGGCGCGGTTTTCATCAGCACCCACCACATTGATATCAACGGATGGCTTTTTGATTTCAGTTGGAGCTTTGGAGTTTTCTTTCTTTTTAGCTGCAGTTTTAGTCGCCGCTGGCTTTTGACCTGCTGCTTGAGCTTCTGCTTTCTTCGCATCAGCTTTTTTCTTTTCAAACGGGTTCTTGTAATCACGGGAGATCTCACGGTCACCCAGATCAAACAACGCCGCCAAAATGGATTTAGGGCGAGGCATTTCGTAAACGACCTCAAGCTCCTTGATGGCATTTTGAACAGGGGATTTCAACAGATAGCTCATCCCGCCCACCATCACGATGGCAAAGCCGACGATTGCGATTTCGAGTTTTTTATCTGTGAAGCTCATTGGGGCCTCCTGTTCTTATCTGTATGTAAGAGCAGTGCCTGTGCCACCTATTGGCGAATATAGAGCATTTAGCGCAATTCACTCTGAGACAGAGCCGTACTTGCGCAACCCCCTGTCAGGTTTTTGATCATTTCTCAGACTGAGACGGCGGTATTAGACGTGGCTGGAGCCGGGGCAGAAGCCAGGGCGGGGGCCAATGGAAGGGAACTCGCGGCAGGTGTCCGGGCGTTTTTCATAGACCGTGCACAGGCGGGTTTTCGTGTCCAGGAACAGGCAATCGCGGTTCGCTTTTTGAGACAGCATGAAGAACTCGGTGCCTGACCGGTAGGACACGATAATGCCCTCTTTCATCAGACGCTTGGCTAATTTTTTGATGGAGCCCTGGGCCTCGTCTTCGGTGGCGACCCCCAGGCGGATCAGGTCAGAGATTTTGATTTCGACCGGCATCGTGCAACAGCCGCCATGGCAGCCATTGCACATTCCAGATTTATAGGGTTTCCACGTCGAAGGACGATCGATATCAGGCTTTTTCATGAACTTTAACTATGGAAGCTGCTGCTTTCTTTTAACCAGTTTGCTGTTGTACTTCGCAGACGGATCTGCGGCAGTCAGCAATACAACACTGTAACCACGGTTGTAAAGCTCACGCAAAAACTGAGGCATGATTTCAGCAGTTCTTCTTTGAATGTCGTGGAAAAGCACGATACCACGCCCCTGACTCTCAACGTTCGCAAGAACGCGGGCCAGCAACTGTTCATTGCTTTGAGTTCTCCAGTCATCACTTTCGATATTCCAAGCAAACTCACCGGTGGATTTGGTTTTCAGGAAAGCTTTCAAATCCTTGGAAGTCTCACCATAAGGGAAGCGGAACACAGGGTCCACCCAACCAAGTACATCAAAGACCGCCTGGTGACCACCGCGGATTTCCGCTGCGGCTTCATCGAAAGTCAGGTTGCGATTGCCCATTTGTTTGTAGCAGGCAACGCTGGTTCCCAAGCACGCGTGCGTGATCGAGTGACTGCCGATAACATGTCCGTCAGCGGCAACACGCTTCAAAGCGTCCGGATTGGTTCGTACAGATTTACCGGTAGCGAAGAACATTGCTTTCGCGTTCACTTCCTTCAACGCACGCAAAATAGCGTCGGTGTAAAGGCCGTGAGGACCATCGTCAAATGTCAGAACGATTTCTTTACGGGCCACATCACCCCTTACCGCCATATACCCATTGGACATATCACGCTTTTGGGTGTTGTCAGGGAAACGGAAAGAATTCTGTGACTGCACAGCCTTCAGAGCATGCCCCTGAACGGCCATAGTTTCGCGCTGTTCGTCGAAGTGCGCATCCACCTGAGCCAGAAGCTCTTCTTTACAACCGCTCACCAAAGCGCGGTTGTTTTCATCGCGGATTTCATTTTCAAACAAAGTCAGATCCTGAGCCGGAAGAGCTTTCAGCTCCTGGCACAGTTCGGTCTTCATGGATTCACGCTTGCTGGAATCAACCATAAATTCATGGCGCCAGTTAGCAAATAATGCTTCCGGGTTGGCTTCAGAGTTTTCCCACTCAACCAGCGTTTGCGCTGACTGGTTGTCAGACACCGCCTGACGAACACTGCTACCGATCTGGCTTCCACATCCCACCAAGGAAGCCGCAGACATGATTAACATTCCCCCGAAAACAAGATTCTTCATATTCACCTACTGAGAAACGTCAGTACCCTGACCTACATTAAGAACGTTCCAAGCAATCTTCTGCTGTTCGTCCACGGATTCGTCTTCCTTCTTGGCTTCCGGTTTCTTTAAACTGAATTTGATCTTGGAGTTTTCAATAATCACACGTGGATCCACGGAGTGATTGTCGAAGATAACCAAGTTGCGGGAGGCCTGCGCCGTCACCACATGCGGGTTCCACAGGTATCTGAAATAGATCACCAATGAACCAATAAACTGACTTAGCAACAAGGACAACAGCCCCAGACTCAGCAGACCGATCTGCGGCAGGGTTGTTTCCCAACGGGCTCTTTCCAGAACCTCAAAACGTGTGTCGATGGAAATCTTCATCGCATCCAATTTGGTTAACGCTGTGCTGAGTTCCTTGTAACGGTTGAACTCAAGCTCGGATTTCTTTTTCAGGTCTTCCACCATCTGGGCTGCAAATGGAAGGTCTTTCACTTCCTTTTTCAAACGGGCGATGGAGGCCTGCACCTGACCCAGCTTACCAGCCAGGATGTTGTTTTCGATTTTCAAAGCTTCGATACGACCACCCACGCCGTAAAGCGCGCTTTCTTTCTGCTTGCCTCGGCCGGCTTGCAGATAGTCGATCATCTTTTTGTTCTCGGCCATTTTCAGTTTGATCTCGTTGGACCGAACCAAAAGGTCAGAAACGTAGTCACCCATCTTGTCTTTGGAAGCCAAAGGCAGCAGATTTTCATCTTTGTTCTGCATTTCAGCCAGCTGTTTACCCAAAGACACCAGTTTTTCATCAGCGTCCGCTTTTTGTTTCACCATGAAATCTTCCACGCGGTTGATTTCACTCAGCTCACGGGTTTTCAGCTTTTCCGCCGCCAGTTCAGACACTGTGTTGGAAAGGAACAAGGACATGGACTTGATCGGTGTCACCGCAGAAACGCGGATCTCGAAATCAGAATCCAGATTGATTTTTGTCCAGGCATTCAAAACCTGCAGCAACTGAACTTTGCTTTCTGGATTGGCATCCAGACCTTTCAGGTACTTTTCTTTGAAGATCTCAAAGCCTTTGCGCTCTTCCAGAGTGATTTCTTTGCTGTTGCCACGGGCTTGAACACGGTTCAGCAGATCCTCATAAAACTCGCGGGTTTTCAGATACTCAATGTGCTTGGAAAGAACACTGCTGCCCTTTTTGGATTCCTGAACCGACTTGGACATGCCATAGAACTGGTTCGAGAACGCCTGCAAAGAGGAGTTCTGTGAATCGTGGATCACGATCGTGGAGTTGGCCACAAACGGAACCTTCACGGCATAAACCAAAGCGCTGATTGCAAAGAGAACTGCGGTAAACAGGGCAAACATCCGCCAATGCGACAGATATAGTTTGATAATTTCGCCAACTGTTAATTCCGGTTCAATATGTTGATCACTCATATTTCCCCACCTTCTAGTGTCACGAACCTGTAAGCATTGGTTGTGCCACCGAAAAATGGCTTTGGCCTGTGTTATATAAGCAATGAGGATTAAGAGTTTGAAATTACTTCACGGCAGAGCGCCCATTTGACAACTTCCACAGCAGGAGGACCGCTAGGATGAATAGGCTCCCAACCAGCGGACCGAAGGCAAGCCCCAGTCGGAAATGAGTTACTTCGGACTGCTCAGTCAGGGCCCAGGTCAGGATCTGTCCGGTAACAGCCAAAGCCACCCCCCGGGAGATCTTCCCGATCATTTTCCATACCCCGAAATAGAGCCCCAGCTCTTCACGTCCGGTCCGATCCTCTTCAGCCTTCACTATATCGGTCAGGAGCGACTCTAAAAGCACGGCAGAGCCTACCAGGACTCCTCCAACTCCCGAAGCCCATAACAGCGCCCACCCCACCTGTTCAGGCGGCAGCATCGGATATATGAAGGAGCTGACCATGCCCAGGACAAACACCCCCCACATCAGGGCCCGGCGCTTGGGCACGTATTTGACCAAAAACAGCCAGCCGGGAATGGCGATGGTGAACGACAGCAAGAACAGCAGCAAAACTGCGGTGATTTCTTTTTCGGAAAACTCCAGAGCTTCCCGATAAAAATACAAAGCCACCGACGAGTTGAAAGTCAGCCCGATGTTAGCGACAAAGTACGCTGAAAGCAGCGGCATGAAACTGCGGTTTTTCAATGGCTGGAACAATGAAAACTTAGACTGGGCCAGTCCCTGTCGGGCCGGACGATTGTACCGAAGGGCCGTATACCACGAAACCAGAGTGCCCACACAAAGCAGCAGCACAATCATCCACGCGGTCTGTGCATAGGGCTTTGATTCACGCGCAATCAGAAAGTATCCCGGCACGGCAATGCCAAAGATCGCCCCCAGATTGCCGAACGCCAGCCGCCAGCCAATCAACTTGGAGCGCTCGCGGGAATCTTCGGCCAGATCCCCCACCAGCGCCGAATAAGGCACACTCAAGCAGGTGTAGGCCGTATTCACCAGCAGCGAAAAACCCAGCAGATACAAAAACTTTGTCGTCATGGATTCCATGGGCGGCGGATTCAACAGTCCCATGATGCTCACACACAAAAATACCAGCCCCCAGGGCAGGAAAGAATAACGTTCGCCCCGCTTGAAGCGCACCCGGTCAGAATAGTAACCAATCATCGGATCAATCAGCGCATCCCAAAAGATGGCCAGTCCCAGTGCCAAACCGGCCAAGGAAGAATTCAGACCCACCTCTTGAGTGTAAAAGACGAGCAAATGCAGACGCAGGAAAATCTCAACACAGTTGATTCCCAACTCTGCAAAGCCGTAGCCGAAGCCTTTCATTATTTTCCTGTTCGAGAGACCGACGCAGCAATGAAGCCAAACACCATCCAGTAAAGACGATCGGCCATGCCTCCCAAAGACAAGTGTATGTGATAAATGACCAGAATAGGAATATGGGAAAGCAAATAGATCGCCACCTGTCGCTTGGAGATGTCAAAGCTCACAAGGGCTTTGAAAGAACCCACAACCATCAGGATCAACGAAATGCCAGCAAGCACAATCAGCGGCCAGCCCCCGATCACCCCGGCCGAGACAAAGATATTATGCGGGTCTTTCATGGCGTTGTAGTTGGAAACATCGACTTCGTTCCCTGAGGCAAATTTGGAAAGCAGCCCGTGCCCCAGCCAGGGCTGCTGCAGGAAGATCTGGCTGCCCCGTTCAACTTCTTCCCAACGGGAGGCAATCCCGTCTTGTGCCTCACGAGTACCCAAAGAATTTTGACCCGTGGCCACCCCGCGAGCGAAGTCATACACCTGCGGACCAAAGAACAACGCGAACGTCAGAAGGACCGACAACGAAGCAAATTTGAAAATGCGCCCCTGATTGGTTTCGGTTTTATGCAAAACCATCGTAACAATAAAAGCCACCACTGCCGCCGCGGCCGAAGACCGCGTGCCGGTCAGAATGATGGCAAAGAAACTCCCAGCCAGCACCAGTGCGCTGAAAACCTTATGTTTCATTTTCTGGTCTTCCAATAAAGTTCCCAGTGAAAATACAAAGGCCACCGTCGCACAGGTCACCATGTGCGGAATGTGCTTAAAGACGCCGACAAAGCGACCGCCTTTAAATACCGCGCCACCGGCAATCACCCACAGCACCAGAGAAATCAACACCAGCACTCCCGACCAGCGCTGCACAAAGTACATGAAATCTTTCACATCCCACAGGCTGGGAATGATCATACCGTAAATCACCACCATAAACAGCGACACGGCCAGGGCTCCGACCTGCATGACCGGAGATTCCTCGGTATTCACAAAGCTGATTTGCAAAAGGGTCTGGACGGTCATGGTCAGGATCAGGGCAAAGACAAAGAGCTTATAGAAGCCACTTAAATGATGCCGGTCGCGCACCTTCAACCACATCAAGCCCAGTGGCAGACCCAACAGGAAGCACAAAAACACATTCACGAACGGGTGCATGCCCTGCTGGAAAATCAAAAAAGAAAAACTGTAAGGAACGGGAAGCAAAAAGCTTCCCAAAGATATCTTGGAAAGGAACAACAGGGCCACCAGGGCTTTGATCAGAAATAGAATTCGACCATCGCGGGCCCGGATCATTATTTATCCCCAGTATTTTTATCGATCAGAACCGCTGTCAGCACGATACCCAAAACGATGGACACGATGGTGATACCGCGGGAAGCTTCGCTGCTGATCCAAGGCGTGCGTGGAGGAACATACACAAAGTCATCCTGTCCCAGCTTCAGGTTTTTGCCGCCACCGTACTTGATGATCTTTTCGGCATCAACCTCATAGGCGCCTTGATATTCGCTCAACGCTTTCATATTAAGATCAGACCAGGATTTCGGCTCGGTCTTACGAACCAGAACTTCAGAAAGGTCCCCACCGTTCGTGGTTCCACCCGCCAAAGTCAAAAGCTTCAGAAGTTCGGTGTTTGCAGGAACGTAATAGATGCCTGGTTTATAAACCGCCCCCAACAATTGAACACTGATCAGGGATTCTTTAGGGGAAGAACGAAAGATATATTCAGAGGCTTGAGCCGGGGGCTTGATGTCGCTTAACAAACCCAACTCTTGGGCATGAACAGCCGGGGTGCAAGCCACCCCAAAGACGAAAGCCACAAACAGGCGCAGGGACTTTTGGATATTCATTACTCTCTCCTTCTACACTCGTGCATATTCAACACTGGACCTAAATCGAGAGCCTCGACTCTTGTCAATAAATTTCGATGACTTGACTTCCGTCTGTGCTTCACAATGAAGTCTATGACGAACTCTGTTCCTGATCACGAAAAACTTTTTGATGAGATCTGCGGCAAACTCAATGAGCTAAGCACACAACCGGAAGACGGTCCAGTGCCAGCCCCACCAAAGTATGAGCAGATGCAAGTTCAGATGAAAAAATTCCATTCAGAGCTGGTAGGCAGCCAGGAAGAACTTCGCGAGAAGATCAAGTCCCTGGAGAACGTGTCTTACGGTGCTGAAACGTTGGACGCACAACTGCAGGGCCTTGCCAATCAACTGATTGCGGAGCGTTCGAACAACACGAAGCTGAGCGGCGATCTGGCGAAGTCTTTGGAACTGAGCCTGCAACTGCAGCTGGAAATCCAGGGCCTGAAAGCGCGCGCCCTGCAAATGCAAAGTGAAGAAAAGAAATACAGCCAGGCTTTGTTTGAAAAGAACAAACAACTGCAAAGAGACCTGGATCTGAATCAGGCGTTGAAAGACGAAACCGCCATGGAGCTGATGAAAGCCAAAAGCGCTTTCGCCAAAGAACAGTCTCTATGGGAAGAACAGCGTGAACATTTCGAAAAAGAAATCCACAACCTGAAAGGTGAACGCCAGAACCTTCAGAACAATGTGGAAGAGCTGCAAACCACCATCACTCAGCGTGATGAGACCATCAGCTCTCTGAATGAAGAGATCGAAAAGATCTCGACTTCCTTCAGCGAAGTGGAGTCTTCAGCGGCTCAGCAAAATGACGTTTTGAAGAACCTGATGTCCGTGGCAGAAACCAAGATTGTGGAAATGAAGCTGGCTTTGGATAAGAAGTCCCTGGAAGCTCAGGACTACTACAGTCACCTGCAGCAGGCATTGACTCAACTGGGTGTGCTGAAACAGGAAAACGGCGCGCTAAAGGAGTACGTACAGAAATTGAACTACTACCATCAGCAGGCGCAACACGCGCAGATGGCCGTGGCTCAGATGGCTCAGGTTGCAGCTGCTCAGGTCCAGGGAACTCCGGTTCCTCAACAGCAGCAACAACAGGTATCAACTTAGTTCTTTTTTTTTCTCAGGCCTCGATCACGCGGGACTATTTAGTGACCGCGTGGCGAGGAAGATCCGGATACGATCTGTATTCTTGGACCTGCTTCGCAGCTTCACCCTTAATTCGGAAATAAGGAATGTTGGTTTTAACATCTCCCAGACCCAGTTTTTTGAACGGGTTCTTGGAGTTGTTCCAGCTGTAGTGTCCAGTGAAGAAGTCAAAGCGGCCCAGACCCTTGATACCATGACCACGGTCACGGATCACAAAGTAACCACTATGCTTGGAACCATCAGGCAATTCCAAACCCACCACTGCGGGAATGTAAATCACTTCACCCGGCTTATAGATCGTCAGATCCGCAGCCAATGTATAGAACGGATCCAGGCATGAACTGCGCACACCGTAACCAAAACGGCAGCCGTCATGAGGGATTTCAAAGAAACGGTCCTGGCCCTGGAAGTTACCGATAATATTAAACGTGTGAGTCACACCTTTTTGCACGACACCGCAAGTGCCCTGCAGTGAGCAGGCTTCCGCAGTTTTCGGGCAGACCTTCAACAATGTTTTGCCGCCTTCACCATAAAGAGGTCTTTTGGTGTTGGCCGGGCACAAAGTTGATTTATCTTCATCAATAATCACAAAGTAGTAAACAGTCGGTTTCAATACACCAGGACCCACCATTTCACTTTTCGGAATGGAAGGAACTTCTGGTTCTTCTTCACTGTTATCTGGTGCTTCTTCAGCAATTTTTTCCGGCACCACAGGCTTGGCTACTGGTTTTGGTTCCGGTTTGGTTTCTGGTTTGGTCTCCGGCTTCGGAGTTACAACCTTTGGAGCTTCCTCTTTTGGTTGCTGTGGTTTTGGAGCTGGCGTCTTCGGCGTCTCCGCAGGCGGCGCCTGTTCCTTCACCGTTTCAGTTTTGGTGGCATTCGCATTTTTTGGGGCCTGAGTTTTTTTGGGAGCGATCACTTCGATCACTTCCTCTTCATCAGTGCCCATGGCTTCTTCATAGCCATAATAGCCGTAGCTGTCCTTATTCACTTCGGACGGCAACTGATTGGTACCTTGATTGGCGTGGAATGTATGAACGCCCGCCTTCATCTGCCCACAGGCCGACAACGCCAGCAAAGCAGCTAATAGACTAGGTATTGCAATATGTTTCTTACTCATATTCAAACTCCTGACCTTGAGACGGGCGCAGAATACCAAGGTCCCCATGAAACCCGGGATTTTTGTGTTCCCCTTGAAAAGATGAAAAACGAGGTGACGAAAATAGGTACCGATAAAAACCGGTGCCATGTTATTCTGCTGTAATGAGCACAGACACTTTTCTATCCATCGACTTCGGCACAAGTAATTCCCTGGTAGGCGCTTACCATCAAGGCAAGCGTTATGAGGCCCTGACTTTGGATGAAAAAGCCTCGGATCCGACCATGATGCGGACCCTGCTCTATTTCCCGAACCCGGATCTTTGCTACTATGGCGCTGAGGCAATTGAGCAGTATATTCAGCAGGATATGGAAGGCCGTCTGTTCCGCTCTTTCAAGTCCCACCTGCCCAATCAGAACTATCTGGGAACGGTTCTGGACAACCGCATCCTGACCCTGGAAACCCTGATCGGGGTTTTTCTGCTGGAGTTGAAAAAACGAGCTGAAAAAAGTTTAGACACTGAGGTCACCAAGGCCGTGATCGGAAGACCGGCAAGGTATTCCATGGACTCTGTGGCGGACGGCTTTGCCCTGCATAGAATGCAAAAGGCCGCGGCCTTTGCCGGTTTTAAAGAAGTGCAGTTTGTTCCAGAACCTTTGGCGGCGGCCTTTGATTATCGCCGCCAACTGACTTCAGAAAAGATCGTTCTGATCGGGGACTTCGGCGGAGGCACCTCGGATTTCACTCTGATCAAGCTGCGCCCTTCCGGGTTTTCGAAAGACGACGTTCTGGCCATCGACGGCTGCCCGCTGGCAGGCGATGCCCTGGACAGCGTGTTTATGAGTCACAAGCTGAATGAATATTTTGGTGCGAAGTCCCGCTATCGTCTGCCGATGGGAAGCAACGTGATGACCATGCCCAAAGGTGTGACCCTGCGCCTGAATCATCCCGCGCACATCGTGCACTTGAAAGAAAAAGACACTTACGAATTCATCCGTGAAGTTAAAAAGTGCTCTTTGACCGCGAAGGATGCCGAAGCCGTGGAAAGATTGTTCGTCCTGATCGAAGACCAGCAGATCTTCCCGTTCTTTGAAAACATTGAAAGAACCAAACGTGCTCTTTCCAACAGCAATGAGACGGATTTTGAATTCGATTATCCGGGTCTGGAAATCAGCGAACACTTCACCAGTCCGCAGTTTGTCGAATGGGCCAAAGACACCCGCGAAAACATCTTTGCGTCGCTAGATCAGTGCCTGAAGGACGGAAACGTCACCGCCGACCAAGTGGATCTGGTGTGCCTGACCGGCGGAACTGCCAAGGTGCCGTTCATTCAGAAGGAATTTGAAAAGCGTTTCGGTTTGGAGCGACTGCAAACCCAGTCTCACTTCCACTCGGTGCTTTCCGGCCTGACAGAAGCGGCGGGCTTTGTGGCACAAGGAACTCAGATTCTTTAAGCAGGAGCTATTTCTGCCCCTGCTTTTTTTGCGTAAGAATAAAGCGGACCGACATATCCTTGGTAAAACCAGACACCTTCAAGCTTGCGAAAGAACCCTCCTGCAGGCGCTGCACGGGGGTTTGGCCTTCGGCGACCTTGGAGCCGCCCATTGGGATTGCAGTGAAGCTTAACATGGTCGAAAAAGACTCAAGGCGATCCGGACGATTTTCAAGGCGGTAAGAAGTCGAATCCACGAACATACGTATTCCGTGACGCTCTTCCAATTCGCCAGGCGCTTCGTAGCGGTACGAAATTCCATAAAAATCAGATCTGCGATTGAACAACTGCTCGGCCTGATAGTCACTGTACTCGATCATCGCACAATCGCCATTCACACACCATTCAGCCGACAAACTGACTGTCGGCAACGGAGCTTGAGGAAAATAAAAATCAGGCAGCGCCGCGACGCGAGTGTGCACAGCGCAGTCCCGATCATCCAGACAGATCTGCAAATCCAGATTCTGCTCGGTGATGGTGAGGGTTTCAACAAGACCTGTCTCGAGGTTTACAAGTTGCCACTGACGGCCATCGTTGTTTTGAATTTGATACTTAACTTTATAGTAGTGCGCACCCAACGAGATCACACGATCCACGTGATCTTTGGCAAAGACATACCAAGAACGAAACAGACCCGGATATCCTTGGCCGCCAGAAATATAATTGTCCGCCAACCACGCGCCTTCAACGGCTCCGGCCCGGGCAGGCCCGCCAACGATACAAACCACCAGACACAAAAGAGATGCGGTAAAAAAGTTTCTCATAGAAATAAGCCTAACTTCGCTTCCCCACCGAGTCACAATGCAATGTGATAGAAGCGCACTGTTCCACCCGTGCAACAGTGATTTGCATTCCTGCGGCCTAGCGAAACAGTCAAAACTAGCCGATAATCAAAGCATGAAACTTCCTTCCCGGCCTTTCAGTCGCAGATCTTTGCTTTTCGGTGCCGGCAGCCTTGCTGCTGTCGCAGGGCTTAGTCAGCTGACCTCGGCCAAGGAGCTGCTTATGATTTTCGACCCCTCCCGCAAAAATGACTCTGCAAAAATGCCCGCTCTGTTTATCGGTCACGGCAGCCCCATGAACGCCATCGAAGACAATCAATACGGTCAGCGCTGGCTGGAGCTGGGCCAAGAGATCGGAAAACCCAAAGCGATTCTATGTGTGTCGGCCCACTGGCTGAGTGCCGGGACCTGGGTCACCCAAATGGAACGACCGCGTACGATTCATGATTTCTATGGCTTCCCCCAAGCCCTGCACGATATGCAGTACCCGGCTCCGGGAAATCCGGAACTGGCAGCAGAGCTTCGCCGTCTTTCCAGGAATCCAAAAATTCAAGCCGATGATAAATCCTGGGGCCTGGATCATGGAACATGGTCCGTGCTGGCCAAGATGTATCCCGAGGCCGACGTACCGGTGGTGCAACTGTCCATCGATATGTCCGAACCCGCAAGTTTCCATCTGGAGCTGGGGAAAACCCTGGGCCAGTTGCGTGAACAGGGTGTCTTGATTCTGGGCAGCGGCAACATTGTTCACAATCTTCGTCGCATGGACTGGAATCAGCCGCGCAAGGGCTTTGGCTGGGCCGAAGAATTTGATGAATGGGTGAAGGCTCGTCTGATCGATCGCGATTTCAAAGCGGTCGGGGATGACTATGCGAAAACTTTAGCAGGACAACTGAGCGTGCCGACGCCGGATCACTATCTGCCTTTGCTGTATGTGCTGGGTGCCGCCGATGAAAAAGACAACCTGAAGTTTGAGCTTGAAGGCTTTGATATGGGAAGCATCTCGATGCGCGCGCTGAGCTTTGGCAGAAAGGTTTAAGCCATGAGCCTGCAATACATCTATCGCCCGGCAAAAGTTAAATCCTCTGGAAAATCCCCCGTGCTGTTGTTGCTTCACGGGGTTGGCTCCAACGAGCAGTCACTGCTTTCACTGACTGAGGGACTCGATCTCCGCTTTGCGGTTTACAGTTTGCGCGCTCCTTTGGTTTTGGGGGCCGGAAGCTTTGCGTGGTTTCATGTGAATTTCACTGCCCAAGGTCCTTTGCACAACCAGCAAGAGGCCGAACAATCGCGAAAGATCCTGATTGATTTCATTCGTGACTTGCCAAAAGAAAATCCGGACATCGACGCTGAGAATATTTTCGTTCTGGGATTCAGCCAGGGCACGATCATGGGGCTTTCTTTGGCTTTGACCGAACCCGATCTGTTCAAGGGCCTTGTCGCCATTTCCGGGCGCACACTGCAGGAAATTTCCGCGCAAGCCAAAGAGCGCAGCTATCCCCGCTCACCGAAAGTGCTGCTGATGCATGGACGTCAGGACAGCAAACTTCCCTATACTCACGGCTTGAACACCGAGGCCGTATTGAAGGCCGCCTCATTTGATTTTCAATTTGAAAGTTATGAAGCAGACCATCACATCACGCCGCAGATGCTTCAGGACCTGCACCAGTGGCTAATAAAACGCATTTCAGCCTGACCGCAATGATTTGCTGCGGCCTCTCAGTTATATTTTAGCTGCACAATGCGCTAACATTGGGTATCTGAACGACTAAGAGGTGAACTTATGATTCAAGCATTCCGTATTTTGGGTTGGCTCGAAGGGGCTTCCTTCCTGATTCTTCTTTTGATCGCTATGCCTATGAAATACATGGCCGGCAATCCCGCTTTGGTTAAATCCATGGGTCCAATCCACGGTTTCCTGTTCATCGGTTACATCCTGATGGCAAACTTTATTGCCAGCGAACTAAACTGGTCTATGAAACAAAGAATTCTTTCCTTCGCAGCCGCCGTGCTTCCCGCCGGCACTTTCTGGTTTGAACGTAAATATCTCGATAAGAAAGAGACTGTTTAGGAAAAACGAAAAAGGCCCGGAAACGGGCCTTTTTTATTTCTTAGGGGACCTCGCCCGTAAGAACGAATTGCAACGGCTCCAGAAAATTTACACCGGTCTGCTCATAAGCTGCTTTGATAATCTGGGCGGATTTAAGACAGGTTAATTTCTTCAGAGCACTTTTAGCAGGCAGCCGGCAGTCATATTGTTCTATAGACGCCATGTTGGACTCCGCACCCGTGGCTTCGTAAATCGCGCGAGACAGTGACACGACAGGCTTGTGATTTTTCTCTTGAAGATGGGCCAGGCCGATATAAATCACTGCTTAAAGCGCATACAGAGTGACCAAACCTTAGCCAAGTGCCAATTATCGGAAACACTGGACATAAGCATATTTTTATCAAAACTCCCAAGAACAAATTCACAACCAAATGTAAATTAATTACTGTTTTCTAGATATGACGAAAGTAAACTTGTTGTTTATTGCCCTAATAGCAGTAGTTACTGTGCCGGTCCTTGGATTCTTCACATACCATTGGGGATTTACGGTATCCGACAAAATGGAATCATGGGGACAAGTTGGCGACTTCATTGGAGGGACTTTAAATCCAGCCATCTCAATCCTCAACTTACTAGCACTTGTGTATTTAACCAAAATCGTTCAAGAAAATGAACAAATCAGAACAAAAGAAAATTATAAAATGTCATACAAACCCATCGGAGTTGTATACGCATATGACTTTGAGAACTGTACACATGTCGAACTTCTAAACTGCGGAACAGGGCCACTTTTTATAAACGATGTATCGGCAATTAAAGGTGGCGAATCAAGGAAAAATCTTCTTGAACATATGCCGACGTTGCCTAAAACAATGACCTGGTCAAACTTCCTACTAAGTCACAATGACATTGCAATTGCACCCGGACGATCAATTGATATCTTAAAAATCGAATACCCATCGGAAAACAGAATCACGAGTAATATAAGGAAAAAGATCAGACTGACACTGGCAGAGTGCACACTAAAAATAACTTATTGTGGAATTTCAGAAGAGTCTACACAACTCCTTTCAAAGACTTTCACAAATTTCAGCAGACACAAAGCGGGCACATAGCGGGAAATAAAGTGTCATTTTTTCAACACCATTTTGCTATTTTGTGACCACCACCAAAGGCAGAGTAAAGAAATCATCACCAAAATATACTAAGAGCGAGAAGATCCATGGCGAAAATAAAAAAAAAGAAGACAGCGCCACCAGTAGTACGGAAAGAGAATTCTTACCGACACAATCCCGCACACAGAAATAAAATGGCAGGCAAAACACAATGGGCCGCTAGCATTTCTATCTCAACAGAAGAATCTATATGGAAAAATGGAATCCAAAAAACGTGGTTTTCCGAAGCCAACACTGTCGTCTTTGGACTACACAAAATAAGTAAAAAGTTAGCGTATCTTGATTCAAATAACCGCCTGAATTTTGCAAGATTTAAATCTGATAGCCAACTTGAGTGGCATGGATGGCCAGCAAATCCCAAAGAACGCTTGGAAGACATCCCGCCCGTCTCCGTAATTGATTCGTGGGTAAATAGTGGCTTTACTACGCGTTGTAGAGCAGAAAAAGTAAGGAAATTACAAAAATGCTCGATCTAAAAAGTTTGAAATTAAAAATTGAGGGACAATTTGACGACTGCTTTCTCCATGGCGACTACTTGTTTCTCGTCGATAGAAAAAATCTGTACCAAATCGACTTCACAAAATTGATTAGAAACTTAGCACCTACCTCCCCGGACAAAAAGTTGCTTTATGAATTTGCATTCTGCAGAAATGACTTGTTTTTCCAAGGCCAAACTTTTGCAAATACCCTCCTCAGTCTCTCCTTCGTAAAGGATAACCTTAAAAGGATATATGGAAAAATTAGTGAACTTACTTTATCTTGGAACGACGTTAGTAAATTTCTAAGTCACCCCGCCGTACCTCATGAGAGCCCAGGCATCCTGCATCTTGAAATATACAAAGGTAAAGTTTTTTTTAGTTCAGATGAGGGCGTATTCAACTTCAAATACAAAAACAAGAGATCAACTTCACGCAAGCAACTATTGTGCAATGACCGGGCACTCCATATTGGAGCCAACACTGGCAATGATCTAATTATTTCAGGTGGTCACTCTGGCACAAAAAGAATTCACATAGACAACTTCACGGCTTCGGTATTAATCACTAGTATAGATACAATAGACGACGCCCCGTGCCTAGAGTCCGAGATGGTTTATCAGGACTTTGTAAGTCGCGATTTAGATAACCGTTTATCATACTTTATAAATGACGACTGGAAGCCATCTAGAAGCGCGAGCAGATCCGGGAGACAGCAGAGGATCTCCCAACAGAAAAAAGATTCATTTAGAAAAGTAAATGTGCTTACTGAAGAAAACTCAACGCTTTTCACCAGTGAAGATTCTTACTACATGGCTGTTAATAGTCGAATAGTGGATTTAAAAAGCAATAAAGTTAAAATTTATAAACTAAATTGGAAAAACAGAGAAGAATTCGCAGAGAGGAAAAAGCTAAAGAAGAAAAGAGACTTTTCGAACATTGTATTATTCGAAAAGCCAAAAGAATTTTCTTTAATTGGCGACAATATCAACGGTCAAATCTTCAAAGTTTATCAGACGTCCTTCGGCTTAATAGTGGAAACTGACAAAGGACTTTACTGTGTGGATGACACAAACTCACCGCAGCATCAAGAACTAACTAGCAATGTAATCTCAAAAGATGAAACTTTAAAAGTTCGTCATTTTTATAGATCTCAAAGATATTCACACATACTCGCTATTATTAAGGAGAATCATCTTGAAATTCAAGCCGACCTATCGGACTACTTTATGAACCCTAAACTAAAGAACATTAGACTAAGGAAACCAGTCTAAATAAGGGGAGCTTGCTCAAACAATAGATCTGAGCAAGACACTTCCCTCATAGTTCGATCTGGCAACCGTGAAATCATTTTTGTAGTATTGAGTGTTTTCTTTATTCTTGATAAATCCGACTTCCGAATACCAATTGAGGTTGAATAAATTTCTTTATTTATCTCCCAATCATCAAACCCAAAAGAGGTCCTCAACAGCCTATTATTATCTTCGTCGAATCCATACCCCAAAAAATAGATCCTATTAGCTCTTTTATACTTCTCTCTTATTTCATCTTCTACCTGCTTCATATCGCTGCGGTCTTCACCGATTACTTTTATATTAGCAATTGCGGATTCAAAAAAATTAGGTAGTTCTGTTATTTCTTGCCACTCAACATAATCTCCTAAAGAACCGTAAACATGCAGAATATTTAACTGCTCAATCTCAGTTTTAGCTTTTAAGTGGGAGAACTTATGAAATTCCGTCAAATGCGTAAATAGCATCCGCTCAAAAATGCGATCATAGTTGAATGTTATAATTTTGGGGAAGAACTTAAATAGGTCATTCGGACTCTTACGAACAAAACTATTGATGAAATGATGTATCCAATCGTCCCTTCTTCCACCAAGGGGAGAAGATGACTCGAATGCCTGTATTACACAGGCAATTGTTAATTTGCCAAATAACTTAAAAACTTCACGAATAAACTCATCTTCTTCTTTTTGAACATTCGAAAGATAGGTATCGATAGATAGTACATGAGATTCTGAAAATGATTTTAAAAATAGCTCAAAGTACTGCTTATAATGAGTTTCAGAAAGGCCCGTATCAAATACTTTTTTATTAGAATTCCTCTCCGCTGTGGAAAGAACATTAAGCGACATTGCTGTCTTGAGAATATTCCATTTTAATTTTCCAACCTCATCTCGGGGCTGAATACTAAAATTTATGTAATCATTGTACGTATAGAGCTTTTTAATCTCAGCACGTAGTGCATGGCCGGATGGCATATCATAGGGAACATGCGCACCAGCTCCAATGATTAAAAGTGTATTTGAAAGATCCACATAAGTCATATTCAATCCTCCCCCTGAAACTCCAGCACTTTTTACAGTACACCTGGGATCCCATTACCGGGCTTTTTTTTAATGAACGTAGTGAACGTACATTTTTAGATAGAACCCTTCCGGGAACTGCATCAGCGTTGGGTGATCTGCCGCGTGGCCCCCGCGCAGAACGCTGCGAAGTTCGGCGTAGTTTCTCAGTGACGCCTTACGAATTGCATCGCGGAATTCTTCTTCTTCCAGCAAACCAGAACAAGAGCATGAAGCCACAAAGCCGTTCTTTTTCACCAGGCGGAATGCGTGCGTGTTCATCTTAAGGTAAGCGTGCTTCCCGATTGGGATGTCTTTTTTGGATTTGATAAACGCCGGTGGATCCGCAATCACGATGTCATAGTGTGTGCTTGGCAAGGCCGCCAAACCTTCAGACACGTCCATTTCGTGAACGATGACTTCCGCCCCTTCGCGTTCGGCATTCTTTTTCGCGAAAGCCAACGCGGTCTTGGAGATATCCGCCAAAGACACTTCGACCTCAAAGCCCAAAGACTTCAAAGCACGCGTGATCTGCGTGGACCAGTGACCGACATAACAGCACAGATCCAAAACACGGATCTTGCGCGGCTGTTGGGTTTTGGCCCAGTTCTTAAATAACCCCACTGCCAGGAAGATGTTGTGAGTCTGATCCAGGAAAAAGCCCGTTTTTTGGCCTTCTACTAAATCACAGCTCATGGTGATCGTGCCGTCATCACCTGCGGCGTTTAGCACGATTTCAACATCACGAAGGTTCATGTCCGGCAGATCCTTGATCAGGCGCGGTTCTTCAACCTGCAGGCCTTCAAGTTTGCGCACACCCACGTCGTTACGAATCACCACGGCGGTTTGATCCCAGCTAAACTCGGACAGACCTTGCGCTTGAGCTTTTTCAGCCAAACCTTTGAAGAAGCCTTCGGCATCCTTCAGGGCTTCATTCATTCCCGCCGTCACCAACTGGGCAGCAAAAAGCTGAGCACGTTTGCCGTTTTGTACGATCACATAGTAATCCAGAACCAAACCTGGGATGAAATCAGATTCGCCAAACGCCAGACGGAAGCTGCCACGGAAGCCCGCAGCCTTTCTTACGCGCCAAGAGTTGAAGATCTTTTCATGAAGGAAGTCAAAACTGGTAGGATCCTTGTCCTGGCTGTTGAAGCTCAACGCACGGAAAGAAATCAGGGAATGAGGATTGCCGTAACCGCGGGCCAAAAACTGCCCCTTGGAATCCTGAAGCTCCACCGCCGCACCTGCGGGATGACCCTTAGGGCTTACCAGCAGCTCGTTTGAGAACACCCATGGGTGTCCACTGCGAATTCTTTTATCGGCTCCCTGACGAAGACGCCACACTGTCATCATAAACTATTCACCCTCAACTGCGAAAACAACCAACTCGGTGATTTCTTTTTTTGAAAAATTATTGTCACTCATTATCAGCAAACTGCGCCGGCCATCCCGAAGTTTCGGCCCCCAGGCCAAAGCTTCAAAGTTCTGCACACGTTTGTCGCCACGTTTTTTGCCAAGATCAGATTCGAAATCCACCAGCTTTGTTTTTTCAACACCCGTGAACTTCGCACCTTCCAGCTTACTCACACCCGAAACGTCCGTGCCCTTGGCAAGGTCCACCAGATACAGCGTGATCGTATTGGCCCAGATCTTCTTCGGTAGCAGGCGCACTCCGCGTTCCAGCACAATCAGCTTTGTTTCACTGACAGCCAAAATTTCCGAAGCCCCGCGGAAGACTTCTTTTCCCCCATGCCCGTCTTTCAACGGATCCAGGCGATAGGCGTATTCCGCCACCGGCTGATAGCCTTTTTCAGGCTTGTCTTCGTACTTGAGAATTCGCAGCCAGTCGCCTTTTTCCTCTTCCCCGGCGACATAATCCTGGAAAAGGGAAGTTTCTACACTCGCAAACAGCACCTTCCCGTCATTGGAACTTGAGAGTCCCTCAAACGAAAGGTTGTTCTGCACGCCCTGCTTTTGCTGGCCGATGGATTCAGGTAAAAACTTGGCCGGAATGGGCAGATCGGCCTTCCACGCCCCTTGCGGGTTTATACGGAAGATCCGGGGCATTTCGCGGGGTTTGGAGTTGTTGTCGCCCTCAGAAGAAACCAGCAGATCCCCGGACGGCAACAGCGCCAGCCCCTCGGGATCCAAAATTGCGGCCCGCTCCCCGGTTTTAGGAAGACCTGAAATAAAGCTGACGGATTTAGGGTTTAAAGAAACGGACTTCCCCGAGATCTTCAGGTCAAAGCCGTAAAAGCGGGGCTCCCCGAACTTTCCACGATCATCAGAAAGCGCCCACAAGGTGTCGCCATTGAAGGCCATGCCGGAAAGACCACCGATGGTGGTCTTTTTGAACTCGGTTCCGGTCTTGATGGAGGTTTCACCGAAATATTCCAAACTCAAAGCCTGCGCTTTGAGCGAGAACAGCAAAACCAGGCAAATTCCGGTTCCTCGAAGCATCTTAACTTCTCCAGCGAAGCTCAGTTTCTTTCACAGGGTGATTGAATTCACGTTTGCCCTCAAGATGGTCATGGTACTCAGTTTTCAAAGCATAGTACCACTTGGCTTGAGTGTCGGCGTCCTTGATCAGCATCAGACTTGGATCATAGCGAAGACCATCTTGCTGTTTGGTCACCGCATCCATGTCCTGACCCAGGAACTTTTTAGAGAATTGATGAATTGCCGGCTTCAAAAGTGTCAGCCAAGGGATGTCCCAGTACGCCAACTGAGTCACACGGGTGTTGTTTTCATCCACCGGAGTCAGCGCCGTATAAGAATAGAAATTACGAGGACCGACTTCGATATGTTCTACACGCACGCAAGGAAGCGTGAAGGTGATCTCGGTCGTCGGAGTGCCGCCGAGAATTTTATAAGCCTTGGAATTTTTCGAAGGCTGGTGACGAACCATCTGGAAGCCATAGTTCACCGGAGCAAATTTCTTTTTCTTTTCCAGCATGGTTTTTTCAGAACGCCAGAACCAGCTTTTATGCACGTAAGGACCATGCGCCGGGTCCATCAGGCCGATCACCGCGTGATCGACGTGACATGGGAAGTTCACCACGTAAGTCAGATTCGGCTTCACATCGGCAGGGAAAGCTTTCATCACCGGAATCGCTGGCGCTTTGGAAACATCATAGTCCTTGTCACCCACAAAGACCCAGATCAGGCCTTGAGCTTCGTGAACAGGATAAGAGCGCACTTTGATTTTATTCGGATTCAGTTCCTGATCCGGGCACAGGGAAGGAATCTCGGTGCACATGCCAGTGCCGTCAAACTTCCAGCCGTGATAAGGGCATTCGATCTGATCATTCACCACGCGGCCATAGCTCAGCGGAATGCCACGGTGGGGACAGATATCACGCATCGCCGACACTTTGCCTTTAGAATCACGATAGAACACGATGGGCTCACCCAAGATTTTGCGAGCGGTGGCTTTATTGATCGCCAGCTCTGAACTTGGAATTCCCACATACCAAACATTTTTCAAAAATCCGCTGTACATAAATTCCTCTGAACTAGAATTGAGGGTCGCGGGCGCGTTGCTCCGCCAACTGGCAGGTGTTCTTCAGAAGCATGGCAATGGTCATCGGACCCACACCACCCGGAACCGGAGTCGCTGCCTTCGCCCAGCCATCAAGCTCTTCAAAGCGAACATCTCCACAGAGTTTTCCGCCCTGACCTGAGCCGTGCATACCCACATCAATCACGATCGCATCTTTTTTAAAATCTTCTTTACCCAAGAGTCGGGCCTTACCAGCCGCGACGACAACCAAATCCGCCTGCTTTGTGAGCTCTGACACATTGGAAGTTTTGGAGTGGCACAATGTGACTGTCGCGTTGGCTTCAGTCAAGAGCAGAGCCATGGGTTTCCCCACAATATTGCTGCGACCAACGACCACGGCCTTTTTTCCCTCCACCGGGATTCGATAATGTTTCAGAATCTCCATCACTCCCGCCGGAGTGCACGGGCTTACCAGGGGTTTTCCGGCAAAGAAATAACCCAAGGATTCGTAAGTCAGACCATCAGCATCTTTTTCAGCAGAAACAAGCTTCAAAACCTCATCGGAACTCAAGTGCTTCGGCAACGGGAACTGAACCAAAATGCCGTCCACGCCACTGTCGTTGTTCAGTTTACTAAGAATCTGATTCAGTTCGCTTTGGGTGGTTTCGGCCGGCAGAGTATGAATCGTGGAGGTCATCCCGATTTTTTCGCAGGCGATTTTTTTGTTTTTAACGTAAACGTGGCTCGCCTTATCGTCGCCGACAATGACGACCGACAGATGAGGAGCCCGGCCATAAGTTTCTTTAAACTTTGCCACTCGGGGCACAAGGGACGCACGCACCTCTTTCGCGACTTCTTTTCCGTCAAGAATCAGCACCATGACCTCCCCTGTTTTTTGAGCCTTAAATTTGCGTCATTTCTGAACAAAATTCAATACTTATTCCAGCTTCGTCCCATTCCGCCAAGGCCCTCTTGCGGGACCTTTTCACCCCTGCGAACCCTGTTTTTGCTTGATTCCTAAACCCCTATCAAGGTACAAACCCTTTAAAAGATTAGGGGATTTTCGAATGGCTGAAAAAGTTAAGCTCTCAAAAGATGGTAGTTCTATTGACTTCGTTCAATCTGACAGCCTTCCTACGTCCCTGAAGAAGTTCCGTCAAAGCCCGGAAATCGAAGGTTTCTACCGCTTTATCTTCGAAAACGACCTGCAAAAAGAAGCTTACGACATTTTGGATCGCATTATTATCCAGCGTAAGGCTAAAAAAGCCGGCGCTAAAAAAGAAGCTGCTGCTGCTGCCAAAGAAGAAAAGGCCGCTGCAAAAAAGGCTGAAACTACAAAAGCTAAAAAGAAGTAGTTCTCCAAAAAGTCCGGACCTCCGGACTTTTTTTTTGCTTTAATCGCATCCCACCGCTGTCCGATCCTTGCTTTCACCTCCTGACCACTGGAGGATTTATGAAAGCTCAAACCATCATCAAAAACAAAAAAGGCCAGGGACTTGTTGAGTACCTGATCATTGTCGCTATTGTTGCCGTCGGCAGCATTTCCGTTATTAAAGTTGTCGGCGCCAACATCGACGTGCAGTTCGCCAATGTGGCTCAAGCCCTGGGTGGAACCGACAGCCGCAAAAAAGAAGCCCACAAAGTCACGGACACCATGTACAAGAAACGCGACTTCAGCGATTTCTTTGAAGGCTCCGTCAACTCGAAATCAGACAGTAAATAACTATGAAGATCCTGAATCAAAAAGGACAAGCTTTGTTAGAGGCGGCTTTCGTGCTGCCGCTGCTGTTAGCCACCGGCACAGCGCTGGCGTTTCTATTCTATCGGACGTTGATTTTCTACTATGCTGACCACCAACTGCATGAGGCCCTGATCTGTGCTGAATCCGTGCAAGTATCCACGTGCAGAAATCATCTGGAAAAGAGTCTGCAAAAGCTGGTGCTTAAAAACACCCGCCTGAGTGTCCGTCTGAATAAATCGTTTTTAGGCAGCACCGGACGCGTTGAAATAGCGCTGCAACCAGAAATCCAAATCTCAAAAGAACTGCGTTTATAAGCGGCCCCGCCATGCATAACCAACAAGGCTTCGCTGCCATTCTGATTCTGGCTTTATTGCCAATACTGGTATCCGGACTGCTTCTGGTCGCAGCGATGATGGGATTTCTGCAGCTGGATCTGGCGATGAAGCACACTTGTCGCAGTGAGGGCCTTCGGACCCAGGATAATGTAAGACCACATTTGGAAAAACTGCTGTCGCTAAACCCAAGGGCCCTTAAACTAAAAGCTCAATGGATAACTGCCCAAGTCCAATTAAAGGCAGCGTACGCAGCAAAAAATCCCCCCCTCATTGCAGCGGCAAAGCTTCGCGTCGCACAAGTTGAAGCTTGGCGCCAAACCCTAGATGTCCAGCAAAAGCAACTGATCCAACAAAGCAACTTACAACTTCAGCGCGGGCACACCACAACCCGCAGTCATCTGTTTCGCGCCAGTCGCGAGAGCCAAAGCCGGTTGAATTTTCTCACTATCAAAACCCGTCTGCATAACGAACCCATTCCCCGCCTGGCGGTCCGTCCGGATGTCCCGGACATAGCGCCGACATACAGCCCCGAACCGGACTTTGAAGTTCGTCAGGCCCTGGCGCAACGCTGGCAGTACCGGATCGCGCTGCGCCCGCCTCTTTCGAATTTCCTCAAGGCGGATTTCGGCTTTGAAAAAGCCTGCGCCGTTACTTTGACCAAAGGACCTTTGCGATGGAAAACAAAAATAACCACGGCCAAGTACTCATTGAAGTCTGTCTGGTGATGGCCCTGGTGCTGCTGATTTTCTTCGCGGCCTTTTCACATCTTTCAAAACTTAAATCCGCGCAACAACGTCACCAATTCACAAAAGAGAAGTCTTATGTTTCAAAAGACCGTTTCAAATCTAAAAAGTAACTGGCCCCTTGTGGGTTTTCTGGTGATCGGCCTGATTGCCTTTCTCAGCAGCCCTTCCAAGTCTGAACAGGATCCGCTGGAAACCGTGGCGGCCCCCGCGTCGGTTGACACCTACATCCCCGCGGGCCATGTGCTTGTGCCGATCGAAATCGCCAACGCCGAATCGCTCGCATCCCTCGTCGGCGATATGGGTGGCGTCGTGGATCTTTATCTAGCCAGCAATGACACCCAAAAAGGCGGATTGAAAGTGGGCAGTAAGCTGAAGCTTCTGCGCGCGCCCCTGAACCCACAGCAATACGCCGTTCTGGTGAAAGACAGCGAAAGCCCAAGACTACTAAGTTTTAGCGGCCCCTTCATTGCCGTCGTTCAAAACCCTGAAGCTCGCGGTAACAGTGTCACCCCCGCCTCCTCTCCACGCAAAGCCGTGCGCATCGACTATCAAAACTAGGAGTTCCAATGAAAACCCCGATTGTAATTCTACTATTTCTTTTGGCGACGAATGCACAAGCCCAGGTGTTGATTCAGGCACCTTCTGCCTCCCCGACTGATTTTAAAAAGTTCTTACAGGACAACCCCAGCACTCGGTCCTACGGCGATGTGCAAATTGAAAAGCTGCAACAAGCTCCCGAACAAGAACAGCAGCTGTTTCAGCTGGCGGATCTTTCCCCCGGCGAAATCCCGCAAGGGCTAGAAACCCTAAATCGACTGAATCAGCAGTCTGCTCTTTCACCTTTAAGTCTGCAGTTTTTGCAGGATCTGACTTCAAAATGGCAAAGTGGAAAGTCCTCCCCGCAAGTGCAAAGCTCCGTGCGCACTTTGCACTGCAAATTCAGTCTGCTGCTGGACGAATCCAGCCCCACAGCCTGCGCGGTTGAAACGGTGTCTTTGGATAATCTAAGAAAGCTCAATCCATGGATGAAGGCTTTGGCGGTGGAAAGCCAGGTGATTCCGCTGGAAGAAAGCAGTCGACTAAGAATCGTGACCGAGGCCCCCTATCACTTCACTCTGATTTCAGACTCACATGCCAGTATCAGTTTCTATGGAACTTTTACGCAGCTATTACAACAGACCAGCAACCCGCAAGCCCTGGTTGACGGCGGCTGTGGCGGTTTCCATTCCCAGATTGACGACATCAGCCTGTCCCTGCAAGCACGCGTGTTTTTCACTGCCAGCTGCGTTCAAGCCACCAATCAGGCCGATGAAGAAACAGAAAAAAGCTGGGTGCAAAGAAATAAAAAGTGGCTGATTCCGACCGCCGCGATTTTAGTCGGCGGGGGCATCTATGCACTGAAAGACAAAAAGGTCATTATCGACAAACCGTCGTTTAAATGATCCTTTTGCCGTTAAA
This sequence comes from Bdellovibrio bacteriovorus, assembly GCF_048286975.1. Classification (GTDB taxonomy): domain Bacteria; phylum Bdellovibrionota; class Bdellovibrionia; order Bdellovibrionales; family Bdellovibrionaceae; genus Bdellovibrio; species Bdellovibrio bacteriovorus_H. The sequence goes on along the minus strand of NZ_JBLVRT010000001.1, from coordinate 1,380,120 downwards.
GACGACTTCTTTAACCACGCCGTCCTCGATCAACGAATGGCAATCCGGCGCAAAAGTTTTATCCGGGTGCGCGTGCACCACCGTGATGTCGCCGTTGAATTTGCGAATACGAGCCTGAGGGCTTTCCTCCAAGGCCAGATAGTTGCGCCAGAAAGACGATGGTTCCACCGGACTGTCGCAGCCAAAAGAAATCGGAATCTGCGCCAGGCGCAAAGCCTCCCACGGAAAGACATAAGGGTAAAGCTCTCTCAGCTTTTCCATCAACCACACACGGTCACTCAACCAGTGACATGGCTGCATATGACAGCGCACATGCAGAGGTTTCATCATCTGAATGGTTTCCGGGCGCAGGATCTGCGCATGCTCCAAATTCAAACGCCCCACGGCCCCTTGCGCGGAAATCTTGCGTGCGGCCTGCACAATGTGATGGGCAGCTTCATCACCAATGGTGTGAACTGAAAACTCAAGCCCCGCAGCCCACGTGCTCTTCATCATTGTCTCGATATCAGCGATGTCCCAAAGAATGCGTCCCTGATTGCCAGAACGCTCGCCGTTGTATGGACGACTGAGCAAAGCCGTCTCAGACCCCAGGGAACCATCATAGAAAACCTTGATGCCTTTGGAACGAAGCAAAGGACGATCCTGCTTTTTTGCCGCCAGGGCCGCATTCAGCATCGAATCAAAATCATTCATGTCGTGGGACGTGAAGTTTTCCTCGATCGCCAAGGTCAGATCACCCGCATCCGCCACTTCACACAGCATATTCCACAGGGATTCGGTACAGCTCAGGTCACGCACATGGGTGAAGCCTGCGGCGTTGAACGTGCGGCAGGCCTGCAGGATGTTGGCTCGTTGCTGGGATTTAGAAAATGACGGCAACTGATCCCAGGCACGCAGATGATCTTTTTCCGTCAGAATGCCGGTGGCGGATTCCAGACCCATTTCTTTCAATGCGGCAGAATTCAACCAGCTGCTGTGTCCGTCCATGCGGGCAAAATAAACGGGAATATCCGGAAATACTTTGTCCAGAAGATCCTTGTGCGGCTGTTCGTGCGCGGGCCACTGTCGCTCGTCCCAGCCAAACCCCACCAGCCAGTGCTGACGATAGTATCCCGGCTTGGTGCGATCCAGATTCTGCAGATCCTGCAGGGATGTGATCGATTCCAGACGAAGCCCCGAAGCGAATTCGCCCGTGGCGATAAAGTGAACGTGACTGTCGTAAAGACGCGGGATTTTAAAAAGCATAAGGCCCTCTGTTTTAGCAGAAGGCCTTAGTTTATTTAACTGTTTAATTTGTTATTTAGCGGGCAGAAGGGATTGGAGCCGGACCTGTTGTCCCGCCCGTACCCGGAACCGGGATTGGCTGAGGACCACCGATACCACCACCGATTGGTGTTGGACCGATACCTGTGCCACCACCGATACCAATACCGATAGAACCACCCACACCGCCTACACCGTATTGAACCTGCTGGATTCTATACAACAATCCGTAAAGTTCCTGCTGCAAGCTTGATACAACCTGCTGTCTTTGAACCTGCTGTTGCATGTAAGACTGCTGTTGTTGGATGTACTGTTGATACTGCTGCATTTGCATTTGCATCATCTGCTGTTGCATCTGAAGCATACCAAGGCTTCCCGCCATGCCACCGGCCATGCCGCCCATGCCAGCCATACCGCCAGCCATTGCGCCCATGCCCATCATGCCACCTGGATAAGCGCCCATCATTCCGGCCATACCACCCATGCCGCCCATCAAAGCGCCAGGGTAAGCACCCATCATGCCGCCAGCCATACCGCCGACCATTGCACCCGGATATGCGCCCATCATGCCGGCCATGCCGCCCATACCCATCATACCACCTGGATACGCGCCCATCATGCCAGCCATACCGCCCATCATAGCACCTGGGTATGCACCCATGATACCGCCGCCGATACCGCCAACCATGGCGCCAGGATATGCGCCCATCATTCCAGCCATGCCACCCATGCCGCCCATCATAGCGCCTGGGTAAGCACCCATCATACCGCCACCCATCATAGCACCTGGGTAAGCTCCGATAATTCCACTAGCCAATGCGCCCATGCCCATCATGCCACCTGGATACGCGCCCATCATGCCAGCCATACCGCCAGCCATCGCGCCCATACCCATCATGCCACCTGGATAAGCTCCCATCATTCCGGCCATACCACCCATCATCGCACCTGGGTAAGCACCCATCATGCCACCGGCCATACCGCCGATCATGGCACCCATGCCGCCGTATGGACCACCCATGCCCCATGGACCGGCCATACCCCAAGGACCCATCCCTGGCATATAGATACCGCCACCCATGCCGCCCATACCAAGGCCGGCCATCGCATATGGGTTGCCCCACATACCATTACCGTTCATGCCCCCATAAGGACCCATCATACCGTAAGCGCCACCGTTATTGCCGGCACAACCAAATGCACCCGCGCCGATACCACCACCGATAGAGCCATAGATACCACTGCCGCCACCGACCATCTGGCCGATACCGGTACCAATCGCGCCCAAACCGTAACCGTAGCCCATGGATGCCCAAGGGTCTGTCGGCCAACCAATGTTGGAGTTCGCGTCAGCAATCATTTGATTTGTTTTGTAACCAGCAAGGATGGACAAGCCACCCAAAGCGACGTTCCCGATTACAGAGCCCCAGTTTGTTTCTGGTTTCTGATACTGGTAACCGGAGCCGGACGCGATACAGTCAACGCACACGCCACCTTCAGAGATCTCACGACGACGTTCACGCTGTTCATCAGCGTAATCTTCCTTCGCGATCTTGATGTCTTCTTTTCTGTTGTCGATCAGGTTTTTCAAAGCATCAATTTCACGAGTGACTTTGTTTCTTTGAGAATAACCCTTTTTGTAATCAGAAAGACCTTTTTTACAATCTTCAGTCGTTGCACGACCTTTTTCACTTTGACGGAATTTTGGAGTGGAACACACCGTACCGGAAACAGAACCATTTTTATTCGGATCACAAACGCGCGCCCATTCCTGGATGCTGAAGCCGTGAACTTCACGAGTGCCGCCAGCCTGAACAGAAGCTTCACCTTCCTGACCTTGAGCGATGAACTCATCACTCGCGCCCATGCCTTTGTACTCTTTGCAGCTGACATTGTTCTCGATGTGCTCAAACATCAGTTCTGTGTAGTCTTCAGAAACCACGTCTTCAACATCTTTACGGGAACGAGTCAGGGATCTGTCGATCTTCTTCAATTCAGATTGTTTTGCACGAAGCTGCTTTTGTGCTTCGCTGATTTCAGCCTGAGCTTCTTTGATTTCATCTAGATAGCTGGAGGAACCGGCGCCAGCAGAGTAATCATACGGGCAGGCTTGCATCCCACCGTACATCCCTGTGCCCCACATGGAGGCTTGAGCACCAGCTGCAAAGCTCATCACCAAGGTGAAAAGAGCTGCAATGCGCATCCAAAACTTCATACACGATCTCCTGAAAAGGAATAAAAAAACTTCTATCGTTCCACTCTTCGTCAGAATAGCGCTTCAACTTGATGCATTCCCGGTCTAAATGTTGAAAGATTATGAATCTAGACTGTCGACCAGCATATTTCTCACATTTAGCAGGACTCGACCCGGACGGTACGTTGGACCAGCTGGAAATCCTTTGCACTGGCTATTTCCAGCTCCTACACTACCTCATATGATTAAAAGCACAATTTTGTGTGTCGACGATGAAGTGGACAATGTTGACGCCCTGGAACGCCTCTTCCGGAAGAAATACAACGTCTTAAAGGCCACCTCTGGCAAAGAGGCTCTGGCAGTGCTGGACGAACATCCGGGCCCTGTAGCATTGATCATCACCGATCAACGTATGCCGGAAATGACCGGCGTGGAATTCCTGGAAAAAACTCTGACGTCTCATCCTGAGACTGTGCGTATTTTGCTGACCGGCTACACCGATCTGGAATCCGTGATCAGTGCTGTGAATAAAGGTCAGATTTTCCGTTACCTGACCAAACCCTGGGACCCGGTGGATCTTTCAAACACCGTGGAACACGCCATCGACCGCTATGTTCTGGGCCAGGAACTGAAAACGAAAAACACGGAACTGGCGCGCGCACTGGAAGAACTCAAAAGCCTTGATGTCGCCAAATCGAACTTCATGATTCTGATCAACCATGAACTGAAGACGCCGCTGACTTCGATCTTGAGCTTCTCTTCCCTGCTGGCGGAATCAAAACTGAACGACGAAGACAAACTGATGGTGAACCGTATCACCCGCAGTGCCGAGCGCCTGAAAACCCTGGTGGAGGATGTTCTGCTGGTGGTGCGTGCGGAAACCAATCAACTTAAAATAGACATGCAGCAGGTGGCCTTCACCCAGTTTGACGAAGCCATCAGCAAAGAAGTGCACGATCTGCTGAACAAAAAGCAGCAAAAGCTTGTCAGCAAGCTGGAACCACTGGCCGTTTCGGCCGATGTTCGCCTGATCAAACAGGTCATGCTGCGACTAATTCATAATGCCGCAAAGTTCGGAACTGATGGCAGCGAGATTCATCTGGAAAGTATGAAAAGCGGCAACAACCTGCGCTTTGTGGTTTCCAATATCGGCCCTCACCTTCCCTCCTCCGTCGTGGATAAAATCATGAAGCCCTTCTTTATTGATGAAGACGTCATGCACCACTCCACCGGAACGGGCCTGGGCCTGACGATCTGTCAGTCTATTTTAAAGTCGCACCATTCCCACCTGCAGTTTAAAAACACGGCTCAGGGTGTGATGGTCTTCTTTGAACTGCCCCTGGCCTAGGGTGTCCGGCCTGCGGCCCTGACGCCGCACTATCCCGCCAACAACTCTGCACGGGCTTTGCTTCGAAGCCCGCACATGAAAACTTTGTTGTTTTTTCTGATGCTTATTTCTTTCCCGGCTTACTCTCAGACCGCGCTGGTGCTGGGGCTGGGTGAACAAAAGACCGTGCCTTTGCAAGGACAGGATCGCGTGTGGATTCAAGACCGCGAAATCCTGACCGCCGAAGGCCAGGGCGGAAGGCTTCTATTGGCGGGTCGCCGTGAAGGCGTCACCACGCTCAAAGTGGGCGCCGCCCTTTACAGCGTGCAGGTTCTGCATCCCTCCAAGAAAGACTCCTTTCAGGATCTGACAACATATTTGAAATCGCGCGTGGGTCTGCGGGCGTCCTTAAGTGAAGGTGATCTTTTGATTGAAGGTCAGCTGTACCGTATGCAGGACTGGATTCATCTGGCGGATTATATGCGCACAAAAAACCTGAACTATCAAATGCGGGCACGGATGACCGCTTCTTTGCAACAACAAGCTCAGGAGCATTTCAGCGACTTGTTTTACAAAGCGCATCTGCCGCCACAAACGCTGATCTTTGAACCTGCCTTGGAAGTCCGAGTCAGCGGCACCGATCAGACCTTCCGAAAATACAGCAAGATTTTGACGCCCTTTGGAGTCGGCCTGCTAAAGGACGAAACCAGTTTGGATGTCGCCCCGACCATCAAGGTGCAAATCACCGTGGCCGAAATCAAAAAGGACTTTTCCCTGAAGTACGGGTTGCGCCCACCGGCGGGTTATTCCGCCAAGCTTATGCCTGACGGAGTTTGGGAAAGGGATGAACTTCCCTTCAACTTGACCGCCTTGGAAGCTCAAGGCCAGGGGAAAATTCTGGCAAGCCCGAACATTCTTTGCCGCAGCGGAAAAGAGGCCGAGTTTCTGGCGGGTGGTGAATTTCCGATCAAGATCATGAACTATAAAATGCAGGACATCGTGTGGAAGCGCTATGGGATCTTACTGCGGGTCAAACCCAAAGCGGACGCCGCCGGACGCATGAGCATCTCGATTGAAACCGAAGTTTCCACCGTGGATGATTCACGCAAGGTCGATGATGTTCCCGGAATTTTGACCAACCGGGTTTCCAGCCACTTTGATCTGACCAGACCGCAGACCATTGCGCTGTCGGGACTTCTTAAAAGTGAAGATGGGAAAAGTTCCGAAGGCCTGCCGCTGCTTTCACGTCTTCCCATTGTCGGCGCGCTGTTTGCCAGCAAGGACTTTAAAGAAAACCGCTCGGAGCTTGTGATCTTTGTCCGCCCTTCCATCCTGCGCGAGGGCGAGGAAAATCCGATGCCACAGCATCTGAACACCTTGCAGGGACGTCGTCTATGATCAGCGAAGCCAAGAATATCTATGACCGCATTCATGAAGACATTCTGAAACTTCCTTTGAATGAGTTTTTACTCAGCTCAGAAGAACAACACAAACTGCGCTCTCAGCGCATCGAACAAATCCTGGAACATCACACCGCCTCGGTCACCGCCGAGGTCCGTTTGCGGGTGCAAAATGAAATGTATGCCTGGGGTCCGATTGAAAGCCTGCTGACCGATGAAAGCATCACAGAAATTCTGATCAATGGGCCTTCCGCGATCTGGCTTGAACGTGCAGGGAATTTGCTTAAACATCCGGACTGTTTTTTCTCTGAAACCAGCTATCGCAATTTCCTGGATCGCCTGAGCCACGCGGCCCATGCCCATATCACCACGGAATTTCCCTGTGCTGACGGGCGCTTTGGCGATTTTCGCTTAAGCCTGATTGGTGCAGAATTGACGCAGACTCATCCTCATGTGACTTTGCGCCGCCATCCCAAGAATCCCTGGAGCTTTGCCCGGCTGGCAGAACATCAATGGTGTCCGTCCGACTGCCTGCCCTTCTTTGAAGAGCTTGTAAAAAAGCGCAAAAACTTTTTGGTGGTGGGCCCCACCGGATCCGGAAAAACCTCGGTGCTGAATTCATTTTTGAATCTGATGCCGGAAAATGAACGGATGGTGGTCATCGAAGACACATCTGAGATTTCTCTTCCCAACAAAGCCAGCATGAAACTTTTAACCCGCGAAGATCCCCAAGGGGTTTTACCTTCCGTGGATCAGGCGCAATTGGTGCGACGCTCTTTGCGCTTGCGGCCCGATCGCATGGTCATGGGTGAAGTGCGTGGCGCTGAAGCCAAAGACTTTTTGATGGCCTTGGCCACAGGTCACAGTGGCAGCTTTGGCACCTTGCACGCGCAGGATGCGGGTCAGGCGCTGATCCGTTTAGAGATGCTGATTCAGATGGGGGCTCCGCAATGGAGTCTTTCTGCGATTCGCAGGCTTATTCAAATGTCTTTGGACTATGTGATTGTGGCGGAAAGAAAGACCGATGGTTCACGCCGCATGAAAGGCGTCTATCGTATCACTTCGTTGGAAGAAACAGGATTTCTGCTGGAGCAGGAAAAGTAAAAACCCGGAAAGCGAGGGGCGCCGTCCGGGTTTCTGAATTTAAGCTACAATTTTAGTATTATCTGTCTGCGGCTTCAGTGGAGCTTGCTCCGGTGCGCGCAGATCTTTTTCAACAAAGAACAGTCCTTCGTTCTCGGTTGCTTTGGCGAAGGTTTCTTCCGACTTCGTCTGGTCGCCTTCGCGGGCCACCGATTTCGGATTATTGAAGAACTTCTGATTCAGGTCTTCAATCACCTTCAGCTTATTCGTTTCACCAGCCGGTCTTTTATATACGGGAGAGGCCTCCGGCTGCAGTTGTTGTTCAGGAAGGTTTCCGGTTGCCCGCATTTCTTCCATCTGTTTGCTCAACGTGATGCGATCACCCAGGGAGTTCTTCCCCATCGGTCGGCCCAGGGCCAATGCTCCGGGACGGGCTGGCTGGGAAGCCGAAGTGTCTATCGCTCGAGTCCTTGCCGTTGCTGGCAGGATTCCGCTGATTTTTTCCATCTCACACCTCCGTGTGTATCCATGAAGTCCATCCTGGTCTTCACTTGATAGAAAACGTATCGGAATCGAACGTATAAACTTGAGACAGAATTGGAAGATCTGGACCTAGGACCAGCTGATAAACTGCCAAGGACTTGCCGGATGCCCTAGAAGCTTTTCGCAGATGGACTTTACGCGTGGATCATCCGAACCCGACCAGAATGTGCGCCCGATCAGGAAGCTCTGGGAAAAATCCATCCAGTTGGAAAAGCGGCCTTCAATCAAAGGCGCCAGTTTCAGAATCTCGGACCAGGCCTGAACATCTGAAAGGTGCCCGGCCACGAAGCTCAGTCTCACCAGATGAATATAGCGGGAAGCATCCCAAGCCAGAATTCCGGGTTCTTTTAAATACTTATTCGTGCGCTGAACCCACAAGGCAAGCTTGCTGTAATCAGCGTCACTCATTTGCATCTCCTGCCCTTCTTCCAGATCAAAACGGAAGATCTGACGGAACTTTTCCATGGAAACAGCGTCAATGCTGCCATCAGAAGGCAAAGCGGATCTTAAGACATTGAATTTCGTTCGGTGGCCTTGGGTGCGGATATTTTCAAGAGTCTTCTGGCAGGTTTCACGGTCGGCCACGCCCCAGAACTCTTCCAGAATCGCCAGACAATCCAGTTTGATGTCAGGGCCATAGTTCATGTCCAGGCGGAAGAAGTACTCACCGATTTCATCCATGACCTGTTCGCGAACTTCAGGCGAAAGCTCTTTGCCCTCTTCCAAATCAGACCCGACAACTTGAAACAGCTCATCAAGAACTTGATTTTCCTCGATAAACGGCGCACCCAAAGACATCAATTTTTTTTCAAGATCTGTTTCTGGCAAAATGCGCTGCATGGGAACCCCTTTCACCGGCCTTGTTCAATTCAAATACGTTTCAATTGCTTTTTCAATGTGTTAGTTTCTTCGCATGTTAAAGAAGCTCTTGCTTGCCGCTGCGGCATTATTCTTTATTCTTGCTGGCTCTTTGATGTTGTTGATGGGTTACGTCTTCAATAACCCCGGAACTGTCTTTAACGCCTTCAATTCCGTCGCTGACCGTTTTTTACAAGGTCAGACTCATGAAGAAAACGAGGAATTTTTTCTGCAGGGCATGGACGAGATTTTGATCTCATCCCGCCGTGTGGATGTTGAACTGCGCACCTACAATGGCAGCACCCTGAAAGTGCACCTGTCCGGCAAAGTGCCGCGCTTTGAAGAAGGCCGCTACATCCTGCAAACCGCAGAAAAAACCCGCCTGCACCTTGAATTCCAGGAACCACTGGCCAGCCATTGGATTCAAATGAACGTGAACGGCCAGGAGCTGAGTAAATCCACCGACTCGCACCTGAAAGCTGAAGTTTACGTGCCTGAGACTTTCAAAAAACAGATCCGCATTGAAACCCGTGAAGGTCATGTAACCCTGCGCCTGCCGCCAACAGCACTGTACGAGCTGGATTTGCAGTCAGTCTCTGGCCCCATCGATAATTCTATGAAGCAGGAACCGGTGACTGGAGTTGAGCCGACAGAAGTCGGTCGCATTCAGGTGCAGACGATCGAAGGCCCGATCACGGTGGAATCCGCACTGGAATAATTTGAAGTCATTTTAGAAATAAAAAAAGCCCGGAATGTTTCCATCCCGGGCTTTTTTGTTTTTATCTTTTAGCTCTTCTTCAGATCTTCCAGATGCTTTTCAGCCAGAGTGCTCAGACGAACACCGACTTCGGCCAGCTGATCACGGTTCACCTCGCTTGGGCAGTCAGACATCAAGTCTGTTGCTTTCGCAGTTTTCGGGAACGCAATCACTTCACGGATCGCATCTGTTTCACACAGAAGCATCACAAGACGGTCCATACCCCAGGCGATACCACCATGCGGAGGAGTTCCGTACTTCAAAGCCTCCAGGAAGAAGCCGAACTTGTGCTGAGTTTCTTCTTCGCTCATGCCCAACAGACGGAACATCGCCTGCTGAATTTCGTTACGATAGATCCGGATACTTCCGCCACCCATTTCGTAACCGTTGCACACAAGGTCGTAGGCTTTCGCCAGCATCTTGCCGTAAGCAGCTTCGTTGTTGTTTACCAGATCCTGCGCGAACTCATCTTTCGGGGATGTGAACGGATGGTGACGTGCCACCCAGCGCTTTTCATCCGGAGAGTACTCAAGCAACGGGAAGTCCACCACCCACAGGAATTTGTATTTGCTGTTGTCGATCAGATTCAATTCACGGCCCAGGTGCAAACGCAACGTGGACAGTGCCGCACAAGCGGTGTCGTAATCATCCGCAACAACCAAAGCACAGTCACCGGCTTCACCGCCGCAGGCTTTGAACATTTCAGCCAGCTTTTCAGGACTGAAGAATTTGGAAACAGAAGAAGACAGCGTGCCGTCAGCCTCTGATTTGATCCACACAAGACCTTTAGCGCCCGCGCGTTTCGCCATGTCAGTCAGTTTATCCAACTGACCACGGGAATAGCTGCCACCTTTCGGAGCTGCGATACCACGAACGATCCCGCCACGAGCCAGAACATCGTCAAAGACCTTGAAGCCTGAACCCGTCACGATGGATTTAAGATCCTTGATCTCAACCCCGAAACGCGTGTCCGGCTTGTCGATGCCGTATCGGTCCATCGCTTCCTGATAAGTCATGCGCGGGATGGCTCCCACGTCGATGCCTTTGATCTCTTTCCAGATCGTGCGCAGAAGTTTTTCGTTCATCTCCATGATGTCTTCCTGATCGATGTAGGACATTTCCATATCGATCTGGGAGAATTCCGGCTGACGGTCCGCACGCAAATCTTCGTCACGGAAGCAGCGGGCGATCTGGAAGTATCTGTCGTAACCGGAGATCATCAAAAGCTGTTTCAAAGTCTGCGGAGACTGAGGCAGCGCATAGAAGTGACCCGGATTCACACGGGAAGGAACAAGATAGTCACGAGCGCCTTCCGGAGTGGATTTGTAAAGGATCGGAGTTTCAACTTCCAGGAAACCGTTGTCAGAAAGGAAACGACGCACCAGCTGAGCCACCTTGTGACGGGTGATCAGATGACTGGACAGGCGCGCGCTGCGCAGATCCAGGTAACGGTATTTCAAACGCAGCATTTCGTTCACGTTCGTGTCGCTGACCTGGAATGGCGGCACCGCGGATTCATTCAGAATCTCGCAGCGGATCGCTTCCACTTCCACTTCACCGGTTTTGATTTTTGCATTCTTCATGCCGTCCGGACGGGCACGAACCACACCCTCCACGGCCAGAACAAATTCACCGCGCAGATTTTTTGAGGAAGCAGTCTCGGCTTTATTTGGATCCAGAACAACCTGAACGATGCCTTCACGGTCGCGCAAATCGATGAATACCAGGCTGCCGTGGTCACGTCGAACATCGACCCAACCCATCAGTACAACTTTTTGACCTGCCTGGGAAACGCCCAGACTTCCGCAATAATGTGTTCTTTTTAGCTCTTTAACAAACTTCATATGTCTACCTTGTTCGTGGGCCCCAGATTTACATATTGTGCCAATGCAGTCAAAAACCATATTCTTATACTCTCCATAACAGAACCTTAAGAGAGTCCCCCAGACCCAGCCATTCTGCTTCATTTACCAAGCATTTCCCCCTATAATTTCAAAACAGAAATAAGGAGATATCCGATGCCTAAGTTTACGATTGATCATTCTAGTAGCCATTCTGCGGAAGAAGCCTATAAGAAGATCAAAGAATTCCTCTCGAATGATCAGGATATTCGACGCTTTGACCCAAAAATTCAGTGCTCTTTTGATGACGGCACCAAGTGCGCCAATCTCAAGGGATCCCAGTTTAAAGCGGATATGACCGTGGCCACGGCTGGCGCAGGGAGCAAAGTCTCTGTCACCGTAGATCTGCCATTGATGCTGACTCCCTTCAAAGGTAAAGTCACCGAGACTCTGCAAAGGAAACTGGCTAAATACCTTGGCTAGTTGAGCTTATGGCGAAAACGAAAGCAAAAAGCACCTCCACCCCAAAAACCAAGTCCCCGTCCAAGACGGCTTCTGCCAAGAAGCCCACGGGCAAGGCTGCGTCTGGGAAAACCACAAAGCCCGCCCCCACTGAATCAAAGTCAGTCGTGGCCGAGCTGGTGGAAGATGCTCACAGCGACGAACTTCGCTCGCATGAAGAGGCTGAAAAAGCCTACGCCGTCCCAAGTGTCGAGGATGATCTTCCCGAATTGGAAGAAGACACCAAAACTCTGGCTGTCGCCGACACCTCCAAAGCCATTACTTCCGCTGATCCCTTGGTGATGTATCTGAACGAGATCCGTCGCTACAAGGTTCTGACCCGTGAAGAAGAAATGGCCCTGGCAAAAAAATACTTTGAAAGCAAGGACCCCGAAGCCGCCCAGGCCCTGGTGAAAGCCAATCTGCGTTTTGTGGTGAAGGTGGCCGCCGAATATTCCAAATTCGGTTCGAAAATGATCGACTTGATCCAAGAGGGCAACGTCGGCCTGATGCACGCTGTGCGCGAGTTCAATCCATATAAAGGGGCTCGCCTGATCACCTATGCGGTCTGGTGGATTCGCGGTTATATCCAGGAATTCCTGATGCGCCAGTATTCTTTGGTTCGTATCGGGACCACCCAGAATCAGCGCAAACTGTTCTATCAGCTGCAAAAAGAAAAAGAGGCCCTGGATGCCATGGGCATCGAACCAAACATTGGCCTGATCAGCAGCCGCCTGGGCATTCCGGAAGACGAGGTGCGCGACATGACCATGCGTATGTCCGGTCGCGATGTCAGTCTGGATCGTCCGGTGGATGAGGATTCCGGCACAACACTGGGGGACCTGCAGCGCGGCCCCTCCGACCAGCCGCTGGATGAAGCCATGGCTCACAATGAACAGCTGGAAATTCTGAAACAAAAGATTGAAGAAATCCGTCCGGAACTTTCCGAGCGTGAAAAAATCATTCTGGATGAACGTATTCTGAATGACGATCCACTGACCCTGCAGGAGATCGGCGAAAAGCACGGCATCACCCGCGAGGCCGTCCGTCAAATGGAGGCCCGCCTGATGAAAAAAATCAAAGCCAAGATGGAAGAAGACGCCTCGGAATAGGCGTCTTTCCTTTTAATAGTTCAACACTCCACGCCCGCGCAGATTCAGGACGACATCCTCTTGCGGGGTTAGTTCGATCTCCAATTCCGCCCGGTGCAGCCCCAGGCTGCGTGGTTCAAAGAACACACGGATACGGCACTGCTGACCGCGGAAAAGGATCTGAGGGCAGTTCTCAGAGTAATCAAAGGCATAGTCCCCGTTCATATCAAAGTCATTTATGTACATTGGGAATCCGCTGTTGTTACGCAGATAGAACGTCGCCCGTTTATCGTCAAACAAACGCACACGTCCGAAATTATAATAATAATCCCGGTCCAACGTTGTCGTGTCGTCTGTCACGTTGATCACATACACTTCATTGATATCGCTCTCGCTGAAGTCCTCGTAAGCCAAAACGGGTGAAGCGAGGAGAAGACCCAGAAAAAGACCTGTTAAGATTTTCATAAGCACCTCCTTAAAATCCATTTCATTCCCATCGCGATGGCGGCGCAAAATGAATCTCTTCAATGGTGGGAATTTCATAAAAAGGCGCGTCTGCTGTCAGCCCTCATGGGACATCCCGCCCCGGACCAGAGGGCACTCTGCCCCCGGTTTGAGGACAAAGATCTGAAAACAAAAAAGGACCTTCCGTTTTAAGGAAGGCCCCTTCTCGCTCGAAGACAAAAGGAGAACGGCTATCTGCTGTTTCTTCTGTCGGATCTATCTTGTTGAGGTCTTTGGGATGTCTGAGAACCTCTCTCGGAAGAGCGCTCTCTTTCCGAACGGCTGCTCTCTTCTCTTTGAGATCTGTCTTTGTTCAAATCACCCTGTTGTGGCCTGTTTGTTCTTTCTGTTCCCACGGTATCCTCCTTGTGGTTGTGATAAGCATTCATGCTTATAAAGAACCCTTAAGCAAAGACCCTGCCACCTTATGATGTGCCCTATAACAAAAAAACTCCCGGGATTTCTCTCCGGGAGTTCTCAAATATTTTTCTAATTTCGAATCTCTAATTTCCACCTGCCGTTTGTCAGGCGATTTCGAGTTCGCCGGCACCGATGGTTGCTGCCAGTTTCGCGCGCAGACGGGCTACGGCTTGAGCATGCAATTGGGACACGCGGGACTCTGTCACGCGCAGAACCTGACCGATCTCTTTAAGGTTCAGGTCTTCGTAATAATACAAAGACAGAACCAGACGTTGTCTTTCAGGCAGTTCTTCGATCGCCTGAGCCACAACTTCCTTGATGTTTTTAACATTCAATTGATTGAAAGGGCTGTTAGTGCGGGAACCTTCAAGAATATCCATGATGGATTTCTTGTCGGTATTGCTGAAGCTTGTCGCCTGATCGATTGGCAACAAACTGACCGGGCGAACCTGATTCACCAGATCGTGGAATTCATCAATATTTACATTAAGGGCCTTAGCCACTTCTTCGTCGGAGGGAGTACGACCAAGATCAGCTTCCAATTGCACCATGGTTTTATCCAGGAGCTTGGCTTTGTCACGGATTGAGCGGGGAACCCAGTCCTGTGCACGAAGTTCATCCAGTATCGCTCCACGGATGCGGAATTCGGCGTAGGTTTTGAATTTATTGTCACGAGTGGAGTCGTACTTTTCAATCGCATCCATCAGACCGATGACACCTGCAGAAATAAGGTCATCCAGTTCGATATTGGAGGGAAGTCGTACCGCAATTTTCTGAGCGATGAACTTAATTAGCGGAGCATATTCTCTGATAAGGTCATCTTTTTGCGTCGGAGCGAGCTTGCGTGGCTCTTCCTTGTACTTCTTCAACAATGCCGCGTTTTTCCCCATATTTTCCCTCTTGAAGTCTATGTTATCAAACAGGTCCGTGCCCTAAAAGTCCAATTCTCACATAACTGTGGAGTTGGACCTAAGCGCTCCCCACGACCTGATCCCAGAACATCTGCATGCCACCGGTGATCTCAATTTGTTTGGAGGATTTCTCCACCTGATTACAAATTTGACGAATCGCTTTGGAAGATTCAGCACCGATATCTTGTCTCACAATGAGACGCTGCATCTGGTTTGCTTTTCGCAGAACCACATCATTGGGAACCGAGCCCCAATAATCCAGACCAATGTAGAGGAACTTGTTCACCACATCGTTGAAGCGCTGGTAAAGTCCCAGTCCTTCCTGTTCATCACGCACTTGATTGCAAATAATAGAGAAGTGATTGACCTTGTACTGCTTGTGCAGAACCTTGATCAGCGCATAAGCATCCGCGAAACTGGCCGGATCCGGCGTGATCACCACCGACACCGTCTGCGCAGCCGAGTTCAGGAACAACACATTTTCAGCAATCCCCGGAGCGGTATCAATCAGCAGATAGTCAAAGCCCAGCGGTAAAGCACTGACGGCTTCCACCATGGCTCTTCGTTCGAAGTGATTCAGATGATTGAACTCAACCACACCACTGCCACCCGGAATCAGGAAGACGTCCTTGGACACTTCCATCAGGATGTCGCGCATCTCTTTGCGACCGGCGATAATGTCATGCATGTTTCCGGTAGGACGAACCCCAAAAAGAATGTCCACGTTGGCCATCCCCAGGTCCCCGTCCAAGATCAGCACTTTCTTTCCTTTTTGCGCCAGGGACAGAGCAAGGTTCGCCACCAGTGTGGTCTTCCCGACCCCGCCTTTGCCGGAGGTGATGCTGATGGTGCGTGTGCGCTGCATATCAAAAGAGTTCATGTTTCTCATACAGCTTCAGAGTCCTGTTGTTTAAATTTAGTGATTCTGAAAATCAGATCCAAAAGACGCTCTTTGGTTGCGAATTCAAAGTCCTCGGGAACACGCGGTCCGATACCAAAGGAATGCAATGGCACATCAAAGCGCTTCATAAAGTTGTAAATTGTTCCATGCTGGGTGGATTCATCCAAAGAGGTGAAGATCACATCTTTATAGCCCAGAACAGAATATCTGCGACCCAGCTCCGTCGCATCACCGTCTTTGGCGTTGGTCGACAACGTCAAATGAATGTTCGGATTCAATGCCGCCGGTGGCAGCAGGCTTTTCAGCATATGAATTTCTTCGTTGCTCTTAAGGCTCAGGCCCGTGTAATCCACAAGCACACAATCCACATTCGCCAGATAGCGCATCAGATTTGTCCAGTCATTCTGAGTGCGGATCACCGAGAATGGTACATTCAGAATCTGCGCATAAATCTTCATCTGATCAGCCGCGCCCACTTTGAAAGTGTCGGTTGTGAACAAGGCAATCTTCTTGCCTTCACGCACCACCATCTGGCTGGCCATTTTGATCAATGCCGAAGTCTTACCGCTGCCCGCAGGGCCAACAAAGCAGTGGATTTTCCCCTGCGTTGGGTTCTGGGCAATCTTGGTGTTGTCCAAAACATGGCGGGCCACATAGGCTTCAACCAGGGACTTATTTTTCAATTTCAATGCCGGAAGAGTTTCCTGAGCCGTTGTCAGGATCTCTGCCGCGATTTCCGGCGCCATGCCCGCTTTAGTGAGCTTTTCAAAGACAAAGCTCAGGTCATAGTTGATGCCATAGTCAGCACCCGGGTGAGAACCCGTGAACGTCTGAGGCATCTGCTGGAACTGCGTGATAACCTGCTTCAGACTGGCGATTTCATTTTTCAATGCAATCACCTCCGGGCTTTCCACTGCCACCACCGGTCTTGCCGCTGGAACCGCTTTTACAGGTGCCGGTGCCGGAGCTGCAGCTTTGCGTGGAGCCGCCGCACCACCGCGAGAGAAGATTTCATCCTGCTCCTGGAAGGCATTCAAAGCTCTTTGAGCGGCATTGCGAACGCGAGTTTCAGATTCGTCTTCAATGTCGATATAACGACGCTGAGTGATCGGAGCTGGTGCCGTGTTCTTTTGCACATGCTTTTCAACCATTTTGTGGATCAGCTCTTTTTGCTGACGAGCCGTGCTGTTGTTGAATCTGACACGATCCTGCTCGCGCAGGCGGGATTCAGCGAATTTCTTTTTCTGCAGGGTTTCCTCAGAGACGGCTGCGGTGATTTCCACGCTGCCTTCCCCGACAAGGCCGAAGCTCTTGTTGTTGTCACGAGCCGACAGAATGATGGCATCAGGACCCAGCTGGGTCTTGACCATCTCGAGGGCTTCTTTCATGGTACGCGCTTCAAATTTCTTAACCTGCATGGCTCATCTCCACGAGTGCAACCGATTTCACATCCGCATCCGAAGACAACTCATTGTGCGAAAGCACCACAAGCTGCGGGATAAAGCGGGACGTTAACTTGTACAAATGACGACGCGATGTCGGGCTGGTCAGCAGGATCGGCTGACCGGCCACTTCCGGATGGTGTTCCACCGTCCGCGCGATTTCGTTGATCAGACGATGGGCCGTCGTCGGATCCATAACCAGCTGAACCCCTTGCTCTGTCTGCAGCAGGGAATTGGCAATCAGCTCTTCAATGTGCGGGTGCAATGTCATCACCGGGATATTGCCCATATCCGTTGTGTATTTCGCGGTGATACCGCGAGCCAGTCCGCGACGAACCTGTTCGGTCAGAACCTCGATGTCTTTTGTACGAGGAGCATCGTCGGCCAAAGTTTCAAATATCGTCAGAAGATCACGGATAGAAACCTGTTCTTTCAACAGGTTCTGAAGCACGCGAACCACAGATCCCAGTGGCAGCAGATCCGGAATAAGCTCTTCAACCACTTTTGGATGAGACTTTTTGAAGTTCTCAATAAGAGTGGAGGCTTCCTGACGACCCAAAAGTTCATGCGCATGGGTGCGGATAATTTCTGTAAGATGAGTTGCCATAACAGTCGGCAGATCCACCACCGTGTAACCGGCAATTTCAGCGTCTTCTTTACGCACAGGCGAAATCCACAAAGCATCCAGGCCAAACGCCGGTTCTTTGGTCGGAATCCCCTCGATACGCTCGGCCACGTTGCCCGGATCCATCGCCAGAAGTGCTTCCGGACGAAGGGTGCCACCACCCACGCGGTTGCCCTTGATCATCAGACGGTATTCACCCGGGGCCAACTGCAGGTTGTCGCGAATGTGGATACTTGGAACCACGATCCCCAGATCCAAAGCAAACTGCTTGCGGATACTGACGATACGCTCCAGCAGATCGCCGCTATGATCGGATTCAACAATATTGATAAGACCATAACCCACTTCCAGCTCGACCATGTCCAGCGGAAGCATCGTTTCGATGTTTTCTTTTTTCGGCGCAGACAAAGCCGCGTCGGATTGCTTTTTTGCTGCTTCGGCCTGTTCAGCACGGGCTTTCTTAATGATCCAGGCCGTAGCACAAAGAACACCACCCATAAACAGGAACGGCAAGGTCGGAAGACCCGGCACCAGACCCATCAGGACCAATACTGCACCGGAAATCATCACAGCACGAGGCTTCACGAACAACTGACCAGTCACCTCTTCACCGACGTCTTTGTCAGAATTGGAAGTACGGGTCACGATGATACCGGCAGCGGTAGAGATCACAAGCGCAGGAATCTGGGACAACAGACCGTCACCGATCGTCAGCATGGTGTAGTATTTCGCAGCCGTGCCGACATCCAGACCTTTCTGGATCACACCGATGCCCAAACCACCGATAACGTTGATCAAAGTGATGATGATACCGGCGATGGCATCACCGCGTACGAACTTCGAGGCACCGTCCATCGCACCATAGAAGTCCGCTTCACCTTCCACTTGCTTACGGCGCTTGCGCGCTTCGGCTTCAGTGATATGACCGGAGTTCAGCTCTGCATCGATGGACATCTGTTTACCAGGCATTGCATCCAAGGTGAATCGAGCTGCAACTTCCGCCACGCGCCCGGAACCCTTGGTGATAACCATAAAGTTGATGATCATCAGGATCAGGAACATCACAAAACCGATTACATAGTTTCCGCCGACCACGAAGTTCGCAAAAGACGCGATCACGTGACCGGCCGCTTGTTCACCCTCGTGACCATGGGTCAGGATCAAACGGGTTGTTGCCACGTTCAGGGCCAGACGGAACAAAGTCGTCATCAGCAACAAGGACGGGAAGGAGGTGAAGTCCAGCGCTCTGTCAGTATAGATACTTACCAGCAGGATCAGGATGCTGATTGCCAGCGAGAACGTCAGTGCCAAGTCCAGCATCATCGGCGGAAGCGGGATGATCATCACGGCCAGGACGGCAAGCAAGCCCACGGCAATGAACAAATCCGTGTTCTTGGTGATCTTGTCAAATCGTTTTAAGAACTGAAACAACTGATCCATTATCTTTTCTTCCTACGCAAACGGTAAACGTATGAAAGCACTTCGGCCACAGCCACGAAGAGCTCCCGGGGAATAACCTGTCCAATTTTCAATGTCTTGAAGATCGTGCGCGCCAGTGGTTTATTTTCCACGATAGGCACATTGTTTTCGCGCGCGATTTCCTTGATCTTCTCCGCCACGTGATCCGCACCCATCGCCACGATTTGCGGCGCCGGCAGATTGTCCGAGTACTTCAGAACCACCGCGATGTGGGTCGGATTCGTGATGACAACGTCCGCCTTCGGAATCTCGGACATCATGCGCTTGCTCGCCATTTCACGCTGAATACGGCGAATGCGCGATTTGATCATCGGATCACCCTCGCGCTGCTTGTGTTCTTCCTTGACCTCTTGTTTGGTCATCATCATTTTCTTTTCAAGATCAAAACGCTGATAGAAATAGTCAGCACCGGCAATCACCAGCATCACCGCGCCAACACCACCCAGCAGCTTCACCACGATCACCCCGATGTAGGCGATGATCTGGTCGATGGAGTACGTCAGCATGTATGGGACTTGTGTCACTTCACTGCGCAGCAGGAAATAAAGAACCATCGCCACCGCGCCCATTTTCAGGATGGATTTCAACGCTTCCACAACGGCGCGCAGGCTGAAGATGCGTTTGAAGCCTTCAACCGGATTTACTTTTTCAAAATTAGGGGAAACAGCGTCTTCGACTTGCAGGAAGCCGATTTGCACAATCGAGGAAGCCGCGCCGATGATACCTGCAAACAGCAGAACCGGAGCAATCAGGATCATGACCTTCACACCGCAGTACTGAGCGGCTTCAGTGAAGTTTCCTTCACGCACCATTTTGACCATGTCGTCGCCGAAAGAGTGCTGGAAAACCTCGTACATTTCCTTGAAGAAGAAACGGCCCAAAGCATACACGCCACCAGCCGCCGCAAGTAACATTACTGCGGACGCCAGCTCCTTTGTATGTGCAACATTTCCGCGCTTCCGGAATTCTTCCCGTCTCGCGTCCGTTGCTTCTTCGGACTTTTCGCCGTTATCTTCAGCCATCTCGTTCCTTCCTAGAACTTAAAAGCCTTACCCTATAAGTGTTTCATCACATCAAACAGTTTGCTAGCTGTGATTTCAACAACCCCATTCATTTCCATAATCAAAAGCGGAAGGCAGATAAACACCACTGCCATACCCAGCATGATCGTCACTGGCATACTTGTTACCAGGACGTTGATCTGGGGCACCGCTCTTCCCAGAATACCCATCGCCAGATTGACAATCAGGATCGCCACCAGAACCGGGGCACACATCTTGATCGCCATCACAAATGCCACTTGCCCGAATACGGCGATTTCGGCAAACGGCCCAAAGTTCAAAGCCAAAGAACTGACCGGCACAAGCTCATAGCTTTGCGCGATCGCACTGATCAGCATGTGATGGCCGTTGATGGCCAAAAACACCAAAGTCGCCATGGCAGAATAGAACTGCTCGATCACCCCACCCTGGGAACCCATCATCGGGTTATAAAGCTGAGCCGCGCTCAGACCCACGCTCATGGAAACCAGATCCCCTGTCATACTGACCACAAAGAAGAACAACCGGGTTAAAAAACCCAGCGCCAATCCGACAATCAATTCCCGGACGGCCAAGCCAATGATTTCATTGGAAATTACGAGGTAGTCCACGTTGCCGACTTTAACCACCGGGTAAAGCACCATGCTCAATACCAGGGAAAGCAGGATCTTAACCGGCGTATTCACCAACGGAGAGCCAAAAACCGCGGAAGAGATCACATACGCCAGCATGCGCAGCAGAACCAGCGCAAACAGCAGAATCTGAGCCTCGGTCATCGCACTCCAGTTCAGCACTATTCCCTCACCATCACGGCAATATTTTCAAAAAGATTCACAGTGTAAGAGCTCATCACGTCCATCATCCATGGCCCGGCCAGAACGAACACCGCCGCCACCACAATCATCTTTGGAATGAAGGTCAACGTCGCCTCATTGATCTGAGTCAGAGCCTGGAAGATACTGACTGCCAAACCCACAACCAGCGTGCTGATCAAAAGTGGCGCCGCCAGCATGGCTGTCGTGCGAAGAGCGTCCTGTCCCAGTCTGATTACCAATTCATCTGTCATTTTTCACCTCACCCGAAACTCTTGACCATGGAACCGATGAGCAAACCCCATCCATCCACCAGGACAAAGAGCATGATCTTAAAGGGCAACGAAATCACAACTGGAGGAAGCATCATCATACCCATCGCCATCAGAACGCTGGCTGCGACAATGTCGATCACCAGGAATGGCAGGAAGATGATAAAGCCGATCTGGAAGGCCGTTTTCAATTCGGACACCACAAAGGCCGGAACCAAAACCATTGTCGGAACATCGGCACGGGTTTTTGGTTTTTCAACTTTGGAAAGTTTTATGAACAAAGCCAGATCCGAATCACGGGTCTGATTGAACATGAACTTGCGCAGAGGTGCGAATGTTCTTTCAATCGCCTGATCCTGGGAAATCGTGCCGGCCATATAAGGCTGGATGCCGTTGGTGTTCATTTCATTGAACGCCGGCTGCATCACAAAGAAAGTCAAAAACAAAGCCAGACCAACCAAAAGCTGGTTCGGTGGCATCTGCTGCACACCCATCGCCTGACGCAGGAAGGACAGCACAATAATAATACGGGTGAAACCGGTCATCATGATCAGGATCGCCGGCGCCAAAGTCAGCACCGTCATGACCATGATCAATTTCACCGCGTTCACAACCTCATTCGGGTTGTCGGTTGTCTTGAAACCCAGGTTCATTGTTGGCAATGTCACTTGGGCAAACGCACTGGAACCGAAGAAGAATACCAGAGGCAAAAGAAGCAGACTCCAAAGAGCCCATTTATTTCTGATCACTGAAAAGACCTCATGCCTTTAAGACGTTTGGAAACGATATCCTTGATTCCACTGATCGCAAATTCCTCGTCCAGATCCAGATCCTTAGCACTGCGCTTGTTGCGCGGAGCCGGAGCTTCCTCGTCAGCCGCTGCGTCGTCAAAGTCGACATTTTTGGAATTGGACTGACCCAGAACTTTGCCGAAGCTTTGTGGTGCTTCTTCAGGCACTTCGTCATCCAAAAGGGACAGGGACTTGATCATGGAGATGTTATGATCCGTCACGCCGATCAGGATGGATTCGCCCGCCACACGCACGATTGCCAGACTTTTCTTCGGACCCAGGTAATGCTGCTGCAAAACCTTGATCTGAGTCTGATGTTTCATCGCTTTGGGAACTTTATACTTGCGCAGGAAGAAGAACGCGCCCGTACCCACAACACCCAGCATGGACAGGGTGAACAGAATACGGAAAACGCCGCCGCCCTCAGAGGCTGCTTTCTTGTTGGATTCCAGATTCAGAAGAATCTCGGACTCTTTGCGGTTGTCATTTTTAGTGACATCCTTGGGCTCTGCTGTCGCGGCCGCGGAAAGCTCCTGGGATTCAGACGCCACTGCCGTCGCCGGGGACGTTTCTTCCGCCTGAGCCGAAACTGAAACTACAAAGATCAAAGAAAGCAACCAACGCATCTTCATACCTCTTATCTGAGCTGCTCTACGCGCTCAGCAGGTGAAATAATATCCGTCAAACGCACGCCGAACTTTTCGTTCACCACCACGGCTTCACCGCGGGCGATCAACTTGTCGTTCACATAAACTTCCATAGGCTCGCCCGCCAGTTTGCTCAGTTCGATCACGGAACCTTGAGTCAGGTTCAGCAGCTCGCTGACCGGCATTTTGGTGCGGCCCAGCTCCACAGACACTTTCAAAGGGATGTCGAGGATCAGGCTCAGGTTTCTGTCTTTATGTGTTGGCATCTCGCTGGAAGCTTTTCTTCCGCTGGATTCAGCCATACCAGCAGCTTCCGCCACCAGCTGATCCGCCAGATTATCCAATGTATCGTCGCTCATTCATCCCCCTACTTTTCCACCGGTCTGGTCACTTGCACAGCCACGGTTCCATGATGTATTCCGTAATAACCTTTAAACTTTCTGACACCTTCGACCGCCACGTCGAATTCACCCGAGGCATCCTGATCCAGCGGAATCACATCGCCGACTTTCAGGTTCATAAGATCCTTCAGCTTGATCTCGGTTTCGCCCAGGTTCACTTTGATCTCCATATCTGTTTCCAGAAGCTGTTCCTGGATGATCGCAGTCCAAAGCTTTTTGTCTGTCTGATCGGTCTCAACCTGGAAACCGGTCTGCAGTTTTTGTTTGATCGGCTCGATCGTCGCGTAAGGAATCACGATGGAGATCGTGCCCGTCGCGTTTTCAAGCTCCACGTCGAATGTGGAGGCAATAACCACGTCCGTCGGAGGCACGATACCCACGAACTGCGGGTTCACCTCGGTACGAACAAAAGAACAGCCGATCTTTTCAATGGAGGCCCAGGCCATTTCCATATCGTTGATCGCCAGTCCCACCACCTTTTGGACAATGGAAAGCTCAATCGGGGTGAAATCCTTGCCGTCGATTTTTGTATAAGGACGGTCTGCACCGCCAAAGAAACTGTCAACCAGTGCGTAAGCCAGCTTGCTTTCGATCACGAACAGTGCGGAACCACGAAGGTTTCCGAAACGCAGCACCGACATGCACGTCGGCATTGGCAATGTATTGATGAATTCCCCGAATTTCAGGAATTCAGTGGAGGTCAGCGTGATGGAGGCGATTTTACGCAGAGCTGATGACAAAGAAACGCGGAAGGCACGCATGAATTTCTCGTAGATAACTTCCAACTGCGGAAGGCGGCCACGAATAATACGGTCCTGGCTGGTAAGGTCATAAGATACGATCTTGCGCTCGTCGACTTTACCGACATTCTGCGCTTCGGGCTTGGACGCCTCTGGCGAGCCCACGTCCCCGTCAGAGACCGCGGCTAACAGAGCATCCACTTCACTTTGTGAAAGAACCTGATTCATAGTCCTGCCTTAGTTATAGATAAACTCGGTGAAGAACACGTTGGAAATCTTCCCCTGGACCAGGAAAGAATTGATGGTGTCCTTGATTTCACTGCGAAGACTGTCTTTGCCTTCCCTGGAGGAAACATCCTCGTAGGTCTTGCTGGATAGAATAATGATAATAATGTCGCGGATCTGGGCTTTGCGCTTTTCCAGCTCTTCCATGACGTGGCTGCCGGTCACTTCCAGCTCCATGTTCACCTTTGCGACTTTACGGCCTTTGGAGCCCGCCAGATTCACAATAAAGGTCTCCAGAGGAACGACCTTGCCGATGACCTCTTTTTCTTCAGTGGCCTCTTTGTGCTGAGCTTCTGCTTCGCCTTTGATCACTTGTTCAATTTTAGGTTCTGCCGCCTCTTTTTTGCGATTGGAATAGAGCATGAATCCAACACCTGCAACGACGAGCATATTAACGACCGCCAAGGCAATAAGTAGAATAGGCTTTTGTCCAGATCCCCCGCTCGGAGCTGACGATACATCCGATGCTGCCGCTTTTTCTTCAGCCACTTCATCCTCCATGATGAATGACCACATAGTGGTCCTATCAAGATTGAAAGCAACACGGATGCCAACAGGACCTTCGCCGAGGACCAATGACTGCGGTCCAACATATTTGAATTGGGGCAATTTTTGCCCCTGTGGTGAATGTTTGCCGGGTAGTAATTCTATGACAGGCGCCAAAGTTTTGGCGCGAAAATTTGACTATTTGGCCAAACAGGAGCCCCATAAAGGTAGCAACAATGACTAAGGAGGTTCTTATGAACAAAGATATCTTCCAAGGCAAAATCAAGGAAATATCAGGCGAGCTTCGCAAAAAATGGGGAGCCCTGACCGATGATGACATCCAGAAAACCAAAGGCAACATGGAGGCCCTCAGCGGATTGGTACAGCAGAAAATCGGACTTTCCAAAGAAGAAGCGTCAAAACAAGTTTCTGAATTCATGACCAGCATCGACAGAAAGTTCGAAAATAAAACAGAATCAGCTGCCGACAAGGTGAATTCAAAAATCGACGACATCAAAAACAAGCTGTCTCACTAAGCCCCCGACTCTGGTCGAGGCAAGGAGAGGTTATGGACAAGCAGCTATTTGAAAGCAAATTTGGCGATTTCTCAAACGCCCTGAAACAGAAATTCGCCGGATTGAATCTGACCGACGAGGAAATAAAAAAAGCGATGAAAAATCCCGATGAACTGGTGACTCTGGTTTCTGCAAAAACAGGAATCTCCAGAGAAGAGGCTGACAAACGTGTGCATCAGGCCATGAGCACAGTGGGCATTGATGACACCCAAGTCAAAGGCTTCATGGAAAAATGGGGCGACAAAGTCGGAGACAAAATCGCTGAAATCAAAAACAAATTCAGCCATTGAGGCTTCAGGGAGGAGCCACGACTCCTCCCCTGTCTTTCCGATATCCACCCCATGGCGCGTAAAAATTCTTCCCGGATGCCAATCCCTTTGTTGAAAAGCACATACACCTGGTGGTATTTAGAGGATCACTTTTAAGGGGGTATCCATGGCTCGTCTGGTTTTTTCTGTCCTATCCATGCTTTTGGCTGCTGGTGCGGCACACGCTGACATCACTTTGAACAAGGTTATCGATGGCTCTGTTGCTTATTGCGACTCTTCCCGTGGCACACCGGAAGCAAAGGCCAAAGTTGTCCAGTTGTCTTTGATCAACGCCTCTTCCAGCGACGAAGAACAACAAACCACCCTGCGCGTAGCTATGGTGAAATGCCAAAATGCCCAATGGGTTCTTGACTCCGCTCCGACGCACGAATCCTATGTTGCACCCAACGGCGCCAACGTAGAAGTCACTTACAGCAACTATGAAATGCTTCTAGTGAACAAATACTCTGAAGTTCTGCTGCAAACGAACCTTGAGCACCTGAATCAAGGCGCAGTGCAAGAGCAATCTGTGTCCTTCTTTAAAACCAGAGAAGTGCCTCAGGACGTGGATGTTATTATCCGCACCCGCAAGCACGTGAAAGCTGACAACGGTATTGAGTACTCCGAAACGGTGACCTTCGGTTCTTTCCGTATCCGTTTGAATTAAACGTATTTAGAGCGCCCTTTTTGTGTTTTATACCTGTCAAAAATCCTGACAGTTTCTTTCCTGAAAAGGGCGTACTATAAGGTCTCTTATTTACAAGGGGACCTTGATGAAAAATGCCTTGCCATTCATTCTGGGAACAGCGCTTTTCTGCACTGCCTTTTCTGCCTCTGCAGCCCAGCAGGACAACATCAATCGTAAAATCATTTCTCAGGGCGTTCCTGCCGACGCGGTCCATCGCCTCAGTAAATTCATGTATGAAAACCGCGGACGCAGCTTCCAGCAGGACACTTATACCTGTGAAGGCAAAGACCCGGCCAGCGTGCGGCCTTGCGAAGAAGAAAAACGCAATCGCAGCAGCAAGTACGTCACCCTGAACAGCCCACAGTACGTGGTCATCGTTGACTATTCCGCGCCTTCCACACAAAGACGTTTTTATTTTATCAACCTTCGCAATGGCGCGGTTGAAAAATACTACACCTCTCACGGTATCGGCAGCGGCGACGGGAACTATGCCTATCGCTTCAGTAACACCAAAGATTCTCGCCAAACGTCATTGGGGATTTATCTGACTGGTGAAGTGTATACGGGATCCTACGGAAAAACCCTGCGCATGTACGGCCTGCAAAGATCCAATGATCAGGCCTATAACCGTGACATCGTTGTGCATGGAGCCTGGTATGTCGGTGAAGAATTCATCAATTCCATCAACAAGAAGACCGGACAGCCTTACGGCCGCCTGGGTTTAAGCTGGGGTTGCCCGGCGCTGTCCTTGTCGATGGCTGAAAAGCTGATTCCGCTATTGAAAGGTGGCAGCGTGATTTATCACTACCACCCGGCTTTGGTGGATGAGGCCCAATCGGGCCGTCTGGTTTCCACGAAGAAAAAGAACTAGTCTGTGCCTTCGCTCAGGCGAGGCACAAGGACCTTTTGAATTTCTGTGACCATATCAGCATTCCCGGCCACGATTGAGTTCTTGTACGGCGTATAGGCTTCTCCACGATAAGTCTGCACAACGCCGCCAGCTTCCTCGACAAGAAGAATACCTGCAGCAGCATCCCACGGCTGAATGTTGCGTTCCCAATAACCATCAAACACACCGCGCGCCACTTGCGCCAGATCATAAGCGGCAGCACCAGGACGGCGAACACCACGGCACTTGCGAACCATGTCGTCAAAAATTCTTAGCTGTTCAGAAATCACGTGTTCATGCTCTGACACAAAACCCGTGGCCAGCAGGCCTTTCTTCAGTTCGGTGTTCTTGCTGACTCGCAAAGGCTTGCCATTAACGAATGCACCCTGCCCGCGAATCGCGGTGTATGTTTCATTCAACATCGGCACATCAATCACCGCGACCTGAATCTGACCGTCAATTTCCAAACCCAGGCTGATGCAGAAAATCGGAAAACGATGCACATAGTTTGTGGTCCCATCCAGTGGATCCAAGATCCAGCGCCCGTTTGCGCCAGCTTTGCTCCACGCGACCTTTGTCCCGGTTCCGTGAGAAGCCGCGAAGGTTTCCTCGCCAAGGAACTCGATTTCCGGAAAATTTTTCCTAAGATGCTCTGCAATGACTCTTTCTGATTCTTTGTCGGCTTCGCTGACAAGGCCCGCCTGGAACTTTTCCTCGACGTGCTCTAAGTTACCGAAATAATTGAGAAGCACCTTGCGACCCAAGCCCACAGCGGCTTCGGCTTGACTTAAGACCTGCTTCCAATCCCTTGATTTTACGCTGTTTTCCACGCTTTCCCCTTCGGGCAGGACCCTTGGATGATTGACCAGTTCAGAGGATTAACGCTAACATGTTTGCAGGGCCAAAGGAAGGGCCCGAAACTTAAGCATTCAAGCGGGTTTAAAAATTATGAGGATTGAAAAAATGAGTTCTAAAACGGATGTGATGGTGAAACTAGCTTTAGTTTTCTTTATTTCTTTGCTGTCTTTCTCTATCGGTACATTTGTAGGCAAGAAGTACAGTGACAACCAACATCAGCTGGCGGCTTTGGAACCACAAAAATCCTCTCACACCCAAGAGCGTGAAGTGGCTTCTGTTTCTGAACATGGGACCTCTGAAGGCAAAGTGGGCGCGATGACTGATGAAGAGATCGCGAAACTGGCTGAAGAATTCGTGGCTGACGAAACCACTCCTGCGACAACTGAAAATGAAGCCACACCAGTTCACGGTGAACACGCGGCTCCTGCCGGTCACCACGGTGAAATCGCTGAAACAAAAGTTGAATCCAAAGAACCTAAAGTTGAGACTCACAAACCAAATCCAACCAAAGGTGACAAAACTCCTGTAACCCAGCACAACGAACCTTCTGAAGCTGCGAAAAACGTAGCGGCAGGCAAAGCTCCAACAACTTTGGAAGCAGCAGAAAAGAAAGTAACGGCGAAAGAGGACCGTCTGCCTTCTTCCCTTCCTAAAGATGTGGCGCAATTCGCAGTGGGCAAATTCACTGTGCAAGTGGCGTCTTATGCTGATGAAGCTGAAGCTCAGAGAATGGCTTCTGACCTGAAAAACAAAGGTTACAGCGCGTTCTATATCCCGGCAAACATCAAAGGTAAAACTTGGTTCCGCGTAAGTGTCGGCCAGTTTGCGACTCAGAAAGAAGCTCAAGCTTACCGCACAGAGCTTGTGACTAAAGCGAAAGTCGGCTCTGCGATCGTTCAAAAGATCACTGAGTAATTGTTCACCCGCTTTTAATTAAATTCCTAAGGAAGCCTCGTTCGAAAGAACGGGGCTTTTTTTATAGAGGAACCACCAGGCCCGCACGCAGAACAGCACCCAGGGTTGGATTCGGATCGAAATCAGAACCCATCAAGGCTCGGCCTTCCATACCCACGGTCACACCAAACTGACTGGTGCTTAAGATAAACAACTCCAGGCCCGCGGATAGACCACCCATCACTTTCATTCCGGTTTTATCGGAACGACTGTCCGTCATAAATCGCGTAATAACCTCTTCTTCATAACCTCCGACACCCGCGCCAAAATAGATCACTCCGCGCATGCCGCCCTCTTTCCCGCTGAGGGCATTGTAACGGCCCCATACGGTCATATCCTGATGACGGCGCTCGATGCTGGAGGTACTGTTGCCGGTGGTGTCCGTGAAGTTTGCGTACTCCACCAGAAGGCTGTAGCGGTTGCGATGATAGCCGATGGAAAAGTTCTGCGGCTGACGGGCTTCCAGATCACCGGAATTGCCGCGTTCATAGCGCATTTCATAGCCGAACGGATAGGCCGCCAGCAAGGACACCGGCCCTTCGGCGGGCATCTTCATGCGAGACTCTTGCGCGAAAGCACTCACTGACAACAAGAACAACAACAAACCCGCGATGAATTTCATTTACTTCACTTCCCCAGCTTCAGGATTTGGGGCTGTTGCAGACTTGATCACCCAGCCGGTTTCTTCAACGCAGGAATAGACCATCGGAGTCTCAGCAGAAGTTTCCAAAACCTCGGAAAGGAACTCGCATTCTTTCTTTTTCATTTCGCCCAGCTCTTTAATGAAGCTTTGTACGAACTGATCGTGAGTGTAATAAGTGTCTTTCTTTTCAGCCAGTTCGGCTTTTAAAGACGGCAACATCTTAACGACCAACTTTGCCACTTCTTTGCGAGCGGCCAGATCCTCAAGACTGCGCTCTTTGGAATAGATGTCCGTGAACTTTTTCAACACGCGGGAAAACTGGGTTCCCACCGTGTAAGCATAACCGGTGACATAGTCGCGGAACTTCGCGCGTTCACCGGAAGCATGGAAAAGCTCCAAGTTATTGCGCACGACAGTTTTATTCGGAAGCTCATAGATACCAAACAGATCACCGACCTCAAGGGAACGAACCCGTTTCTGACTTGGCAGGGACTGGGCGATGAAATCAGGGTTCCCGGTGTACATCCAGCCCCAGAAATCAGCCAGGCCTTCATTCAGGCCGCGCATCATCGCCAGGCGGTGGAACTTCAAAAGCGTGGCTTCATCCAGTTCATCCCCGATCAGCACCGGTTTTTCGCGACGGCCACGACCGGACAGATCCTCTTGCACGATGGCCGCATCATCCATGAAAGATTCACGACTGTGAACACCCGTGTCTTCATCGACAACATCCTTCAGAACCAGTTTGAAGAACAAAGAATGGAAATGTTCATGCGCCAAAATTCCGGCGTTGATCGCAATCGCCAGACCATCTTGGGTGTACGGCACAACCAGCATGGAGTCCGTGGCTCCGTCATAGAATGCATTATTGGCTCCGGAAGAACCTTTCACTCTGACACCCACGCCGACATCACGAGGCCACTGGTTAACACCACCGGCCCCGAGTTCTTCATCAAGCAAAGCCAGCTTCTGCGTGTGAGCATAGATAGTGACCAGTTGTTGAGTCATTTCGTTGGCAGGTATGAAATCGCCCGAACCATTCTTGATAAAACGAGCCACAGCAGGTCGACCGTGAAGCTTATTGTCAGTAATACGAGGGCTCAGGAAGAAACGGACGAATTTACCGGAAACAGTCTGAAGATCCTCGATCCCCAGCAATTCCACGGTCTGGAGCGAATAACCGGACTTGGAGTTGTTCTGTGGCGCCAGTACGCGGACATTGCCGGACTGATCAGCACTCTCAGACTGCGGAGCACAAGCACCCAGGGCGCCTGTGACTAGAATTGCTGCTGTGATCCGGCTAAAAACGCGCTTCACAAAGTCCTCTCTAAGTTCTATAAACGGAGGGGTTTCCTCGCTCACTTGACTTATTGCGTTATAGTTATAGTGGAAAATGGCGAAAACCTCAATGAAAACTTAGAGATAGACAAACTTTGTCAGTCTCACCAGAAGTTCGACAGCCCCTGCAAACGCACATTAAGGAAGCCGCCATGGATGTACTTGATTTTGTTACGAAAAATCTGAACCCCGCGCAGAAGGATGCCGTCGAAACCCTGGAAGGGCCTTTGCTTATCCTTGCCGGCGCTGGATCTGGCAAAACCCGCGTCCTCACCCACCGCATGGCCAACATGATCGGCCAAGGGGTCGCAGCTTCCGATGAAATCCTGTGTGTGACCTTTACCAATAAGGCCGCCAAAGAGATGGAACATCGTATTTACAAGATTCTATCAGACATGGGCGCCATTGTTCACACCCAGCTTTGGATCAATACTTTCCACAGCTTCTGCGTTCGCGTCCTGCGCCAGCACATCACTCTTCTGGATTACAAGCCCTTCTTCGGAATCTATGATTCTTCCGATCAACTCAGCCAGATCAAGAAAGTCATGACCGCGCTGGATATCAACGACAAGATGTATCCGGCGAAGAATTTCCAAAGCCGTATCAGCAGCGCCAAGATGATGGGTCTTTCCCCGGAAGGTTTGGAAAAATCCTCGAAGCGTCTGATGGATCAAAAGACCGTTGAGGTTTACAAAGCCTATGAACGCGAAATGAAAAAGGCCAACAGCCTTGATTTCGATGATCTGCTTTTGAAAACCTATGATCTGTTCCGCATGTACCCTGATGTTCTGCAGATGTATCAGAAAAAGTTCCGTTACATCATGGTGGACGAGTATCAGGATACCAATCACATTCAGTATCTTCTGGTGCAGATGCTGGCTTCCGCTCACCGCAACTTGTGCGTAGTGGGTGACGAGGATCAGTCCATCTACAGCTGGCGTGGGGCCGACATCAAAAACATCCTGGATTTTGAAAAAGACTTCCGTGATGCGAAGGTGATCAAGCTTGAAGAAAATTACCGATCCAGCGCCAACATCGTCAATGGCGCCACGGCCGTAATCAAAAACAACTCGCAACGCAAAGACAAAACTCTTTTCACATCGAACGACCCGGGTGATCTGATTCACGTGCGCGAGGAAAAGAACGAATACGAGGAAGGCCGCTTTGTTGCGAAAACCATTCAGTCGATGATGAATGAGGGTGAAGGCTCTTACAACGACTATGCGATCTTCTATCGCACCAATGCCCAGTCGCGCGTTCTGGAAGAACAGCTGCGCACCATGGGAATTCCGTACCGCCTGGTTGGCGGCGTGCGCTTCTATGAGCGCATGGAGATCAAGGACATGATTTCCTACATGAAGCTGTCCATCAACCCGGCGGATGATATCGCCTTAAAGCGCATCATCAACGTTCCGGCGCGCGGTATTGGCAAAACCACGATTGAAAAAATCGAAGAATACGCGGCTCATAAAAACCTGAGCATGTTCGAAGCGGCCGAAAAAGCCTGCGAAGAGCGCCTGTTCAACGCCGGCACCACGGGCAAGATCCGTCGCTTTATCGACCTGATGAAAGACCTTCAGCAAAACGCCCAGCATTTAAAACTGCTGGAATTCTTTGCCGTGGTTTTGGATCGCACCGAATATCTGGCGGCTTTGAAAAAAGATGAATCCCCGGAATCCCAGGCCCGCATTGAAAACTTGGAGGAACTGGACAACGCCATTGCCCAGTTCGTGCAGGAACGTGGCGAGGAATCCACGCTGATCAGCTTCCTGGAAGAAATGGCCTTGGTAAATGACGTGGACTCTTTGGATCAGGAGCAGAACTCGGTCACCATGATGACCCTGCACATCTCCAAGGGTCTTGAATATCCTTACGTGTTTGTTGTGGGCCTGGAAGAAAATCTTTTCCCAAGCGCTCGCAGCGCGGAAAGCGACAGCGAAGAAGATGTCGAGGAGGAACGCCGCCTGGCTTACGTGGGCATGACTCGCGCTCGTCAGAAGCTGTGGCTGACCTATGCGAAAATGAGACGCGTGTGGGGCCAGGAGCAGTTCAACCCTCCGTCGCGCTTCATTAAGGAAATCCCGCAGAATCTGATCGACTTTAAAACCTCCGCCGAAGCGCCGCGCTTTATGGCCCGCTATGGCTCCAGCTCTTATGACTCTGACTTTGGCGGCACACCGAAATGGGGCGCCACCAGCTCGGATCGCAATCGCGCTCGCTCACAGAGTTACGATGATGCTCAAGACTTCCCGGATTACGACAACGAAGGGTCGGGATCTGCGCCATTCTCCAAAGGTATGCGCGTCAGACACCCGACGTTTGGCGTCGGCACCGTGTACGCAACGGAAGGGACCGGGGAAAATTTCAAGGTCAGCGTGATGTTCACAGATAACACTGTGAAGAAATTCGTTGTGAAGTACGCCCGCTTGGAGCGCGTGTAGTCATAGCTTTTTTGTTGCTAAAATGAGGATAACTGCCAAAATTCTTCGGGTTACTAACAAGGAGTAATTAATGAAAAAGTTGGTCGTTGTCCTTTGTCTTCTATCCTCTTCTGTTTCCTTCGCAGCTAGAAACGTTGCTTCCTACGGCGGCAAAACTGCCAGCATCAATCTGGGCATGAACAGCTCTGCATTGAACATCGGTGGCCGCTTGGAATTTGACGATGCTCAAGGTGCATTGGGTGCTTACTTGTTCCTGCAAACTGAAAAGAAAGATGCAGGCATTCCTCAAGTTCTAAGCTTCGGTGCTCACTCGATGTTGAGACTTGTTGAAGCTTCGAACGTTTCTGCGTTCCTGGCTCCAGGTATCGGCATTTCCATGATCAAAATGGATGGCGCTGATGATAAAACCGTCGTTGGCGCAAGCTTCCGTTACGGTGCTCAGTTCAAACTTCCTAATGGCGCAGGTGCCTTGGGTCTTGAGCGTTTTGAAGCTTGGAACTGGTTCGATGAAGACACGTCTTCCTCTGTTGCATTCACATCCGCTGTTTATTCTTTCAATTTCTAATTAAAGAATTTATCGCGATTCCCCAAAAGCCCGGCTCTGACCGGGCTTTTTTTCGTTTGGCCCCCGAATTTTAAAACGAATCCGTCTCGGGGAATCGTCCCCTTCTCGCTCAAAAGTCGTAGTCATAACGTCAAAGATTCCTCTCATTATTTTATTTCCCTTATGTTTGCTCCCTCCGCTCCGATCAAAGAGTGTCGTTAATTTTTTTTAACATCTGTTCTTCAAAGGGCGTTTATGAAAACTTGGAGTTTAAAAGCAAAACTGACCTTGATGGGACTGTCTGTTGCTCTGCTTGCAGCCACCAGCGGCGCTTTGGGGTTTTTCTTTCTAAATAAAGTCAGTGCCGAGTACGGCATCGTTGCGCACGAAAATCTGCCTTCTCTGAAAGAGCTTGCCGACCTTCGCGCAGCAATTCGCGAGCTTCGAATCCATGTTCGCAGTATTGGACTTGCGGGCAACACGCAGGACGAAGTGAACATTTACATCGAGAAATCCAAGGAACAGATCATCAATCTGGAAAAACACATTGAGGCCTACGAGAAGATTGATCCTGCCGCCAAAGATCGCGCCAGCTATAAAGAGTTCATCGCCGGATGGAATGAATTCAAGTCCTTTGGTGGTGAGGTTCTGGCGATGAGTGCGCACTTCAAAGAAAACGAAGATAAAGTCGTTTCCCTGATCCGCGAAGTATGCCCCGGAAAAGCCCAGAAAATCTATGAGCCCCTTTTGCGTGAAACCACCTATCAGATTCAGTATGCCGATCAGTCAGCCCACATGGCCACAAGTGCTGAAGAGCAGGCGCGCTTTTGGGTGACGGTCTTTGCCGCGGTTTCCATCGTTCTGGCGGGCCTGGTTTCATTCTTTGCCTCCTCATCCATCGCAAGAACTGTAAAGCAGATTTGTGATGCATTGGCAGACAATTCACAAGAAGTGCATAAGGCCGCCAGCTATCTTTCTGAAACCAGCATGACCGTGCAAAACGGCGCAAGCAAAGCCTCTTCGATGCTGGAAGCCAGCACGGCTTCGATCAGTCAGATAGAATCCATCGTGAAAATCAGCAGCGAACGCGCTCTGCTGGCCAAGGTCGCCTCTGAAGATTCCAAGACTTCAGCCGAAGACGGTTCGGGCGCGATCAAACAACTGATGAGCTCGATGGAAAAGATCAGCGACAGCTCCAAAAAAATGCAGGACATCATCAATATCATTGAAGACATTTCCTTCCAGACCAACCTTCTGGCCTTGAACGCCGCAGTGGAGGCCGCCCGCGCCGGGGAAGCAGGTCGTGGATTTGCGGTGGTGGCTGAAGCTGTGCGATCTTTGGCGCAAAGAAGTTCCGTGTCCGCCAAGGAGATCTCTGAATTGATCTCTAAAAGTGCCAGCTACATTGAAGAAGGGGTCTCCAAGGCCGGCCAAAGCCAGGATGTTCTGACTCGTATCCATAAAGACATTGAAAAAGTGTCGTCCTATAATCAGGACATCGCTTCTTCCAGCGAAGAACAGCGTCTGGGTATTCAGCAGGTCTCCGGCGCCTTGGTCAGCCTGGACACCACATCACAAAGCAACACCAAAGCTTCAGAACAGGTTTCCTCCATCGCCAAAGAATTGAATGAAAAAACCGAGGCCGTGGATTCGCTGATTTCTGACTTACGCGGCTTGATCGAGGGCCACAGAGCCGCTTAAGACCAAAAAAAAGGGGCCCCGGGAAAGGGCCCCCTTAACGGAGTACTTGCTAACCGATCAGCTTTAACGCCAACTGGTTTGCTTGATTTGCCTGAGACAGAATCGAAGTTCCTGCCTGCAGTAAAATATTATTTCTGACCATTTCACTGGATGCTGTTGCAACATCAGTATCACGGATACGGCTGTTGGCAGCGGACAGGTTTTCCTGAGTCACACCCAGGTTGTCCACGGTCGATGTCAGTCGATTCTGCAAAGCTCCCAGATAAGCCCGGGTGCCGCTGACATTCGTCTGCGCATCGTCCAGTCGTTTCAATGCTGTTTGTGCCCCTTCTTTCGAAGAGAAATCCAGTCCTTCCAAGCCCAGAGCATCCAGCGTCGCCGCGTGCTCGCCCGCATTAAAGCTGATGCGATCCGCGAAATCGTCGTTGCCGATACCCACTTGGAAATCAAACTTCGGCGCAGAGCCATCCAGCAGTTTGGTCGTACCCCAAGTCGTGGACTTGGCAATACGCTGCATTTCGCTGGTCAGCTGAGTCACCTCTTTATTGAGCATACCGCGCTCGGTTTCCCCGACGGTGTCAGAGGCCGACTGGATTGCCAGTTCGCGCAGACGCACAATAATGTTGCCGACTTCATTCAGGCCACCCTCTGCCGTCTGGATCATCGAAATACCATCGTTGGCATTTCGTTGAGCCTGAGCCGCAGAACGAATCTGTGCCTTCAACCCTTCCGAGATCGCCAAGCCCGCAGCATCATCTGCCGCTTTGTTTATTCGACTGCCCGAAGCGAGTTTGGCCATAGAATCATTTACGATTCTTTGCGAACCCGCCAGATTTCTTTGGGCGTTCAGGGCTGCAATATTGGTTGTTACTCTCATTCCCATCTATTTCCTCGCTACTTCGTCATAACCATGGCTTAGCCTCCTTGAATAGTTGACCGCCTACATCCGAGTTTGCGGTTGTGTTCTGCTGAACTATTCGGGTGATCCAGAAAGCACTTCACGAGACTATGGATTGAATTTTCACCGAACATTAACAACTGGCCAAACCGCGACTGTACCGATGGCCTAGAAAATCCACGAAAACTTGTTTTCTTTAAGCCAAAAATCGATCACGCTGTCTCATAGCGAGAAGGAGCTCTTAATGAAAACATCCCTGATGACCCTGCTGGTTTCCCTGCTGATGATCGGCTGCACCAGCACCCCGAAAAAAAATGAATCAGCTAAAACAGCCTCCGATTTCGTAAGTGCTTTCATTCAAAAACACAACATCCCCGGTGCTTCTGTCGCAATCCTTAAAAATGGCGAGATCGTTCACACTGCCAACTATGGTTTCGCGGATGTCGAAAACAAAACAGCGCCCACCGACACCACTTTGTGGCGCATTGCCAGCGCCAGCAAACCCATCACGGCCATCGCCATGTTCAAAGTGCTGGAAGATTCCGGTGTTGACCTTGAAACAGCTCTGAACAAACCTGTCTTCGGTCCAAGTGGTTATCTGCCAAAGTACCGCCAGATCCGCGATCAGCGCGTTTACAAAATCACCTTGCGTGATCTGCTTCAGCATTCCGGCGGCTGGGATCTGAGCGTCAGCGGTGACCCACAATATGAAGTCTACACCATTGCCAAAAAAATGAAGACAACGGCTCCGGCCAGTGCGGAAACAGTAATTTCTTATGTTTTGAAGTATCAGAAACTGGATGTGGCGCCGGGGAAAGAGTTCCATTACTCCAATCTGGGCTTCAATATTCTGGCTCGTATCATTGAGACCCTGTCCAAAATGCCATATGAAAAATATGTGCAGCAGAAAGTCCTGCAACCCCTGGGCATCACAGATATGAGAATTGCCGGGAACACACTGCAAGACCGCCTGCCAAACGAAGCACGCTATTATGATGATCCCCGCTCTGCACCCAACAAGTCTGTTTTCGACAATAAAACCATGGGGCCTCAATCCTACAACGGCTATGTCTTCCACACAATGGACGGACATGGAGGCTGGCTGGCGACACCGTCAGATCTGGTGAAGATTGCCAATGCGGTGACCCCTTGGAACAAAGGTGTGCAGATTCTAAAACCTGAAACGGTGGCAGTGATGACGGCTCCCGTGACTACCATCGGAAATCCGAATGCCTGCCTGGGCTGGGTGTGCATGGATGGCGGGAAAAATATCGGACACGCCGGAGCTTTGGAAACCGGAACACTTTCCTATTTCACCCGTCACGGTGATGGTTATGCCTGGGCCGTTGTTTTCAACCGCCTGCCGGTACAAAAGCTGGAAGAGATCGGCCTTCTGGGCAAAGAGCTTCTGGATGGCGTGAACGGAAAACTAAAGTAAGTTCTTGCTGTTTTTCAGGTGAGCCCACTCGGCCTCGTACATCGAGGCATCGGGCTTGCGGATCTTTTCGGGTGCAGGGCTGACGTATTCAGCCTTCACCCCGTCCCAACCGACATAGTGACGAGTTCGACCTTCTTGGCCGACTTCAAAGTTCGGTACCAGATAAGTTTTCCCCCCGCCATTGGGAATATCCAAAGACAGATTCGGCATCGCAAGGCCGGACAGGTGACCCCACAGCTCTTTCTGAATTTCCAATGAATCTTCCACAGATGTGCGCAAGTGATCAGTCCCCAACGATGGGTCACATTGGAACATGTAGTAAGGCTTTACACGCAGGAACAACAGGCGGCGGTTCAAGGCCTGCACCAATGCCGGATGATTATTGATGCCATTTAATAGCACCATCTGGTTCATGACCGGAACACCGTTATCCACCAGTCTTTCCAGCGCTTCGACCGCTTCTGCTGTCAGCTCGTCGGGGTGATTAAAGTGCGACATCAAAAACACCGGCTTGTGCTTTTTTAAAATCTGCACAAGTTCATCAGTCACGCGCATCGGGCACACAACCGGCATGCGGGAACCAATGCGGATGATCTCGACGTGTTCAATCGCACGCAAGTCACCCAGCACACGATCCAGTTGCTTGTCACTGACCGTCAGCGGATCGCCGCCGGAAAGAATGACTTCACGAATGCCGGTGTGGGAACGGATATAGGAAAGTGCTTGTTCGTATTCTTCGTTGCGGATGAAGGCCTGCTCTTGACCCGTGAAATGCTTGCGGGTACAGAAGCGGCAATAAACGCTGCAGATGTCTGTAATCAGGAACAACACACGATCTGAATAGCGATGGATCAAACGAGGTGCTGCCTTGTTCTGGCGTTCACCCAAGGGATCGAGCATCTGCTGATCACCTTCTTCGATTTCATATCGATGTGGCATCAGGATCTGGCGGATGGATTGACCGGCATCACCTTTGGCAAGGCTTGCATAATATGGCGTCGTGCGCACGTTGAAGAGCTCTTTCCCACCCACGAACGCCGCCTTTTCATCCGCACTTAATTCAAAGTGCTGGGCGAAATCATCCTGGGTTTTCAGGGAATGGCGAAGCTGCCAGGTCCAATTATTCCAATCGGATTCGGCGATATGTTCAGGCCTAGGGCTTCGCGGGAAATGAAACTTCATGGCTGTTTTATGAAGGAAAGTAGCCCATTTAGCAAGCGGAAGGGCCCTTTTTCCCTCTAAAAGTGACCGAAAGGGGCGCTTTTTCATGCTTTGCCTTTCGCCCCCTTAAACAGCTCTAAATAACTGAAATTGTGCAGGATTAAAGCCTTCTCACGATGGGACACCAGAAGTTCAACAGGGGCCCTCGCCCGTGCAATGAATCTCAACATGAGAACTCTTAGCTATTTCCTGTGTTTAGCGGTGCTGGCACGAACCTCGGGTTTTGGCCCGGCCTTCGCTTTACATAAGTGTAGATAAAAGGGACTGGATGCTCCCTTCATATAGGAGGACTTATGAAATTCACTTACCCGCAAAAGAAATGGGTTCTGACATCGGCTCTGCTGGCTGTCTTGGGATTCAATGTATCGTTCAACACTCATAATGACGGAATTGCTTCCGCTGACTTCGCTTCCACAAGCGGCGATCTGACTGAAAGCAAGGTTTACACCGCTGAAGGTGTGATGCCCGTTAAATACATTGATAACGGTGATGAAGAAGTCCTGGCTTTGGTTCCTAAAAGAACAACTGAAGGTAAAGTCTGCGAAGGCAAGTGTGGTTACGACACTATCGTCCTGAGCGCTAAAAATAAATCTGATATCGATGCACTGAATGTTGAGCTGATGAAAAAATTGGCCGAACAACCGGCTGCTGCGAAAAAGAAAGTAGCTAAAGAAGAAGTGGCGGAGGCAGATGCTGAGGCTACTGGAGAAGAAGAAGTGGTAGCCAAGAAGAAAGTCAGCCCGCTTGATCGCATCATGAAGCGTGACTGTAAATCTTCTTCCGACGACGCTTCATTGTTGGCGTGCGTGAAAGATGCTTATCTTGCGATCCTTGAAGATCCTAAAAAAGCCAAGGACATCACACCGATTGAGGCCCTGGATTTCTACAAAAAAGAAATTCAATCTCGCTTGGTTCGTGAATTGGCAGAAGTTCGCAGAATCACTTCAGCACAGAGAAGAGCTGCAACAAATCCAAGCGCATGGCAGTCCTACAGAGGCTCTGATGACTTCGGAGTTACTGCTACTGACATCAACGATATGATCAAAGAATCCCTGTACATTGTGGAAGACCTGATCACAAAAGTTCCTTCGAAATTCGAAAATGTCCGCTCTCGCGTAATTCAAACAGAGACTGACATCCTGAAATTCGAAGCGGCTCAGATCAAAGCACAAGAAAGCGCTGGTAACTACCCAGAAGCTTCTGCGAAGTTGAGCGAGACCACGTACATGCATGATCTGCTTCAAGCAGTAACCAAGCAGGCTCTGAGCGCAGCTGCAAGCGGCGACCGCATTACAGTAGATCAGGAATCTGCTTACACCAAGTATATGAACGATTTCTCGATCACGCTTGCAAACTTGCTTGCGCAAAAGGTGACTCCAGGAACTGCTCCTCAGATTGATCCATCCATCAATTTGTCGCAGCGCCTGCAGAACCCAGGTCGCACGAACGGCACAACAAGCACAATCGGCACTTTGCCTACGACGCCGACCACTCCAGGAACCATCCCATCAGGGGTTTCTTCAAGAACAGGCGCAACACTGAGCACTCAGCCTCAAGGCCAACTGACAGTGTACCCTAACAGCAGCGGTGGTGTGACTTTCGGAACTCCACGCGATGCAACTGCCGAAGCTTTGCAGCAAAGAGCACTGATCCGCGGTCGTCAGTAATTATCGACTGAAAAAATTGAAACGATCCTCCGAAGGGCCCACGATGGGCCCTTTTTTTCTTTTAGCGCATCATCACGCGCAGACGAACCGGTTCGCCCGGACGAAGAGTCGTCAAATAAGTACGGAAGATATTAACTTTGGCTTTTTGGAAGACGTCGGTTCTTTGCATGCCGAAGCGATAGTCGCCTTCAAGGCGCCAGACCGGTTTGGACCAGCCCTGTTCCGTGATGATTTCAGCTCTTTGGATGCGGGCCCCGTTAGGGTTCATGATTTGGACCATGACTTCCTGATATTCGGCTTTGCTTTTACGCAAAAACACCTGCTGAAAAGTCGGTTGATCAGCAAAAATCATTTCGTTGGCCACTTCCGTCCAGGCCTGAGCTGCAGGAGCTGATAACATCACCAGAGCCAACAAAGACCCTAAAAGCGCTTTCATAGAACCTCCGATTTGAGTTGCTGACCTGATATTACAAAGACAGGGGACAAAGTCTAACTGATTTTGGGCAAAAAAAATCCCGGGGGACTTTCGCCCCCCGGGCCCTGCTCACCACCAAACAAGATGTTTCAAGTAGTCATCAAGCTGTCGTACAAGTTGCAATCGTGCTGTAATCAAAAGCTGATGGCGGCTTTAGATGCAAATCCAAATGTAAACCCGTTATCCAGGTTTCCGTCTGCTCCAGACCCGTTTTTCCAAGCTTCGCCTGGGAACAGAAGACCGACCTGATTCACCCACTGAATTTTATCACTGTGTTTGTAAACCACGTCGATATCCCATTCTAGGCCCAGATCTTTTGTAGAATCAACAGAAGAATTCTGGGTCTGCATCAATTGTGCATAAACCAGAGTGTTGCGAAGGTCGACTTTTTCGGACCAGGCATAGTTCACGGATGGAGCAAGGTAAATTGCGTTGCTCACGTATTCGTCATCCGCAGAATTTCCAACAGTCAGGTTCGTATTGGAACGATAAGCGTTGGTATTCAGGAAGTCTTTCATGCCCAAACGATGATTGAACAACAACATCGCCACATCATAGTTCTGATTGAAGGCATAACCACCGAAACCGGAAGAACCACCGTCTTCACCCGTCGCCATACCAGCACGAACTCTGTAATCCCATTTGGATTCTTTAGCCGGAACTTCGAATTCCAAAGCCACACCGAAACCATTCAAGGACACAGAATCACCACCTGCGGTCAAAACACCTGTTTCACCGCTTTGGAAACCGGCTTCCAATTTGAAACCGAAGGAATCAAAACCGCGTCCAAACACCACGTTGGTGCGCTGAACGTTCATGCTTTCGCCAACAGTCGCGCCTGCGCCACCGATAGCTTCAACCTGATCCGGAGTTTGGTAACCCAAAGCCTCTTTCACACCTTTGGAAGTTTCCTGATAAACGCCCAAAGTGGTTTTGTTTTCTGCATTTTCATACTGAAGGTGCAAACCCATTGTGGAAATAGAACCACCCTGACCGTAGCCAGTGGACTGTTTGCGGCCCAAAGAAGGCATGAAGAACCAGTCTCCAACCACGATTTTGTAACCCACGATATCGCGAGTGTCATACCAGTGGTCGAACAGCCCTTTGCCGGCGTTGTAAGTCATACCCAAACCGAACTCAAACGGTGTACGACCCACGACCAAAGCGCCATATTCCTGATTCACTGTCAAATAAAGCTGGCTGACACGAACGTTGGTGGAACCTTGGTTCGAGGAAGAAGCCGCAGCCGTGTTGGAGTTCAAACCCCAGATTTCACCCAATTGAGAATTCGGATAATCCGCGCTGTTCAGGATATCAAAACGGGAAACAACGTTCACACCGTCAGCCGCGATAACGGTCGGGCTTAGATAAAGATAGTTGGTGCCGTAAGCTTTTCTTTCCGTTGGGGTACCCAAAGACGGACGGTCAATCTCAGTCCATTCAAAGCGGTAACCACCGCTCCAATCCAAAGACAGGGCGTGAGCCGCCGGAGTCGCCAATGCGACAGAAAGACCCAGTGCTTTCAAAAAGTTCTTTTTCAACATCTTCATTCCTTTACTTGGAAACCACGCCCATCACGTCCGCTTCACGCAGAATAATGAGGTCTTCATTTTGAATTTTGATTTTAGAACCGGCATATTCAGAGAACACAACTTTGTCCCCGACTTGCACGTCCATAGGACGCACATGACCTTTTTTGTTCATGTGCCCGCGTCCAACAGCCACCACGAAACCTTGCATGTTTCCGGAAGTGTCAGCCACAGAGTCAGGAATATACAAACCACCCGCAGTCATTTTCTCGGCACCAGAAACCTGAACCATCAGACGGTCGTCCAATGGAGTGACAAAGCCACTCAAATCCAGTTTTTTAACAGGGGCAGATTCACGCACCAAGTGAGCGGTTGGCATAGCGACTTTTGGAGCTGCCGCTTTAGCAGGTTTCGCTACCGCCTTCTTTGCCACAGGTTTGGCAGCTTTCACTGCCTTTTTAGCGACCGGCTTCTTCGCCACGGCCTTTTTCACCGCAGGCTTTTTGGCAGCAGCTTTTTTAGCTGGTGCTTTGGCAGCGGTTTTCTTGGCAGGAGCTTTCTTTTTTGCGGGAGCTGGTTTTTTAGCGGCTTTTGCAGGAGATTTTTTTACGCCGCTTTTTTTGACGGTCTTTTTAACGACCTTTTTTACACTGGCTTTTTTAGCAGAAGATTTCTTCTTAGCCACAAACAATCCTTTCACAAAGGCAACTTATGAAAAACATTTTCAAAGGTTGTTCACCGAGTGAGTTTCGTACTACTCTGTCATCTATGATGCGACCACGATTAAAGACTATTTTATTGGCTTTTACAATCCTTCTGACGCTTGTAATCATCTGCGG
This sequence comes from Bdellovibrio bacteriovorus, assembly GCF_048286975.1. Classification (GTDB taxonomy): domain Bacteria; phylum Bdellovibrionota; class Bdellovibrionia; order Bdellovibrionales; family Bdellovibrionaceae; genus Bdellovibrio; species Bdellovibrio bacteriovorus_H. The sequence goes on along the minus strand of NZ_JBLVRT010000001.1, from coordinate 1,336,500 downwards.
ACTTGGGATTGGCGTCTATTCCTACTTTGCACTGGAAAAGGAACTGACCTCCAAGCTGGAGTCAAAAAAGTTCATCGTCCCGACTGAATTTTACGCAGCTCCACCGACTTTCCAGTCACACAGTCTGATTCAGATTTCCGACATCGAAAAACAGCTCCTGCGTCAGAACTATCGTCGCCGCGAGTTCGATCAACGATTGCTGTCTGGAGATTACTTTATTGCCACACGTGAGCAGTGCGCCGCCCGACTGCAGGTGGGGTTGGACGAAAACCAGGATGCCTGCATCGGCTGGGTCACGCAAGACACCCGCACTCAGGATGTTGACAGCTCCATTCAAGTTTTGGTCGTGCAAAAAGATCGTTTGATTTCCCGCATCTTCAAGGGCGCACCCTTTGAAGAAGTGCAAGAGGCCGTCAGCGAAGCTCCCCTTCTTGCTCAATATATTGGCAACGAACCCCTGATGCAAAAAACCGTCACCCTTGGTGAAGTTCCCCCGATGTGTTCCAATGCGGTGATGTCCATCGAAGACGCCCAGTTCCTGGAGCATGGCGGAGTCAGCTTCAAAGGCATCTTCCGCGCCCTGGTAAAAAACGTCACTTCCGGTCGCCGTGCCCAAGGGGGCAGCACCATCACTCAGCAGTTGGTGAAAAACTATTTCCTGACCAGCGAAAGAACCCTGAAAAGAAAATATCAGGAATTCATCATGTCCGTGCTGCTTGAGTCCCGCTTCAGCAAAGACCAGATTCTGGAAACTTATCTGAACGTGATCTATCTGGGACAAAATGGTGCATTTCAAGTGCGTGGTTACGGCGCTGCCGCCCGCTACTATTTTGGCAAAGAACTGACCGATCTGAACATCAGCGAATGCGCGTTGATGGCGGCGATCGTGAACAGTCCGGGACTTTACAATCCGTTCAAAAAACCTGAAAACGCCGAGCGCCGTCGCAATCTGGTTCTGACGAAAATGAAGGGCCTTGATTACATTTCCCAAGCCCAATTTGACGAAGCCGATCGCCAGCCACTTCCGGGCGCCCCGCGCACTATCGCTTCAGAGACAGCCCCCTACTATCTGGATGCGGTTCGCAAACAACTGACGGCTCAGGGACTCAGTCCCGATGGGTTGAAAATCTATACCGGCCTTGATCTGGAGGCGCAGGAAACCGCGCAGGATGCTTTGCGTGGCCACCTTGAAAATCTGGAGAAAAACAATAAACACATCTCCGGTCTCAAAGCCAAAGGTCATTCTTTGGAAGGCACCGTTCTGGTTGGCAACAATCAAACAGGTTTGGTCAGCGTGGTTGTCGGCGGCCGCAACTTCCGCATGACCCAGTTCAATCGAGCCATCGATGGGCACCGTCAGATCGGCTCGATCATGAAACCCTTTGTTTACCTGACGGCCCTGCTGAACAAAACCGAAACCGGTGAACCATACACTCCGGTGACTTTATTGAATGATGAAAAGTTCACTTACAAGTATGAAGGTCAGGCCTGGTCCCCGGAAAACTACGGCAAGAAATTCTTCGGCACAGTTCCGATGTTCTATGCACTGAAAAATTCCCTGAATGCTGCCACCGCCAGCTTGGGACTGGCTGTGGGCTTGGGGAACGTCATTGATGTGACCCATGAAATGGGTGTGACTTCACAGCTTAAATCATTCCCGGCGATGACTTTGGGTGCATTTGAAATGTATCCGAAAGAGGTTTTGCAAAGTTATATGACCCTGGCAGCCATGGGGCAAAAGCCCGCGCTGTCTTTTATCAGACGCGCTTTGAATTCAGACAATGTTGAAGTCTTCGTGCATGATCCCCGTCCGACAGCAACCGTCGATCCTGCCGCAGTGGCAAGTCTGGTCAGCATGATGAAACAAACCATTTTATCAGGCACTGCCCGTTCGATCACTTTGAACGGGTTCTTCAACCCGGCAGCCGGCAAAACCGGCACAACCAGCGACAACAAAGATGCGTGGTTTGCAGGCTTCACCCCTTATATCACAACTGTGGTGTGGGTTGGTTACGACAACAATCTTCCACATAAGCTGACAGGTTCGAATGGCGCCGTGCCGGTGTGGACCCAGTTTATGAAAAAGATCGGCACGCGATTCCCGGCAGATGATTTCCCATGGCCGGAAAATACGGAAAAAGTAATGCTGGATCAAAAGACACTTGAAGCTTTAAATGCCTACAAGGAAGGTGATCCAACTCAAGTGGAACTCGTATTTGACAAGGCCAAATCCCCCGACCTTTGATCTGAAAACCGCTCCCAGAGCGGCGGACGCGGCTTCGTCTGATAGAATTGACGAATGAATAGAATTCTTTTCGTCGTTCTGTGTGCCGGAGCTTTGACCTTGACGGGCTGTAATCATTTTGGCATCGCGTTCAAGTGGGCTGATACCTACATCGCTTCGAAGGTTGATGACTATTTTGATATTTCAAGTTCACAAAACCGGGACCTGAAAAAAGGCGTGCAAAAGGATCTTGATGAAATCAAATCCGACGTTCTGCCCCAATGGATCGCACGCCTCAAAGGACTTCAGCAAGAGGTGCAAAAAGGGACTTTAGATTCATCCCGAACCAGTTTCTATTTTGATCTTTTCCTGAAGGACGTTGAGCAAATCAATGCCCGTTTTGCCGACACCGCCGGACGCTTCCTTTCCTCGACAGAACCCAAGCAGCTAGACACCTTCGCGCGGGAATTTGAAAAGAAAACCCAGGCCGATCTGGATAAGTTCCATCAGACCTCCAAATACCGCAAAGAGATGCGCAACAAGTACACCGAATACTTTGAAATGTTCCTGGGTTCCCTGACATCAGAGCAGGAAAAAATGATCGATGCCCACCTGACCTCATCCCCCTTTCCCGGCGAACTGAAGGCACGCAATAAAAGCCACATTCTGACCCGCTATCAGCAGCTGATGACCACCCCCGAGGCGAAACGTGAGTTCCTGAAGACTTACTACAACAATCCCGCCGCCATGGATCTGCCAGAATACCAAACAGCCTTCAGTGAATACAAACTGCAGCTGCAAAAGCTGGTGATCGAAGTTCTGGGATCGATGGACTTGAAACAGAAAAAGAATCTGATCGAAAATCTGAATGAGAAAACAGCACAGTTGGAAAAAATAGCAAAGGCGGGTTGAACCCCGCCTTCTTCTTTAAAGTTTGATTTCCATGCCTTCGTGGGCAAAGTCCCACTCCACCGGCGGAAGTGAGTTCTGGTTCGCCGAGGCGAAACGCTGACGGGATTCAAAGTACTCCTTCGTCTGACGTTTCAGCTCCTGAACATGTTCAATGCGCGCCCCCGGATCGTGGTGGGCAAACATGACTTTCTGAATGCCTTCACGAATGGCAATATCCAAACCCACCTGAGCGGCACTGTGGCCCCAGTTGGCTTTTTCCGCCAGCTCCGGCAGGGTGTATTGCGCATCGAAGTACATCAGGTTCACGTTCTGATAAAGCGGCAGGTCTTCACCCAGCTCTTCGCGGGTGATACGAGTGCCCTCAGTATCCACACAGTGAGCGTAAGCCTTGCCACCACACTCCACTTTCAGGCCCCAGCACGGATCCGGATGATCCAGCTTGTAGGGGGTGATCGTCATGTCCTCAAGCTGATAAGGCTTGCGTGGCTCCATGACATGGAAATGGATCTTGGCTTTCAAGGCCTCAAACGGCACCGGAAAGTACGGACGCTGGAAGATCCCGCGGATCAGTTTTTCCAGCTCGGGCTGCACAGCATAGTAGTGGACTTCGCAGCCCGGAATAAAATGCGGAGTAAAGAATGGCAGACCGATCACATGATCCCAATGGAAATGAGTCATGAAGATATGGAACGGCCCCTTGCCGCGACCGGTAGTGCCGGTCATGATCCGTTCACTCAGATTGCGAATGCCGCTGCCGCCATCAAGGATCAACTGTCCTTTGGGGCTTTGAATTTCCACGCACGTCGTTGCAGCACCATAGCCGCCGACCTGAGGCACATCCAAACTTTGAATATAGCGGGAAATCTGGGATGGGTCGCGATAGCCCGCCGAGAAGAAGTTTCTAAGAACTCCTTCCACATGATAAGTCCAGTCCGTGGGTGGAGGTGCGGATGGCAGAGAGCCCCTTACCCCCCAAAATTTTACCGTGAGCGACATATATGGAACAGGATGAACTGTTTAGAAACACGAATCAATCTACATATTATTGGGTCGGGCTTTTGTCATAATTCACAATCACAAATTCAGACGATGGTATAGCCTGACAGGTGCGAACAACTCGACTTACCTCTTTATTTTCAGAGGTGGTTCCCTGCTCAATCAGGGCTTCGCAAGTTCCGCAATTGCCTTCCATACATGAGTACGGTGGGTTCAAGCGGGCGATCAAAGCCACATCCAGAAGCGTGCGTCCAGACTCTGCTTCGACTTCATATTCACGACCATTGAGGATGTATTTGATCTTCATTCTGTCATCACATCATCGCTGGGGGTGTACCGCCAAATACTTTCTACTGCTAAGCGGTATTTACCGGTAATTAAGCCCAATAGAGTTTTTACTTTGTGTTTTGAAAGATTCTTTACTACCACTCTTGCGGAGTTGTAACGTGCCCCGAAGTTACGGAACTCGCAGAGCGGCATAGATGACCGCTGTTTAATTCAAGGATGTATGTAGAGGAGAGCTTATCATGCTCAAAAAACGTGTTCTGACTGCCGCTTTGGCCGCAGCCCTTTCACTGATGATCACTTCCCCGGCCCAAGCTGGTTGGGAAGTTCTTAAACCTGCCAATGCCTGGGAAAAGATCAAAAAACAGGTGGCGAAACAGGAAATCGGCGGCAGCCTGACCCTGGTAAATGCAGATATCATCGACGGTATCTCCACTTCCCTTCGCTACAAAATTGAATCCGAGCCTTCTTATGTTGATGGCTACTACACTCGTATCGACAAATACATCATGGATTTCGGCGTGGATATCGGTGACCTGATCAACGATATGGACAGCCCGGTCAGCTTCGGCATCAACAAAGGCACTGAAATCATCTTTGCCCGTCAGTTCAAATCCCAAAAGGACTCTTTGCTGACTTTGCCATACACAATGAGAAACCTGCCTTTGACGGCAGAAAAAGCCATCACCCGTCTGGTGCCTGGTGATTTCGTGGCATTTGAAGGCAAAATCAGCCTGATCCTTTCTTTGGGCTATGACACCCTGAAAGGCTCCTTCGAGGCTGGTGCATCCACACACGCTTACCTGTCCGGCAACTTCATGGTTCACCTGTTCCGAATGGCCGACAATAAAATGCGCGTGAAACTGATCGCCGTTCGCGGCGAAGGCGTCGGTGCCAATGCCGGTGTTGAAGTGGAAGACCTGGAAGTTCTGGGTGTGAACCTGATCGACAACCGCATTGAAAAATGGCTGAACTTCGTGCCTTTAAAAGCCAGCGCTGGTTTGGGCAAAAACGACGTGATCATGCTTGATTACGTATTTGACCTGGACAACGCGCAAGCGGCTCAAGCCTACGACGGTCTGATGCAGAACAAAGTGATGTTCAAGGATGTTAAAATCCTGAATCCTCTGGCGTCCCGCAAAGATCTTCAGAACCAGCTTCTGGCTGACCTGACGGATGTTGAAGCCATCACGATGGAAGACGCGCAAGCTCCGGCTCAGCAGCGTCGTATCGACCGCGTGTTCAAAGGTTCTTCTGAAGGCGTGTTCCGCGATGCGAAGACCAAGTTCTCTTTGAGCCTGCTGAAATTCGAAGCCGGTCGCGCTTACGGTGAAAACAAGGTTCTTTCCTTCGACAAAAAAGATCAGGAAAGACACTTCCTGCTGGATACTTTCTCTAAATACAAAAAGTCCAAAATCCTGTTCGGTCTGTTCGGTGAAGAGACTTTGGCGACTTCCAACTTGCTGTTCACTTCTAACAACAAATGGGCACCTCAGCGTTTCGTAACCCTGACTTCCAGCAACGAAATGAAAATGCGTGACGTTTCCCCGCGTGATTTCCGCGAGATCCAAAAGATCGTTCAGGAAACTATCGGCCAGCAGGAATACAACAAAGTTCCTTGGCACCTGTGGACCTTTGAAAACGGCAAGATCGTGAATGGTTACTTCAAACAGGAAGTCTTCTTCAATCCGGATGCTTTGGCTTACCTGCCATACATGACGAAAGAAGCCTTTGTAGCGAAGTTCAAAGCGTACATCGCTACCAAAAGCCGTCCCCGTTCCACACCGATCATTGGTGGCCTGATCCCGCCTAAAGGTGCGATCGGCAACTGGATGGCAGCATTCACGGGCGATATCAAGCGCATCGCAGACCGTCTGCAGATCATCATCAATCCGGCAACCACAGTTGAAAAACGCTTCGAAGCGTTTGAAGACCTGCAGGAAATCGGCATTTGGCGCGAACGCGGCGTGGGCTTCCTGATGTCTTTGGTTCCAGAAACATCGCAGCACCAGTTGATGCGCTATGAAATGGTGTTGTCTGCAAAAGGCACCACACCGATCCAGTACAGCTTCGGCACTTTTGCTGAAGAAAGCCTGTATCGTTCCCTGATGTACATCCAGAACATCATCCACAACCGCAGCTTCGACCTGCGTCTGTTCACGGATGATGCTGGTGAGTACCGCACTCACACCAAACCAGCACCGCTGATGTAATTGTTTATAAAAGATGAAATTCAGAATCCCGGGTTGTGAAAGCAATCCGGGATTTTTTTTAAAACGAATCGACGAAGACCTCCAGGGTCTGCGAATTATAGGCATCGCTGGTGAATAACACCCGATTGGAGGTGGCCATAACACTGTTCCAGACCCCGGTATTGCCCTGCAGACCCGGCATGTGGTTCTTCAGGCCTGTCCCATCGCCCTTCACAGAATAAAGGCTCAGCACACCATCCTTGTCGTTGTCAGCCCGGTAGAACACTCGGTCTGCCAGAGCCGAAACAAAGGTGTCATAGATATCTGCATACGTATTCAGCGTGACCAACTTGCGGCTTCCCGTGCCGTCCCATTTCACTGCAAACAGATCCCACTTGCCCACTGTTTCAATCAAGCCTGTATACACGATGGTCTTGTTCGCATCATTCAGGAACTTCACAGAAGTCCCGTTGTTGGCATTCACCTGACCGCCTGCAATCGGGTTCTGACTGATTTTTCGAATGTCAGATCCGTCCAGATTCATACTGTACAGCTCATAGATGTCCGGAGAGGATTCACTCAGCGCAATCAGGCGCTTGTTCGCCCCTTCCGTCAGAGTCTGATACAAAGACGTGTGCGAAGTCGCCGGAAGACCTGGATTGATATCGAACTGAACCTGATCAGAAAGGCGGAAAGTTTTAAGTGATGTGCGTCCGTTGGTCACAAAGTCCCCCGGGATGACAGCGTACTCGGAATCCTCAGAGAATCTGCAACCAGAACCCATGCGATTGGCATCCACCCCTTGTGCCGCCATATAGTTCACGCCCGCCGGATTGGCCGCAGAAGCTACTTTCACATCGTAAACACCGTTAACAGAAGTGATACCCCAGTAACACACCCACTGAGAATCCGGAGAAATCACAAAGCTTGCCAGATCGTACCCGGCGGCGATCACACTGTTGACGCGAGTCACAGTGCCGCTTCCATCAACGGCGACTTTGCCGATTTCCCATTTTGCATCAATGTCATAATCCATGCGAATCACGATGTAGCTGCCATCAGGTGCGACATCCCAATCCGTATAAATCACCGGATGCGCAAAGTCCGGTGTGATTTTCAGCGCACCCGTTCCATCCAGATTCACCCGGTGGATCTCTGGAATCGTGTCCACAGTGATATCACCAATATAGTAAAGCTTCTGAGTCGCTTCATTGAACTTAAAGGCCGTGATCGCCCCGTTCGGATTGGTGATTGGAATGCTCACTTTCACCGGTGCCGCTCCATTGCTGTCGCCCACATAAAGTTCCTGCACTCCAGGAGTGTCCTGATCCGCCAGATAGATAATCTTTGTTCCATCATCAGTGAATGCAAATGTCGTCAGTTTACCGCCCCCTGCAGGATACGCCTTTGTCACTCGCACCAAGTTGCTGCCACTCGGGTCCGAAGCATACAGATGCATTTCTGCATCCACCTCAGGATTTCCGCGGAAAGCGACTTTGGTTCCGCTGGCTGGCGGAGTCACAAAGAAATAATCCCCGGAGCGAATCAGCGGCATATTGACCTTCACTGAGGCACTGACCACGAGGCTCAAGCTTGCGCGGTAAAGACCGTTTACGGCCTCGATATTGTCATCAGCCAACATCATCACTGTATTGAGATCCCAGTCAAAGAAGTACTGCAGGTTACCGGAAAGAACGTCACCATCAAGGTTGCTGATCACCGGACTCAACTTGCGATTGGAACTGCCGTCCACCGCAGAAAGATACATTTCGTATTTTCCGTCAACTTCCAGGTCGGCGATATACGCAACACGATCCCCTGAAGGGCTGACTTCCAGTACCGGATAATTTCGCACCACCGAGGCTTGTGCCTGTGGAGTCAACACAACCGGAATTCCACTGCCGTCTGTATTGATGGCAAGAAGATCATATTTCATCTCGCCAACTGCAGGAGGAGAAACCCCACTTACATCCGCTTGCCAGATAATTTTCTGTCCATTGGCGGTGAAGTTTATCGTATTCTTCTCAATCCCTTGATGTCCCCCATTGCGCACGACGGTCGTCGTAGTAAGTCGCAACAATCCGGTTCCATCCGGATTGGCAATGTGCAGATCAAATCGATAAGAACTGATCGCCTGGGTGAAAGCGATTTTTGAAGAATCCGGTGACCAAACAAAAGATCCGACATCCATTGTGGGTGCGGTACAAGGCACAGTCACACGGTTGTCTGTTCGAGTCTGCAGGTCATAGACCCACATCTCCAGGCATGTCGCCATCCCACGATCAATTCGGTAGGCGACATAGCGGGAGTTCGGACTGATTTCAGCCATCGCCGACACTCCATTAAATGACGTCGCCGAAACGTCAATCACTTCACCAGTCACCAACGATACCGCACCAAGAGCCATACCGACATTATTGAAAGTTTTGTTTTCCCTATAGACGACCCATTTGCTGTCCGCGCTGATGATATAGTCCGACTGCACCGCCTCATTGATTGCCATTGCAGGCCCCAGACGGCGCAGATTTGTGCCGTTTACATTCACAGCATACAGGTTGATTGCTTCATCAGTATCCTTGTCCATGCGGAACACAACGGTCGATCCATCTGGAGTAATTCTAAATTCACGCACATCCCCGCCGACCACCATCGAACCATTCAGTTTCGTTTGCGCCCCGGTCAGAACATTGATTGCATACAGATTGAATTCATTGTCTGTCGGACCCACGTCCCCCATGGCTATGACCGTGTTCTGATCCGGCGTCAAAGCGTAGGAAGTCACACCACCCGTTGGATTGACTGAAGTCGGACCCATCAAAACGCGATCACCGCTGCCGTCAATCTTTACTGAATGCAGCTCTTTCAATTGCACACGTCCGATTGAGAATCGCACATAAAGGGCACGGTTGTGCTTGGGAACAGGCGTGATCACCGAGCTCTGATCCAAACCCCACTGCCCTGACATCGGGTTGATTCTGGTCAAACCAGTGCCATCAAAGTTCACCAGCCCCAGATCCACCATATCATCGTTGCGCAAAGGTGATGACAGCAGTACGCGGCCAGAATCACCATACTGAGCGATCTGACGGACCGCCGGATAACCGGTGGACGTCACATCCGGGCTGATCTTTTGCCATTGTGGATAGCGGATGCTCACGGACTTGGTTTCGGAAATATTTCCGGCGGTATCAAAATGCTGGATATAAAAATCAATGGAACTTGCCGTCTGCGCCGACAAGTCCATGCGAAGCTCCCACTGGTTCAGCGCAGAGCACACCAGGAAATGTTCAGACGGCAGGGACGTTACAACTTTAACCAGATTCAAAGCATCAGAACAAGCGCCCGTAATCGGATAGTTCGCACGCAACGAAGATACCGGATAGTTGTCGGCATTGTCCGGAGCATTCACGGTCACTGTCGGCGGAGTCAGATCCACGAGGATGGTTTTTGTATCAAGCGATGTTTTTTTGATCTCGGTTTCATTTTGTGAAACCGTCATCTGGATTTCACCTTCCGTCAGGCCATCCAAATCCAGCACAACTTCAAAAGTTTTTGAAGCATCACAAAGGCCTTCGAAAGACCCACGCCCTTCCAGCGTGATCTGCACTGGTTCACCCACGTGCTGACACGAACCTTTGATGGCATAAGAACGAATGTTAGAGGAATTAATGGCCTTGTTGCTTTCATCCAAAACGATGAACAGCTGATTACGACTGGTCAGATCCTCAAGATTAGCCTCGAGGGAACAACCCGTGAAAATGAATATCGCCGCAAGGACGTACAGGATATGCAATACCATACAGATTTTATCGGCCTTCCAAGGACCCCACTGAAGGCTTTTTCCCTCTGAAAAACCGGTATTTACTTTGTTTCGAAAGATCTTTGAGCTGATTTGAGAATGGTGATTGTATCTCTCGCAAAAGTGCGAAGTATTCTCCGAAAAGCGCATCCTACTTAAGAGTTTCCTCGCCTTTGCCACCGACCAAGGGACCTAGGGACCTTTTAGACACCCCCTGAAATAGTTTCCTTTTGCTCCCAGCACCCCTAAAAGAGGCCAAAAAAACACCACCCTATGTATTCCTAACTAATTGAATTTACTTAATTATGTCAGAGGCCTGTCGTGTCTCATTATGGAACGCTTATTGCAATACCTTGGACTGACTATGGAACAAAGACGATTTAAAGACATTGTGGCATTCAAATGGAATCAAGGAGCTCCCTTGGCTTTCCACGCCCGCAATCTTGAAATCGCCGAGATCTCGGAAGACACCTGGAACCAGATGAGCCAGGAATCCTTGGGTGCTGACGACGCCGCCGTGGCGCTGAAAAGCTGGGAGCTGGAAAACAGCCCTGACGTTAAATCCGGCCGCCTTTCTGTGGGCATTCGCAGCCTGACCATCAACGTGACCCAGATCTGCAACTTGAAATGCACTTACTGCGCAGCCGGTGGCGACGGAACTTATGGTTCCGCTCAGACCAAAATCAATGTTGAAAAAACTTTGCCGCAGTTGAAGTTCTTCCTGGAGCGCGTTCCTGCCGGTGGCAGATTCAACATCACCTTCCTGGGTGGCGAACCATTATTGTATCCGGATGGCATCCAAGAGATCGGCAACTATGTTCGCCTGATGACCGCGGGCCAGAATATTCATGCGTCTTTTTCAATTGTGACCAACGGTACTTTGATCAATGAAAGAACCTTGAAGGTTCTGACTTCATTAAAAACCAACGTCACTGTCAGCCTGGACGGCCCGGCAGAAACCAACGACAAGGCCCGCCCATCCAAAGACGGTCGCGGCAGCACTTCGTTGGTTGTTGAAGGTCTGAAACAGCTTTCAGCCGTTCGTGAATCCCTGGGTCGTTTGACTTTGCACGGTGTTTTCAACCGCGAAAACCTGGAGCTGGTGAAAGCTTACGAGTTCTATAAAACCCTGAATGCAGACCGCTATGAGTTCACTTATTCAGTGGAAGAAAATGACGACGCCAGCAACAAGCTGTTCGTAGATCAGATGAATCAGATCGCTGAAATGGCTTACACAGCCGGCGGCGAAGAAGAGCTTCGCAAAGTGGGCATCTTCGACCAGTACTTCAATGCTCTGGACAATCAGCAGCAGACGGAAAACTTCTGCGGCTCTGGCAAATCCTTCCTGATGATGGATGCCAAAAACAACCTGTTCACTTGCCCTTGGGAAGTGGGAAATCAGGAAGAAAAAGTCGGACAAGGCACAGACGTTGACTTTGCCCGCATGGAGGCCGAACAGGCGCCATTGATTGAAAAAAACAACTGCCAAAGCTGCTGGGCGCGATTCCTGTGCGGTGGCGGCTGCATGTTCATCCACAAGAAAGGCACGGGCAGCAAGCACCAAAAGGACGGTCAGTTCTGCTTCCGCACGCGCAGCTTGATTGGAACCACTTTTATGTACTATAAATTAAGCAGGGCAACCTGCTAGAGGAAACTATGACACAGCAAACACATATCAAAAAAATCAAACCTCTGAAGCCCAAACCTTCATCCACTACCAAGCTGGCCGGTCCTGGCGGCGGTACTGGCGAAGGCTGCATCCCGGTTCGCTAATCAGAATTGATTAAACTTTAAAGACAGGTTGTATGACTCTTCCTCCCTCCCTTGAAGAGAAATCCGGAGCCTCCAAAAGACGCTCCTACCAGGCGCTTGCGCTGCGAATGTTGTTCGCAGTGGGGATTTCTTTTTTCATCGGCCAGACCAACCTGGATTATCTTGAGTCCTATCTTTACGATCTGCGCGTTCGCACGAAAGTCATCAACTCCACCTCCGGCAATGTCGAGCTGATCTATATCACTCCACAGACTGTTCAGTTCTATAAAGGTTATCCTTCCGCCACGGAACAGATCGCCCTTTTGAAGGCCCTAAACAACAGCGGCGCCAAAGCCATCGCCTATGACTTTGCCTTTGACGAGGTTCCTGGAACGACTGACGAAAAGAATGCGTGGGAATCCGCCATTGTTTCTTCCCCGCACGTCTTTGTCGCCGGTCGCACAACTCCCATGAAGGGTGAAGAAAACCAGATGTTCCTGCAGGAGCCTTTGGAGCAGATCTCCATTTCTCCGGCACCCAAAACCACCGACCTTGTGAACTTTGCCAAAGATGGCGTCACCCGCCGGATGATTCTGACCTATCAGGACCGTCCGATGCTGCCCGTGCGTCTGGCAAGTCTGGTGAATCCGCAGACCATGCAGGTGGAAAATATCCGCGGTCAGTTTGATTTCTATGGCACCGATCAAGCCTACATTGATTTCCATCCGGCGCGCTCTTATCCAGCGACTTCATTTGAATCTATTCTTAAAGGCGAGGCTGATTTGTCCCGCTTCAAGGACAAGATCATTCTGATCGGGACGGATCTGGGCTTGAACGAAGCTGAATATATCATGACTCCTTTCAGCCGCGAAGTGACGGCCATGACCCGCATTGAAATGCAGGCCAACGTCATCGACACATTGATCAAGAACTCCGGCCCGGTGAAAGTCTCTGGCTATTTAAGCTGGTTGTTCATTTTGGCGGCGTCCATTCTGACCACTCAGGTGGTGCTGACGATGAAACCAACACGCGGTCTGATCGTTCTGGGCGCAACCCTGTTGGGGTTTGTTGTTTTATGTGCGGGCGCTTACTGGGGCTTCGGACTGTGGCTGCCAATGGCCGCCCCACTATTAACGATCTTCCTGTGTTATTATTTCTTCATCCCTTACCGCCTGATCGTCGAAAACCGCCGCAGCTGGGAATACTATCAGAAGAACAAGCTGCTCAGTCAGGTGGAAGAACTTAAAACGAACTTCATTTCGATGATGTCCCATGACCTGAAAACACCGATTGCACGCATCCAGGGTATGACGGATGTGATTTTGACCGACTCGGTGGCCCTCAGCAACCAGCAGCGCGAGGCCGTGGACACCATCAAACATTCCTCAGATGACTTATTGAAGTTCATCAACGCCATCTTAAACTACGGTAAAATCGAAAGTCAGGGCGTGCAGCTGAACATGCAAAGCAAGGACATCAATAACCTTCTGCAAGAGGTTATTCGCAAGCACGAATTTCTGGCCAAGGTGAAGCGCATTCAAATCGTGTCCGAGTTGGAGCCCATGTTCCCGGTTCAGGTCGACCCTGAACTGATGAAACAGGTGTTCTCGAACCTGGTGGAAAACGCCATCAAATACAGCCCGGAAGACACGAAAATCATGGTCAGCAGCGAGGAAACACCATCCAAGGTGATCGTTCAGGTCGCCGACCAGGGGCCGGGCATCCCGCAGGATGAATTACAGAATATCTTTATGAAGTTCTTCAGATCGAAAAACGTCAAATCCTCCCCGATCAAGGGTTCAGGGTTGGGCCTGTATCTGGCGAAATACTTCACGGAATTACATCAGGGAAACATTTTTGTAGAATCTTCCCATGGTAATGGTTCCACATTTACGGTAGAACTACCCATCGAACAAGGGGGCACTCATGCTTAAGGTTTTGGTTGTAGACGATGATCAGGGCTTAAGACTTTCGGTAAAGTCCGCACTTGCGGTTACTCAGCGCTTCGAAGTTGATGAAGCTTTCGATGGCGTGAATGCCATGGAGAAAGTGAAAAACGGCGACAAGAAATACGACCTTGTTCTGCTTGATGTCGACATGCCTCGCATGAACGGCCTTGAAGCCCTTCGCCAGATCAAAGAATTCGATCCAGGCATCATCGTTATCATCATGACCGCCCACGCGACCTTTGAGTCTGCCATTCAGGCAGTAAAAGACGGCGCTTACAACTATCTGCAAAAACCAGTGGCGGGTGATGACCTGCTGGCTTTGATCGACAAAGCCGTTAACGCCCACAATCTAATTTCCAATATCGCAGCCTCTGCCCCCGTGATGGTGGAAGAAGGCCGCAAAATCATCGGTCACACATCCCAGATGCAGAAGGTGTTCAACATCATCCATCGTCTGGCGAAAGTGGAAACCCCGGTTCTGATCCGTGGTGCTTCCGGTACGGGTAAAGAACTGGTGGCGAAAGCCATCCACTTCAACTCGGCCCGCAAAGATGAAAAGTTCGTGGCGATCAACTGTTCTGCCATCCCGGAAAATCTGTTTGAATCAGAATTGTTCGGTCACGAAAAAGGCTCTTTCACCGGTGCTGACCAGCGCAAGATTGGTAAATTCCAGTTCGCTGAAGGCGGCACTTTGTTCCTGGATGAAGTGGGTGACATGCCTCAGCTGATGCAGGTGAAAATCCTGCGCGTGCTTCAGGAAAAGCTGTTCACTCCAGTGGGTTCCAACCGTGAATTCCCAACGAACGTGCGTATTATCGCTGCGACCAACCGTCCTTTGGAGGACATGATCAAAGCCGGCACCTTCCGTGAAGATCTGTTCTATCGTTTGAACGTTGTACCTATATTCCTGCCGGCTTTGGCTGAACGCAAAGATGACATGGAACACATGGTGAACATCTTTATCCGCAAGTTCAACCAGGCCCATGGCAAACGCATCACTGGCATCGCGCCGGATGCCATGGCTGTTTTGAAAAAACACAGCTGGCCAGGCAATATCCGTGAACTTGAAAACGTGATCGAACACGCTTTCGTTCTGGAAATGTCCAATGTGATCACGATCGCCTCTTTGCCGGAAGCTTTGTTGATCGCGACAGGCACAAACCTGATCGACGTTCCTCCGGTTCAGGAAACCGCTCAGAACGTGGCTTCTGCGGGCATCAGCTCTGCAGTTCAGGCGCACGCTTCCTTGGGCGATGACGAAGACAGCGATGTCGGCGGCATGGATCTGGACGAAGAAGACGGTGAAATGATCGCTTACTCTGGTGAAAATCTGGATTTCAACGCCCAGAAAGAGGCTTTCGAGAAAGAATTTATCATCAAGGCTTTGAAAACCTTCCGCGGACGCATCAATCAGACAGCATTGCATGCGAACATTCCAAAGAAGACTCTTCTCAGAAAAATCGAAAAATACGGCATCATCGCCAAAGACTATTCAAACTAGTTCTGAAGCTGATTTTCAATTTGAGCTGTGACGAACTGCCGGGACCCTCCCGGCAGTTCTTTTTTGTGCCACTCGTTTTCTCAGTTTATTTTCATCGGACACCGCTCTTAGCACTCCGTAATTTCAAATCGCAAACTCGATGATAAAGTGAGTGAATACATTCGAACTGAAAGAAAAGCGGTTGCGCCAAATCAACCCGCCTCCTAGATCTAAGATATTGGAGGTTCCTCGAATGGAAAATACATACAGACAACCTCAGTCAGTTCGCCACAATCTTAAGTTCCGACTGCTGCAGGTGAAATCCATCACTGATATTTCCCCGCGCATGAGGCGCATCACTTTGACCGGTGAAGACCTCGCCGATTTTTACAGCGCGTCCCCTGATGATCACGTCAAAGTCTTCTTCCCAAAGCCCGGCGAAAAAATGCCGGTGATTCCAGAGCTTGGTCCTCAGGGACCGGTCTTCCCGGAAGGCGAAAAGCCGATCATGCGTGATTACACTCCACGCCGCTTTGACAATGCTGCCCAAGAACTGGATCTGGAGTTCTTCCTGCACAAAGAAGGTCCCGCTGCGGACTGGGCTCGCACAGCCCAGGTAGGAAGTTATCTTGGTGTTGGCGGCCCCCGTGGCTCAACGGTAGTGCCTTATGACTTTGACTGGTACCTGCTGATTGGTGATGAGTGTGCGATCCCGTCCTTTGCCCGCCGCCTCAGCGAGCTTCCGGCCGCAACCGAAGCCGTGGTGATCATTGAGATCGGAGATGAATCTGAAAAACGCGAGTTTGAATCCAAAGCCCGTGTGACAACTCACTGGGTTCTGCGTGAAAACAACCCACCGGGAATGGCCGTAAAACTGAAAGAATCTGTGTTGAAAGCAACACTTCCACATGGTGATTATTTCTGCTGGATCGCCACTGAACTGCAAACATCCAAAGAGCTCAAAGAGCTGGTTGAAACAGTTCGCGGTGCAAATTCAAACTGGGTGAAAGCCACCGGATACTGGAAGAAAAACGAAACTACTTAATGCCCTTAGCGGCTGGAGCTCCCGGAACAGCAAGGGTTTCGGGAGTCACCAAAAAAATCTCTTCCGCCAAATCAAGAAAAAGTTTTTCATAAAAGAGCCCTTTCTGCGTCGCCTCTAGTTTTGTAATCACCTTAAATCCCCCCTATCTAGAGATGCATAATTTTTAAGCATTGAATTGTTTTAAATAGTGAGGTCTCTGCATTGACTCAATCTTACGAACTCTGTAGTTTCAGTCCCTCACTCCCGGAGATTTTTAGTTAATGACCATGAATCCGTTGCCACCACAGGCTTACACGAAAGAGACGATGCTCAAAGCCTATCAATGGCTTATGGTGCAGAACAGCTCTATCAAGGAAATGGCAACGACTCCGGACATTCTGGTCAGCCTGTATCTGAAGGCCACCCGTGATGGTGAACACTCTCTTGAAAGACCCAGCATCCAGAACTTCAAAAATGAGCTGAAAAGTCTGGCAGGCATGATGGGCGAATTGGATCGCGCTCCTCAGGCTAGCTCTGTTGTCGTACAGGCCGCCGCAGCCGCCGCTGTGCAGGCACAACCAATGATGGCTCCTCAACAGCCGGTTCATCAGGTTCAACACGTTCAGCACGTCCCTCAGATGCAACAGCAGGTGCTGCCACCGGCTCAGCCGATGATGACGATGCCACCGGCACCGACGACACAAACTCAAGTTTCCTACACAGAAAAGACTTTGACGACCACGTCCCGCACCCCGGAAACCCTTGATATGCTTGATTGTGGCTCCAAAGCTATGATTCAGGAAGTCAAAGACGAGTTCAACCTGAGCTCGGATCTGGAAGCCCTCAGAATGTTGATCAAGATCGGCTACAGCCGCTCCAAAGGTCTTCTGAAGTAAGCCATATCCCTACGAAATCATTTAATATCTTATTTAAATTAGGCTATACTCCCCCGCATGAAGAAAAAATATATCTGGCTATTGCTTATTTCCGGCCTTCTGGTGGCCATGGACCAACTGGTAAAAGTGTACGTTCACACGCACTTCCACCTGGGTGAATCCGTTATCGTGGTTCCGAACTTCTTCAATCTTACATATGTAAGAAACTTCGGTGCGGCGTTTGGATTCCTGGCTGAAAGCCATCCCTCTTTCCGTGAGATCTTCTTCCTGTCCATGCCGCCGATCGCATTGCTGATCATTCTGGGCATCTTGCGTGGAGTGAAAGATGACGACACAAAACAGATCATCGCTCTGTCCAGCATCTTTGGTGGTGCAATCGGGAACTATATCGATCGCGTGCGCTTCCGTTACGTGATCGACTTCCTGGATTTCCATCTGTACAACCGCTGGAGCTGGCCAGCCTTCAACATCGCCGATATGGCGATCGTGGGCGGCGTCGGACTGCTGCTGCTGTTGATGTTCCTGGAAAATAAAAAGAATAAAGAAAAAGAAGAAGGCGCCACATAGGCGCCTTTTTTGTTTGTGCTATTTGCGAGGGATGTTCTTGCGCAGTTTGCGCTGCAGGCTCTGGCGGTGCAGACCCAGTTTTTTGGCGGCCTGAGTGATATTGCCTTCGGAGCTTTGCAGGACATAGTCGATGTATTCACGCTCCATGCGCGCCAGGGAAATCTCTTCCTCCGGCAGCTCCATGTTTTCAGCCTGATCGCTGAAGGCTCTCAGAATCATCTCTACAGTCACTGGCTTGGCGATAAAGTTATGCGCGCCCAACTGCATGGCCTTCACGGCGGAAGCCACACTGCCAAAGCCACTCATCATCACGACTTTGACTTGCGGATGACGGGCTTTAAGATCCTTTAAAAGCTCCAGTCCGTTTTCACTGCCCACACGCAAATCCAAAAGCGCCCAGTCGATCTCCGCAAGCTCGGCCACGGCGGGCATGTCGGCATAGGCCTTTACCTGAAAGCCGCGTTCCTGAAGTTCTTCGGTCAACACTTCACGCAAACCCTGGTCATCTTCCACCAGCAAAAGTCGTTTTCCGTGTTGTTCCATTACTTTTCCTCCAAAGGCAGACGGATGCGGGCGGTAACGCCCTTGCCGCTGACGTTATTGGTGATCACAAAATCCCCACCACTGGCCTGAGCCATCATTTGCGCAGAATAAATGCCCAGTCCGTTGCCAGCTTCTTTACCGGTCACAAAGGGTTCACCCAAACGGGACAAAATCTCGGCCGAAATTCCTGAACCCTTGTCGACCACTTCCAGCACGGCCCAGGTGTCTTCCTGGAACAGGCGCACGTAAAGCGGACTTTGCGCAGACGAAGCTTCCAAAGCATTGTCCAAAAGATCAAAGAATGTCTGGGAAAAAGCCAGCGTTTGCAGCCGGCACCACAAAGAATCAGTGGTCAGATGGGAT
The DNA here is from genome assembly GCF_048286975.1 of Bdellovibrio bacteriovorus. Classification (GTDB taxonomy): domain Bacteria; phylum Bdellovibrionota; class Bdellovibrionia; order Bdellovibrionales; family Bdellovibrionaceae; genus Bdellovibrio; species Bdellovibrio bacteriovorus_H. The sequence continues at coordinate 1,317,518 of NZ_JBLVRT010000001.1, read as the reverse complement.
TCCACCACGATGCCGGGATTTTCCTTTTCCCACACGCCGATCAGATCCTTCACCAGCAAGGGAAGTTCCACGCGCTGAAGTTCACTTTGTGACGAACGCGAAAAGACTGAAGCCATGTGCTGGAATACACGAACGCATTCATCCAGTGAGCTTTGAGCTTTTTCAAACTCTTCACGCGCACTGGAGCTTTCTTCCGGCAATTTGCGCAAGCCACGCTCCATGCGAAGTTTCAGGGAATTCATCGGCGTCGCCAACTGGTGAGAGAACCCCGCCGTCAAGGCGCCCAGCGCTTTCAGGCGGTCGGCTTGATGCTGACGATCCTGCAAAAGACGAATGCGCTTTTCTTTACGCGCCAGCAGACTTGAAAAATAATGACTGACAAACCAGCTGGCCGTGATCAACACCCACTGGGAAAGAAAACGCAAAGACAGTTCAGAAAAATCAATACCCACGGTCTTCTGCGAATCCAGCCAGGTTTCATACTGCAACAGTGTCAGCAACAGCAACACGGACGCCCCAAAAACGTAAGAAGCTTTCTTGCGCAAAAGCATCCCGCCCAGGAACGAGTGAATACACAAAATGCTGACGAACGGATTGTCAGCAGAACCACTTACGAACAACAAACCCGAAGCCGCCAGCAAATCCACCCACAGGTGAACCAGCACTTGTTTTTGCCCATAGTCCTCTTGTTTGGGCCAGATACTGTGAGCCAGAACATTTAAAATGGCCAACAAAGTCAGCACCGCAATGATGTATGGGAAATGCCGCTTGTCCAAATAGCCCCACTTCAAAAGTGGGATGGTTCCAAGCAATAAAGAAACAATAGCGATCCAACGAAAACGAATCAGTCCTGGCATGCGCCCCTTGTAGCTTGTGCCCCCCGGGGGTGCAACCGCAGACTTGGATATGCAACGATTCGCTGCCCCTTATATCGTGATTTCAAGCACTTACGAGTTTCCAAACCCAAATTGATTTCAGTTCTTTGGTTTAAATGCAAATATCTTGCAATTAGAAAGTGGACTTGCTAGAAGCAAAAGAATCCAAGGAGTACCTATGAAATTCATCCTCTCTTTTTTGTTGGCCCTGCCAGTCTCTGCTTTTGCTCATGAACACGACCACGATCATGGCAACACCATTTTGAACCAGTCTCCGGTGACCTTGGCATCGGTGGCCGCTCTGGAACTTTTTGAAACCGGAAACATTGGAAACCTTGTTGGCTTTCAAACTTTCAAGGCCGATGACGACGCCGCAGTAAAACTGACCTATCTGGATAACTCCGGCACGGCTCGCGTGGTGGGTTATGACTGCCACTTCCACGCTCACGGTGATGCGCAGGAAGCTCACTGCCATGATTCTGCTGATTTGGGTGTGATCGACACTCCCGCCAATGATGTCAGCTTCGGTGTTGATGAATTCGCAGATTCCTTGGCTTATTCCGCTGACATCTTCGCCAGAAAAATTGCACCTTTGTCCCAGATCACGAACGTGAAAATGTGGCAGACTGGTGGCAACATCTGGGCAACACTGACTCACAATGCGGGCGCCGGTGAAGTGAAGTCTCATTTTATGTGTCACATGCACGGCGATCACTTTGACTGCCACCGCAACAGAAACCCGGGCCCGAACGAACCCCGCTATCAGGAGTAGTCCATGAAAACGCTTTTCGCTGTTTTATTCTGCCTGACCCTGGCCGCCTGTGGCGGCGGCCACAATCCCGACAAAGACAACCTAAGCAAGGCCCTGCAAGTCGGAGATTCCTCTTACTATGCTCTGGGTGCGGGCAAAGGTTTGATGACCGAAGGCATTTCGACTGTTTCTTCCGGCGCGAACTTTGAAGTCACCTTCACCCTGAATGATGGGGGATCTTTGAGCCTGCATACGTTTGCAAATTCCAGCCTGCAAAGTGGATTCACGGTGACGTTCACGCGCACCGGAACGACCCTGCTGGTGCAGGCCGACGCTCAAGGCGAAGTGCAGGACTGGAGTTCCATGTTTGCTGCTGTTGATGCCTCCGGAAATTTGACATTCACTCTCGACATTCACAACAATGAACGTCCCGCGCACGTGTTGATCTGGAGTGGTGCCAAATCCTCGGGCATGGATCACACCAACACAGTTTATAACAGCGCTGAAGACAGCCTGGATCTGAACTATGATGCAGCTCCGGGCAATGGCTCTGGCCGGGCTTGGGGCTTCACGGCCACGAATGCTCAACTTTTGAATGCGCGCCTTTCTTCCCCACAGGATGGACACTGATGAAAAAACTGATTCTAACTGCCGCTTTGATTTCCACCACCGTAACGACCGCTTCAGCCCAGGTTCTGCAGAACATGCAATCCGCGGCAGCTTTGGATCTGGTGGCGCCGCTGAACTTCGAAGACTCTGCTGAAAACAAACTCGATATCCGGGCGGCCGAACTGATGTTCTTTGGCCCGCTGGATCCGACCTTTGATGCTTATCTGAACTTTGCCGCTCACAATGAAGAAGGCGAATTCGTGGCCGAAGTTCACGAAGCCTATGTGGGCTCCAGCAAAGTGATCCCGAATTCCCGCTTCCGCGTCGGAAAGTTCTTTCTGGGCGTGGGGCGTCTGAATCAATTCCACCAGCATGACTGGGCCTTTGTTTCTGCACCCCGTGTGCAGGCGGAATTCTTTGATGAAGAAGGTGTTGCTGACACCGGGGCTGAGTTTTCGACTCTGCTTCCGACGGACAGCTACTGGGATATCACCATGGGTGTGACCAATGGTTACACTTATGGCCACAGCCATGATGCGGGTGAAAAGCCGCAAGTGCCCACTCACTATATTCACCCGGTGAACTTTGTCGATTTTGGCGAGGCCGGTGCCCTTCAATGGGGCATGAACTATCTGGGCCGCACGGATGCCGCCGAAACCAAAACCCAGCTGTACGGATTGGACTTTGTCTTTAAAAAAATGGAAGGCAAAACGCTGAGCTTTTTGTTCCAGTCTGAAATCTGGTACCGCAACTTAAGCGCACCCGGGGCTGAGACTCAGGAAGACATCGGGGCTTACTTCTATCCGCAGATGTCCTTGTCAGAAAGGCTGTTCCTGGGTCTTCGTGTGGATTTGTTCTCGGATCTGTCACGCAGCTTTATCAGTGATGGCTCCCGACAAAAGAATCTGGATTATGGATTTGTCCCGACTTTGACTTTTAAAAACAGCGAGTTCTCTTTGCTGCGTGTGGCATACACCTATGATAATCAAACTTATCAGGGCGAATCCGACACCATCAGCCAGAAAATTGAACTGCAGTGGGTGGCGATTTTGGGTGCCCACCCGGCCCATTCATTCTAGGAGCCTGTCATGAATAAATTTTTGCTGTTAATTCTGTTCGTATTCAGCGCTTCTGCTCAGGCCAAAATTAAAGTGGTCACCACTTTGCCAGATATTGCCGAAGTGGTGCGTGCCATCGGACAAGATCAAGTTGAAGTGCAAAGCCTGCTTTCAGGTTCTGAAGATGCGCATTTTGCCGAAGCCCGTCCTGACTATATTCTGAAAGTAAATCGTGCCGACATCGTCTGTTCCATGGGACTTGAACTGGAAGTCGGCTGGCTTCCGAAAGTTCTTTCCAAATCAGGAAATGCAAAAATTCAAGATGGCGGGACGGGTTCCTGCATTCTTGGTAACAGCATCAAACCTTTGGATATCCCGACCGGCGTTATCAACCGCTCCTTGGGTGATGTGCATGCACACGGGAATCCGCACTTCACTTTAAGTCCTTTGAAAATGGCTGAAGCCGGCCGCGAAGTGGTGCGAGTGCTGTCTTTGGCGCTGCCTCAAGAAAGCGCTGTCTTCGAGAAAAACTATGATGCATTCAAAGCCGACATGACCCGCCTGCAGGAGCGTCTGGCAAAAGCCGTGAAGAAAACCAAAGTGATGGAGTATCACAAGGAATTCACTTATTTCTTCAACGCTTATGGCCTTGAGTCTGCGGGTTCTTTGGAAGAAAAACCGGGAATGCCTCCGTCCGCAGCGCGCATTGCTCAGGCAGCAAAACTTGCCAAGGACAATAAAGTGACTGTACTTTTTGCGACCGCCTCAGCGCCGCATAAGACTTTGGAACGCTTCCAGGAACTGTCCGGTGTCCCCGTGGTGATTGTGCCGTCTTATGTGCCCGTCAAAGGCGATGCGAATTCCATTTCCAAACTGCAGGAACTGCTGGTGGGGTCTGTAAAATGAGTTCTTTGCTTTCTGCCCGTGATCTGCAGGTTCGAAGCTCGGAAGGCCTTGCGCTTTCACCCGTGGTGAATCTGGAACTAAACGAAGGCGAAGTGCTTTTCCTGCGCGGTGAAAATGGTGCGGGAAAAAGCACGCTGCTAAAGACCCTGCTGGGTCTGCATAAATACTTCGATGGCCGTTTTCAATTTTCAATTCCGCAAAAAGACATTCAGTATCTGCCTCAGCTGGGCACACTGCATTTTCACCTGCCGCTGACGTTGCGTGATCTGCTGGGTGATAACGAAGGATCCCACCCCCTGTTAAAGAATATGGATCTGGATAAAAAGTGGAACACCGCCAGTGGTGGTGAAAGACAAAAGATCCTGCTTTCCGCGGTACTGGCGAAAAAACCGCGCCTGCTGATTCTGGATGAACCGTTTAATCACGTGGATTCCGAGTCAACCCTGCAGCTGGAAGAAGCTCTGGGGAATTATCTGAAAGAAAATCCGCAAAGTTCATTAGTTTTGGTGTCCCATCGTGCGTTGACCGCTGAATGGAACCGCGTTCGTGTGCTGGAGATCCGATGACATCCTTTATTGAACTGCTGCAAATTTATAAGTGGTCCCTGCCGTCCTCTATCCTGATGGCAGCGGTGCTGGCATTGATCGGATCGCAATGGAGTGCCCGCGAAAAAAGTGCGCAGATTTTTGTTCTAGGACAAGGTGCTTCTTTGGGTATCGTTCTGGGGCTGGTGATCAATATTCTGCTGGGCACTGACTTTCACGGCATCAGTCTGGTGGCCGGACTGTCACTGGGTTGGGTTACTTTGCTCTTGATGGATCAGCTGATTCAGACCAAGTCCGATCGCAATCACATCTATCTGACCCTGTTCGTGTTCTTCCTGTCACTGACCTATCTGATCAGCTATCTGACCCCGGCTTTGGAAAGCCATATTGCCGCCTCTTATTTCGGCGATCTGGCGGTGATGAGCGATACGGGTGCTCAACTATGTCTGCTGGCGGCTGTGGCGTTTGGAATCTTTGTTTTGAAGTTCTGGCGATCTTTGTCCTTGGCTTCTTTCCAGATGGTCAATCACAGCTACATTCATCGCACCTGGCAAAACCGCGCCTTTGACGTGGGAACACTGCTGCTGACGACGATGGCGATTCAAAGCATGGGCTATCTTTTCACCATCGGATCTTTGTTCATTGCAACCAGCTTCACCGCCACGCGCAGCCGAAACTTGCAAAGCTATCTGATCAGAATGCTGGTGATTTCCGTGGGTGGAACCGCTTTGGGGTTTGCGATCTCGCTCTTATCCACAAATCTGCCCACAGTGCCTTGCGTGCTTCTGGGACAGATGTTGTTGGGACTTATCACTTATACGAAGAAATAGTGGAATGACGGCTGGGCTTCACGCTTTTGGCCGTCAATATTGAACATGCAGATGACTTCAGTGCACACGCCTTTTTTAACGTTGAACACTGTCAAATCCGCATTTTCGATGATCTGATGAAGGCCGCGCCCCGCGCCGCCTTTATTGGCATTCATGCTTCCTGCCGAACCATTGTAACAGCTGAGCAGATAATCAATGATGATATCCTTGGTCAAAGAACCGAATGGATCCTTCACTCCCACGGCCAGATAAACCCCGTCACTGGCGTAACGAAGCTGGGACTGCTGGTGGGTGTCGAGTTGGATTTCCTCTTTGCGGGATACATGATTGAAAATGGATTTTCCTGTTGAATCCACCGGTGCATCATAGATCGCATTCATCAGCATTTCTTCAACCACCGTATTCACACGGTCCAAAATGGTGGAACGAACCCCCATCTTTTTGAAGTAGCTGTACAGATCCTCACGCAGGGATTCACGGTGAGTGGAATTAGCCACGACTTTGCGTTGAACTTCCACTCCCCACGTCAGGTATTTTTCGATGCCGAAAAGATCTTTGTTCAGAAGTTTTCCCAGCGCCGTCAAAACATAGCGAATGGTGGCGTTGCGGTCTTCCGCATCCCGGGAAATGATATGATCCACATAACGATTGCCTTCCAGAATGCGCAGATTCCCCTGAACATCTTTACTGGTTAGCAAAATGGAATAAGGCGTTTTCTTGCCTTCGTGGACTTCTTTAAGCACGTCCACGCAGCCTTCTTCACACAAAACAACATCATACTGGTTGTCGCGCAGGAATTCGCGCGCACCATCAGAGTTATCCGCAATATCCAGCTGAACTCCGGTGCCCCCCAGAGCCATGCGGATCGGGAGTTGTTGTTTCTTTTCCGGCTCAACCAACAAGACCCGGCCACCCACTTTCTGGATTTTCTGCTGGGCTTCGTGAAGTTCGCGGTTCAGGATTTCAAAGAGTCGCGCTTTTTCGTTGGTTTTCATAAGACGTTCTGTAAGGACGTTGCAGTAAATCTGATATAACAAGGCCTGGAAACGGTCCTTGTCCTTGGGATGAACATGGCCAAAATCCTCGGAACGGATCACAAAACATTCCACCGGTGAAAGAGCTTTGACCGTGGTGGATGTCGGGTTTGTGGTGATCACACTCATTTCACCGAATACTTCGCCCGGAGTATCCAAAGTGGCAATCACTTCAGAAGCCAGGGAAATTTCGACTTTTCCGGATCTTAAAAAGAACAAAGAGCTGTTTTGTTTGCCCTCTTGCAGAATGAAGGACCCCGCTGCGAATGACTCGCAATGAACCATGGCCGAAGTCTGCAAAAGCAGATCGTCCGCAAAAGACTTGAAGAAAGAAAAGGCCCTAATTTCTTTGGCGATTTCAGCCGGGTGCAACTTCATATAGGCCTTATTATGTCTGTAGTTCCGGGCCCTTGACCAGAATCGTGTTGAATATTCTTGGTAATCAAAGAAAATTAAGTCTATCGTCGGTATAGCGGAGGCCGCTTGTTTCCATTCATTCCCCTGTCGCCCACTCTAAACGTTCCCACTTATTATCTCGTTCTGAGTCTGACGGTTTGCCTTTGCCTTTTCTGGATCAGCCTCCGGGCGGACAAGTTTGAACTTTCCCGCAAAGTCGCTCTGGACCTAAGTCTTATCATCATGGTGACGGGCTTTATCGGTGGGCGCCTGTTTCACGTCTTTTATGAAAACTTCGAGCATTATCAGGAAGACTTCGCCCGCATCTTTTATTTCTGGAATGGTGGCTTTGTCTTTTATGGCGGCGCAATTCTGGCGGGCCTGAGCTGTCTATTATATATGATCTTTGTGGTTCGAGTGCCGTTTGAAGACTACCTGGACCTGTTTGCGCCCGTTCTTTCCTTGGCTTATGTGCTGGGCCGGGTGGCCTGCCTGTTGGCGGGCTGTTGTTATGGTGGAGCCTGTGACCTCCCTTGGGCCGTGAATGGTCTGCATCCGACCCAGGCTTATGCTTCACTCTGGGAACTGGGTGTGCTTTTCATTTTACTGGGAACTGAAACCACGGCGCATTCGCTGCGCCCGAAATTGCTAAAGAATCCGGGCAGCATCTTTTTCCTGTGGATGGTTTTGCATGGGATGGGCCGTCTGCTGATGGAAGCTTTCCGTGATGATTTCCGAGGGCCTTCCTTGGGATTGTCAATTTCAAGCTGGATCAGCCTGACTATTATGGCGCTGGGACTATTCCTGATGATTCGCGAACCAGCACGCCGGAGCTGAACAACGTCCGCCCGTCTGACATAAAGCCCCTGCCAGATAAGTATCCAGACGACACTGATGAGACGGATACACGTTTCTTAAAAGCTCCGTCGCCGCCGGAGCCGGCGTCCACAACGAAACATCTGCGGATTTCTGGGAATCATACCGCTTGAAAAAGTTCACCATCGCAACTCCGGTCTGCGCGATGCGGGCACACAGTACATTGCCATCACAAAGCTCAAGCACGGCCGGATCCACCGGCAAAGCCCAATCAGGATGAGCTTTCAAAAAATGGGGCAGACATTCTTTCGTGGCAAAAAAGTCCGATTGACCTTCAGTGGATGACCACTCGGCCCACTGGATTGTCTGGCGTGGCTCTCCACCAAGGACATGACCAATTTCATGACACAGTATTCCTGCTAGTATTGCCAAGTCTGCACCGGGCGCTCGCGCCATTCCACCCCAAAGAGATACCTGCATATATTGATCTTTATCTTGGGCGAAGGCCGCAAAATATGGACTTTCCCATTCATCAGGAACCAGCAGGGGCTTTCCCGTGCCATGAAACACGGGCATGATATATTTCACCTGAAACTCATTCACCAAAGAGCGGTACTGATCATATGTGATGTCGGAAACCCGGGAACTGCCGGGCGGCAGGAAGAAGTATCCCGGCTCTTGAGCGAAAGAAGCCCCCGAGGTGCGCACCCTCAAAGGTTTTTGCGTCTGAACCATGGCAATGAGTCCAACCAGTAGAAGTGTCGCCAGAATGTAGGGTAAATATTTTTTTATTTCGCGGCTCATAGGGTCGCAACCTTACCACATTTGCCGGCACTTGTCGCAAATGCATTAAGTCGCATGAAAGTTTCCACCCACAGTGACGGAATTTGTTCTTGCTTCTGTGGCTTAGGCAGTGAAATCAAACAAAAGCTCATCTCCAGCAGGCACGCATTCTGCTAGGACTTAACATCGACAAATCATTTTGCAAATCCGGAGGATTTTATGCGCGCGCCAATGACTTTTCTATTGATGGCTTTTGTCTTTTCAACCCAGGCCTTTGCTTCTGCCTTTGATTCATTGAATGACCAGAAGCTGCAGGAGCAGGCATTGACTCTGCTGGAGCAAAATGCAGATACAATGCTTATCGATGGGGATGTTCGCCCTGATGAAAAACTGACGGATATTCTGGCTAAAGTCCAAGCCTACAATGACGAAATTCTGACCCGTCTTGCCGAAGGCCAGAATTTGGAAGACATGACGAGCTCGGTTTCCCATACAGACACCAAGTGCTCTGTTCAGAAAAGCGGCAGAACCGCCGTCTGCAATCTGCTGATCACCTACCGCCCCCTGGGAGAAACCAACATCCGCTTCACAGTGGATCTGGATGATGCGGGCAATGCAGTTGGCATTTCCAACACCGCCGACGTCACTCGCGGCGACTAGATCCACCAGTACTTTCAATATGTTCAAGCCCTGTCTCATTTTGAGACGGGGCTCTTCTCATTCTTTCTTCCACAGGCCACACGCAGCTCTTGCGACGCCAGTGACACAAATTGGCTGACCTTATAAATAAGTTAACAGTCTGGCTCTGCCCATCTGCATTTAAACCCTCTTTCAACATTCCCCTGCTCTGGCACGACTCATGTATTGCATTGTAAGTGAGGAAAAATATCGAGAGAGAGGTTTATTATGAAAAGGATTATCGTATCGTTTATTGCGATCTATAGCGCGCTGATTTTGGCGGCGTGCGGAAAAAGTGGCGGCGGCGGAAACAACAACACGGGAACAATTCCCAACTGTGCGGCAGGAACTGTCTGGAACGGTTCACAGTGTGTTGTGGTCAATGGCGGCGGCAACGTCGTAACCGGCCCAACCCAATTCTATGACTATAACTATTATGGTAATAACACGAACTACCGCGGCAGCCTGAGCATCGTGAACAGTGGTGCTTACGCCACCTTCCTGAAAGAAGCTTTGGCCGTGTGTGGTCGCACTATCTGGGGTATCGAAGCTGGTTTAGCCAAGTGTGAAAACTGGGCCTCCGGTTCATTGATGGTGTCTTTCTCTATCGACGGTTCCATGAGACCGGTATTGAGATTTGAAGCATACCCTGCTCCAAACTGGTATCAGTACACACTGAACCTGGGAATCAACGCTGGTGGAGTTGCTTTCAACCCGCTGATTCTTTCCAACAACAACACCTTCAGTCTGATCAACAACAGCAAAGGCTTTGAAATCCGCGCTCAGGGTTCTTACCTGAACGGTGGTGGTCTTCGCCTGATCCAGGTGATGGTGAAAGAAGGCACTTTGGCGCAGAATCAGTTCGCTTACGAACTTTACTTCCCGCACAATGGCGTTGCGACGAAGTTCGCAACCGGTGTTTTCAAGCGTTACTAAGCTCCGCGTCTTGCACTGGGTGCGGGACTTGGAATAAATTTCGACTATGACCGAATCTCAATCTCGACAGGTCAAATGCCCGCAATGCGGGCGTTTGGCTTTGTACTCAACCGACAATCCCTTCCGTCCTTTCTGCTCTGAAAGATGCAGACTTATTGATCTTGGCGAGTGGGCTTCTGAATCCTACAGAATTCCCGTCAAAGATTCTTCAAGTGATGCTTTAACTTCCATGGATGATGATGATTATCCAGGCGAAGACAAACATTAGCATCAGCCGCAAATCCACACTCAGAGACCTTTTCACATTTTGCAGTTGACGAAATTCTGATTATGGATTTTCATGTGGCTGTCATTGGATGACGAAGAGTTATCATCACGATTTTATAATCAACATCGGATACACAAACGTGTCCAGCAAGAGGAGTTCAAATGAACAAAGCTCAACTTATCGAAAAAATCGCTACTGAAACAAAAGTTTCCAAAGCTCAAGCAGAAGCAATCCTTGATTGCGCTGTAGAAAACATCAAAAAATCCGTTAAAAAAGGTGACGATGTTAAATTGGTTGGCTTCGGTACTTTCACTAAAGCTAAACGTAAAGCTCGCACTGGTCGCAACCCACAAACTGGTAAAGCGATCAAAATCCCTGCTGCATGGGCTCCGAAGTTCCGCGCAGGTGCTGAATTCAAAGCTATGGTTAAGTAATTAACCGAAGTCTTTCGATTTCTGAAAAGGCGTCCCGCAAGGACGCCTTTTTTATTTTGTCTCTATGATAATCCCGGGGTAGCCTCTATCCCATGGCTAAGTTTGATAAGAAAATTCAGAAAATTGGTGTGTACACAAGCGGTGGCGATGCCCCGGGTATGAACGCGGCAATCCGCGCAGTTGTGCGTGTGGGGATCTCGCAAAAACTTGAAGTGTACGGAATTCACAACGGCTATGTCGGCATGATCGAAAACAAGATCGAGCCCTTGCAACTTCGTGACATGGCCAACATCATCCAGCGTGGCGGTACGATCCTTAAAACCGGCCGCTCTACAGAATTCATGCGCCCTGAAGGCCGCGCGCGCGCCGCTCAGAATATCAAAAATTTGGGACTTGATGCCTTAGTCTGTATTGGTGGCGACGGCTCCTTCCGCGGTGCTCACGCCCTTTGGGAAGAACATCAGATCCCGGTGGTCGGCGTTCCTGGCACTATCGACAATGACATCTTTGGCAGTGATAAAACCATCGGCTTTGATACGGCTGTGAACACAGCTCTTGAAGCAATTGACCGCATTCGTGACACCGCTGCGTCTCACGACCGTTTGTTCATCGTGGAAGTGATGGGCAGAAACTCGGGCTTCATCGCCTCTCACGTGGGTCTTGCGGGTGGCGCAGAGGAAATCTTCACTCCGGATGCCAACACCACCGTTGAAAAAGCCATCGACCGTATCAACGAAGCCAAATCCCGTGGCAAAACCAGCAGCATCATTATCACCGCTGAAGGACAGAAACCGGGACGCGCATATGATCTTGCTGATGCCATCCGCAAAAAATCCGGCATGGACGCAAAAGTCTGTATTCTTGGACACCAGCAGCGTGGCGGATCTCCAACGGCGGCAGACCGTATTCTTGCCAGCCGCATGGGTGCTGCTGCCGTGGATGCTTTGTTCAAAGGGTATTGCGACGTCATGATCGGCACTGAAGGCGAACGACTTATTCAGGTGCCTTTGGACCTCGTGTACAAGAACGAAAAGAAAAACCAGCTTGATCTGATCTCGCTGGCGAGTGTTCTGGCAACTTAAACCCGTCCTCACGTTTTTACCTTGACCTCGACTGTAGGAGCTTGAATTCTATGGAGTATTCCATTTAAGCAACCCACAGCGAGGTCCACATGAAAAAACTCCTCTTGGCTCTGATTTTGGTTCTGCCACTCATCAGCGGCTGCACCAAAAAAGAAAATGAAATTGTTATCGGTGAATATGATTCCCTGACTGGAAGCGATGCCACGTTCGGCCTCAGCTCCAACAAAGGTGTGCGTCTGGCTTTGGATGAAATCAACGCCGCGGGCGGGGTCAAAGGCAAAAAAATCAGCCTGGTGACTTTGGACGATCAGGGTAAAAACGAAGAAGCAGCTTCTGCGGTGACCCGTCTGATCACTCAAAATAATGTTGTGGCGATCATCGGTGGCGTTGCCAGCGGCAGATCCAAAGCGGCAGCTCCGATTGCCCAGTCCAACAAAGTTCCTTTCGTTTCCCCGGCTTCCACGAATCCGGATGTGACCAAAGCCGGTGACTATGTCTTCCGCGTCTGCTTCATCGATCCATTCCAGGGTATGGTGATGGCAAAGTTCGCCAAAGAAAACCTGAAGATCAAAAAAGCTGCGATCCTGCGTGACGTGAAAAATGACTACAGCGTGGGTCTGGCGGATGTGTTCGCGGCAGAATTCAAAAAAGGTGGCGGTGAGATCGTTGCCGATCTGAGCTATCAGGCCGGTGACATTGACTTCAAAGCCCAGCTGACGCAAATCCGTTCTAAAAATCCGGAAGCGATCTATGTTCCGGGTTATTACACTGAAGTGGGCCTGATTGCCCAGCAAGCCCGCCAACTGGGCGTGAAAGTGCCATTGATGGGTGGCGACGGTTGGGATTCTGACAAATTGTACGAGATCGGCAAAGAAGCCATCAACGGCAACTACTACTCCAACCATTACACCACCGAGTCCACCGATCCTGCGGTGACTGAGTTCATCAAAAAATTCAAAGCGAAGTACAATGAAACTCCGGATGCTTTGGCGGCTTTGGGTTACGACGCTGCCAAAATCCTGGTGGCTGCAATTGAACGTGCGCCAGACTTGTCAGGCAAAGCCATTCGTGATGAACTGTCCAAGACAAAAGATTTCCCTGGCGTGACCGGGAAAATCAGCCTGAATGAAAACCGCGACGCTGTGAAAAGCGCGGTGGTCATCCAGGTGGACGGCAACAACCGCAAGTTTGTGACGACCATCAACCCATAAGGACGTGCATGCAGGATTTCGTACAGCATTTGATCAACGGAGTGAGCCTTGGATCCATCTACGCATTGATCGCCCTGGGCTACACGATGGTGTACGGAATCCTGAAAATGATCAACTTCGCCCACTCGGATGTTTACATGGTGGGCGCCTTTGCCGCCTACTATTTCGCCCGCTGGCTGGGAATTGAAAACAACCCCGGCTTCAGCACTCTTCTGACCCTGATTGTAATCACGATGATCTGCTGCAGTCTTCTGGGGCTGGTGATTGAACGTCTGGCATATCGCCCTTTAAGAAACTCCCCAAAACTGAATGTTCTGATCACCGCCATTGGTGTCAGCTTGTTTTTGCAATATTCCGGTCAGGTGGTTTTCGGAGCCGATCCCAAAGTCTTTCCTGAAGTCATGAAAGACTTTGTGATCTTCTCTATCGGCATCGTTGAAGTCCGCTCATTTGATGTGACAGTTCTGGGTGTGGGCATTGTTGCCATGCTGGGACTGCAGTTCCTGCTGTTCAAAACCAAAATGGGCCGCGCCATGCGTGCGGTGAGCGCCAACCCGATGGTGGCCAGCCTGATGGGAGTGAACCCGGACCGCATCATCGCTTTCACATTTATCGTCGGCTCTTCTTTGGCTGGTATCGGCAGCGTGCTGGTCGGCATGAAGTATCCTAAAATTGATCCCTTGATGGGCATGATGATCGGAATGAAGGCTTTTGTCGCCGCAGTTCTGGGTGGTATCGGCAACGTCGGCGGTGCGGTTCTGGGTGCGATGATCATGGGCCTTTCTGAAGAAATGGTCGTGGCCTATCTGTCCAGCACCTATCGTGATGCTTTGGCTTTCGGAATTTTGATTGTTATCCTGATCTTTAAGCCGGCAGGCCTGCTGGGTAAATACTCTGTGGAGAAGGTCTGATGAAAGCCTTTAAAAACCCGGCACTCACCCTGATCTGCCTTGCTGTTCTGGGAATCGGATTGGATTTTGGCGTTAATGCTTACATCAAACTGATCCTTCTTTTTGCCACCGTGAACTGTCTGCTTTCCATGAGCTTGAATCTGGTCAATGGGTATACCGGACAGTTTTCTCTGGGACACGCTGGCTTTATGGCCATCGGTGCATATTTCTCGGCATACGCTTCCACCAAGTGGGGCTTTTTGCCTGAATCCATGCAGTTGGTTCAATCCTTTGTCTTTGTGATCGGTGCGGGTCTTGCCGCCGCGGTGGCGGGATTCCTGGTGGGTCTGCCATCTTTGCGCTTAAAAGGTGACTACCTGGCCATCGTCACTTTGGGTTTTGGTGAAATCATCCGCGTGGCACTATTGAACATGGACTTCCTGGGCGGACCGCGCGGTCTTTCCGGCATTCCAAGCTTTGGCTCTTTCCCGTTTGCCTTTATGTTTGCTTCCGTGTGGCTGGTGATTTGCTTCTTCACCATCTGGAGGGTCATGCATTCCAGTCACGGTCGCGGATTCCTGAGCGTTCGTGAAGACGAAATCGCCGCCGAAGCCATGGGCATCAACACCACCCGCATGAAAGTAAAAGCTTTTGTACTTTCCAGTTTCTTTGCCGGTGTTGCCGGGGCTTTGTTTGCGCACTTTACTAATTTCATCAATCCGTCCTCTTTCACCTTCCTGCAAAGTGTAAACGCGGTGATCATGGTTGTTCTGGGGGGCATGGGGTCCATGACCGGATCGATCGTGGCCGCCATCATCATCACCGTTTTGCCAGAAGCTTTGCGTCCGCTGCAGGAACTGACGGGTGTCGATCTGCGTATGGTGATTTATTCCCTGGCTTTGATTCTTATGATGATTCTTCGACCAAAAGGTTTGTTCGGGGATATGGAATTCAGCGATGTTTGGAGAAAATATGTCCGACGTTCTGCTTGAGGCCCGCAAGATCACCATGCAGTTTGGCGGATTGAAGGCCGTCGACTCTTTGGAATTCCAAATCAAAAAAGGCCAGCTGGCCGGCTTGATCGGTCCGAATGGCGCCGGCAAAACCACCGTGTTTAATATGCTGACCGGGGTTTATCAGCCCACTTCCGGCGAAGTCACCATGGAAGGTCAAAGCCTGAAGGGCCTGGCCCCGTATGAAATTTCCCACCGCGGAGTCACGCGCACATTCCAGAACATCCGCCTGTTTAAAAACCTCACGGTTCTGGACAACGTTCTGATTGCGGGGCACCAGCATGTTCGCTATGGTTTGTTCGATACCCTGTTTCAGACCGATTCTTTCCGTGTGGACGAACAACGTCTGCAGGAAAAGGCCATCGATCTGCTAAAGATTTTCAAACTGCAGGACAAAGCCCACAAACCAGCCACATCCCTGCCGTACGGTGAACAGCGCAAGCTTGAAATCGTTCGCGCTCTGGCGACGGATCCGAAAATCATTCTGCTGGATGAACCGGCGGCCGGTATGAACCATTCAGAAACCCACCATCTGATGGAAACCATCGCGAAGATCCGCGAAGATTTCAAACTGACCGTGCTTTTGATTGAGCACGACATGAAGCTGGTCATGGGGATCTGCGAAAACATCATCGTTCTGGATCACGGCGTGAAGATCGAAGAAGGAGCACCGCAAAAAGTGCAAAGCTCCCAAAGAGTGATCGAAGCCTATCTGGGCGTCGAGGAGGCCGAATGAATCCATTGCTGACCGTCGAAAATCTGGATGTTTATTACGGCTCCATTCACGCTTTAAAAGGCATTAACTTCACCGTCAACGAAGGTGAAGTGGTGTCGCTGATCGGCGCCAACGGTGCGGGTAAAACCACCACCCTGCGTGCGATTTCAGGTATTGTTCCCAGCCAGGGCAATATCCGGTTTCGCGGTGAGGACTTGAATAAAGTTTCCACCTTCAAGCGCGTGGGCCTGGGCATTGCTCAATCTCCGGAAGGCCGTGGTGTCTTCCCGCAAATGAGTGTGCTTGAAAACCTCGAAATGGGAGCTTATTCCCGTTCAGACAAAGCCAAAATCAAACAAGACCTGCAAATGTGCCTGACTCTGTTCCCACGAATGAAAGAGCGTATTTCCCAGATGGCCGGAACTCTTTCCGGTGGTGAGCAGCAGATGCTGGCTATCAGCCGCGCACTGATGGCAAAGCCCCGTTTGCTGCTTTTGGATGAGCCGTCTTTGGGGCTGGCTCCGCTGATTGTGGCGCAGATTTTTGAAATCGTAAAAAAGCTGAATCAGGAAGAGGGCATGACCGTCCTTCTGGTTGAACAAAATGCGCGCATGGCGCTGAAGATTTCCCATCGTGCCTATGTGCTAGAGTGCGGTCGCATTGTGATGCAGGACTCTGCCCAGAGTCTTCTGAACAACGACGAAGTCCGTAAAAGCTATCTCGGAGTCTAGCTATTTCCTATGGGGGCCTTTACGTCCCTTACTATTTCAAGACCATGGCATTGCAAAGTATTCCGCGGACACTTTCTCTGGAACATTCATGTCGTTTCAGACTGAGATTGAACCTGCCTAAGTCTTTATAATTGCTTCCAAATATCCGACCAGAACAGCATGACTAGAACGTTCTTATACCTCGTGTTTGGTTTATTGCTTCTCAGTTCTTGCACCACCAAGAATGATCTTTCACTCATTTTCTCAAGCGAGAACACCCCCAGCATCACTTTGAAGGTCAACGACAACATTTCCTACACAGGACAAACCAGCGTTCCGGTCAAAATCATTTCAACTTCTGAAATTTCTGAACTGAGTTTTGTCGTTGGCAGTCTTTGCTCCGAGATGTGGGAACCCTACACATCTGAAAAAACGGCCCTGCTTCCCAACGTGGAAGGTGAACATATTATCTCCGTGAAGGTTCGCAACAAAGACGGCTTCTATAGCGACTGCACAAAAGCCAAAATCATTCTGGATAAGTCGGGACCGATCGTTTCTGACACACAAACTCTGGTCTCCACCCGCTCGCTATTGACTGTATCGCCACGCCTGAATGCGCCGGCCACGACCGATAATCTGTCCGGTATCGACAAGTATGAAATCAAGCTGGTGAAGACTGCCGGCAACGCAGTCATCAAAGACTGGACCGTAAAACCCAAAGATCAATTGTACTTTGATGATCTGAGCCTGCCGGACACAGAGGCCGACTCCTATTACTACATGGTTCGCGCCACCGATAAAGTGGGTAACGTCAGTGCCGAAAAAACTTCTCCAGCGTTCATTGCAGGTCCGGTGGTTACGCTTTCTACTTTAGGCAACTTCAATCAGGAACAGACCATGGGAAATGTGGAGCTGAATCTGTCCCGCACAAGCCCCGTAGCAACGACAGTGCTTCTGAAGTCCATTCCTGGAACCGCACTTGCCGGTATTGATTACTACTTCCCGGATATTATTGCGACGGAAGTTTCAATTCCTGCCGGTGCCGTTACCGCCAAAGTTTTTTACTCAATCATGACCAAGGTGACCGCGGCCCCTACCAAATCCTTTGACATCAGCATCACGGGAACGACCAATGCCGCCTCGGCACTTCCCAAAATTGCTGTGAATATTATCAACACTATGCCAGACACTAGCACCCGAGTGCACGCCACCGGATACAAAGCCCTGGCAGGCGCCGCGAAAGGCCATTCCTGCGCCTTACGACTGGATGGAAAGCTGGATTGCTGGGGTGCTTATCCTGTTCGTACAGGGCAAGTCACCGCGAAGTACTTCGCAACCGAGGTTCCAGGCGCCAGCAGTATTCGGGACATCGCAACCGGATACGCCGAGCACAACTGTTATATCGATACTGCTGGCGATGTTTACTGCTTCGGCGAAAACGCCACGCGCCAGCTGGGAAATGGTACCACCACTGCCACTGCCACCCCTCAAAAGCTTGCTGGCTATACCAACGTTAAAAAAGTCACTGTAGGTATGGGATTCACCTGTATGATCACCTCCAACGACGAAGTGCGCTGCTGGGGTAACAACGCCGATGCCACTGTTGGCCAGGCCACGACGACTCCGGTTTATTCGACTCCGACCTTATATGGATACATCACCAAAGCCATAGACCTTGCGGCGGGGACCAAAATGGCCTGCGCCATCGATGAGGTCACCGGAATCCGATCCGTCAAATGCTGGGGAAAAATGGGAACGGGTGCAACAGCCACGCCCGTTCCAATCACTATCACCGGACTTCCCAATGACATCCAGACCATTTCTGTCAATGGCAGCACCCTTGCGGATGTTCGCCATGGTTGTGGATTGACGGAGTCTGGTGATGTTTGGTGCTGGGGCAGTAACTATCGCTCGCGACGTGGAGCTTCATCAGGATCAGTGTCCTGGCAGAGCTCTAACCAAGTCGCCATGCCCGTAAAAGCGAAAAAAGTTAAAGTCGCCACAGACAGCTCCTGCGCACTGGGTGTGGATGACAACCTCTATTGTTGGGGTGTCGGTCTGCCATCAGCAACCAACCAGTACGAGCTTACTGAAAGCTATGTGCCACAGAGAATGGACAACTTCGGCGAAACCATCACCGACTTCCAGTTGGGTGAGATTGCCAGCTGCGCGATCACAGCATCAACCAGAATCAAGTGCTGGGGCTTTAACCGCTTCGGAGAAATTGGCAATGGTTTCTGGGGGGATGCTTACCTTGCTGCAGCATTTAGCCCAGGACAATCATCTGACACTTACTTGCAAGTCGTCGCCGGACTCGCTTCGACGTGTGCACTTCGCTCTAACAAAACAGTCACCTGCTGGGGACAAAATGAGGAAGGTCAGCTGGGGACCAACAACAGAAACAGCTTTACGCGTCCTCAATTCAACCTTCCGATCACCAACATTAAAAAAATCACTGGCAGATTTCAGCACTACTGCGCGTTGAGCGAGGTCGGCGCAGTTTATTGCTGGGGTTTGAACAGCGCCGGACAAATCGGAAACAACACAACCACGGGCGAAAGAGTTCTGACGCCTTATCAAATTCCAACGACCTATCCCAATGCCACCGCGGGTCTTCCCGGCAATATCAAGGACATTTCATCAGGGTACAATCACAGCTGCGCCGTCACCTCATCTGGTGGCGTTTTGTGCTGGGGAAACAACGGTGGAGGAGAATCGGGACATGCAAATATCAATGTTTCCTACGCCTATCCCACGGCCGTCCCAAATTTGACGTCCGGAGTGGAAAGCATTTACACTGGCATCAGCAATACATGCGCTGTCAAAGCCAACGCTACGACAAAAGAGATCTATTGCTGGGGCTACAATGCCAACGGAATTATCGGCGCTGGTGTTGCCATTGGAAACGCCACGCACGTGCCGATGCTGATCGATACAATTACGACAACCAAAGAAATCAAAATTTCAATGGGCAACGAAGGCGCCTGCTACATCCATGATGGTGTCACCAAATGCTGGGGTCGGCGCTCTGCTGCGGCCTCTATCCCGCTGACCACTGTGGCTACGGGAACTATAACGACCACTCCCCTTGCTGCTCCACAGCTGGCTGGGGCCACGGATATTTCTCTTGGATCCTTTGGTGGATGTGCCACCATGACCGGCCAAACGGTCAAGTGCTGGGGCACTGACAATAGCGGTGCTGTCAGCTCCACCTATCAAATCGTCAGCATACCCACTGCCAGTTATGCCTTTGGGTTTGGCCTGGCCAAATCCATCAGTATGGGGATGAATTTAGTGGATACGACACCACTGCACATTTGTGCCATCACCACACTGGGCGACCTGAAATGCTGGGGCGTCAGCAACTATGGCGAAGCTCACGACACCTTCATGCACAGAACGCCATCCTACGTTCTAAAATAACCAGCCGTACCTGAACTCAAGATGGGTTTCGAAGATAAAGACATCTGAATTGTCTTTGGAATCGGAACCCGCATGTTTCCCCTGAAACATGGTCCCATAAGTATAAACGCCGATGCTTCGTTCATAACTAAGCGGATGGGCAAAACCAAGTTCACCCGAAATTCCAATACCACTGTAAGTGTGATCCAAGCCAAAATAGAACGGATGCAATCTTAAAGAAACATCCGTGTACCATTTCTTGTCGTGGGAAAAAAGTTCGGCAAATCCACCCGCCGTCGCGCTGATATGCTGGCCGGTACTGATCCCACCGGAGTTTGCACTGGCAACATAGGCATAAGGGCGTCTTTCAAAATCACCACCCGCCAGATAACCGTATTGAACTTTGAAAAGAGCATTGCGATAGGTCCAATGACGTTTGGTGAAGGCCACCTCTCCCTTGATATCAAACAGGCGCTGACTGCCGGACACATCCAGGAAATTATTAAACTGGAAGGTGCTGGTGTAAGCACTGGTGCGAATCGTGCGATCCACTTTCCAGTTCCAGCGGCGTGCAAATGAAAGCGTGTCGAAGGTGAAGGACTGCAAGTCCAAGGTGGTCACAATCGGGCTGGTGTCCTGCTTCTGAGCAGCCCCCATCAAACCGGTCCCCACCCACATCACGTCACGGGAACAAAAATCTTTTCCAACCTTGTCCAGTACGGGCATAGCCTGCACCTTCATTTCCTGATTCACCCCGCGCACGTGGAAAAGATAACGGAAACTTTCATCCCCAAACAGCTCCAGTGGCACTGAAATAAAGTTGGCGTTTTCAGGAATATTCAAAGAGATCAGAAATTTTCCGGTTTCCGCCTTCAGCGGCAGATTCACCAGTGGCAGGATGACGGGCTTCAGGGCCTTTTTATCCTTGTCATACAGTAAAATTCTGCGGCTCCAGAAACGAATATCCAGATTTTCTTTCAGTTCACCGGAAATCTTCAGCTGCAGCGTGCTTTGTTCGGGAAATTTCACAATCTCGAACTGCTCCCATTCAACCCGAGGCTCGCGCAGAATATTGCGGCAATCCGTCTGAAAGGGATGGATATTCTTTTGCAATGAAGAAAACGGCACGACTTCAACGCGCGCCTTATTCAGGGTCTGCTGCGCCCCCGCAGGAACACCTAACATCAATGCAGCAACAAAAAATCCAAAAGCCTTATTGAGAGACGCCAAAATAGAACACCCCAGTGTCACTCCAAGCCGATGCCTGGTATTTGTTTCTGCCACGAACGCGATAGTACCACTGACCGTTTTTCATCGGCTTTTTCAGAATGTATTCCTGGGCTTCGACTTTAATTTCTGTATTCTTTGCGAAATTCTGATCCTGGGACATCTGCAGGACGTACCATTCATTTTCCGGTGACTCTGACCAGGTGAACTTGATCGATACCGGAACACCGCGAGGAACCAGGAATACTTCGTTTTTCTTGGGTGTCATGGTTTTCGGTGTAATCAGTGGACCGGGTTTACCATAGGAGACCGCCAGAATAGGGGTTGGCAAACCAAACAACCTGCTTTCATCCACAACCGGCCAGACGCGGAAATAGTACCAGCCTTCTTCCGACACAGAATGGAAGAATTCAACGTTCTCGGTGTCCAGCATTTGGGAGCCAGCCATCTTCGGATCGCGGCTCAGTTCAACACGGTACCTCTTTGCCGCTTCACGATGAGTCCACACAAGGTGGAACTGCGGTGTTGAATCCGCTTGTTCAAAGACCGGAGGCAAAACTTCCTTTTTCTCGATGGCCGGGCCCTTAATCACACCTTTGACCTGATAGACTTCGGACGGCGGGGAATACTCACCCTCCACCGACCGGGCCAAAAGACGCATGTAACCAGGAACATTTTCATTGTGCTTCAGTTCATAAGGCGCTTTTTCAACGACCACGTTTTTCAGAATCTTACTGAACTTCGGGCCATCAGCAATCTGCACCAGATAGTCGACGGCGTAGGGAACGGGACTCCAGGACAAAGTCATCTCGGAAAGCCCTGTGGCTCCGATCTTTTCCTCAGTTTTCGACAGCAGTGGCGCAGACAACGGTGGGCGCACGATCACTTTCGCCGGATCCGACCAATCAGAGTAAAGACTGTTCCCATATGCCTTGCGCACGCGGATGTTGTATTCACCCGACATATCCAGGAAGCTTCTCAAAGGCATTGCACCCTCGTATTCATCAAAGATATCTTCAAAGCCCTTGTTCTTTCCGACCTGCATATGGAACTTTTCACCGGGCTTTGCATCTTTGACCGGAACATTCAGTGTCCATTTTCCACGCTCTTTGAACGTCAAAGAAGGCTGACCGATTTGGGCAGTTCCCAGACGCTCAATACGGAAGGTGCGTGTCTCGGAAAAGTGCGGAATGCCGTCTGAGTTTTCCACCAGACGCCAATAGTATTCGCCGGTCCCCAGATCCTTGGGAATCACCGCCTCTTTCATTTCAGAAACATCCTCGGAGCGGGTTTCAGTCAGGAAGTCCGCCGTCCGGCTGGTCTGCAAAGTCAGCTTCTTTCCTTCAGCACCCTTCCAGCGGAAGAACTCAAGTCCCTGGCCATAAAGGACCTTTTTCGGAGCAGGTTCGATCAGAACCAGCTTTTCTTTTTCCACCGCTGTCATCGTCAACGCGGCTGGGACCTTCTTAACTTCAGATTCAGGTGCGATCTTTATATCGCCGCCGCCACCGGCAGAAACTTCGGAGGTTCCGGAGCCCCCCCCGCCTACAGCCCCCTGTATGCTGTCTTTATCAGCCTCTTTGCCTTCTTCGGTCGCCGCGGCAGGATCAGCAATGTTCAGGGCTTCTCCGGCCCCCAGGGTCTTCTTCTGATTTCCGTTTTCCAAAGTCACAGTACCTGAAGCCATTGAAAGGGTCAGATGGCCAGAAGCATCCTTTTTGGCGAAAAGTCCAAAGGGTGCATCGGCTTTCAGAACCAGATCAGAATTTCCAACCCGCACACTTAAAGATTTTCCCTGCCCTTTTCCCTCGACTTGCAGGCTTCCGCGCTCAAGATTCAAAGCCAGTGTCCCGGCCTGTGCATTTTCAGTGATACGCAAAAGAGTTTCCGCCGGAACGTGAATGACATCCTTGTTGCGCATTTCCAGCAGGGCCTCCGAAGAAGGGCCCGTGAATACTTCAGATCCATTATAAAGTTTTTGAGATTGGGCGGCGTCAGCCCAGAAGAATCCCGTTGAATGCTTATAGCGCAGTTCGTTTTTTACATTACGAACTTCTGCCAGCGTCGGGCCGAGATTTTCATTATTTACTTCGGCCTTGAACAGAAACTGCTTTGCCACAATGAAAGACAAGACCGAAATTCCAAGAAGACATGCTACGATGATTTTTTTCATGTGATGAAATCATTATGGCCGACGCCCGTGTAACCCCGCCACAAGATTTAGCGGAACACCGGACACCGCGACCTAGGTCACGACATCTTCTGCAGAAGAACTTCGAACTCCGTACCACGACCGTCTTTCACTGGGCTGCGCACAGAAACTTTACCGTCATGCGCTTCGACGACCGCTTTTACAAACGTCAATCCCAAACCCATGCCGTATTCAGAGCGACTCTTGTCACTGCGATAAAGCTTCTGCCAGATCATGCCGTGCTCATCCGCTGAAATACCCGGGCCCGAATCCGTCACGCGAATGATGACGTTTTCAGTATGATTGATGGTTTCAATCGTCACTTCACCACCTGGTGGTGTGTACTTGTGCGCATTATCCAGAAGATTGGCAATCACGCGACTGATAAGTTTCGCATCGACCATGGCCCAGTCATGACTGTCTAGCTTTTGAATGACTTTGATGTCTTTTTCTTCAAAAGCCATTTCATAAAGACTCATGATTTCTTTCACCAGGTCACTGATGAATTTCTTTTCAATCTTCAGCTTCTTGCTGCGGTTTTCTGCTTCGGTGATATCCGTCAGCACCTGCAGGAAATTCAGAATCTTGTCCGAGTTTTCAAAGCAGCTCTGCAAAGCCTCACGATAGGACTCAACATCCCCTTCGCTTGTCAAAGCCAGCTCAGCGCGCCCGCGCAAACGAGTCACCGGAGTCCGAATATCGTGCGCCAGGTGATCAAAGGCCTCTTTCAGGCCATTCACCAGATTTTCGATTTTATCGAGCATCTTATTGAACAGAACCTTTAGTTCCTCCAGCTCGTCATCACTGCCCCCGATCGGAACACGTGTGGACAGGGAACCGCCTTCGATCTTTTTCATTGAGGTGATCAACTCCCGCACCGGGCTGAGCGTTCTGTTGGACAGGAACAAGCCCCCCAGGAAGCCGATCAAAGCCACGGGAAGGAGTAGCCACCAGAATATCTTTTGCAAGTTGCGCAGCTGCAGACTCAGGCTTTCGGTGCTTTTACCCACGACCAGCCGGCTGCCATCTTTCAGGGTCGAACCCAGAATGATGACCGTGTCGCCCCCGTGCATTTCGCGCATGGCAAATTCAAAGATCTGACCGCGATGGCGATTCATCTCTTCTTTGAGCTTTTCCATGTTCAATTTGAAGCTTGGGAACGGCTCGTGATGGAAGGTCATTTCCCCTTTGGGACTGAAAACACTGACCAGCAACGCAGCGTCGCGGTCATAATTTGGAATATAAAGGAAGTAGTCATTGAATTCCCCCAGACCCCGCACCTCAATGCGATTGCGGTATTCTTCCAGCTTGGAAGAAAGCACGCCACGTTCCTGTTCTTGCAGGCCGTGACTGATCTGAAAATAAAGGAAACTAAAGATGACTGTGGAACTTAGAATCAGCACCAAAGAATACGCAAGCGTCAGCTTGGTGCTGATTCGGAAGAGTGTCGGTTTAAGACGACTTGAGGACATATCCTACGCCTCTAACCGTGTAGATAAGGCGTGTAGGGAAATCTTTTTCCAGCTTGTTTCTGAGTCGGCATACAAGTACGTCCACCACGTTCGTTTGAGGGTCAAAATCATAGTTCCAGACTTCCTTAAGAATCGTCTGCTTACCAATGATTTTATTTGGATTACTCATGAACAGGTCAAGAAGAACAAATTCTCTTTCCTGAAGGTCGAGTTTTCTACCGGCGCGAACCACATCACGATTCAAACGATTCAGCTTCAGGTCCTGGAATACCAGTTGAGTCACTTCGGATGCCTTCTGAGAGCGCTTCAACAAGTTCTTAACACGGATCTGAAGTTCAGCCATTGCGAAAGGTTTGGTCAGGTAGTCATCGCCACCCATACTTAGACCCTTCAGGCGATCATCCAGTTCGCGCAAAGCACTCAGGATCAAAATTGGTGTGTTGATTTCTTTTTCGCGCAAAGACTTTGCGAAAGTGTAACCGTCCATTTCAGGAAGCATCAAATCCAAAACGATAATATCGTAATGATTAGTCTGTGCTTTTTCAAAGGCGCGGCGTCCGTTGGATTCAACATCGACTTCACCTTCAAGTTCACCCAGGCCCTGTTTCACTATTGTTGCGATCTCGTTATCATCTTCGACTACTAAGCATCTCATCGAGAGTCACCTTTGTTACTGGTTCGTAAAATCTATATGCAATTTATAGCAGATTTGTTTCTAAACAAAAGTAGCAAATTTCATATTGGAGCCCTAAATAGCCATTATTACATAGATTTAATTGGTCACAGAGGTGAGATTGCAAAGATGAAACTAAACAACGTGGTATTCACTATTGCCAAACGAAAAAAAACAGGCTCCTGGTCAGGGAGCCTGTCGACATGGTCATGGTAGATTTAGACTAGCGGGAATTAACGTTTCAACTGAATAACTTCGTTCAGAAGTTCGTCCGTCGTCGTGATGGTTTTGGCATTGGCCTGGAAACCACGCTGATTCTGGATCATGTTTACGAACTCTGTAGCCAGATCCACTGTGGATCTTTCCAAAGATTTCGCGAACAATTTACCGCGGCCGGCAGCGCCTGGAGCACCTACGGAAGCAGTACCGGAGTCTCTGGATTCTTTCAAACGGTTGTTACCAACTTTGAACAGAGCTTCCGGGTTTTCGAACTTAGCCAAAGCAATTTGGGCAAGGTCATTGGCCTGACCGTTGGAGTACACAGCAGTCAAAGTACCTTCGTCATTGAAGGACAAGCCAGTGATTGTACCCGCAGCCGCGCCATCCTGGTGCCAGGAGATCAGGTCAGAGTTTTTACCGTACTGTTTAGTACCGTCCAAACCTTTACCGCCATCCTTGATCGCATCACCGAAGTTCAGCTTCACCTGCTGGTCCTGCAAAGCACCGCCTTTGAAGTTGAAGTTCGTGGAAGTTGTTTCCTGAGAATCAAGTTTACCGTCAACGGTGAACATCAATTTACCAGCAGCAACTTCAGACATTTTGCCTTCTTCGCCACCAGAAATCTCTTTACCGTCAACCAAACCTTTGAATTCCCACTCACGGTCGTTAACTTTGTTGAAGAAGAAGCTGACAAGGTGTTTGTTACCCTGAGAGTCATACATCTCAACACCAGTGGAGTAGTGAGAGGTGGAGTAAGGATCGTTGATATCGAATTTCTTCGTTGGCTCCATACGGGAGTCAAGGTTCAGATCCAGTTTCAGTTCTTTGGTGGCTTTAGCCGGGATCAGAGCGCGAGGGAACTTAATATCCGTCATTTTGTTAACGATATTGCCCTTTTCGTCTGTGGAGAAGCCCTGAACTTTTTGATTGTCGTTGGTTACCAGGTAACCTTCACGGTCAAAGTGGAAGGAACCGTCACGAGTGAAGGATTCACCGTCAGAACCTTTAACTTTAAAGTAACCGTCACCGGAGATAGCAAGGTCCGTCACTTTTTCAGTGGCGTCGATGTTACCCTGGGAAAGAATTGGATTTACGGCACCGATCTTCACACCGCGACCAATTTGGTTACCACCCACAATACCTTTTAGATTTTTGGAGATGATGTCCTGGAACTCTGCACGGCTTGCTTTGAAACCGATAGTGTTCGCATTGGCGATATTGTCCCCGATAACACCCAGAGCCTCGCCCTGTGCTGTCATACCGGATACACCAGTGTACAATGAAGAAAGAATACCCATGTGACCTCCATGTCGTTGGCAGAATTAGTCGAATTCCGCCGTTTGGAGGGCCTCCTCTACGAGGACCAGCCCTAATATTTAGTTTTTAAATCCAGCTGCTTATCTGTCTCTTCGGGACAGCTTCACAGATTAAAGAACCACTGTTGAGTCGATGTTGGTGAACACGTTCTCTTTGAGCGCATTCTTGTCCATCACCGTGACAACCGTGTTGTTCTTCACGCTGACAATCAGTGCCGAGTCATTCATCAAAATCAATGAATCCTTGGAACCTTTTGCCGCCGCTCTCGAAACCGCGTCTGAAAGTTTTGAGATGTCCTCTGGAGAATAATTTATTCCCCGGGTTCTCATACGCTCAATCGCATGATTCGAAAACTTAACCCCTTCCGCGCCCTTCACCGGGCCTGCAGGATTCATCTGTCCCAGGTTCTGAGGCTTCAGGCCTCCGAGCTGATCCAGCGTGTCCTTGAAGGAAGGTCCCGTACCATCCAGCTGAGGTTGTTTAACCTTGGCCGGCTGCTGCGGGATGAGTTGATCAAGAGTTTGTATCTTCTTTAAATCGACCATTACTTCGCTGTCTCCTTCGCGATCTTTTCCATCATGTCGCGGGACAAGCCCACATTGTTCATGATGTTAGATTTTGCTACAGGAGCAGGATTCATGGAAGAGTTTTGTAACTCTGCATTCCCCTCTTTCATAGTTTGTCCTTTAGCATCATCTTTCTTCAAGTCTAGGTTTGTTACATCATTTACTTTCTGGTCGGTGGTCATAAGACGTGGGTCTGTAATCTTCTTCACATCAGAGAAACGAATCGCCTGATTTCCCACGTGAAGCACAGGGCCTTCATTGGAATAGCTCACGCCAGTGATCATTCCGTCGAAGTCTGTTTTGATTCCCATCTTCTTACCGTCAGCAGTTTTGGCTTCTGCGATGAATTGATATTCACCAGGCAAAGCCTTCATTGCTTTTTCGTCTTCACCATTCCAGGTCAGTTTGTTTTCGCCCGCTTTCAGTGACTTCAGATTGTACGTGCGCACGACATTCCCTTCGGCATCACGAACTTTCACCGACACTTCGCTTGCAGCCATTGGCAGAGTGAATTTGAAATCATGCTCTCTGTCATTCGTGCCGCGCACCACTTTCGAAGAATCACCTGCGACTGCTTTACCGATCAGATTCAGTGCCTGGAAGTTTTCCGAAGGCTTCTGACCGTTCTTCATTTCATCAAGTGACTTGTTCATGTTCTGCATCTGCTCCAGAGAGGAGAAGCTTGCCAACTGTGCCGCCATCTCATGGCTCTTCAGTGGATTCGTCGGATCCTGATTTTTCATCTGTGTCAGCATCAGCTTGAAGAAGGCATCCTTGTCCAGGCTTGGATTACCGACCGCGCGAACTTTCTTGGAGGGATCTGTCCAGTTGGCATCGACAATTTTATTCAGAACTTCGCCGACGTTTTCACCGCCCAGCTTTTCTCTGTCTGCCACGCTCATGTTGGACGCTCCGGCGGTCTCAGGTTTTGTCTGAGTCGCTCCGAATGCATTCACTCCAAGTTTCGCGTTCACCATTGTCATGCTTAACTCCTTTTAAAGCTGCTTCAGCTTACGGCCCTGCCGGGCCTTCAGCTCTGCCGGCATAGCCGTTACGCTACAAGATTCAGTCCACTGCCACGGCCTTCAACTTTGCGGGACACGCTTTGTGTCTCGATCGGCTGAAGTGGATCACGGCGACTGCCATAACCTTTCAGTGAAGGCATGTCTGCGAAAGATTCCTTGCGGCCCTGGGAACCGAAGTTCTCGTTGAACTGGTTCCAGAACTGGCGCGTCTGGTCTCTTTGCTGATTGCCGTTCATGTTGGTCTGGTTTTGCATTGCCGTATCCGCGGATGTCGAGTTCACCACATCCACCTTTACATTCTCCATGGACAATTTGTGAGCAGCAAGACTGGTTTTCAGTTCAGCTAGACTGGACTCGATGGCTTTTTTAGCCTCCTGAGTATCTGCTGACATCTGCATGTTCACTTTACCGTCCTGAAGCATGACTTTCAGGTGAATGGTTCCCATACCCTCCGGGGTCATCTGAACCTTCATTTCGCCGCCACCGCGTTTGATCAGGTACTGGGCCTGATTCATCAGCTGCTTCACGGCCGCCTCGTTTTCCTTGGCATCAACCGGAGCCTGTGGTGCCGTCCCTGCCAGTGGCAAAGCCGCATCCATCTTCAGGGATTCACCCTTGATCGGAGCGCCGTGAACACCATGAAGGCCTTCCAAGCCCTGCTTGAATTCGCCGGATGTCAGAGTGGATTTTTCACCCATCTCCTTTTCGGCGCTCATGCCTTTCATGAAGTCATTGCCCTGTTGCATCAGATTGCCACCCTGGGATTCATTGCGCATGAATTCCTGGGAAAGCTTGGCCTGCACTTCCAGCGGATTCAAAGCCTGAGCCGTCGGAATCTTCGGAGCCTCCGGCGTTTTAACCGCCTGAGTAAACTCTGCCATCAATTCCGCGCCCTGTTCTGAGACCGCCGCTTCAGCCGCAACACCAGTTCCCTGGGCAGCCTGTGCCTCAGTCGCTTTCTTTGCCGCCAAGGCCGCCAGCAACGCCGGCGACATGGTGTCCTTCATCTGACCCTGCAGATGCGGTGGAAGTTCAGGAAGCTTTGGCGCCTGCTGCTGAGGCATTTCCGGAAGTGGCATCTCCATCGGGATTTCCTGTTTCGGAATATCCGCAAAAGACGCCTCATCCAGATCCATGTTCTGCATGGCCGCAGCATCAAGCTGCCCCAACGCCGCTGAAGGCAATGGTTTTGCCTGCGCGTCTGTCCAGAATTTTTGATTTAAACGGTCGACGGTATTACCCAGCATGTTCTGCTTTGCCTGCGCCTGTTCAGCACGCAGCTGCACACCGGCCTGAGTCACCACGCCAGCACCCACAGCAAATTCCGGAGCCTTCGCCGGCGCAGGAGTCTGCTGCAACTGCAGCAACAAGCCCGCATACATCGCCTGCGCTTTGTCTGCGTCCTCATCACTGAGTCCCAATTGAGAGATCACGGCTTGTGCCGTCTCTTCCGGGGATTGTACTAGTTGGGTGTCGTCCAGCTGGGACATCGCCTCCACGAGTCGCGTGGGGGATATTTCGAATTCACTCTCGAAGGAGTCCATGAATTCTTTTATTTTTTGCTGTCGAACCGTTCCCTTTCGTTCTGTTTTCCCATCGTTTTGGCTGACCTCGGGTTCCTTCCCCTTTTTCGCTTCGGTCTTTTCAGGCTTTTCATTCTTCGCCTTCATGTCCCGTTGCGGTGGCTCTTTCGTTTCTTTCGGGTCTTTCGAGGTTATTTTCTCCTCGAGAGCTTTGCCGAAGGATGAGCCGGATCCGGTTCCCTTGAAGTCTTTCTCCACCCCTCTGTCAGGTGGTGACTTCATCTCGGTCGCACCCACCATGGGGGGTACGATACTTTGTAACAAACCTTCCTCCTTCCCTGGAAAAAACTGTCGTTACTGTCTTACTTCGCGCTCGCTGGAGCACGACGCTTGTAGCCCGCAAACATCTCAGACAAAATCTGAGCTTTTTCAGGCTTCAACAAATTCATAATATCAGCAGCATTCTTCTTTTTCATACGACCAAGTATTTCAATTGCCAAATCCTCGTCCATCGTCTCAAAGACTTTGGCCGCCTGGGGTGGCTTCATATTGGTGTACATCTGTACCAAAGTATCGACTTTTTCGTCGTCCGCCTTGACCCGGTCTTCCAGAATGCCGGAGATCTTGCTGCGCATCTCTTCCAGCTCTTTCAGGCGTTTTTCAAGTTCCACCTTCTGGGTGGCAAGTTCGGTCTCCATGCGGTTCAGTTCTTCTTCACGCGCATCAAGCTCTTTGTTTCTTTCATTCAGCTTTTGCAGGTGATCAATTTCAGCCCCGCTCATCGCCGCCGTCACCGGGGCTTCCGCTTTCGGCTCTGCCGGAGTTGGCTCTGCTGGAGCCGCTGACGGCTGGGCAATCGCTTCGCCAGTCATCTGAACTTCGACACGTTTGATGATGTTTTCAACTTCTTCGTGATTCTGGAATCCCCAGATGGCAACCATAAAACCAAAGAAAGACACGCCAATCATTTTCCATGGCACCGGGGCTTTTTTCTTTTTCTTTGGTGCAGACATTTTCATGCGGCGGCGGATCTGCTGTTCAACGTCCTCGGAAGCCAGATCCAGATGCAGTTTCGGAGAAGGATTTCTTTTCTGAAACTTCACTCCGTTGTTCTGGTCGGCAACCTGGCGTGCATTTTTGAAGAACTGATCGTATCCGCTTTTCATCTGCCTATGATTCCTTCACAGCTTTAAACCGCAGGATGGACTGTTCATCCATTTCCTTCTGGTCATTGGAAAGACGCTCAGCCCGATATTCTTCGAACTTGTTTTCGCGCATCTTCTCCATAATTTTATATTCCAGAGCGGCTTGTCGCAAAATTTCTCTCTTGGCCTCGACCAATTTCTCGAATTCCTGAACTTTTTGCACTTGTCTCTGGATGCGGATTTGCTGACCTTGAAGAAACTCGTGGATCTGGGAAAGAGCTGGACCTTGGGCCCCGCCTTGGGAGGAAAGAGCACCTGCCTGCAAATGGGCATTTTGAATCTGCGCCGACATTTGATTCAGCCGCTCCTGTTCTTCATTGAACAGGTTTACAGCCTCTTGAAAGTCCTTTTGCGCCAGATTTTCTTTGATTTTACGATGTTCAAGAACCTTTTGAAGCGGGAATTTGAATTTCACGAACTACCCCCGCTTAAGCATTAATGAGGATCTGCTGCATCTGGCGCACGGTCTGTGTGAAGTTGGTCGGGTCCTCGACTCTTTGTTTAAGGAAGTCGTTCACCTGATCAATCACCTTCACGGCCCGGTCAATCTTGGGATTGGATCCCGGCTTGTAGGCACCGATGTTAATCAAATCCTCGGCGTCTTTATAGACCGCCAGGGTTTCACGCAGCTTTTGCGCCAGCTTGGAGTGCTCCGGCGAAGACACCGCCCGCATCACCCGGCTGGCACTTTGCATGATATCGATCGCCGGGAAATGACCCTTCTGAGCCAAAGAGCGGCTTAGAACGATGTGCCCGTCCACGATGGAACGAACTGAATCCCCGATCGGATCATTCATATCATCCCCTTCCACCAGCGTCGTATAGAAGCCGGTGATACTGCCTTCGCCCTCAAAGGACCCGGCACGCTCAAGGAGCTTAGGCAGGGTGGCAAAGACGCTGGGGGTGTAACCCTTTTGAGATGGCGGTTCACCGGTGCTCAGACCGATTTCCCTTTGAGCCATCGCAAAACGAGTCACGGAATCCATCATCAACAACACATTCTTCCCCTGAGAGGAGAAGTACTCAGCCAGAGCCGTCGCCACATAAGCACCACGCATACGCAGCAGCGGGCTTTGGTCACTGGTCACACAGACAACAACCGATCTTTTCATCCCTTCCGGGCCCAGATCGTGCTCGATAAATTCGCGCACCTCACGCCCACGTTCACCGATCATGGCGATCACGTTGACGTCGGCATTCGTATTACGGGCCATCATGCCCAGCAATACGGACTTACCCACACCGGAACCCGCCATAATAGCGACACGCTGGCCCAGTCCTGCGGTTAATGCGCCATTGATGGCACGAATCCCCAGGTCAATAGGCTCACGGATCGGACGGCGATCCAGAGGGTTGCGAACTTCACTGTACAAAGGAACTTCACGGAAATTTTCGACTTCGCCCTTGTCATCCAGAGGACGACCCAGGCCATCCACCACGCGGCCCAAAAGCTCTTCACCCGCGCGCACGGTGGCGATCTGACGGGCCAGAACGATTTTCGATCCCAGGGCCACGCCTCTCATGTCGTTCAGAGCCATCATCAGAACATGCTTGTCCTTGAACCCCACCACCTCGGCCAGGAAGGATTTTTCCATCCCGCTGGGATTGATGGACACGATACTGCCAACGCTTGCGCCCGGCAGATATCCTTTGATAAGCATCCCGTTCACTTCCGTGACTTTACCGCTGTCCTTCGTCAAATGGACAGACTGGATCACGTCAGAATACTTATCCAGGTTCAGTTCAAATTCGCTCATTAACCGGCAATCCTGTCTTTAACTTTGGGCATGTTTTCAGAAAGAACAGACCACAACTGTTCCACGCGCTGTTCAATGCGGGCATCGACTTCACCATAGTTGGTTTCAACAATGCAACCGCCGTCAGCCACTTCAGCGTTGGGTTCAAATTTGATTTTTTTGATGAATTCAAATTCACGGCCGGTCTCGGATTTAAGCTCCTCAAGGAAGTCAAACTGAGCCTGGGACACGTGAACGGTGATTTCTTCCTCGTCCTGAGCCAAACCAACCGCGTCGCGCAGGATTCCCACCATCGCGTCATTGTTGCTGTTTAGTTCGGTTTTGGCCAGACGGGAGGCCATCTGGAACATCAGTTTCAGCAGATGGGCTTCGTTGAATCCGGACATTTCTTTTTTAAGTTCTTTGATGGTCAGCAACAGGGTGTCCAAACCGGCCATACGCTCGGCGATATCCGCAGACACCTGTTCGAAGGCCTCTTTACGGCCCTCTTCCAGACCCAGGCGATAGGCTTCCTGATAGGCGCCTTCCTGGATTTCTTTCAGCTTTTCCAAAGCGGCCACTTCGACTTTTTCCTCGTCGTTGCCTTTTTCCACCTGATCAATACCTGTCTGCACACGCACGGCATCGTTCATGCGGAAGTCAGAGCCTTTGCTCTTTTCTGCCAGATAGTTCATGGCCTGCTCGGGAGTCCCCAGATCGAAACGCATGGGAACAAACTCGAGCACTGTTTTTTCAGCCACTTCCTTGGACAGAACGGACTTGGAGGCGCGATTAGACCATTGCATCTTCTGAACCACCTCTTGCGATCAGGATTTTTCCTTCGGCTTCCAGACGGCGTGCCACGTTCACAATCTCCTGCTGAGCCGACTCGACGTCGGACAGACGGGATGGACCCATGTTCGACAGATCCTCACGCAGCATCTCGGCCGCACGGGCAGAGATGTTCTTGAAGATCTTCGTACGAATCTCTTCGCTGGAAGTTTTGAGCGCCAGCAGAAGCTTTTCGTTCGCCACTTCCTTAAGAAGCGACTGAATACCACGGTCGTCGATTTTCACGATGTCGTCGAAGACGAACATCAGTTTGCGGATCTCTTCGGCCAGCAGAGGATCTTTTTCCTCCAGGCGGGACATGATCGCGGTTTCCGTGTTCTTGTCCATGACGTTGAGCATTTCCGCCACCGGATGTACGCCACCCAATGCCGCCTGCTCGACCGTCGCCGTATTGGACAACTGGTTCTTCAATACACGGTCAATTTCAGCAATCAATTCAGGATCGACGTGCTCCAGATTCGCCATACGCAGAACCACTTCGGCCTGCAGGGCTTCCGGAAGACGTTTCAGAACCTCGCCTTTTTTCTCGGGCTCAAGATGCGCCAGGATCACGGCTACGGTTTGCGGGTGCTCATTCACCAGGAAGGTCGCCAAAGATTTTGCGTCGACCATCTCCAGGGACTCCAAAGAACGGGAACCACCGGAAGTGATGTTCAAGCCCCCCAGGATGCCACGGGCTCTTTCCTCACCCAGGGCGTCCACAATGGTGTCCTTGGCAGAGATATTTTCAGAGAAAATGTAGTCTTCAGTTTCAGAGATCATTTCGTAGTACTCTTCCAGCACACGTTTGGTCACGTGAACCGGCACCACACGCAATTTGCTCATTTGGTTGATCAGCTTGCGGATGTCAGAGTCGTCCATACGGCGAAGCAAAACCTTCACCGCATCCTTGCCAAGGTAATTGATCAGGATTGCGGCCTTGTCGAAGCCCTTGAGATTTTCATACTCAATATTATCTGACTTATGAAGTTTCATTAGCCATCCTTCCTAACCAGCCACATGCCAAAGGCGTTGGCTGCTTTTTCCTCGTCACGACTCATTGATGACAGGATACGATCTTTCAGCAATTCAGATTCGGCCTTCTCAGGATCAATGGATTCCTGAAGGACCGGCAACGCAGTGGACATGCCCGGAAGGGTGTTATCCACAGACTGCAGTTCTTCCAGCTCTTCGATTGTGCGAGGAAGCATTTCCTCAACAGAATCCTGGAAGCTGTCGGTGATCCACTGCATGAACGGGCGCACCACGATGAAGAAGAACAGCGCCAAGCTGAAGCCCAGCAATGCCCACTTGAACAACGCGTGGATCAGCTTTTTTCTTTCCAGTGTCGTCAGGATTTTCTCTGCTTCAGAGAAGTCTTCCGGCTGGAACTGGATATTTTCAATTTTTACACTGTCGCCACGGGCGGTATTGAAACCGATCGCATTTTTAACCAGATCCTCGTACTTGCGCAGCTCTTCAGCCGAGCGCGGTTTCCAGGTCGTCTCGGTGGTGCCGTCGGCTTTGGTTGTCGTCGTCATCATGCCGTCAACAACAACCGCCACGCTCACGCGCTCCAGATTCCCTGCGGATTCACGGATATTACGCACGGTTTTTGGCACGTCATAGTTCGTTGTCTTGATTTCTTTTTTAACATCCTGACGGAAGCCCACAGTCCCCTGGTCCTCTGCCCCCGGCAGATTGGAACGGGAACCCGGCACACCGGCTGGATTGGTGCGGGAGCCGTCCAAAGATTCCTCTTCAGACTGCTGGGAACGGATGGCTGTTTTGTCCGGATCCACGGATTCTTCCACAGAAGAGATCACACGGTGATTCAGAGTCGCATCCACTTTCGCCACAACCTTGGCATGACCAACAACCTTTGTCAGGATGTCTTCGATACGGTCTTCCAGGTCGCCTTCAATTTTGGCTTTCAGATCCAGCAGTTCATTGGAACCACCGGTTGTCCCGTCAGCCACGCGGGTCAGAACTTTACCACGCTCATCCAGGACTGTGACTTTGTCCGCGTCCATGCCCTCAACAGAGTTCGCCACAAGGTAACGGATACCGCGCACCTGTTCCTGAGTCAGCTCTTTACCCTGGTGCAATTCCACCACGACAGACGCTGACGCCTGACCGCCCTCTTCAAGGAAGGTCTTTTTGTTTGGCAAAGCCAGAATCACTTTGGATTGTTTCACTGCTGTCAGCGTGTTGATCGCACGCATCAGCTCACCCTGAAGGGCCCGCTGATAGTTGATCTTCTGAGCATAGGAGTTCATGCCGAAATCCTGCTTGTCAAAGATCTCAAGACCGATGGAACCCATTTTCGGGGAACCGATTTCGGACATCAATGTCATCTGGGTTGAGTGCAGCAGTTCTTTTGGAATGGCGATTGTCTTACCGCCATCACGCAGCTGGAACGGCACATTCTTTTCGTTCAGCTTTCCAACGATTGTGGAAACCTGCTCCGTCGGAATGTTTGTGAACAATGGCACATAGTCTTTCCCTGAAGCCATAAACAGCATCGTGAAAAGTGCCACCGCCGCAATTACAGTAACCGCAATTACTGAAAGTCTTTTGGTCGGACCCAGGTTTTTGAAGAACTCGCGAAACTGGACAACCAATCCACCAAAAATCTTATTCAAGGAAACCCCTCCAGCCTAAGGAAAACTAAACCTGCATCTTCATAACTTCTTGGTACGCATCAATAATCTTGTTGCGCACTTGCACCATCACCTTCAGGGCGATGTCTGCTTTTTCCGCGGCGATCATCACATCGGCCACGTTGTCCGTTTTGCCAGTCGCGAGATTCTGCATGGCTTTATCTGAAGCCTTTTGCATTTCATTCACGCTGCCTACGGCGTCTTTCAGGGTGTCGGCGAAGCTCTTGCCCGTACCGGATGTCGAACTCGTTGAAGGGGTGTTCTCGATGCTTAGTGACTTGGAATCACGGACGATTCCATTATCGAGAAACCTGTTTGCATTTGATACAGTAAAACCCTCCATGGCTTCACCTTCTCCTCTGATAAAATTGTATTAAACTTGCGTAAAAAAGTCCTTAATTTTTGCCGGGGTCTAGGAAGGAATTACCTGCCTATCTCCAGCGCGGAAAGCGCCATATCCTTCGACGCCTGAACCGCTGTCACGTTGGCCTCGTAGGAACGCGATGCCTGTATCATATTGGTCATTTCTTCCATCAAATTGATGTTCGGATAAGCCACGTATCCGTCTGCATTTGCATCAGGATGGTCCGGTTCATACTTGAGCAGCGGCGCCTTGCGATCCGAGACCACATCTGTGACCTGGACCCGCTGGAAGCTTCCTGCCGGATCCGTCGATGTAATGATCTCGCCAAAGTTCTTGGCATCGGGCATCGCCTCGAAAACCACGTCCTTACGGCGATACGGACCACCTTCGGGGGTCTGGGTCGTATTAATGTTGGCAATATTGCTGGCAATGGTATTCATGCGCATTCTTTGCGCCGCCATACCACTGCTGCTGATTCTCATCCCCGTCAAAAAATCAGCCATCTATTACCGCCCTTCGGTTGCGGCATACTTCAGTGCCGCCATTTTCTTGTTGATCAGTTGCAGAGCCGCTTTGTACATGATCGCGTTCTCTGACAACGCCGACATTTCTTTTTCAACATCGACGGTGTTTCCATCGTTGTTCACAGCTCCTTCCGGATCATCATAAATGTCCGGTCGGGTTTTGTTCACAGAGATTCCGCCCACCGCGAAGTGTTCCGGATTGCTCGTGCTCAGGGAGTTTGCGCCATCCAGATCCAGGGCTCTTTGCAAAGCACCTTCGAAATCCATTTTCTTGGCGTGATAACCCGGAGTCTCGGCATTGGCGATATTCGAGGATGTCACATTGTGACGGAGCTGCCTCATGCTCAGTGAGGTCGCCAGCGCGTTGGTTGTTTTATCGAAGATATTACTCATAAAACACCTGCTTCCTTGTACTCATTAAGTTTGTTTCTCAAGGTACGAATACTGATTCCAAGCATTTGCGCCGCACGGGTGCGGTTCTGGGCGGTCAGCTCCAGAGTCTGAATAATTAGACGCTTCTCGACCTCAGAAAGGGACATGCCCGGGGCAAAATCCAGGTCCATATCCTCGACCACAGCCTCAAACTGAATGGATTCAGGCCCAATCAGTGAAGATTTTGCAAGAACCACGGCTCTTTCCAGCACGTTTTCAAGCTCACGGATGTTGCCAGGCCAGTTCCAGCTGTTCAGGCGATCGAAACCTTCCGCCGTCAAACGCAAGCCCGACTTGCCGTGCATGATCTGGGACACTTCCAGAATAAAGTTCACAATGTTCTGGAAGTCCTGACGACGGTCTTCCAGGCGCGGCAGTTCCAGATGAACAACCGCCAGCTTATAGAACAAATCCTGACGGAATTGTTCCTGCTTCACCAACGCGCGCAGATCGCGACGGGATGTGGAAATGAAACGAGGGCGAGTGCCGTCAGCTCTTTCCACCAGCTTCATCAGGTCATTTTGCAATGCCACAGACGCGCAATCCAGATCTTCAATCAGCAAAGTACCGCCATCCACGCGCGAGAAGTCAAAGCCACCGGCGTTTTTGCAATCCAGGCAGTACAGGCGTGCTGAACGGCTTTTGGTGTAAATGTAACGAGCCAGACTTGTTTTACCCACACCGGCTTCACCGACCAGAAGCAAACTTGCCTGCGTTGAAGCCAACTGCAAGCTCAGCTGTTTCACTTCGTGCATTCTTCTATCTTCGATGTGTAGAGCATCAAAATCAAAGTACGACATCCAAACTCCTATTGGCCTTGCTCGTTCTCAGACATAGCTGGAATTCTTTTGATATATTTCTTGTAACCGTCACGCCATTCTGAATTCTTCAACTGCTCCTGAGCCAGATTCTTCCAGAACCCGCTCTTGTCACCTTTGAAGTCATTCCAGACCTCGGCCGCTTTCTGGATCTCACCTGCTTTGAAGTAGATCTGACCCAGTTTGTATCGGATGGAGGAAAGCGGACGATTGTCTTCGTATTTTTCCAGCAGCTTTTCATAGGAACCTGTCGCCAGATCCTGCTGCTTTTTATTCAGATAGATATCCCCCATCATTTCCAGCGCCTTGACGTGGATCACCGGGGAAATCTTGCCGGAATCACTTTGCAATTTATCGATCATTTCCAATGACTGGATGGCTTCATCCGGTTTGCTTTGTTTCACCTGAAGTTCAGCCAGTTTCAGATAAGGTTCTGCCACCAGTTGCGGCTGGCCTTTCCATGTGCGCAAAAGTTCGCCCAGGTAACGAACCGCAGAATCATTGTCCCCGCGTTTTTCCAGCAAACGAACCGCGATGTTCACGCGTTCGATCTGGGATTGTTCGTCCATTTTTTCCGGCGTTTTGATGTTTTTCAGATAGTCATAGGCCTGATTGTATTTTTGCTCCTGAGTGAACACGTTGGAAAGACGCAGGTTCAGTTCGTCCTCGGAAGGAATCTGCTCTTTCACCTGAATTTCTTTGGCTTCTGCGGTACCACGAATTGCATAAATACGGTTCAAAACGTCTTTGTAGTATCTTTCCGCTTCAACCGGAACCCCGGCCATTTCAAATGCACGGCCCACGTTGTATTTGGTATCCAGACGCTTGGAGTTTTTCAGCCAGTTGTCAGCATATTGACTGTGGGTTTTCAATGCCTTGATGAAGTTGCCATCGTTAACTTCGGATTCCAGCTTGTCATTGATGTTGGAAACAATACGGTTGGTCAGCAGCGGAACATCCACAGAAGTGGGATGTTCTTTATAGTATTTGGAAAGCAGATCCACCGCTTTTTGGTGTTCACCACGGTGCGTGTAACCATCCGCCACCATCACAGTTGCAAACTGCTCGATGTTCGGAAGATCAATCTTTTTTGCCAATGACATGATTTCTTCAACGGCGTGGTTTACTTCCTTCGGCTTCATGCCCTTCATGCGCGCACTCAACAGACGCAAACGCGCAATCACCGCATTTGGAGTTTCACCATAACGGAAGTAAGTTTCAAGGTAAGCCCCCATCACGCGGGACTTGTCGGCACCGAAGATTTCAAGCAATTCACCCATGCGGGTCATCGCAAATGCCGAATGGTTGCTGCTTGGGAACTTCTTTACGAATTCACGATAAGTGTCCAGACTTTGCGGGTACTTGTTCATCATGAACAAAGATTCCGCCTGATTGAAGAAGGCATTCGGGTAAGAGCTCTGTCCCTCTGGATACTTCTTCAAAGCTTTCTGATATTCATCAACCGCTTTTGCATAGTTCTTGCCGCGCACCCACACGTCACCACGACGGTAGGCTGCTTCCACTTTCAAATCGCGGTTGAAAGCTTCTTTTTCAACCTGATCAAACTGGGCAATTGCATCTGTCCATTTATTCAACTTCATGAAAGCCAAACCCATGCCCAGACGCGCCAGATCCTTGGAAACAGATTCTTTGCCCGAGAAGTTTTTGTTGTCGATGTGTTCTTGGAATAAACGCAGGGAATTGAGTGCATCGCCTTTTTCCAGAGCCAGGAAGCCCGTCTTCACTGACGTTCTTTCCGCCAAAGGAGAACGCGGATACTTAGCAACTGCCTCTTTATATTTCTGCATCGCCTCGTCATAGTCTTTCATGCGGCCTTCTTCCTGCCACAGGGCCAGGTGAACGTCGGCGGTCATGAAATCAATGACTTCGTTGTATTCAGATTTTGGATATTTGTCTTTGAACCAGGCCTGAGTTTTCAGGTAAACGCCATAGCGCTGCTTTTCAAACAACGTCAAAAGCAAACGAGCCTGTTTGTTTTCTTCCGTGGACTGCGGGGAAATCTGGTAGATCGCCGGAGTGATCTTCATTTTCTCCCAGTAGCTGACCGGAGTTTCCAGCATCGGGAAAGGGATATAATAGTTATCCTTGGCGCGGATCATCGCCTCTTCTTTGATCTCGTAGTCTTTGACCGAGAAGCGGGAATAGTCCGGATCGCCACCGTCAAAGATACCGGATTTCACTGAATCATTAGCGGCAAAGCCCACGCCCTGATCTGCAATCGCCAAAGTGTCCGCCGCTGGTTTGCGGTTCTTGTCAGTTTTGACTTTCGCCACAGGTTTCACATCTTTAGCTGGCAGCTCGGTCGGAATCTGTGTGTCTTTTTTGGCAACTGCTTTGCCGTCTTTTTTAGGCTTCGCAGATGGATTCACATAGAAATCCATGATCAAACGAGAAGGCTGATCCGTCAGGTAATCAAATGTCTCGATGTCTTCACCAGAAAGGGTGAACTGAATCACGTTCTTGCCATCCGGACCCTTGCGGTCCACGGCAACAGCTGTCACGAAATCACTTTTAAAGGAGGAAAGAGAACCGATCGTGGATTCATCCAACGCCGGCACAGTCATTTCAACGACAACCTGACCTTTTTTATCAAGGCGTTTGACGTCGTAATCCCAATTTTGCTGGCCCGACAGTTCCATGTGAACAGTGTCGCCCTGAAAATTAATGATTCCATTGACCTTCGCCGCTTGCGCTGAAGCTAGACCAAAGAACAGGCATCCTGCCACAATCAAATTACGTAAAGTGTTCACTCCTTGAACCCCTTCTCTTCCCTTCGTTCTGCTATTGCACATACGGTGCCACCTCTTTCAAAGGTCCATTGGCAAATAATTTCCAGATGGGCAAAAAGTTTCATAGAATTTCCAACACCACCGCCAAAACACTGACGGCTGACTACCCGGCCCTAGGAAAGGCCACACCCAAACCAGCCGCTTCGGACAGTCCTCGCGGACGCCGTCCCTTTGGGACGTGCTGCTGCGGAACTTGCGTCTGGCTTGGGTGTGGCCTTTCCTAGAGCCTGGTGTGCCGGCAGATTTTGTGGGCTTGTGCACACGACGTGTGTTCTCTGTACTTTTTCTACGCGCTAACGAGAGCTCTCGATGGGGCGCTAGAAGCAGTGGGGAAATTCGGAGTTAGAAAGACGTTACAGCTTGGTCTAGGGAAGGGAGGGGGCCCTGCCGGATTAGCCCCAAGTTCCGCAGCAGCAGATCCCCAACGGGGATCGCGTCCGCGAGGATGTGTTCGCAGGGGATAAGCCGGTAGGGCCCCCTCCCTTCCCTAGACCGAGGCACTGTTTAGGCATTCTGGCTCTGAATTTTTCCTCAATTTATTCCGATGGATGGGTGCTATGAAGAACATCTTTGTTTGTTGCATCTTGAGTTTGCTTTTTGTTGGGTGTGTGTCGGTGAATTTGCCGGGGCGGAAATCTGTGCCTGCCAAGGGTGTGGAGTTTTCTTCGCCTGCTTCTCCGTTTAAATCCATTGATGCTGGTAACTCTGACAAAGCCTGGTTGAGTTCAGCTACGGGCAATACCATTTCTTTTGTTTCTGATTGTGGCGGGGCGGATCCTTCTTTGCAGCAAATGGAAACAGAGTCTTTGGCGGCGCTTTCCAATCTGGATGTTAAGTCAGATACTTTGATGTTCAATGGCCGCGAGGCTCGTCAATCCGTTGCTACAGGCACGGTCGACGGCATTCCGGTGCAGCTGGCTTTGTTGGTGTTTAAGAAAAACAACTGTAACTACACTTTGAGTTATGGTGGCGTTCAAAAGCAGTTTGCGGCTGAACAGAAACACTTTGAAGACTTTAAGGCTCAGTTTAAGGCTCCGTGATGAATAACCTCGCCCTGCCCTTCACAGTCTTTATGATGGAAGTCCTTCACTTTATTGGTGGAGTGGGGCTGCTGAGTCGTGATGTCTTCCGTGAAACCTTCC
Organism: Bdellovibrio bacteriovorus; assembly: GCF_048286975.1. GTDB lineage: Bacteria > Bdellovibrionota > Bdellovibrionia > Bdellovibrionales > Bdellovibrionaceae > Bdellovibrio > Bdellovibrio bacteriovorus_H. The sequence goes on along the minus strand of NZ_JBLVRT010000001.1, from coordinate 1,274,838 downwards.
ACGGAAAAATCTATTATAAACTGATCTCTGAACAAATCTATCAGATCGGCATGCGTTCTTTGCCGCTGATTGTGATCACGGCCGTCAGTATCGGCATGGTGATGTCCCTGCAGTTTGGTATGGGACTGGAAAAGTTCGGTGGTAAACTTTATGTTCCCAAGCTGCTGGCCGTGACAATCCTGCGTGAAATGGGCCCGGTGTTCACCAGTCTGATGCTGGCTGCACGTGTCGGCGCTGGTATTGCCAGCGAAATTGGCAGTATGGTCGTCACCCAGCAAATTGATGCGATTCGTGCCCTGGGCACCTCTCCGATCAAGAAAATCGTTATTCCCCGTGTTCTGGCTTGCCTGATCACGCTGCCGATTCTGGTGTCCATCGCCAATATCGTCGGAAACCTGGGGGGCTTGATCATTGGTGCGACCGAATTGAATCTGGATCCTAATTTCTATTATCTGAAAGTGATGACGACTTCCAACATTCAGGATTATCTGTCTGGATTTGCGAAGACCTTCTTCTTTGCCATCTTTATCGCGATTCCGTCCTGCTATTTCGGACTGAATGTGAAAGCGGGCACCAAAGAAGTCGGCATCGCCACCACCAAAGCAGTCGTGGTGTCCTCGATCCTGATCGTGGTTGGTGACTTCTTCCTTTCAAAACTATTCTGGATCGTGGAGAAAATGATATGAGTGAAAGCAAACAAGGCTTCATCGAAGTCATTGATTTCCACAAATCATTCGGCACCAAGAAAGTTCACCAAGGTGTGAATTTCTATGTGCGTAAAGGCGAATGCCTGGGCCTGATCGGTGGATCCGGAACCGGAAAAAGCGTTCTGTTGCGCAGTCTGGTCGGACTTGAAAAACCTGACAGTGGCAAGATCCTGATCGACGGCGTGGATATCACTCCGATGAAAGAAAATGCCCTGATCGAAATCCGCAAGAAAGTGGCCTATGCTTTTCAAGGCGGTGCTTTGTTTGATTCGATGTCTGTTTACGAAAATCTGGCTTATCCATTGCGTGAACACTTCAAATTCAGCGAAGAGGAAATCGCCCGTCAGATCACCGAAACCCTGCAGGAGTTTGGCCTGCCGGGTTCTGAGAACCTGCTTCCGGGAAATCTTTCCGGCGGTATGCAAAAACGTGTGGGCCTGGCCCGCGCGATGATGATGCATCCGGAAGTCGTTTTGTACGATGAGCCGACAGCGGGTCTTGACCCCTACAACACCAAACGCATCCAGGAATCCATCCTAAGCCTGAAAGCCAAGGGTGTGACCTCGATCCTGGTGACCCATGACATGCCGACGGTCTATGCCGTGTGTGACAAGGTCGCCCTGCTGCTGAATGGAAAAATCGGCGAGCAGTACACAATTGAAAAACTCAAACAAGAGCCCCCGGGGGCAATGAGCCAGTTCATCAACGGAGAAAGTGCTTAATGGAATCTCACTTCGGCACCCAAATCAAAGTCGGAATCTTTTTGACCATCGGGATCTTCCTGATTCTGGCGACCATCTTTATGCTCGGCGCAGACAAGGCTTTGTTCACAAGCTATGTGCGTGTGCATGCTCACTTTGATCAGGTTCAGGGCCTGGCGGTGGGCAGCGTTGTTTCCCTGTCCGGTGTGACGGTGGGTAACGTTGAAACCATCACCTTCCTGCCAGAGAAAAACTCTTTGGACGTAAAGATGAAAATCAACGAGGACTACATCGACCGTCTCCGTCAGGGTTCTCAGGTTGAAATCCGCACTCAAGGTGCCTTGGGTGACAAGTTCGTCTTTATCATCCCGGGTGACCCGCGCGCGGAAAGCCTGAAAGAGGGTGACATTCTGGAAGTGGCAAAACCGACAGACTTTTTGGGCATCGTTTCCGAGCGCGGCAATGAAACCAACAGAATCTTTGATATCATCAATGAACTTTACAAAATCACGCACGCGATGAACGCGGAAAACCGCATGGGTAAAATCATGGCAAATCTTGAAACCGCCAGCACGAATTTTTCCCAGACCAGCAAAGACAGTCAGAAGTTCGTGGCGCAGATGAATGCCCATGGTGGAGGCGAAAAACTGGGTAAATCCATCGAGAAGCTGGATTCCATTTTATCCAAGATCGACCGTGGCGAAGGCAGTCTGGGCGCGCTGATCAATGATCCGTCCATTCACAATCGCCTTAAAAACATGCTGGGTGGCTCCAACCGCAAGAACCACGTCGAGTCCTTGCTTCGCACTTCCATCGAAAAAGAAACCAAAGACTAGCCCTTTCAGCTAGTCCACTTCAAAGACTAGCTTTCTGCTGGTCTTTTCGGTTTAGTACCGTTTTAATTCTGCAAGCTTCCTCCACTTGGTCCAGAAATCCTGGAAACCCGAGTGGAGAATCGTTTCAAAGATCTTTAGTTTTAGATTCATGGAAAATTCAAAACTACTCGAAGCATTTTCAATAGGCGTCACTTTACTTCTTATTCTGGCCGGCACAGCTCAAGCCACTGAGCACCGCCTGAAACTTCCAATGGATGGACTGGGCGAAAACCGCCTCAGCTCCGAAGTGATCTACATCGACAACGAAGACACCACCGGCGACGTCCGCGAAATGAAGGTCAGCTGGTCTGAAAAGATCCCGGCCACCACCGCCACTTTGCAGGTGTCCAGCCTGATGCAGACCGAGGCTTTGGGCGCCGCTGCCCAAATTTCGTGGTCTTTTTAGGGCACTATCCAACTTTTTGACAGCCGAAATCCCATTGGCTTGCATCTAAGCTGAGTTGCATTTTTGCAAGCCAAACCCGGCATGAGAAAGTTGATCGTATTATCACTCATAATGACCGCTTGCCAGGGCCAGGTCTCCAAAGACTCCCTGGATAACTCCAACTTTGACGGTATTGTCGGCGGGACCGACGTCGCTGTGACTGAAGCCACGGCGAAACAAGCCCTGAACTTCCGGGTGCTGTATGACCCGCAAGTTACCGAAGACGAGCGCGGCACCACCACCCGCTATAAGGTGTCCCAGTGCACGGCCAGTGCTATTTCTCCCCGTCTGATCCTGACGGCGGGCCATTGTATTTCCAAAAGGGAAGACGCTTTAACTCGCATTGAACTTAAAAATGAACACGGCGACACCACCTATGTGAAGGCCATAAAGTCCATCGTTCATCCTGAATACGAAAACGGAAACAAAAAGTACGATCTGGCGCTGGTGCTGCTTGAGGCGGCACTGCCAGAAAATATCGAGATCATGAAACTGCCCGCCAAAGACGTGGATCTCGGTTTAAACAGCATCAAAGCGGCTGGTTTCGGTCGCATGGACGGCCGTCCGTCCTTCCCTGGCAATATCGGCATTCTGCGTACGGCAGATTTGAATATCGCCAAGTACAGTCCGACCGAACCTGCTTTCATCGTGGATCAATCGCAAGGAAAAGGCTTCTGTCAGGGTGATTCCGGCGGACCTGCGATCACCACGATCGGCAACGACACGATGGTGGTCGGCGTGGCTTCGAAAACTTTCTTTGACGACAAGCTGCCGAAGGAAGAATGGAACCTGTGCATCATGCAGGGTGAATACATGAACGTTCAATTCCACATGGATTGGATTGAAGCGACGGCAAAGATTCTTTCACAAGAGTAATACGCAGCGTGAGTGGCATGAGAATTTCAGGTTTTAGTTAGTAAGTTTCAGAAGAGACTTTTAAATACAATCTAAATGCTTTAGAAGGAAATGCTGTGAATATTCGGGCGTTACTTGTAACATTTTGCGGAATTTTAGGCTCAATTTGCGCCTATGGTTCGCTTATGGGAACAAGCACGCTGCCTGAAGGGATCAACAGCCCTTCCCTGCGCTTCGGGATGATCGACGGCATCAGCCAGAAATACACCGAAAGCGGCAGCCTGATGAATCTTGGGGACTACAAGTCTGTGGTCTTCGACGCCAAATCCCTGGCTAAATTCAATTCCGATGCAAAACGTCTGATTGACGCCTTGAACCGCTTTGGCGGACACAATCTGGGTGATGCCTTTAATCTGGGTGTCCTGCGCGTGGACACCATGCCGAAGGTTCAATACTATGCCCCGGTCTTTGCCCGTGGCATCACCAAGAACTGGACAATCGGTTTTGGCGTTCCAGTGGTGTCCTATACCAACAAAATTTCCCTGTCCCAGGAATTCTCTAACATCGAATACTATCGCCAGCAGTTCTCAGGACTGAATCCCGAACTGGATGCGGCTTTGAATACAGACCTGAGTAAAGCCACCAATGAAACTTTGACGGCAAAGGGGTACAAACCCCTGGCCAACCGTGATGAAAGCTTCATTGGTGACGTGAATGTGGTGAGCATTTACAAGTTCTATGAAAAAGGCGACATCACCATGGCCCATCAGGCCCAGTTGAATCTGCCGACGGGCCCTAAATACGACACCGATGACCTGGCGGCGCTGAATGTTTTCGGTCGCACGAACATCACCAATTCTTTCGTTTATTCCCACAAGATTTTTGCCGGTGCGTATCTGGTGCCTTATGTATCTTATCTGTTGAACATTCCAGATAGTATCACAGCGCGTGTTCCCACCGATGAAGATGACACCTTGCCTGACGCCAATACCAAAGAAGACGTGACCCGCACCCTGGGTAACATCGCCACTGTCGGTGGCAATGCCTTCTATGAATTCAGCGACAGCTGGACACTGGGGGCTGGTTATGACTATTCCACCAAAGAAAAAGACGTCTATCGCGGTGATCGCAACACCCGCTATGACCTGCTGGCTTTGAATTCAGCTTCAACCGCCCACCGCGTGAAAGCGGAACTGACTTACAGCACAGTGAATTCTTACTTTAAAAAGACCGCCTTGATTCCCATGATGATCAGCTATCAGATCTCTGACGTCTTTGCTGGCGTGAATATCGAACGCCAACTGGCGCAGGAAATGAACCTGATGATGTTCTTCTAGAAAGGAGGGCCCATGCTAAGAAAGTCTTTGCACATTCTAATGTCCTCGGCCCTGCCCCTGACCCTGGCTCTATCGGCGTGTGCGCCGAAGGTGGAAGAACGTGTCTTTGAAAAACCTCAAACCTCCTTCGGCCCGCAGTCCAAAGACACCCGTCTGAATCTGCGCGTTCGTCAGTTTGGCAAAGACACGCCAGCCTTGTACTGGGCTGGCACCATCGGCAGCGCCCGGTTCTTTGAAATCGCAGAGGCCCTGCACAGTCTGGGCACGTCCTCTGAAAATCCAGCGTTGCAACAAACCGGACTGTCCTGGATTCGCCAGTACTACAGCAACCCGCAATCGACTTTGACGACGGAACTTGCTGACTCGCCTTTTGCTGCCCTGGCCACGGGACAGACTCAGGAACAGGTGCGTGGGACTTTGACCGAAGTTCTTGCGGACATCGAAAAATCACGGCCGGTGATCCGCCGGCATATCGAGGCCCTGGGCCCGGGCCTGCCTCAGGTTCCGATAAAAAACCTGAATGAGATCCTTTCGCGCGCCGAGATGTTCACCAGGATGGTACTGGCCGAAATCCCGAACATGGGGCTGATTCCGGTCATTGAAAGCGGCCTGACGGAAGAATTCCAGAAAAAGACGACGCCGCTGTTTGCGGAAGTGCGCACGTTGCTGGCGAAGCTGGCGGCCACCAAAACCCTGACTGAAACTTTGCGCCTGATTGATGACGCCGTTAAGCAGTTTGAAGTCGAACTGACTCCGGAGCTTCAGACCAGCATGCTTCAGGGCCGCAAACTGGCGGTGGGCCTGGATCGCATGTCCGACGCCCAGAGTGCTTTGACTGTGATCGTGGATGTATGGCGCATGCTGACCCCGGCCGAGCGTGAACAGAACTTCAAACCGGTGAATGAAACTCTGTACGACTTCCTGTCAAAGCAGAACGAAGATGAATTGATTTGTCTGGCGACGGATGGCTGCAATGGCGGCATCATTGATGGCATCACTAAAAAGATCTTCATCCTTCCCAAGATCAAAAAATTCGGTGTTGAAACTTTGCAGCGTGATTTGAACAACGCCACCCGCCAGTACGTTGTGACTTCCATTGAAGCCTTTGCTGCCGACTTCGTAAAAACAATGCCCCAGACCTTTGCCGACAATATCGATGTGGGTCTGACCGACAAGGCTGCTGCGATTGCACGCGTGCGCGACGGCTATCAGAACTATGTGCGAAACCTGTTTAAGGTGTGGCAGAAGAAAGTCCTGCCTGCGACCGGCGGAGTTCTGCCGGGTTTTGAAAGCGCCCAAGTGCTGTTTGAGGCCTCTACCAACAAAGCTCTGAGTCTGAAACCGGCCGCAGCCTCTGCACAATTGCGCGCGGACTCCATTGGCCCTGCGATGGCGGCCAACGTGCTATTGCTGGAAGAAACCCCGGCGGATGACCCCAACGCCTTTGCCATTATGCTGGCACAAGTGAACAAGCTCGTGGCCATTGCCGGCTATCGCGATGCTGACAACAATCTGGTACCTGCATTGCTGGCGCCAGTGAATCACGAAGGCACATTGTTGGACATAATGAACTTTGATGCCTCCAAAGATCCTGGGCTTTCTTTCCGTGTTCCTGATGTCATCAAACTGCGCGACGCCTATCATGCAGATCATGAAATGACTTACGAAAAGGATTTCTCGGCAGCGGCTTTCGCTTCCCAGATTCGTGGATTAAGCCGCATGATGCGCCTGACGGCGGACTGGAAAAAAACCGCCTATGATGAACAGCTTGGCCCGATCAAGGCACAGGACCTGACTCAGGATGCCCAGCATGAAGACCTGCAACAGCCTCTGTTCCCGAAAGACATGCTCTTTGCTTTGAATTTGGGGAATGCGGCGGTTTTGCTTCAGGACATCACTAAAAAAGCGACACCGGTGTTCATGCTTAGCCTGAACAACAATCTGCTTTGGGCGGACAGCTATGGCACCACCAACGAAACCGCTGTGATGGCCGGAATCGTTGATATCAAAAAAGGTGAACGCACCAACACCGTCAGCACCCGCGACACCACCAACTTCCTGCTGGCGCTGAGTGAATTCCTGGATGCCACGGAAGGGGTTGAAAACACCAAGTCATCGATCCTGCTTGAAAAGGATGCAAATGGCGAAGCGCCTTTGGAAATTCTGAATGCAGGTCGCAAGGACATGCGTCTTTTGATCCTGGCAATTTCCAATTTTATTTCCAATCAGCTGATCACCGCCGACAAACTGGCTGTGACCAAAATGAATCTGAATGAGCGCACTCTGGAAATGAACAAAGACTATCGCGTCGAACAACAGGCGCTGGCAATTCGCGCCCTGCTGAAGGGCTGGCAGATCACGAAAATTGATTCCTACCTGTGGTCCGCCCAGGAAATTTACTATGCGATGAACCGCCAGATGTTCAACGCCAAAGAAGAATTCTATATCAACAGCGACGGCAGCAAACTGACGTTGCCGGAACGTGTGAACACTTTGCTGGCGCTCAGCGAACTGAAACCACACCTGCCGGAAGAAAGCCGCCTTCAGCTCGAAAAACTGATGAACCCATGGCTATCTGCTCTAAAAAACCTAAAATAATAATTGAGTAAACTGCAAGGCTGATAGGCCAGTCAGATGAGCCTTTTTCATCAGCCTTATTCGTCGTCGGATTCTGGTGCGATTTTCTGGATCATCTCTTTGAAAGTGGAGGTGTCCTCAGTTGGAACCTCCCGGCGATCCAGGGTGAACTTGATATATTTTACAAAGTTATTTTCAAACTTCTGATTGATGGTGTCGCGGATGGGATCTTTCATAAAGATCATCTGCTGCATCCAGGACGAGTTGCGCACCCAAACGTACAAAACACCCCTCTGAAAACCCACTGGCTCGGCATTTTTAGCGATGGTTGGGCCTACGACTTCTTCCCATTTTGCCCATAGTTTCCAGCGCATAAACTGCTCGGACAATGGCGACTTGCCATTTTCGAAAAGTCTCTGTAGTACTTCCGAGCCGATAGATAATTTGCCTTTGGGTTTCTGTTTGGGATCCATGTAAGAAAAGGTCTACCACAAAGATGACAAATATCACTCAAAATCAAAAAATTACAGTCGTTGGAGCAGGGCTTGCGGGCTCAGAATGCGCTCTGCAACTAGCTGACATGGGATACAGTGTCGTTCTTTACGAGATGCGCGATAAAACCATGACTCCCGCGCACAAAACCCACAAATTCGCAGAACTTGTGTGCTCCAATTCTTTTGGCAGCTTGGGTGAACATTCCGCCCCAGGCCAACTGAAGTGGGAGGCGAAAAAGCTGAACTCTCACATCCTGCAGGCCGCTTTTGAGGCACAGGTTCCGGCCGGCCAGGCGCTGGGCATGGACCGCGAGGTCTTTTCTGCCATCATGACTGAAAAAGTCAAAAATCATCCGAATATTGAAATCCGCAATGACGTGGTGAAATCCCTGAACGACATCCCCCGCCCGGCGGTGATTGCCACGGGTCCTTTGACTCACGATGATCTGGCCGAAAGCATGCGCCAGCATTTTGGTGATGAGTTCCTTTATTTCTTTGATGCCATTGCACCAATCATCGATGCAGATTCCATCAACACGGAAATTGCGTGGAAAGCCGACCGCTATGACAAGGGCACGGGGGACTACTACAACTGCCCGATGAACAAGGAAGAATACAACCGCTTCATCGAAGAAATCCAAAAAGCCCGCAAGATCGAACCGAAAGACTTCGAGACTACGGACTTTTTTGAAGGCTGCATGCCGATTGAAGTGATGGTGGATCGTGGCCCGCAGACTTTGCGCTTTGGTCCGATGAAACCCATTGGTCTGGATGATCCTCGCACCGGCCGTTATCCATGGGCCGTGGTTCAGCTTCGTCAGGACAATAAAGAGGGCACGGCTTATAACATGGTGGGCTTCCAGACCCGCATGGCTTACGGCGAACAGGTTCGTGTGTTCCGCATGATCCCGGGCCTTGAAAATGCAGAGTTCCTGAAACTGGGAAGCATTCACCGCAATTTATTCATCAATTCCCCGAAGCGTCTGAACAAAGACCTTTCCAGCAAGAATGATCCTTGGTTGTTCTTTGCCGGCCAGATCACGGGTGTTGAAGGTTACTTTGAATCAACCTGCACAGGCTTGATGGTGTCGCGATTCCTGAATCAGAAATTGAAAGACCAGCCGTTCAATCCTCCGCCGCGCGAAAGTGCCTTTGGTTCTTTGCTTGAAGCCATCACGGATCCAACCCGTGCTGAACACTTCCAGCCGACCAATATCAACTTTGCTTTGCTGCCACCTCTGGCGGAAAAAGAGCGCGACAAAACCCTGCGCAAAGAAAAACAGATCACCATCGCCCGCAATGCGATGGAGCAGTGGAATCCATAAAAAGCAAAAGGCCCCATCAGGGGCCTTTTTATTTAGGAGATTTCCATTTCGCGTTTTAGCTTCCAGTCCAGGGTGGGTGTATCCACTTCCGGCTTGAAGTGCTGACGGCAGCGCGCTTCGTAAGCGTCATGGGTTCCGACCAGAACCTGCCCGTCACCGCCCGCGGTTCTTTGCGTGCGACACGCCGGAGATCCGCACACCACACACACGGCATGCTGCTTGGTCACGCTTTCAGCCACGGCCATCAAAGTCGGCATCGGCTCAAAGGGTTTTCCCTGCCAGTCGGTATCCAAACCCGCGATGATCACACGCAGACCACGTTCTGCCAGATCCTGGGCGATCTGCACCAGGTTTTGACCAAAGAACTGACCTTCATCGATCCCCACCACTTTCGTGTTTGGCTTTAGTAGGTTCCAGATTTCTTCAGCATCGTGAATCGGAGTGGAATCAATGGTCGTCAGATCGTGGGAAGTCACGGCCATCTCGTTGTAGCGTTTATCTATAATAGGTTTGAACACCTGAATTTGCAGGCGCGCGAATTCCGCACGGCGCAGGCGACGGATCAGCTCTTCGGTCTTACCGCTGAACATGGAACCGACAACAACCTCAACCCAACCACGAGTGTGAACATAAGAAAACTCAGACACTAAAACCCTCCCTTTAGTGGCCATTGGCAAAAACGATCGTGGAATCTGACAGAGGAGTCAACGCCCCAAACGGGCTTTTTCGACTAGCTTGCGTCATAAAGACGAGCGATCTCTGGGTTTCTGACGCCGCCCTGTAACACCCACCGAGGACTGAGCTTTTTTACAATTTGCCGGGGATTTTGTGCACAAACCGTACAGTTTTCACATTTTAAGACACAAATTCGGTGCTTAATGCTTGCACTGGCGGCGCGCCAAAGGATAGCACTGCCCCACGCTATGGGAACGATTTTAAGATTAAGACAGAAAATCGCCCGGGCCTTTCTAATCGGAGGCCTTGGGTTTACCACGGTCGCCATGAATGGCTGCGACGCCATGATTATGGACGAACAGGAGAGCTTGGCTCAAGTTCAGTCCAAAGGTGAAATCGTGGTTCTGACCACGCAAAGTCCTCTTATATATAGTCAGCCCAAACGCGGCGATGCTTTCGGGATCGATCACGATCTTTTGGAAAACTTCGCCAGCCGCTACAACCTTAAACTGAGGTACGTGATACTTCCGGATGAGGACTCGGTGTTGCGGGCGCTGTCTAAAGGCGAAGGGGATATCGCCGCAGCCCGCTTGAGGACTCCTCACAATATGACCGGCTTCCTGACCGGCCCTGCTTACGAAGAAACTTATCTTAGCCTTTACTGCCACAAGAAGGCCCAGATCCAAAACATCCAGGATCTGAATGGCAAAAGCATCTCGCTGCTGCAAAAAGACAATTATCTGGGATTGTCGCAACGTCTGACCCAGCTTTCACCGCAAGTGAAGGTGGAGATTCAGGAAAATATCAAAACCCAGGATCTGATCGCCAGTCTTGCTCAACGCAAGAACGACTGTGTGATCGCAGAAAACTTCAGCGGTGATTTCTATGCCCGCTATCACACCTCGATCGAAAAGGTCACTGATCTGACCGCTCCTTACTCTTTGAGCTGGCAGCTTTCCCCGGACAACTCAAGTCTGCTGCATCTGATGCAACACTGGTATCAGCAGGCTTCCCGCGAAGACGAAATCATGCGCATCCTGGATCGCTACAAAACGTACCTGACCCAGTTGGACAAGCGCGATATCGCACAGTTCTTCAAAAAAATTCGCACGACTTTGCCGACTTATAAAGAAGCCTTCCGTGATGCTGGTCGCGAACACAATCTGCCTTGGCAGCTGATCGCCTCGGTGGCTTATCAGGAATCGCACTGGAATCCGGAAGCCCGCAGCTTCACCGGAGTGCGTGGATTGATGCAGTTGACGACTGACACCGCTTTGCATGTCGGTATTGAAGACCGCACCGATCCTCTGCAAAGCATCTGGGGCGGATCCAAGTATCTGCGCTCCCTGATGGACCGCGTGCCTTCCCACTTGAATTACAAGGACCGTCTGGCACTGGCGCTTGCCGCATACAATGTCGGCTGGGCTCACCTAAAAGACGCTCAGAAGCTGGCCGAAAAAATGGGCCGCAATCCTTATTCCTGGAGACACATGCGCGAGGTTCTGCCTTTGCTGGCGGATCCGGAATACGCCGCAGAGTTTGAATACGGACCGGCTCGTGGTTATGAGACGGTGGATTTCGTAGAACGCGTCAAATCTTTCTATAATCTGATGAACTCGGCCGGATGAAGACTCGCTCCCGTCATAAAACAGAATCAATTTAGTTTTCTTGCTGATCTAAAATTTGCCATCGCCTGCCTCTGTGCTGACAATAAACACGATGGCCCAACTCCCGTTGCGAATTTGCATTTTTATCTGCGTTCTAAGCATCGGATTGTTCGCCGGATTCGTGATGTACTTTGCAACGTTCGCCAGTCAGGTTTTGGCGCACATGCCTTTGGAACAATATCTGGAATTTTATCGTGTGGCGGAGCCTTTGTTTGAACCCAAGGTGCGGCTGATCTATATGACGATGATCGGCTCTGCCATCTGCTGGCTGATGCTTCGATACAGGAAGTGGCGTTCGTTTGAATTTATCTGTGTGGCCTCGGCCCTGTTCTGTGTACTGGACGAAATCATCCTGTCCTATCAGGGACACTATAAAATCAATATCATTTTGCGCGAAGCGGGACGCACCGGAACCATTCCATCTCAATGGTTATCGCTGCGTGAAGAATGGACTCAATTCATGTTCTTCCATTTGTTGATTATCACGGCGGGCTTCATTCTGATTTTGATGGCGCTGTATTTTTATCTGGAAGGCGAAAAGAAAACACCGTCTGAAACAAAAAACCCCGGGGGCCACCCGGGGTTAAAAAATCTATTCCACCGTCACTGACTTAGCCAGGTTGCGTGGCTGATCCACGTCGTAACCCAGATTGCTTGCCAGGTGATAGGACATCAACTGCAAAGGAATCACCGCCAGGATCGCATTCACGGTCCAGTGGGCCTTCGGAATCGCCAGATAGTGTTCACTGATCTCGCGCAGTTTTTCATTGTCACCAGTACCGATTGAAATCACCTTGCCACCACGGGCACGGGCTTCTTCCAAATTGCTGATGGTTTTTTCGTACAGATGATCCGTCGGAGCCACCATGACAATCGCCATGCGCTCGTCAATCAATGCCAAAGGACCGTGCTTCATTTCGCCGGCGGCATAACCTTCCGCGTGCATGTACGCCAGTTCTTTCAGCTTCAAAGCACCTTCCATTGCAATCGGGAAGCTGGTGCCACGGCCCATATACAGGAATCCGCGGAAAAGCTTCAGACTGGAGGCAGCTTCTTCAAAGTACTTATCGTAGGACAAAACACCTTCCATCTGACTTGGGACTGCCAGAAGGGATTTAACCAGCTCTTTTTCTTCAGATTCGCTCATCACACCGCGAGTGCGCGCAATCGCGATCGCCAAGGTGTTCAAAACTGCCATGGTGCTGGTGAAGGCTTTCGTGGACGCCACACCGATTTCAGGACCGGAGTTCATGTACAGATGTCCATGAGCTTCACGGTCGATAGTGGAGCTTTTCACGTTACAGATGCTCAAAGTGGTCGCGCCCATTTCTTTGGCCATACGGATGGCTGCCAAAGTATCAGCAGTCTCACCACTTTGAGAGATCGTGATCACCAGGCTCTTTGCCGGAATCACGGGATTGCGATAACGGAATTCGCTGGCGATGTCGCATTCGACCGGAACTTTTGCCAGTTGTTCGATCAGATATTTACCCACGTTACCGGCATAGTTACTGGTACCACAAGCGATGATGAACACGCGCTCAATACCTTTAAGAACTTCCTGGGTTTTTGCCCAGTCGGCCTTGGCATCAAGCTCTTCCAGTTTTTGCACGGACTGTCCGCCGAAGCCCACGTTTTTCAAAGCGACCGAGAACGTCTCTGGATTCACGTGCGGTTCAATCGCCGCAGCCACCGCGCGCGGCTGTTCGTAGATTTCTTTCAGCATGAAGTGGGCATAACCCTGCTTTTCAACCATTTCAGGATTCCAGTTCAGTTCGACAACTTTTTTCTGAATCGGGAAACCGTTGGCAGAGAAGAACTGAACATCAGCGCCCTTGATGGAAGCAACTTCACGGTCTTCAAGATAAACGAAGTTCTTGGTGTACTGGATCAGGGCCTGCACGTCGCTGGCCACGAAGACTTCTTTGCTGCCCAGGCCGACAACCAAAGGAGGGCCGTCTTTAAACGCCACCAAACGGTCCGGTTCCTGTTCCCACATCACCAGAATAGAGAAAGCACCACGGATTTTTTCCAGCACGTTCTGAACGGCTTTGAACAGATCTTTGGTCACTTCCACTTCATTGGCGATCAAGTGGGCCACCAGTTCAGAATCAGTGTCTGAAGTGATATCAGCACCCTGGGCTTTCAGCTCTTCACGGATATCAAGATAGTTTTCGATAATGCCGTTGTGAACCAGGCTGATCCCGCGCACCTGATGGGGATGGGCATTGCGTTCTGAAGGCTTGCCGTGGGTTGCCCAGCGGGTGTGACCAATGCCGATGTGACCGTCGAACTTTTCAGTCGCCAGTTTGTCTTCCAGGGCTTTCAACTTACCCTGAGCGCGCACACGTTTGGTTTTACCATGATCCAGAATGGCCACCCCGGCACTGTCGTAACCGCGGTATTCAAGTTTTTTCAGACCACTCACAATAATATCTTTCGGATTTTGTGGACCCAAGTAACCAACAATTCCACACATCTTACACCTGCTCTTTTTCTTCAGTTTCCGCAGTTTTCGCGGCGTAGTTTTCTTTTATAAATTGTTTTCCACGGGCGACGGCCAAAGCTTTCGCCGGCACGTTTTTGGTGATCGTGGAACCGGAACCGATGATGGCATCGTCACCGACTTCGATAGGCGCCACAAACTGAGTGTCGCTGCCCACGAAAACGCGATTTCCGATTTTGGTTTTGTATTTCTTTTTATCAGCGGCGTAATTGCAGGTGATAGTTCCGCAGCCCACATTCACCTCTTCGCCGATTTCTGCATCCCCCAGATAAGTCAGATGACCTGCTTTGGACTTCTTCCCGAACTTCACTTTTTTCATCTCAACGAAGTTGCCGACGTGGGCTTCTTCGAAGATCTCAGTTTCCGGGCGCAGGCGCGCGTAAGGTCCCGCAGACACCTTGTTGTGCAATTTTGAACTTTCCAGATAGCTGCCGCCACGGATTTGCACGCTGTCGCCGATTTCACTGTCCGAAATAAAGGCGTTGGATTCAATCACCGTGAACGAACCAATCTTAGTCCGGCCACGGATAAAGACATTCGGATAAATCACGGTGCCCGCGCCGATTTCAACACTGTCTTCCACATAGACAGTACGCGGATCAATCATCAGCACGCCGTCTTCCATCAGGCGCAAAGCTTTGCGCTTGAACAACAGTCGGGTTGCACGCGCCAGCTCCAGCTGGTTGTTCACACCCACGGCCACTTTTGGTGTGGATTGAATCGCCTGGACACGGCACTTGTCCTGAATGCACAAGGCAATCAGATCGGTGATGTAGTATTCTTTTTTCGCATTATTATTGGAAATCTGCGGCAGGTACTCGGAAAGCACAGACGCCTTCACGATGTAAATACCGGTGTTGATCTCGCGGATTTTCAAAGCTTCAGCTGAAGCGTCTTTTGCTTCAACAATTGCGGCAAGGTCACCCTTGTGGCGCACGATCCGGCCGAACTCGCCTGGATTCTTCAAAACCGCGGTCACCACCGCCAGATCACATTTTTCATCGCGGAAGATGCGCACGAAGTCCTTGATGTCGGAAGCTTCAATCAGCGGGTGATCCCCGTTCATGATAACCACAACACCTTCGATGGTTTCGGGTTTCGCGCAACGAACCGCGTGGGCCGTGCCCAGCTGTTCATCCTGCACGTAACAGGCAACACCCATAGGTTCAACAACCTGACGAACCAGGTTCTGACCGTGACCAACAATAACACGTACTTCGGCAGCGCCGGCCTGTTTGGAGGCTTGGATCACTTTTTCAATCATCGGACGGCCCGCTACAGGATGAAGGACTTTCGGAAGGGGGGACTTCATACGAGTTCCCTTGCCTGCCGCAAGAGCGATAACCGTCAACTTCTCAGATGCATTTGCTGACATTTCGAAACTTCCTTTTAAAAGCTTTTCTTATCTGAAAAAAACAGGCTTAATTGTCTCATGCAAGCAAAAATTTTTCACCAAACTTCTTGGGCCACCACCTCTCAGGGAACTTCCATTGAGCTGTATAAAAAATCACACAGCCTCAGTGACTTTTCTGAACGCCCGATCCTGTTTGTTGGCGGTGTGCATGGCGACGAACCCGAGGGGGTCCGTCTGGCAGAAGAATTTTTGCACTGGCTGAAGCAGGAAGAAGCTGCCAACAGCGGTCGCCTGCGCCCCTGGATCCTCATCCCCTGCATCAATCCCGACGGCTACGGCAAGAATCAGCGCACCAACGCCAATGGCGTGGACCTGAATCGCAACTTCCCGTGCCGCGACTGGAGCCCCGAAAGCAAAGCTCCCCGATACTATCCTGGCCCTTCGCCCGGGAGTGAGAGGGAAGTTCAGGCTCTGGTAAAACTCATTGAGGACGAAAAGCCACAGCTTATAGTACACTTTCATTCGTGGGAGCCTTGCGTTGTCTATACGGGAGCTCCGGGCAAACAGGCGGCCGAAACTCTGGCCACCGGCACCGGCTATGAAGCCCGCGAGGACATTGGCTACCCGACACCGGGCAGCCTTGGACAGTATGGATGGATTGAACATCAAATTCCTGTGATCTGCATCGAAGAGCAAGAGCACATCGATCTGAATCTGGTCTGGCCCCATTTCAAACCAGGCTTGGAACTTCTGATCACGGGACGGAATGCATAAATGACAAAGTACAAAAGCATCGCCTTTGATTTGGATGACACTCTGCTAGATACCTCGGGTTTGCTGGTGCCTCGCGCCTCCCAGCGGGCCTGCGAAGCTATGCTGGCAGCCGGTTTGCGATGCACTTTGGATGAATGCATGAGCGCCCGCGAAGAGCTGGCCAAGGAACTGTCCCACACCGAAATTTTCACACAGATTGCCAATCGCTTCGGCACCAACCAAAAAGGCAAAGCCATCCACGACGCGCTGGAAGAGTTTTACAATCCCCAGGTGCCGGAAACTCTGCCCCTGCTGGAAGGTTCTTTGCAAAATCTGGAAACCTTGCGCGGTCGCTATAAGCTATTTCTAGTGACGATGGGTTCACGCCCCTCCCAGGAAAAAAAGATCAAAGCCCTGAACATCGCCGGTTTCTTTGACGGTATTTACATCCTGAACGGCTTTATCGGCGAAAAGAAAGACAGCGCCTTCCGCGAAATTCTGCGCACTCAAGGTCATGACCCGAAACATCTGCTGAGCATCGGCAACCGTCTGTCCAGCGAGATTCGCGACGGCAAACGTGTGGGGGCTGACACCTGCTATTTCGCCTATGGCGAACACACCGGCGAAAAGCCGATGTATCCGGAAGATCATCCGGACTTTACCATCACTCACCACAAGGACCTGATCCCGACATGCGGACTTTGAAAGCCGGATTTCTGCTTATCGGTCCCTGGGATGCGCGCCTGCAAGAGCTGGGCGCCCACATCGCCACGGACTTAAATCAGGCCTGGCACTGGATTCAGGATTCCACCTATGATGTGGTGGCTTTGTCTGTGACTTTGATTCTGGGCAAAAAATTTCCGGAATTTTACGAAGAGGTCAAACGCGCCCATCCGGCCACGCAGTTTATCGCCGTGGTCCCGGCGGACTTTTCCGCCAACCAGCTGGCACTGCTGCATGAGGAATTCACTTTTCTTCGCGTGATGGAAAGCTTTCAGGATCCGGATCTGGAAACCCATCTGTTTTCCGCTTTGGAAGAAGCCAATCAGCGCAAGCAGGATGAAAACCTTGCCCTTTTGATTCGCGAACAGACGGCACAACTCAAGCGTCTGCAAATCGAGCTTGAAGAACGGGTTCAGAAAAGAACCAAATTCCTGACCGAAGCCCGCCGCAAACTTTTCCTGACCAATTCGCGCATTGAAGGTTTCAAGCGCGCGCTGATGGCGGTACACGAGGCCAGCTCGGTTGTAGAAATCGAACAGCTGCTGAATGATTCACTGGCGGCCACGGTGCAGACTTCGTGGATTCGCCTGTTCTTCCATCCGCAGGACGAACTCTTCGCCAAACAAGTCCAGACCCAACTGAGCTTCACCCAGTTTCAGGTGCCGCTGTTCCGGCAGCATGAAAAAGTCGGTTCGATCTTTTTCTTGCGCGCCCCGGACCATCCTTTTTCCAAGGATGAAAGCGACTTTTTAACCCGCGTGGCCGAAGCCGTCGCCCTGGCACTGGATCGTATCCAAAAGCTGAAAGAGTCTGAATCCATGAAAGAACAATGGGAGGCGACATTCAACTCGATGTCCGACCCTGTCGTTCTGATCGATACGAATTACGACAT
The DNA here is from genome assembly GCF_048286975.1 of Bdellovibrio bacteriovorus. Lineage (GTDB taxonomy): Bacteria > Bdellovibrionota > Bdellovibrionia > Bdellovibrionales > Bdellovibrionaceae > Bdellovibrio > Bdellovibrio bacteriovorus_H. The sequence continues at coordinate 1,256,952 of NZ_JBLVRT010000001.1, read as the reverse complement.
CATTCAGTCCAACAAGGCCCTGAATGAGCGCCTTAGTGAAAACAAGGAAGAGACCTCGCGCAAGTGCTTCAAGGTTTTGTACAATCGCGAAGAGCCCTGCCCGGGTTGCCAGCGGGGTTCAAACTTCCGCGTCCAGTCGCGCAGTTCCGCACGCACCTTTGAGGTCTATTCTCAAAGCCTGGTGCTGGATTCTGAAAAGCCGCCGGTCTTTGTGAATCTGTACCACGACGTCACCCAGCAACTGAAGATGGAACGCCAGATCCTGGAATCCGCCAAAATGGCCGAGCTGGGCACCATCGGATCGAGCATCGCCCATGAACTGAACAATCCCCTGGGTGGGATCTTGTCCTTTACTCAACTGATCAAGATGGACATGGATCCGAAACATCCACTTTATCCAGACGTGGTGGAGATGGAAGCCGGCGTTCAGCGCTGCAAAGAAATCGTCCAGAACCTGCTGGGCTTCACCCGGGACCCCAATGCCGATCGCGAAGGCGCTGTCAGCCTGAAAGAAGTCTGCTTAAGGTCCCTGAAAATCGTCGAGCTTCAGACCAAATCCCAGGGAATCGAGGTCAAGCTGCACTTCCCGGCCGATGACATCGTCATTCGCGGACACCTGAATATGCTGGCGCAGGCTCTGAAAAACATCCTGCAGATCTCCATTGACCGGGTCACAGATCGTATCCGCCACAACAAGGACTTCAAAGCTCTGATGGATATCGAAATCCAGATGACTGAGGCCGGGCCCGAAATCCTGATCCACGACAATGGTTCTCCGGAAAAAAGCACCTCCATGCCTTTGGGTTTGGGGCTTTCCGTTGCGTCGCAAATTCTGCGGGATCATGACGCCAAACTCGAAATTCTTCCTGACAAAGCCACGGGCAACAGTGTTAGGATTTCCTTCACTCCAGCCGGCACATCCTAAGTCGTAGGACGCTTGTTAGAGAAGAGTCTTTCTCTTATCATATAGACTCGGAAACGAGGACCACCTTGATATTTAAAATGAATCGCACTTTGACACTGCTGCTTTTCTCTGCCGGTGTCGGGGCCACTCTGACCGTATTTATTCTAAAATTCCTGGCCCTGACGGAATATCGCGAAACCATCGCCCTGTATGAAAAAACAGAGGCTCTGATTTCACTGGTCCAATCCGTTGAAAAATCCACACTGGATCTGGAAACCGGTCAGCGCGGTTACGTGCTGACACAAAATGAACAGTTCCTGAAGCCCTACATGGATGCCAACGATGCGATCGAAAAGGAATTTGAACTCCTTGAAAAAAGCGCACCAGAATCCCTGAAGGCCCGTCCGGAATATCAGGCTTTGTCGAATCTGGTTCGCCAAAAAATGGAGATTTCAGAAAATGTGATCAATCAAGTTCGCGTTGGCAAACTAAGTTCCGCCATTGCATTGGTCAAATCCGGTGAAGGCAAACAAGTCATGGACCAATTGCGTGAAGCTGTTAACGCGGTCATCACCAACGAACGCGCCCGCGTGCTGGCCTTGAAAAAGGGCTCTGAGATCACGGCCGAACGAAATCAACTGTGGCAGGCCCTGGGCACAGGCATGGCCTTTGTGCTGATCGTCATCGCCTTTGCCATGATGGAGTTTGAAGGACGTCAGCGTCGCAGACTGGAAAAACAGCTCGTGGATGCACGCAATGAGGCCCTGCAGGCATCGCAGATGAAATCCAGCTTCCTGGCCAATATGTCCCACGAAATTCGTACACCAATGAATGGAATTCTGGGCATGACCGAAGTTCTGCTGGATCAGAATCCTGAATCCGGAATCAAAAAGAAAATCCAGATCATCCGCGAATCAGCCCTGAATCTGCTGTCACTGATCAACGGCATTCTGGATCTTTCCAAAATTGAATCCGGCAAGCTGGAGCTGGAAGAAAGCTACTTTGAACCACGCAAGCTGGTTCAGGAAGTCATCAACACAGTCGATTATTCTGCAAAGTCCAAAGGGCTTGAATTGCACGCCTCTGTCAGTGAACAGACTCCGGCGGCATTTTCCGGTGATGTTCTGCGCCTGCGCCAGATTCTGATCAATCTTCTGGGCAATGCCATTAAATTCAGCTCGAAAGGCACCGTCAGCCTGATTGTGAATTCTTTCCGCAGCGAACAGTCCCGCACCATGCTGCAAATTCAGGTCAAAGACCAGGGCCTGGGCATGGACGAAGCGACGCTGAAAAAAATCTTTTCTCCGTTTGAACAAGCCGACAAGTCCACCACCCGCAAATTCGGGGGCACCGGCCTTGGGTTGTCCATCACCAAACAACTGGTAGAGCTGATGAATGGAAAAATCGAAGTGGAAAGCAAGGCAGATGAAGGCTCCACCTTCTGGGTGACATTGCCACTTGAAGCAATCAACGTGATGCCGGAAAACCAGCGTCCAAGTGAATCGCAAAGCTATTCATCATCTCAAGCCCCGCTAAAAATTCTGGTGGCCGAAGACAACATGACCAATCAGGAAGTCGTGAAAGTCATGCTGAACCGCCTGGGCCACAAGTTTGACATCGTCAACAACGGCAAAGAGGCTTTTGAAAAAACCATTTCCACCACTTACGACATCATCCTGATGGACTGCCACATGCCGGTGATGGATGGCTATGAAGCCGCTCAGAAAATCACCGAACGTCTTCCACAGTGGTGTCAGGGGCCGGCCGTAATTGCCGTCACTGCCAACGCCATTCGTGGCGACAAGGAAGCCTGCCTGGCCGCAGGGATGTGCGACTATCTGTCCAAACCTCTGACCCTGGCCGAACTTGATGAGAAGCTTGGTTTATGGTCGCGCCGTCTGAAATACGCTGCGACTCAGGTGGTGGATCCCAAAGCCATGGAGAACCTGCGCCAGATCAGCCCGGACATGGCTGAGGACCTGATGAAACAGATTCTGCAGGCTTGGGGCAAAGACGCTCCGACCTATGTTCTGGCGATGATTGAAGCTGAAAAAAGCGGAAATCTGAAAGATCTTGCGGATCGCGCCCACTATCTGAAGTCCAGCTGCGCGAACGCGGGCCTGCGTGCCATGGGTCAGCTGTGCGGCGAGATCGAAAAGCAGGCTCGCGCCGGCACCAAGGAAGAGCTTCGGTATCTGCTGCTGCAGCTTCGTTCTGAATACAAGATGGCCTGCACTCACTTGTGGCGCTCAGAAATGCTGGCTGTACCCCAACAAGGAATTACTTCATAAGACCGATCACACTAGACCAGGGATTTTTATGAATCCCTGTCACATCTGCCCGCCTTTTAATCAGACCTGTTCAGACAATTCAGGAAATACCAAGTCTTCTTTAGCTGTTAGCAAATTCCATGAGCTTTAGCAGGGGTTGCTACGCGAGATAAAGCTCGAATTTTTCTCGCCTCTGGGCCAGTGAAATCTGGCATTTTTTTCCCACCCCCGTCCAGTTTTATGGTCCTGAAAGCCTTGCCAGGCGCGGATTTTTTGACAGTCCCGTCAAAATCCCCTTATCCTGAATCCAGGCGGTTTCTTCCGCCTAGAACCCACCATGGAAGGAAGGTTCATGCGTAGCCAACGTGTCCTGATATTAGATGATGAATCCTCACTCCGCACCGCTCTGTTCAGGGTGCTGGATCGCAAAGGCCTGAACGTCATCACTGCCAACAAAATCGAAGAGGCCAAAGTTCTGTGCCAGGGCGACAGCCCGGTGGATCTGGCTATTGTCGATTTGAATCTTCCGGATGGCGACGGCATCGAGTTCATGACTTATCTTAAAGCACTCACGCCTGCGACTGAGGTGATCATCCTGACGGGTCATGCCACTATTGAGTCCGCGATTCGTGCGACGCAAAAAGGGGCCTTCCACTTTGTGACCAAACCCTTCAATCTTGAAGAGCTGATGAGTCTGATTGAAAAAGCCCTGACGCACAAAAAACTGCAGCAGGAAAATCAGCAACTGCGCTCTGAACTGAACAAGAAATACAAATTCGACCAGATCATCGGCACCAGCGATCAGATTCAGAACGTTCTGCGCATGATTGAACGTGTGGCAGATTCTGACTCGACAGTTCTGGTGACCGGGGAATCCGGGACCGGTAAAGAGCTGATTGCCCGCGCGATTCACTATAATTCCCCACGCGCACAAGGGCCATTTGTACCGATCAACTGCGGTGCGATCCCTTCTGAGCTTCTGGAAAGCGAACTGTTCGGTCATATGAAAGGGGCCTTCACCGGCGCCATTGCCAACCGTGTGGGCCGTTTTGAAATGGCTGACGGGGGCACGATCTTCCTGGATGAAATCGGTGATCTTGAACCATCCCTGCAGGTGAAACTTCTGCGTGCTTTGCAGGAAAGAAGTTTCGAGCCGGTGGGGTCCACCAAAACTGTCAGCGTGAATGTAAGAGTGATCGCGGCAACGAATCTGAATCTGGAAGACGCTGTCGAAAACGGCCGCTTCCGTGAGGATCTGTTCTATCGCCTGAACGTGATTCCAATCACCGTGCCGGCTTTGCGTGAGCGCAAAACCGATATCCCTCTGCTGCTGAATCATTTCATGGATATCTTCAACAAAACCAAGGGCCGCGGTCTGACGGGTATCACTTCTGATGCTTTGGACTGTCTGGTGAATTACCCTTGGCCAGGCAACATCCGTGAACTTGAAAACCTGGTGGAGCGCATGACGATCCTGAAAGGCCAGGGTCAGGTGGATATTTCCGATCTGCCTTTGAAATACAAATCCGGCAAGACGGCGTCGACAGAAATCGGCGGACTGGAGATCCCGGATGTGGGCATGGACTTTAACTCGGCGGTGGATGCTTACGAAAATGCCCTGATTCTAAAAGCCCTGGAAAAAACGGGCTGGAATCGCAATCAGGCGGCGGCTTTGCTAAGACTGAATCGCACAACATTGGTAGAGAAGATCAAAAAGAAAGGTCTGACCCCGCCAAACGAAATCATACCGACTTAAAAACAAAAAAGCCCGCTGTTCAAAGCAGCGGGCTTTTTCTTTTCAGGGAGCTCTGTTCAGGTTATCCATGATCAGCGGATACTTTGAAAGATCCCCGGTCAGCGCCTTTCGGAAAGCCTCTTCAATTTTTGGCATATCCGGTTCAAATTTCTTTGCGAAAGTCATATACAGCGGGGCTTCCAAAAACACGGTCTTTCCCATGACCACTTTGCCTTTGGCTTCCGGATGGGATTCGACCACGCTCAAGCCCACCTCCTGGATCGCGACAAAATAGTCGATCTTGCCTCCCAGAAGATCCACTACACTTTGCAGGGGGCTGGAGGTATTGATGTACTTCAACTTTCTTCGCGCTGCTTCTTTGTTCAAAGAAATATTATTGGTGGAAACTCCACCTTTGAATTTTCTCAGCTTTTCTTCGTTGAACTTTTTGTTGTCACTTAGATAAAACACACGAGCCCGGGTGCGGATGATCGGAAAAGAAACCGACACGGTTTTGTTCCTTCCCTCGGTCCAGCTTTTGTCATCGTACATGATGGCGTCAAGTTCTCCATCCACCAGCATCTGACTGACCAACCTGCCTTGGGACGTCTGCACTGTGACTTTAAATCCGGCCTGAGCCAAGGTGCCAGTCAAAAAATCCTGGTATTGCTGGATGGCCTTCACACGCTTCACATGAAATGGTAAACCCATGATCAGAGGCCTCAGCTCTGCAGTACGCGCATCGGCTGAAATGGAACCCAGAAGAAACACCATAAGCACCAAAAGTTTCATGGCCTTATACTAACAGACTCCCTTACCAAATTCCAAATTGCGAAAAGTAAAATTTAATCCATTCCTCGGACATCCTTGATGCTCAATACTCATTCAAAGTCCCCCAATGTGGTGACGACTTTGCAGCAAGATTGTCTTCAGGAGGTTTCTGATGAAATTTGTGAGTGTACTCATCTTAGTGCTGAGCTTCTCAAGACCGCTCTTCGCCCTGACAGAGATTGAACCAGGAGCCAGTCTGAAGGCTCTGCGCACTGAATGCGACCGGGTCGAGGAATCGTTTTCTGACTTCGCCTGTCTGCGTTTCGAACTTTACCAAAGCAGTGCGTCCGAATTGCAAATGGACCTGAAAGAACTGGCTGACCTCAATGACTGGCGCCTGCGCACAGCCTCTTGGGCTTTAATGATGCAGACGCTGCTTTCCTCCATGGAGGGTCAGATCCAACGCTACGATGATGCTGATCACATTCAGATCATGCAGCAAACCAAAATAAAAAATCATTGGGAATTATTGCGACTCAAAGAAGGGCTGGAAAAGTTTTGGGTAGACCCGGACACGTATTGGTATCCGAGTGTCAATGCGATCAGTTTTATCGCCGTGAATATCACCCAATCCCAGATCCTGGTGATATCCCACGGCGAACGAAACTAATTACTTCTTGATGGGAAACAGGTGCAGCATTTCAAAAAGAGCATCCATGCCGGCCAACGCAGTGATGTCAGCGTGGTCAAAGGGAGGAGAAATCTCCACCACGTCGCCGCCCACCAGATTCGGAATCTTCAACGCACGGAAGATGCGCTGAACTTCGTAAGTCGTCAGGCCCCCCGGAACGGGCGTGCCGGTACCCGGCGCACAGCTTGGATCCAGATTGTCGATGTCATAGCTGATATAAGTCGGAGTTTCGTCAAACGTCGGCAGGGTTTTCAGGAATTCTGTGATTGGCTGATTGCGGATTTCATCCACGGTGATCACACGGATACCGTGTTTGTTCACGAAAGTCAGATCATCGCCCCCGGCCAACGGGCCACGAATACCAATCTGTACCATTTTCTTTGGATCCACCAGGCCTTCTTCCACCGCGTGACGGGCAAATGCCCCGTGATGGTATTCCTGCCCCCAGGCCGCCGGATAAGTGTCCAAGTGCGCATCAAAGTGAATGAACGCCAAAGGCTTGCCGTATTTTTTTCTTAAAGCACGCAGCACCGGCAAAGTCGTGGAATGATCCCCGCCCACTGCCAGGAAACGTTTGTTGTGACTTAGAACCTCACCCACAAACTTTTCAATTTTTTCGTAAGTCTGTTTTTGATCAATCGGCACCGTTGGACAGTCGCCGATGTCGGCCACCTTCAGGTTTTCAAAGAAGTTTTCCATGCGGGTCATATGGAAGCCACGACCCAAGCTGGAAACATCACGCACTTTCGCCGGTGCAAAACGGCCGCCCGGACGATAAGACACCCCACCGTCATACGGGATACCAAAGATCCCGACTTCATAGTCGGCTTCGATAGAAACATACGGCAATCTGAAGAAAGTTTTAATTGCAGAAAAACGCGGAAACTCGCGCCCGCTTAACGGTTTGTATTCCATGGGTGCTCCTAACTGACAAAAAAACCGGGTTACAGCCCTATTCTACCCCTGTGTCGAGCCTCGGGCAATGACGCCCCTTGACTCTGCCTTGGGCTGTTGACTACATTACCGCGCATGGCGGCCCAACACGATTACAAGACAGATCACAAGCAACTGACCCAGTGGTACAACAAGAACAAACGTTCTCTGCCATGGCGGGAAAACAAGAACCCGTATCGTATCTGGCTTTCAGAAGTCATGTTGCAACAGACCACTGTTGTTGCTGTCATTCCTTACTTCGAAAAGTTCCTGCAAAAGTTCCCGACCGTACAGGATCTGGCAAACGCCCCCGAAGCCGACGTGATGGAGGCCTGGGCGGGGCTTGGTTACTATTCCCGCGCCCGCAATCTGCACAAGGCAGCCAAAGCGCTGGCCGCCGGTGGTTTTCCAAAAACCGCCGCTGAATTGCTGGAGCTTCCGGGCTTTGGCCCTTACACCTCCCGCGCAGTCGCAAGCATCGCCTTCGGTGAAAAGGTGGGTGTGCTGGACGGAAATGTCATTCGAGTTTTGTCCCGCCGTTACGGCCTGAAACTGGAATGGTGGAACGGCAAAGGTCGTGATCAACTGCAAAAGATCTCTGACGAGCTTTCCCTGCTGGGGCAGGCGGATGTCGTCAATCAGGGCCTGATGGAGCTGGGTGCGACTGTGTGCACTCCACAGAAGGTCATGTGCATGCTATGCCCGTGGGCCGCGACTTGTGTGTCCCGCGAAAAAAATCTGGTGGAAAAACTGCCGCTGAAAAAACCGCGCAAAGAATCCGAGGTCTGGGTCTGGAAACCGCTGGTCGCCATCAAAAATAAAAAGGTGGCTTTAGTACAGAACGACTATGCCCCCTTCCTGAAAGGCCAGATGATTTTCCCCGGGGAAATCAGCATGGAAAAAAACAAGCCCAAAGCCTATGATGCCAAACACAACATTACCCATCATGATATCTTTATTCAGATCACTGAAAAGAAATCGCTGACGGGCAAAAACCTGCAGTGGGTTGATTTGAAAGAACTGAAGAAGGTCAATCCTTCTTCCTTACTCCAGAAAGTACTGCACAAGGTTGAAATATGAAGTGGATGAATCCGGCGATCGTGGCCCTTTGTTTTCTTGCAATGGGTTGTTCACATTTGAGTGTCACCAAAGACGTTCTGACTCCGGATTATCTGCTGGCCAAAGGCTCCAAACAAATCACGTTTCTGGGTGACAACGATCATCCCCGTTTTTCTGAAGACAACGATAAACTGATTTACACCAGCCGTGGCCGATCATCTCACAAGGGCTCACAAATTTACGAAATGGATCTGGCGAAAAACAAAGAACGCCGGGTGACGTTCTCTGACGGTGACGCCTTTGATGCGATCTATATCAGTTCCGCAGAAATTCTTTATTCTTCCACTACCGATGAAATTAAAGAAAGCCCGCTGCTGAACAAAACTTTCGACAAAGAATATCCTCCGTCAGATCTGTACATGAGCGATCTTTATGGCACCGAGATTGTGCGACTGACCCAGCAACCGGGCTATGACGGACAAAGTCTGTTCGTGACCCATGCTTTGAAGCCTGCAATTCTGTTCACCTCCCGCCGTGGTGGCCTGACGGGCATCTATCGTCTGGATCTGAAGAACCTGCCGGTCAGTTTAATCTCTGCAGAAAAAGACAAAGAAAAACGCTTCCCAACAATTTCCCCCGACAGCAAACAACTGGTATGGGTGGAAAAGGATCTGAAAGCCAACACGCAAAGTCTGGTGGCCTTTAAGCTGAAAGAAAAAATCCCCGTGGTTTTAAAAAGCCAGGAGGGTGAATACCGCGATCTGCAGTTTGCCCCAAGATCCCCGGCCCGTCTGTTTTACAGCATCCTGCGCAAGGGTGAAAAACAGTGGCAGCTGGAAGTCTATGATCTGGAAAAGCAGTGCACGCAGGTTGTATTCAAAGGCAATGACTCTTTGGCGTCCCCGGTGGTTTCCAATGAATCCCAGGAGCGCCTGGCATTTACTCGCAGTTTTCAGGACAAGAAACAAATTTACATTGTCGCCTTGCCAGCGGATTTAGGCCCTTGCCTGGAAGCCGCCCCTTCAGATACCCTGAAGAAGTGAGAAATCTGCTTGGTTTATTGATCCTTTTACCGATGTCTGCCCTAGCGGCGCCTTATCCGGCGACGAGCTCTTCGGCATTGACCAATCCGGAAAAGGGTCTTTATTTCCTGCACAAGGGTTTCACCCTTAAAACCGAAGGCACATCCTGGGTCCCGGTTGCCACCTCTGAACAAAGCCTGCTGGACACGGTCCGCTTTGCCGCCAAAGACAACGGAAAAGGAGTCTTGAGCATTCGCACCGACAAGGTGGCCAAAACCGCGTCGCTGGAGCTTTACACGCGCAAATGGATGCGGGACTACCCGAACTATGGCTTTGAGGTGATCTCGGCCAAGAATTTCGAATTGAACGGCAGCCCCGCTCTGGTGGTGGATATGCTTTCCCGCTCCAAGAACAAACAGATCCGTCAGGTGATCCTGAAAAATCAGGACCGCGTGGCGATCATGACCTGCCTGGATGACAAAGCCAGCTTCAGCAAGTCCCTGCAAAGCTGCAATCAGATCATGAAATCCTTCTCTTGGAATGAAGAGGAAAAAAAGCCGGTAGCGGCTCCCGCGGCCCCTGCTCCAACCACTCCGACAACGAAACAATAGCCCCTTTGAAAGCCCTCACTGGCGCGTGTTCCACGTAAGTCCACGTCATTGCGAAGTTAAACCGGCTGAACTTTAGACGACGCCTTGGAAAAAGGTGAATCCGAAGCCCCCGCCTTGTGAATTACCCACTTGTGCTTTAACTCTATTAAAAATTCGCAAGGTGGATTCATGATTTCAAAAAGATGGGGCTCGTTGGTTCTTTCTTCCGTTCTTGGTCTTTCTTCAGTGGCCCATGCTGAAGAGTTCTGGAAATTCCAGGATTTGTATGCCGAGAACACACAGCCTGATATCTTCAGCCATAGATATTCCTACAACAACGCCGCTCGCCCGGAAAAGCTCGGTGGTGTGATCCACATCCGATTCAAAGACGCCCGCGATGTTCCTGAAATGTTCAGACAATTCCTTCCAGGTGAAGACTTTGAACGTCCACGTGGTATCAGCGTTTATCTTGCCGTCACCAACGACTACAACCTGCTGAATCCAATTGCGGTGGGCGCTGACACTGATGACAACGGTTATACTCATGGATCAAAACTTTCCATCGGTGGCTTCCTGCCGACGGGTCATTACCTGCAGTTTGATGCGACTTCTGATTTGTACACTCGCGAAATCGAAGGCACCGCCAAACAACTTCCTGACGGTGGCCGTGGGATCGACCAGCACTTCACCAATGAAAATATTCTGAAGTTCGTTATCGACAATATCGACAGCGCCCGCTCTGAAACTTTCTACTGGAAAGCCGAAGCCGGCTGGCAGCAACTGCAGTCTGATTCCCGTGGCAACGTGCTGACGGCCGCCAACCAGCAGGACAAGTTCCACCAGATGGTGAACAACCTGAAGCCAGGTCAAACCAAAACGCCAACCTATATCAGCGACGGGCAGAAAACCCGTGACGGCATGATCATGGGTCTTTATCTGGGTATTGCGAAAGAATACGTGAACGCGAAAAACACCTGCCGTGCCCGCGCGTTCACCGAACTTGGCGGTCGTGGCTCCACCATTGATGGCGCAAGCTACGTGGCGGCCAATGTCGGTGGGGTTTTGTGGTGCCAGGCCGGCCCAAGAACACTGACTTACCGAGCAGAGATCGGTCACAACTCCAAAGGTTTCCAGGATGGCTATCAGGGTTCAGGCTATGTGGATCTGTCCACAGGTAAAAAGAACTGGCGCATTGGTTTCCGACTGGAACAAACTCACGGAACTTTGCACAACTATCAGACCTACAACGGTCGCAACGTTGAAACCGGCAAAATCGATCCCACTTTCACGATCTATTACCGTCACTACTTTCAGTAATTTCCGGTCCAGTGTCGAAGGACATCGTGAATACGCGTGTTAAGAAGTGATAAAGTTAAGACTGGCGAGGTATTAATGCAATTATCGCTGGTTTTCTTCTTAGCTCTGTTTTCCACATCCGGAGCGGTTTCTGCCCAGGTGGAGAAATCATATCAAATCAGCACCGAGGACTACCCGCCCTACAATTACTATAACAGCAAGACCAAAGCCATTGTCGGACTTGCCACCAACAAAGTCCGAAGGGCCATGGAAAAGTCCGGCGTGGAGTACCAGATCCGACTTTATCCCTGGTTGCGTGCTTACAACCGCGCTTTAAGTGCCCCCCGCCACTGCGTGTACTCCACCGCCAGAACACCAGACCGAGAAGCCCTGTTTCACTGGATCGGCCCTTTGGTCACCGTCGAATGGGCCCTGTTTGCAAAGAAGGGAACCCCCGCGGCCTCCATTCAAAAACTGGAAGAAGCCCGACAGTTTGTGATTGGGGGACTTGAAGGAGACGCTTCTTTAAGCGAACTGAAACGACAGGGCTTTAAAACGGAATCCGTCGTGACCAACTGGCTGAACAAAGACAAGCTTGTCGGGCAAAGAATCCAGCTTTGGATCGATGATCCGGTCTATATTGATTTTGAAAAACAAAAGGGCACTGAGTTTTTCGACTACGTCAAAGTCGTGAAAATTGCCAGCGTGGACCTGTATCTGGCCTGCAACATCAAAACACCGTCAGCAGAAATCGAACTGCTAAAAAAGTCCGTTGCCGCCAGCGACAGTCGCTGATGCGCCTTGGTTGTCACCGTGTCTGTGGCTTTTTCGCGCGCCACACCCTCAAAATCAATTTATTCATTTCCCCTGTGGCACGATCCGCGCAATCCCTTGTTTCGACACCAAAAAAACAAAGGAGCTTTTATGCGCAAGTTTATCGTTCTAGCGGCACTGTCCCTGATGTTCTCTGCAACGGCACAGGCCAAACAAAAGGCCGTTATTATCGTCAGCGCCTACAACGAAATCACCATCATCGACAAGGCGACAAAAATTCCCGCCAATTTTCTTTTCACCGATAAAATCTGCTACACGGGAACTCCGGAAGAAGCAGAACAGATCATTCAGAAAACAATCAAGAACAGAACAGGCTTTACACTGGTTGATATCAGAGTCTGGGATAATTTGGGCAAAATCATATTGTTTGCGCAGATCGAAACTGACAGACAGGCGACAGTCGAAGTCGTGCTAAAACCTTGCAGCAAATAAACGACTGAAAAGAAAATGCCGGCAACAGTTCTGTCGCCGGCATTTGAATTAATTGCGATTATCGCGAAGCCACTGGGCCATATCCAGGGCGAAGTATGTGAAGATCACATCTGCACCAGCGCGACGGATGGAATAAAGAGTTTCCACCATACCGCGGGTTTCATCCATGATTCCGGCCTTGTGACCGGCCTTGATCAAACTGTATTCACCACTGACATTGTAAGCCGCCACTGGCAAGTGCGTGTGGGCTTTCACTTTCGCGATCACATCCAGATAACTCAAAGCAGGCTTCACCATGACCATGTCAGCACCCTCGGCCACATCCAGGTCAATCTCACGCAAAGCCTCACGCGTGTTACGGTAATCCATCTGGTAAGTTTTTTTGTCGCCGAATTTTGGCGCAGAATCCAACGCCTCACGGAACGGGCCATAGAAGCAGGAAGCGTATTTCACCGAGTAAGAAAGAATCCCCGTGTTGGTGAAGCCCTCGTTGTCCAAAGCTTCACGAATCGCCCCCACACGGCCATCCATCATGTCCGACGGGGACACGATATCAGCCCCGGCGCGCGCATGGACCAAGGACATCTTCGCCAGCAGTTCAACGGTTTCGTCATTCAGGATTTTGCCGTTTTCGACCACACCATCATGACCGTCAGAAGAATACGGATCCAAAGCCACGTCGGTGATCAAAGTCACGTCCGGAAATTTGTCGCGGATCATTTTGAGAGTTGTTGGCATTAAGCCATTCGGATTCAAAGATTCTGTTCCGTACTTGTCTTTTTTGGACTCTGGCAGGGCGGGAAAAAGGTCGAAGGACTTAACCCCCAATGCCACGGCTTTTTCGATCAGTTTCAAGGTCAGGTCCGGGCTTAGACGATAAATCCCCGGCATTGTGGAAATGGCCTGCTGTTGGTCCTTTCCATCCACCAAAAACAGAGGTAAAACCAGCTGCGATGCACGCAGTTCTGTTTCAGCCACCATTTGGCGCAAAGCCTCTGTCGTGCGATTTCTTCTCGGTCTTTGAGTGAGTTTCATAATCAGTCTCCACCCTGGGGTCTTAAATTGGGTCATCTGCTTAAATAACAGGCAGACTTTTGCAAGAGCCATGACATTTCGATGACACTTTAATGAAAGGTTAGTGATAAACCTAATCCTACATGGAAGATATACTTCTCGTTCACAGAAAATCCAATAGAAACTTCTCTGAAGAATTCGCAGCTCTGCAAGACGCCGCGATCTTCAAGACGTGTCTGCGCAAGATCCTTTTCTGCACAGAAATGGAACTGGGCAACTATGCGGATGTGATTGAACCGGAAGACACTGTTCTTCGTGGCGAAAAGGCACTGAGTCTTTTGCTTGAGATTCTGTGCGGCCTTCACTCCCCGATCGTGGGCGAGACTGAAGTCTTCGGTCAGTTCAAACTTTTCGTCGATTCCCGCAAACAAATTCAGGACCCCTTGTTCGGAGATCACCAGAAATGGCTGAACTTCATCATGGCGGAAGTGAAGAAAACGCGCGCCCAGCATCTTGTGGGCCTGGGATCCCAAAGCTACGGCAGTCTTTTGCGCCGCTACACAAAAGACATGGACTCTGTCACCATCTGCGGTTCCGGCCATCTGGCTCAGGAAATCCTTCCGTGGCTGGCTTTGAAAAAGTCCGTTCAGGTGATCTGCCGTGAACCTGCAAAAATGCAGGCCTTCGCCGATAAATACGACAATCTTACCATTTCCACTTACAATGATGCTTTTATTCACGGCGAAGCTTTGGTGATTGCTGCACCACTTACTGATGAGCGCATTGTGGAGCTGATGAACAAACAAGACACTCGCCCTCACGCGGTCTATGACCTGCGCGGGGAAGCGAACGCCCTTTCGGACATCGTTGCATCGCAATTCTCTCATGTGGGTTTCATGGGTCTTAACAAATTCTTTGCTGAGATCGAGGAAACCAAAAAAGACACCACCACCAAACTGGAGGCTTTGAAAGCCGCTCTGCTTGAGCGCGCATTGGCCTTCACACAAAGGACAGAGCTTCGCCCACTTGGTTGGGACGACATATGCGCTTAAGAATTTCCGCAAGGAAAAGTGATCTGGCCCGTCTCCAGGCCTACATGGTCGGAGACGCTCTGAAAGAAAAAAATCCACAGATCGAAATCGACTACCGTTTTCGCGAATCCCTGGGTGATAAGAACCTGACCGATCCTCTTTGGAAGATTCCGGAAAAAGGCGTCTTCACCGAGGACTTCTTCGGCGAGCTTTTGCGTGATGAAACCGATCTGGTCGTGCACTCCTGGAAAGACCTGCCCACCGAGCACAAATCCGAAACTGTGATTGCCGCGACATTGCCGCGTGCGGATCAGCGTGACCTGCTGCTGGTGAAAAAATCCCATTTCGACAAAATCAAGGGCAGCAAAACACTGAAAGTGTTCAGCTCGTCCCCACGCCGCGAATACAACCTGACAGGGTTCTTCAAAGAACACCTGCCCTTTGGTTTGCAGGACGTGAAATTTGAAAGTGTGCGCGGAAACATGCTGACTCGCGTGCGCAAGCTGATTGAGTCCCCGGAAACCGACGGCCTGATCGTGGCCAAAGCCGCCTTTGACCGTTTGTTCTCTGCGACCTTGCCGGAATTCCTGGAAGGCCAGCAGCAGCTGCGCCAGTATTTCAACGAATTGAACTGGGTGGTGCTGCCACTGAGTGTGAATCCCAATGCCGCGGCCCAAGGGGCCTTGGCGGTGGAAGTCCTGAGGTCCCGTCAGGACCTGCAGGATCTTTTGCAGTCCATCCACCATGCTGACACCTTCCATTGCTCCCAAAAAGAGCGTGATGTTCTTTCCAGCTTCGGCGGCGGCTGCCACCAGAAAATCGGCGTTGCCGTGCTGGCCCGCCCTTATGGTCAAATCACCCTGCTTAAAGGGCTGACTGACGCAGGCCAGGTTCTGGACAAACGCGAGCTGAAATTGAACAATCCAGCGCCACAATTTGCTGCACAGGACCTGTGGTCTTCTGAAGTGACTGCCGAGCGTGAAGCCCTTAAAAGCTATCAGATTCCAGCTGGCACCAACGGACTGTTTGTCGCCCGCAGCGAGGCCTGGCCGGCGGACCTGAAGTGGTCTGATTTTGTATGGACGGCAGGTCTAAAAACGTGGAAAAACCTCTCTCAAAAAGGTATATGGGTGCACGGATGTGCGGAAAGCCTGGGCGAACAGGAAGAAGCCCGTATGGATATCCTGGCCGGCAAGAAGCTGGCTTGGGCCAAACTGAGCCACGAGGACGGTTACGCTTCTGATCAGGAAAACATGACTCTGGTGCCGACCTACACGCTTAAAGCGCAACAGGAATACCAGAATCTGTCGGGCAAGAAGTTTTACTTCTGGAGCAGCGGCAGTCAGTTCCTGAAAGCGGCTGAGCAAGAGCCGGGAATTTTATCCCAGCACCACGCCTCCGGACCGGGTAACACCCATCAGGTGATCCGATCCTATTTGCAAGAAAACAAGAAATACGATCCAAGCCGACTGCATGTCTTTTTGGATCAGGAAGACTGGAGAAAACAATGCACAAAGTAACTTCTGAAGAACTTTTCCAACGCGCTTTGAAAGTCGCTCCAGGCGGAGTTCACTCCCCGGTTCGTTCCTTCAAGGGTCTTGACCGTGCGCCAGTCTTCTTCAAAAAAGCTGAAGGCGCTTTCCTGACTTCTGTTGAAGACAAAAAGTACATCGACTTCTGCCAAAGCTTTGGCCCGCTGATCCTGGGTCACCTGGATGCGGAAGTGAAAGAAGAAGTTCACCGCATGGTGGACACAGCTTGGACTTTCGGCGCCACTGAAATTTATTCTTTGGAACTGGCTGAATGGATCACCAGCACTTTGCCGTTCATGGAAAAACTGCGCTTTGTATCTTCCGGCACTGAAGCCGTGATGAGTGCTTTACGTGTGGCGCGAGCGGCAACAGGTCGCACCAAGATTTTGAAATTTGAAGGCTGCTATCACGGCCACGTCGACAACCTGCTGGTCAAAGCCGGCAGCGGTCTGGCTGGTGCATCTGCCTCTTCCAGCGCGGGCATCCCGGCTGAAGTGGCAGCTCACACTGTTGTGGCTCCGTTGGATGACGAAGCTAAATTGGCTGAAGTGTTTGCAGCTCAAGGCAAAGACATTGCCGCTGTGATCATCGAACCACTTCCAGCCAACTATGGCCTTTTGGTTCAGCGTCCTGAGTTCCTGAAAAAAGTGGCTGAGCTTTGCGAAAAGAACGGCAGTCTGTTGATTTTCGATGAAGTGATCTCGGGATTCCGTGTGGGCTTGGGTGGCATGGTTGAACAAACTGGCATCCGTCCGGACCTTGTGACTTACGGTAAAATCATCGGCGGCGGCTTCCCAGTGGGTTGCTACGGTGGTAAAGCGGAACTGATGAATATGGTGGCCCCTAGTGGTGACGTTTACCAGGCCGGCACATTGAGCGCAAACCCAGTGGGCATGCGCGCAGGTCTGACCACACTTAAGAAAATGCAGCGTGTGGACGGCTGGAACGTGCTTGAACAAAGAACCAAAAAATTCGCTGATGCTATCCGTGTTGGTTTTGCGAAAAAAGGTGTGAACCTTGAAGTCAGCCAAGTGGCATCCCTGTTCTGGATCCACGGCCCGACAGCGAACCCAATCCGCTCCATCGACCAGATCCCGGCAAACCAAGGTGGCACCTTCAAGAACCTGTTCCTGAAGTCCTTGGACAAAGGTGTTTACCTTGCACCAAATGCCTACGAAGTTGGTTTCGTGTCTTTGGCTCACTCCGATGAGCTTTTGGAACAGGCAGCACAGATTATCGTGGATGCGGCGGAGTAAATGACTAAATCCTTCATCAAACCCCATATCAAGACGGCATTGGCGATCCTGTGGTTCGCCTTTACCTTCTCGCTGGTGGGTTGGTGGTGGGTTTACTTCCTGCTGAAACTCAGTCCTGAAAACGCTTCACTTGAACAGATGAGAACCTCTCACCGCATGTTTGCGTGGGAAGGTTCGATCCTGCTGGCGGCGATCCTGTTTGGCGGGATTGCTTTGGTGATCTTCACTTACCGCGATCAAAAGCGCCATCAGCGCCTGCGCTTCTTCTTTTCAACGTTCAGCCATGACATCAAAACCTCTATCGCACGCCTGCGCCTGCAGGCCGAAGTGCTGGAAGAGGATTTGAACACAACATCCCACCCGGTGATGAAACGTCTGATTCAGGACATTCAGCGTCTGGATCTGCAGCTTGAAAATTCCCTGCTGCTGGCCAACCTTGAGGCCGGTCAGCTCTTGAAAGAACAAGTGTCTTTAAGTGACCTTCTGTCCAGTCTGCGCAGTGAGTTTTCCGAACTTACTGTGGAGCTTGAACGTGAAGCCAAAATCCTGGGTGATCGTCGCGCGCTGCTGAGTGTTCTGCGCAATCTTCTGCAGAATTCAGTCCTGCACGGCAAAGCCACCACGGTAAAGATCCGTGTGCGCCCGCACGGCGAAGGCCGCATTGAACTGGTGATCCAGGATGACGGTCTGGGCTTTAAAGGCATTCTAAAAAAACTAGGCTCCGAGATTCTGATGTCCCAGGACGTTCGCAGCAACGGCATTGGCTTGCTGCTGACAAAACGCCTGCTTGAAAAGATGAACGGCGACATCTGGTTTGAATCAAAAGAAAATGAAGGCTTCAAATCCCACATTGAACTTCAAGGAACTTTGCCATGAGAAAAATCCTTCTGGTTGAAGATGACATCTCTTTGGGTGAAACCCTGAATGAACGCCTGAAAAGGGACTATGAAGTTTCCTGGGCAAAATCCTTGAGCGAGGCCTGGTCCCTGTTTTCAAAAACCAAGGACTATGACCTGGCAATTCTGGATGTGGGCCTGCCTGATGGCAGCGGCTTTGAACTTGCGGCAAAACTAAAGGCCACCGCTCCCATCCTGTTCCTGTTCCTGACGGCGCAAGCCGATGCGGAATCCCGCCTGCAGGGGTTTGAACTGGGCGCGGAAGAATACATCCCCAAGCCTTTCCACCTGAAAGAGCTTTTAATTCGCGTAAAGCATGTGCTGGATGCCCATGCCCCGACCCGCGAACTGCAACTGGAATCCTGTGTGGTGAACTTCACGCAGATGTCCGTGACCAAGAAAACCGGGCAGATTGAATATCCGCCGGTGACGGATCTGAAGATCCTGCAGCTTTTGATTGAAAAATCACCACGGGTGCTAAGCCGTGATGAAATTATGAACGAAATCTGGGGCGTTGATAAAAACCCCAGCCATCGCACTATCGACAATATTATCGTACGCCTGCGCCAGCTTTTGGGCGATGACGGAGAAAAACACATCCGTTCTGTTCGCGGCGTCGGCTATCAATGGTCCACTGAGGAGGCAACATGAACACTTTATTCCACAACGCACTTAAAAGAACTCCTCAGGCTGTCCCACCGATCTGGTTTATGCGCCAGGCAGGCCGCTATCACAAACACTATCAGGGCATGCGCGCCAATCATTCTTTTGACCAGCTTTGCAAACGTGCGGATTTGGCGGCGGAAGTCGCCCGGGGCCCGGTAGCCGAATTTGATTTCGACGTTTCCATCCTTTTCAGCGATATTTTGTATCCGCTGGAAGCTCTGGGTATGGGCCTGGAATACACCGATCACGGCCCGCAACTGGGTTTCAAACTGACTCCGGAAACCATTGGCACGTTGGGTGGTGTGGAAGAAGCAGTTAAGTTTATGCACTTCCAGAAAGAAGCCGTGCAAGCGACTCGCGCGGTTCTGCCTTCCAATAAAAGTCTGATCGGCTTTGTGGGCGGTCCTTGGACATTGTTCGTTTACGCAGTGGAAGGATCCCACGCAGGTTCTTTGATCCAGTCCAAGAAACTGGCTCCGATGTTCCCGCAGTTCCTGGAAAAAATGTATCCGCTGCTAAAAGAAAACATCCGCCTGCAACTGGAAGGTGGCGTTGAGATCGTGATGATCTTCGATACCGCTGCAGGTGAAGTTTCACCTCTGTTCTTCCAGGAATGGATCCAGCCGGTATTGACCCGTCTGTCTCAGGACTATCCGGGCAAGATCGGTTACTATTCCAAGGGCACCCAGGCGGTGTTCTTCAATGACGCCTTCAAGGCACTTCCATGGGCAGGTCAGGGCTTCGACCACAGAAATTATCTTCCGGATTGCTTCAACATCCAGAACAAAGGCTTCGTTCAAGGCAACTTCGACCAAAGCTTGCTGTTTATGGATGATGCTGACTTCAAAAAGGCAATGCACACTTACCTTGCGCCAATGAAGAACATGAGCAAAGAACAGCGCGCCGGCTGGGTCAGCGGCCTGGGCCACGGTGTTTTGCCGAAAACTCCTGAAAAGAATGTAAAACTGTTCGTAGATACTGTTCGTGAGGTGCTGTCATGATGAAAGATCTGCTGGCTAAATACGACGTACCGGTTCCTCGTTACACTTCCTATCCGACCGTGCCTTACTGGGAAACCAATCCCACCACGGATCAGTGGGTGCAGCATCTGCGCGCCACTTTGAAAGAAGGCACTGGCGGCTGGTCCCTGTACCTGCATATTCCTTTCTGTGAAAGTCTTTGTACTTTCTGCGGCTGCAACAACATCATCACCAAAGACCACAAGCGTGAAACACCGTATGTGGATATGGTTTTGAAAGAATGGCAGCTGTATCTGGATCAGGTTCCTGAGCTTTTGGAAAAACCCCTGAAGCACATCCACTTGGGTGGCGGCACGCCGACCTTCCTTTCCGCGGATGCTTTGACTCAGCTTTTAAAACCGATTCTTTCCCGCGTGAAAATCGACACAAACGATTTTGAAGGCTCCATCGAAGTGGATCCTCGCCGTACCAATGCGGCTCAATTGAAAGCTTTGCGAGAGCTGGGCTTCAACCGTGTCAGCATGGGTGTTCAGGATTTCCATCCCGAAGTTCAGCGTCTGGTGAATCGTATCCAGCCTTTGGAAATCACCCAGAAGCTGACTCAGGACGCGCGCGACATGGGTTATACATCCGTGAACTTTGACTTGATCTATGGATTGGCTCGCCAGACCCCGGAATCCATCACGGAAACGGCAAAGGCAACCGTGGCTTTGCGCCCGGATCGTATTGCTTTGTACAGCTTTGCCCTGGTTCCTTGGATCAAACCGGCGCAGCGTCTGTTTAAGGACGAGGACCTGCCAAAGGCTTCTGAAAAGCGCAGACTGTATGAAATCGCCCGTGGCATCCTGATCGAAGGTGGTTACGTGGAAGTGGGCATGGATCACTTTGCCCTTCCGACGGACAACCTTTGCATTGCGATGAATGAAAAACGCCTGCACAGAAACTTTATGGGTTACACCGATCAGCGCACGGATGTGTTGCTGGGCATGGGTGTTTCTTCGATCTCTGAAACTCCGTTCAGCTTCCATCAAAACGAAAAAGTGCTGCCGCTTTATGAAGCCGCTTTGAACGAAGGTCGTCTGCCAACTTTGCGCGGACACATTCTGACTGAAGAAGACAAAGTCCGTCGCGAACAGATCCTGAATCTGATGACGAACTTTGAAGTGTCATTCATCAATGAAGCTCAGGAAAACCAATCCAAGGAATTCCTGGCGGAAATGATCAAAGACGAACTGGTAGAGATCAAGGACCACAAGCTGATGGTGAACGAAGCCGGACGCCCGTTCCTGAGAAATGCCTGTGCATTTTTCGATGAGCGCTTGAAAACCAAACAACCTCAGACCAAAATCTTCTCTCAATCCATATGAAAACAGTGCATGTGATCGGCGCGGGCTTTGCGGGACTGACAGTGTCCCTGAGGCTCGCCCAAAAAGGCTTTCAGGTAGAACTTTATGAATCCTCTGACCGTGTCGGGGGATTGCTGGGTACTGACCAGACACCTTATGGAATCGCCGAACGTGCCGCCAATGCCCTGATTCGCACTGAAAAAGCTGAAGGCCTTTTCAATGAACTGGGCATCACGCCCAGTTATCCCCTGGAGTCCTCTAAAAAACGTTTCCTTTTCCGCAATTCACCCAAGGCATGGCCGCTGACTTTCCTGGAAACACTGACCCTGATCGGCCGTGTGCTTCCCCGTGTTTTGATCAGCGGAAAAAAAGTCCTGGGCCCTCAGGCAGGGGAAACTCTGCTGAACTGGGGCGAACGCAAAATCGGCAAAGCTCCGACAAGATTTCTGCTAGGCCCTGCGATGCAGGGAATTTACGGCAATGAGATCACCCATCTTAGCGCCAGTCTGATTCTGGGGCCGCTGTTTTCCGGGAACAAGCGCAGCAAATACAAAGGTCTTCTGACTGGTCCAGGGGGAATGCAGGATCTGGTCGATCATCTGCAAACCCGCTTGCAGGAACTGGGCGTAAAGATTCATCTGAATTCTCAGGTGAATCTTGAGTCCCTGCAGGGACCGGTGGTGGTTGCAACCTCTGCAAAATCTGCGACCCAACTGCTGGCTAAAAAACATCCGGCCTTTTCCAAAGTTCTTTCCAATGTTCAGATGTCGTCGCTGATGAGTGTGACGCTCTTCTTTGCCAAGCCCCAGGAAAAGTACAAGGGCTTTGGCTGTCTGATCCCGCGCGGATTTGACCTGAAGGCTTTGGGTGTTCTGATGAACTCCTATATTTTCAAGGACCGCGACAAAACCTACAATGAAACCTGGATTCTGGGCGGCCAGCAGGAAGAAGCTCTTTTGGATCTTTCAGACAGTGAATTGCTAAAGCTGCTGGCTGAAGAACGCTTCCGCATCCTGGGTCAGAAAGACACTCTGCTGGATTACCGTATCAACCGCTGGAAAAAAGCGTTGCCTTACTATGATCTGAACCTGGAAAACGCACTGGCGGATCTGGCGGAAGTGCCGGAACCCCAGGATCTGTTCCTGCATGGCAATTATTTGAGCGGTATTGGTTTAAGTAAAATTCTGGAACGCAGCGATTTGATCGCCGAAAAGATTGCGAGTGCACATGGGTAAAAAAGGTCTTTTGTTAATCAATATTGGCAGCCCCCGCTCTTACGAAGTCCCGGATGTTAAAAAATATCTGACTGAGTTTTTGATGGACGAAGAGGTCATCAACCTGCCATTCGTTCTGCGCTGGCCGCTGGTGAATCTTTTGATTGTTCCCCGTCGCGCGCCGTTCTCGGCTGAAAACTACAAAAAAGTCTGGATGAAAGAAGGCTCTCCGATTGCTGTTTACACACGTCGCTTTGCCGGGCTTTTACAGGATGAACTGAAAGACCAATTCGTGGTGAAAGTCGGTCTGCAATACAGTGAACCCTCTGTGGAATCCGCACTGAAAGAACTGCAGCAAGCCGGTGTTGATGAAATCCTGATTGCCCCGATGTTCCCGCAGTACGCTGAAGCCACCAATGGAAGCTCTTTCAAACTGGCTGAAAAAACGGCCAAAAAGCTTCATTTGACAACACCGCTGCGCCGTCTGCCCGCGTTCTTTGACGATGCATCTTTTATCGGAACGTCAGTCAAACTGGCGGAAGAAACCCTGCAGGATAAAAAGGTCGACCACTATCTGTTTTCCTTCCATGGTCTGCCTGAAAGCCATGTGCGAAGAATTCCCGGCTGCCTGACCACTGAAGACTGCTGCTTTGACAAAAATGCCTGTGCAAAAAACTGCTATCGCGCCCAGTGCTTTGCCACAGCGACGGCAATTGCAGAGTCCTTAAATCTGACTCCAAGCCATTGGAGTGTTTCTTTCCAATCCCGCCTGGGCCGTGCTGAATGGCTGAAACCTGCAACCGATCACAGTCTGGAAGTCCTGGCAAAAACCGGCAAAAAGAACATTGCCGTTATCTGCCCGTCTTTTGTAGCGGACTGCATTGAAACGCTGGAAGAAATCGGCATCGGAGGGCAAGAGACCTTCCACGAACACGGAGGAGAGCAGTATTATCTGGTCCCTTGCGTGAACGACAATCCAAAATGGGTTCAGGGCTTTGCCGATCTGGTGAAAAGCATCTAAGGAATCAAAGAAAGTATCAAAGGCACAATGATGGCGGTCATCAAACCGTTGAGCGCCATCGCCAGCCCCGCAAAGGCCCCGGCCATCTCGCCGATCTGAAAGGCCCTGACTGTTCCCAGTCCATGAGCCGCAAGTCCCATCGCAAACCCCTTCACAACCGGATCTTTTACCCGCACCAGTTTCATCACGGTGGTCGCCACCAAGGCGCCAACAATACCCGTGATCATCACAAAGACTGTCGCCAAGGAAGGCGCACCACCGATTTTTTCGGCAATGCCCATGGCAATCGGAGTTGTCACGGATTTCGGTGTCAGCGACAACAGCACTTCATGCGGAAGCCCCATGAAGGCCCCGATAAACACCGCGCTTAAAATCCCCACCGCAGATCCGATCACCAGGGCCACCATCAAAGGCACCAGCACCCGGCGCAGACGATCCAGTTGATTATATAGTGGCAAAGCCAAAGCCACCGTTGCCGGTCCCAGCATGAAATGAATCGGCCTGACGGCCTGGAAATATTCACGGTAGGGAATTTTAGCAATCAGCAAAACCGCGATGATCGCAAACATCGAAATCACCGGCGGACTTAACAAAGGATTGTCCTTTCCCCACGCACTGATGCGACGGGAAGCCAGATAAAACCCCAGGGTCATGATCAGGGCGCATAGTTCGATCATGGGGCCCCCTTGGTGCCGACTTTCATCAGTTGGTGAAACACGAAGGCTGTCATTCCCAGGGTGATGATCGTGCTGATCAGAACCGTGACCACCATGCCCACGCCGTATTTGCCGAAAAGGTCGAAGTATTCAATCACCCCGACGCCAGCCGGAACAAAGAACAAGGCCAGATGGGCCGTAATGGACCGGCTCAGGATTTCGACCTTGTCTTTTAAAGAAGGGCGCAACAACAGGGCTATAAAGAAAAAGACCATACCCAGCACCGGGCCGGGTATAAAGAGCTTAAACAGGGCTACAACGGCTTCCCCAAGCAACTGGAACACTAATAGGATAACAAAGGCCTGAATCATGCCCTCGACTGTATCCTCCCCCGTTTGGGCCGTCAATTTGCGGCACTCCTGACAAAGACCTGAACAGTTCCATAGTCTCCAAATCAATTAGAGCCATCTCAAGGTGGTACAGATCATGAAATACAGCCAGTGTCTCAAAGGAGAGGTAGTAATGATTCCAGCTTTGGCCAAAAAAATATTGCACGTTACTGTTGGTACGCTTCTAATCAGTTCCGCCGCTTCTGCGAAGGTTTATCTGAATTCCATGTGTCATATGGCCGCGAATTCCAAAACCCAGCAGATCCAGGGTGATGACAATAAAGATGACAAGTTCCCGCTGGCTTCCATCTCCAAAGTTGTAACCACATTGTGGGCTATCGACCGCTTGGGTCCTGACTATCGCTTCCAAACCAAACTGCATATCACACCAACTGCAAATGGTTCTTACGATATCCATATCGAAGGCAGCCGAGATCCATTGTTTGGGCGCAACATGTCCTATTTCCTGATCTCTGAACTTAACCGCATGAAAATCACCAAGATTGAAAAGCTGACTTTCGATGAAAACTTCCTGTTGGCTTGGTTGGCGGAAGAAAAGCCGATGATCGGCGGAACGACACCTAAATATGACACCGTTGAACAACAGGCCTCTGTCGTGCGTGCGACTTTGACGTCCTCTTTTGCGACGGCTATTAATCCAGGCTATTACACTATTCTGAAAACCAAAGCGGCTCGCATTGGCGTGCAAATGTCCATTCGTCCGAAGGTTGACGTGCGCACCGTCAGCTTCGTGAAAAAAGCTGAGTTCCAGAAAAACGAAAAGGCCACCACTATGGTCTTGTTGTCAGCTCCACTGAAAACAATCCTGAAGCGCATGAACAACCAGTCCAACAACTATATCGCTGACAACCTGTTCTGGAATCTGGGTGGCACTGAAGCTTTCAATGCTTACATCGCCGGTAAAATGCAGGCTGATGAAACAGACATCGTCTTCCACAATGGTTCCGGCAACAACGAAGGCTCTGTGGCAAAACCGGTTTACAACGAAGCCACTTGCGAAATGATGATCAAGGTTCTTTACTCTTTGGATAAATCCCTGTCTGCCAAAGGTTACGACCTTTCTGACGTGATGGCGGTTGCGGCGAAAGACAAGTCCTCCACCGTAGGCGGTTACGGCGGCGTGATGGCCGGCTCAACGACGGCAAAAACCGGAAGCGTCAACAAAGCCAAAACTCTGATGGGCTCTGTATCCACAAAGAACGGCGAAATTTACTTCGCGGTTCTGATGCACACGGATTATGACAAGTCCCGCTCTGACTGGGGTGTGGCTTCTCAACAGATCAAAAACAAGGTCAGCCAGTTGATCAATCAAAACGGCGGACCGAAAGTGATCAAATACACAGAACAATTGCCTTTGCCGTTTGATAAATATTCTTACCTGACTAAAGTGAACACTATCACTACAGCGAAGAAATAGGTGAAGTATGAAAAAGTCTTATTTGCTGGCAGCCTTGGTTTTCTTCCTCGCGGGTCTTCTTCATGGAACGGCTTTCGCGGCGGCAGGAAAATCCAACAAGGCCCTGAACGAGGCGGCTGAACTGGGTGACTTGGCAAAGGTGAAAACCCTGGTTCAGAAAAACAAGATTGATCTGAATGCCCAGGACGAAACCGGCATGACCCCGCTGATGAATGCAGCGCTGGGTGGAAATCTGGATATCGTCAAGTTCCTGCTTTCCAAAAAAGTGAATCTGGAGCTGAAAAACAACGGCGGCGAAACCGCTTTGGCTTTCGCTGTGACCAACGACGCTTACGATGTGGCTGAAGAGCTGATCAAAGCCGGCGCCAACGTGGACATCATCGTGGCGGGCGACGAAGGTGACACTCTGTTCATGCGTGCCGCCCAGAACAACAAAAAGACGGCTGAAACGATCCTTTCCAAAAACAAAGCGTTGGTGAACAAAGCCAACTCGCAGGGTGAAACTGCTTTGTTTGCGGTGGCTCGTTACGGAACTCCGGCAGACATCGACTTTCTGGTTAAAAAAGGCGCTGATCTGAAAGTGAAAAACAAAAAAGGTCAGACCGCTCTGGATGTGGCAAAAGAAGCCTCCAACCAGGACACGGTAAAAGCTCTTTCGAAAAAGAAATAAGACGCAAAGACCCCCTCAGGGCATAAAAAAAGCCTGCTTCCATTATGGAGCAGGCTTTTTGCTTTTCAGGGATTTGAAATACCTGATTAAGAGAACAGACGTTTGAAGAATCCTGCGACCTTCTGGCCGATGGATTTTTGCGCTGCCATTGGCACACGCTTCTTCGCAGAAGCCCCCTGGCGCGGTTGCTGTTGACCGTGCGGCTTGCGAGCCTGGTCGTTTCTTGGTCTTTGTTCGCCACGTTTGGCATCGTGAGGACGCTTCGGACCACCCTCTTGTCTTTTTGGACGGTTGTCGGGACGTTGACCGCCACCTTGAGTCTGCTGAGCACCTGCGCCTTGAGCAGACTTCTGCTGACCCTCTGGACGCGGACCACGATCCTGACGAGGTCCGCGATCACCACGCTCGCGACGTGGACCACGGTCACCTTCACGGCGAGGACCTCTGTCACCACCACGTCCACCTTCACGAGGCGCACGTGCACGATCCAAAGATTTCGGATAATGACCGTCGAAATTGGAAGTCATCGGTTTGAAGTCTTTCAGCAACTGGTCGTTTTCAAGATAGCCGACTTCGATTTTGTGTTTCAGATAATCTTCGATGCGCCCCAAAGACTCGATGTCCTTGTCGCCCACCAAAGAAAACGCCTGCCCCGTCGTGCCCGCACGGCCGGTACGACCGATACGGTGAACGTAGGATTCAGAGTCCATCGGCAGTTCATAGTTCACAACCATGTCCACGCCTTTGATGTCCAGACCGCGGGCCGCAACGTCCGTTGCCACCAGCACGTTCATGTCATTTTCAGCCTTGAACTGCTCAATCACGCGGTTGCGCTGAGCTTGAGTCAACAGACTTGAAATCGCCATGGCAGGAACACCGTTTTCAACCAGGAACTTCGCGATGCGCTCGACGCTCATTTTGAAGTTGGTGAAGATGATGGCCTGTTTTGGATTGTGCACTTTCAGCAAAGACAGAAGATGCTGGGGCTTTTCATCAGAGCCCACGTGGAAGATCTGATCTTTCACGTTGTCCGCTTTGGCCTGGTCACGGCTGATGTTGATTTCCACCGGCTCGGAACCGAACTGATAGATGGTGTTCAAAACATCAAAGTTCAAAGTCGCACTGAACACCAGCAACTGACGCTCACGAGGAACGCGCTGAAGGATGTACTTCATGTCGTCTTTGAAGCCCATGTCGAACATACGATCCGCTTCATCGAAGACGATTGCACGAACCTGCTTCAGGTCCACCAGATGTTCTTTGTACAGATCAATCAAACGGCCCGGAGTCGCCACGATGAATTCAACACCGTTTTTCAACGCCTCTTTTTGTTTGTCGTAACCTGTACCACCATAGATCGCAAACCCACGAAGGCCGGAATCAACGCTCAGCTTGTTGATGTTGTCCTGAACCTGTTCAGCCAACTCACGCGTTGGAACCAGGATCAATACGAAGTTCTGAGGCTTCCAGTCTTTGTAGGCTCTTTTTTCAATCAGGGCTTTTTGCTCTTCAGTCACTTCACCCTGAACTGGGCGGGCTCTAAGGATACGTTCCATCACTGGGATTACGAAAGCGGCAGTTTTACCTGTTCCGGTCTGAGCAAGGCCGGCAACATCTTTACCGTCCAGAACCGGCGGGATGGCCTGTTCCTGGATCGGCGTGCAATCATCATAGTTCAATTTCTGGATTGCAGATAACAATTGGGAATCTAAATTCAATTCTGAGAATTTCAAGTTTCTATACTCCGGTCTGAAGCTCCCAAACTACTTAGCAGGGAGCCAAATGTCAAAGCAGGCGCTTAAAAGCCGCCCACAAACAGTTTCACGGCCTCCGTAAAGGCCTGAGGTTGATCTGAGTGGACCCAATGTCCAGCTCCAGATATTACGACGCCCTTAATCATAGGGTTGCTAGCCAGCATTTTGTCGTAGTTCTCCTGGCTGAGCTCCTTGGAGTTTCCTCCACGAACCAGCAGGGTTGGCACTTTCAGGGATTTCACTTCATCCCATCTGTCATCCGTGCGCCCCAGGCGGACAGAGTCCAGAATGCCTTGCTTCGAAAACCGCCAATCCACAGTTCCGTCAGGTTGTTCCACCATATTCGAATAAAAGTAGTTCGCCATCACCTGGATGTTCTCCCGAGTCTTCGCCGTTTTGACAAAGTCCTCGAAGAAATAGCGCTTGGCCTCGTCTCGGGAGGCAAAAGGGCTGGGAACCAGATTCAACAAATACTCGTAATACTCATGAGCCGTGGGATTGGCCTCGGGCCCAATGTCTTCGATCACCAGGTGGGACACATACTCGGGGAATCTGGAAGCAAAGTTCAGGACGTTACGGCCCCCCATCGAGTGCCCGACCAGAACAAACTTCCCCCACCCCAACTCATCCACAATCTTTTTAAGGTCGTCCGCATAGTCTTCGGGGCTGTAACCCTCGGGCGGCTGGAAGGATCTTCCGTGCCCGCGCTGGTCATAGGCCAAACACCGTTCGGTCGCCTCAATCCCCTGAATGATCCGGCGCCAGTTCTGCCCATAGCCCATCAGACCATGAACAAAGACCCATTTGCGCCCGTCTTCGGGACCATACAAGAGATGATAGAAATTATTGAGGTAAGACATACCCTTTTATACTCCCGGGCGAGGGTGACGTCATGTTGATTTATTCAAAAGACCCTCAATTATTTCAAGGACTTAAGATCAAAGACTTGTCCTTCCGGTCTTTTGTTATTCAGGTTTGAATTTTGATGCGAAGGGATGTAGATTCAGCCTCAATGACTGCCCAGCAAAAACCCCAGCTCCACGAGGACTGGATCGACTCCTACGCATTAAGAATTGTTCGTAACCTTCAAGACGCCGGTTTTGAAACCTATCTTGTTGGTGGGTGCGTTCGCGATTTGCTTGTTGGGATCCATCCGAAAGATTTTGATATCGCCACCAGTGCTCACCCGAATCAGGTGCGCAAAAAAGTTCCCAACGCTTATGTCATCGGCCGCCGTTTCAAGCTGGTTCTTGTAAAACGTGGTGATCAGCAGTTCGAGGTCGCAACTTTCCGCCGTAACGTGACTCAGGAAGAACTGGCCGATCAAGGTGATGACTCTGTCGAAGGTGACAACTACTTCGGCACAGTGGAAGAAGACGCCGTTCGCCGTGACTTCACCTGCAACGCTGTCTTCTACGATCCGGGTCAGCACAAACTGATCGACTATTGCGGCGGCATTCAGGACATTGAAAACCGCGTCCTGCGCATGATTGGTGATCCGAAAGCCCGTTTCATCGAAGATCCGATTCGTATTTTGCGTGCGATCCGTCTTTCTCACAAACTGCATTTCTCGATTGAAACCACGATGCGTGCAGCGATTGCTGAATGCAGCAGCGAACTGAAAAAATCCGTTCTTCCGCGCCGTCGTGAAGAGTGGCTGAAATTCCTGCGCCTGAAAGAACCCCACCTGGCATTCATGGAATTGTTTGACCTGCACATTCTGGAACAGATTCTGCCGGGCCTGCATTCCGTGTTTGCTGACGCCCATAAAATGGAAATCTTTGAAATCCATCTGGCGCGTATCAATCTTTCCGGCATCGACAAGAACGATCCGATTGAATTGTTTGCAGGATTTATGATGGCCTTCATGAAAGCCCAGTACGGCGAAGAGCCCTGGAATCATGACGAGCTTTCCAATGATGCAAAGCTTGCCTACTTCATGCGTGAAGAAATGGGTATTTTCAAACAGGAGATCGCGATCTTCTTCAAGGCTTTGTATCTGATGCAGGGCCTGCACAAGATTGAAAGCTACAGCCGCAAAGGCGAGCGCCGTCAGGCGGCCTTTGTGATGAATGAATCCTTCGTGCTGGCGATGAAGCTTGCGAAGATGGATTATTCCCTGTCCCCTTCTCAGATGCACTACTGGGAACAGCAGTATGAAAAGTTCTCGCGTGGCCCGGCTCCGCGCCAGAAACCTGAGGAAACCCACCACTAAGTCCGCTAAGGGTCTCAGTTCAATACACTCAAGATTGAATTGAGACCGGTCTATTGAAGCCACCGCTCAAAAGCCTGATAATAAGACAATGTCACCCAGCGTGGATTGTCTTAAAAATCCACGTAAAACAACGGAAGGTTTTTGATATGGGACGGAACGACCAAAAGAAGAACACTTTCCTTATTATCAGCGGCGATAAAACCCGCATCCATAAATGCACTGACACCCTCAATCGAAACTTTGAAAACTGCTCTGTGTTTCATGGCTCTGAGTGGTTTGAAGCCAAGTACAAGCTGGACAACGTTCATCCCAAAGCGGTGCTGGTGGATGAATATCTGCCCAAGGGTTCAGGCTTTGACATCGTCGCCAAAATTCTGAAAGAAAAAAACAACGACGACATTGCGATCATCATCATGTCCTATGTCGCCGACCACGATATTTTCAAACACGAAGTCGCTTCCGGGCGCATTCAGTTTTTAACAGAACCCGACCGCGAAAAAGCCCTGGTCGACTGTGTTTCAAAAATCATTTCCCCGAAAGTCGATAGCAACCAGGCCCAGTACGAGCTCAAGCAACTGCAACCGGGCGATGTGCTGTTCAAAGAGGGCGACATGACCGAGGTCGCCTACATCGTTAAAAAAGGCAGCCTGCGCGCCTATTCTGAGGGCCCGGACGGAGAAAAAATCATGTTCGGAGAAATTCTGCCCGGCGAATTCGTGGGCGAAATGGGGCACTTTAATCACGAACCCCGATCGGCCACGGTGGAAGCCATCACGGAAGTGGAACTGATCGCGATTCCGAATGGCTCGTTGGACAATGTCATCTTTGCGCGCCCCTCGTGGGCAAAAGCTCTGGTCAAGACCCTGTCGCTGCGGCTGAAGAAAGCCAACAAGGCCCTGACCGGCTGACAACCTACTTCAGCTTTTCCCAAAGATAGGTGTACTCAAGACTGTTCCACAGGATCGCTTGTTCGATATTCGCGCTGCCTGCGTGGCCGCCCTCCATGTTTTCATAATAGTAAACCGGATGCCCCTGTTCTTTCATGCGTGCCACCATCTTGCGTGCGTGGCCCGGGTGAACGCGGTCGTCCTTGGTGCTGGTCATGATAAACACTTCCGGGTACTTTGCCTCTTTGCTCAGGCGCTGATACGGCGAGTATTTCAGAATGGCTTCACGCATCTTTGGATCATCCGGATCGCCGTATTCGGCCATCCAGCTGGCGCCTGCCAGCAGCTTGTGATAGCGAAGCATGTCCAGCAAAGGCACACCCACAATCACCGCATTGTACAGATCCGGACGCTGCGTGAAGGTCGCCCCCGTCAGCAGACCCCCGTTGGATCGGCCCGAAATACCCAGATGCTGCGGCGACGTGAAACCACGTTTGATCAGGTCTTCTGAAATCGCGATGTTATCTTCATAAACCTTGTAGCGGTTTTCTTTCAGCACGGACTGATGCCATGCCGGACCGAACTCGCCCCCGCCGCGCAGGTTGGAAATCACATAGACCCCGCCCTGTTCCAGCCACACTTTACCGACCGTGCCCAGATAACTTGGCTGCATCGGCGACTGGAATCCGCCATACCCGTAAAGCAGCGTCGGATTTTTACCATCCATCTTGATGTCTGCCTTGGAAGTCACAAAGTACGGGATCTTCGTTCCATCTTTGCTGATGGCCTCAAAACGCTGGGTCTTCATGCCCTGGTTGTTGAAACGGTCCGGAGATTTCTTCAAAAGCTTGAGCATGTTTTTGCCATCACTCGCATCACCCAGGTAGGTCGATACCGGAGTGAAGAAATCCATGTACTGAGCCAGATACAGATCACTCTCCTCTTCCGTGGAGGTGACATAGGCCATGCCGTTTTCACCCAAAGGCACAGACTCGGTTTTGAAGGTGTCCTCATTGGTGAAGGTCACTTTTTCGATTTTGGAAAGCACGTTGTCTGTCACATGCAGCATGATGTGGTTTTTGGTTGGATTCATGCCTTGAATGAATCTTTTGTCGGTCGGGACAAAGATCGCCTTCAGGGAGGCTTGAGCTTTTTCGCCTTCGAAGATTTTATCGAATGGCATGAACACGATGCTGCCCGTTTTAAGATTTCCCAGATCAGACTTCAGCTCAAAGAACAGTTTGTTTTTGAAAACACCCCAGAACTCGGAATCGGTCGGCATCGGCAGACGCGTCTTCACACCCTTGTCATCTTCGTACCAGTTTTCGCTCGAATAGAAGCCCGTGCGGATGGAATGGAAGACACGCTTGTGATCGCCGTCTCTTTGCACGTAGGTATAAACAGACATATCGGTGGACTTGCCTTCCATCACCAGCTTGGCTTCACTCAGTGGTGTTCCGCGCTTCCAAACTTTGACAAGACGAGGATATCCCGAATCCGTCATCGTACCGGGGCCAAAATCAGTGCCCACATAAACGGTGTTGTCATCCTTCCAGTCAATACCACTTTTTGCCTCTGGAAGACTGAAGCCATCAGCAACAAACTGGCGGGTCTTCATATTGAACTCACGCACCACAATGGCGTCTTTGCCCCCACGGGACAGATACACCAAAGCTTTCTCATGCGCCGGTGGCAGCGTGCTTGCCCCCTTCCACACCCAGTTTTCATTTTCTTTCTTCGCCAAAGCATCCACATCCAGAATCACATCCCAGTGCGGGTGTGACGTCAGATAGCTTTGCAGGGTGGTTTTTCTCCACAAGCCGCGCACGTGCTTTCCGTCCTGCCAGAAATTGTAAAGCTCCCCGTTCTTCAGGTGCACCGCCGGCACGCGGTCTTCCGCCAGCATGATCTTTCTTAGGTCATGCTCGATGCTTTTAAAGCGTGGATTCTGCTGAAAGTGCTCTAGTGTGCGTTTGTTTTCCGCCTTGGCAAACTCCAGGGCTTTTTCGCCTTCCACTTCTTCCAGCCACAAATACGGATCGTGCATGAGGGACTCCTTCTTGAGTTGATTCGTTGTCGTACAAGCCACCAGCAGCAGGGGGCCCAGGATCAAACTTTTGCGGAACTTCATTGATGTCTCCTGACGGATTTCAGGGACTTATTCTAACCGGACGGCGGAATGAAGCAAGAAAGACAATAAAAAAGCCCGAAGTTTCCTTCGGGCTTGGGTAAAATATTTTTTAAACTTTGCTGGACTAAGCGGCGTTACGCGTCTGCAGTTGCTTCAGCAGATCCCCTGCGATGCGATCCAGCGGCAGTACTTTGTCAGCGGCACCCAGTGCCACCGCCGCGGCCGGCATACCGTACACCACGCAGGTTTCTTCGTTCTGAGCCACCGTGTAAGCACCGGCATTTTTCATTTCTAAAAGCCCTTCAGCGCCGTCCTTGCCCATTCCGGTCAGAACAACACCCATGGCATTCTTACCGACGTACTTCGCCACTGATTTCATTAAATAGTCCGCCGCTGGGCGAACACTGTGTAGGGCTGGACCCTGATGCAGCTTCACGTAATAGAAGGCACCACTGCGCGTGATTTCCATGTGATAGTTGCCCGGGGCAATCAGAACACGACCCGGCACAACCTGATCGCCTTCTTCTGCTTCTTTGACTTCAAACGGGAACATTTTATTCAGATTTTCAGCGAAGGATTTCGTGAAACCCGGTGGCATGTGCTGCACAACCAAAGTTCCCGGAATATCCGCGGGCATTCCGCTTAAGAACACCTTCAGGGCCTCAGTACCACCGGTGGAAGAGGCCACCGCCAGCAACTGGTGCGTCGTTCGCGCCAAAGAGGTGCTGGCAATCTTCTGAACCGGAGCGCCCGGATTCGGTATCACCGCTTTAATCGGGTTAATGCGGGCTTTCGCCACGGCTTTTACTTTCTCAATGATCGCCGCCGACAGTGTTTCCAGGGACTGGGACACGTCGATGGACGGCTTTTCCATGATTTCAATCGCGCCGGCTTCCAGAGCACGCAGGTAAGTCTCAGAGCCGGTCTTCGCCAAACTTGAGAAAATGATCGTGCGGGTCGGGAAGTGCTGCATGACTTTTTCCAGGAAGCTGATGCCATCCATACGAGGCATCTCCACATCCAGAGTCATCACATCAGGCTTTAGCGCCACCAGCTTGTCGCGGGCGATGTAAGGGTCCGATGCTGTTCCCACCACTTCGATATCCGCGCAGGAGGAAAAGATTTTTTCCAGCAGTTTACGAATCACTGCGGAGTCATCAACAATAAGGACACGAATCTTTTGTGCCATTAGGGCCTTCTATAATTAAAGTTTTTGATAAACTGCGCGAGACATCGGCTTCAAACCCGGATGTTTCACGTTGCCTGATTCGGAGTGCCCCAGAACCAGATATCCGCCCGGTGCCAAACAGGACACCAGATTGTCGATCACACGTTTTGTCGTCGGCTCATCAAAATAAATCAGCACGTTACGGCAGAAGATCACATGGAACTTATGCTGGAACTCGTACTTGGGATTCATCAGATTGAATGGCGCAAAACGGATCATGTTATGAATCTGATCCTTCGCTCTCCAGTATTCATCACCGTCAGCTTTAATTTTCTCAAAATATTTGGTGCGCTGAACCGGCGGCAGTCCCTGCATTTCGCGTTCTTCATAAGTGCCGGTAGAGGCTTTTTTCAGAACCTGCAGGTCAATGTCCGTCGCCAGCAAGCGAGGCTTCGCAGAAGGCATTTCAGCCTGAGCTTCACACGCCGTCATTGCGATCGTATACGGCTCCTGGCCCGTACTGGCCGCCGCACACCACAAGCGCAGATCAGAACCGAACTTACGGGACAGTTCTGGCAAAATGGATTTCAGGAAGTCGAAGTGATTCGACTCACGATAGAAAGATGTCATATTCGTGGTCAGGGCTGAAATGAATTCAGACACCATCTCGTTGCCACCGGTTTCAAGCTTGGACCAGTATTCTTCATAGGTTTTCAAAGAATGACGACGCAACAGTTTTACAATTCTATTGCGGATCAACGCATGATTCTTTGGCGTCAGTGGCAGATCCACCCCGGCCAGGTCATACATGCGCTCAGCAAACTTCATGAACATTTTGTCCGAAAGTTTGATGTCTTCAAAGTCATACAGAGCACCTGTGGCCTCGTTCTTCTTTACAGCGGTCATGCGGCCATTCCTCTTCCGTTAGCAACGTTATTCACAAGAGCACCTGGCTCCAAAATCAATACTGTACGGCCATCACCCAGGATCGCGGCACCAGCCACTTCCGGGATGTCCTGACCGGTGGTGATTGGTTTTACAACCACCTGCGCCTGCCCCAGGACATCGTCCACCGGGAAGGCCATCTGACCTGTCATGGATTCAATGATCACCAGCATGGTTTCCTCACGACGGGCACTCAAAGAGTTTTCACGGCGTTGAGCCAATTGCTGGTCTTTTTTGTTCAGATTCCAGTTGATCGAGCCCAGAGTTTTAGAAACATCAATCACCGGCAACAAGTGACCACGGATGCTGGCCACTTTCCCCGCGCCGGAGATATTCGTGTAGTCCTTTGGAAGGACACGCACGATCTCGCGGATCGAATGAATCGGCAGAATGTAACGAGCGCCATCCAAAGCCACGATGATACCGTCAGTGATTGCAGTACTCAGAGGAATCGTCAGACGGAACGTCGTTCCCTGACCGGCCTTGGAGTAAATATTGATCTTACCGTTGATTTTATCCAGATTGGATTTCACCACATCCAGCCCCACACCACGACCGGACAGATCCGAAATCTTGTCAGCAGTCGAGAAGCCCGGATAGAAGATGTACTGGAACACCTGTTCATCAGGGATGGACGCCGGGTCCACGCCTGCGGGCACAAAGCCTTTTTCAATGGCTTTACCCAGAACCTTGTCACGGTTGATACCACCACCGTCGTCTGAAATATCGATGATAACGTTACCGCCGGATTGTTTCGCCGACACGGTGACTTTCGCCGTTGCGGGTTTACCGCGCTCCTGACGAAGCTCCTTCTTTTCCACCCCGTGGTCCATCGAGTTACGAACCAAGTGAACCAAAGGATCGCCCAAAAGCTCGAACACGGTTCTTTCAACCTCGGTTTCTTCACCGATCAGTTGCAGGTCCACTGGTTTATCCAAAGTCAAAGACACGTCACGCACAATACGCTGAATCTTGATGAACATGGATTTCAGCGGGGTCATGCGGATGCTCAAAGTCTTTTCATACAATTCACGAACAGCCTTGTCGAGCTGATCAACAATGGCCTCCAGACGCAGATTCACACCGCTGCGAACTGTTTCGTCATGCACCAGCTGATTTTTCAATACAACCAGCTCACCCACAGCATCCAGAACCGAATCCACACGACCGGTGTCAACTTTGATGGCGCTGGTCGCATTCTTGGCATTCTTGTTATTACCACCACCTCCAGATGCGGCTGCCGCCGCTGCTGGTTTGGGTGCCGCAGCTGGAACTGCTTTTGCAGCTGGTGCCGGAGCTTCAACCGGTGTTTCCACCACTTTCAGAACCGGAGCCGTTTTTACTGGCTCTGCTTCCGCCACCGGGGCCGCTTCTGCAATGGCCGTTTTAAGTGCAGCCTCTGCCGCCTCTTTGGCATGGAATTCAGCCTGATCTTCAGGAGACATTTGAGCCAGCAGTTCAGCCAGCAGATCATGATTGATCAAGTCGTCTTCAGCTCCCGCAGATGCTTCCGCGACAGGTGCCTGGGCAAAGAAGTCATCCGGAGCTTCCACTTTGGGTTCATCTGCGGATGGCGCCGGAGCATGAGCATGCTTGGAGGCTTTCCCGGAAAGCTGCTCCGTGATCGCAATCAGTTCCGCGGTCAACGCGGATGGATCCCAAGGACCACCCTGTTGCTGCTGAAGGGCCGCCACGCGATTCTTCAGTTCGTCACCGGATTGCAACAACAAAGAAATCACCGTGGAATTCACCAGCTCAGGACGCGAACGCAGAAGATCCAAAAGGTCTTCCATCACGTGGGCAAATTTGCACAAGTCTGCAAGACCGACGGCGGCAGCACCACCTTTTACGGAATGGGCCACCCGGAAGATATCTGTCAGGTCTTTCGCTGGATCTTCACTGTTTTCCAGCCTCATCATGTATTCCTCGTACTGCTCCAGCATAAATGCGGATTCGTTCAGGAAATCCATTTGTAGTTCTTCAAAGAAAGAATTGTCACCGCTCATTGTGCGCTCCATAGAGATTAGAAAATCACATTGATGTATCGGTGATCGAACATCTGAGCTATTTAGACCCTTGGTCCAGAATGAGAACCAATCCACCCTCTGGTGTAAAGAATTAATGAAAGACAAGACCATTGTCCCAATATGAGCCAACAAATATCCGAGAATATTATTTTTTCCATCCCACCGAGAAATCCACTTAAGTCACCTTGGTTTTTTCGCGAAGAGTCTGTTGTTAAGATTTTTAATCACGACTTTGAAAGGCGTAATACGATGAGCGATGTATCCTTGAAAGCAAAACCCGGTCAGTATCTAACTTTCCAATTGATGGCAGAGCAATATGGCGTGGCCATCGAAACAGTGCGCGAAATCAATCAGTTCGGCGAAATCACGCCGGTGCCTCGCACTCCAGATTATGTAAAAGGAGTGATGAATCTTCGCGGAAAGATCATTCCAGTAGTGAATTTGCGTATTAAATTCGGGATGCAGTCCCAGGACACAACCCGCGACACTTGCATCATTGTGATCGATACTGAAATCGGTCAAGTGGGCATGATCGTGGACTCCGTAAAAGAGGTTGTGGACCTTCAGGAAAACCAAATCGAACCATCCCCGGTTCTTGGCAACGAACACGCAATGTCTTTTGTTCGTGGTATGGGTAAAGTCGACAACAAAGTCGTCATCCTTGTGGATATTGTGTCTGCATTCAATCAGGACCAGATGGGTCAGATGGCGCAGTTCTCTCACAACGACGAAGCCAAAGCCGCTTAAGAGCTTTTTTAAAAGATTCCAATACAAAACCCGTGGGTCCAAAGCCCGCGGGTTTTGCTTTTCAAGAACCCGCCAAAATCACCTAAAAACGAATACTTACGCGTGTCCCGCACCCTCGCCCGCTCCGCCAGGTTCCATCTTGGACTTGGGCAAATTCTTCACTTTCAGAAATCAAACAATAAAATCAAAGACTTTTCGCCCTAAACGAGATAGCAAGACGCCATTAAACAAAGGACAAAATCATGAAATCTATCTTTTTTGTGACTGCGATGCTTTTCTCCAGCCTGTCTTTCGCCGGCCAGAGAGTTTTTGACTGCCAAGCTACCAAACTTTCCAAGAGCCCGGATGTTTCTGAAGATTTCAACATCCAAAAAAACCCAACTGTTCTTCTGATCGAAGACGCGAAGAACTGGTCTTTGAATGTTGGTGATTACTCTGTTTCCACTCTGGACAAAAACGGTCCGGCATTGGCTCGTGAATCCAGCGCTGCATCTGACACTGAAGTTCGTTATGATTTCTGGGTTGAAGCTTCCTACGAATTCGAACTGGTTATCAACGTTGTAGACCACACTGCCAAAGTTTACTGGTGGGGTCTGGGCGAACAAACCGAAATCGGCACCTTCCAGTGCGAAGTTTCCATTAAGTAAAAAGGTACCTGCTTACATTTGCATAAACGCCGCGTAAATCGGCGTTCATTAAAGGCCCTTGGAATTCCCCGGGGCTTTTTTATTTTCTTTCGCTGACGGGATTAAACTTCAGATAAAGTCCCCAGGCTTCGATCATCGAGCCGTCTTTAAACAGGCAATAGTCAAACTCGGCACCCTTGTCTGATTTGGCGATGCGGTTTTCGCCCCCGGCATCCAGACAATATCTGGCAGCGGGATTTCCCGCGAGGGCTTGAGGCAGATTTGCGCGAGGG
The DNA here is from genome assembly GCF_048286975.1 of Bdellovibrio bacteriovorus. Classification (GTDB taxonomy): domain Bacteria; phylum Bdellovibrionota; class Bdellovibrionia; order Bdellovibrionales; family Bdellovibrionaceae; genus Bdellovibrio; species Bdellovibrio bacteriovorus_H. The sequence continues at coordinate 1,217,513 of NZ_JBLVRT010000001.1, read as the reverse complement.
GCCTGTTTCTGAGCGGCCTTCCACGCGTCACAACTTGGGGTTTTTCCCTTAAAACAATCCACTGACAATTTCAATTTCTGGTATTCCTGCACCTTCAACGGCTTATATACTTTGCCATCATAAATCTTCAGATCAGCAAAGGCTGCCGATACCACCAAAATCCAAACTGAAATCATCGCAAGCATTTTCATTATTTGTCCTTTGGTTTGTCTGAAAGCCAGGCCAGCATTTGTTCGGGATATCCCGTATAGTTCAACAGCGTTTCAGCATCGACCCAGCCACCGTTATAAGTGTCCTGCCACGCCTGCCCCCAGCTGTTATGAATCTGAAGTGCATCATAGCACTTGTTGGCTTTGTCACACATGCGGCGATAACCCGAAATCACCGCCGCATGTTTGTTTCCACCCTCAACACCCGGAACGGGACAGTCATCGGAGTATTTTTCATTCAGACAAATATTTGAAAGCAGTATGGGATGCCCGGCAGACAATTGCTTTTTAATCTCTGCAATAGAGTTCGCATAATTGGCCTTCTGCCCCTTCTTGGGAAACAGACTTATCTCAGTGGAGCCCATTCCTTCAAAATAAGCACGATTCTTGGCCCGAGCACATTCTTTCGGGGTCACAAGTCGGTCAAAGAACTTTTCATAGGTCTCTTCGCTGAAAGCCTTTAGCAATCTAGCCGGATCTGTGTCGACAGCAAAATCCTTATCCACTTCGGTCTTGGCCGTGGCAAAAAAATCAGACAGACAGGTCTGGCAGTTTTGATCAATCTTGCGGTATTCATCGTATTTTTTGCGCAAACGCTTGAACGCCGCCACCTGAGCCTCGGTCCCCATCTGCGCTCCGCCGATTTTTGTCAGAACTTTATCCAGAGACATGCACTGCTGAGAAGCCGAGTTGCCGACAAACGTTGCCGCCACCTCCAAAGTGAAAGCCCCCGGACCGCCCTCGCGAATACCACGGTAAGACGACTCGTAGGTATTCTCTCCGTCCGGATCATTTCCAAAGCGTGCCACGTCCAGCGGGGAAAACACCTCTGAGTCCGGCAGATTGTTACAATCTTTTTTTTCGATTCGGCATTTTTCCGCAGTCATGATCGCGGCGGCGGCAAAAGAATAACAAAGCCCCAAAGTGTCCTGGGACATCACTTTGGGCATCGTGACTTTTTTCTCGGTCTTGGGCTGAGCCGTGAAGCCTTCACCAAAACGCGTGAAGGCCGGCATTGTTGCCGCCACGACTGACTGTCCGAAAATCACAAACACAATCACTCTGGCCAGAAGTTTCATGAACCCCTCAGAAGTTTGGATATATATCCATTTTCACCGAAGGAATTGACGCCTACTAGTGGCAATATCTGTTTACGGACCTTGGACCTGCAAATAAAAAACCCCACAGCCATTCGACAGTGGGGTTTCATTTTATTTCACACAGCCTAGCGCAGTGTAGGCCAAAAAAAAGAACCAGGAACCTTTTTTACCAGGCGCCGCTTTTTTGAAAGAAGGTGCCTGTGGTTTCGACGATCGCGGAGGCATCCACCTTGTGTTTGCGATAAAGATCTGCCGCCGTGTAAGCACTTTGACCGAACTCACCATGCACACCCAGGCTTTTCACCTTGAATGTCACATCGGCATTCATCAAAGCGTGAGTCAGAATCTGACCGAAGCCACCCAGCAACTGGTGATCTTCCACCGTGATCAAGTGGCCTTGAGTTTTTTCCAGAACCGTTTTGAAAGTCGCGATGTCCACGTGATTCACACAGGCACAGTTCACAACAACCGCGCCCACACCTTTGGCTTCAAGATCTTTCGCAGCTTGCAAGGCCTGAGGAACCAAAGAGCCTGTTGTCGCAATTGCCACAGACTTCGTTTTACCCGCTGTCGTGTCGGCCAGAACCTGCGCTTTACGCAAGTCATAGGAAGTACCAGCCACATAGGTCTTAGGGAAGTTTTCACGCCCCAGGAAGAACACTGCTGAATTTGGAACTTTGCCTTCCTTGCGGGCTTTGGCGAAGTTTTCAATCACTGTGTACATCAAAGCGTCTGCTTCTTCACTGCAGGACAAAGAATACACATCCACATGCGGGATGGAAGAAACCATCGCCACATAGCTCAAAGCCTGGTGGGAAGCCCCGTCCGCCGCATCCTGGAAACCGGTGTGAGAAAACACCGCAATCACCGGAGCTTCAGACAACGCCCCCATGGTCAAAGGCAACGCCCCTTTGGTCACACCAAACTGCGCAAATGTATCCACCACGGGGATATAACCAAGTTTGGACAAACCTGCCGCTGTAGAAACCATGTTGGATTCGGCGATACCCACGTCGAAGGAATCTTGAGGGAATTCTTTACGGAAGCCCGCAACCCCAGTGGAACCCGGCAGATCCGAAGTCACACTCAGAACCGGGAAACCGGCCTTGCGTGCACGCACCATCGCGGAAGAAATACCGACTTGAATTTTTTCACCAGAATCTTTCACACCGCTGGCTTTGATGTCCGCTTCCCATTTGTTCAGTTCAGCAATCCAGGTATTGAAAACATCCGGCAAAGCCGCACCACCCAGAATTTCACCAACGAAAGCTGGCAATTCAGAAGGGCTTTTCAGAGGGAAACCGTGACCGCCCGTTGCGGATTCTGCGGTTTTCTTGGTGCCGATGCCTTTCACGGTTTTTGCGTGGATTACAACAGGCGCCATCGGGTTGGCTTTCGCCTGCTCGATAGCATTAACAATCGTGTCGTAACACTTTTGCAGATCATTGCCTTCAGCAAGGTTGATCACATTCCAACCCAGATCCTTCAAAGAATTGAAAGTCGGAGTCATGGAGAAAGATTCCGCATCAATACGCCCGGAAAGTTTCGTGTTGTTATCGCTGATGATCAAAACATAAGGACCCATTTTGCCGGTCTTAGCCAGACCCGGAATTGCCGCGAAAGCTTCTTTCGCTTCACCTTCCATACAGGCACCGTCAGAGATCGTGGTCACCGTCACGCGGTTCTTGCCAGAGATCGCCTCGCCCATCGCCACACCTTGAGTTTGCGGAAACGCAGAACCCAAAGGGCCGTTGGAGATAAACACGCCTTCCGGGAAGCAGTGAACTTCACCGTGGCCCGTCAGACCGCTTTCGATAGAGCGGAATTTTTTTAGGCTGTCCAAAGTCAGACCCGCCATCTTGTAATTGGCTTTCAACGCATACAAACCGTTTTCGCAGTGACCTGCATCGTTCACGATGTGGAACAGGTCATACCACTGTTTGCCTTCGCGGCTGGAAACATCGAACACGTGACCATGCAGTGCGGACATAAGTTCCGCCAAAGCAGCAGGACCACCATAGTGAGAAGCCGCGCCACCAAGGACGGCGTTCATATCCATCAAAGAAACAAGGGCGCGAGTCGCGTTAGGATCGGCCACTGGAATCTGACGTCCGTCTTTGCTTTTAACAAAGCTTTTGAATTGAGGTTCTTGGGTAGGATTGCCTGCGAGTTTTGTTTTGATCTGAATCGGTTCTGTCATAGGATATAGTTTTACTGCCCAGAGCGAGGAACATCAAATGGAAAGGCTCTATTCTCATAATATTCGCGACATCCTAAAAGTGGATCTGCACCGGCATTTGGACTGCTCAGTGCGTTGGAGCACCATTCTGGAACTGGCTCCGCAAGTCGGTATTCCGCTGGCCCCCACCTCCCAGGGGCAAAAGGATCAGTTTTTGATTACGGGCCCCATGAAAGACCTGGGTTCGGTGCTAAACAAGTTCATGAACACGCAGAAAGTTCTGGCCAGCGAGGAAATCCTGACCCGCGTCGCCTATGAAGCTTGTGAGGACGCCTTCAATGACGGAGTTCGTCTTCTTGAGTTGCGTTATGCGCCGACCTTTATCGCCGACGGGCACAAATCCCTGACTTTCGAAAAGATCCACCGCTCTTTGCTGAAAGGCATCGAGCAGGCCCGCAAACAATTCCCGATGCTGATCGGTCTGATCTGCATCGTTCAAAGAATCAAGTCCTTTGAGGTTGCGGAAAAAGTTGTGGATTTCGCCATCGACCATAAAGACAGCTTTTTGGCTCTGGATCTGGCGGACAACGAGGAAGGCTTTGATCCAAAGGTCTTTGCACCGCTTTTCCAAAAGGCCAAAAAAGCGGGTCTGCGCATCACCGTGCATTCCGGCGAAACTCCGAATCCGGTCTCCGCCACGTGGGTTCATGACAGCATCGACATCCTGGGCGCGGAACGCATCGGGCATGGCATTCAGATCATAAACGATCCGACCGTTCTGGAACTGGTGAAAGACCGTCGCATTCCGCTGGAGATCTGCCCGATCAGCAACTATCTGACCCAGTCCTTCCCGACTTACGAAGAACACCCGATCCGCAAGCTGATGCAGGCCGGTGTTCTGGTCACCATCAACTCGGATGACCCGGGGGTATTCGCCACCACTTTGAGTGATGACTATGAAGTCCTTCACCGCGTGCATGGCTTTACCAGAGAGGACTTCCACAAGTGCAATCAGATCGCGTTTGATGCCAGCTTCATTCCGGACATCGAAAAAAACCGCATCATGGGAGAATTCTTCGGATGAGCTACGCAGAAGAAATCCTGCACCTGATGCGTGAAGACGAAGCCGTGCGTGAAGCACTGGCCGCCACGGGCGAATTGTTTCAGGGCTACAATGCCCAGATGGAAAAAGTTCACCTGCGCAACGCGCGCAAGCTGAATGACCTTATTGTGGAGAAAGGCTTTCCGACAATTCCACTTGTCGGCGAAGAAGCCTGCACCGCCGCTTTAAGAATTATTTTGCACGCGATCAGCTGGCCGGAATTCATGCGCATGCAAGAGCCCGTTCTGATTGATCTGGCGAAGAACGGAAAAGTCCCGAAAAGCTATGTCGCCATTCTTATCGACCGCATTCGCTTCTATGAGGGACGAAAACAGGTCTACGGCACGAATGCCGACTGGGATGAAAACGGCATTCTGCGCATTACCGATGTTGAGGATGAAAAAAATCTCAACAGCAGAAGAGCCGAAATGGGACTGGATCCCGTAGAAAGTCTCGTGATCACCCCGATGGACGGAGAATATCATCCGCCTGAACCAGAAAAACGACACAAAGAATTCATTGAATGGACCTTTAAAACCGGATGGAGAAACAATGACTAAATCAAAACTTCTCGTGCTTTCAATTTCTCTGCTGGCACTGGGTTGTCAGACGACTTCAACTTCACCTGTGATCCTGACTGCCAAAGAGCGCCCGGATCATGCCACGGCTGAAGCCTATGGAACGCAGTATGCGATTTCCACACAAGGGCGCTATTCCAGTAAAGCCGCTGAAAAGATGTTCGCCGACGGTGGAAACATCATCGACGCAGTGGTGGCGGCGTCCTTCGCGGTTTCGGTCGAACGCCCCCAGTCCACCGGGATTGCTGGTGGCGGTTTCATGCTTTTCCACGAAGCCAAAACCGGTGACACTTACGCGATTGATTTCCGCGAACGTGCCCCGCTGAAAGCCTCTGAAAACATGTACATTGGAAAAGATGGCAAAGCCATTTCCAATCTTTCCAAAGACGGCATCCTGGCTGTCGCTGTTCCAGGCATGGTCGCAGGTCTGTTAGAGATTCATCAGCGCTTTGGGTCTTTACCGCTGAAACAAGTCATTCAACCAGCAATCGATCTGGCAGAAAACGGTTTTGAAATTTATCCTGAATTCCACAGAGCTCTTGAATACCGCGCCGATGTTCTGGCCCAGGACCCGGCGGCCAAAGCCATCTTCCTGACGAAAGAAGGCAAAGCCCCGGCGCTGGGGACTTTGCTTGTTCAGAAGGATCTGGCCAAAACCCTGAAGCTGATTGCAGAAAAAGGCAAAGATGGTTTCTACAAAGGAACTGTTGCGCAATCCATCCTGAAGCTTTCCAAAGAACGCAAAGGCCTGCTGACACAAAAAGATTTCAACGACTATCAGGTGAAATGGCGTAAACCCGTTGAAGGAAAATTCCACGGCTATGAAGTGATTTCGATGCCACCACCAAGTTCTGGCGGTATTCACGTGATTCAGTTCCTGGATACCTTGGAAGATGACAACCTGGCAAAGTCAGGCCCTCTGTCCACGAAGTCCATTCACTTGGCGGCTTCCGCTTTACAATCCGCCTTTGCGGATCGCGCGGCTTATCTGGGTGATCCGGAGTTCACCGATGTGCCTGTGAAATCATTGCTGTCTCCGGAATATCTAAAAGACCGTCGTCAGCAGATTCCTGAAGACCGCGCCCGCAAAGCCTTTGAAGTTTCTGCTGGCAAAGTCACTGGATATGAATCCACCGAAACCACACACATCTCGATGATCGACGCCAAAGGCAACGCGGTCGCCACCACTCAGACCATCAACGGCTGGATGGGGGCTGCGATTGTGGCGCCGGGCACAGGCATGGTTTTGAACAATGAAATGGATGATTTTTCTGCGCAGGTGGGAGCTTCCAATTTGTTCGGTGCCATTGGTGGAAAACCCAATGCGATTGCTCCGAAGAAGACTCCGCTAAGCAGCATGTCCCCGACAATTCTGCTTCAGAACAACAAACCGGTTATGGCCGTGGGCGCTCCGGGTGGCACTCGCATCATCAGCTGTGTGGCGCAGACGATCTTGAACTATGTCGAATTCAAATTGCCGTTATATCAATCCGTCACCATGGTTCGCTATCACCAGCAGTGGCAGCCGGATGTGCTGTTCATCGACCCGCCAGGGCCGAAGCCGGAAGTTTTAAAGCAACTGAAGGACATGGGCTATGATGTGAAGATCGACCCGATCCCTTGCAACGTGATGGCCGTCTCAAAAGAAGGCGACAAACTGCATGGCGTGGCGGACCCACGCGACATTGGCACCAGCATCGCCAAGTAACTCCATGCCAAAGCCCTCCAACCTCCCCGGAGGGCTGATCCAGCTTGATTCTCAACGACCTTTCATCTTTTGATAATTGTTCTCAATAAATGGATTTAAACAAAACTTCCCGCTTATCCTGAATGGGCGGGAGGTGCTCAGTGCGAATCGTTCATTTTGTATCCGGAACCGAATGCCAAAGTACTTTGTTGTCAGTGGATGCCATGAATCTGTTGCATGCAATGATGAACAAAACCACCGACGCCAAAGAGCTGGCCAAGCTCTGCTGCCGCGCCGGCCTCTGCCCCCTGATCCTTCGAGAGAAGCTCTCCAAAGATAACTAAGAAGTCGACTGATCAAAAGTGTGCAGACGCAAGGCGGAGGACGGCCCTCGCAGCGCAGGCGTGCTCCAAGCACGTCGAAGCGAGAAGGCCGCCCGACAACGCAGCCGGATGCGCGCTTTTCATCAGTCGGGCGGCGCATTTTGACTTCACAACGCTTTTGCGCGAGGCTTTTGCTTTCCAAGCGAGGTGCCCATGCGCGAATTTTATCCAGCTCTAGAGCCTTTCAACAAAGGCATGCTGAAAGTTTCTGATCTTCACACCCTGTACTGGGAAGAGTGCGGAAATCCACAAGGAAAACCTGTGGTGTTCCTGCACGGCGGCCCGGGCGGTGGTGTTCACCCGGATCATCGTCGTTTCTTTGATCCTAAAACTTATCGCATTATTCTTTTCGACCAGCGCGGCAGCGGTCAGTCCCTGCCATGCGCTGAGCTGCGTGAAAACTCAACTTGGGATCTGGTGAAAGACACCGAAACCATCCGTGAGATGCTGAAGATCGACAAATGGGTTGTCTTCGGCGGCAGCTGGGGTTCGACCCTGGCGCTGGCGTACGCGATCACTCATCCAGAGCGCGTGAAAGCTTTGGTTCTGCGCGGGATCTTCCTGTGCCGTCCGTCTGAGATTCAGTGGTTCTATCAAGAGGGGGCTTCCCACATCTTCCCGGATGTGTGGGACGAGTACTTGAAACCAATTCCTGAAAATGAACGCCATGATCTGGTGGCTGCGTACTACAAACGCCTGACTCACGAAAACGCCGACGTCCGTTTGGAAGCTGCCAAAGCGTGGAGCAAGTGGGAAGCCGCAACCTCCCGCCTGATCGTGGACCCGAAAGCGGTGGATGAATTCGATGATCCGGAATACGCGCTGAGCTTTGCGCGCATCGAATGCCATTACTTTACCAATAACGCCTTCTTTAAAACCAACAACTGGCTGCTGGAAAACGTGGATAAAATCCGCCACATTCCAGGGGCTATTGTTCAGGGCCGCTATGACGTGGTTTGCCCGGCGAAGTCCGCCTGGGAACTGCACAAGGCATGGCCTGAGGCAAAATTTACAATCATCCCGGATTCAGGCCACGCGGCCGCCGAGCCCGGAACCCGCTCAGCTCTTATTGAAGCCACAGACAGTTTCAGAGATCTGTAAGACTTTCAAAGCCATAGGGGGTTTTTCCCCTTATGGCAGGTATAAGCATTATCATCTTGTCACGCAGTGCCAAAAAGGGTTTATTCAGTGCCACGAACCACAAGCTTTGTGGGGCGAAATCCGGGGGGATTTTAGTGAAACTGAATAAGTTGCTAATTTCGGGGATCATGGCAAGTCTGGCACTTTCAGCCTGCGCGCCACAGAAAAACGACTCCAGCATTCTGACATCTGGAGACGGAATCATCGGGGGAACGGAATTAAAGTCCGAAGACTCCATGAGCCAAAGCATCGTGGCTGTATATGACGCCTTCGAGGGTCAAATCTGTACAGGTTCACTTCTTACCAACAATATCGTTCTGACAGCCGCTCACTGCATCGGTCTTTTCCAGGAAGACATGTACGTGTTCTTCGGCACAGCAATCACTGCCACCAGCGAACACCGCAAGGTTGAAAAAGTGGAAATTTCCCAGTACTGGGAAAACCGCCAAGGTGAAGACTTCGACACCGGTGACATTGCTCTTATCAAATTCTCGGGCGAACTTCCGGCAGGCTATAAGCCAGCCACGCTTCTGGGCAACAAACGCAACATCAAAAAAGGCGCAGAGATCGTTCTTGCAGGCTATGGCATTGCTGACGGCAAAACCGGCGCGGGCATCGGCACTTTGCGCACGACAAAAGTTAAAATCGACAATCCAAACTACAGCACTTCTGAATTCCTTGTGGATCAGACTCAAGGCACAGGAGCCTGCCACGGTGACTCCGGAGGACCTGCGTACCTTGAGCAAAACGGCAAACTGTACCTGATGGGCATCACCAGCCGTGGTGTAAAAGATGAAAACAACGACTGCTCTCAGTACGCAGCTTTCACCAGCACCCTGTACTACAAATCCTGGATCAACCGCATGGTCACCAGACTAACCAGTTCTCTGGTCGATCCGAATCAGCTGATGCCTAAATAGTCCGGGGAATTATGAAAACGAAGTTGTACGTTAGCTCTTTCATCGTTTTGATTCTTTCGGCTTGCGGAGGCTATGAAGCAGCCTATTCCCCGACTCCGGACGACACGGCCATTGTCGGCGGTACCATAACCGCCAAAGACAACATCGTTTCCCAGTATGTGGTTTTAATCTATGACAACCCGACAAAAACATACTGCACTGGCGCCTTGATTTCAAAGCGCCTGATTCTGACCGCCGCTCACTGTGTGGGTAAAGGCGCCGAGGGTCTGACTTTGGCTTTCGGCCTGAACCCGCTGGCTGGTCAATACGTCATGAAAAAGGCCCACAAGGTGGCCACTCACGACAAATACAAAAAACTAAACTCTACAGAACGCAACGACATCGCCTTGATCTCGATGAAAGAGGATGCACCGGCATTCTATCGTCCATTGACCCTGCCGGATTCCAAATTCCCTATCAGCAAAGATCTGATTTTCACCGCGGCTGGTTACGGGCGCATCTCGGGCAAAAAAACTTCGGCGGATGACACTCAAGGTTCAGGCAAACTGCGCCACGTGGATCTGACCATCAGTCATTTCAGCAGTGACGAAACTCAGTTTTATATCAATCAAGAAGACGGCAAAGGCATCTGCAATGGGGATTCTGGCGGTCCGGCCCTGATGCGCTATTCAGGCAAAGACTATGTAGTCGGCGTGGCATCTGCGATTTCGTGGACTGTTCCTGGTGAAGTCAAAGCCAGCCAGAAAAGCCAGTACATCGACAATAAAGACCTTTGCAAAGACAAATCCATCTACATGAATGTGATTAAATATCGCCAGTGGATTGATGATAATTCAAAGAAGCTTCTGTAAAAGCTGACGAATTCTTTCGCCCAGTTCTTTGGGGCTGTCGAACAAAACCCGGTGACTGGAAGAGGGCACTGTTTCAAAGTGGAACCCCGGGACCTCTTCCGTCAGTCGACGGGACATATCCAGGAACTTTTCGTCACGTTCCCCGACCATCCAGATCAGCTTTTGATTCTGCTTTTCCAGCAAACCGCGCATGTTTTTCTGCTGCGCCAGGGACCACTGAGTCAGAGCCAGACTGAGCGTTTCGCGGGAGTATTCTTTTTCTGAGCGCGATGGCTCAGCCTCAGCCCCGCCAAACACCGGCTGGGCATTCCAGTTGCGCAAAACCATGTCCCACGGGGCCTTTAAAAACTCCTCAGCCCAATAGGAGTCATTCATCCAGCGCTGACGGCGTTCTTCAGAAATAGGATCAAAGGATTCATGCATGTCATTAAAGCCGGGATTGGTGGACACCAGCATGACTTTATAAAACAGAGCGGGCTTTTTCTCGAGCGCATGCAGTGCCAGACGACCACCCAAAGAATAACCGACCACAACATTGCGGGAAGCACTGCCACCGCCGTGAATTTCGACCCATCTGACAAAGTTCTCGGCCCAGGTCTCGAACGAATGCGTCGGTCCCAAGGAAAGCTCTTTGAAATAATCAGGTGTAAAAATGCGCAGTCCTTCAGTTTGCGGCAAGTGCGCCTTTACAAGCGCCCAGTCCGTTGGTCTTCCGAGGAAGCCATGAAGGAAGAAGAGATTCACTCTTTCCACAATGAGTCGTACTCCTTCCAGAATTCTTGAGTGTGTTCCCAGTTAGGACTCAGCTCAATGATCTGATGGTCCGCCAGGTTCAACTCTTTGTTGTCTTCTGGAATAGTATGCCATTTGTCGTAGGACCAGTTCCACATCTTTGCCCACGATTCGAAAGAAATCTGGTGTTTGTTTATGAAAATCTCTTTCTTAAACATGCGGTGGAAAATCTGCCCCCCGCCATTATTAATCACAACAACGCGGAATTTTTTCGCATCCAGCTGGGAAGTTACCCAAAGTGACGATAAATCATACAGCGCTGTTAAATCTCCAACAAGGCACCAGTTTTCAAGCTCTGGATGAGCCCAGCCCAGGAAGGTTGAGATCTGTCCGTCGATACCGTTGGCGCCACGGTTGGCCGCCACCCGCGCCGGAGGGAAATCATGCGAAGAGCTGGAGTCCCACTCACGGATCGGCAAAGAATTTCCAAGATAAACCGATGAGCCCTTCATGCGTTTTGAAATCGCATAGATCATGCCCTGCTCGGAATCAGGATACTTGTCCAAAAGCTGACGAATCTGCGTCGCGCGAGCCGCGTCCTCGATATTCACCTTCACGTTTTCGTGATGCGGATACGAGAATTCCACCTGACTTAGCAAATCCAAAGAATTGCAGTGCTGAACCGGACGGCTCAGGCCTGTGAAGTGGTTGAAGCTGACCGAGAACACCGGAAGCTCTTTGTACTTGTCTTCCAGATCACGCCACACACGCGCTGTCGGAATACCCCCGATACGCAGGATGGAATCGCAAACGCCCATCTCCAGAATACGATGAATCATTTTTTCACCGGATCTGATTTCAACATCCTTCAAGTCCGGATGACCACGCAGACTGGAAATGCCTTCGCAATAAACCGGCGCTTTGTACTGCTTCAGGAAATCCAAAACAGTGCCGTAAGCTTTTTCCGGCAGGATCCCCACCATCACCAGTGGCTTGTGGGTGTTGACGAAAGTTTCCATTTCTTTCAGCGTGCCCAGTGGAATTTGCACGGGCAGCTTGGTGCGTTCAGAAACACTGGGAATATGAATTTGTGGTACCGGACCGTCGATCAGCGGTTCTTCAAAGCTGACGTTGACGTGAATTGGTTTTTTCCAGGACAGGGACTTGAATGACAGATGCGAGTTTTCGCTGTCCAGATCCAAAGCCACTTCGTTGTAGTAAGAGAAAATACCAACCTGTTCAATCGTCTGCGGAGCCCCGGAACCACGATAGTGCTTCGGACGATCCGCCGTCACCATGATCAGAGGCAAAGAGGAATAAGTGCCTTCAACGGCTGCAGGCAAAAGTTCCGCCACGGCAGTGCCAGACGTGGTGATCACCGCCACTGGACGACGGGTGCTGGCAATACGACCCAGAGCAAAGAAGCCTGCGGCACGTTCTTCAAAGAATGAATAAACCTTCAGATTCTTGCATTCATCCAGAATGTGAACCATCGGACTGTTGCGGGCGCCGGCACAAAGAATAAATTCTCTGACTCCGGTGTGCACCAGTTCCTGAATGACTTTTGCTGCAAGTTCCATGTTTGTCATACTTCAAGCCCCAATATCTTTTTCACGGACAGGCGCTTTTGGAAAAGCTCCCGCCATTCTCTTTCCAGTTCACTGGCCGCGACTACACCACAGCCGGAACCAATCATCGCAGAGTCTTGACTCCACTGCAAATTGCGAATGCCGACAAGACACAGGGCCTCCTCAGCCCCGATAAAGGCAAAAGGCCCCCCATACCAGCGGCGCCCCTGCTGCCCCGGCAGTGCCTGCATCCAGGTGTAACCCGCGGATCGTGGCGCCACCCCCAAGGCCGGCGTCGGGTGCAGGGCTTTCACCAGCTCGACAAAGTCAGGCTGTTTCTGGCAAACCACGCTAATGTCGGTTTTCAGGTGATACAGGGTCGGCAGCTCCAGAATATAAGGCGCAGACGCCTGCACGGTGCCCCACGCAGACAGACGCTCGGTGATGTCTTCCACCACCAGGCGGTGCTCAAACATTTCCTTGTCATCATTCAAAAGCGATTCACGCTCGGTGCTTTCACTTTTCGGGCAGGTGCCCGCCAAAGCCATGGTCTTCAAAACACCTTTGGAAAAATCAAAGAGTGTTTCCGGCGTCGCCCCCAGCACACCTTCGCCGTCTTTCCAGAATCCATAAACAAACAAAGTCGCAGGAGCTTCGGACAATTTCAGCAACAAACGCGCGCGATCCCGAGCTGTCACCGTCTGCGCCGAACGCGCAAACACCACTGGCACCGCTTTCTGAATTTCATTTTTTTCAATGCGGGATTGGATTGCGGAAAGGGCTTCGGCGAAGTCCTCCAGACGCGGTTCTTCCCAGCGTGCGGTCATTAAGGGCTCCGCAGTACGAGGCCCTTGAGCCAAGTAGACCTCACAAATGCGACGCAAATCCTCTGTTGAGAGGGTATAGCGGGCCTTCCCGAACCAGCGGGCCGGGGCCGTCAGATCATAGAAATCGGGGCAAAATACTGAAATTTCGACACTATTTGGGGTTGGCTCTGCAGCGAAAGGCCCCTCAATGAGAATCCATTGGTTTCCATGTCGCAAGAGGGCCCCTGCCTGCAAAAAGTTTGTAATGCCTTCGAGCGTTATGCTATTCTGCCGATCCACAAAAGGACCCTCTTTTTTCAACTTAATAGTTGTGAAAATGTTAAAACAAGGGCGAGAAGAAGTTCGTATTATGGAAACGCAAACTATGCAAACAAGTCCCTCAACCCAAATTGTCAATGTCGGCGGTTTTGATATCGGGGGACCTAATTTCACCGTGATCGCCGGCCCTTGTTCTATCGAAAGCCAGGCGCAGTTCATGGAAACCGCTTCCGGCGTAAAAGCCGCGGGCGCACACCTGCTTCGTGGTGGCATTTGGAAAATGCGCACCTCGCCGACCGCTTTCCAGGGTCTGGGCGCAAACTCTTTCGACATGGTTCGCACTGTTTGCAAAGAACTGAACATGAGCCTTGTGTCCGAAGTGACTGACGTTCGTCAAATCGAAGAAGTCTACGATATCGTGGAATGCTTCCAGGTCGGATCCCGCAGTATGCAAAACTACGAGCTGCTGAAAGAACTGGGCCGCCAGAAAAAGCCTGTGTTGTTGAAACGCGGTCTGGCTGCTTACATCGACGAATGGATCAAAGCCTCTGAATACGTCACCAAAATGGGCAACCAGAATGTGATCCTGTGTGAACGTGGTATCCGCACTTTCGAAACTGCGACCCGCAACACTCTGGATCTGAATGCCGTGGCTTACGCGAAGAAGAACACACACCTTCCGGTGATCGTGGATCCTTCTCACGCAGTGGGCATCCGCGCTTTGGTTCCGGATCTGGCTTACGCAGCAGCCGCTGTGGGAGCAGATGGTATCATCGTCGAAGTTCACCCTCGTCCGGCAGAAGCGCTGTCTGATGGTATGCAGGCACTGACCCTGAATGACTTCTCTATGATGATGAAGAAGCTTGATAGAATCCTGACGGCTATCGACCGTCCACTGCACAAAGCGCACAAGGCGGAAGTTTATGTCTAATCACTCTCCAAATCCTGAAATCATCAGAAACATGTTCTCTAAAGTGGCGGCGAACTATGACAAGGGCAATAACGTCCTTTCCATGGGCATCCATCACCTGTGGAGAAAAAAACTGGTGAAGTACAGCGGCGCCAAAGCCGGTGATCAGGTTTTGGATTGTGCCACCGGCACAGGCGACCTGGCGATTGAGTTCAAAAAAACTGTCGGCGCGGGTGCTGTGACTGGAACTGACTTCTGTGCAGAAATGCTGATCCCGGCTCCGGGCAAGGCCAAAGAGCGCGGTTTGGACATCACTTTCGAGCAAGCCGATGTGACCCAGCTTCAATACGCTGACAACAGCTTTGATGTTTGCAGCATCTCTTTCGGTATCCGCAACGTCGGTGATCCGGTGAAAGCGCTGAAAGAAATGGCCCGTGTCACTCGCCCAGGCGGCAAAGTGATGGTTCTTGAGTTTGGTCAGGTGAACATTCCGGTGTTCGGTGCTTTGTATAACTTCTATTCCCAGAACATCCTGCCTAAAATCGGCGGCATCGTAACGGGTCAGAAAGAAGCTTACGAGTACCTGCAAAAATCCTCGGCGGCATTCCCTTGCCGTGAAGGTTTCCTGGATCTGATGAAGGAAAGCGGCGCTTATTCCAAAATGGAATACATCACCCTGACCGGTGGTATCGCTTACATCTATAAAGGCACCGTAAAATAATTTATGAAATTCCTGTTAGGCGTTCTTCTGATGGCAGTGGCTCTTCCCGCAACTGCCGCGGACACCGTATGGTCTGCGGTCTTTGAAAAAGCGCGTCCCGCAGTGCCGGTGATCCGCTCCAAAGGCGGCGTTTGTTCCGGCGCCCTGATTTCCCCGACTGAGATTTTGACGGCCCGTCACTGTGTCTTTGATCTTCGTCCCATCACGGTTCAATGGCTTGAAAACGACAAGGTCGTGACCCAGCAAACCGCCACGATCAGCCGCTGGGACAAAGACAACGACATCGCGATTCTAACCCTGGATGCTCCGGCGAAAGCCACGCCCCTGAAGTTTGCAAACCTTGCTTCCATCAAAGTGGGCCAGGAATGCGCCACGATCGGACACCCTTTCGGCACCAAGCTTGATTTCGATACGAACCTGAACAGTGATATGCTGTTTAACTTCACCAAAGGCATGGTCACGAAAATCAATTCTGACAAAAACTTCCTGACAGACATGTCGGTGTCCCCGGGGAATTCCGGCGGTGCGGTTCTGAATGATCAGGGTGAAATCATCGGCGTCGTTTCGGCGAAGTACGTGCGTAAAGCGGCGGGCAGCATTGGGCGCATGATTCATCCGGCGAAACTGGCGATGCTGAAAGACCAGCCGTCGCGCACGTTTACCTCTCTGGACGCCAAAGCCAGCATTGACTTGAACGTGAAAGAAACCTTCGTCAACCTTCACCACAACGGCAAAGAAATCAAAGACAATGCCCTGGCTTTGGACTTGAGTATCTGGATGCGTGACCGCTTCCTGGTGGGTGTTGAGCGTTCCGTGTCTTCATCCAAAGAAGACATCGAGTATCGCGGTTTGGCTTTGGCTTATCGCTGGTACTTTGAAACTTCGAACTTCCTGCCGTTCTATGCCGGTGTTGGCTACAAACGCCTGACGTTTAAAGAATACAACGAACGCAACTTTGCAATGATCTATCTGTCAGGGATGGGCTTTAACATTGAAGCCGGCATGAGCCCGCAGGATTCTTCCGAAACCTTCCTGTCTGTGGGAATCAGTATTTTCTAATTATTCATGGCCAGCATTCGCCGCTGGTCCTGACGAGGTCCCACCCAAGGGGCCTGCCCGTGTTGTCTTAATACTTCATCATAACGCATGGATTGGATCTGCACTTCAGGTTTTGGAGGTGTTGGGTCAGGGATATACTTCTTCGTCGGGCATCCCCAGAATGCCAGTCCTACGAACGCTAGCAGTACGAAGAATATAGCAAGTTTCATGACCCTATTGTCCTCCCGCCTCACAAACAAATACAGCTGTATTCAGGCACTGGCACTTGATAGGGATTTTCAAATCGTTGGGCTGGTTTTAAATAAAAAAACACGGTCTTTCGGACCGTGTTTTCAGAGTTTATTATTTTCTGTATCTGAGCCCTAGTAATGCCAAGGGAACTTAGAGAAGTCCTTCGGACGTTTTTCAACGAAGGAATTTCGTCCTTCCACCGCTTCTTCAGTTCCGTAAGCCAAGCGAGTCGCCTCACCCGCAAACAGTTGCTGACCAACAAGACCGTCATCGATCATATTAAAGCCATACTTCAGCATGCGCATCGCGGTCGGGCTTTTTGAGTTCATTTCTTTCGCCCATTCCAACGCCACTTTTTCAAGATCCTTGTGCGGAACCACGGCGTTCACCATGCCCATATCGAAGGCCTCTTGAGCTGTGTAATTGCGGCCCAGGAAGAAGATTTCACGAGCCCGCTTTTGACCCACCATACGAGCCAGGTACGCAGAACCGTAACCAGAATCGAAGCTGGCCACGTCCGGATCCGTTTGTTTGAAGATCGCATGCTCTTGGCTGGCGATCGTCATATCACACACCACGTGCAAAGAATGACCGCCACCCACGGACCAGCCGGGAACAACCGCCACAACCACTTTAGGCATGAAACGAATCAGACGCTGAACCTCAAGAATATGCAAACGACCCAGACGAGCCAGATCCATCTTGCCTTGAGCTTCTTTTTCTTCGTACTTGTAGCCGTCTTTACCGCGAATGCGCTGATCACCACCAGAACAGAACGCCCAGCCACCGTCTTTCGGGGAAGGACCGTTGCCTGTGATCAGAACCACACCCACGTCAGCCGTGATGCGGGCGTGCTCCAAAGCTGTGTAAAGCTCGTCCACCGTTTGTGGGCGGAAGGCATTGCGCACCTCAGGACGATTGAAGGCAATACGAACTGTGCCCTGATCTTTGGCGCGGTGATAAGTAATGTCCTTGAAGTTAAAACCAGGAACTTCCGTCCACCACTCTGGATTGAAAATATCAGAAACCATTTTAGTACCTCTTATTTGAATTTATTTAAAGGCATCAGATGCAAGGCGAGAGGAGGAAGGCGTACCAGAGGTACGTCGACGACGATCAACGCCGCAGCTGATGTCTTTAAATAAATTCTAGATGCGATCAGTTTTAGACCACAAATAGTGGTCTGCCAACACCAGCCATGTCATGGCCTCCAGCACCGGGATCGCACGGGTCACGATGCAGGGATCGTGACGGCCTTTTTTTGCCACATCCAGAATCGAACTTGTGGGCTTGAAAGAAACCCGCAGCAGAATGCTTTCCCCGGTGGAAATCCCGCCACGGATGCCGCCATAGGCATCCTGTGGGCCCTGATGGAATTGTGTGCCTTTGACTTCGGCGGCTTCAAACCCCAGTCCCAATTCAAAGCCGTTGGTGGCCCCCACACTCAAGAAGGCCATGGCCAGATCGGATTTCAATTTATGAAACACCGGCTGACCCAAATGTGCTGGTGGATTCTGAATCAGAATCTCGGCAACGCCGCCGTGGCTTTCGCCGTTGTCCTGGGCTTTCTTTAAAAGGTCAGCCACTTCCTGATCGCGGCTGGAAGGGAATCGGGCTTGGAAGGAATCAATGTCCTTTTTGCTGACTTCCGCGCGTTCTGCGTCGGTCAAGGTCATCGGACCAATTTGTGAGGCATAACCAATCACCTTGGTTGGCGCACTGACGTGTTTCATCATCATCTGAGCCACGGAACCCGCCATCACGCGGGAAACCGTCTCACGACCGGAAGACCGACCACCCCCGCGATGATCACTGTGACCGAATTTATTCTTCCACATGTCATCGGCATGACCCGCACGCGGGGAATTCTTGATAACAGAATAATCCTGAGATCTTGCATCCTGATTGCGCACGATGATCGCCATCGGCGTGCCCAGGGTTTTGCCATCGAAAACGCCGCTCAGAACTTCCGGCGCATCCGTTTCCTGACGGCCGGATACAATCTGACCCGAGCCATGATGGCCGGGACGACGGCGCTCCAGTTCTTTTTTCAGAAGTCCTTCATCAAAATTCACTCCGGCCGGACAGCCGTCAATCACCACGCCCAAAGCGGTCCCATGACTTTCACCGAAAGTCGTGATCACAAAACGGGAACCGAACTGACTTGCACTCATGCGTTCTCCTCGGACTGGCGCCAGAACATTCGCTGTCCTTGCGCCTGGGCTGTGAACATCACAAGCCCGGACTGATAATTCGCGCCACAGCGCTGGGCATATTCACGGCCCATGGAATCTTCTTTGTAATTTAAATCAAACACCATCGCTGGATTCCAGTGTGCAGGTGGCATCTGGGTTTCAGGTCCGCGAGGTGCAGCCCAGATCACAATCTTGGGCAAAAGGGTTTCGGCATCTTCAGATCCTGCGCGAGGTTTCCCCGTACGCGAAGAAATGAAGCTTGCGTGCGGCAGGGCTTTTTCAATCATTTCCAGCACGCCGCCCCCGCCCCAGACGGAAATTTCTTTCTGCAAGGGCGCGATCATACCGACACCTTCGATCAGCTCCATAAAGCCCTGATCGTCGGTGGAGGTCCCCTGCCAAGATTTGGTCTTTTCATTCCAGAAAAGAGTGTTCACAGCCTTCAGGGTTTCATGCTTGCAGACTTTGGCGGCGTTTTCTTTGTGAGGAGACGTGACCGCCGCATAACGAAGCCCCATGCCTTGCACCACCGGGAAGGCCTGATCCCATTCGTCACGGGAAATAGCGACAGCAAAGACCGGCAGGCTTTTTTTATGGAAGAAATCAGAATGCTCTAGCGGAGTAAAGCTGTGACGAACAGGGTCGCCCAGAACGGCAGCGAAATCTTTCACCACTTCCGGGGTCATCATCCAGGCCCAGAGCGAAGGCTGATCCCCCGCGGTGCCGTCCCCTTCGCGCCAGAAATTGATCAGTTGATGACCTTTTTGCAAACGGCGATACCATTCCCAGCGACCATCCGGGGACCGCGGCAGGAAACTGCGGCGGGAAGGTTCGCCTTGCTGCCATTCATGGCCCTTCTTCAGATCACTGAAGGTGTCGACCATCGGCGCATATTTCAAATGTGCGGCTTGCTTTTCAAACTGCTGCCACAATTCTTTGCGGGACTCATCGTGCAAAGACAAAATCAATTTATCAGATGAAATCACCCGCAAAAGATCTTCGGGTGATCCCAGCTCCACCGGCCAGTCAATCCAGGCCACACGGTTTAAAACCGCAATCAAAGGCTCCTGCATCAGAGCTTCGGCGTTTTCAGGCTTTGTGCGGAAAGAATAAAGCAGACGCTCGCTGGCCATTTCCTGCACCACGCGCTGAATCTGCTCAAAAGTCAGCAGATCATCGCGCAGCTCAAACAAACCCACGCCTCGGTTCAGGAAGCGGGCTTTGAAAAGCTCCCAGCGTTTTTCCGTCGCAAAGATTTCGGCCGGGATCGTCACCGCGCCACCGATGTCATGCAGATTGTGAGTCAAAAGAGCTTTTTCAACGGCCATGGCATGATGGCGATTTTCAAAAAGACCTTCCGGCATCAGATAGACTTCATCGGCTCGTTCACGATAACGGGCTTCGCGCACAACGGCACGCTTGTGGAATTCTTCCAGCGGGGACAATTCGGGGTTCAGGCGTGGGCGGTTTAAGAAGATTCTGCCATCAAGATCGGTGTTGCGACGAACCCACAGCACGCGCACGTTTTCTGGGATCACAGACAGATCAAAGCCCGCCCCCAGCACCAGGAACATCTGCGTGTGGGGCTTTTGCAAAGTCTCAAGGAAAAGCTGGCGCTCCAACTCACGGAAATAGGCCTCGCCGTGCTCTAAAAAAAGCTCAGGGATGGTTTTTCCGATTTTTTCTTCGATGGATTCATCCAGGTCGATGATTTCCGCGGATTCGTCTCGCAGGTATATCTGCAGACGTTTCATCATTTCAGTTTTTCCGGTTCCGCGGTGGCCAACGACGACTGTAATCATGCCTTGATACCTATCATGTCCCAGAACTCTGGAAAACTCTTATTGATGGCCTCGGGGTTTTCAATGGTGATGTCATGGCCTTTTAGCTTCATCAAAGTGGCCGCCATCACCATGCGGTGATCCTGATCGGAATCAAAAGTGATGCCTTTTTTAAGGCTTTGCTGGGGGTTGCCGTGAATGATCATGCCATCCGGCAAGACTTCATGGGAAATGCCCAGGCGTTCAAACAAATCAGCAATCTTGGCAATGCGATTGCTTTCTTTCGCCGCCAAATGAGGCGCATTGTAAAGCTTGGAGCTGCCGTTGGCCCAACTGCAAAGCACCGCCAGCACCGGGAACAGATCCGGGGACTGATAAAGATCCCAATTCACCGCACGCAAGCCTGTGGAAGGCCTTACACACAAAGCGCCTTCGACCATTTCTGTTTCGATGTTCATTTGCTTGAAGATCTCGATAAAGACGCCGTCCGGCTGGGAGCTTTTCACCGGATAGTTCAAAAGTTTGGCTCCCCCCACCAAGGCGCCAGCAGACGCCATGGTGAAGGCCGAACTCAGATCCGATTCCACACGGTATTCAAGCTTGCTGATACGCTGGCCTGCCGGGATCAGGTACTTGTTGCCCTGAACCTGCATGCGCATGCCCAATTCTTTCAGCATCTGCACGGTCAACTGGAAGTACGATTCAGAAACCTTGTCGCCGACCAGTTCAAATTCCAGATCGAAATCCAAAAGCCAGCAGTTCAGAATCAAAGCCGAAGCATACTGACTGGATTCAGAGGTGTTTACTTTCAATGGGGCGCGCGGACGCCTCCATCCTTCAGACACCACGAACATTTCGCGATTCTTGATTTGGGTTTGCACACCCAACTGAGACAACAAATCCAGCAAACCTTTTTGCGGTCTTTGCAACAGACGAGGTGTGGCCTCTAAAGTATGGACCCCGCGCATGCGTGACGCCCGAAGCGCCATAAAGCGAAACGTGGTGCCGCCTTCGCCGCAATCAATGCGGCTGCGTTCGCGGATCTCTTTAAGGCCTTCACGCATGTGAACGACGTCGTCACATTCGGAATATCCTTGCAGATCCAACACGGGGAAATAGCTTTTTACGATCAAAGCGCGATTGAAAATGGATTTAGAACCAGGAATCTCGCCCTGAAAACGAAAATCAGCCATTGAGTTCATCTTCTTTCTGGCGGCAGACTTCCACCAGGATGTCATCCACACTGACTTCACGCACGACACACCGGCCGGGCTTTTTCAGGAAAACGAAACGCAGAACTTCAGACGACGTCTTTTTCTTGTCACTCAGAAGCTGCTTTCTGAATTCGCGCAGAACCGATTCTTTGGTCTGCAGCAATTCATCACGCACTGGTGACAGCAGATAGCCCATCACAGGCGACAGCATCAGCTTTTCGTATTCAGCAGGTGTGATGATCTTTTTGTGCAAGCTGAAGCGCAAAGCAAACTCCAGCCCGTAATTAATCGCCACCCCGTGTGGCAGTTCGTACTGGGTTTCCAGCACATGACCCAAAGTATGCCCCAGGTTCAGGATATGACGATGACCGGATTTTTCCTCCGGGTCTTTGGCGACAACCTTGTATTTGGCATTAATGGCACTGGAAAGGTATTTCCACAGCACCGTCGCATTCACTTCGTATTCTTTGGACAGGTCCCGCCACAGCGGTCCCCCGGCAATCAAAGCGATCTTAAGAAGTTCGCCAAAACCTTCAAAGGCACGGGCATCTGGCTGAGCCATCAGCAACGAACGAGACAAAACAATCTTGTCAGCAGGATAGAAAGTGCCAATCTGGTTTTTCGCAGATCCCACATTCAAAGCCGTCTTGCCACCATGAGCAGAATCAATCGCCGAAAGCCAGGTGCTGGGCATGTGCACCAGACGCACACCACGCTTCAGGATGCTGGCAACAAAGCCGCCAAAGTCCCCGACACTGCCGCCTCCGGCCACCACCACGGTCAAACGACGGCTGGAAGCGCCTTCACACAGCTTCACGATCTTGGTGATGTGTTCGGGAAAGTTCTGAACGGACTTAAGAGATTCCCCGGCCTTCACCGGATAACGAAGTGGGAACTGCGCCATCCATTTTTTGAAGGTCTTGGATTTACGAGGCAGGATCTCGTCGTGGATCAACAACAGCTCTTCCCCCAGGTCTGCGGGACGAGGCAATTCGGTGGTGAAGAGCAGTGCGCTTTTTTTCATTATTTTTCTTCTGACAGGTGGGCTTTGGCTTTGCCGTAGGAATCAGAGATCGCATCCCACGCTTTGCTCATGCCATTTTTCATTTCGCCCCAGGCTTTGCCAGAGCTTTTCTTCATCTTCGCCAGATCTTTCTTCATTTCTTCCTGCTTTTTTTCCAAAGCTTTGATCTGATCGTTGTACTCGGTTTTTGCTTCGCCGGTTTTCTTGGAGGCAGCTTCTTTCATCTCGGCGATTTCTTTTTTCATTTTCGCCAGATTTTCTTCCATGTCTTTTTGGAACTGCTCTTTTTGTTCTTTGGTGTAATCAGCCGCAGCAGTGGCTGCTTCAGCGGTTTTGGTTTTCACTTCTTCAGCGGAAGTGGCAAAGGATTGGGAAGCCAGGGACAACACTACAAAAGCAGCAGCAATATGACGCATAAAAGGTCTCCTTACGACGGAGACCAGTTTACAACGGGGCCTTATTTTACTTCAACAATATTGAGCTGATGCTGCTCGGCCTTGACGCTGACAGGCTTCTGATTTTTCAGACTTTCTTCCAGCTTTCTGCGGTAGGTCTCAAAGTTGATGACATCACGATCCAGATAATAGGTTCCGGCTGTTTTCGTAAAGACCACCAGCAGCCCGTTGCCATCAGCACGGATGCTTTTAACGGTGTCTGCGGTGATGGTGGAGTGTTCACTTGCGACCAAACGGATCGACGGACCCGCCTGTGCCGGATTCAAGCCTGTAAAGACGGGTGCCACGAAAGCCACCATAACAAGCCATCTCATAAATCCTCCCGGTGAATAATTGAGACCTTCTTATATCTTAGCCAAGGTCCCCAGCGAAGACTAGAGCTTTTACCCTTGCAGGCTTGATATAAAACACCGGGATGGATCTATTTTGGACGCCCCCCGAAGGAGTTAAACCAGGTTCCAGTTGATTTCGCCAATACCCTTGGATTTCAGATAGGCATTGGTTTTGGAGAAGGGCTTGGTCCCAAAGAATCCGCGGTGAGCGGACAGCGGTGATGGATGCACGGCCTCAAGCACCAGGTGTTTTTTGCGATCCACGAAGGACGCTTTTTTCTGTGCGTAAGAACCCCACAGGATGAACACCAGATTTTCTTTTTCTTCATTCAGCACGTGGATGATCTTATCGGTGAACTCTTCCCAGCCCTTGCCTTGATGGGCAGCGGCTTTTCCGTCCTCGACTGTCAGCACGGCATTTAGCAACAACACACCTTCTTGAGCCCACTTGGTCAAGGAGCCACTTTGTGGAATGGTCGCGCCCACGTCGTCGTGAAGCTCTTTAAAGATGTTTCTAAGAGACGGAGGAAAACGAACGCCGTCTTGCACAGAAAAACAAAGTCCGTGCGCCTGACCAGGGCCATGATAAGGATCCTGCCCGACGATCACCACTTTCACTTTGTCAAAAGGAGTCAGATTCATCGCCGCAAAGTAGTCATCGCCACGAGGATAAATCGTTTTACCCGCTTTGTATTCAGCAGATAAAAATTTATTCAGCTTCTGCATGCGCGCGGTTTCAAATTCGAGATGCAGATGCTGCTTCCAAGATGAGTCTAATTTGATTTCTGAGTTAATATTTTCCATCTCAATCTGACACAGGTCCATGGTCCAGGTTCGGGATTCTAATGCAAACCTATTCGATTTCAAATTATTTTTTCGGTGCCAGTCTTCTTGACCAGACAAAATTCGACCCCATTGTTACACTATAACTACGAGGAAAAGGAGGCCGCCTATGACGACCCTTCTCAACCCCACCATTGAGCTTATTGAGCAAAATCCTGAGGTTAAGTCCTTTATCTACCAGCAGATCGCAGAGTTTGAACACTTTGTGACTCCACAGACTGTGGTTGCGGTAGTAGCCCGGGATCCCCGAAAACTTGCGCTCCAGTATGAAACAGATGGGCGCGAATTCACCCGCGAGGGTCTGAAGAAACTGTATCGTATTGCCATCGTCTTAAACGAGGGCGGCGCGAAGGCAGAGGCTGAAGGCGTCCACGAGGATATCTTCGAAGCCATTAGGCTTGCTAAAGACAATCTGATGCAAAAGCTGGTGGCGATTCAGGATTCCGTGGTCAGTCAGCAAGACCGAATCATCGAAATCAATCATTACTTGCAACATCCGGTTCTTCATTAAGATAATGGGGCTTCTGCAAGGAGGCCCTGATGTTCAATCCCAATATGCCTTACCGCAGCGTTGGCCGTTGCGGTCTTAAAATCGGCACCTATTCTCTGGGTGGATGGACCACCTTTGGTGGCACCGTCAAAGACTTCACTTCCGTCCGCAGTATTCTGCGCCTGGCCTATGAAGCCGGAATCAATTTCTTCGACATCGCCGACATCTACGCCAAAGGCGAATCCGAACGCATCATGGGCGGAGCTTTAAAAGATTTCCCGCGCCACGAGCTGGTGATTTCTTCAAAAGTCTTCTGGCCGATGAGCGAAGACATCAACGACAAGGGTCTTTCCCGCAAACACATTCTGGAATCCGTGAACAAGTCTTTGCAACGAATCGGCACGGACTATCTGGATATTTATTTCTGCCATCGTTATGACCCGGAAACCCCGGTGGAAGAAACCGTGCGCATCATGGATGATTTAATTCATCACGGAAAGATTCTGTACTGGGGAACCAGCGAATGGACCGCAGAACAGATTCAGGAAGCCATGGATATCTGCGACAAGGGTGGTTATTATAAACCCCAAGTCGAACAGCCCCAATACAACCTGCTTGTGCGCGACAAGTTTGAAACCAATGTGCAACCCAAAGCCCAACAACACGGCATGGGCCTGGTCACTTGGTCGCCGTTAGCGTCTGGCATGCTGACCGGAAAATACGACAAAGGCGTCAGCGAAGGCCGCCTGTCGCGCATCGACTGGTTGAAGGACACCTTCTATACCGAAAAGAACAGTCAGCGCGTGTGGGAACTTAAAGGCATCGCCGACAAACTGGAATGCAGCCGAACGCAGTTGGCATTGGCATGGACTGCCGCCCAACCGGGCGTCAGCAGCGTGATCCTGGGCGCGACCAGCATCGAACAACTGCAGGAAAATCTGGGCGCCCTGAAAGTTGAAATCACACCCGAGATCGACAAGGACATTAAAAAGATTTTCGCTTACTAATGAGACAAACAAAGGGCTGCTGGGAAGTCCCCCGCAGCCTTTTTCTTTCACTGCTATTTGACTGTACCCGCCAAAATAAATCACAGAAGATAGAACCATGCCCGCCTACAAAGAAAAATCAGCCATATTTTTCTGCCTTATTATTCTACTAATCCCGATCGTTATTTTATTCGATTACTCGTTGGATCAATGTATCGCGAGTGGGTTAGGTACTTGGGAAACTACATGCGGCCCCGAAGCTAAGACACATGTGCTATATTCATTCATTATTTTTCCAGCATTTGCTGCATTATCGTGGATCGCCCATAAACGAAGTGGAAAGAACAACAACGAGACCGACCAATAACGGGAGTTTTTAATTGAAAGAAAAAGTTATCCTCACCCTGATGATGCTAGCTCTAGCCTCTTGTTCGAATATGCCTACGCGCGAAGAACGTTTGGACGCGACGGAAAAAGCGACCAACCGCACGCTCGATCAGAACCAGAATGCTTTCAAGTCCTGCATTCAAGATGCAGTGAAGAGATCGCCGGGCCTGGATGGAAGGGCAACACTTGTTTGGATTCAAAATGAAGATGGCTTTGTAAAGAATCCGCGCATTCGCGACATGAACTTCAAAGACCCAGCATTTGAAGACTGCATTATCTCCAAAATCAAGGCGATGAAGTTTCCACCTTCCGCGGAAGACTCACGAACCAAGGTCAGCTTAGAGCTGATAGTCAAATAGGCTACCGATGGAATTACGAAACAAAGACTTGTGGGAATTAAATGCTGAAAAATGAAACAGATCCCAAGAACACATTCTTACTGGCACAAACACGTGCCCAATCCGAGAAAGCCGAAGACCTTTGTAGACTGGCTAATTGTTATGACTTTGGAATTGGGACTCGAAAAAACATCAAGCATGCCTTTGAACTATACAGAGAAGCGGCAAACAAGGGTAATCCAATTGCCCAGTACAATTTATCCCTGCTTTACCAAGATGGAAAAGTCATACCAAAGAATCTAAAGCAAGCTTTCGAATGGATGAAAAAGTCCGCAAAAAAAGATGCCGAAGCGATGTCCGATCTTGGCTACATGTACGTTCAGGGTGTCGGAACGAAGTGCGACCTGAAAAAGGCCGTGGCTTGGTACAAGAAAGCTGCAAAGAAAAAGGTTGCGAGGGCATCCTACAATCTCGGCTTGATGGCATACTCTGGTGAAGGGATGAAACAAGACGATAAGGCTGCTATCCGCTATTTTAAAAATGCGGAAAAACTAGGCCACAAAGATTCCATTCTTGAACTTGCCAGAATCTATTCTGATAAGGCCTCAAAAGAACAAAACAAGCGACTTAGTAAGCTTTATATAAAAAAGGCAATATCTCTCAGCTTTAAAGAGGCAAAAATGTTCTAAGTTCCACCACCCCATCGCACGAATCTCGGTGCTCGGGTCTCTAACTCGTCGGAGCAATCCGCAGCCTTTTTCTTTCACTGCTATTTGACTGTACCCGCCGCACTCAATCTTTCAGAATAGATCAATGATCAAGCGACTTAAAGCATTCTTAATGTACATCTTGGTATTTGTCGGCGGCATCTTGGCAGCTTGGGCCTTTTGGTTAGAACCAAGCTCTCTCACCACCCAAAGATATAGCCTTACAATGGCTCACAAAAGCAACTTCAGTCCTCTTCGGATTGGAATCGTTTCTGATATTCATATTGGAAGATTTTTTGGTGATGAGAAAAGACTCGAACGAATTGTAGGAACCTTAAATGACGAAAAACCAGATATAATCGTCTTTCTCGGCGACTTCGTTGCCCAAAAAAGCGCCGAAGCATTTGTTAAATCAGCTCATCAGCTAAAGAAACTTGAAGCACCATTGGGTGTCTACGCAGTCCTTGGGAATCACGACTGGTGGTCAGGCAAAACAGACGTAGTGCAAGCCTTAACTACAAACAATGTCCAACTAATAGACAATCAGCACATTGATCTTAACTGGAAAGGAGCGCAGCTTCGACTTATTGGCCTTGGCGACTACTGGGAGGATGAACATATGTGGGACTATATAGCCGCACACAAAGCTTCTGAAATTCCGTCTATCGCAATTACACATAATCCCGACGTTTTCCCCCGCATTCCTTCTGATATTTCTTTAGTGCTTGCAGGCCATACCCATGGAGGACAGGTCAACTTTCCCATCATCAACTCACCGATTGTCCCTTCGCAGTTTCAAGATAGGTATCGCTATGGCCTAATTCATGAAGATGACCACCACCTTCTAGTAACAAGTGGTACGGGTAACAGTATCTTACCTGTACGCTTCCGCGTTCCCCCAGAGGTAGTCATCGCTGAAGTCGCTTTTACGTCAGCCAACTAATGAAACATCGTTATACGCTCACTCTCAGGAGTCTCGATTGAAAGAAACAACTCTCTTTGTTCTGATGATATTACTTCTTGCTTCTTGTTCAAATGTACCTACGCGCGAAGAACGATTGGACGCGACGGAAAAAGCGACCAACCGCACGCTCGATCAAAACCAGGATGCTTTCAAGTCCTGCATTCAAGATGCATTAAAGAGATCGCCAGGCCTGGATGGAAGGGCAACGCTTGTTTGGATTCAAAATGAAGATGGCTTTGTAAAGAATCCGCGCATTCGCGACATAAACTTCAAAGACCCTGCATTAGACTGCATTTAGGACGACAATGAACGCAACTAAGGAAAGCCTTAAATCCCTACTCTATCTTATTTCTCCTTTGCTATTTGGCTTTATTGCCACCATCACATTTCCAGATGGAGCACTGGAAATTATTTCTTATTTCTATGGCAATATCGACTCCACGAGCGAGGCAGGCGGCAGCAGTGATGCTTTCTCCGCTCGCTACTTTATTTTTGCGACCTTACTTACTTATTTTGTCTTGTGGGCGGGCATTAGATTAACTAGATGGTGGAAAAGAAAAAAAGCTCGACTAAACTTTTGGAAGTCCCTAGCGGTTTCGTTGGCATTTCCAATCCTAGGATATGGCTATGTGATATCTGACGTTCTGAATTCCGTCAATGTCACTACTGGGATGTACCTGGCGGTCTTCAAAAACAATCCCGAGCAACTAAGACGACTTCTCAAAGTAGGGGGTGATCCAAACAGACTTTTAGACAATGGCAACGAGCATGGCCATACATTGTTAATGATAGCCGCGTCGAAAGGACACGAGGAAGTCGTAAATGTATTACTCAAACACGGAGCAAATAGACATGCAAAGAACTCGAAAGGCGAAACGGCACTAGATTTTGCAAACGAAAAAGGGCATCATTCGATTAGCAGTATTCTGCTTTCGAACTGACACAGAGGCCCACCTACCACCCCATCGCGGGAATCTTACGATACCCCGACGGAATCTCCGAACTCTCGGTCTTGATAATGATCTCATCCCCTTCGGTCTCGAATTCATCCGGGCCGAGGGTCAGACTTAGGCGGAAGTCGCCTTTGTATTCCAGATTCAGCGGCAGAAAACCTTTTGGTTTGTCGTCGATTTCCAGTTGCCCTTCAGACACGTAGCCCACAGGTGGCACGCGGTTCAAGCGGGGATTTTTGATGGTGATTTTAGTGGTGACACTGCTGTTGGCTCTTTCCAGAACGTCGGTGGTTTCATCCACCACACTCAGAATGCACTCCAGATCCAGCACCAGGCTGTTGTTGTCATGCACAGCCTTCATAAGCTGAGACTTTTCAATCTCCATCATCAAATACTTAACCAAGGAACCCCTCCAGAAACATCGGCAGTATTCCACAACGCTTTGACAGCGACAAGATTCACCGCGAAAGCCGCTGTCACCTGTCTGAACCTTAAGCAGTTCGGAAAGTTTTTCAGGCGCACGGCCCGTGATCTGGAAGGCCCACAGGCTTTAAGGTATAACCTGCGCTTTCTGGAGTACTCATGAACCGCCTGCTTGTACTTGCGATGCTTTTATTCCCTGCCCTGTCCTGGGCCCATAACTGCCAAGAGTTTCTGACATCCGACTGGCCCGCCGATGAAGGTTATGCCTGCGAAGTCACCAAAACAGATCTTTCCAAACTGCAAATGCACAAGGTGGAAGTCTGCATTGGTTCGGTGCCTTACCGTGATGGCCAGCGCTATGCCAAGGCCGAACTGAAACACATCCCGTTGTCACAGTATGAAAACATCTATAATCGGGCCGAGGGTCTTCACACGAAGTTCCTGAGCTCCACCTACATCCACGCCTGGGCCGGTGAAGAAATGCAGGAATCCCCGGAGTTCCTGAAAATGAATGCCCTGGAAGAGGGCTCTTCCCTGACCTACACACCGGATATCTGGAATCAACTGCAGTTGGATAAAAAGTCCCTGCAAGCCCGCCTTGTGATTCAGTCCCGTGAAGCGGCTTTGATATTCCAGAATGAGTGGCAAAAAATCTGGGACCTGCGCCTGAAATGTCAGAGAGTTTTCTGAAAAAATCTTAAAAAGCAGGGCTAAAAACCGCCCTGTTTCCGATAATTTGTCGAATATGACACCTCCGCGCCGCGCAAATTTGTTTGTAAACGGTTGGTTTTCATTAAGTTGTTGCAACCACAGTTTCTTTGGAAATAACTTCACTGTGTTTCCCCGTATATGTTGCGAATAGGGCGCAGCGTTTCTACCAGGCACCTCAAATGCCTGACTATGGAGGTTCTTTGTGAAGTTGACCGCAGTTTCTCTTCTGGTGCTGGTGTCCACGCTTTGTGGCCAATTCGTTTTTGCAGCTCCTTCTTCCGGCGATGTTCCTTATTATGGCGAAAAATTCCATCACGATCTGGCGACTGGAGTTTCCAACGACGATCTGAAAAAGAACATTCAGTTTGTTCTTCGCAGCTTCCACCTTCGTGTGAACGGCAGCTACGATCAAATCGTTAACGGCTGCAGCGGCGACAACTGCTATCAGCACGTTTCTTTGGGTTACGACGGTGCTCGTACCTTCCTTCTGGGTTCTTTCTATTTGGTTGATGAAGGTCACGGCGAATATGCAGTGAAAGACGTTTACTGCGACTCTATCCGCGGCGCCAGCGACTTCCGCGGCGGCAATGCTCCGGCTCCGGGCAAAATCCCAGACGGCAACATCGTGAACACCGAGCACACCTGGCCACAATCCAAATTCTCTGGCCGTCACAACAAGAGCATGCAGAAAGCTGACATGCACCACTTGTACCCGACTGACAATGAAATGAACTCTATCCGCGGCAACAACCCATTCGGCGAAGTTGTTCAGGACAGAAAACCATTGAAATGCCGAGTATCCCGCTTCGGTCGCGCTTCCCAGGGTGGAGCTGACGTGTTCATGCCACCGGCAAATCACCGCGGCAACGTGGCTCGCGCTTTGTTCTATTTCTCAGTAAGATATGACCTGCCAATTGATTCCCGTCAGGAAGCGACTTTGCGCAAATGGTCCAAAGAAGATCCGATCGACGATGAAGAAATCAGCCGCAACGACGAGATCCATAAGATGCAAGGGAACAGAAACCCGTTCATCGATTTCCCGGGTCTTGAAGAATCTATCAGTGATTTCTAGAAAGCCCTGGAACTAGTGTTCCAAGGCGACAGGTAAAAAGCTAGTTGGAGAGGAGGCTGTAGAAGTCTCCTCTTTTTTTTGCTCTGCAGAGGTCTCGTATTTCACCAAAGTCCCGATGATATCCTGAAGCTGCTCAAACGGCGTCAGGTTCGGCGGCAGATTGTCTTTTAGTTCCATCGTCAGCACCGGTGTTTGACGTTCCACCCACATATAACGGCCCAGACTTCCCGGATAGTTCCCCAGGGATTTCCAAGGCAGGTAATCAAACTTTGGCGGGGCTTTTACTTTCGGTCCGTCATAGTCCAAAACTTTTAGCGGCGTGTGGACTGACACGATAAAGTCCGGCTGGAAGTCACCAAGGTGCTTCATCGCGCACTTGGTTTCAGGCTCACTGCCACCTTCTTTACCCGGGAATCGACGCGGATTGGAACCCGTAGAGCGTCTCCACGCAGTCAAAGCCCCCGCTTCCCAATCTTTTGTGGGGAAGTTGCGGTTGATATCAATCTTGTTTGCGTTGTAGCGGGTTTTGTATTTCACACCATCCGGGTTCAGCACCGGAATCACACGCCAGGAATTGCGCGGGTCGATGCCTTCCAAACGCTCCATCCAGTAACGGCCCACGGTGCCTGCTGGCGTTTCATCCCCGTGAATCATACTGAACACCAGAACTTTTTTGGCTCCTGGTGTGGAAGAGATCTTTTCGTAGTGATAGATAGGACGACCTTCAGCGCTCACGCACTGAGTATCGATTTGCACTCTGGCACAGGCCTGTTGCAAAAGCTTGTCGTCCCAAGCTCCCGGAAATTTTTTGAGCTCATTGATACAGTCTTGCTGAAGATCAGGGAAGTTCGCCTTCGCCCCAACAACTGTCATAAGGATCGCGCTAAAAATTAATGCTTTCATAGTCCTCTTAACCACTCAGCAATCATTATCGCTGTGTCTGTCCATTCTCTCAAGATGAGAAAGTGGCTTTTTTTGAATCAAGCTGAGAATCCTTACAAATTGACTAAAGTCTTGCAGGCTTTCGTCCGTAAAAGAAAGGGTGTGACCATTAGGACTCAGTGTGGAGGCAAGTATGTTGAATAGAGGTAGTTTTAGTTTCGTAGCGATGCTGGTAATCAATCCCGTCGTGATACTGTTTTATCAAAACTGCTCGATGGCGCCGGTAAGCCACGCCAAAAACTCCACACCAATCCCTGTGATCACCCGCCAAGTGGCTTCCGAGTCACAGCCGGTGGTTGCTGATATCAAACCAGCCTGCAAAGACGAAAAGAAAGAGTGCCCACGTAACGAATAACATTCGTTACGTGCATATCTGAATTCTTTATATACCTTTTACCTATGATGTCCTGCTTGTTAAAACTAGCTCTTGAAGCATAGTTAGAAACAAGGAGGCTTCTATGAAACAAATCACTATCGCACTTGCCGCAATCATGGCTTTGGCAGCATCTCCTGCCCAGGCCTTTTTGTCGTCTCAGGACGAGACCACGCTGCTGGCGACCCTGAATCAGGAAAACCTGACTCCAGGAGTTCATTACAACGACATCCGCTGCTCTGTGCGCAACAAAAAGTGCCTGGTTAAAATGGAAATCAAAACCCAGAAGGCCGGCTGCCTGATTGAGCATATGAACGACGTCAGCGATCTTTATACTGAATCCACCACCCGCGACAACCAAGTCCGCATGGTTCTATCCCCTTACGCTGAACAAGCGCTGGCAGCTTGCGTGGCGGGTCTGCTGTAAAGCTGGACTTGCCCGTCTTTGGAAGGTCTCCTAGCCTAAACAGCGCTAGGAGGATCCATGCTTAAGTACGTTATCTCAAGTTTGTTTGTTTCCATTCTTACTCTGTCCCAGGCGTCTGCTGCCGACAAAATCAAAATGTATTTCAATAACGAGGAACTGACCAAGGTGATCGAGATTTACTCGAAGGCCACGGGTCAGAAGTTCATTATTGATCCGGGCGTGCGCGGAAAAATCTCAATCTATAATCAAGAGGCTCTGGAGTCGGCTGAAGCGTTCAATCAGCTTTCCATCGCACTTGCCACCAACGGCTTTGCGATCAGCAAACAAAACGACGTGATGGTGGTGAAATCCGCGCGCAATGTGCAGCGTGATTTGATCGAGGTCAGTTCGGAAGTTCCTGCAATTTCACCTCAGCGCATGTACACCTGGGTGGCGACGCTGAAGCATGTTTCTGTTTTGGATCTGAATCGCGATCTGCGCATCTTGCCTTCCCGTGATGGCGAGATGAATGTGAATGCGGCGGCCAACCAGATCATCTTCACCGACTGGGCAACGAACCTGAACCGCATCGCTGAAATCCTGAAGGCTGTTGATAAACCGGTGGACCCAGCCACCAAAAAGCTGGTGGATGCTTCCCGCCGCCATCATGGCCCTGCAAACGGCCCAGCGCACAAAGGCCCGGCACCGAAGCATGACGAGGCTGGAAAAGCCCCTGAAAAGCAATAAAACCCACTTCCAGCGCGAAAAACGACGAAGGACTGGCCCAAGGGCTGGTCCTTTCTTTTTTTGAAAATAGGCTATTGACTTACATATAATTTACACTGTAAGTTCATATGTAAGTTATGACGATGAAAACGCCCCTCCCACCACTGACACCGAAAGAAAAATCCGTCCTCGAGTTTATCGAGGCGCACATCTTAAGTTCAGGAGTTTCGCCGTCATATCAAGAAATTAAGGATCACTTCGGTCTGGCTTCGTTCAACTCGGTTCAGAATTATCTGAAGCAGCTGACGAACAAGGGATATATCTCAAATCCCCAGAACTTGAAGCGAGCCATTCAGGTGCTCCACTCCGCTTCGGCGGTTCAGGATCAACTGCAATCAAAAACGGTCTCGACGAAGACAGGGTCTCCTCGCACTCAGCTCCTCCAGGCTCGTGACGAGATCCTGTCACTTCCCCTTCTTGGGAAAGTGGCGGCAGGCCAACCTATTGAAGCCATCAAACACGACGAGTTCGTGGACGTCCCCCCTTCCATGGTCAGAAATCCTTCCAAATCCTT
Organism: Bdellovibrio bacteriovorus; assembly: GCF_048286975.1. Lineage (GTDB taxonomy): Bacteria > Bdellovibrionota > Bdellovibrionia > Bdellovibrionales > Bdellovibrionaceae > Bdellovibrio > Bdellovibrio bacteriovorus_H. The sequence goes on along the minus strand of NZ_JBLVRT010000001.1, from coordinate 1,183,162 downwards.
TGCGCTGAAGGTGCAGGGCGATTCCATGATCGAAGACGGGATCTTTGATGAAGACATCATTTTGATTCAGAAACAAAATTCCGCCAACAACGGCGATATCATTGTGGCAACGGTAGATAATGAAGCCACCGTGAAACGCTTCTATCTGCGCCCCCGCCCGGAAACTGGGGACGCAGATAAGATGGTGGAATTGCGCCCATCCAATTCAACGATGAAATCCATGTGGTACACCCCTGATGAGGTTGAAATCCGTGGTATCGTTGTCGGCCTGATCCGCAAGTTCTAATCTCTATTTAAATCCCTGGCACTGCCATTGCTTTTACGTCTCCGCGAGTCGTCCATATCGGATACCGCAGCGGGGACGGATAAAACCCGCTGTTTTTCTAAAATTTAGTTCCAGCTTCTAAAAGCTGGGACAGGAAACAAAGGGGATTTAAAATGAAAACCATCCAACTTCTAAGCGCCGTTCTTGTAATGTCCATGCTGACTGCCTGTGCCGGCGGTGGCGGCAGTGATTCCAAAGATTCTGCGAAAGCTCAAAGCGTTGATGCCAACGGATACTGCACAGCCGATTACCTTACACTTTATAATGACGTAGCAATTGCATTCGTCCAGTTGCAAACCCTGCTTAACGGCATTCCAAATGAACAATTGGTTCTGAATCAGATGAAAGCCACGAATGCAGCCTGCAAAAGATTGTTCCCAAAATATGCGGACGTGACTTGTAAGGCGGAACTTCAAAACCAGGTTCAGGAAATCGGCAGCGGTATCTATAAAGAAGGGTGCCAGATGCTGAAAGAAGGCATGGCAAGACACGGTCTTTAATTTCAAAAAAAACAAAGCGCCCCGTTTATTCAACGTGGGCGTTTTTTTTTATTTTCTAAACCATGCGGCTTGTGATGGTGACCTTGCTTTCAAGCAGGCGATGAATCGGACATCGTCCGGCAATATCATACAGGCGCGCTTTTTCCTCGTCAGAAAGTTCACCCCGGAAAGTGATTTCGCGACTGATGGAAGTTTCCGGCCCTTCAGACTCAATCTTCACTTTCACATCGGTGGATTCAAGCTTGTACCCTTTGCGGTTGGCGTACAGCTGCACAGTCAGAATCGTGCAGGCTGCCAAGGCACTTTCCAAAAGCTCATGCGGATCCGGAGCTTCGTCTTTGCCACCCAGAGTTTCAAGCAGGCCCACAAACACTTTGTGTTCGCGGACCGACATTTCAGCCACCAGGTTTTCTTTTCTTTTTCCTTCGACCATACCAAAGCTCCCTGCGATTAAGGCATATCAAACAGAATGAACTCAGCACCCTTGCCCCAGGAAAGCTTCAGGGTTTCCACATCCGTGATCGCAGCGCCATCGCCGTCCGTCAGGGACTTGGAATCCACCTGCACGTCACCTTTAATCACCTGCACCCACAGATGTCTGTGCGGATATGTCTTGTGATTTTTCTCGCCGGCATCCTGAGCTTTCGCCACATACATGTCGACGTCCTGGTTCATAGTGATAGAACCACCACGGCCTTTGTGCGAAGCCACCAGAATCAAATCACTGCAACCAAAACTGTCAGCAAAATTCTTCTGTGCATAGCCCGGCTCCACCCCGATCTTATCCGGCTTGATCCAGATTTGCAGGAAGTGAGTTTCCTTGCCCGGGATGTTGTTGTATTCGGAGTGACGGACCCCTGTGCCTGCACTCATGCGCTGCACTTCGCCCGGTTTGATCACAGCCACGTTACCCATAGAGTCTTTATGGGCCAACTCTCCGTCGATCACATAAGAAATGATTTCCATGTCACGGTGAGGATGGGTGTCGAAACCTGTGCCGCCCTGAATGCGGTCTTCATTGATTACGCGAAGAGGGCCATAGCCCATGAAGTTTTCGTCATAGTATTCCGCAAAAGAGAAGGTGTGTTTGGAATTCAGCCATCCGTGTTGTGCCAGACCGCGCTCGTTGGATTTTCTTACTTGAATCATATGTTGCTCCCTTTTTTTTAAAATCGTGTTTGTCTTTCTTGATAGACTTTACGGCTTTCAGACGATAAATAAAATTTGAAAGATTTAATCATCTTGATAAGTAAAGATTATCATTAGGGGTCCTATGAACTTAGACCAGTTGGAATTCGTCAGAGCCGTTATCGAATGTGGAAGCTTCCGGGCCGCCGCCGACAAGGTGGGACGCTCCCAGCCCGCCTTGAGCGTCGCTATTAAGAATCTGGAAGACGAACTGAGCCTGACCATCTTTGACCGCTCCGAATACAAAGTAAAACTGACCCCGGAAGGCCAGGCGTTTTATGCCGTGGCAAAAGCCACCTTGGAATCCGCCCAATACACGGCCCGCGTGGGTATCGAACTGGGACGCCACAAGGCCGACACCGAACTGCACATTTCTGCCGACCCACTGATCTCTACCGAGATTCTGGAGCTGATTGCCCTGGAATGTGCGCGCCCCGTGCTGCCGGTGAATCTGATCATCAGCAAGTCCATTCTTCAGGGCGGCTATCAGCGCCTTTTGGATGGCGAGATTGACCTGGCCATCGCTCCGACCCCCAAGAACAACGAAGACCTGGAAAGCATCTTCCTGGAAGACGTGATCCTGGTGACGGCCGTGTCCCGCCGCCTGCTGCAGGAAAAGCGCACACCGACCAAAGAGTTCCTCACAAAACATCCTCAGATTCTTGTCTATAACAGCCAAACAAATGAACGGCCCGATGCCACGATTCGCAAAACCGGCAAAGAGGCAGGTCACAAGATCTATGTTCCCGATCACCACACCAAAGTGAAAATGATCGAAGGTGGTGTCGGCTGGGGCCGCATCGCCAAAAGCGAATGCACCAAAGAAAAAAATCTGGTGCTGATTGATAAATCCATCGCTTCCGAGACCCATCTTGAGCTATGTTTGGTCCGTCCCAAAAACCGCCCTATCGGCGTCACGGCCCGTTCAGTATGGAATGCCTTTCAGAAACGGTCCACTCAAGGGAGATAGATATGCAACAGCACACGTCCATCAACTATTCAGATAAAACCAAGTTCTATAAAGAGCTGCACTCCGAAGCCGATGGCCTGGCGGAAAAAGAATGGTTCGTGAATCTTGCGAACTTTTCTGCCCTGCTGAAACAGCACCTGCCCGAGATCAACTGGGTGGGATTTTATTTGCTTCATAACAACGAACTGCTGCTCAGCTCTTTCCAGGGACTGCCTGCCTGCACGCGCATCGCGATCGGAAAAGGTGTGTGCGGAACCGCGGCGAAAACACTGCAAACTCAACTGGTGGCAGACGTGGATCAGTTCCCAGGGCACATCGTGTGTGATGCCGCCTCTAAATCTGAAATCGTGGTGCCGTTGATTCATAACGGAAAACTGCTGGGAGTTTTGGATGTCGATGCGCCGGTTTTAAATCGTTTCGACAGCGAAGACCAAAAGGGTCTTGAAGGCCTGGTGCAGATTCTGATCGGTAAAACTGCGTGGCCGGACAGGTTTGCTTAAAAGCCCACCTCGGGCTCAACCCACCGAAAACAAAAAAGCCGGTTCGTTTTGCACAAACCGGCTTTTAATAAAACTCTTCAATAATCAAACTAGTAAAGATCGCGAGAGTCTTCTTCGATCGGAGAAGTCGTCGCACCTTCAACATAAAGAACAACGCTGTTGTTGTTCAAAGAAGGGTGTTGAACCTGAACTGTGCAAGAGCTCCAGTCCGCGCCCGGAGTCCAGGACACTTTCAATTCATAATCCTGAGTATAAGTTTTGGAAGCGGAATCATAAGAGCTGTTCAGAAGGATCACGCGTTCAACATCACAAGTGAAACCATCTTGTTCGGAAGTCACAACACCTTTTGGATCAATCAGATTCAAAGCCTGGTTTTTAACAACCACGCGCAAAGAAACGATGCCATCCTGATTGGAAGCATCCACGGCTTTAACAGCCACTGTACGGCCATTTTGAACGTCTACGTATTTATTGCTCCAGGCCTGAGCGGAAGAAGCCACCAACAATGCAGCGACAGCGGAAAGAACTTTCATCTTTTAACTCCTTGGTTGTTTTGATGAGGGCGTTCTAGCACAGCCCCATCTCAAAACCAACGCAACGAGTTAAGTAGTGGTAAATTTACAGGTAATTACGGTCGGTCAAAAGGGCCTCAGCGCAAGGCGGAGGCCCTCGCCCACAGCTCAGGTGTGCTCCAAGCACGTCGAAGCGAGGACGTGGGCCGACAACGCTGTCGATGAGGTCCTTTTCACCGACCGTAGAAAAAACAAAGGGATGGTCGCAAGCGCACACCACCCCTCTAATCCCCTCGAGATAATTCTAAATCAAATACGTTTGAGCTGACGGTTTAGCCGCGAGCGTAGCGTTTATTCATGGATTCGCGAATTTCAGCACCTTCGATGCTTAGGCGAGTCCAAGGAATAGCGCGAAGTCTCTCAGGCTCAATCGCCTCTTCAGTTTCTTCGCAGTAACCGAATGTGCCGCCCTCAATGCGAGCCAAGGCGCTTTCGATTTCCATCAGCTGCCCACGCATTCTTTCGTGCATGCTTAGGAATTCTTGCTCTGCTAGAACGCGAACCGTTTGATCGCCTTCGTCGCCGCCTTTTTCCTCATTCTGGTCCAAGTTCAAACGAGCTTCTTTCACTCTGTTGAGGATGTCTTGCTTCGATTGAAGAAGCTTTGTTCGACATTCCGTCACCAGCTTTTCAGAGATAGCCATATTGCCCCCTCGAGTTCCTTCCAGCTTAAGTGCCAATTTGGAACTGACCTATTAAGTTCTAGACCTGTAATTTTTGCAAGCAAAAAATCTTACATTAACTTAAAATTAAATAAAGCGTTGTAAACCCTGACGAATCCCTGACTGCGGCCATGGGAGCGCCATAGCGGCTGACCCCAGAAACCCATCTCCAAGTCATCTTCTTACAATTATAATCCCAAATTTGATTAGACCGCCCGCCCAAATTCGCATCGCGTTAGAATTCTAGCCTTGGGTTTATGAAATGAAAATAGAAAGGGGCTTTTTCTCTCGAAGATTCTCAGATTGAATCAGATTTGCCGACTGACACTGGCAGATAATCGGAATGAACAAGGCCCAGAAATAAAGAAGGCGACCTACTAAGAGGTCGCCTTGCACGATTCAGGATCGCTTCTCCCCCGAGAAGCGTCCCACAGGCATATATAAAGACTAATTAAGACAAGAAGCCACACGCGCCAGCAAATCCCCGGTTGCGGCGTTAAGCTGTGTGGCCATCTTTTTCCCCTGAACTCCGCGCGTGCGGAAGGCTTGAGCGGACTGATCCATCTCCTTAGACACGGCTTTCACAGACAACCCCTTGGCTGTTTTCACCGTGGTGGAGTATTCCTCCAAAGAAGAAGCGAACGTCTCGTGGTTGTTCACCAGGCTGGCCATGATCTGCGCTTGAGCCTTTTGCATGGCCTGAAGTTCTTTTTTAAGCTCTGCACACTGAGACGCCGCCATCGAATTGGAAGCAAACAGAATAACTGCGAAGAATGTGGCGATGGTTTTCATGTCAGAGCCTTTCGTTGATGACTCTGACCTAAAGCAATGAGTCTGCCAGCTGAGAACGGCTTATATTCGCCCTCAGGTGACATTTTAGGCTAGGACTTTAGAAATTTTTCAAACTCGTTCTTTGTTTCGCCAGAAGTATACGGCAACAACAGACGGGCCACGTGGCGTTTACCACGCTCGATGCTGCGCTTGCCGGGCTGCTTTTCTGCGGATTCAAAGAACTGCAGGAAGGTCGTCGCCATCGCCAGCAGGGATTCGGCGATGTACTGCATTTCAGAAACTTCGGCTATTTTCATCATCTTGCCGTCCTTCACCCACTGGCGGTAAAGGATGACCATCAATTTCATCATTTTTTGGATGTGGTTTCTCCACATTTTCGCCAGCTGCTGGTCACGGCGGCGAAGGGCGTACATTTCGCGGTGGAAGAAGCGATAGCGCCAGTACAGCTCGAAGTTGTCACTGATGAAGACCAGAGGCGTCGACTTCTTGGCGCGACTGGGGCGCCAGACATCGTAGGTCTCTTTCGCCATTCTCTTAAACAGCTCAATCAGGATCTCTTCCTTGTTGTCATAGTGAAAATACAGGTTGCCTGGGCTGATATCCATGGCTTTCGCGATATGATTTGTCGTGATTGCCACGACTCCACTGCGATTGAAGAGTTCGATAGAAGTGACGAGAATGCGTTCTTTGGTCTTCATGCTTATTAGTCTTTAGTCCAAGTCCCCTCGAGAGTCACGAGGAATAGGCCTGAAAAGCGCACCAGAATGGCATTTCCAGTGCCTTCTTCTGAGAATGCCCTTGAAAGCGTTAAAAAATTGGTGCTACCATAAAACAATGTCATCTAAAAACAATACTAAGTTGCTAAAACTGCTCGTTTTTTCCGGAGCTTGCCTGGTCGGCCTTTATTCTCTGTTAGGCTTCACGTCCTCTGCGGACAGCCAAGAGGTTCAAGCTCACAAGAAAATCAAATCTCAACTTGAACAGCGCACGCAGCTGGCAAAAGCCATCGGTGAAAAAGTTCGCGCCAATGATCTGCCAGAGTCTCTTAAGATCCCATGGAATGGCGAAGAACACGCCGTGAAAATGAATTACACGATCGACGACACCCTTCAACGCGAAGCCGATCGTCTGCTGAAGTCCTACAAGCCTGACTACGGCGCGGTCTTCATGATCGACGCAATGACCGGCGAAGTTCTGGTAATGTCGAGCTTCCAGCGTGACGATGCCGATGCTCCGAACCTGAACCTGCAAGCGACCTTCCCGGCAGCTTCCGTGTTCAAGGTTGTCACGGCCACTGCGGCAGTTGATAAAGCCGGTGTCAGCCCTGAAAGCAAAATCCGCTACAACGGCGGCGCATACACTCTGTACAAGAAAAACGTTCTTTCTGACAAAGTGACCCGTTGGACCAACGTGATCACCCTGAAAGACGCCTTCGCCCGCTCGATCAACACCGCTTTCGGTCGTCTGAGCATCGAAAACCTGCACCCGGAAGATTTGAACGAATACGCCAACCGCTTCATGTTCAATCAGGAAATCCCCGCGGACTTCCCGGTTGAAATGGGTGTCGCTTACGTTCCACCAGGCAAAGGCTTTGAAATGGCCGAAGTGGCTTCCGGTTACAACAAAACCAACCGCATGAGCCCGGTTCAAGGTGCGATGATCGCTGCTGCTGTCGCCAACGACGGTCAAGTTGTGATCCCCTACCTTGTGCGCAACGTGACTGATGAAAAAGGCGAATCCCTGTACGAGGGTTCAACTTTGAACAACGGCACCATCATGACCAAAGAATCCGCCGCCAAAGTGCGTGAGCTGATGGAAAGAACTGTTCTGGCAGGAACCTCCCGCCGTTCATTCCGCCCGATCACCAAAGACCGCAAATTCCGCGAAATCGAAATGGGCGGCAAAACCGGCCACCTGACTGGCGACAACCCACGTGGTCGCACGGACTGGTTCGTGGGCTACGCCCAGGATGGCGAGCGCAAGATCGCCGTTGCGGCCATCACCGTGAACAAAAAATTCTGGACAGTAAAATCCGCGCACCTGGGTCAGTCCATGTTCCGCAAATACTTCGGCCCAGTGGTTTCGAACCAACCTAAAAACGGGCGCGTGGTTTCTTCCACCAAGTAGGCTCCCGGATGCGGCAGAGAGAGGCTAAAGCCGACCCCGCCGCTTCGAACACATCCTCGCTCTACACTATCAACGCTGGCTTCCGCCGGCGTTTTTTGTTTTCGCTGCGGAACTTGCGGCGGATTCGTCTTTATCCTCCCTCTGCCACAACGACAGCTTGGTAGGACAATCATATCATTTTAGGTTGGAGCGAAATTGCGCACGAGCGCGATGAGACTGCTTCGAGCGTTTGGGAAGATTGGGTATGTGAAATGCAAAAAGCGAAATGAGCTTCCTCATTTCGCTTTTTATGGAATTTGAGCCTCTTCGCTTTCCGAGGAGGTTCAAATGCCGAACACAACTTCGCAAGTTACTGTTCGTCGTTTTTTGAGGAGCTTTAAACGGATCTTAAGACTAGTTTTACTGGTTCTTGAAGTCCTGAAGAAGCTTCTCGATCTTTTTCAATAAGCTACTGAAGGTCCTTTGAGCTTCGCTCAACGTGTACACAACCCAAGGTAGGGTGAAAACCTGGAGAGGTTCTCGTTCATGGAGAAAGAGGCCCTTCAAAGGCCTCTGAATTGGGGAAGCTCGCTTATTTGTCTTCTTTTGGTTTGCTGTCTTCGTGGGTGATCTCTAAAGGTGTTACGTCCAATACTTCGGCCTGAATTTCGCGCTCTTCGCGGACTTCTTCGAAGCCGCCGCCTTGATTTCTGAATTCGTAGTAGCGGAAGCCGTTGTTGGCTTGGCCGTTACCCATGCCGCCCATTCCGGCGCCGAAGCCGAAAGGTCCGCCGCCGAAATTGAAGACTCTGGCAGAGCCTTGGGTCATTTTTTTGGCCATGTAGGTTTTGAATCTCCAGACGGCCAAATGGCGAAGGCCTGGAAGGAACAAAACTACCGCGATAACTCGGGCGAAGAAGCTAGGGATCAGGAACAGCAAACCTGACAGGAACAAGGCACCGGAGTGAAGGATTTTATTTCCTGGCTGTTGCCCGCGCATCATGGAGGTTTGCAGGCTCATCAAAGCCACGCGGCCCACGGTGGTCATGATCAGGAAACCCAGCAGGCACGGAAGCAAGTACAGGCCCAGCGTGTTCAGGAAACCCCATTCTTGTACGGCCAGGAAAAAGATCACCAGCTCGGCAACGATGAATGGAAATGGAATCATGATCATTTGTGGACCCCTTTTTCTAGATATCCAAAGTAGCTACGACCGGACAGTGGTCCGAGCCTTCGACTTGGTCGAGAATATCTGCTGAAGCCAGGTATTTCTCAAGGCCTTTTGAGATGCAAATGTAGTCAATTCTCCAGCCGCGGTTTGAAATGCGCGCCATTTGGCGATAATCCCACCAGGAGTAACGCTTTGCTTCGGACGGCTTGAAATAACGGAAGGTGTCGATGAAACCAAGGTCCACGAATGAATCAAACCAGGCACGCTCTTCAGGGAAGAAGCCGCTGACTTTGGACAGACGGACAGGATCATGGACATCGATGGCCTCGTGAGCCACGTTGTAATCCCCGACCACAACCACCTGGCGTCCTGTCGCCAGCTTTTCTTTCAGATGATGATTCAGATCTTTCAGGAATTGCTGTTTGAAGTTGTGGCGGATTTCTCCGGAACCACCATTCGGGAAATAAATATTGTACAGATCAAACGGACCGTGATCCGAAATGATGATGCGCCCCTCTGATTCGTATTCCGAGATGCCCCAGCCATAATTCACACTTTGAGGTTCGGTATTCACGAAAGTCGCCACACCCGAATAACCTTTTTTAACAGCCGAAGACCAGTAAGAATGATTCCAGGTGAGTTTTTTCAGCTCGTTTTCAACCTGATCAATGTGAGCTTTTGTCTCCTGAATACAGAAAATATCCGGCTTTTCCCTGTTCACAAAATCGAGAAGACCTTTCTTGTGACAAGCCCTAATTCCATTCACATTCCAAGAGATGATTTTCACAGTTTCTCCTTGAGTTTCCACACCATCAAAGGCATCAATTAATAGCAAGGAGACACTTCTATGCCAATGATTAATCAACCCGCTCCGCACTTTGCAGCTCAGGCTGTATTTGACGGTGGCGAAGTTAAAGATATTTCACTGAACGACTTCAAAGGTAAATGGGTGGTTCTGTTCTTCTATCCACTGGATTTCACTTTCGTATGCCCGACGGAACTGACGCAGTTCCGTGAACATCTGAAAGAATTCCAGAATGCTAGTGCCGCCGTTATCGGCTGCAGTGTGGATTCTGTTCATTCTCACAAACGCTGGTTGCGCGATGACCTGGGCAATCTGGGTTACCCGCTGATGGCCGATCTGACAAAACGTATTGCACGTGATTACGGCGTTCTGTTTGAAGATCGTGGGATCGCAACTCGCGGCACTTTCATCATCGATCCGGATCAAAAAATCCAGTACATGGGCATCCACAATACATCTGTGGGTCGCGACGCCAAAGAAATCCTGCGCGTGCTTCAGGGCTGCCAGACTGGCGAGCTTTGCCAGGCCGGCTGGAAAGCGGGCGATGAACACATCACCCCAATCAAGTAGCCATGAATCAGAAGGCTGACTATATCCAGCAGCTTCGTTCTTCCTACAAGGGGCTTGAAAAAGAGCCCCTTGAGGACATCGTTTCCGAAAATCTGATTTCGCCGTTCGCCGTGACTTTGCCCTCGGACGTGATTCAGAAGGCGCAAAAGATTATCTCTGCTTTGTACAACATGCGCCAGCAGCCGTCTTATCTGCAGCACTACCAGTCTTTGATTGCCGAAAAAGGTCTGAAGGACCCTGGCAACAAATCCATCATGATGAGCTATGATTTTCACCTGGACGAGCATCAGAACCTGAAGCTCATCGAAGTGAACACCAACGCCGCATTCCTGATTCTGGGTTATGAAATGTACCGCATGAAGGGTCATGCCCTTCCGGTTCCTGATTTCAATCCGGAAGAAATTCGCCGCTCCATCGAAACGGAAATGGAGCTGCAGGGTAAAAAAGCCGGACCTGGTTTCAAGGTGGCGATCACCGACGATACGCCTTCTCAGCAACGACTGTATGTCGAGTTCCTGGCTTACAACGAACTGTTCAAATCCTTCGGCTGGGATTCCCGCATTGTCGATTATCGCGAGCTGTACAAGGACTTCCATCCGGACTTTATCTACAATCGTCACACGGACTTTTTCCTGACCGAACCTTCAAGTTCTGTTTTGCGCACAAAGTTTCTGAATCGTGATGTGTGCCTGTCACCAAATCCATTTGAGTATCTGATGCTGGCTGATAAGCAGCGCCTGATTGACTGGGGCACCCCGGGCTTCCTGGAAGGCCAGGGTCTTGTTGGCGAAGATCTGAATCTGGTTCGCACAGCGGTACCGGAGTCCTATGATATCAGCACCAACCGCGCGGATGAAATCTGGGCCAATCGCAAAAAGTACTTCTTTAAACCCAAGAACGCCTTTGGCTCCAAGCAGTCCTACCGGGGTGGAACCATCAGCCGCAGCACCTATGACAAAATCGTGGGTCAGGATATGATTGCCCAGGAATACATGCCTGCTCCGGAACAGACCTTTGAAACACCGGAAGGCCCACAGGCCTTCAAGTATGATCTGCGCTGTTATGCTTATCAGGGTCGTATGCAGCTGGTTCTGGCAAGAATCTATCAGGGTCAGGTCACAAACCTGCGCACCCCTTACGGCGGCTTTGCCACGGTCGTACAGGCTTAAATCAAAAGCTTTTGCGTGAACGGATCCACAGACGAAGGGGCGTCAGCTCTTTTTCCGTCAATCCAACAAAGTGAACCTGAATGCGATAGAAAGTCTCTGTCACAGTTTTGGTTTCTTCACAAGCGGTGATCCTTAACGGTACCTTGCTGATGCCAATGTCATCATAAAGACTGCTGGAAATTCTTGTCACCATTCCCAAAGGCATCGGGATGTTGGATTTGATCGTCATCCCAAGTTCGGACACGCTCATGATTTCGGTCTTGGTTTCCCATTCAGCCTTGGCGTGCACTGGAGCCTCGACAAAGTGAGCCGTGTCCTTTTCACTTTTCGCCAGCAGGTTTTGAATCTTGGCAGAAAGCAGTTCCGGATCCACCGGTTTCACCACATAGTCATTGGCACCGGACTCAATGCCTCTTTCGATGTCAGCCTTTTCGCGCTTTCCTGTCAGTAAAATCACCGGCAGCTGCGCCAGTTGCGGATTGCTGCGGACGGTCCGGATCAAAGCATAGCCCGTGGCCCCGCCGGGCATGATGGCGTCGGTGATCATCAGATCGAAATGTTCATTGGTCAGCTTATCCAACGCATCAATGGAATTGGTGCAGGCCGTGACCAGGTGGTTGTCCTTGATCAGCAGGGCCTCTAAAGTCAGCAACACACTTTTTTGATCATCCACGATCAGTATTTTAGCCATCTTATGCCGCCCTCACTCTGGAGGAGTATGTCTTTAACTCCGAAAGACTTTCAAAAAACTTGCGTTCAGTTTGCTTCAGCAAAAACTCTGCTTCGGTGAAATCCTGCAGATCTTCCAGCTTCTGACAAAGCTCGGACACCTGTTTGGCCCCCAAAGTCGCCGCGCTGGATTTCAGAGCGTGCGCGGATTCAGAAACCTTTTCCAGACTTCTGCTTTCAATGCCCTCACGGATTTCATGCAACAACACAGGGCCTGATTGCTCCAGATCCTCGATCAGCACTTCCGTCAGACTGCGGTCGTGCGAAACAAGGTCTTTCAGACTTTCCAAGGCTTTCAGATCCAGATTTTTTTCTGACGGTTTCAACCAGCGATGCAAAGTCTCAATCAGTTTATGAAGCTCCAAAGGCTTCGTCAAAAAGTCGTCCATGCCCGCTTCATAGCAGCTCTTTCGTTCACCACTGGTGCCCTCGGCCGTGAGCGCCACCACGGGGGTTTTGCGGCCCAGGGTGTTTTCCAACAGACGAAGCTGCTTTGTCGCTTCATAGCCATTTAAGACTGGCATCTGGCAGTCCATAAAGATCAGGTCATAAGATTTACTGCGGGCCTTTTCCAAAGCGATCTGACCATTGCCGGCGATTTCAACTTTCAAACCCAGTTTGGTCAGATAGCTTTCCGCCACTCGCTGATTGACGATCTGATCTTCAGCGACCAGCACGTGGCCCGAGAAGATCCTGGCAAAACGAACCTCTGAACTTTGCGGCTGCACTTCCCCCGCGCATTCTTCAAGATTCACCATAAACCAGAAATTCGATCCCACACCCGGCACACTTTCAACACCGATATCGCCACCCATCAGATCCACAAGCTGTTTGCAGATGGAAAGCCCCAGGCCGGTGCCGCCAAATTTCATTCCGGCCTTCGCCTGGAAGTATTTCTGGAACAACGAGCGTTTTTCATGCTCTTGCAATCCCTGTCCGGTGTCCTTCACTTCAAACAACAACGCGGTCTTGCCGTCCTGGTCGCCGCGACTGGAAACCTCCAGACGCACGAAACCTTTTTCGGTGAACTTCACCGCGTTCCCCATCAGATTCACCAGAATCTGGCGCAGGCGTCCGGCATCGGCGCGGTAATGCCACAGGTTCTTGCCATCAAACCGGCACTCAAGGCCGATGTTCTTTTCCGCCACGGTGGGCTTGAACATTTCCAGCACGTCTTCCACCAGGAACTGTAAATCCAAAGGCTGGGGATCCAGACGGATCTTGCCTGCCTCAATTTTTGAATGATCCAAAAGATCATTGATCAGCATCAACAGGGATTCCGCCGAACGTTTGATATTTCCGACATAGTCAGTTTGTTCTGGATTCAGATGTGTGTCCGCCAAAAGCGTCGTCATCCCGATCACACCATTCATGGGCGTGCGGATTTCGTGGCTCATCGCCGCCAGGAAGTCAGACTTTTTCTGAGACGCCTCCAAAGCCGCCTCGCGGGCGCGGATCCATTCCTGTTCGACCATCTTGCGACGGCTGATATCCTTAAACACAATCAAGGCTCCGGATATGCCGCCGTCAATGTCATTCAATGGACGGCTGGAAAGCGAGATATAAATACCCTCGGGATGCTCGGAGTTTTGAACAAAGATTTCCAGATCATCCACACGATCCCCGCTGAGCGCACGGTACAGCGGCAGCTCTTTGCGTGTGAACGGACGGCCCTCAGCCTGATTAAAGAAACCCAACTGTTCTACACTGGAATCGGTTGAAATTTCTTTGATCTTGGAGCCAATGATTCTTTGTGCGGCTGCATTGTAGTGGGTGAACCAGCCATTCTGATCCACAACGATCAGGGCCTCGCTCATGCTGTTCAGGATCGTATCCAGCAGAATAGATTTTCCTTGCAGGGCTTCCACGGCTTTGCGGGTTTCGTGCTGTTCTTTTCTTTGCAGAACTCGGCTGGCAATGATCAACGTAATTGCCGCACACAAACCCAACAGGAAGTTCTGGCCTTCTTTGGTGGGTTTGAATTTGATCGCGGGCGCGGAAGCCGCCTGCATCTCGACCAGCTGATGACGAATCTGATAGCGGGTTTTATCCAGGGACTCTTCAGTTTGGGCCGGACGGCGCTGTGGATTCATCACTTGCGTGTTGGCTGTTTCAATATGCGCCCGGATCAGGTGCCCCAGCTTTACCGCCATGGCGTGTTCACGGGGTTTGTTGCGGACCAGTTGCGACATTCTTGCCAGCTGCCCGTTCAAAGCGGTGATTTCGCTGTTATACGATTGCAGATCAGTGGGCTGACGGGACACCAGGAATCGATCCTGCGCCGCTTCGGCCCGCACCAAAATCTGCTCTGTTGTGCGAAGCACTTCGGTCATTTCATTGGAAGGTCTTTCGGAGTACTGGCTCAGCTTTAAAAGCTCCGGACGCTGGAATGTGAGGAACCCCAGCCCGATTAATCCAATCAGACCGAATTCGACTCCAAAGCGAGTCAGCAGATTTTTAAGGAACGATGCTGAGCCCATATGTACTTATCGGCTTTTGGATCTCAGCATGAAGCCGAAATACGAGCTGTCGAAACCTTTGGCAGTTTCACCAACATTTTCCCCGACCAAGCAAACTTCCCTGTGTTATCCTGTGAGCCGTACGAGGTGGTGGGTATGCAATTGCAGGACGTCGTTTGGGAGTCCCTCAAAGGGGTCGGATTCGAGCATCTGGTGCTGAAGAAAGCCGGAGAAAACATCTTCGCGGATTCTCTGTTGGTTTATCCCGATTCTTCCGGAAAACTTCAGCGTATCAAATACAGCATCACCATGGATGATTCCTACAGCGTTCAGAACTTTCACGTGCAATCCCTGACCCATCCCAATCAAAAAGTCGGCGTGTCTGACCTGATCGATTCGCTGTTCGTCGATATTTTCCCGTCGCCGTTCACCAACACTTTGCCGATTCAGTGGATGCGTTCGCAGTTTTTGCAGGTGTATGAGATTGAAGTGACCTGGGTCGATGCTTTGCAGTTTAAAACCAAAAAAGCCAGCCAGCGCTACACGGAGCTTAAAAACACCCCGGAACAAAGCGTTTACCGTTTTGAGTCCATCGACGCCAAAACAAAAGAGGTCCACTTCAGCGCGGACCTCACGGTCGATAAAGACTGTCTGGTGCTGGAATACCCCGGCTATTTCCGTCGCCGTCTGTAATCGCCCCACCAAAGCCCAGTGACTATTTCAGATTCGGAACCGAGTCATAACGAACGGACAGATACTGGGTCACGTTGCCTTCGGTTTTGATCAGCATCAGTTCGTACTCGGTGTGAGTCTTCTGATAGATCTTATACTGTGCCCCGCTGCTCTTGATCCAGTCTTCCAGGCTTTCACCGCCACGAAGCCCTGCGGTTTTCAGATTCCAGAATGAAAAGCGCTGGGAATCCGTCAGCAACTGGAACTGCCACAAACTTTGTCCCACGCGGTTTTCCTTGTGTGTGTCGATCAAAGTGGGCGCCATCAATGAAAACCTCTGGCTAAGGTCCTGAGCGGTGCTGCCACAAAGGACCTTGGCAGGCGTTGCGGGAGCTTTCAAAAAGGACTGATACCCATGCATACGCAGATTTTCTGCGTCAGCCTTGCCTTCCACATAATATTCCACATCCCGGGCCACCAAAACCGTCTCTGGCAGGTGTTTCAGGGAACCCACAAACTCGCTGCGGATCTCAGTCAGGAAGTCAGGACGACTCTCGCAAGGTTGAGAAGTTGAAAACTGCGGGCGCAACAGCTTTCCGGGCGGATCGCGCTTCAGGGCAAACGAGGTTGTTGAGATCAACACTAGAAGTAAAAAGCCAGATGTCTTCATGAAGTCCCCTTATTATGTCCAGTCTAGTATTCGGAATAACTTTTTTAGGGCTTAATATTAAAGTGCAGGCCTGGCTTGCCGATATGAAGAGTGTCTCATTTTTCTACAAGGAGTGTGGAATCTCATGACGATGAAACATAGCGGCGCGAGAAAGTTACAACAAGTGACGAACTTTTATTCGTCCTTTGATCAGCTCAACGGCGTGCATCCTTGGATGGAAGCAGTAAAAGACGGTTTCGTATCTTATAAAGTGCGTGAACTGCAAACTGGCAAAGTCGCCTACTTCAACTTCATTCTCGCCAAAGAAATGGGACTGATCCCTGCGGACCATCCTCATCAGATGACGGATGACCTTCAGGAAAAACTGATCGAGACTTTCTCTCTGCAAATCATCAACGAATACGACGAACTCACTCATCGTCGCATCGATCCTGAAACCATTAGGCCTCATGAATACATGGCCACTCGCTATCTGCAACTGCAGCACTCTAACAAACAGGGTAAAACCTCGGGCGACGGGCGTGGCATCTGGAATGGAACTGTTTACCATCGTGGCACAACCTGGGACGTTTCCAGTCGCGGCACGGGGGTGACGTGTCTGGCTCCAGGAGCGGTAGCAGCGCAGAAGCCCCTCAAAACCGGCGGCACTGAATTTGGTTATGGCTGCGGCCTGGCTGAAATCGACGAACTGCTGGGAGCTTCCATTCTGGCGGAAGTGATGCACCTTCAAGGTGTGCGCACAGAGCGCATGTTGTGTGTGATTGATCTGGGTAAAGGTTACGGCATTGGTGTGCGTGCGGCACAAAATCTGATCCGCCCGGCCCACTTGTTCCTGTACCTTAAACAAGAGCGTCTGGACAACCTGAAATCCGCCACAGACTATCTGATCGACCGCCAGGTGATGAACAAAGCCTGGGACATCAAATCCAAAGGCAACGCCAAGTACGATGAAATGCTGCATGAAGTGTCCAAAGCCTTCGGTGAATTCACCGCGCTGCTGGATACGGACTATATCTTTGCCTGGCTTGACTGGGACGGCGACAACGTTCTGGCCGACGCCGGCATCATCGACTATGGCAGCGTTCGTCAGTTTGGTATTCGCCATGATAAATACCGCTATGATGACGTGGAAAGATTCTCAACCAATCTGAACGAGCAAAAACAAAAAGCCCGTCTGATCGTGCAGGTCTTTGCCCAAATGGTGGACTACCTTAAAACCAAAAAGAAAAAACCTTTGCGTGAATTTGCCCACCACCCGGCGGTGCAAAACTTCAACAAGGTCTTTGACAACAAACGCGCCGAAAGACTTCTGTATCGCATGGGCTTTAACGAAACCCAGCGCGGCCACATTCTGGCCAAAGACGGCCTGTTTGCCCGCTTTGACAAAGAGTACTCTTTCTTTGAAAGATGTAAAGTCAGCGGCAACACGGAAAAAGTCGCTGACGGTGTAAATCACCCGGCGCTTTACAATATGCGCACGATCATGAGGGACTATCCAAAGTTCCTTCAGGACAGTCCGCTGCCTTTTGAAAAACGCTGGATGACTGAAAACAACTTCTTTAAGACAGTGCTGTCGGGCTTTGCCAAGGCCCGCGACGCCCGCATGGGTGAAAAACAGCGCCGTCATATTGAAAACTTCCAGTCCCTGTACCGTGAACTGGTTCAGACGGCGGCTGGTAAAAACAAGCCCGAGCATATTCTAAAAGGCATTTCAGAACGCGCAGAAAAGCTGAATTCTGAAAAACGCATCACCGGCAACGCCCTGATTGAGATGGTTGAAGAAATCATCACTGAAAAGAAAAAGGGCCTGAGCATGGAGCAGATTCAGAAGATCATCGACAAGCTGGTCTTTGACCAGAACGGAATGCCGGAAATTCCAACCGGTCGCTTCTATCGGGAGTTGCAACAAACCCCGGCGGTCAAAATGGATCTTTACGCCCGGCTGCTCAGTCTGGTGGAAGAACACAAGGAATCCATCTAAAACAAAAAGGCACCCACCCGGGTGCCTTTTTTGTTTGTCTATTAAGCCGACTTTTTCGCGGCGATTTCACCGTACTTGGTATCAATCCCCATGATGTGCGCCGTCAGCCAGGTCTTCAGAAACTGAAAGAATGCCGGTGTCAGCACTCCCGATTTCTCAAATTCAGCCTGGTGCCCCTTCAGTCGCTCGATCAAATCGCGGTGGATTTTCTTGTGAACCGCGGCCTGCGAATACGCCAGCGTATCGAAGAACTTTTCCTCGTGATCAAAGTGCGTGACAGTCCAGCTGGCCAGCTCACGCACGATGGAGGAAAGCTCAGATTTTGTCGCCTTGGCTTCGTTGCGCTCATACAGGCGATTCATGATTTGAATAAGTTTTTGATGTTCATGGTCCATGGCGTCCACGTGTGTGGTCAGTCGCTCCTGGTCCCATTTAAAGAATGATTCGGCCATCTTTCACCTCGAACAGTTGTAGTGTTACCTCCAACTTCTCGGTGGGGTTGATCTACCTCTGCATGATGGCCGTCATGTTGTTCAATTTTTTCTTAAATCGGAAAGCTGGTCCCGGACCCAGCGTCTTATAATGGGATACTCTTCATCCTTCAGGGAGTGATCCTTGTCCATCTCGACCCACTCCACTTTAAGACCGGCATCTTTCAGTTTGTCGACACCGTACTTGGTTTCTTCCAGTGGCAAAATGTCATCCTGGTGACCGTGCGTGAATAGCCAAGGGGTTTTCTTCGCATCCAACGAAAGATTGTTTCTCCAACGGGGATAGAAGTTGAAGTAGCC
Source organism: Bdellovibrio bacteriovorus (assembly GCF_048286975.1). Taxonomy (GTDB): domain Bacteria; phylum Bdellovibrionota; class Bdellovibrionia; order Bdellovibrionales; family Bdellovibrionaceae; genus Bdellovibrio; species Bdellovibrio bacteriovorus_H. The sequence continues at coordinate 1,164,530 of NZ_JBLVRT010000001.1, read as the reverse complement.
GCTGATCCCCACCACGCCGGCAAGTTTCTTGGGATAGTTCAACCCCACGTCGGCACTGATCAAACAGCCTTGGGAAAAGCCAAACAGGAAGATCTTTTTGCTGTCCCAGCCCTGGTTTTCCAGATCGTTCAAAAGATCAAAAAGTTTTTCACGGATCTTCATCACGCCGTTGGCCTGATATGGAGGCTCGCCATACCACGTATAACCGTCCAAAAACTTGCGGGGCGCATTTAGCAGAAGATAATTCATCTCCGGCAGATTCAGTTCCTCATCAAAAGAGAAGAATGGTTTGATACTGTCACCACGTCCGTGCAGAACGATCATCAGGTATTCGGATTTTCTTTTTGCCGGAATGAATTTGTGTTTAAAAAGTGTCGTCGTAATCATAGCCCCGCCCTCGCCACAGCCTTTGTACAGAAAAGAACCTGACGAGCTTTTGTCAGTTGTAAATCATCAGAAGGAGAACCGTCTTCCAAGTCCAGACATTCACTGCTGGACATGGATTGCGCCATCGCACGCACCTGACGTTCCGGTGCACGCAGAGGATTGATGAACTGCTCCGCCTCTCGCACAACGGAGATCTCTTCAAAATTAACTGCCACATCCGGCTCCAGCCCCTTCATCTGTGGGGAACGTCCCGATGGCAGGTAATAAAAACCTTTGGTTTCAAACAATGCAATTTTCTTGTTCTGGGACCAGTATTCACCCTCTTGGAAAGAGCCTTTTCCGAAAGTTCTTTCGCCCACCAGCACGGCGCGATTCAGGTCACGCAAAGCACCCGCCACGATTTCTGACGCGCTGGCGGAAGCCGCATTCACCAAGACGGCCATCGGCATGTCAAAGTGCTTCTCTTCACCGCCATAGAAGACCTCAGCCTTTTTGCTTGGATCCAGGTAACGAACTTCGAAGATTTTATTTTCCGGGCCCACGAACAGACTGGCGATACAAGCGGCTTCTTCCATCTGACCGCCTGGATTGTCACGCAGATCCAGCAACAGACCGCGCACATGGGAACGCTTCACGATCTCAAGCGACTCTTTCACTTTTTCACAGGCACCACGGGCGAACTTGTTAATACCAATCACCGCAATCGGCTTGATGCCTTCAATCACTCGTGTGGAAACAGTCGCCACGGTGATTTCCTGACGGCGCAGGCGGAACTTCATGATTTCACCATCACGCTCAACACGGATGCGAACCACATCGCCGACTTCACCTTTTAACAATTCAGAAACACGCGGCTGCATCAGGCCTTTAACAGGGGTGCCGTTGATGGAAATCAGCACATCCCCTTTTTGAATGCCGGAAATTTTCGCCGGACTGCCTTCGGTCAGCTTGCGCACGACGTACTGGCCTTTGTGGCTGCCCAAGGTGATTCCCAAAGTCACCGAACGACTGTCGGCGCGGGAGATCACTTCCTGGAACTGATTTACTGGCATGAAGTACGTGTGCGGATCACGGAAGACCGAGATAAAACCATTCAACCCCAGGCCCACCATCATGGAGCTTTGTTTGGGTTTGATGTATTCAGATTTCAGTTGTTCCCATGCTTTCAGGAAAGAGATCTGCGTGGCTTTGGCCGTTTGTGAAGTGAAATATTCCTTCCAAGGCTCCAGCTGTTTTTTCTCAGAGCTCATGTCGGCAGACAGGGCTTCGTGAACTGGGACCAGCTCCCCTTGCAGGTTCAGGCTTAGGTTGTAGCGATTGGCAACTGTCAGAATGGCATTGGCACACGCCAGGAAGTAGCGTTCGGAACTGCCACAGGTCTGATCCTGAAGCAGGTCTTCCAGGGCTGCCGGACCCAGGCCCGTCTCGGCCCAATAGTCTTCACCGGACTTCACCTTGCTGACGTCTTTACCCGAAAGACGCACAAGATACAGGCTGGCCCCCAAGACCAAAACCATTAAAGAGATTATGAAAAAACGTGGTGAACTGAGCACTTCGGCCCTCCCGACCCGCTCCAAGAGAGCAACGGGCGTGCCCGCCCAGATCGAATTAATTGGCTCTAGGTGCCGATTTTCACCCCCGTTTTGGAAGAAATTTCCTGTTCGCACAGGCCCTGAACAACGCCCCCGGCCTTGAGCTTTTCGACCCCCTGTAATACCTTAAAATCACTATGATTATTGTAACAGGCGCAAACGGTTTTATTGGCAGTGTGATGGTGTGGGAACTGAACCAAAAAGGTCTTACCGATATCATCGCGGTGGACTCGGTAGGTCTTTCCGAACGCAATCTTCTTCGCAAACAAAAAATCACCAAGTTCCTTTTGAAGGATGACCTGTGGCCGTTCCTTGAAACCGAGGAAGCAAAAAAGAAAGTCACCTGGATCATCCACATGGGCGCCTGCTCTTCCACGACAGAAACCAACAAAGAATTCCTGTGGGAGAACAACACTTACTACACACAAAGAATCTTTGAATGGTGCGCAGAACATGGCAAGTCCATGATCTATGCTTCCAGCGCTGCAACTTACGGAGCTGGCGAACTGGGCTTTGACGACACCACCGATCCTGAAAAACTGCGCCCACTGAATCTGTACGGTGAATCCAAAGTCCTGTTTGACCGCTGGGCGGTGAAACAGACGAAAACGCCTCCACACTGGTACGGCCTTAAGTTCTTCAACGTCTTTGGTCCGAATGAATACCACAAAGGCGCGATGTCCAGCGTGGCATTCAAAGCTTACAATCAGATCAAGGACACCGGCGCTTTGGGGTTGTTCAAGTCCGCAGACCCGAACTACAAGGACGGCGAATTCATGCGTGACTTCGTTTACGTCAAGGATGTTACGGGCTGGATGGCCGAGTTGATGGAGAAAAAACCAACGAACGGCGTTTATAACATGGGCTTCGGCAAGCCGCGCACCTGGCTGGATCTTGCCGGTGGTGTTTTCAAAGCCATGGGTAAAGACATGAAAATCAACTGGCTGGAGATGCCTGAAAACATCCGCGGTCAGTATCAGTACTTCACCGAAGCTAAAACCGACAAGTGGCTGGCAGCGGGCATGAGCCCGGCAAAATGGCCTTTGGAAAAAGCCGTCGCTGATTATATTCAGAACTATTTGTCCAAAGACGACAAAGACCTGTAAGAGAGCAGACCACTATGGAGACGGACTTTTTACCGCCACACTTAAGAAAATACGTCGTAGAACAACACTACGAAAAATACACTCCGGTTGATCAGGCTGTGTGGCGCTATGTCTTGCGCCAGCTGAAAGCCTTTTTATCCAAACACGCCCACGAATGTTACGTTGAGGGTTTGAATAAAACCGGCATCGACATCGAACGCATTCCACGCATTGAAGACGTCAGCAAAAAAATCCAGGAATTCGGCTGGCGCGCATTGCCTGTCAGTGGCTTTATTCCACCGGCAGCCTTCATGGAGCTGCAATCCCTGGGAGTTCTTCCGATTGCCTCGGACATGCGCACTCTGGATCATTTGCTTTACACCCCGGCCCCGGACATTGTTCACGAAGCTGCGGGACATGCGCCGATTCTGATTCATCCTGAATTTTCCGATTACCTGCGACAGTATGCTCAGGTCGCGAAGAAAGCCATCATCAGCAAAGAGGATCTGGATCTTTACGAAGCCATCCGTGATCTTTCTGATATCAAGGAAAACCCAGCCTCCACACCTGAACAGGTGAAGGCGGCGGAAGAACATCTGGACAAGGTCGGCAAAAGCATCAGCCATATCTCGGAAGCGTCTGAGCTGTCGCGCATGAATTGGTGGACGGCGGAATACGGTTTGATTGGTGAGCTCGACAATCCAAAGATTTTTGGTGCGGGCTTGCTTTCCAGTGTTGGTGAATCCAAGTGGTGCCTAAGTCAGAAGGTGAAAAAGATCCCTCTGACTGTGGACTGCATTAAAACTTCCTATGACATTACTGAACCTCAGCCGCAATTGTTCGTGGCGAAGGATTTCAAAACTTTGGTGCGAGTGCTGGATGAAATGGCGGACCAGATGGCCTTCCGTATCGGTGGCCTGAAGGGCTTAAACAAAGCCATCGAAGCCCAGTCCGTGAACACGGCCGAGCTGAATTCCGGTCTGCAGATTTCCGGTCAGATCGTGGAAGCGATCACCGACAGCAACGGCACCCTGGCTTATTTGCGTTTGCAAGGGCCATCGCAGTTGTCCTATCAGGATCACGAACTTCCGGGACATGATCAGAAATATCATGCCCATGGATTCGGAACTCCGGTGGGCTTCCTGAAAGCTTATCCAAATCAGTGCCCTTCCACATTCACAGCCGACCAGTGGTCTGCACTGAATGTGGTTCCGGGCAAAGAAACGCGTCTTGAATTTGTTTCCGGCGTGGTTGTGACTGGCAAGGTTCAATCCGTTCTTGAAAAGGATGGAAAGACGCTGGTGCTGGCTTTGACGGATGCCAAAGCAGAACTCAACGGGCGCATACTGTTTGCGCCTGAGTGGGGCACATTTGACATGGCCGTGGGATCCACGGTCCCGTCGGTGTTCGGCGGGCCTGCGGACCGCGAAGCTTATGGTGAAACCACGGACTTTGTTGCCAAACGTGTTCCGGCCCCGAAGTATTCTACCGAAGAACTGCAAAGACAAAACCTGTACGGTCAGGTTCGCAAAATCCGCGAAGATAAACTTCAGGGTGCTGCTTTAACTGACGCTTTGGAAAAAGTTCTGGCAGCTCACAAAACCCTGATGCCGACCGACTGGTTGTTGCTGATGGAATCTTTGGAGCTGGTTTTGTCCCGTCACCCTGAATCAAAACTAAAAAAACAGATCGAAGACGATCTGACGACTCTGTCCAAGAAGGATGAAAAAACCCACGGCCTGATTCAAGACGGCCTGGTATTGGCTGGAGCCCTGTAAAATGAAACGTCCTTTTGAAATTCGTATTGTTCTGGTTCGCACTATCTATGAAAGAAACATCGGCGCCACATCCCGTGCCATGTCCAATATGGGGATTGAAAAGCTGATCCTGATTGATCCCAAGTGCGAAATCACCTATGAAGCGCAGCAAGCAGCAGCAACCGGCCAGACCGGTCTGCAGAACCGCACGACTTATGCTTCCTGGGACGAATTCATGAAACAAGAACCGGAAAGCATCAAGGTCGCCTTTACTGCCCGCGATGGCAAAGGCCGTCAAGTGCGTGATGTCGATGAAGTTCTTAAAGACATTGCCGACAAAGCCCCTCAGTTCCAGGTGGAAAGTGACGTGCCTTACGTCGTTCACTTGGTCTTCGGCCCCGAAGACTGGGGACTTGCCGGAGAAGACCTTGAGCACGCCAACTTCTGCGCCTGCATCCCGACATTCGGAAACAACTGGAGTCTGAATCTGGCGCAAGCCACGTTGCTTGGCATGTACAGCCTGCGCCGCACCTGGGGTGGACAGCGCACGAAACTGGATGGCGGAAAAGTGCGCCGGGCTCCGCAGGGAATCGATGGCATCGATCCGGAAGCGACACTGAAAACGTGGCTGGAAGAAATGGGCTTTGATCTGACTCGCCAAAGAAAAATCAACGTCTTTACGGTTCTTCGTCGTATGCTTTTGCAAAACACGCCGACAAAAAAAGAACTGGTGATTCTGGAAACAGTTTTGCAGCAAAGCATTCGCAAGCTGCGTGAGTGGAAAGAATTCCAGAACCGCGATCGTTAGTAACAATTCTGTCATCTCTGTTTTTTGAACAGAGGCCTCCCCAAGCAGGAACTCTTACCGCGATGATAATGTGATGAGCACGTCACGCCGCGAGTTCCTGGGTAACGCCACCAAATCCATGCTGATATACACAAGTCTCCCCGCGGGGCTTGCTCTGGCTGGTAATGAATACCAATCCGACCTTTACACTGGCAAAGTTCCCATCTGCCAGAACATGACCAATGAAATCTCGGCCCAGTTCACGATCTTGACGGAAGGAAAAAACCCTTACGCCTATCGAGTGAAAGATTCGCAAGGGCGCGACCTTCCCGTGCGCAAATGGGACGAAGAGCACCGCAAGCATTCGGGATATGGCATCGACAAGCTGATCGCGGAAAAACTGCAGGCCGACCAATTGTACCGCCTGCAGGTCATCGACAAGGACCGCGGCACTGTGTTGGACGAACGGATCTTTAAAAGTTTACCTTTAAATCGAAAAACAAATCTGCGCTTTGCAATGATCAGTTGTTCCTGCGACATCTATCACAGCCAGAACAGCAATATGTGGGACCGGATGTTTGCCGAACTTCCCGAACTGGTGTTTGTGCTGGGGGACTCGGTGTACTGCGACCTGGGCAGTGACGGGACGGAAAAAGACCTGTGGCGCCGCCACTGTGAAACGCGCATGACCTTGGCGCACTTCCGACAACCGCGGCTGATTCCAACCTTAGCCACCTGGGATGACCATGACTATGGCCGAAACAATGAAAATCGCCACTATGCCATGAAGCATGTCTCGCGACGGATCTTTGAATGCTTCTTTGGCTCCACACCTGTCGCTGGCTATCGCAAGGGTCATGGGGTCGGTTCGGTGCTAACCGGATTTGGACAAAGATTCTTTCTTATGGATGACCGGTTCTTTCGCGATGAACCCAGAACTGGCGGCATGATGTGGGGATCAGATCAGCAGGAATGGCTGCTTCAGACTTTAGGTGAAAACGAAAAGCCCGCATGGCTGATGAACGGCAGTCAGTATTTTTCATCCTATATCGGCAACGATTCGTTTCAGAAAGAATACATGCGCAACCTTTCTGATCTGACCGGAAAACTTCGCCGGTTGGAAGCCCCGGTGGTCTTTGCTTCGGGGGACGTGCACTTCAGTGAAGTTTTAAAAATTGAACCTCAGCTGCTGGGGTATCGAACCTTTGAATTCACCTCCAGCGCCATGCACAGTATTAATTATCCCACCGCCTGGTACATGCGAAACCCACGAAGACTGACACACACCTGGAAGCATAACTTCATGATTATGAAAACAGAGACCATCAAAAATGGAATTTCAACGGACCTGTACTGCCTCGGACGAACGGGGAAAATGTTGATCAGTCACGCCGGGACTGTGCAAAGATAGAAGATCAGACTACAGCTTGCAGGTGCGGATTTTAAACAGACGCGCATCGAAAGTGAAAAGCACCGGATCCTGCGACTTCATGGCCTTATGCAGACACAGATACTCGGGGCCCTTGTCGACTTCCAAAGGACTGTCGACACTTTCCATGCGAACCAGATAGTTGTTTTTCAGGGGATTCTTTTGCAGGCTCACGACTTTGCCCGTGAAGGCAAAGTCAGCCGAAGCGATAAAAGGAAGAAGCAACCACCATCCCATCAGGATGTCAGAAGCTCCTCATTCAGTTTGTCTTCCTGTTCACGGATACTGCGAAGCTGCTTGTCCAGTTTCTGCAGGGCTTGCGCCATGCTTTGACCCAAGTCATGCAGCTCATTGATACGGACCATGGTTTCATCCTCTTCACCACCGACCAGGCGCAGGCTTTCCAGCTTCGCCGAATTCAGGTCGATCTCTTTGGACAAGGATTCCAGTTTTTGATTGAGCTTTTTGCGGTCCTCGACCAGAGCCTTGGTCATCTCGCGGATCTGTTCCAGATCCAGAACTTCCAGTTGGCCCGTGGCAAAGGCGTCTTGCGACGGTTTGGTTTCATCAGCGTCTTCGCCCTGGAAAGCTTCCAAAAACAAAGACCATTCGTTTTTCAGGGATTTTACGATCGACCTACTACTGTCATCACCCATATATATTAAAATACTCCTGCGCTCTTTGAGCGACTTGCGGGTTCGTCAGCCTTGGGAATAAGAAAGTAACAAAGGCCGTAACCCAGGATCGCAGCACCGAAAGTGACCAGCATGAACAGAACAAATCCTGTTCTTACTACTCCCACTTCGATGTGGTACCGTTTAGCTATTCTAGCACACACGCCAAGAAGCTTTCTATCTAGAGCTTGGTCCAGTCTGTCGACACGGGGCAAGCAAACTGCCAGGATCAAATAAAACAGGATCCCACTGCCAAACCAGAGAACCGCAACCAGCCAAATGACGCGCAGTATCCAAGTTTCGATACCCAAAGCGTCGCCCAAACCCTTACATACGCCAGCTAAGGCGCCTTTATCGGATCGAACCCAACGATAGTCCAGTTTCTGTGTGTTTTGCTCGGTCACTTACGGCCTCCATCAATACAGCTTCAACAAAAGGGAGAGTTTTAGCACCCCTGCCTTCGAAAAGTAAGCTGTACCTATAAGGTCCCCGTGATCATGAAATCGTTACCGAAGGTCAGATAACGAGGGTTCTTCAGTTGGATCTTGTCCGTCATAGCGGAAATACGAACACTTTCCGTCCAAGAGCGGGAGCCTCCAGAGCCCATGATGATAGGGGCCTGGAACATATAAAGTCGATTTACAAGGTGGTAACTCACAAAGGAGCTGGCGGTGAACGCGCCCCCTTCAACCATCACGGAACGAAGCCCCTTTTGGTAAAGCTGCGCCAGCAGGTCTTCCAAATCCAAATCGCCACCGACACGGGTTTTTACGTAAACCACATCCGGGGATTTCACCAAAGTGCCGCGCAGTTTTTCAACCTTTTCACGCAATTCTTCCGCCACACACCAAATAACATCCTCGGAAGCGTGCACTTCTGAAAGCTTCAGCTTGGTGAAATTCGGAAGCAGCTCGGCTTCACCATCGACCACGATCACTTTGTTCTTTTTCGTGATCTGCGGGTGACGGATGTTCAAAGACGGATTGTCAAAATCAATGGTGCCCTTACCAACCAGAATTCCATCATGGCAGGCACGGATATAGTGAACGTATTCACGGGACTCAGGCCCCGTGATCCACTGGCTTTCACCCGAACGAAGAGCCACCTGCCCGTCAAGGCTGGAAGCCATCTTCAAAGACACGAAGACTTTCTTTTTGCGGAAGTTCCACAGGAACGCTTCGCAGACTTCTTCCAGTTCGGTTTTGATTTTTGCATCCAGAACCGGATTCGCGGAAGAAAACACCTCGGCCTCAATCCCCGCCTGGCGCAGGATTTCAGCCCCCTGACCGGCCACCAATGGATTGGGATCGATCAGACCGAAGGTTACTTTTTTCAGAGGAAGTTTTGCCATCATCTTGGCGCAGGACGGGGTTTTCCCTTCGTGCGCGCAAGGCTCCAGCGTGACAAAGGCATGGGCGCCTTTCAGCTGTTCCGGCGAAAGATTTTTCAGCGCATTCACTTCCGCATGGGGGCCGCCGTAAAATTCGTGATGACCGGCAGACAAAAACCCGCCCTGAGCATCCAGAACCACCGCACCCACCAGCGGGTTGGGACTGACTCGCGCTGCTCCCTGATAGGCCTCGCTGATGGCAAGGCTCATGGCTTCTTCAGCCGTGAGCTTGGTTCCAATAGCAGGCAAAGACAAAGAGCGAATCAGTTCCATCAGATCACCTACGTCAAATAGCCGCGTTCGCGCTGATCGCGTTCGATCGCATCAAACAAAGCCTGGAAGTTTCCGTCGCCGAAACCATCGTGGCCTTTACGCTGAATCAATTCATAGAAGATCGGACCGAAAGTGTTTTTCGTGAAGATCTGCAGCAGGTACTTTCCTGTTTTGTCGCCATCCACAAGGATCGCATTCTTTTCAAGACGGCTGATGTCTTCAGTCACGCCCGGAACGCGCTCAGGAATCATCTCATAGTAAGAGTGCGGCGGCGGAGTCAGGAACTGAATCTCGCTGTTTTTCAAAGATTCCAGTGAATAGTTAATATCATGAGTCAGCAAAGCAATGTGCTGGATGCCGGAGCCTTTATATTCATCCAGATATTCCTGGATCTGGGATTTTTCCTCGGTCGGTTCATTGATCGGCACCGAGAATTTTCCGCAGGGAGATCTCATCGCGCGGGAAAGAAGACCTGTCTTGCTGCCGCGGATGTCGAAGTACTTCGCTTCATAGAAGCCGAAGATGTCTTCATAGAAGTGCTGCCACTTGTCCATTTCACCTTTAGGCACGTTGTTCGTGAAGTGATCCACCACCGTGAAGCCCACGCCCACGGGTGCTTTGTCTTCCGGTTTCACCTGGAAGATTTCATTGTAAAGCTTGTCCTGGTTTTTCTGATCCATGAAATAGATCAAAGAGTCACCGATACCATAGATCGCCGGGAATGGAGTCGCACCTTTTTGGTGTTCGTTGCCCTCGTAAGGGCGCGCACCGCGAGCCACAGCTGTTTTGAATGCCTGCTCAGCATCCACTACGCGGAAGCCGGTCGCATTCACGCAAGGGCCGTGAAGTTTTGCAAAGTCAGTAGCGAATGTCTGAGGTTCGCAGTTCAGGATAAAGTTGATGTCGCCTTGACGGTAAAGTTTGATATTTTTGCCGTGGACCTGGCCAACTTCTTTAAAGGCATAGCGTTTGAACACTTGTTCGAAAAAGTGGGCGTCAGGACCGGAGTATTCGATAAAATCAACTCCGTTAAGACCCACTGGATTTTTCTCGGTAACTTGAGCCATGGCTCCTCCTAAAACTTATATACGATGCGGTGACAGTAGCCCCAAATTGAGCATTATTCAAGCATGAATAAATTAAGGTATATCAAACACTTAGGGCATTTTTGCAGGCCCAACCTGGGGGCTGGATCAGACATACAGGCGATGTTCACAAAGGTATTACAGTGGTGAAATTTCAACCACATCCAGTTTACACATTCCGAACTAAACCCGATGAAGATTATCAAGAGGGCTGATGTCGAAAGCACCAACGAAAAAACAACCCACCTGGTTCTACATTGTGTTGGTACTGCAAACACTGGGAATCATCATTGCGATTGGAATGCTTCGCGACCTGATGTGGATTTTTTAGTAAGCCACATTGCTTGAGAACATAAATCCGTAACTCGAATACTCAAATGCATCATCACCCTTTGGCACTGACGCCATGTAATAGCCACCCAGAATCAGCTCACTTCGACCACGCACAATCGCAACTCCGGCACTGGTCAGATGATTTGTACTGTTATTGATTGAAGTATGACTGTAGCCCGCCATGGGCTGCCAGCTTTCAAAACTTTTGTTTCTCCAGCCAACAGAATAGACAACGAACGACTCTTCATTTTCGACAATACCATCTGCGTCCCTCAACGAGGATTCGGAGGTATAGGTCACATCAACAAACAGGTCATTCCCTGCAAGCAAACTAAAGCCATTGGCCAAACGCAGATAATAGGGGGACTGCTTCACAGGTTCATAGGAAACCGTCTCTTCATTCACCGTGTTTGGCGTCGCCACATAGTGAACAGCGGTATATTCAACCGCCTTTGATTCCAGCATCACAGGCATGAACTGCACAGAGAAACCCACCGTCCAGTTTGCCACAGGCTTTATCTGAATTCCCGGCAGAACAAAAAGGCCTTTGTTCTTGTTTTCTGTTTCAGTAAACATGGTGGCATAAAGATTTCCCCCCGTGCTGATCTTGTTATAGCTGTGCGTTCTGGAATCACCCAACTGCAAGCCTGCAGAAATCCCCCAGGCAAGACTGTCATTGACAGCCGCACCAAATGCCGCCCCGACCTTCAGAAGCTGACTGTCCAAACTGGTCAGTGAGGACGTATTGTAGGAACCACCCTGCGTATTCATCAGGCCACCCAGGCTTAGCATCATCGGGCTTGCCACGAACACAGCCCCCGTCCCCCACTCTGTCGGATAAATTCCAGAAGCCAGCAAGGGGCGCACAGAATAATCACTGGGACTCAAATCGCTGCTGTTATTTTTCATTTGGTGACTGGTGAGCGCGGTCCCACTGACGGAAAGTGACAACTTATTCGTCGAGCGAAACCCCAAGCCTGCAGGATTGTACAAAGTATTTCCCGGCGAAGACTCCATCGCACCACCGGCATTACCCATAAAGGCTTCACGATGCCCCGCTGGCAAAGGAAAATAAATTGCAAAAGCAGAGGACGCTACAGATAGAAACCCGGTGAAAAGCACTACTTTCAAAAACATTAAAGACCTTCAAACTGCTTATAAAACTGCAAAACTTTTGGATCGACGATGATCGATCGGGGATTCCACCCAATCAGATGCAATCCTTTCGCGCTTCTCAGACGGCTGAGAGCCACATATGCCTGTCCCGGCTCCCACAGCTGACTGAGATCACACCACAGGTCATCCAGGGTGGCGCCCTGGCTTTTGTGAATGGTAGTGGCGTAAGCCAGTGTCAGCGGGAACTGTTCCACCTGTGCCATGATGTTGCCTTCGGCATCCTGAATGGCAAAAGAGGATTTGCTGACCTGAACTTCGCGGCCGCGATCCTTGCGCACGGTGATCTGGTCCGCCGTGATATCAACCACGGATCCGCGTGTGCCATTCACCCAGCGTCGTTGGGGATCATTTTGCAGAAACATCACCTGACAGCCGATTTTTAAAATCAGCTTTTCCGCGATCGGCGAGGCTTTTTTCAAAGTTTCAATGTGACGTTCAGATCCGCTGTAAATGGATTCAATCACCACTTCGGTTTCATCAATCTCAGCAAGCTTTCGTTCGTTGAACTTTTCGGCGTTGATCTTGCGCGGGAACAGACGTGTGCCGGGATCATCTTCATCGTGATCCTGAACGTGTTCATTCAGAAACTCCCGAACGCGCTCGGTGACCTTGCCATGGCGAACGTCGCTTAGAACATCCAAAAACAGATTATCCGAAACCCGCTGGTTGTGTGAAAGCATTACGGTCTGAAAACCGCTGACTTCCCAGACGCCATTCAGAAAACACCAGTCGCGCTGTCCCGTATGAGTCACCGGAGGCAGCTGGGCAAAATCCCCCACCGCGATCACACGCATGCCACCCCAGGGAAGTTTGGATTCACGCGCTCGTTGTGACAAAGCTTCGGCGATCATCAGAGCCTGGCCGGGAATCATCGAAATTTCATCAATAATCACACCTTCGACCTTGCGCAGACGTGACATCAGGCGCTTGTCTTTACTGGCACGTTCATAAGTGGCATCAGCGCCACCTTCCATGATGCCCAGACCAAAGAAGCTGTGAAAAGTCCGGCCGCCCAGTAAAACGGCGGCAGCCCCTGTGCTGGCCAGAATCGGCATTTCTTTCGGATCCAACTCACGCATGAACTGGCGAATCAAAAAACTTTTTCCGCTGCCCGCTCCACCCGTCAAAAAAACATTCTCTCCGGATCTTAAAAGATCCAAAGCAGAGGATTGTTCGGGGGAAAGCTCAATGTTGTGTACAGGCATAAGTCCTGCGATCATGCCACTTCCCAGTCTTGCGAAGCAAATATAAAAACGATAGCATTTGGACTCTGAATTCATAACAAAGGACTGTTGTTGATGCTGAAGCTTCTCTTACCCCTGCTGGTGACTCCTCTGATGGCGCAGGCCACAAAACCCGCCCCAAAATCCAGCTCTGAAATTCCGGTAAAACGTGAATTCCCCCTGAATTCAGAGATCAGCCCATGCCAGAACTTCCATCAGTATGTGTGCTCAAAGGCCGAATCCGCTTTCAAACTGCGCGAGGATCGCAGCCGTCACCTGTTTGCCTTCAGCGACTCCCGCGAACGCCTGCTTGAAACCCAGATGAAATTCATGAAAGAGCTTCCGCACCAGAAAAATCTGGATGCGCGCACCGCCCAGGTTCGCGATTACTATCTGGCGTGCATGGATTCCACAGCCAAGGCTCGCGATGAAAAGGCGGAAGTCAAAAAGCTAAAAGCCGAGCTGGATCAGATCAAATCCCTGGAGGAATTCATCCTTTACACCCACGCCCAGATGCCGCGCGGATTGGGAGGTCTGATTCGCCTGTGGCCGACGAACAATCTGGACAATCCCAAAGAAATCGACGCCATGCTGTACTCCAGCCTGATGGAGCTTCCAGATCACAAGTACTATGAGCAAAAAGACCTGATGGCTGAATATGAAAAGCAACTGGTGCTGTTCTTCCAGTCCGTGGATCCTAAAATCAAAAAAGCCGATGCCGTAAGAAAAGCCCAGGCGCAAATTGCGCTGGAGCAGGATTTCATCAAAGTCTTCCCGGTGACAGCGGTTCGCCATCAACGCTGGAGCGAAAAGCGCGTTGCTTCCCAGAAGGATCTGGTTAAAAAGTATCCGAACCTGAAGCTGGATGTTTTGTTCAAATACGCGCCGGAAAAACTGGCCGTGAACACGCCGATTCCAGAATCGTTGGACTTCCTGAATGCCGAACTGCCAAAGCGTGATCTGCAAATCTGGAAAGATGCCTATTTGTACGGCGCCCTGAGCGGCGTGATGGATGACGGTTATCCGAAATTCTTTGCTTCGCAATTTGCTTTTGAAAAGAAGTTCTTCGGCGGCCCGGCCCAGCGCCCGGTTCGTCAGGAGCGTTGCACTTCGGAAGCCACCCGTTTGTTCTCGAAAGAAATCGATGCGGTTCTGATTGAAAAAGTGTTCCCGAATTTTGACGAAAGCAAAGTCCACGAAGTGGCGTCCCGCATTCGCACGAGCATCCTGCAAGGCTTGGAAAAGAACACCTGGCTTTCCAAAGATGGCAAAAAAGAAGCTCTGGCCAAAATCCGCACGGCACGCCTGCAATTGGTGAAACCCCACAACGACCGTGAATGGGACTTCCTGCCGGTGAAAAAGTATTCCACCAAACAGGCCATTCAGAATCTGCGCACTTACCGCGAAGCCCGCTGGGAAAAATCCATGCAGGAAATGCGCGAACCCGCCAACATGGATGCCTGGGGCATGAGCCCACTGACCGTGAATGCTTACTACAGTTCGAACGAAAACAAGTTCGTGCTGCCGATCGGGATCCTGCAGTTCCCGTTCTATGACAAGGATGGCTCTGTGATTGAAAATCTGGGTGCTGTCGGCGCTGTCGTCGGTCACGAACTGGGTCACAGCATTGACGACAGTGGTTCCAAGTATGATTCCCAGGGTCGCCTGCGCACCTGGATGACCACCAAGGACATCATGGAATTCAATCTGCGTGGCCAGAAGATGATTGATCAGTTCAACAAGGCCGATCACGATGGAAAACTGACATTAGGTGAGAACGTGGCCGACCTTGTCGGGCTGACTTTTGCCTACAACGCCGCTTTCCCTGAAGGCAAAGGCAGTGAAAAAGACAAGAAAGACTTCTTCGTCGCCTATGGACGCCTGTGGTGTGAGGTGATCCGCCCGGACAATGCCAAACTGCTGCGCAAAACCGACCCGCATTCATCTGGTTTGGCGCGCATCAACGAACAGGTGAAACAACAGCCAGCATTTGCGGAAACCTTCCAGTGCAAACCCGGAGATCCGATGACTCTTCCGGAAAAAGACCGCGTTCAAATCTGGTAACACAAGAATTCTCACAGAGCTGTTTCATACTGAAACAGCTCATTTAGTTTCTCACGGAATTTGCCGAGGACTCATCGCATAGGTCTTTACGAATCTTTGACGGACTCCGAAGAGTCCAGCATGACCGAACGCAACCTGCCACTGACAATTTTATCCCTGATTTGCCTGCTGGTTTCCGCCTGCACCCTCGATCTTAAAAAAGAGGACGGCAGCACGGAAGAAGACGCGGTGATCGAAGAAACTCTTTATTCCTGTCCTGACAATTATGTCTATGTGCCGGCTCCGGCCGGTTCGCCTCCTCCGGGTTTCTGTGTGGCCAAGTACGAAATGAAAGACGTGGGTTCCGTTGCGACTTCTCAGGCGGGCGGGGCTCCCTGGGGCGCGATTGACCGTGATGATGCGGCGGCAGCCTGCCAGGCTCTGGGTGCGGAATTTGATTTGATTTCAAACGCTCAGTGGAATCAACTGGCGCAGAATCTGGCTTCGGTTTCCACCAACTGGAATTCGGGTGCGGTGACTTCGGGGGCTTTGAACCGCGGTCACTTCAACGATGATTTCGGATACTTGCTGGCTGCGGGCGGTGATGATCATCCTTGTTATGGCCTGGATCTGGATGAGGACTCGAACCCCGACAGCTTGGCCGCTTTGGATGCCGTGTGCAGCCCGACGCTGTGGCATGAAAACCGTCGCACGCACCAGCTTTCCACGGGTAAAGTTTTGTGGGACTTTGCAGGAAATTCCTGGGAATGGACGAAGGACGACTATTCTGGGGGAGCTGCCACTTCGAATGTTTACATCTCGGAGCTGATCACTCTGGCTGACTCGTTCACCACACTGTTTGCTCCGGCGGCCAGCCTTCAGTGCGCCGACCCCACGACCAACGACTTCTGCGGAATGGGTTTTGCGTGGATCAACGGTCCTGGTGGAGCCGTCGCCCGCGGCGGCAGCCTTTACAACGGTACACAATCAGGGATCTTCTCAATCGACCTGGACAACAGTGCGTCTTATACCGCCAATCATCTGGGGTTCCGCTGTGTCTCTGCGGCCACTCCTATCCTGCCATCTGCTTCCAATTGAGTTTCAGGTCCTAAAACAACTTAGGACCTAAATCTGCTACGCGCCGAGCCTGACTGGTTCTTGCTGTATTTTCCGGCAGGTGCTATGGTTAGAGTCTTGGCTCTGATGCCGGAGGAAGACGTTACAATGAAATTCGTCAACTTTACTTCAAAAACTGAAAATCCTCATTTTGAGGGAATCTACGATATTGGCCCTGCTGAGCTTCTACAGAACAAGGCAAATGTGGTGATGATCGACGTGCGCCAGCCTGATGAATATATCGGCGAACTGGGTCATGTTGAAGGCTCCTCCCTGATGGTACTGGACACTCTCCCTGAGCAACTGGGCACCCTGCCCAAAGACAAAACTGTGGTCTTTATCTGCCGCAGTGGCGGTCGCTCTGCCAAGGCCACAGCCTTTGCCAAGATGAACGGCTTCGAAGAAGTATACAACATGCAAGGGGGCATGCTTCTTTGGAATGATCTGCAGCTCCCTGTTACTAAGTAAGAAAAGAAAATATGCCTGGAAAAGTATTTGTTAACAGAACATTGAATCTGAAAAAAATCCGCTACATCGGCGTGGACATGGACCACACATTGGTTCGCTATAACAGCGAAAACTTTGAGCGTCTGTCCCACACCACGATGATCGATAAACTGGTGAAACGCGGTTACCCTGAAACTTTGCGCAAACTGGTCTTCGACTATAACTTCGCCATCCGTGGTCTGGTTATCGACCGCAAGATGGGAAATCTGCTGAAGCTGAACCGCTACACGGCCATTCGCGCCAGCTATCACGGTCTGAAGCCGCTGGATTTCAAAAGCCACCAGAAGCTTTACAAGTCCACTTACATCGACCTGTCCAATTCCGACTATCTGGCGGTGGACACGTCTTTCTCGATCTCTTTGGCGAATCTGATCGCTCAGATCGTGGAATTGAAAGACTCTGACACAACCAACAAGTATCCGGAGTACGCGCAGATTGCTGACGACGTGCTGGATGCTTTGGATGAAGCTCACCGCGACGGCTCTTTGAAAGACGTTGTGAAACAGAACCTGGATCATTTCATCATCAAAGATCCAACCCTGGTGCACACGCTGGAAAAGTTCCGTCGTCACGGGAAAAAGATCTTCGTTTTGACGAACTCGGATTTCCACTACACGAAATTGCTTCTGGACTATGCGATTCAGCCATTCCTGAAAGAGCACAAGTCCTGGGAAGATCTGTTTGAGTTCGTGATCACGTTTGCCTCCAAACCAAAGTTCTTCTATGAGAACCAGAAGTACCTGCGCGTGAATCCGGCAGATGGCACCATGACCAACATGGAAGGCAAACTGACTCCGGGGATCTATCAGGGCGGTAACGCGAAGAAATTCACGGCCGATCTGGATCTGGCGGGGGATGACATCCTTTACGTGGGTGACCATATCTATGGCGATATCCTGCGCTTGAAAAAAGACTGCAACTGGAGAACCGCGATGGTTATCGAGGAACTTGACGTTGAAGTTGAAAACAACAAGCAAGCCGAACCGATCAATCAGGAAATCGAAACCCTGATGAAGAAAAAAGAGCCCCTGGAAGACGAACTGACAGACATCATGACCCGCAAGATTGAAAAATCCGTGGCGGCCAATGAACCTCAGATCGAAACTTTGCAGAAGACTATTTCTGAGATCGACGCCCAAATCAGCCAGCTGATCAAAAAGCAGCAGGCCATGTACAACTCCAACTGGGGTCAATTGATGAGAGCCGGCAACGAAGAAAGTTACTTTGCCTACCAACTGGACCGCTATGCCTGCGTTTACATGCAGAAGCTGAGCGACCTGCTGGACCTGTCGCCAAGAACTTACTTCCGTGCGCCTCGCCGCCCGCTGGCCCACGAAATCTTCTAAAAGGTTCCTGGTTCTAATTCAGGTCCCTGCCGCGTCAAAGCCATCCCTTCGGGGATGGCTTTTTTATTTTCTTTGAACGCTCCCCAAAGTACCATTTTCAAATGAAGAAAATTTCCTCGCAGATTCTGGTCGTCGTGGTTGTTGTTGCCGTCGCAGTTGTTTCATTTTCTCTCGGACGCTCTTCCGCACCGACTTCGACCGCGTCAGCAGTCATTGCCGATCAGATCAAATCCGAATTGATTTCCCTGACTCAGAAAGACTTTGAAGAATACCAGAATCTAAAAACTCTCGAAGAGAAGTACAAGAAAGCCGATGAGATTCTGGGAAAAATCGTCACCGTCTTTCTGGCTGACCTGGGTGTGAAGCTGGCGTTTAAGTCCACGAGCCCGACAATGCTTGATGGCACCTGCAACATTCCCGCAGCACAGACGCAGAATCCAACTGCTATGACATCAAACCCAGCACCGGCGGAAGCCAATCCGACAGCCCCGACTCCGGCACCAGCAAAGCCCGTAAACGAATGGATCAACCACGAAAAAACACTTCTTGAAGTCCGTGATGAAACACTGGCCCTTGAAGAGCTGAAAAAGATGGAGATCAAAGACTTGTTCTCAACACTGAAATCAAGCTCTGCTCTTTCAACAAAAAATTCAAATGGCATTCAGGGTTTTTACGCCGGAGAAATCACCTTCTTTGATCGCAAGACACACAAAACAGACTGGCTTATCACTTGGGACGTCCGCCTTCGCAAGCCCAATAAAGAAGATGCCTATGCCCTGGTGATCCTTGCTAAAAAAGACAATGGCGAAGTCATCAGCCGATCCCAGACATCCAGCGGACCTTTACAGGATTATATGACCGTTCCCGGCAGCGCGGGCCTGATAGTCAATATCCGCGCCGACAAAGCTTACATCCAAATCTATCCTTTGAATGGAAACACGCAAATCTGGGTGGGTAACGTCTATGAACAGAAGAATCGCGGTGAATACACCATGACAGGACAGGTTCGCCTGAACAAACAATAGAAAGATTCAGATGAAATCCGTTTTATACGCTCTTTTACTTCTTCTGATTTCATCAACGGCACCGGCGCAAATCCTGCCGGTGGGTCTTTATGAAGGCATGATGGCCAACACCGGTGTGGCCACGACAAGATCCAAGGCCGCGTCTTACTACAATCCCAGCCTGCTTCGCCAAAGACAGGACAATGCCTTCAGCCTGAACGGAAACTCCATTGGGGCGATCAATTCCAAAAACGAAGGCCAGACATTTTCATCGTCCTTGGGACTGGCACCTTCTTACCTGAGCAATCTGGTGGTCGGCGAAGATCTGGTGCATGAATTCTTTGTCGCCAACACTTTGCAGGGTTTGTTTTCATGGCAGTCCAACAAGAATGAGAGTTCCTTTGATGCCGAGGCCAACATCAACCGGATGGTGTCAGGCTACTCGATGGCCTTTAAAGCCATTCCCCTGGCCATCCAGTTTTTGGCTCGCTATTCCGAGGCAAAAACATTCGGAGTCGGCGAAAGCTCTTTCCCCGCACAAGACATCTATGTCGTTTCAAAAACCAAGTCCGAATACAAAAATCTGAACGTCGCCCTGGGGCTTTCGACGCACTTTCAGTTTGAACACTACACACTGGGTGTGAACTTCAATTCGCGGGGCTTGTCCTTGTACAACCAGAACAAGGGTTCTTCCAAAGTCTTCACCCATGGTTCACCCCCAGGCGACTTTACGGTCACCGAAGATGACGACGCCAGATCCAGTGTTACCAATGAAGAGGGCAAGCTCTTGATTGGTCACGGCTTCAAAGTGGGGCATCACGAATTTCTGACTGATTCCTCCTTTGTGGAGGTGTCCGGGAATCTGGACCGCTACACGTTCTCGCAAAGTTTCGGCTATCGGTACGGAGCAGCCGATGGCCATCAGCTTCTGTGCGGGATTTCTCACCGCTTCGGCAATGATGTGGACTATTTCGGTCAGAACTTCAATACGTCCGTAGGGTACTCGTGGAAGACGCGGGCCTTGCGGTCCGCAATCGGCTTTTACTATGGCAAAGAAAGCACAACAGTGGAAAGCTCTACGGTCGGAATTGTTTTCGGAAGTGAATACGAATACTAGACCTGGGCGAATTTCAATTTGCCGGATGCTCTCGGCTTAATCACAATAAACTTCATGATTCTGCTGAATGTCCTTTTTGCGTTGATGTTTGCGCACGCCAATGACCTTTGCGAAAGACGCTTCGTTCTGGCTTTTATGGACAATGAGCCTTCCTACTTCATCGAAAACGGCGTTAAAAAAGGTCACTCGTATGTTCTGATGACTGACGTTATTAAGCAGCTTGAATGCCGCGAAACAGAGATCCCGGGATCCTATGCCGCCAACAAAGAGAAGCTTCTTAAAAACCGTGTCGACATCATGGGACTAGCGATTCGCGACGCCGAAATGGACAAAGTTGCGGAATTCATTCCCGCTTACCGCGTTCCGCGAATGCTGATAGTTGATAAAAAAGCCTATAATCCGTCTTTTAAGATCGAAGACTATCTGAAGAACTCCAAAGCCGTTTTTTCAACCTTGATCGGAGCTGGATTTTTTATGTCCGATCAGGAGCGGGAACTACTTTTCAAACAAAAGCGCCTGTTTGAAGTCCCTGGCCCCAGTGACATCTTTGCCAGCCTGATTAAGGGCCGAGTCCAGGCCACGTTCTCGACTCCGCTGTTCACCCACTACTATTTATCGCGCAAGGGTCAGGACGGCGGCTTTGTGATTTTGCCCGACCCGAATCAGGCGCAAGATCTGGGTATCTATGTCTCGAAGGCCCGAGTGACAGAGAAAGATCGCAACAGAATCAAAGACATTATCAAACGCATGAAGTCCGATGGATCCATGGCTCGTTCTGCGAAGGACTATGTCCGTGCGGAAGACCTGAAATACTATAAAGATTAACTACCAGCTTAGGGATTCGCCATCCTGGAAGAAACCGCCGTTGGGACCGCCCTTCGGCAGCGTGGCCGCCCAAAGAAGGCCTTTGATCCCCTGTTCAACTGAACGATCCGCATGCGGGCCACCCATATCAGTGCGCACCCATCCCGGCGATACTGAATTCACGCAAATGTCTTCGCCGGAAACTTCCGAGGCAAAAAGATTCGTAACCATATTCAAGGCCGTTTTGGAAATACGGTAAGACGCCGAGGCATTCTGTTTTTCAGAAAGCTGAGCCATGCCGCTGGAAACATTCACGATGCGCCCATAACCTTCCTGCTTCATCAGCGGGAAGATCTTCTGGGTCAGCAGGAATGGTCCCATGGTGTTGGTGACAAAGGTCTTCTGCAGCGTAGAGGCTTTGGTTTTAAACAGCGAGGAATTTCCGCCATCTTCACTGTCGATCAGAATGCCGGCATTATTCACCAGTACATCAACAAAACCGTATTCACGTTTGATCACTTCAACAAAGTCCGTGATGCTTTTTTCCTGGGACAAGTCGAGCTTCATCGGCACGACATCCAGGCCCTTCATGGCCAGACCGTTCAGGGTCTTTTGCGCTTTGTCCGGGTTTCTCATGGCCATCAGTACCTTGAAACCCCTTTGCGCCAGGGCCTCACTCAAGGCAAGACCCAAACCACGATTAGCACCAGTGACAACAGCGATCTTTTTCACGCAAAAATCCTTTAGTTCGGACGAGGCACCGGGCGTTCACCGACCGGGAACAATTCATTGGTCACCCAGTTGCGCTGGTTGATCACGCATTCGGAAGAAATCACTCTCCAGCGTTCAATAGGGTAAGAGTAAACGGTTTCAACCCAGCCCCAGCCGTTCCAGTCGATCACACGACGATAATGGCGGCCTCCGTTTCCATCACGCACAGAGCGTGTTTCGCGGTGGAAGGTCAAAAGAGGATAATGAACTTTCAAAGTGCCATCCATCGTCAGCTGAGCTTGCGCGTGTTCATCAAACACACAACCATAATAACCATCCAAACTGCGCAGACGGCCTTGGATTGTTTCACCCGGGCGCACATCACGGCCTTCCGGCATCCAGAACTCAAAGAAGTAATCAGAAGGCGCGCCGTTGGAATAATAGCTGCGCGTGTTCAGCGTCAATTTGCCGTTGAACTCAACGAAACGAACAATCGCACGGCCATCAGCCGACTGCCATGGTTGTTCAAGAACGCTGCGGGCTTCAGCAGTGAAACCTGCCAACAGAGACAAAACAAGCATCATCGTTTTCATCTATCTTCTCCTCTTATAACGCTCTGTGGACCCGAAAAAGAACCGGGAACCTTTTTAGCGGGGGCTGGCGTTGCGGTTCAGCAGCACGATGTAGTCTTTGGCGCCGGTTTGTTCCATCATGCCTGAGTATTTGTTTTCTTCAAATTTCTTGCGATACGTTTTGCGAGCCACTTCGATAACCATGCAGCCCAGATGTCCGGTACCTGCAAGATCTCTTGTGCCATCCAGATCACACACTGGCTGGAAGGCTTCTTCCTGCTCGCGGGTCACTGGGAACTTCATGACCGAGAAACTGGTCACGTCCATTTTGTACTCTTCCTTCAGGCGATTGGCAGGACCTTTTTTCACAAGTTGCGAAGAATAAATGTAAGGGACAATCACTGCCACTCGCAGACCCTGCGCACGAGCGTTGTTCACACCCTCTACAAAACGGGACATTTCATTTTGGACATCAAGGCGCATGGTGGAGTTGAAAACCTCCACGTAAGGCAATTGCGGATCCACAACAATCACGTCGTACTTGGATCCCTGCTCTTGATTGGCTTCCATAAAGCCTCTCCACAGTTCCAAATCCTCAATCTGTCCCGGGGTCACACCCAGGAATACGATCGGCGCATTTTTGATTTCCATGCGCAGGCGATCATAGATGCCTTTACCCAGCTTCTCTGGAACTTCAACCTGAGAAAATTTGATCTTAGGGATGGAACGTTCCTGAATCTGAAAATTCATGGAGAAAAACACACCCAATGCAATCACAGCGACGGCGCTGACCCAGTACAAGTATTTCATGAGCGGAACTTTACTTAGTTTAAGAGCTAAGTCCAGCGCCCACGGCCGCATTTACGCATATTGGCAAGAATCGTTGAAATCTGCTAGAATTGTGTTAGGTTGCGAACATTACAGAGGACTTGATCCCGCAAAGGACAGGTACCCACATATGAATGCGACAAAGACTGTACCTACATATCTTATTATTGGCTCTGGCCGTGTCGCACGACATGTTGCCCACTATTTTCATTTACTCAATTTAAAATATCAAACCTGGGACCGCAGCGAGGACATCTCTGCTTTGGCGGGCAAAGTTTCTGCGTGCTCGCACATTCTGCTGGCGATCAGCGACAGCTCTTTGGAGTCTTTCTATCAAGAGCATCTGGCAAAGCACGAGGATAAAACGCTCGTGCACTTCTCGGGTGCTTTGTATTTCAAAGGAATGATCGCGGCACACCCGCTGATGACCTTTGGTCCGGACCTTTACGATCTTTCGACCTACCAGCAGATTCATTTTGCTCTGACTGGATGTGATTCCCTGGATGAAGCCCTGCCGGGACTTTCCAATCCTTATTCCAACATCTTCGCCTTTGAAAAAGCCCGCTATCACGCCTTATGTGTGCTGGGTGGGAACTTCACCACTTTGTTGCTTGCCAAGATGCTGGAAGGCTTTGCCGAGATGAAAATACCGCAAAGTGCCGCCAAGCCTTATATTGAAAGAGTGATACAGAACACTTTGGCGAACCCTGGAGATGCCTTCACCGGCCCGTTGGCGCGCAAAGATGCTGCCACAGTCGAAAAGAATCTGCAGGCCCTGAAAGACGATCCTTATCAGGCTGTTTACAAAGCCTTTCTAGAAACCCTTTGGCCTGAGTATCCGCGAAAGTGAGGGCCCTATGAAAACCATCCTCGATTTCCACGACAAGAAAAGCAAAAAGCAAAAGATCTCGATGATCACCTGCTACGACTATTCCTTCGCGCGCATTGTGGCCGACAGTGATATTGACTGCATTCTGGTCGGAGACTCTTTGGCGATGGTGATGCTGGGACATTCCACCACGCTGGATGTTTCAGCCAGTGTCATGGCTCATCACACAGCTGCCGTTGTGCGCGGGGCTGGTGATAAGTTTGTGATCGCGGATCTGCCATTCATGAGTTACCGCAAAGGCCTGACCGCCAACATGACGGCTGTTGAAAAAGTGATGAAGGCCGGTGCTCACGCCGTGAAACTGGAAGGCGCTGCCGGAAATTTGAAACTGGTCCGCCATCTGGTGGATTCAGGTGTGCCGGTGATGGGACATCTGGGCCTGACTCCGCAATCAGTCAATCAACTGGGTGGATTCAAGGTTCAGGGCCGTGATGAAAAAGCCCAGAAGAAGATTCTGGAAGCCGCTCTGCAATTGCAAGAGGCTGGCGCCTTTTCCGTGGTTCTTGAATGTGTCCCTTCGAAACTGGCCAAAGAAATCACCGCAGCACTGGAGATTCCAACTATCGGCATCGGTGCGGGCGTGGATTGCGACGGACAGGTGCTGGTACTGCAAGATATGCTCGGCATGAACCAAGGCTTCAAACCGAAATTCGTGAAAACATACCTTGATGGCTTTAATACCATCAAAGGTGCCTTGAACCAGTATCATCAGGAAGTCAGCACCGAAATCTTCCCGTCCGAGAAAGAGAGCTACTCATGACCCAAGTCCTGCGCTCTCCTTCCGAATTTCAAGCCTGGCGCCGCAAACAATCCGGCACGGTGGGTTTTGTTCCCACTATGGGGGCTTTGCACACCGGACACGAGGAACTGATCAAACAAGCCCGCATGAACAACGACCTTGTGGTGCTTTCCATTTTCGTGAACCCGACCCAGTTCAATGACCCAAAAGATCTGGAAAAGTATCCGCAGACCTGGGATCAGGATCTGGCGATGGCCGAAAGAAACAACGTCGACGCGATCTTTTTTCCGCGCTATCCTGACATGTACCCGGACAATTACCGCTATAAAGTTTCTGAAAACGAATATTCCACCCTGCTGGATGGCGCCCACCGCCCGGGTCACTTTGACGGTGTGTTGTCGGTGGTGATGAAACTTTTCAATGTGGTTCGTCCGACCAAGGCGTATTTCGGAGAAAAGGACTTCCAGCAACTGACCCTGATTCAAGGCATGGTGGAAAGCTTCTTTATGGATCTGGAAATCGTTCCGGTTCCCACCGTGCGTGAAGAAGACGGCCTGGCAAAAAGTTCGCGCAATCTGCGCCTAACCCCGGAAGAGCGAAAGAAAGCACCGGCCATCTTTAAAGCCATTACGAAAAGCAAAACCGCTGCGGAAGCCGCGGCTTCTTTGTCAGCTCAAGGATTTATCGTGGATTATGTGACGGATGTGGGAAACCGCCGCTTCGTCGCCGCCAAACTCGGTGAAGTGAGGTTGATCGACAATGTCCAAATCTAAAGTTCTTTTCATGATGACGGGCTCTATTGCCTGTTACAAAGCCTGTCATGTGGTTTCCCGTCTGGTGCAAAATAACTGTGACGTTCAGGTTGTGGCATCCCCGTCCGCCTTGAAATTTGTCGGCAACGCCACCCTGGAAGGCCTGACGGGCAAACCCGTCATCAGTGACATGTATGCCACCGGCAACGTCATGGATCATATCCACCTGATGCGTTGGGCGGATGTGATTTTGGTGGCACCAGCCACCGCAAATTTCATCAACAAGGCCGCGCAAGGTGTGGGTGATGATTTGTTGCAGACTCTGTTCCTGGCACACGACTTTAAAAAACCATTCCTGGTGGCGCCAGCCATGAACACCAGCATGTACCTGCACCCGGTGACACAAAAATCCCTGACCGCTCTTAAAGAAATGGGCGTGCAGATCCTGGACACCGCTTCCGGCATTCTAGCCTGTGGCGAAGAAGGCTGGGGCAAACTGCTGGAACCGGATCTGATTCTGAAAATGACTTTGGAAGCGCTTCATAAACCTGCACAGGATACCGCAGTAGCTTCGGTCGCACCGAAGTCTTCCGCTCTTTCCAAAGTGAAAATCCTGATCACCGCCGGGGGCACGCAAGAGCCCATCGACACGGTTCGTGTGATCAGCAATCTCAGTTCGGGCCGCACCGGCATTGCCCTGGCTGAATACATGACTCAGATGGGTTTTGATGTGACTTTGCTGCAAGCCCACGCTTCACCCAAGACGGAACACGTCACCCGCCGCGACCAGTTTGTCAGTTTTGCGACTTTGGATGAAAAGATGAAACACTACCTTTCCACCGAGGATTTCACCCACGTGATCCATGCGGCGGCCGTCAGCGACTACTCTGTCGACCACATCGAAGTCGACGGCCAAAGCTTCCGTCCGTTTGAGGTGAAAAAAGTCAGCTCTGACGCAGACAAGATGAGCATTCACCTGAAGCGCAACCACAAGATTGTGGACCGCCTGAAAGACTATTCCAAAAACAAGGACCTGAAGGTGATTGCGTTTAAACTGACCAGTCACGCCACTCCAGAACAACGAACCCGCGCCGTGGAAAAGCTTTTTGCCAACTCCCACGCCGACTTCGTCGTTCACAATGATTTAAGCGAAATTGATATCGTCAACCGCACCCACAAGTTCACGCTGTTCAATCACGCAGGCTTTGTTGCCTGTGAAAATCTGGATCAACTGACCAGTGAACTGATTCGTGTGGTTCTGCCAAAGGATTCTTTATGATTTTGTGTCTTGATGTGGGGAACACCCAGATTTATGCCGGTCTTTTTGACAAGGACAAGATGGTTCTTTCTTTCCGTAAGAACTCCAAAAGCGGGGCTTCTTCCGATGAAACCGGCATTTTCCTGCGCACGGCCATCCGCGAAAATGGATTTGATCCGGCAAAGGTGAAACAAATCGCGATCTGCAGTGTCGTGCCGGAAGTGATCTATTCCCTGCGCGGCGCCTGCATGAAGTACTTCAATATCAATCCGTTCATCCTGCAGGCCGGGGTTAAAACCGGTCTGAAGATCAAGTACAGAAACCCACTGGAAGTCGGTGCCGATCGTATCGCCAATTCCATTGCGGCGACTCACCTGTACCCGGGTAAAAATCTGATCCTGGTGGACTTGGGCACGGCCACCACATTCTGTGCGGTTTCCAAGGACAAGGACTATCTCGGGGGATCCATTGTGGCGGGTTTGCGTCTTTGCATGGAGGCTCTGGAAAGCAAAACGGCCAAGCTTCCGTCCGTGGAAATCGTGGCGATGCACGAGGCCCTGGGTCGTGCGACCATCGAAAGCATCCAGTCCGGTCTGTACTATGGCCATCTGGGCACCATCAAAGAACTGACGGAACGAATCACCAAAGAATGTTTCCAAGGGGAACGTCCGATGGTGATCGGCACCGGTGGTTTTTCCTATTTGTTTGAAAAAGAAAAAGTATTCGACGAAATCGTGCCGGACCTTGTTCTTAAAGGCATGCTGATCGCTCTGCAACACAACGCTTAAGGATTTATTTATGAACATCTCATTGCTTAGAACCAAAATTCACCGCGCCACCGTTACCGGAGCTGATTTGAACTATGAAGGCTCCGTCAGCATCTGTCCGGATCTGATCAAAGCCTCTGGTTTGCTGATAAACGAACGTGTGGATATTTACAACTGCAACAACGGTGCGCGCTTTTCCACGTACGTGATCAAGGGTAAAAAAGGCGAAATCTGCCTGAATGGGGCTGCTGCCCGTCACGTACAAAAAGGTGATCTGGTGATCATCTG
The DNA here is from genome assembly GCF_048286975.1 of Bdellovibrio bacteriovorus. Classification (GTDB taxonomy): domain Bacteria; phylum Bdellovibrionota; class Bdellovibrionia; order Bdellovibrionales; family Bdellovibrionaceae; genus Bdellovibrio; species Bdellovibrio bacteriovorus_H. Next base: position 1,136,598 of record NZ_JBLVRT010000001.1, on the reverse strand, counting down.
TTCTTACTGTGGTCTGAGCATGGATGAAGCCAAGAAACATGAGCCGACAGTGGTTTTTGTAAACGCAAAAAACAAAGTCACTGAAAAGCGCAAAGAAGACCGCAAGAACAACAAGTAGCCTTAAAAATGCGGGAAGCCCGCCAAATGGCCTTCCCGCTCTTGACCCCGCGACGAAATTCCTTCAGTTTAGGCCGTATGGCTATCACTCTTCTGCAACTGCAATCCGGCCACAAGGCCTTTGGCGCCAAAGTTCTCTTTGACGATGCCACTTTCGCTATCAACGAAGGTGAGCACGTCGGCGTTATCGGCCCCAACGGCGCCGGCAAATCCACTCTGTTTAAAATTCTGGTCGATCAGGAACATCTTGATGAAGGAATCGTGACCAAATCCCAGCAGCTGCGTCTGGGCTATCTGGAACAGGAATCTGACTGGGACGTCGATCAAAAAGTCGAAGAATATCTGGAAAAGAACTGCATTAAACCCCTTTGGGAGCTGAAACAGTTCGGACTGAAACTGGGTCTGACGGAAGGCCACTTCCAGTCTCATCTGAAACAGCTCAGCGGTGGCTACCGCATGCGCGTGAAACTTTTGTACCTGATCGGACAAGAGCCGAACCTGCTATTACTGGATGAGCCGACGAACTTCCTGGATTTGGAAACCCTGCTGGTGCTGGAAAGCTTCCTGCAAGAATACAAGGGCGCGTTCCTGCTGATTTCGCACGACCGCGAATTCCTGCGCCGGGTGACGGACCATATTCTGGAAGTCGAATCCGGCGACATCGTGAAGTTCCCCGGAAGTCTTGATGACTACTTCGAACAAAAACAAATGCTGGCTGAAATCCTGCAAAAGCAGGTTCTAAGCCAACAAGCCAAAAAGAAATCCATCATGGACTTTGTGACCCGTTTCGGAGCCAAAGCCACCAAAGCCCGCCAGGCGCAAAGCCGCTTGAAGGCTTTGGAAAAAATGGAAGTCATCGAAGTCAAAGCCGCACCCACCCATTCACATATTTATATTCCACCAGCCTCCCCGACCGGGAAGATGATCCTGGAAGTGGAAAATGTCGAATGTGGTTATGGCGACAAGGTGATTCTGAAAGATGTGACCCTGCGCCTGGAGCGCGGCAACCATCTGGGCATCGTCGGACTGAACGGCGCCGGCAAGTCCACTTTGTTAAAATCCCTGGGCGAGCAGATCCCGCTGGTGCGTGGATCCATCAAATGGGGCCATCAGGTCAGTCTGTCTTACTTTGCCCAGCATACTCCGGAATCCCTGAACCCGGAACACACAGTGCTTGAAGCCATGACTTCTGCCGCCCACAAAGAGGTGACCCAGCAGGATGTGCTGAACATCGCCGGAAGTTTGCTGTTCTCGGGCGAAAATGTTCACAAGAAAGTAAAAGTCCTTTCCGGTGGCGAAAAGTCCCGCGTGGCTTTGGGGCAGATTCTTTTACAAAAATCACCGTTGCTTTTGCTGGATGAACCGACGAATCACCTTGATTTTGACACCGTCGAGGCCTTGACCACCGCTTTGGAAAAATACGAAGGCACCATCATCACGGTCAGCCACGATCGTGGATTTATCGGCCGCGTGGCCAACAAAATCTTAGAGGTGAACCACGGGAAACTGACCTTGTATCCTGGCACCTATGATGAATACGTCTGGAGTCTGCAAAAAGGCTTCCTGGCAGAACGTGATCTGACAGAGGGCGCGGCAACGCAAAAAGTCAGTTCCGAAAAAGCCGCTGAGGCTCCGAAGTTCAACTACAAAGAAGAACGAAAGAAGCTGGAGACCCAGATCAAAAAGGCCCAGAAACTGATTGAAGACTGTGACAAGAAGATTGCCGATCTCACTAAAAAGAGAGACGCTTTAAATGAAAATCTGATGACCGCGGCCGGAGACAAAGCCGCAGGCCTTGCCAAAGAGCTGCATGAACTGAGCGGGGCCATTGAAGACCTGGAATCCTCCATGCTGCAAGCGATGGAAGACCAGCAGAATTTTGAAAACGAGCTTAAACAGCTTGTGGGGTAATGACGATGTTGCGTGTATTGATATTGACGGTAATGGCATTTCAATTGGCGGGTTGTGCAAGCTACTTTAAAAAGAAAGACTGCGAATCCATCAACTGGTTTGAACACGGACAAAAAGTAGCAATGCGCGGCCAGTGGCTGAATGCCGACCCGGTAGTGAACGAATGCCGCAAGGTCGAAGCCGACATCCAGGAATCACAGCTGGATAAAGGCTTTAAAAGCGGCGTTGAAAAGTACTGCACGAACACCAACGCCTACATCATCGGTAAAAGTGGTGATTTCTTCTCTCGCGATATCTGCGAGGGGCCACAGATCAACGTGTTGGTTGCCGAACACCGCAAAGGCACCGTTGATTACTGCGCAAAATCCAACGGATTTGTAGCGGGCACTTCCGGCAAAAAGTATCAGAATGTCTGCCCGAAGGAACTTGAGCCTGCTTTCCTGACGGAATACCGCAAAGGTCGCAAAAAATACGTGCAATCCCTTATCGACAGCAAGTCTTCAGAGGTCCGCAGTCTTGATATGGATATTCTGCACAAACGCAACAACTTGAGTTTCGCGCGCAGCAGGCTCAGCGCTATGGAAGCGGAAAAGAGCGGTCTGGAATCCAGCAAGTCCTCTGCCATGATCAACCAGCAAAGCCAGCTTGTGACTCACTTCAACTCTCAGATTTCGGTGCTGGATACGCATATCAACAGCAAAAAATCAGAAGTCTTTTCATTGCAAAGTGATTTAAGCAGCTTGGAAAACAACCGGGACAAACTGCAAAAGGACATCTCGGCCTTCAAGGAAGAGTTGCCAAGTCTGGACAACCCTTAGTTTGGCACGCGGAACCACTCAATAGCGTCGACAAAGGCCTTTGGCTGATAAGCATTGGCCTGCTCACTCCAGTGAACCTCGCGCCAGCCCAGGCTTTTGAAAGGCGCACTTTCCACATCGCGCTTCTGAATGAATTCAAAGACATTTGACACCTGCTCAAGCTCGGCCTTCTTCATCAATAAAGACGGCAAATGGAACTGCACAAAAGCTGTTCCCTTGTTCTGGGCGCCAAAGCCTTCAGCACCTTCCGACAAATAGCGGGAATACTGAATCTCTTTTTCAGCGTCGCAATGGTCCACTACCAGCAGTTTTTCAGTTTCTTCGGCATAGTCCATGACATAGCTAAAGTTGTAACCACCGCACTTTTCCACCACCGTACGAACCGATTTGATCTGACCAAAGGACTTCACCGGAACCGGATAACGGGATGGCAGCATCCACAAGTTAGCTCCATCACGCACGGCCATCTGCAGTTTTGGCTGGGCTTTGGCAATTTTCATAAACTGCTGCAAAACTTTGGATTTTTCGTTCAGTTCTTCCTGCGCCACATACAAAACATCAAAAGACGCTTCCGCAAAGGCGTCATGGAACCCATTCATACGAAGTTCATTGGTGAAATTCGCCAGGAACAGACGATGTGTTTCCGAATCCTTGATGGCATTGGTCTTTGAAACAAACAGATTCACGTTCTTGATGGCTTCCGCCGCTTTCATCAAAGCAGTGTCGGACATCATGGCTTCGGCGCTGCCCACGATCGGCAAAGGCTCGGAATGATCCGCGCGCAGCAATTGCGGCAGATTCTGCGTGAATTCGAAACGCTCTTTCATCGTCAACTGACGGTAGGCATTCACCCAGCTCGTGACAAGCAGCGGGCGCAGACTCATCTCAACCACCTGCTGATTCAGTTCGTGAGCAGCTTCGGCTTTGTTCTGACAAAGAGCAAAGTGTTCAGACTGCTTCCACGGCGAATCACAGTATGCCGCCACAGACTTCAGAACAAACGGCCACTTCACTTTGCGAAGCGCTGTTTTCAGACGCGTATCCGGATCACCGATATCAAGGTCACCCAAATCCAGATACACAAGGAAGTCCGTGAAAACTTCTTCCATCAGATCCTGCTGCACAAACAACGAGTCATTGCGTTCATGATACCAGACTTTTGCCAGCGCTTTTTCCAGATGTCCCGGGGCTTCCAGCATCTTTTGTCCAATAAAGATGTGCTGACCCTGAACGCGGTACAAGTACGGACGATCCGGGAAAATCGTCAGCTGCACTTTCTTGCGGAAGGGCTCAAAGCTTTCCAGCAGACGTTCGGTCTTTTGAATACGATAAGTCAGGTCCCGGCTTTGCTCCCCAAAGTAGGTGCTGTAAGCCGTTTCGCGGTTCACGGCACAGCGATAGATGGTGTCCGTCGTCTGAGGCCCCAGTCTGTCAATTCTTTCGACAACCTTGGATTCAATACAGAGCGGCCTTCTTGTCATCTGAACGACAAAAAGGCTAAGTAGGCCAAAACACACAAAAGATAGAACGGTGAACCAACGAGCAAACATAGCGAAGCTGGAACATTGCAAAGGGTGGGCCCCGTTTTAGGGACCCTATCCGATCTCCAAAACCGCTTCCACTCCGATGTTTTGCAGGAATACTTCATCGTGGGACACCACCAGCAGCGCCCCGGCGTATTCTCCCAAGGCAGATTCCAGAACATTCAAACTGGCCAGATCCAGATTATTGGTGGGCTCATCCAGAATCAGCAACTGCGGCACCGGCTGGGACATCAGGATTTTCGCCAAAGAGGCCTTCAGCCTTTCGCCTCCGCTCAGGTCCCGGGTCTTGCGATGAACCATATCACCAAAAAACTGAAACTGAGCCAAACGGTTGCGAGTCTCAATCAGATCAAACCTTGATTTTTCCATCACATTTTCAAGCACCGAATGATCCGCACTCAGCAGGGAATACTTTTGATCCAGCACCTGCACGGGCACTTCACCCAAGCGACAGACACCTTCTGTGCGCACAGCTTGTGAGCGGCTGAGCAGACAATCCAGCAACGAGGTCTTACCGGCTCCATTTCTACCATACAAAGCCCAGCGGCGCGGTCCGCGCATGGCACAGGTCAAAGCCTCTTCCCACAGGAATGCCCCTTCAGCAGAATAACTTAAGTTGAACTGATCCAGTTCAAAAACCAGCTTCCCTTCCGGCAGGGCGGCGACGCCCAAATCCAGTCCCAGACGGCTTTCCGGCTTCTGAGCCTGAACCAGTTCGCGTAAGTTTTCCTGCGACTTTTCCACACGCTTTTCCTCATTCACGTTGATACGCGCGTGGGTTTCCTGCGCCCGGCGCTTCAGTCCTCCGACAATAATCCGGGGAATACCGCCCTTGGCGGCTTTGGCGTCGCCTGCACGCATGCGTTTTTCCTGGGTTTGCAGTTTTTCGTGGTGTTCGCGCTCCAGTTTCTTTTTTTCACGTCTTGCGCGGTCGATCTTTTCTTCAAGCAATTCGCGTTCAGCCTGTTTTTGCACTTCGTAAAAAGAATAGCTGCCGCCATAACTTGAAAGTCCCTGACTGGAAAGCTCCCAGATGCCGTCGACTTCTTCCAACAATTCACGGTCGTGACTGATCAGCAGCAAACATCCCGGATATTCACGCACGAAACGATAAACCAGTTCCCGCGCCTCACGATCCAGATTGTTTGTCGGCTCATCTAGAATCAGCAGGCCACCACCGCGCCCCAGGGCTTCGGCAATACGCACACGAGTCCACTGGCCACCGCTCAGGGATTTAAGATTTTGCTCCAGCGGAATGTCCTGAAGCAGCAAGCCCCACACTGCGGGGTCGGCCACCGGGCTTTCCCACAGGCCCATCAGATATTCACCGACAGTTTGATCCGTCGGTTCAATGACCTGCTCCAGATACACAACCCCTTGCGAGCAGCGCAGTTCGCCGCTTTTGGGCTCCAGAACACCTGCCAGAATTTTTGCCAGCGTGGTTTTCCCCACTCCATTGGGACCAACCAAGGCGCACCGGCGAAAGTTCCACGTAAATGAAATGTCATTCAGAAGCTTCGCCCCGTGGGGAAGCTCATAGAACAGGGACCTTCCGGTCACCTGAAATAAATTGTTTTGCATAGTAAATAATCCGTCCAAGCCCGATGGGGCCGATGTGAGTTCTTAAAAAAAGAATAAGATGACGGATTAATTTCTCATAGACGCCGGATTTAGAGCCCGACAAGAACCACTCTACACCATCTGAGGCCATCCCACAATAGCCCTGCCGGGCATTGACTTAAAATTGGATTGTGAGAAGGTCTAAGGGCTTGAAACTTAAACTTTGGATCTTATTATCAGTTACTTTGCATCTGTTGGCAGTCACAGCCCTGCAATGGGGTACCTCGCCGGTTTCTCCAGATCTGGGAACCGTGGTGGATCTGACTGTCACAAGCCCCGCAGGTATTTCAGGCCTGCCGCCAGGACCTCCGGTTTCTGTCAGCAAACCCGCGCCAACTGTTCCATCGGAATCTGTAAAGAGTGAAGCCCCTGAAACAACTGCCAACGCAGACGCGGGTGCTGCGGACGGTGGCGGAGATTCCACCACCCCGGTGGGCTTCAGCGAAATCACCCGACTGCCAAAAGTAAAACGTGAATTCAAAGCCCAGTATCCGGAAGAAGCCAAGAAAGCCGCTGTCGACGGGCCCGTCATTCTTGAAATCCTGATCGACCGCGAAGGAAAAGTCCGTCACGTGCAGGTTCTGAGCGGACCAGGTCATGGCTTGAATGAATCTGCCGTGGAGGCACTGAAAAAATTCGAATTTCAACCAGCTTTCAAAGGCGAAGAATCTGTTGCTGTTAAGATCCGTTACACCTATAGATTTAAGTTAGAAGTAAATTAAGTCTTGCACCGGTTCAAAGGATTTATCAGTGAAATATTCAGTTCTGCTAGCCAGCCTGTTCCTGGGTTTGGCCGTTCACGCTCAAGAAGCCGTTCCCAGTTTTGAAACCGTTGTTGAGGATGTTGTATTTAACACCTCCAACAAAGTTGTGATCGACGAAAAGACCATCAAGGACTCCCGCGCTCCGAATATCACCAGCCTGCTTTCCAGTCAGGCCAACATCACCGTTGTCAGCACTCCTTTTCAACCCAATTCCATCTTCATTCGTGGCGGTGACTCTGGACACGTGATGATCATCGTTGATGGTGTTCCGTTCTATGACGCCTCCACGGTGCAAAGAACCTTTAATCTGAATTCTCTGGATATCAAATCAGTCCGTCGTATTGAAATCATCAAAGGTGGCCAGACGGTGCTTTACGGCGGTCAGGCTTTGTCCGGTGTTATCAAGATCGACACCATTCCTCAGGAAATCAAAAGCCAAAGTTCCCTGCAAGGCCAATTGGGCACGCAGAACTTCCGTGACGTGACTGTCGCCCACACTGAACCCCTGGACGAAAACAATGCCCTGGTATTGCGTGGCCATGGCGCATGGAGAGACGCTGAATCCCCAGTGCTTGATTCCACAGAAACCTATTCCCGCAACAACTGGAATGCCGAAGGCGCCTATGTCTGGAAGGGCGCAGTTGATGGAAATCTGAAAGCTCTGTTCCTGCAGGACTTCAACAACTCTCCAACCACGGATCGCACCACCAACCAGCTGATGGACACCGAGGATCTAGAAATGTTCAGCCGTCAGATTGGTGGCTCCAGTTACTTGAAGTTCAACGAGCTTCCGTTCGAACCACGTCTGGCTTTGAGCATGCAAAATTCCCTGCGCACTTATGACTGGCCGGTTGTCCCGGTGCAGAACCCAACAGGCACAGATCAGGATTATGGCGCGAACCTTCGCACGGCCCGTCTGGATCTGACTCCGTACAAGTCCGAAAAGATCAGCGTGGTTGCGGGCCTAAGCTATTTGTATGAAGACTTCACTTACCGCGACAAGGGTGTGGAATCCGTGAACACGTTCTCTGAACAGCGTGGTGTCTTTGCCAAGGCTGATTACGAAATCCGTCCGGGCTTTTCTTTGGCTGTCGGTGGTCGCGTGGAAAACTGGGCCGATCAGGATGCGGTCAGCACTTATCAGATTGGTCTGACTTTATTTGAGCATACAAAACTTGAAATGGCGTCCGGCTATAAGATTCCATCCCTGTTCCAGCTTTATTCCTCTTATGGCAATCCGGATCTAAAAGCCGAACGCGCAGTTCAATACAGTCTGATGCAGGAATTTGAGATCTCTGAAAGCCAAAGCGCCTCCATCACGTTCTTCCGTTCTGACTTCACGGATCTGATCCAGATTTCCGGGTCCTTCCCAAGCATCCAGTACGAAAACGTTTCCAAAACCGAAACCCGTGGCGTTGATGTCAGCTACACGATCCGTCCGTGGACTGGTGGCACATTCATCGCGACTTACGGTTATCAGGAACCACGCAATGTCGACACCGGCACTTGGTTGCTGCGTCGTCCTCTGGTGAACGGCAGCCTGAAGTACATCCAAAACCACGACAAACACACTGCTGCTTTAGAGCTGGTGGGTGCCGGCGAACGCATGGATAACGGTGCGCCTATCTCGATGACGGCTTATGCCTCCACTTCAATCCCGGGCTATGTGACTGCCAATGCTGCTTATTCCTATCAATGGAATAACAACATCAATGTCTTCACCCGCCTGAACAATCTGGCGGACCACCGCTATGAAGAAACCTACAGCTTCTATTCAGAGGGCTTTTCTGGCTCTCTGGGAGCGGAATACCTGTTCTAAGCAAGGCAATTTGCATCTGAGGGGTCCAGTGCCCCTCAGACTTTCCCGGAACAGGACCTTCCCCGCCATTTGACAGAAACTGGCCTTAATTTCAGAGTCTTTTTCATTTAAATTAAGACTATGAGACCGTTCATTGTTGGCGCTTCAATATTTCTGTTACAAGCAGTCAGTTATGCATCCACCGAGGCGGTCATGCCTATCGGGGCCTTGCCAAAGAATTCTTCAGTCAAACTACAGGCTGTCAAAGAAGGCACTCGCTTTATCACCCCTCAGTACGAAGGCAACAGCGGTTTCCTCAAAGACGTTGATCAGAACTCTCTTTATCAGGTCACCGATATCAGCGGCACGGAAGACACCTCCGACAACGCCGATCTGCAAGCTCTGGCGAAATCTTCAAGCCTGGTCGTGCAAAAATCCGATCTGGGCACCGACTCTGCCACCTGCTCCAGCGGCGATGGCACGACAAACTGTACATTAACCAGCGACGTGCCTGCCTACAAAACCGGAAGTTTCAATCTGATTGACTGGTTCCTGAATCTTTTCGGCTTGGGATCCAAACCCCAATCCCTGGTGACTCCAAGCAAAGGAACTGAAGTAGCAGAAGCTGATGCCATGGCTTCAGCGATGACTGAAAAAATCGACAGCACCAACCGCCTGCTTAATTCCCGCAGCACCACAGCCAATTGCGAGGAAAAGAAGTTCCCGGAAGTCATTCAGAACGACAAGACTCTGAACTGCGGCTTGAAGCAGGCTCTGGAGGCCTTGAAAAAGAACAAAGACAAGGTCAATCAGGACAAGTTCATCTTCAATGACTTTTCCAGTGGCGGCGTGATGGGAAAAATGTGGATTCTGAATGCCGACGGCTCCCTTGCCAATGTGGTGGATAAAAACCCACTGTGGGTTTCCCGTGGCGAAGGTGGCTTTGGTAACGGACGCGGTTCTTTGAAAACCCCGAACGGCGCGATCATGACCAAGGCCTACAGTCCTCCCCGCGGCGGCAATATTCGTGACGGGATTGAGCTTGTGGGGCTGGAGCCAGAAAACAAGGATATTCACAGTCGTGGAGTTTTGTTGCATGGCTGGGATCCGTACACCCCAACACAAGGCTGCCTGGGAGTTGCCGGCTCTCTGGACACCGTTCGCCACGGCCGCAGCAAACTGGGAACTCCTCCACCGTATTTGGATCAGCTGAAGCAAGGCTTCCTGAAAGAGGGCGGCACGATGATTTACAACTTCACTCCATCCAAAGTGAAATCCTGTCAGTAGCCTATTCGTAGGACACTGACGACAACTGATCTATGGTAAGATACTTCGAAAGAATCTTTTCAATCGTTCCATCCTTCTTCATCTTGAGGACGATTTCTTCCAGCCTTTGACGCTCTTGCAGCCCCACTCGCTTCCGGGAAACGTAAATACCCAATGACGTTGTGAAGTTCCGGTCCGCGACCGTTACCACGTCATTTTCAATTTTTAAATCTTTGACCAGATAATTGTTTAAAAGAGGTGTTGCAATCACGGCATCTGTCCGGCCTTTTTGAATCAGGGCAAATACACCCGCGGCATCAGGGACCTGGATAAGACGCTTGTCTTTGATCAACAACTGATACTCGGACTCCGACATCACGGCCCGCGACCCAATCAGATTGCCAAATATAACTTTCTTATTTGCAAACACATCAGCGACTGTCTGCCCTTTTTTATACTTGGACTTACGCACAACCAGTTCCCGCACGGAACGAAACAAGGGAATGTAATCCGCGCCAGCGTCGGAATAAATATTGTTTTCTGCAACCAGCAAGATCAGATCCGATTGATTCCGCTTCAAGGACTCAACGGCCACTGGCCTGGACATTCCCCGGGAGTTGTATCCACACTCCCGCCGCGCCATGATCGCCGAGATCAACTCCTCATCAACTCCTCCCGCTTGCCCGCCAGAGTTGCGAAAATACATCGGCTGATAGTTATTGGTACCTACAATAAACTGCCTTGAGCAGATGTCCTTGGCAAAAGCCGTCTCAACAGCAAATCCCATCACAATGACTAAAAGCGCTTTCAAAATCTGCATACATTTCATCTTAACCAGGTCGTCTCAGTCTGACACGTTTCAAAAGCATTTTAAGTGGAATCCACGGCTCAGCTGCTTAGCCTCCAAAGGGTACGGTTAGTGCAGTTAAACCTCTTTAACAACTATGCAGAAAAACCGGTTTAAGACTTTATTAATGATTTCAAGCACCTTCGCCCTGACCCTGGCGGCGGCAGGTTGCTATTTCGATGCCGGTTTTGGGCAGCTGTTACAAAATGTACATGCCAGCCCCACCCCCGTTTCCCAGGAACATAAAGAAGCCGCCGAGCTCTTTATTCAACTGAATGAAAAGCACAACTTCTTTGCCGCCCGCTATAAGGGCTGCCATATCGAACGCAATGCGGTTCTTTGCAAAAGCTTCTATAAGGACAAATCAGCAGCCGAGAAAAACAAAGACACCCGCCTGAAAGCTGCCCAACTGACAAAGCTGATTCGTCAGCAAAAGTGGACCGAGCTTACAAACACTTCGGAATCTGAAAGTGTGCGCGCTGTTTCGACTCTTTCAAACAAAGACCGTCAAAACCTGACCGAGCATATTCTAAACGACAAAACCTGTATTTCCCCACACCTGGCAACGGCCATGGCCTTCAAGCTGGAAGAAAAGCTTCCGGATGCAAAAGTGCTTTCCACGGTGCGTGCGCTATATGCCCGTACTTTGGAATGCAGCACAGATAAGGAATTCAGCGATCTGGGTCTGTACCGCGGCGGTCTGTTTGAGATCTGGCAGGACAATCCAGAACAGGCCACAGACTTCCTGAAAAAACTTTCCAAGCTTTCCAAAGACATAGCACTGACTTCCCGGGCGCAGTTCTGGATAAATCATGCCGCACGCGAGCAGGGTAAATCCGTATCTGCCAACACCATGGAAGATCATTTCACGAACTTCCCGCTGAGCTATCACATTCTGACGGACTACGCGACGATGGAAGACGGCCCCTATCAGACAGTTTCTGACCTGCGCGAACAGCGCATTCAAACCCGCAGTTCATTTGAAGATCTGAATGGCGCCATCCAGCTGGTTGAACACTTCCTGGCTCAGCAAAAAGACTCGCTGGCCAAACGCACACTTGAATTTATTGATTACGCTGAACTGAGCGAGGCAGAACCCGGCTTCCAGCTTTATGTGGCGACACTGTTGGCGAAGTTCGACGACATGAACCACCAGCGTTTCATGGTGCTCAGCCGCTTGTTCCAGAATCACCCTCAGTTCAAGACACTGAAGAATCTGAATATCTATTACCCATTGGCGTTTGAAGACCTGGTGATCAAACATCACCGCGATCAGGATCCATTCCTGCTGCTGTCTTTGATCCGTCAGGAAAGTTCATTCAATCCGAACACGAAAAGCCCGGTGGGTGCGACGGGCCTGATGCAAATCATGCCTCGCACAGCAAAAGACTTAAAAAAACGCGTGGTCACCGACAAAGAACTATTGGATCCTTCCAGCAATATCCAGCTGGGTGCACGTTACTTTGCAGCGTTAGTCAAAGAATTCAAGAATGATCACATGAAAGCCCTGGCGTCTTACAACGCCGGCAGCGGCAACGTGCGCAAATGGATGAAACGCTATCCGGTGGACAATCCTTTGTTGTTTGTGGATCTGATTCCGTTTGATGAAACTCGTGAATACGTTGCAGGCATCCTGCGCAACCAATACTGGTATTCCAAACTGTATCCGGAACTGCTTGTGACACCGCAAATGGCATCACAAGTTTCTGCACAGAAATAGTTCACACAAGACTTTACTTTTGAACTTTACCCAAAGGTTTCAGACGGCCGACTTTGCCGACCTTTGAAGGCAGTGGATGCTGGATTTTTTCCGCCATCCATGGATTGATTTCAATCAGCTTGTCCAGATTCAGACCCGTCTTCACACCCATGCCATGGAACATGTAAACCACGTCCTCAGTCGCAACGTTGCCCGTGGCCCCCGGAGCATAAGGGCATCCGCCCAAACCACCCAGGCTGGTATCAAAGACATTGATCCCCACCTTGTACGCCGCAAGGATATTGGCCAAAGCCTGCCCGCGCGTATCATGGAAATGCCCGGCAAGTTTTTTCACCGGAACAACTTTCTTTAGCTTTCTGAACAGGGATTCCACCTGCCCCACATCCGCCACACCGATAGTGTCGCCGATGGAAAGTTCGTACACGCCCAGCTTGTGCATACGCTGGGCAAGCTTCACCACTTTGGCTTCAGAAACTTTGCCTTCAAATGGACAGCCAAAACACGTGGACAGGTATCCGCGCACTTTGATCTTGTGCTTCTTCGCCAAAGCCATCACCGGCTCAAAACGTTTGAAGCTTTCATCGATAGAACAGTTGATGTTTTTCAAAGAGAAGGATTCAGAACACGCCGCGAAGATCGCAACTTCCTTCACCCCGCTGGCGATGGCATCCATCATCCCGCGTTCGTTGGGTACCAGAACTGAAAATTCTGTCTTCTTGGGGATAGAACCGGACTTCACAAGAGCAAATGTCTTTTGCACCACTTCCGCAGTGCCCGCCATTTGCGGAACCCAGGTCGGGGAAACAAACGCACCGATTTCAACACGCTTGGTTCCAGCCAGAATCAGTCGTCTTGCAAATTCCACACGAGTGTCAGCATCCAGAACCGTTTTTTCGTTCTGAAGGCCGTCTCTTAATCCCATTTCCACAATGACAACTGACTTTTTCATAGGTCCTATTTATCGGATGCTGGTTTGATTTTCACAAGGGCTTTACCCAAGGCCACTTGTTCGCCAACCGTACAGTTCACACTGTCGATAGTCCCGGCGATTTCTGCCTTTAAAGTGTACTCCATTTTCATGGCTTCCATCACCAAAACCGCCTGGCCTGCAGCCACAGCCGCCCCTGGCGCCAAAAGCAATTTGGTCACTTTGCCCGGCATAGGGGCCATGATCTGATCGGAAGAACCACCCGCACCGCCCTTTTTACGGGACTTTCGTCCTGTCGTTGCGTCCTGGGTGAAAACACGGCCGTTATAGTGAACCCACAAAGTCCCGGCAATCAGCTGGGCTTGGGCTTTGTGATCAACACCGTCGATTCTTACTTTCACTTCCATTAGATACCTCTCCAGTAAGAAGCCCAAGGGGATGCGGAAGTTTTCGCCGTTTCACCAGCGCCTCCGCGAAGTTGCAACAATGCACCCGCCGCCACGGTTTTTTCAATTTCAGTCAATGCTGGTTCTTTCAGTGATTCACTGAAGTAAGTTTCAATAAATCGCGTCGTCATCGTGCCCATGACGAACTCTTTGTGAGAAAGAATTTCGATCAGGTACGGGATGTTCGTGTGAACACCAAACACCACGGAATCCTTCAATACGCGGATCATTTTCTGAATCGCACGCGGACGGTTTTCATCCCACACGATCACTTTGGCGATCATCGGGTCATAGTACGGCGTAATGGTGTCGCCGGAATCAAAGCCGTATTCATAACGACGGCCCGGGCCTTCCGGCCATTCCACATGACCCAAAAGACCTGTGGAAGGAACGCCACCCAGGAATGGATTTTCAGCATAGATACGGCATTCGATGGAATGGCCCTTCGGTGCGCGGATCTGTTTGTTGTCATGAACGAAATCACCCTGCGCAGTCAGGATCTGCATTTTCACCAGATCCACGCCCAGAACTTCTTCCGTCACCGGGTGCTCGACCTGCAAACGGGTGTTCACTTCCAAAAGATAGAACTCCCCATCTTGCAGAAGGAACTCCACCGTGCCCGCCCCTTTGTATTTACCCAAAGTTGCAATGGCACAAGCCGCCTCTCCCATACGGCGGCGCAGATCATCGGTCAAAGAAGGCGAAGTCGCCTCTTCGATGATTTTCTGGTGACGGCGCTGAACAGAGCATTCGCGGTCAAAGAAGTGCTGTACGTTTCCGGTGCTGTCACCGAAGACCTGGAATTCAATGTGTTTGGCACGATCCAGATATTTTTCCAGGAAGACTTTCGGAGAACCAAAAGCCGACTGTGCTTCACGCTGGGCGGATTCAATCAGCTCGTGAGCTTCTGCGGAAGACTTCAAAAGTTTCATCCCGCGGCCACCACCACCTGCAGCGGCTTTCACGATCACCGGATAGCCGATCTTCTCAGCCTGCGTGATCAAGTGAGCCACATCCTGGTTTTCACCCTGATAACCCGGCACCAGCGGCAAACCCGCCTGCTTTGCCAGCTCTTTACAGTGAACCTTGTCACCCAAAGCACGGATCGCTTCCGGAGAAGGTCCAATGAAGGTCAAACCGGCTTTATTCACAGCCTCTGCGAAATCGGCGTTTTCAGACAGGAAACCAAAACCCGGATGCACCGCTTGCGCACCACCGGCCAAAGCGCCGTTGATGTTGGCTGGAATGTTCAGATAACTTTCCGCCGTCGCCGCCGGCCCCACGCAGATGGTTTTAGTCGCCATACGATAAGCGCGGGTGTTGATGTCGGCTTCTGAGTGCAGAAGAACGGTTTCAATACCCATTTCCTCGCAGGCTTTGATAATACGAACAGCCACTTCACCGCGATTGGCGATGGCAATACGTGTGAACTTTTTCATTAATTCAGTCTCCATACGGGCTCACGCTTTTCAAGGAAGGATTTCAGGCCTTCCTGCCCTTCATTGCTGGCACGACGTTCTGCGATCACCGTGGTTGTACGGCTGCGCTGATCGGCCCAGTTCAAGGTATCAAGATCATTCAATAGTTTTTTGGTTTCACGAACCGCATCCGGACCGCACTGCATGTAGCCGTGCAGAACCTTTTGCAAAGCCGTGTGGCCTTCACCCACTGGAACCACTTCAGTTACCAGACCGGCTTGCTGGGCGATGTGCGAGTTAAACACCACACCTGAAAGCATCAACGGACGAACTTTACCGGCAACAGCTTTCTTGTTCACAAAGGCACTGATCACCGCAGGCGCGATTCCCAGCTTCACTTCACTGAAACAGAACTGGGTGTTTTCTTCAGCAATGACTTCGTCACAAACCGCCACCAGTCCCAAAGCGCCGCCAAAAGCCGCGCCGTGAATCATGCCAATCACCGGCAGACTGCACTGAGCGATGGCTTCAAACATACCGAAAAGCTTCAAAGAGTCTTCACGGTTTTGTTCGAAGGTGAAATTCACCATCTCTTTCATCCAGTTCAGGTCAGCTCCGGCGCAGAAGACTTTGCCTTCCCCTTGCAGAACCACGGCACGCAGATCTTTGCGCGCTTCCAGATCGGTGAAAATCTTGGTCAGCTCCGCGATCATCTCCGGGTTGAAGGAGTTACGCACTTCGGGCCTGTGAAGTTTCACATA
Organism: Bdellovibrio bacteriovorus; assembly: GCF_048286975.1. Lineage (GTDB taxonomy): Bacteria > Bdellovibrionota > Bdellovibrionia > Bdellovibrionales > Bdellovibrionaceae > Bdellovibrio > Bdellovibrio bacteriovorus_H. Next base: position 1,120,640 of record NZ_JBLVRT010000001.1, on the reverse strand, counting down.
GGCCACCTGATTCATTTCTGTAACTACAACAAAAGACATAATTACATCCTGAAGACGCCCTGAGTTTTTTCACCCCAGGACTTGTTAAGGCTTGCGGAAATCCCCAGTGCCAGCACACGGCGGGTGTCAGCCGGATCAATGATCCCGTCATCCCACAGGCGCGCTGAAGAATAATAACAAGCACTTTCTTTTTCGTATTTTTCCAAAGTCGGGCGTTTGAATTCCGCCTGCTCTTCAGCAGACATCGTTTGTTTTTTCGCCGCCATCTGATCCATCTTCACAGTCAGAAGAACATTGGCCGCCTGCTCGCCCCCCATCACGCTGATTTTGGCGTTAGGCCACATCCACAACTGACGAGGCTGGAAGGCACGACCGCACATGCCATAGTTGCCGGCGCCGTAAGAGCCACCGATGACCACGGTGAATTTCGGCACATGGGCGTTGGAAACGGCCATCACCATTTTCGCCCCGTGTTTGGCGATACCTTCGTTTTCATATTTTTTACCGACCATGAAGCCGGTGATGTTTTGCAGGAAGATCAAAGGCACTTCGCGCTGTTCACACAGTTCGATAAAGTGCGCGGCTTTCAAAGAGCTTTCGCTGAACAAAACGCCGTTATTCGCAATGATACCCACAGGCATACCCCAGATGTGGGCAAAGCCGGTCACCAAAGTTTTACCGTACAACGGTTTGAATTCATGGAAACGGGAACCGTCCACGATGCGCGCAATCACTTCACGCACATCAAATGGCACACGGCTGTCTTTCGGGATGATACCGTAAAGCTCTTTCTGATCGAACAGGGGTTCTTCCACCGGAAGGGTTTTCAACTGCACGGCACGCTTGTGGTTCAGGTGAGCCACGATCGAACGCGTGATTTCAATGGCGTGTTCGTCGTCTTCCGCAAAGTGATCCGTCACACCGGAATTTTCACAGTGCACTTGCGCCCCGCCCAGTTCCTGAGCATCAACAACCTCGCCGGTTGCGGCTTTCACCAGTGGAGGACCACCCAGGAAGATGGTTCCGTTTTCTTTTACGATCACGGTTTCATCACTCATCGCCGGAACATACGCGCCACCAGCAGTGCAAGAACCCATCACCACCGCGATTTGCGGGATGTTGGCGGCCGACATGCGGGCCTGGTTGTAGAAGATTCTGCCGAAGTGATCACGATCCGGGAACACATCCGCCTGCATTGGCAGGAAGGCGCCGCCGGAATCGACAAGGTAAATACATGGCAGACCGTTTTCAAAAGCGATCTCCTGCGCGCGCAAGTGCTTTTTTACGGTCATCGGGAAGTACGTGCCGCCTTTGACTGTCGCATCGTTCGCCACGATCACACATTCAGTGCCGTGAATGACACCGATACCAGTGACCACACCCGCACCCGGAGCCTGGCCTTCGTACATGTCCCAAGCCGCCAGGGTTGAGAACTCAAGGAACGCGGTTCCGCCGTCCACCAAAGCCTCGATACGCTCGCGCGCCGTCAGCTTGCCACGGGATTTGTGTTTTTTAGTCGCGTCTTCGCCGCCACCTTGTTTCACAAGATTTACGCGTTCACGCCATTCGTTGACGATACCAAGCATGGCCTCGCGGTTGAGCTTGAAATCACTGGAACTGGAATCAATGTTTGTCTCTAAAATTTCCATAGAACCTTGTACTATCCCTCACTGCCAGGCAAAGCCGGAGTGTGTTTAAAACTCAAATGCAAACGGAACTCTGCCACAGCCTGATCGTTGCTGTCGAAAACCTTCAGCTCCACTTCAGCTTTGGCTTCGCGGCGATCACGGACTTCCGCCAGCACCACTTCGCGGACTGTCTCTGGAAGCTCCATGCGCACACGGCACTCTTCACTGGTGACTTTGAACAATTCAGACTCAAGACGGGTCACGTTGATTTCAAAAGAACCCATCGGGGCATGGCGCATCCACAGAAGTTTGGCCGCCTCAATCGCCGCCGTCACCAAAGCGCCTTCGTGCATGGTTTTGACTTCGTTCAGGTTGCGGGTGCGGGCCGGAACCACCATTTCGACCTGAGTGTCTGACAAGCGAGAAATTCTCAGACCCATGCCTGCCGAGAACGGGCGCACGATATCCAGGGCATAACTAAGCGCAGCATGAGAGGCCTTCGGGGAAACCTCTTCCAGCAAGGCTGCCAGGTCCGCGGCACTCAGGCGAATACCCCGTTCTTCAAGCTGGGACTTCAGCCCGTCTTTGGCGTTTTGCAACTGCTGACGCAGGTTCTGCTCCAGCTCAATCCCCTTTGACATTAAGATTGTCAGCCATTGTTGGTTCATGAGATACCCTCTCTGTGCGAGTGTTGAAAAAAACTGAATATCATGCTCGGATAACGATGTCAGTTTTATCACACTGAGTAAATGGAGAGAGGACTCTAGAGATGAAGAAAATTGTAAGCCTGGTTATTTTCATTGCTGCCTTGGTTTGGACCTGGAATGTGATTCACACTTCCCAAGCCGTTGGATTTGAGACGCACTCCGGCATTCAGGTGAAATTGGCTGAACTTATCACTCAAACTTTGGCTGCAAAAAAGCCACACGCCAAAGACCTTTCCATCTCCCGTTTGTGGACTGAAACCCTGAGCGACAACAAGGTTCGTGCGGTGTTTGCTTACAAGTTCACCGACGTGGCTGAAGACGGCGAATCCATGGAACAAGTGATCGAAGGCGAAGCGGTTCTTTACCGTGATGTTTCTGATCAGGAAAACGTGGATAAATGGGTTCTGCAATCCGTAAAAACCACCAATGATATCGTGATTTTCACTGAAGGCTCGACTATCACTCCGGGCGCGGACGAAGTTACAACTGAAGCTGCTCCAGAGGCAACTCCGGCAGCCACTGCGACTCCGACTCCTGCTCCAACCGCAACTCCTGGCCACTAATGGCTATTCCCACAAATTTCATCCAGATTGATGAAGAGGGTTTTGCTCTGAGCCGCGAGGTTCGCATCCAAGACCCGATTGTGGGGCAGGAAATCCTGCAAAATCTGAAAATTCACGAGGGCGGAACCCTGCTTTCCACCTTCGGCGATGTCCCGGTGATCGTTGAAGCTTTCGACGAACCCTACGTAGCCGCTCAAGTAAATCTGAAGGACGACAAAACCTGGGAAATCCTGCTTCCGTATGGTGTGCATTATGCCTTCGAGTTGGAATCGTTGTCTTTGGACGAATGGGACCGTTTTCACGGTTATGCCGCCAACAAAATCCCGTTCGTGATGTCCCGCAAGGCCCAGGCCACGTTCTTCAACTTGCTTGAAGAATTCGGCGACGACTTCATCGAATTTAACGGTAAAACCTACGACATTCCGGCTTACTGGCCATCCCACAAAGACGTCGAAAAAGAAACCTACTGGAGTCAGATCTACCAGCAGGAAGAAAACCCGGGCTGGAATCTGGGTGAACCCGCCGAAGCTCTGAAAGACATGATTCCCCGCCTGAAAATCAGCCGCTCCCGCGTGTTGGTTTTGGGTTGTGGTGAAGGTCATGATGCAGCTTTGTTTGCAGCCGCCGGCCACTTTGTCACTGCTGTCGACATCTCCCCATTGGCTTTGGAACGTGCCAAAAAACTGTACGGCCATCTGCCGACTTTGACTTTCGTGGAAGCCGACCTTTTCAAGCTGCCACAAGACTTTGACCAGTCCTTTGATGTCGTGTTTGAACACACTTGTTATTGCGCCATCAACCCGGAACGCCGCCAGGAACTTGTCAAAGTCTGGAACCGTGTGCTGGTACAAGGCGGCCATTTAATGGGCGTATTCTTCACCTTCGAAAAACGCCAGGGCCCACCCTACGGCGGCACCGAGTGGGAACTGCGCCAACGCCTGAAAAACCATTACCACCCGATCTTCTGGGGCCGCTGGCAAAAATCAATCCCCCGCCGCCAAGGCAAAGAGCTTTTCATCTACACCAAAAAGAAGTAACTAAAAGGTACCTGCTTACTTTTTCCGAAGCATTGCGCTAGATGCTCCGCTTCGGAAAAAGTAAGCAGGTACCTTTTGGGAGAAGCTATGCATATTGAATTTACTCAGGCTGATTCTAGTCATGTTGAAGACCTTGTTGATCTGGTTAACTCCGCTTATCGCGGGGACAGTTCCAAACAAGGGTGGACGACTGAGGCTGACTTGTTGGATGGACAGCGTGTGGATGCTGAAGGCATTCAGGCTTTGATCGACAAAGAAGAGTCCGTGATTCTGGTCGCGGAAGATGACGACACCGGCGATCTTTTGGGGTGTGTTCACGTTGAAAAACAAGGTTCCAAAATGTATCTGGGCATGCTGACTGTGGCTCCGGAATTACAGTCGAAAGGCCTCGGAAAATTGTTGTTGAACGAATCAGAGGCACTTGCACAATTCTGGGATTGTAATACCATTTTCATGACAGTGATTTCCGTTCGCACAGAGCTGATCAAGTGGTACGAAAAGCATGGCTTCCGCAACACCAAGGAAACCAAGCCGTTCCCTTACGGCGATGAGCGCTTCGGGATTCCAAAAGTCGAAGGACTGCAGTTCACAGTTCTGGAAAAGAAAGTTTAAAAATCCTAAAGCCCTTCACTGATGAGGGGCTTTTTTGCAAGGAGCAAAAAATGATCAAGGGATTGATCCTGGCACTGGCCCTGTCCATTTCCTCGTTCGCGTTCGCTGAAGAGGTTCAAAAAGAAATTCCCGCTGACAAAGACGTTCACACTCAGTTTGGCCAATGCCAGCACGAGTTTCTGCCGTCCAACTTTGACCTGTTCGTCTGGAACATCAAAAAGGCCGAAGCCAAAGACCGCTGGGCCCGTGACTTTGAATACTTTGTTCCCAAGAACGATCTGATCCTGATTCAGGAAGGCATGATTGATTCTTATGTTCCGAACGTGATCCTGCGCCAGAAAAACTTCTGCTGGGATTTTGCCACCAGCTTCCTGGAAAAAGACGGCGATCAGACCGGAGTCATGAACGGCTCTTACGCCCGCCCCTCCATGGTTCACTTCCTGCGCAGTCCGGGTCGCGAGCCGGTGATCAAAACCCCGAAAATGGTTCTGGTCAGCGAATACGCCATCGCCAACAGCCCGTTCACACTGTGGGTTGCGAACATCCACGGCTTGAATTTCGTAGCCAACAAACACAACCGCGAGCAGATCGAACAGGTCGCGGCTTTCCTGAAAAAGCACGAGGGCCCGCTTATTTTTGCCGGAGACTTCAATTCCTGGAATGGCGAACGCCTGGCCTATCTTGATGAAATCCTTGGAAAACTTAAGATGAAGAAGCTGCCGTTTGCCAACGACAACCGCAGGTTCAAATTGGATCATATCTACGTCCGCGGACTGGAAGCCACCTCCACAACCCTGCACAACAATATCGAAACCTCGGATCACAAGCCGCTTTCAGCCTCGTTCCGCCTGAAATAGCTTCCCCTGGGCCGGCTTCGTTATGCGCGGTCGGCCCCCGGTTGATTCATTTTTTGTATAATAAGTTCTTTTGTATGTATTAAAAGTTTCCTCGATTTCGGAGCATATTCACCTCACAGGAGGTTTCTATGTCTTTGAAAACTGCACTCACAGCACTTTTGGGGCTTTTGGTTTCCTCTGTGACCATGGCTGATCAGATGGGCCCGAACGGCGACAAATTCTATGAAGAAGCGGCTCACTACGAACACGCTTGCCAGAGTCAGCCGTGCAAATCCAACTATTCCCACCAGATCGTTTACAGCCAGAAAACCCGCATGAACAAACTGAACGATCCCACCCGCGACAACTTGAAGGCCATCGCGGTTGAGCAAGCCCAGGTTTGGGGCGACACCATTTTGGAAGGCGATTATCACGCTGCCGGACGCACTCGTCTGGATGAAGTCCTGGCGTTCTACAAAGGTGCGCGCCTGATCGGATACAAAATCAAGTATTCTGAAAAAGCATGGTATGTGGGCGACTGCAACTATAACGGCAAACGCGAGTCTTTGAAGGATTGCAGAACAGGCCGTATTATCGAAGGCAGCTACGTTTCTGCAGACCAGAAAACTTTCTTCAGTGATGAAGAACGTTACGCTGAGTTTTCTTTCATCAACGAGTAGTTCTAGGTTATAGTCGCCGACATGGCGATAGTAATTGAAACCACCGACCTTTCCCGCGTCTATCAGACTTACCAGAAGCCCGAAGGATTCATCAACTCCCTGAAGGGCTTCGTCAATCGTAAGCATGTCTCCAAAGTTGCTTTGGACAAAACCACTTTGACAATTGAATCCGGCCAGATCGTGGGCCTGGTAGGCGCCAACGGCGCCGGCAAAACCACTTTGCTGAAAATGCTTTCCGGTCTGGTGACACCCACCAGTGGTGATGCGCGTGTTCTGGGCTTCAGACCCTGGGAACGCAAAAACGAATTCCTGCGCCAGATCAGCATTCTATTGGGACAGAAAAATCAGCTGTGGTGGGATATTTCTCCGGCGGATTCTTATTCTTTACTGGCGCGTATTTATGATCTGGATCCGGCACAGGCCAGAAAGCGCGTGGATCATCTGGCAGAGATGCTTCAATGCACCCATGTTCTGCACACACAGCTTCGCCGCCTGAGTCTGGGAGAGCGCATGAAGATGGAAATCATCGGCGCTCTTTTGCATGAACCCAAAGTACTGTTCCTGGATGAACCGACCATCGGTCTGGACATCGTGGCCCAGGAAACCATTCGGGAGTTCCTGGATCAATACGTGAAAGAAAAAGAACCAACCGTGATTCTGACCAGTCACTACATGGACGATATCGCCAAGCTTGCTGACAAATTGCTTCTGATCAGCAAAGGCAACATCGTCTATCAGGGCACGGTTCCTGAGTTCGTAACCAAATCCAACACTGAACTGACTGAAAACGAAGAGGTCGATTTTGAAGATGTCATTCGCCGCTTTTTGGAAGCGGAATCTCGCGTTCGCTAAACTCGCGATTCTGTCCAATCTTGAATACCGGCTGAATTACTTCGTTGATGCGATCGTTCAGCCGACCCTGACAACAGGAATTGAAATCCTTTTGTGGTTTGCCGTCTTTAAAGGGGCTGGCGCCACAGAAATCGCGGGCTTCGGCCGTGAATACTATCTGGCCTATGCGATGTGGGGCGCTTTCTTTGCGCGTATCTGCACCAGCTGGATGTATGAATACCGCATGATTCAGGAAATTGATTCCGGAAGCATCAACAGTCTGCTGGTGCGACCGATGACGTTCTATGAATACTATTTTTCGCAGCTGATGGGATACAAGTTCATCACCACTCTGGTGTCGATGCTGGTGCCTTTCATCGCGATTTTTATCTTTGATCTTCCGACCAAGTTTGAACGTCTGCCATTGGCATTCGCTTTGGAATTCTATTATCTGATTCTGGTGCATTCGATCAGCTTTGTGATCGCGGCCGGCGCCTTTTACCTGAATAAGGTCTATGCCGTGACCGGAGCGAAGAATCTGGCTTTGTGGCTGATGACCGGAGAACTGTTCCCACTGGATCTGATGCCGGAACCGGCGAAATCCATCATGATCGCTTTGCCGTTCAGCGCCGGGGTTTATGTTCCGGTGGGTTATCTGACCGGGCGACTTGAAATTGCCACCGTCTGGCAGTCCTTTGCCTCTGTCACTGTTGGCATTGTCGTGGTGAATCTTATCGGCGCTTGGCTGTGGCGCAAAGGTGTTAACGTGTACACCGGAACGGGGGCCTAAATGTTTCTGACGCTCAAGAAATACCTGTCCCTGTACGCCGCCCTCTTCCGCACAAGCTTCATCGCGGATCTGGAATACCGCGTGAACTTCATCACCCGTATCGCGACAGACATCTTCTGGTATCTGGCGCAGATCATGACCTTTGAAGTTTTGTTCCGTCATACCCCCAAGATTGGCGACTGGAATCTGGAACAAATGCGTGTGTTCCTGGGTGTGGTTTTTGTCGTCGACGGCCTTTACATGATCATTCTTTCCGAGAACCTGGATCAGTTTTCTGAAAAAGTGCGCAAAGGCGATCTGGATCTGCTGCTGGCAAAGCCCATCAACTCGCAGTTCATGATTTCACTGCAAAAAGCATCGACCGCGATGATCGGCAATCTGATTATTGCCTCAAGCTGGTTCATCTACAGCATCATCCAGCTTTCAAATTTTGAGTGGCTGCGCCTTTTCTGGCTGCTGCTTCTGATCCCTTGCGGACTGGTGGCATTGTATGCCATGAGATTCTTTATGGCTTCCACCGCGGTGATCTTTGCCCGTTCCGAAAACCTGCAATTCATCTGGTATCAGATCTATCGCCTGGGGATGCGCCCTGATTCGATCTATGTACCGTGGTTTAAATGGATGCTCTTGACCGCACTGCCCGTGGGAGTGATTGCCAGCGTCCCGGCCCGCGCGCTGTTAGAACCACCGGATTTCGCCCTGTTTGCATGGGTGGTGGTGCTTTCAGGAATTTTGATTTATCTAACAAACAAGTTTTGGAAATTTGCCCTGAGATTTTATTCCAGCGCAAGTTCCTAAGGAGATATTCATATGATTAAAATCTACGGATCACCAATGTCCAGCGCCGGCCGCTGCTACTGGATGCTTGAAGAACTGGGCCTGCCTTACGAGCAGATGCCGATGAATATGCGTGAAAAGCAGCACAAGTCCCCGGACTATCTGAAAATCAATCCGAACGGAAAAATTCCGGCGATCATTGACGGTGAATATGTGTTGTGGGAATCCATGGCGATCACCAACTATCTGGCTAAAAAGCACAACAGCCCGCTGGCACCACAAAACTTGGAAGAAGAAGGTCATATCATGCAATGGAGCTTCTGGGCCCTGGTGGACTTGCAGACTCCTGCGGTGAACTGGCTGATTCAGGCTTTGTTTGTTCCCGATGAGTTCAAAAATCCGAAAGTCATCGAAGATGCGAAAAAAGTTCTGCCAAATTATCTGAACACTTTGGAAGCCGGCCTTAAAGGCAAGACTTACCTTGTCGGCAACCGTTTCACCGTAGCGGATCTTAATGTGGCTTCTGTGGCGGGCTTGCTGTACGCCCTGAAATTCGACATGTCCCCTTATCCTGAAATCAACAAATGGATGGGACTTTGTACCAGCCGTCCAGCCGCTCAAAAGCTGGACAAACTGCGCGCCGCTGCTCAGGCTCACTAGATCGGAAAGCCTCTGGGGAATGCATTTTCCTTAGAGGCTCCATCAAATTTATTAATTTGTCCTGCGGCCTCTTTTCGCCGATCTTAAAGATCACCAAAGGAGGTCCAAATGGCTTTGCATGAAACCCGCACCATTCAGCTGAAAAACGGCAATTCCATCATTATGAGGCCTGCTTTGGTCAGCGAAGCCGAGGCATTACTAAATGCCTTTCTGGAGGTTCTGCCAACATCACCCTACATTCTGTCAACGGTGGAGTCAGCGGCAAAGAAAACCGTGGAAACTCAAGTGAAGTGGATAACCGATGCCAATGAAGATCCCAAGGGGGCTTTGATCATCGCCGAACACCAGGGCCGCATCATCGGCATCACCAACATGGTGGCGTTCAAAGACAGCAAACGCGGCCACCGCGCGGGTTTGGGAATGTCAGTGCATCATGATTATCGCGGCCAGGGATTGGGCGAAGCTTTATTGCGTCGTCTGATTGAAGTCGCTCAAAGCATCGAAGGCCTGAGCTTTCTGGAACTGAACGTGATGAGTGCGAATCAACCGGCGTTCAAACTGTATGAAAAACTGGGATTCCGGCAGGTTGGCTATTTGCGCGAAGCTTATCGCCAACCCGATGGAACTTTCACCGATGACATTTCCATGTCACTGGATCTAAGAGCTCGCCCTAGCTAAGGGCGAGTTTTTCGAATTCTTCAATTTTGCGATTAATGACCGCGATGGATTTTCTCCAGAACTCCGGTTTACGGATGTCTTCGCCCAGATGCTTTTGCACCAGTTCTTCCGCCGTCATACGACCGGTGTCGCGCAGAATGTTGACGTAAGTCTTCATAAAGTCCTTACCCAGCTCTTCACGACGGGCATAAACACTGATGCTGAACAGGTAACCGAACGTGTACGGATAGTTATAGAAGCTGATACCAGACATCGAAAAATGCAGTTTGGTTGCCCAGTACATTTTGTCGTTCTCGCTCAAGGTGCTGCCGTACCACTTGCTCCACGCCTCGTCTGTCAGCTTGCTCAGTTCATCCGCGCTGACAGAGCGTTTTTCACGCATTTCATAGAAGCTTTTTTCAAAATCATATCGAGCCGGGATATTCAGCAGGAATGCCGTCGCACGCTCCATCTCACCCCACGCAAATTCGATCTTCTCTTCACGGGTTTTGGAGTTGGTCAACAGCACATCATGCAAAAGGGTTTCCGAGAAAATGCTGGCCGTTTCAGCCAACGTCATCGGGTAACCACATTCAGCAATCGGCATATCACGCATCACCCAGGAATGATAAGCATGTCCCAGTTCGTGCGCCAATGTCGAAATATCACTGTTAGAACCCATATAGGTCATGAACACCCGCGGTTCTCGTTTCTTACGGAAGCCGGTGCAATAAGCGCCGTTGCGTTTGTTCGGAAGAACTCGCGCTTCGATCCAGCGCTTATCAGCCATCATGTCCACGAACTGCGCCATATCTGGCGACGCCTGACCGAAGGCATCCTTGATCATGTTCAAGCCTTCTTCATAGCTGCGCTCTGTTTTGGAGGCTGAAATCGGGCTTTGCGCCAGCAGATCCCACGGGTCCAAAGACTTTTTACCCATCAGCTTTGCCATCGCCAGATTCGCACGACGGGACATATCGACGTTTTCATAACAAGCCGTCAGCATCGCATCCAAAGTTTCCTGGGTGATACGGCTATAGAACAAGGACTGATCCAGATAATGGGCTGGTTTCACCTGAGAACGTTTCTTGATCACCTCGTGGCGCCAGCCAGCCAAAGCATTTAAGATCGAAGAAGCTGTTTCCTTGTGCGTGGTCCATGCATTTTGAATGGAAGTCCACGCCACACGACGGGTTTCTTCATCCTGACTGCGAATCAATGCGGATGCTTTCGCCAAGCCCACAGTTTCTGTGCGATCTTTGAATTTCATCTCACAGCGCATGGTGCCGCTCAAATTGGTGTAAAGCTCGCCCCAAGCATGCAAGCCGGGCATTGAAAGTGCCTGCAACAAAGTTTCTTCGTCATCAGAAAGCATGAAAGGTTTTTGTGTGCGTTCCTGGCTCCAGTCAAATTTTGCTGGGGTCAGTTCCGGGTGGGAAAGAATCTTGTTCAGAGTTTCCTCTGAACAACGTTTCATAAAGTTATCCACCGGGATCAGGATCTGCCACATACGGGAGCTCAGCGCCATCACCTCGGACTTCTTTGCCTGCGCCTCATTCAAAGTGCTGTCCACCGACAGATGACAATTCAGGAAGGTCGACATATTACCAAGCAGAACTTGGGTGTCTTCCACGTCGATCCAGACTTTCTGGATCTTTTCCACTTCGTTTTCAAACGGAGTCTTCAGGGATTTAACGTCCTTTTCCAGCTGATCGACCTTGGATTTTACCAGGTCAAATTCAGACTGAAATTCAGGAGAGTTGTAAGAAGGATATTCAGATTCCAGATTCCAAGCCATTTTTTCCATGGGAATTATCTTACCGCATGGACAGAAAAACAAAAAGGGCCTTTGGGGCCCTTTTTGTTTTTAACGCTTTTCGATGTCGTCTTTGGCTCTTAGCACCGTGGAACCGAGATCATTGATGATCTTGCTTAGTTCCGGTGAAAGGGTTTTACCCATCACCTGCAGTTGCAGGCGCTCGCCTTCATAGAACGGACCAACAAGCTTGTCGTCGCTCCAGGCATCCAGGAACTCTTCCTCGAAACCGCCGATAACTTTTTGATCAAACAGCTGAGCTCCGAACTCACGGAAACTGCCCTGCAAAGTATCCGGATTCAAGTTCGAAGAACCCACCAGCATCACTTTGCCGTCAACGGAAGTGATCTTGCGGTGATTTTCCTGGTGATAACCTTGTGTTTTTCCATTAGGGAACTTCGCCTCGATACCCAAAGTACGACGAGCACGAACTTCAACCCCATGACGCAGCAACTGATCCAAGTACAACGTATTTGGCAATCCACCCAGGCTGAAGTTTCCGTTGTGGTCAGCCAGAATACGGATTTTCAGACCCGGAACCTGCGCCTTACGCTTCATCAGGGCGTCGTTGATATACTTGTCATAAATGAACAGATGCTCCATATAAATATGGCTTTCGGCTTTCATAATCATATCCACCAGCATGTTGCGGGTGTCTTTGATTTTGCCATCCACATTGGCTTCCGCCAGACGTACAGACTGATTCCCCACGGCCGGGAACGAAGTTCTATCCACGCGGAACCACGCCAAAATCTGATCACGGTTTTTCAGGTAAGCTTCGTTGCCGTAGCCTTCTTCCTTATAGAAGAACCATTTCTTTTCATTCGGGTCTGTCGTCAGGGCCGCGTCCACGTCGTCATAGTACGCCGCCTGAACCAGCGCAGCCGCAGGGCCTTTCACGTACAGGGCATTATCATAGTAATAACCACCGCTGTGATCCGACCAGTTCTTGGAACCAAAATACGCCTGAGGCTCATCAGATTCGGCATCTACCACGATCACTTTACTGTGATCGATCTTGGACTCGTAATACGTATTACGTTTTTCAAGAGCTTTGAAGGTCTCTTCAGTTTTAGGCACCAGGTTGGTGATGCCGAACGGAATGCCTGGCGGATGGCGCTGAATATTGGCCTGAAGCAAATACACAGAACCCTTCAGACCCGGGTCAGTCGCGGCACGATCCTTGATGTATTTAAAGATCGGCATCATCTCATCCTTCATATTGTAGTTCGTTGCATAGTCATGCAACAGAAGCACTTTGAAGTTCGGATTGGCTTTTTTCTTTTCCACCGCCTGATCCAGAAGGAACTTGCTCAAAGTTCCACCCATGGTTCCACCAAACAGGAAGATATCGATGAACACGGATTCTTTCGCGGAAAGAATCATGTCACGGATTTTGGCAAACATCGGATCCTTGAAAGACGGATGTCCTTCATCATCCTTATGCAAAGGCATCTTCATATAGGGCTGATTGAAATCCAAAACCCCACCGGCAAAGATCACGCGGTCATTGAACCACTGGATTCTTTCCGGAGAAATCTCATTATGACTGACCAGTTCTACGATGTTGCCAGGGACAAAGCCCCCAGCCGACAAAGAGTACGGGTCCATCTGCGGGAAACGCTTCTGCAGATTTTCAGTCAGCTCACGGCTGGTCAGATTCAAATTGGAAGCCGTGGCCCACGAAGTCATCAAAGAGCGCGCTTCGTTCTGAGCCGCCTTGTCTTTAACCAAAGGATTGTCAGCATAGTCACGCAGGGCTTGCAAACGCATCTGCAGCCAGTACTGCATCACTTTACCTTCGTTCGCCGCGTTCTTTTTCACAAACTTCCAATAAACCAACGGAAGCAGGATTTTTTCAGGCACGATGGAATCATTGGCTTTCACAAAAGCACGCGCCTTGGTTTGCTCGGCCGCTGGGAGCTTTTTGATCTCCTGAAGCAAAGTCTCAGGACGGCGGCAAGCTTCAGCCGCAAACATCATGTCATGATTTTTCTTATAATAGTCCATGGCAGCAAGGCGCTCTTTCAAGGAGACCTGTGCTGTTTGCGCCACCGCAGTCGAGGCAAAAACCACAGAACTAAGAATCAACAAGGTCTTTTTCACAGGACACCTCCGTTCACCAGAGCATCCAGATTCAGGAACTTCTCCATCGAAGACTCACATTTTTTCAAATATTGGATGCGCGCGGAATAAAGAGCCTGGGTCTCGTTTGCCATGTTGTCGCTATCGCGGGAGGAGTAGTATTCCACCAGCTTGACTCGGGAACGATCGCGATCCAGCTTTTTCTCTTTCAGGTCGTAAACAATCTTCTCCAGATTGAAGCTGATCTCTTCCATAAAGGATTTTTTGCTTTCCACCAGGAACTGGCCCGTTGGAATGGACTTGCCGGTTTTCTCATATTTATCCGGCATCAACTCAGAACGTCCCTCGTTGTTCGAGGCCACAAGGCCCGGGAAGACTTCGATGGTTTCTTCAGTCGGAATGATGTCTTTCAGGCTGAAGTTCTTATACAGATCCACCGTATAGAACAACGGCACTCCGGAGCCGGCCTTCTTAGCGGACAGCGTGAATCCTTCACAGGTAACTGACTTTTGTACTTCGCGGTTCAGGCGATAGTATCGGCGATAACGGGCAAAGCCTTTGACGCCGTTCTTTTTAATGCTTGGCAGACCGAATTTAGGACGGGTGTCCATAATCTCGACATAAAAGGTCACTGTACCGCCGATATAGTCGGCTTTCCCCTGGTTGACCGGGATGTATACTGAGTTGTTATAAACTGTACTGGTGTCGGTGGATTTTTCCAGCTGATCCCACTTGGAGCTCAAGGCGCCGGTTTCATTGAAGCGAACCAGCTGATTGCTGTTCAACTCGGTCGCATAGTCATTCTTTTGATTCGGCTGGGGCAGGAAAGTCAGATCCACCTGCAGTCCGGTGTTGATGATCTTGTAAACACGCAGGGTCTTTACAAAGTTTTCGATCATCGCGTCTTTCAGATTTCCTGCCGCCAGTTTGGCAAGACCCTGTTCCGGATTCTCCACACCCAGCGTTTCAATAATCGCCTGATTCAGCGCCTTACGGGCAGTTTCAGAAAGATACTTTTGATCGCCATTGGTGTGGAAAGAAATCTTCATCGGATGACGATACGGCTTCAAAGGGGAATCCCCCCCGATCAGATCAGCCAAGGCCTGAGTCTGACCATCCGAGATCGTGTACTTCTTTTCACTGGCTGGTTCACGCACCTCTTTGTGGGTGCAATGCACAGCCATCAGGGCTGTGCAGGCAATCAAAGCGGATTTCATCGTCATCTTCATGATTACTTCCTACAGATTCTGGAATTTTTTAAATTCAGCGTAGTGTTGGTCGTCGGCTTTCAACAAAAGACCCAAAGAATAAGGCAGATCCTTGTAAACGCGCTTACCGTCGTAATACATGATCACCGGTTCGAAAGTTCTTTGGTTGCCAATCGCCAGCTGAGCCACGTTGTCCGGGCTGATGGTGTAACGGCGCAGAGTTTCCTCCAAAGGCCATTTCACATCACCAAAGACCACATACGCGATCTCGGAACAAACGATACGGGTGTGAGTGTGAACGTCGAAGTTGAAGTCATACTCTTTACCGATCTGGGCAATCGCCTGCAGAACGGCCTTGCGACGATATTCATCCGTGATGTTGGAACGAGTGTCACGCACCACCAGGAAGTCATCGATATTCAGGAAGTGTTCCAATGTGTTCAGTTCCACACCCGGGCGCAAAGCTTCCACGATGCGGTGACCGGCGCGGATCTTCGCCTGAATTTTGGCCGGGATCTGGTCCCAAACCTGCAGGTCTTTAAGCTGTGCTTCAGTGCCCAACCAGATCGCCACGTGACCATAGTGGCCCGGGATCATCTTGTCGGTCAGACGGAATGGAGTTTTCTCCATCAGAATGTCCAGAGGTTTCATTTCGCCAATCAGATTGGCTTTTTCGGATTCAGACATGTTGTAAAGGAAGCCCTTACGGGTTTCTACCAGGCCGACCATGTTACCAAAGCCCATGCTCACCCCGTAAGACACCGCACGCACGCCGCGTTTTCCACGCAACGTCAGACGATTCCACAGGTTCGCAATGGCATCTTTAAAGCCAGTGCCGGTCTTGTCATTCTTAACTGCAAGATACCAGATACTGGATTGAGTCAGAGTATAAAGCTGAGCTTCTTCCGGGCTGGTTTTTTCACCGTTGGCGCGACGCCAAGCCATCACAGAGTCGATGAACTTGATCGCGTCTTCGATCTGATCACGACGATGCGTGGAGGAATAGGAATCCGCAATCGCCTGTAATGCACGTTTTTGAGGAACGTCATAGTTCAGAACATAACGCAAAGAAGAGTTTTCGTTGAATGGCTGGATGGCAACCAGATAGTTGTCCATCAGAAGCAATGCGGAAGCCAAAGCCATCTGCATGCGGAATATCTGCTTTTCGCCCTGAGCATCTTTTGGATCCACATTCAAAACATTATATGTTTCGTAGGTATCCTTGCGAACATTGCGCTCTTTCTTTTCGGCTTTGGTGCCTTTATACGGCGCCAACTTCACCTGATTTTTACCCGCGAAGTACTCACCTTCAGCGATCGCCAAATCCATCAGTTTTTTGCGTGTTTCCAGATACTTCGCGCCCATGGCGCGAACCCATTCACCCTCAGAACGACTCAAGGACACGTCACCTGTTTGACCCAGCTTTTTTTCATCAGCAAAGCGCAAGGCTGTCGCACGGAAGTCCAAAGCTTCCGCCATCAAAACCTGCAGGTCATAGTATTGAGGATCTACATAGTAGGTCGCTGCTGGCGTTCTTTCCGTGGAAGATTTGAACGAAGAACAAGCGCCAACAAATGCTGTGAGTGCACACAACAGAACAATAGCGAAACGCATGGGATTTCCCTCCATACAAATCAGATTATCTGAGGTGTACTAACTTCTCGCTTTAAAGATGTTTAGCGACACAAAATCTGGTCCAGAGGACCAGTGCAAAAGGACACCAACAAATCCTTCTCTGGACAAGGTACCAATCGATAATCGGTAAACCTAGACCAATGTAATTTCTGCGGCTGAATTGTGGACTCTATTCATATTGATAAACTTTGATTTATCAATCAGAGGAGACATTCCGTGAAGTCTTGGATCGCGGTCCTTCTTTTTCTGACTCTTCCGTTTATGGCAACAGCTCAGGACAAACCCGCACAAAACCGCCCCTGGCCCCAGGAAATAAAGCTCGCCAACAATCAGACCGTCGAGATGTATCAACCCCAAGTTGAATCCCTGAATCAAAACGACATCAAGGCGCGAGCGGCTTTTAAATTAACCCGCGATGGCAAAGACTATTACGGCAGCTGCAAAATAGAAGCAAAGGCTGCCATCAACAAGGAATCCGACCTTGTCGAATTAAGCCGCATCCGCATCAAGAACCTGCAGGCTCCCACCGCCAATATCACCAACAACGATTTGCAAACCGAGATCGAAAACAAACTGGATGGAAAAACCGTGACGGTCTCTTACCGGACCTTGGTCGATAATCTGTCGGCATCCACCAGCAGCAGTGCCCAGCAGCCCAAGTTGCACAATGCACCCCCGGATTTCGTCTTTGTCTCGCAACCTTCAATCCTGATTATGATTTCCGGTGAACCCCGATGGACCGAATCTGCCGGCGCCAAAGAGGTTAAACGCGTTGTGAACTCCAGCGCCCTGTTCCTGCATCAGGAAGACTCAAAGGACTTCTATCTGTGGGCCCTGGGAAAATGGTTTCAAGCAGCGGACTTCAAAGGCCCTTGGCAGGTCTCTAAATCCGGACCGACTTCGAAGTTCGTGATGATCAAAGACAAGCTGGTGAAGGATAAAAAGATCGATCCGCTGGAAGGCAAGGGCCCCGACGGCAAACCTTTGTACCAACCCGGAGTCACACCGAAAATTATTGTCGCAACAAAACCCACTGAACTTTTACAAAGCACCGGTGAACCCAAGTACTCGGCCGTCGATGGCACGGCTTTGCTTTACATGTCGAATTCACCTAATTCCATCTTCATAGATTCCAAGGATCAGAATTACTACACACTTGTTTCAGGACGCTGGTTCCGTTCTGCCAGCCTTCAAGGGACATGGAGCTATGTCAGCGGCAAACAGCTTCCCAAAGATTTTGCCAAGATCCCAGTGAAAAGCCCCGTAGCCGAAGTGCTGGTGTCTGTTCCGGGCACCCCTCAGGCAAAAGAGGCCGTTGTGGTCAGTCAGATTCCCCAGACCGCTCAGGTGAAAAGGGACCTTAAACCCAAGGACATCGCTTGTGACGGCACCGTAAAGTGGCAGTCCATTCCCGGCACCAATTTAAAGTTCGCGCAAAACTGCAACAGCCCGCTGATTGAAGTGACAACGGAATCCTTCTATCTGGTTCAGGACGGTGTGTGGTTCACCGCCACCTCGGCAAAAGGTCCTTGGCAAGTGGCCCTGGCCGTCCCGGATGAGATCTATAAAATTCCCGCCTCGTCCCCGCTTTACTATGTCACTTATGTTCACGTGTATGGATCCACCTCAGACATGGTCACGGTGGGATACACTCCCGGCTATCACGGCACGTTTGTTTCCGCCGATGGCACGATCGTATATGGCACCGGATACAACTATGACTCTTACACCTCGGGCAGTCAGTGGTACCCGGCGCCCAGCACTTACGGATTTGGCGTGGGATATGGCTGGGGCTATGAGGCCGGATTCTTTATGGGCTTTTCCATGGGTTCACTGATGTATCCGTGGGGTTGGGGATACTGCT
This sequence comes from Bdellovibrio bacteriovorus, assembly GCF_048286975.1. GTDB lineage: Bacteria > Bdellovibrionota > Bdellovibrionia > Bdellovibrionales > Bdellovibrionaceae > Bdellovibrio > Bdellovibrio bacteriovorus_H. The sequence goes on along the minus strand of NZ_JBLVRT010000001.1, from coordinate 1,102,254 downwards.
GCTATGGCCCGACGTTTGTGAATGTCAACATCAACAACACTTACACCAACTGGGGTCGTCATACCGTCATCTCAGGACCGGGTGGCCACGGCATCACCACCAACACCATTGGACAGACCAAGTTCATCCGCGGCAACGACAGTTCCAGCATTTATGCGACCCACGATGGTCAGGTTTATCGCCGGACTGATTCAGGCTGGCAAAAGAATATTGGCCCGGGTTCCTGGGAAAATGTCGATCGCAAGAACACCGCAGATCTGGATCGCATGCACGGATCAAGGAATATCAACCGTGATGTGGCCCGTCCCCCGACCGGCCGTGATTTTTCAGGACGACCACAGCTGCAAGGAGGGGGCTTCCGCGCAGGCGGCGGCTTCCATGGTGGCGGGTTCCGCAGATGAATAAAAAAAGGAGTGCACCATGACTATGAAAAGGATTTTCTGTTATTTGGTTTTGACTCTGTTTACTTCAACCTCGATGGCCGCCATGGACTGGGGCATTGAACTGGGCGCGCGACAGCAGGCCGGTGATGTCGGTGGATTGAATTTTTCAGCCAACTCGCAGGTCGGCTTCCAGGGTGGCGTGTTTGTTCACGTCCCGATGGAGCAGGGCCCGGTTCATTTCCGCACCGGGGTTTTATACACGCAAAGACCCCTGCAGTCTGAAAGTGACATCACCGGGCAGACCATCGACTTCCATCTGGATTATCTGGATATTCCGGTGGATATCCTGATCAAGTCCGGTGAACAGTTCGGCATGTACATGGGTTTTCATACCAGTATCAATATCTCGAAGTCCTGCTCGGGCAGTGATTCCTGTCAGGTGAAGGATGTCGACACACCCACCTTCCCGATCATCTTCGGTGTACTGTTCAAGGCCACACCCAAGTTCGGCTTTAATTTCTACATTGATGGAGCCAACGGTGCTGTGGCGAAAGGTCTTGGCAACTATAAGGCAGTGGGTCTGAATCTGACTTACTCTATGGATTGATCGAAAATGAGGAAATCACTTTCGTTGATCATTTCTGGATTTATGTTTTCTTTTTCAGCGGAGGCTCAGCCGTCTTCCGCTGCGGAAGGACCGCGCATGCAATGGGACGAGTCTTCGGATTTACTGGATGACGAAAAAACCTTTCCGGTGAATGCCGTTCAACCCACACCCTTCAATGCCGTTCACAAAAAAGACAAAAATGAATTTGTCATCGCCCCCATTCCATTTCTGAATCCCAGTCAGGGATGGGGCCTTGCACTGATGGGGCAATACATCTTCACCCTGAAGGATGATGAAAGTCCGCCCTCTATTGTCGGAGGCGGTGCTTTCTATACCGAAAAACATTCTTATGGCGGAGGCCTTGCCTATTCCGGAAAGCTGGCCAATGACCAGTGGCGCGTGGGCTTGGCTGTCGGAATGGCCACAGTCTTTTACGACTTTTACGGCGTCGGTTATGACCAGAACAAGCAAGACATCTCCATTCCGCTAAGACAAGAGGTCGACTTCGCCGGATTACGGTTAATGAAACAGGTAACCAACAAATTATTCCTGGGAATCGAACTGATCGGTGCAGAAATCAAAACCGGCATTGAATCTGAAAATATTCCTGGCGACCTGGCCGATGAAATCGTCGCCAAAACAGATTTCATTGCGCCGAATCTGAAAGCCGAACGTGACACCCGCAATGACAGCTTCTATCCGACGGAAGGGTCCCTGTTTGATCTGCAGGCTGAATTTCACAGCGAAGACCTGCACGACAACACCACTTACCAGACTTATAAAATCTCCTGGAATCAATATCTGCAACTGGCACCTTTTTCAGTTTTTGCCTATCGCCTGATGGCGCGTTTTTCCTATGGTGATGTGCCCTTTTACAGCCTGAGCATGTTTGGTCAGGGCGGCGACCTGCGCGGCTATGAAACCGGCAAGTACCGAGACAAGATGATGTGGGCCGCACAAACCGAATATCGCTATCGTTTCACCGATCGCTGGGGTGGTGTCGCCTTCGTGGGGGCCGGACAACTTGCCCCGAAAGTTTCAGACTTTGACGGAGCCGCCTTCCTGGGAAGTGGCGGCCTGGGTGTGCGATTTCGGATAGCGGAAAAGAATCCCGTGGACTTCCGCTTTGACACCGCCTATGGCGACCAGAAAGTCAGCTACTACTTCAGTGTGGGACAGGCATTCTAAAAACTTCAAAAGACAGGCAAAATCTTATATTTGTTTTTTTACCGTCTTCGTCATTGCAAGTACCCATGACCGGCACCACCACGGAATAATAAACCTTCATGCAGTGGAGGATTCATGAAGCTTAAGTTCAGAAAAATTCTGGCGGCCCTCGCAGTTGTAACATCTACCTCTAATGCCCTGGCCGATGCCTCTGCTGATGACATGAACAAGTCCAACAATCCACTGACTCCGATGGTTGCGCTGAATTTGCACGACTACATAACCTCCTCCATCTTCGGCACGGATGAAACATCCAATTCATTCAATCTGCGAGGGGCCATGCCACATCTGATGGGAGGACTTCCGCAAATTGCCCGTATGACCATCCCTTACCAAACAGTACCGGGTCCTGACGGAGATCAAGTGTCCGGACTGGGTGATATCAACCTGTTTGATATTTTTCTGCTTAAAGGTATAGAAAGTGTCGAGTTCGGTGTCGGTCCCTATTTTGTCTTCCCCACCGCCAGCGAGGATGAAACCGGCGCTGGCAAATGGCAAGTGGGCGCTTCAGCCATGGTCATGAGCCCGCACCCTTGGGGTCTTATCGGAGGCCTACTGACTTATCAGCACGATGTTGCTGGTGACGAGGATCGCGCAACCCAGAACATCGCCACCCTACAGCCTTTCGTCATCTACAATCTGCCGTCGGCGGTTTATCTGCGTTCAACTGGGATCTGGTTCTTTAACTGGGAATCCGGTGACTATTACATCCCTATTGGCGTGGGTGTCGGTAAAGTTTGGAAGCTCGAAAGCGGAACCACCATGAATCTTTTCGCGGAACCCCAGTGGACCGTCGCCCATGAAGGCCTCGGCGTTCCGAACTATCAGACTTTTGTGGGTTTGAACTTCCAGTTCCCTATAACAAGACATTAAAAACGAACGTGGATCTTTAGGAATGAAGATCCTGTGAGTTGAAAACCCGCCCTCAGAACGAAGGCGGGTTTTCTTTTTTATTTCAGAATGGTTGAATTGCGGTCGGCTTTGGCCAGAGAACCACCAACCTTCACCAGAGGTGGTGGGAAGTATCGGCCGCTTTCAAGCTCTTTTGTGGGCCCATAGAACCGCAAAGTCAGATGATAGTTCTTCCCAGACGGAGTGGGCAACCAGTTGGTCTGCGCATACCCTGATGGAAGTTTGTTTGCAAACACCACTGTCAACGAACCATCGGCATTGGTTTTCAGGCCGGAATGATCGTTCAGGTTGTAGCGGTTCAGGGGGTTCGACACCACTTGAAACTTTTCGGCATCCACCACAATGACCGACCAGAAATACCGCACCAAAGACTGCGGCAACTGATCTTTCGGGAAAGTCATAGTATAGACATTGGAACCATTCAGCTCGGCTCGCTGCCCGTCAGTGTTCGTTTTATAATAAATGACTTCTTTGCTGTCGTTGGCCCAGATGCCACCAAAATTTACCACCGTGCGGGCGCGATAGTCAGAACCATAGTTCCCCACCACCTTGGGATAATGCCAGCCATTGCCTACAGTTCCAAATTTTGCAAACTGACTGACAAAATCAGGAATAGCCCGCTTGCGAATAACTTCATTCAGTCGGTTTCGCTCAGTCCCCTTTGCGGCATTTTGAATGGCGCGAACCTTCACCTGCAACTCATCCATTCCCGGATTGATGTCAGCCTCACTGGCAAGCACAGCCGAGGCATTATCAAAGACAGCAATGCCAGGAAGATTTTTATTGGTAAATATCGGTGTCACCACCGTTTTTGGCAGGACCGGTGTGCCTGTCGCGTACAGTTTTATTTGCTTCTGCAAGGCCACGGCCTGCGCCGGATCAGCTGCCAGCTCGATCCGCGCCAGAATGCGTGACTTCGCACTTGGCAATACCACTTTCTGCACATCCGCGCCTAAGGCCACCGTGCTGTCAGGCAGACAATAAGCAAATTTTCCCGAGGCATGACGAGGGAAGGTTCGTTCATTGATGTTCGAGGTGGTTTCACCCCAGCCATTCAGAGTTTGAATGGTGTAATAGCGTCCCGTGATTTTTGGAACCTCCAGCATGGTGCAGGAGTTTTTATCCAGACCCACCCAGGCTTCACTGTAAGCCACATCCAGATTGGGATTGGCCCACTTCACCCCACCGACGGAGCGATGGATGATTTTGTTCCAGCGGAAACCTTCATCGCGAAAATCAAGATGCTCCTGACGCAACACCAGCAGGCGTCCCAGATAATAGGCGTAGGCATCCACCACATCCTTGTCACTGATACGATCGGTTTTATCCGCGGCGATGACTGCCGATCCCGCAAACAGGGACGCTGTCAGCACGAAAACAAAAATACACTTCGACCACTGCCACATAAAGACCTCCTTGTCTTTTAAGCAACGATCTCTATTTTAGCCCCGTGGGAACGTGAAAACAGATTCATTCAAAGGCCGGTGCCGACAAACAAGCGGCCCCGACTTCAGTTGGAAGTGTAAGCCCAGAAATGGCCGCTGGCTTTTTTCATTTCAGAATAAAGAGACTTGGGAATTGGCAAACCCTTCATCGCATAATCAAAAATCTGCAACTGTTGTGGATTTTCGTACAGGATTAGTTCCAGATTCGGATTGTGCCCGCCACGCACCAGAATCGCCAGCTGCTTGAATCCCACCGGAACATTTTCGTAATGACGAATTCCCTCTGGAGCCGCGGTCGCCCCGTCGTCAGATCCCTGGAAATATGTGACCGGCACTTTCACCGGATAGTTTTCCGCTCGATAGGTCTTGTCGCCTTTGGCGCGAAGGCGTGCGCATTGTTTCAACGAATCAGTATCCACCTTACGTACCAGTTGACCCTTGATAAAAGAATCCTCGATACTGATGTCCGGTGTCGCCATTCCCAGCTCCTGACAGGAAATCATCATGTAGGCGATGTCGTTGGAAGCAAACAGGATGTGCGGAGTATACGTGATCGGCTCATAACTTTTGCGAACCTCGGTCAAAAAATCTTTGAAGACCTTGTCATCAGTTAAAAGCTCCAGGCGCTCTTTCAGTTTTTTCACGCCGTCATTGTACATCAACTGCGTGCGTGCCTGGCGGGACAGCCATGTGTCGGGAATGCCATGAATCGCAGAAACACTTTCAAGTCTTGCCATCAGCGAAGGCGGCAAAGAGTTTAACATCTTCTGCAGCAGCTTGCGACGATGAGGTGCATCCCACAGCTGCAGGCCCCCGTCATAAACGACACCTTCTAAAATCGCGGCGCGGGTGTTTTGTGGGAACAGTGATGCATACATCGTCGCCGGAACCGTGCCGTAAGAAATTCCGTACACGGTCCATTGATTGATCATCAGGTGCTGACGAACCACCTGGGCGTCACGAGCAACATTTTCAGAGGAATAATAAGAGGGATCAAGGAACATGGCCCGCGTGTCCGGACGGGAGCAGCCAATCCCCCGGTGCTCCATAATCAGAACGTTATAGGGCATCGGATTGCGGAACAGGCCCCAATGCGAGGTTTGCCCGGGTCCGCCGGTGAAATAAATCATGGTTTCTTTGCTGGGATCAAATCCTCGGTGGAAATAAGAGTAAACCTCAGTCATTCCCCGTTCCGGGCGGGAATAGTCCACCGGGACTCGGACATAGAACCCTTTTTCATGGGCGATCAAAGACGCATAAGTTTTCTGGCAAAGGGATTTGCCTGATTCATAAGTCGATTCAGAAGGAATGTTCAAAGAAACTTGGGCCTGAGCCTCAAGGCGCGAAGCCATGCCCGCAGCCATGATCAGGACAGACAACAGTGTTTTCATGGCGGGGAATTTAGCCCAAATAGGGATCCTAAGGGCACGAAAACTCTCAAGTTTTGGAAAACTTGCAGAGTTGTCTATAAAGAAGGCGGGATCTCGGTTTTGCTATAAGCCGGATTCTGTCCAAACTACCAGGTCCCATAATTTACCCGATAATCGTGGATGATCATTCCTCTGGGAGTGGCATTACTGACACCCTCAAGCGATCTTACCCGGTGACTACGGGCTGGCCGCCCTACTAGTGTCACCCTATTTGATCTTGCTCCGCGCAGAGTTTGGCTGTTTTCACTCCAGCAGCTCCCCAGACCCTCCCGTTCCCGGTGTCTGGCTCAATGCCCTGGACATTCTCTCTGTTCCACTGTTCCTTACATTACTGTAGAGGGGCGTTACCCCTTGCGCTGCCATATGGAGTCCGGACTTTCCTCTCTAATTTCAGGAATTTAGAGTATTATTAGAGCAATCATCCGCAAAACCGTGGGGATTTCTAACACCGTCCAGCATTTCGTGCAAGAAGGTTTTCTTAATCCCGGTTTTATTTTACTTTCTAAGCATCGTTTACAAAAGGATTAAATCATGAAGATCTTGGTATCTCTATTCGCGTTCGCTATGACTTTGACTCTTGCTTCTGCTTCTTTGGCTGAAGAGGCTCATGGTGGTGGTGGTCACGGCGGCGGCCACGGTGGTTTGACTGAAAAGATGAACTCCCTGTTCCCACAGCCAAAAGCCGATCCTGCGAAAAACGAAGTTCCCGCAAAACCAGAGCTTGTGAGCCCGGCTTATTACACTTCCGTCAAAGCTGACAAAACAACTTTGACTTGGAAATCCGTTGCAGGCGCGGACGAGTACCATGTTCAAGTGGCTACAGATGCTAACTTCAAATGGTTGGTGGCAAACGAATACGCTGTTAAAGGCACGACGTTCGAAGCAACTGGTCTGGAAGCTGGCAAACATTACTTCTGGAGAGTCGCGGCTGTGAAATCCACAAACTGGAGCACATTCCGCAAGTCCTTCTTTGCAATGTCCATGTTCGAAACACCGGCTGCAAAGTAACACGTCCTTAGTTTTCTCGTTCTAAGTTTCTCAAGAGCCCTCCATACTTCTCTTCAGAGAGGGCTCTTCTAAAAAAATCTCCCCTTTCAAAACTGAATAAACAACTTCACTGGATGGCATTGATCACTCCGGAGGTTTCGCCATATGGAAAATCGTTTCATCGTCGGCGTGCTGACCCTGATCTTTACGCTGATTTTTATATTCTCTATTGAAGCCCTGGCCCAGATGGAAAAAACCGCTCTGGATCCCTGCCGCGCAGATTTAAATCGCTATTGCCAGGATATTGAACCCGGCGGCGGAAACTTTTTAAAGTGTTTGGATGATCACAAAGACAAACTGACGACGGACTGCCGTCAGCGCAGCCAACGAGTCCATCAGCTGATGGTGGAGCTTCGCCGCGCCTGCAACAACGATCTGCTGCAGTTTTGCGATATGCTTAAACCGGGCGAGGGACGCATCTTGCGTTGTTTGAAAGACAACAGCCGTCAGCTTTCCAATTCCTGCACAGTTGGAATTCGCAATGCCTTGGAGGCACGCAAAAATTTGCTTGAAAACCAATGGCCCTAAGATTTCAGCAGAAAACGCTTGTTAAGCTGCAGTGAAATTCAATCATTCATCATCATTCTGAAAATTATTGTCTGTCGAAGCGCAGGACTCATAGCGTAATTACAAAACTTTAATCCCCAGGGGATTTTGTAATTTTATTAATAAACATGACTGTAGATACACTTATGTCATGACTCATTCTGTTTATGAGGCTCTACTAAATTCAAATGCAGTGATCGAGTTCGACAACCAGGGATATATTCTCTGGGCCAACCCGAACTTCCTGAATCTCATGGAGTACGAACTCGAAGAGATCGAAGGACGTCATCACTCAATATTCCTGCCGGAGTTTCACCAACATGAGCTGGAATATCAAGAAATGTGGAACCAACTTGCTGAAGGACAAGCCCAGGCAGGAGAGTTCAAGCGACTTACCAAAAAAAATCGCGAAGTTTGGATTCAGGGATCTTACACTCCAGTAAGAAATCTGCAGGGAGAAGTATCCAAGATCGTAAAAATGGCCGTCGATATCACTGAAAAGAAAAGTCTTTCCGACAATCTTGAAAAGAAAAACAAAGAGCTACTGGGTGCAGCCATCAAAGCCAAAGCGGCCACCGACGCCAAAACTGTATTCCTGGCAAATATGAGCCACGAAATTCGCACTCCGCTAAATTCCATCATCGGCATCACCGACACTTTGGCGGAAACTCCCCTTGATGATCAGCAGTCTTCATTCGTGGAAATCCTTCAGCGCGCCAATCACCAGCTGATGACAATCATCAACGACATTCTGGATCTTTCCAAAGTGGAGGCTGGCGAAATGGAATTGCGCCCTCTTCCCTTCAACCTGCCACGCCTGCTGGATGAGCTGAATGCCGTGCTGGGTTTCCGCGCCAAAGAAAAAAGCCTGAAGCTGTCTTTGGCCATTGATCCGGACGTCGAGGAATATTTCGTGGGTGATGCCGATCGTCTGCGCCAGGTATTGATGAATCTGGTAAATAACGCGATCAAATTCACCGACAAGGGTGAGGTTTCACTGCAAGTGTCAGTGAATCGCAGTTCTCATAAAGGCAATCTGCTGTTCTGTGTGACCGATACGGGCATCGGCATATCGAAACAGAAGTTCAAAGACATCTTTCAGCCGTTCACACAGGCAGACACCACCGCCACCCGCAAATACGGCGGCACAGGGTTGGGGCTTTCCATTACTAAAAATATCGTGCAAATGATGAACGGTCATATCTGGTTTGAATCTCAGCCAGGTCAGGGCACATCGTTCTTTTTCACGATATCTGTACCTTCCACAACTGAAAGGAAAACGACCATGCACAATCCTTGGCAGGGCCGCTACCAGCTCAGCGACATCAGACACAACATCTCTCAAAGCCGACTGCGTATTCTGGTCGTCGACGATGTCGAAGACAACCGCCATCTATTCGGAATTTATCTGCAGAAAACCGCCCACGCCGTCAGCTATGCCAATAGCGGGGCAGAAGCCGTCAAAATGGTCGCCAAAGAGCACTACGACATTATCTTTATGGATGTGCAGATGCCGGGCATGGATGGCTATGAAGCCACCCAGCGCATCCGCGAAATGGAGCGCCAGTTGAACCGCACTCCCGCTAAAATCTTTGCCTGCACCGCCAACGCCTTCCAGGAAGACGTTAGAAAAAGCATCTCTGCAGGTTGTGATCTGCATCTGTCCAAGCCTGTGCGCAAGGACACCATGCTGAAAGCGATCTCTTCATATTTTAGCGATGCGCCCGAAGCTACTTTCTAAGGTGTTGATTCAGACCGTGCTGATCCAACACTGTCTGCCGTGACAGCCCGCCCTTTTCCTCTACCGAATAGTACACCTTCATTTGCGAAGGATCTTCGCACCAGTGATAAATCATGCCTGCGCACATCTTGCACGGCTTGTGGGTCGAATATAGAACCGCACCCGCAGGAATTTTCTTTCCGGTTTCACGATACAGGCGCTGCACCAGATTCACTTCAGCATGCAGGGTTTTGTTTTTGGAATTTGAGTTCACCCCGTAACTGAGCAACTGCCCCTGATCATTCAGCAGGAATGCGGCAATATCGCGGTCGTAGTCGTGCAGCACGTCCCCGCGGGGGACCAAATCAGCCAATCCCGACGCCAGCTCCAGCTGTTGTCCAGGGGTTTGAGCCTTCTGGGACTGCAACCATTTTGAAACTTCACTCACCGGCTTTTGATTTTCCTGATTCAGATGCGCCACCGGCAATAAAATCTGCCCAGCGCTGCTGATTTCCACAAACTGAAGACCTGGCTCGCCGCCGTGATTGTGAGGTTTGATATTTTCAGTGATGCGTTTGGCGACGACCTTGACCATGCCCCGGCACATTTCAGTCAGGACCGCCGTTGTGTAAATACGCTGGCGCAATATAAAGAAGCTATGATCAACAAAGCGGTCAAAAAGCCCCTGCAGCAGCTTCACCACCGCCGACGATGGCGCCGCCACTCCGCCGGGGAATCGGGCAAAATAAACGATCCCCTTGTCTTCGACAAAGGCAACCTCTCCGCCGTCTGAAGCGAGTAAAAATGCTATATGTTCTGCCCTTTTTTCTGCCAACATCGAGGAATTGGTACCATATCCCGGCTAAATTGTCTAAAAAGCCCCCATGGACATGATCAAAAACCGCCTTGAAAAGAACTACAAAAAACTGAAAAACTGGGCTGAACGCGCCCAGATCGAGGCGTACCGTCTGTATGACCGGGATATTCCCGAATACCCGTATATCGTCGATATCTACAAGGATCACTTCCTGATCTACGACAAGAGCGACCTGCGTGATCTTGAGAAAAACCACCTGCCCCACGTGCAAGAGGCCCTGAAAGCCCTTTTTAAGTGCGACGACAATAAGATCGTGATCAAAAAACGGGAGCGCCAGGAAGGCCTGAAACAATACGAAAAGCTCGACGCCAAGGAAGAAACCTTTGTCGTGCGCGAATCCCAGGCGCTGCTAAAAGTGAACCTTTACGACTATCTGGACACCGGCCTGTTCCTGGATCACCGCCCGATGCGCCAGAAGGTGTTTAAATCCGTCAAAGACAAGAAGTTCCTGAATTTGTTCTGCTATACCGGCTCTGTGAGCGTGTTTGCCGCCTTGGGTGGCGCCAGCACCACCAGCGTGGACATGTCCCAAACCTACCTGCGCTGGGCCCAGGAAAACTTCCAGCTGAACAACCTCGATCCGGCCAAGCACAACTTCATCAACGCCGACGTTCTGGATTGGCTGCGCACAACAAAGTCGCCGAACACTTTCGACGTGATCTTCCTGGATCCGCCGACATTCTCGAACTCCAAGAAAATGGACGAAAGCTTCGAGGTTGAAAGGGATCAGGAATTCCTGGTGGAAAGCTGCATGAACATGCTGCGACCAGAGGGAATACTCTATTTCTCGAATAACAAGCGAAAGTTTAAAATCTCCCCGGCGGTGCTGTCCAAATACAAAGTGAAAGAAATCACCACCGAGAGCATCCCGCAGGACTTCCACGACAAAAAAATACACAACTGTTTCGAGATCAGAAGCAACTAGGGGCCAAACGGCCCCTTTTCCATTTTGGGGACAAAAATACCTTGCCCCACAGGTAAAAACGCCCTAGAACCCCCTAAATTTTACTTATTAAGGCCACTTCGAGGGGCCGTTGGAGGACAGGGAATTGAAAGCACTTGGTCGTCATATTTTGGTTGAGTTCAGTGGATGTAACGCAGAAGTTCTGAATGACGTTTCCATCATCGAAAGAAGTATGGTCGAAGCGGCGCAGATTGCTGGTGCGACAGTCATCAACTCCACTTTCCACCACTTCTCCCCATGGGGTGTAAGCGGTGTGGTTGTTATTCAGGAAAGCCATTTGGCTATTCACACCTGGCCTGAATACCGTTATGCGGCCGTGGATCTGTTCACCTGCGGTGATTCAGTGGATCCGTGGGTTTCTTTCGAGCACCTGAAAAAAGCTTTCCAGGCGAACTATTCGGCCATTGAGATGAACCGTGGTTCTTTGCACGTCATCCAAAAATCCGACTTCCAGCCTAAAATCATGCGCGAAAAGCCATCTTTCGATCTTTCCAAGGGTCATCAGATCGACCGCAACGTATGGTTCACTGACAAAGACGAAAACCAGGCGCTTTCTTTGCGTTACACGGGCGATGTTTTGTTTGATGAAACAAATCAGTTCCAGCGCGTGCGCGTATTGGATTCTTATTCTCACGGTAAATTCCTGGCGATCAATAACATGGTTATGTGCACCGAGCGTGACGAATACCATTATCACGAGATGATCACTCACCCGGTGATGCAGACCCACGGCAATGCGAAAAATGTATTGGTTATCGGCGGCGGTGATGGCGGCACCATCCGTGAATTGTTCAAATATAACGTGGACAACGTGACCATGGTTGAAATCGACGAAGCGGTGGTTCGTGCTTCCAAAGAACACCTGCCAAACATCGCTAGCGAATTCAACAACCCGAAATTGAATCTTATTATCGGTGACGGCATCCAGTTTGTTAAAGATGCTCCTGCGAACTCTTACGATGTGATCATCGTGGACGGTTCCGACCCGGTGGGTCCGGCAAAAGGCCTTTTCACTGCGGAATTCTACAACAACTGTAAAAACGCATTGAAAGACGGCGGCTTGGTGATCACTCAAGGTGAATCTCCAATGTTCCATGAAGGCACATTCGTTGAATTGAACCACTGCCTGAAAGGGATCTTCGGCAAACAAAGCGTTCACACTATGCTATTCCACGCGACAACGTACCCGTCTGGCATGTGGAGCTTGCAGGTTGCCGTCAAAGGATCCAAACATCCGGCGAAGGACTTCAACAAAGACCAAGCGGCCAAGTTCTCTCAGGACAAAGGTCTTAAGTACTACAATGAAGACCTGCATACTGCGGCCTTCAGTCTTCCTACTTTCGTCAAAACAATGCTTGGCGATAACGCTTAATTGATAGACCGCCTCCTGTTTTCATTATAGTTTCATTTAGAAAACTAAACAAAACAGGAGGCGTAATGTTCAAACTTCCAAATCTTCCCTACGCAAAAACCGGTATTGCTCCATTGTTCAACGAAGAACAAATGACTTACCACTACGACAAGCATCACAAAGCTTACATCGACAATCTGAACAAATTCATGGAAACAGATGCATCCCTGAAAGGTAAATCCCTGGAAGAGATCACTTTGACTTCCACTGGTGGCGTCTTCAATAACGCCGCTCAGGCGTGGAACCACACCTTCTTCTGGTTCGGCATGAGCCCGGCGGGTCAGGGCGGCCAGCCATCTGCAGAACTAACTGCGGCGATCACTCGTGATTTCGGTTCTATGGACGAATTGAAAGCGAAGTTCGTTGACGGTGGTGTAAAAACCTTCGGCTCTGGCTGGATCTGGTTGTGCATGGATACTGCGGGCAAATTGAGCCTGGTATCCACTTCCAACGCAGCGGTTCCGTTCACTAACAACGGTCCAACTCCATTGTTGGTTGCTGACGTTTGGGAGCACGCTTACTACGTTGATTACAGAAATCTTCGTGCAAAATATCTTGAGACTTTCTGGGCGCAAGTAAACTGGAACTTCGTTTCCGAAAACTTCGCTTCCAAAAAAGTTCGCGACCTTACCAAGTCCATGACATAACCAAAAGGTACCTCTGCGGCACCCTCCACAGGGGGGGCCACCGCAGTTTTGCATAAGCAGTGCACCACAAAAACAAGAAAAGGAACTGCCTTCATCAGCAGTTCCTTTTTTTTATGGCCAAAAATGAAGCGACGCTTCGGAAAAAGTAAGCAGGTACCTTTTAGAGTTCGAAGAAGGTGGTGGAAAGCAGGAACAGGGTGTCTTGGGTGTCGGGAGTGTAGTAGACGCCGACAGACGGGCGCGAGAACATTTCTTTCGGGCGAAGCTGCGACCAGGCCAGACCCACACCGGTATTCATCTGCTCGTAAGGCGAAAGACCCGCTTCACGCAAATGACCATAAGCCAACGTGATCCACTCACGATCTTTAATCTGATACTGAATGTCCAGACCGTATTCTGCCTCGCACTTCAGTGAATAGACGAAAATCAAACCATTGGTGGAATCGATGTGCCCGCACACCTGCGTGATAAACGGCGACATCGTCACGTTTTCATTCCAGTCGGGACGATAGTTGAATCCCAGTTGGGTCGAACGCAAGACCAGATCCGGTCTTTCGACAACCTTGCCCTCTTTTTTCACTTCGGATCTAAAGCGTGTTTCGGTGAACGAAGCCGCCCAGTCAAAGTTCTCACCGCGATAGAAATTACCTTTAACGGTGTAATTGCGGCTGCCGGATGCCGTCGCATAGAACATGGGAACCGTACCGATTTCCAGACGAGGCAATACACCCATGCTCAAAGCATTCGTCAACATGTGGGAATTGACATTGGCGCCACCGGCCCGCTGATAACCGAACTGCCACTGCGGCAAAGTGCGCGCAGAAGTACTGACCACCGGATTGAACACCACCCGTTTTTCAGGAATGACATCGTCAAACCCTGCCAGGGATTGAATACTGAAAGCCAAAATGATGAATGAAATCAACGCGCGCATACCCGCACGCGATACAAGATAAATGCCAAAACAAAAGGGCCCGAAAGCCCCTCATTTCCCTCTGAGCGCCGCCATCCCCCGCAGACCGGGTAAATAGTTCACGGCGACCAAAAGCTGATCAGATTATTTCAACCATTTACGACGGGGGTCTTTTTTGTCGACGGGCCACGTGGTCCACGTCACCTGCAGATCACAGGCCTTCAGGAAATTTTCCACAATCAGCTCGGCGTCCTCTTTTTGCCAGAAGTCCTTGGCGTGAGAGCTCGGGCTTCTCAAGGCGATATCCGAAACCAGGGAATAGACCATGCCGCTCATCGGAGGAATCAAAAAGCCCATCGTCGACAGGGCCCCTTGCAGACGGGACAGCACCCCTTTACCACCCACCGAATGCATCAGCACAAAGACCGCCGCAGGCTTTCCCATAAAGGCGGCCGAGCCTTCAAGTTCAGTCATGTCCTCCATCAACTTTTGCAGCGGGCTTCCCCAGGAATCCCAGTAAGTTCCCGTCACAAAGAACAAGCCTGAAGCTGATTCGAGTTTCTTTCGCAGTCCCGGCCCGTAAGACGTCTTCGCCAAATGCACAACTTCCACTTCGGCTTGCTTACCAAATATTTTCACCAGTCCCTTGATCCACTGGGCACAGTTGCCTTTATCACCCGTCGGACTGCCATTTAAGATCAAAACTTTTTTCATGCTTCCACTTCCCCGTTTCACTCGAAAGCAGGATTTCTTTGCCCCGTGTCCATGGTGGTGTTACCTCTGTGGCGCGAGGGGCTTTTCATGATTCAATTCCTGCTTTCCACATTATTGTCTGTTTCAACGGCTCAGGCCAAGGACATCCGTCCACTTTTTGAAGCTTTGGCGGATTCCGGCGCACGCTATGAAATTGTCGGCACCGTTTGCGAACAAGTGGCCAAGCTGAATCTGGAGCAGGACTATCCAGCCCCGGACTATTATGTGGTGACCGGCATCTATTATGGAAACAAGAAACACGTCATCGGCGAGCTGGATGTCGTGGTCTTCCGCTCCAACGACAACAAAGCTGTGCTGGTGGGCGAAGTGAAATGCTGGACAAATCTTTCCAGCGCCCGATCCAAAGCCATGGATCAACGCCAAAGATTCAAAGCCGCTTTGTCAAATGGCGGTGGCCTGATCATGGGTTGCACGTCCCAACAAGCCGGCTGCAGCTTCAGCAAAAAGAACTTCAAGGCTGTGGAAAAGTTTGTGTCCATCTCTCAGGATGGTGGCGAGAAACGCGGTTTTGACATGACTCTGGGTTATTCTCTGGAAGAAATGATGGACCTGCGTGAACAGCTGATGCAATGCCAGCAACGCGGTGAATGCGAACGCCCATAAACATTTGTCTGTACACTGAGGTCCGCCGAGAGCCACAATGAAAGCAAATGAAAGGACGTTCATGAAACACCTGATTCTTCTGCTTTCACTGCTGCCTTGCTCCGCCTTTGCGGTCACCGAAACCCTGCAAACTCTGGCACCCAAAGCGGGTCAGAATGAATTCAAAGGTGGCATCGCCTATTCCCACGTTTCAGCTGAAGCTGATCTGGGCGGCTCCGCCACTTCCAATCAGGTGGTGATTCCTGTTTCTTACTTCTATGGCATCTCCACTCATCATGCGGTGGGTATTGAAACATACTATCTGAAAAATGATTCCAACTTTTCCAAAGCCGGCCTTTCCGGCAGCGGTGAAACTCAAGACTTCGGCAATATCGACATCACTTACAAAGGAAATCTCGATACCGAAAGCGGGACTGTCTATTTGGAAGCCGGGGTTTCTTTCCCCAGTGAAAAGTACGAGTTTAATTCCAACGACGCCAAATTCAGCGCCAGCACGGGTCAGACCACGGTCACCTTGGCTGCGGGCTATGTGCAAAAGCTTGTCGATTTCACTCTGGGTGGTATCGCCGCTTATGACATTGCCATGGAAGGGGATGCGGATCTTGATGTCGGGGCTTTCTCTGACTCGGGCAAAGTCAAAGGTGGCAGCCAGGTGCGGTTCTCGTTCTTTGGTGAAATTGAAGGGGAAAATCATCCAAACTTCAGTCTGACATATGCCCGTACCTACAGCCGCAGCTTCAGCTCCGACACAGTTTCCGGCACTATCGATGATGACCTTGAGATGTTCTATGCAAACTTCAGCGCGCGCATGCCCGTGGCTGAAAGACTGGAATTCATCCCGACCGCAGGACTTGCCACGGTGATGAATCAAAGCGATCGCAATCTGGAAAAGTACAATATGTTCACGGCAGCAGCCCAGCTGCGCTACTTGTTCTAAAGAAAATTCCTAAAAAATGACAGGCGTCTGATTCAGACGCCTGCACATGGAGGGATGGGAAAAGGACCGCACATTATGTTGTGTCTACTTTCATCAAGAGACCTCCTTTAGTTTGTCTTCGAGGATCTCTGTCCCCTTGTTCAAAGGGAACAGTACTTCAAATTGAAAACCTACAGTCATGGGAACCCGTCTTGGCGGCTCTTTGATTTCAATGGCGTTAACAACGTCATGAACTCCGGAAAGCTCCCAGGCAGCGCCAACCGCTGTCGCTTTCAGACGTGGACGGAATACCTCCCCTTCCAGTCTGACGACGGCGTCTTTGACGAACACCTCAATATGCTCTCCGCCGATCTTGATCATGTCTTCGACCTGAGCCTCCAGGATACTCTTGATTTCTTCATCCGAGCGGTAATAATCCGCTGGCACAACGATGCGATCTTCGATCGTCCAAACACCTTCCGTTTCAGAGATGACCTCCAAAGCGGCGTTTTTCTTATAAGAAGTGTCGACGAATCCACTGACCACAATCACGCCGTCACGAATGACGATATCCAGATCAGCCAAGCTCACTCTTTTGTCCCATTTAATGCGGTCCCGGATCTTGCGACCCAGTTCACCGTCACTTTGGTTTTTCAGAAGATGAGTTTTCATAAAGCTGCTCCTTGCCTCTGACGGGTCTTTGTCTTTTTGGGTTATGCCACCCCTTCGAGTGGCATAGGTTGGAATTCCAGCATAGGGTCATTACGACGGTGCTGGGATTTGCGAGAGGAACGTTTACTTAGAACGCCCTTCAAAGCAGATACCGTTTTAGCTACACATCGCTTGAAGTTCTCGTCTCGTTTGACCACTTTGATGACGGTTTTAGAGCGAGATGGTTTCAAGATGACCTCACACACATAACTGGGTTTGCGAGTCTGCGATCGATGTCGATCGGTTTCCACACGCACTGTGAGGTGAGCACCACTGTCATACTTGAAGAATTCTCCAACAGCCCCTTCGACTGTTTCCAACAAGTAAGATTCGAGATTTTCAGTTTTAGTGATGTCTCTGTAGTAGATGTCTGTTTGCATATCTACCTCCTTCTTGAGTCTATTATCGTTCATATCAACAATTTCGTTAAATATATAATTTAGAAGACATAATTAGGTTAAAGTTATATATTAAGAGGGTCCTGTTTAGAAATTCGCTGTAAAGGTCATCACTTACAGAGTCGCAGCGAAAGACCAGTTCCAAAAGGGCTCCAAAAAAGCCATGTTATTAGGAGGTCTAGTATCATGTTTAACTACAATCACCTGTACTATTTTTATGTAACCGCCCGGCTGGGTGGAGTCAGCAACGCTGCCAAATACCTGCATATCAGTCAGCCATCACTGAGTTCTCAGATCAAAGTGCTTGAATCCAGCATCGATCAGAAGCTCTTTGAAAAACGCGGCAGAAATCTGCATCTGACTCCGGAAGGTGAACGCACGTTTGCTTACTGCAAAAAGATGTTTGATGTCGCGGCGGACTTTGCCGAATCACTGAAAAGCCCGACTGAAAAACAAAGTCAGCGCATCCGTATCGGAGTCAGCGATCAGGTGGAACGTCCTTTCATCGCCGACTTGCTGGCACCTTTGATTCGCGAACAAAAGCGTGGTGTGGAGAAAATATTCTTCGTCAGCTCGGCCCCTTCTGATGCCCTGGTTATACAGCTGCGCAGCCGGGAAATCGATCTGCTGCTGACCAACAAGCCCATCTATGCCGATGACGTCACTGAACTGGCTGCCGCTGAAATGCCAGTGAACCTGATGGTGTCCACTAAAAATCTGAAAGAACGCAAGATGCGCATTTCACGAAACACCTCGGCCCTGGATTTCCTAAACGCTGTGCCGTGGGGACTGATCATTCCGTCCTACAAGATGAAGCTGCGCCATGAAACAGATCTGTTCTTTCAGGAAATCCGCGCCCGCAAGAAAGTCGTCTTTGAAAGTGACATCATGTCTGTCGTGGGCCGAGCCATCGTTGACGGCGCCGGTGTGGGCTTCCTGCCAGTGCCCTACGTAATGGACGAAGTACAATCAGGCATCCTGACCCTGCTGGGACCCAAAGCCGGGTACTGGAAACACACCTTGTACCTACTGGGAAGAAAAGACGAAAAGGAAGACGAAACGATTCAAGATTTGAAAAAGACCATCAAACGTCTGGAGAAGATTTAGAATAAAAAAAGGGAGCCATCAGGCTCCCTTTTTAATTCTTATCGCAAGTCAAACTTAGTAAGGTTGTCTGGCCGTGCTATTAGCCAAGTCCATCCCCATCACCAGTGCAATCTTTGTATATGCAGCGGAGTGTTTGAAGTTGGATTCTGGAGAAATCACATCACGTGTCGTGTGGATGTTCTTGTTGCTTTTGCTGAAGGTCGCTTCAAACGGCATCAACGCCGGATAACCCTGACGATTCCATGAAGCATGGTCACTGCAGCCATATCCGCACTTGTCATCAACAATGCGTGCGTGGATGTAGGTTTCATTCGCCGCTTTCAGATAATCACGCAACCAAGAGCTGGTGAAATCCGTCATGCTGCCGATAACCAGCTCGCCGGAACCAGCGAACAACGTCATATCCAGTTGCAGAACTGCGACCACGTCTTTTTTCTCAGCTTTGTATTGCTTGGCAATTTCAGCTGAACCCAAAAGGCCGGACTCTTCACCCGCGTACCAGAAGAACTCCACCGTGCGTTTTGGCTGAGCTTTGGTCATCATGATACGCAAAGCTTCAATCAGATTCGCGGAACCCGAAGCGTTGTCGTCAGCGCCCGGCGCGGTCTTGCCGCCACCCCAGCTTTGATTGATGGAATCAAGGTGACCACCCAGAACCACGATCTCGCTTGGACGCTCGCTGCCGACCAGACGAACTTTCAGGGTTCTTTGTTTGGTCGACGTGTGGTTGATCTCGGAGATCTCGTAAGGGATTGTGGATTCCGCCAGCATCGCTTCCAGGCGGGTTTTCATTTCCACCACGTGGCGGTTTGGATCCGCATCACGGTTGCTGCGGCTTGGGAAGGAAGAAAGCCAGGTCACATAACTGCGCAGGTTGTCTTCGCTGACCTCGGTCATCGCAGATTCGATGATTCCGTTTTTCTCCAAAGCCAAAGCTGCAAATGGAGCACGCTCATAAAGGGCGTTCTTTTCCTGAATAGCCGCAAGACTTTCCAAAATGCTGTTAAAGCCTGTGCCTTGGATATGCATATCCAAAGTCAGATCTTCAAAGCCGCCGCATTTACCCACTTGGTGGGAACGCTCTTGAATTCTTTGTTGCATCAACGGGGTCACGATCGCGTAACCGACTTCGATGCGTTCATCTTTTGCCAATACCGGGATATTCAGGGCACGCAAGTCCTTAAGATCCGCCAGAATAGGTTTGGTTTCAAAATTCTCTAGCGTAGGCACATGCGCTGTTGCCGTCATAGCAACCAACGTCACAAAAGCCATCGTGGCAGTTTTCATCATTTTCAATCCTTTGAAAAAAGCATTACCGCAAAGTAATGGTAGCTAAATTGTCCTCATGTTGGCAAAGACAATTCGCTTATTTTTTCAACATGCATTAGGATAGCCCCCTATGACGACAGACATTTTGCTTGTGACCCTGAACTCCACCTATCAACATAGTTCGTTCGGACTGCGTTATCTGTACGCCAATCTTGAAGAGCTGCAAAGCCGCGCTCAAATCATGGAGTTCACGATCGCCAGGGATCCCCGCGATATTGCTGAAATTCTTCTGCGCCAGAAACCAAAAATTATTGGTTTGGGGGTGTACATCTGGAATGCCCAGGAGTCTTTGGAACTGGTGTCCCTGCTAAAAAGAATCAGCCCCGAAACCCTGGTCGTTCTTGGAGGCCCTGAAGTCAGCCATGAAGCCGAAACCAATCCCATTTGTCAGATCGCAGATTTCACCATCAAAGGTGAGGCGGACTTCCTGTTCCGCGACTTCTGCAAAAGCTTCCTGACTGACGGAACACTGCCGGCCCAAAAGTTTGTCACAAACATCCTGCCGGATATTAAAACCATCAAAACCCCGTACGAATTTTATTCTGACGAAGACATTCAGAACCGGGTTTTGTATGTCGAGGTTTCCCGCGGCTGTCCTTACCGCTGCGAATACTGCCTGTCGTCTTTGGATAAAGCCGTCCGAAACTTTGATGTCCCGGCTTTTTTGGCCGACATGCAAAAGCTGATGGACCGAGGCGCCCGTCAGTTCAAATTCATCGACCGTACTTTTAATTTAAGCCCCACCACCTGCACCCAGATTCTGGAATTCTTCCTGGAGCGTGTGCACCTGGGACTGTTCCTGCACTTTGAAATGGTGCCGGACAGGTTGCCGACCGAAATCAGAGAATTAATCAAAAAGTTCCCGGCCGGAGCCCTGCAGTTTGAAATTGGCATCCAGACCTGGAACACCGATGTGGCTCGCTTGGTCAGCCGCAGAAATGACCTGGAAAAAGTAAAAGACAATTTCCGCTTCCTGGCTTCAGAAACCGGCGTGCACACTCATGCCGATCTGATCGTGGGTCTGCCGGGCGAAGACATCCACAGCTTTGCGCGTGGGTTTGATACTTTGGCGGAACTTCGACCGGACGAAATTCAGGTGGGTATTTTGAAACGCCTGAAAGGGGCTCCGATCGCCCGCCACGACAAGGAATGGGAGATGGTTTATTCCAATCATCCTCCGTTCCAGATCCTGCGCACCAAATCCATGGACTTTGCCACCTTGCAGGTGATGAATCGTTTTGCAAAGTACTGGGACCTTTACGCCAACAGCGGAACATTCAAAAAGTTCGTCGAAAGTCTGAAAGAAAAAGCGCAGGAGCAGGAACACAAGTCCTTCTTCTGGCAGTTCTATGACTTCAACGACTTTATGTCCAAGCGCCATGCCCAGTCCCACGGGATTTCCCAGCTGAATCTTTTTGAATCGGCTTTGGTCTATTTGACCGAAAGCCAGCAATGGCCGGAAGAACAAGCCAAAGACCTGCTGGCCGAAGACTATTTGGCTACGGGAAAGAAAGAAATCCCTCGCTTCCTGAAAAAGGGCGAAGAAAAGAATCAGAAAATGTTCGGAGACGGTTCAAACAAGATCAATCTACCTAAGCGACAGCAAAGACATCTTGCGGGGAAGCCGGAGACCGTTTCATAAAGAATGTTGACGCCAACAGCAGCGCAAATCCTGACACCAACAAAGCGCTGCGAATGTACATGAATCTAAGCCACTGCGAACGGATCTCCATCCAATCCGGTGGCGGAGCGATCAGATCCCACTGGCTGATCACGTGATTCAACGGCAGATTCCCAAAGCGGGTCATCAAAAGTTCATCCACCACACACAGAAGCGCAAAAGTGATCAAAAGAAATTCCATCGATTTCCACGAATGACGGATCTGAAAAAGACTGGCCACCAAAGTTGCGATAGCCAGCAAATAGATCAGGGGACTGAAGATATTGAACGGAGTTTCCATCGAACGGTGAAACTCCATATAGGAGGTGATGGACAGTTGCTCCATCGCCGGGCCCATGCCCAGAACGAAGGCGAAAGAGCTGCCCGCCATCATACCCACCAAGAGCAAACCGCAATATCTAAGAAGAGTGGAAACATTCATGCCGAAATCTATATTCCTTTGTTTACCACTCCACAAGTTGCTTTTTGTTAATTAAATCGCGACTTCTTTGCAAAGCCTGTGTACGCAATTAAAGGTGCTCGCGAAAATGTGAATTTAAAATCTTTTGGCACTTCACCCGTGCGAATCAGCTGCCATAAAGCTTTTTGGGCGAACACCGGACGAATACCACGTATTTCATTGGTTTCCAGGCCAAAATCCTCCAGCCACAGTTTCAGCTTTTTGGGTTCAATGAATAAAGAATACACGTGATAGTCATTGGGTGTGTTCTTTACGAACCACTCCATGCCTTTAATGACCACAAGCCACGCCAAAGGATTTTTATTGAACGTGTTGAAGAAGAAAAGCCCCCCCGGACGCAGCACCCGCGAAGCTTCTGCGATCACCCGCTGGGGATCGGACACATGCTCCAGCAAATCCATGGCAGCGACCACATCGAAACTTTCATTTGGGAACGGCACTTGATAGACATCACCCTGACTATATTGCACCGAATGGGTGTGATCGCGGGATTCCGCCACCTTCAGGCTGGATGTCGACAGATCAATCCCTGTCACCTTGTGACCCGCGGCCGCAAGATCATTCGACAGAAAACCCGCGCCACAACCCATATCCAGAATTTCGGCTTTGTAACCAATGTTGCGTCGGATGGCTTCCAGAATCCATGGCATTTCCACCTTGTGCTGATTGCGCAAAAGAGCAATAGGGTCATCCTGCGCCTCATACCACCGGTCCGCGAGATGATCATAAGCTTCATTATTTATAATCTCGCGATCCACTTTCGCCAATTCCATATCCACGTCGACCTCCCTGTCTTTCCCAAAGCTATCAAGGGGTTCAGGGCAATTGGAGGTTTGGTGAAGTCCAGTGGTAAGAATCATGCAAGAATCCCGCATTGATCTGACCTGGCCCTTCCGCTACACTGACAGCATGATTGAATACATCGAGATTGTCTGCCGGTGGATTTTTGGGCTGCAAATGTTTTTCTGGGGCCTGAACGGCTTCTTCCACTGGGTGAAGATTCCACCCTCTGATCCCAAGATCGATGCCTTTGTGAACGCGTGCATTGAAACACGCTTTATCATGCCCACAGTTAAATTGATGGAAATCGTCGGTGGAGCTGTTCTGTTGCTGAACTTTGCCGTGCCAGCCACCCTGGTGGCGTTTGCCCCCCTTATTTTTGTCATTTCTGGCCTGCACATCCTGCACAACCCAAAACCCTGGGGTGTTCTGGTGACGACCACCGTGCCTTACCTGCTTTTGGTCTTCTTCCATAACATGTCTCTATTACGACTTGTTCACTAAGGGTTTCGTAACTTGAGGGCAGGGACTTCTTCTCAGTAGATAGTCCCCAGCCATGAAAAACTCTTTGAAATCCAACGTATTCTTCGGCCTGGGCCTTGTCCTTTTCACTCTGGCAATGAGCTGGCTGTTTCTGCTGACTCCTCGCGCCCACAATATTGAAATCATCAAACCGGATCTAAACACCGTTCAGGACTCACTGGCGAGCTTTCAGTTTCAGGACATGAATCCCGAACGCGAGGGCCTTTACTGGGTGAAGTTCACCACCTCCCCGATGATCTATCCTTTGAAGCATCTGAAACTGCGCACGATGAACTGCGTGCATGAGATGAGCACCCAGCACGGCGACTGGAATCTGCCTACGAATCTGAACACCCGCTGCGACAACTTTGCCGGATTCAAACTGAACAACACCGCCCCGAGCCTTGCCAAAGAAACCACTTGGCACTTTGCGGGCAGCACCAAGGGCGACAGCTATGGTGTCTTGCTTGAAAAGGACTGGAAAGATCTTCCGGTGGCGTTGGGACTGTTCCTGGTTGCAGGCTCCCTGATGCTGATGCTTTTTGCGAAACTGCCGGCCATGCCTTTACCCGAGCGCACTGTTGTCGTTGCAATTCTTGGTGGCGCCTTCCTGTTCCGCTTCTGGCTGGTGTTTATCAAAGCTCCGCCCGAGTTCAGTCTTTTTTCTGACATGGCCGGGTATTTCCACCGCGGCGAAGAAATCCTGCGCGGGGAATACACCTTAAGCCAGCTTTTCCAGCCCGCGGGTTTTACTCTGTGGAGTCTATGGTTGCGCCAATTGGGTGGCTTTGAACTTTTCAACTGGTCCCAGGTGTTCTTGTCGTGGGGAACGGTCGTTTTGATTTATCTGATGGTGCGGGAACGTTTCGGGGCGCTGGCCGGAGCTTTTTCCGCACTGATTTCGGCAAGCTATATTCCCCTGGCGGGATTTGCCACGTTCCACATGGCTGAAAATGCCTATGCCTTTTTGATCACGCTGTTCTTGTGGCTGATGATGAAAACCTTCAAACACGAAAAGCTGTCAGGCTATTTCGCGATGGGAATTTTGCTGGCCCTGGCATTTTATTTTAAGGGCAATCACGCTTTCTTCATCCCGATTCTGGGATTGTGGCTGCTTTATCGCGAACGCCATCAATTTACGCGCGCATTTATAAAAGTGACGGTGATGGCCATCGGCTGTCTGCTGATCGTGGTTCCCCACATGGCCTGGACGTGGAAACACTATGACAGGCCTCAACTGGGACCGACCGCCGGAGCCTTAAACTTTATCGAAGGTAAATGCCCGTCCAAAGACAATGCCGATTCGTCCGGCGCGCGCTGGATGTCTCCGCTGTTTCACTTTACCAATGAACGAACATTCAAACAGTGGGATCAGCCTTTCACCAATCAGGCCTATTTCTGGAAAGAAGGCATGAAGTGTGTGGCAGAAAATCCGGCCGTGCTGGTTTCAAGTCTGCGATATATCTACTATCTGGCGTGGGGAAATCCACTATGGCCGATCATTTCAAACCCCACCAAGGAACTTTACTATCCTTGGGAAAGCTTTTTCTATTATGCCATGCTGCCACTGACCCTGCTGGGTCTGTTGGTGCTGCGAAAGTCAGAAGAACCCTTTAACAAAGCGACAATTCTTCTGATGCTTTCGCTGTTTTTGACGGTGTGGTTCTTTAAATCTGAAAACCGCTTCCGCGTTCCCTTTGATGCGCTTTTAATCAGCTGGGGATCGCTGGGGGCTGCGTGGTTAAGCCGCCTCGCGGTTCACGTCGGAAATCTGCTCATTCAAAGTCCAATAGTCATACAGGTAACCGATCAGGAAAAGACCGCCGGTACAAAGCCAGACCAAACCTGACAGCCATTTGCCCATATAGAATCGGTGCACACCAAAGATCCCCAGGAACGTCAGCAGAATCCAACTGACGTTATAGTCCACACGTCCACTGCGATAGCTGCGCTGAGCGCCTCGGCTCATGCTTGGGATCAGAAAGATATCAATCAGCCAGCCAATACCCGCCAGGCCGAAAGTGAAAAACCAGATGGTCCCAGTTATGGATTTGCCGAAATAAAAACGGTGCGCCCCCATAAAGCCGAAGATCCAAAGAATATAACCGATGAAGCTGGAATGATCTGATTTGGCCATGCGGGCCTCCTTGCACTTAAGACTAACGCGCTGACTTGGGTCGATTCAAGTAAAGTCCGAACTGACGCATAACCCAGATATGAAACAATGCCTGGGTCCACCGGTACAAGAACCACGGCATACGGGGCTTGAACTCGTGAATGGCAGCGATAACAGCCTTTCCACCCAGGGTTTCCCTGAACTCCAGGCGCCCCCGCACTGTTTTTTGCGCCAGCAGTCCCCCGCGCACATAAAACAACTGACGATGCGACCAGCTTCTTTCAGGAGAATACTCCAGAATTAAGAGGCGCACATACGGAAAGCTCCAGCAGAAGTTCACCCAGCGTCCGTTGACTTCCACCTTCATCAGGCCTGGTCGCATGCTGGGTAAGAATTCCATGTAAGCACGCGCCACCTCATCCGCAGTGACCCCTTCCGGAATCAGCAGCCTTTGCACAGAGCGCACTTCATAGCTGCCCAGGGGGCTTTTTTGAAATGCCAGCGGCGTCTTCTTTTCTGTAAATTCAGAAAGAGCCTCTTCTAGCGCTTCAGCTACCGGCATGAACTTGTATCCCGGAATATCCAGTCGACGCTTGTCACTGACCAACAAGGTCGATCGCAATCCTTCCACCAAAGGTGCCACCAGGGCTTTCGGGGCGCCAGTCACAAGGCACACCCATAAGGTGGACAGTCGCGGGCTTAAAAGGGGAATTGGCAACAGCGCCCGCTTAAGCCCCTGCATGCGCGCGATCATCTTCATCATATCAAGATAGCTGATCACATCCGGACCGCCGATATCATAAATATGATTCTGGGTTTCTGCGGTTTCAATGCAGTAGCGCAGACTTCGTACAACATCCTTTAAGGCCACCGGCTGGCTTTGCGTACTGGTCCATTTTGGACAGACCATGGCTGGCAATCGATCCACCAAGCGGGTCATTATATGAAAGGATGAACCCTCAGGCCCCAGTATCACTGCCGCCCGCAGAATTGTTGCGGGGATGCGACTGGTTTTAAAAACACCTTCAACCTCTTGACGGCTGTGCAGGTGACGGGACATTTCTTGAGAATTTTCAGGGCACATGCCACCCAGATAGAAGATGCGTTTAACTCCGCAGGTTTCTGCGGCACGCACAAAGTTATCCGCGACAATCAAATCAAAGTCTTCAAAGGTCCCTTGAGTCAGTTGGGCCGAGGGGCGCATGGAATGCACAAGATAAACGGCAACGTCACAGCCCTGCAAAGCCTTCTCTGCATCCAGCAGACTGAACAGATCACAGGAACGCCACTCAATGCCTTCAGCGGAATCCTTTTTACTGGACCGGCTAAGAGCAATGATTTCATGATGTCCCTGCAGTTCCCCGATCAGCGCCTTGCCAACAAAACCGCTGGCTCCGGCAATTGCCACCTTCACTTCAAACCTCGCAAATAAATCAATCCTAACACATTCGTCCAGAGTTCTAAAATTATTGGCAAATAACAAGCACTTGCACGCGCCTTGACAAGAAAAGTTTCGTACACAGATTTGTAGCAACAGATATTTTTCGGTTCCTCTTTTTGACCCACGAAAGGAGGTTGTTGGTCATGAGACGAACAGATTCTTTTTCAATCAAACATCTTATTAAAGAACTTCTGATTGCACTTTATTTAACGGCATTAATTTTGGTTGGCGCAAAAATTATTGATCCACCCAACTTGACAGCCGCACAAACAATCACATCGTTAGAGTGTAAGAACGAAACCTGCAAAGGAGGTTTATAATGAGACTGATTACACCTTATTGGCCCACTCGCAGAATGACATCCAATATCTTCGACGAGATGGATCGTATGTTTGAGAACTTTGCCATGGTCCCTGTCGCTGAAAATCAGGAGCGTCTTTTCAAACCCGCTGTTGAAGTGGCCGAATCCGAAGATCACTACTTGCTAAGCGTGGATCTGCCTGGATTCAAAAAGGACAGCATTCACATAGAGATGAACGGCAATCTTCTGACCATCTCGGGTGAAAGAAAGCGCGAAGAAAAGGTGTTAAGCACCTTCAGTCGCAGCTTCACAGTTCCTGACACTGTGGATGGAGCTAAAATTGAAGCCCATCACGAAGACGGAGTGCTCAGCATTTATCTGCCGAAAGCTCCGGTGGCAAAAGCTCAAAAAATTGAAATTCAAACTCAAAAAGGGGGTTTCTTCGACAGACTATTGGCAGCTAAAAGCACTGCCGTCGAAGACAACAAGTCCGAATCTTCCTCCCACTAATCCTTCTCCCTTCCCTCTGAGGGCTTGATTCCCCGTCAAGCCCTCTTCTATTTTGACAAGTCGGAATGCTTCAGCCACTGGGCATAATCATTTGCCTGAATTCACACAAACAGAGATACTGGCAGCAGAGGTGTCCCTTGGATAAAAAGAAACTGATTGAAGCCATTCGTGCGCAACTTGTTGCGGACATGACTGCCCTTAAAGAAGCGGTCAAAGCCACTATCGATGCGGCCACCAACGAAGAAAGCAAAGCTGAAAACGAATATGACACCCGCGGACTGGAAGCCTCTTACCTGGCACGCGGTCAGGCCAAGCGCATTGCTGATATCGAGGAAGTTTTACTTTTACTGAAACATCTGACAGTCAGGGATTTTGGTCCTAATGATGGAATTTCATCTTCGGCGGTGATTGAAGTCGAACACAACGGCAAAACCAGCTTCTTCTTCATTCTTGCCAAAGGCGGTGGCGTCAATGTGCAGTTTGAAGGAAAGAGCATTCAGGTGGTCACACCCAACAGCCCTTTGGGCGAAGCACTTCTGGATCAGAAGGTCGGCGGTGTGGCCGTTGTCGAAAACGGACCTCAGATTCGCGAATACGATATTATCAATATCTGGTAACAACACAGCTGCCTAGGGCAGCTGCATCTCACCTTTATCATTCAGTGGCGCCAGGGGATTCCACGCCACTTCCCACAAAAAACGATCCGGGTCCTCAAAGTATCCGCTATGGCCTCCCCAGAACACATCCTGGGCCGGTTTAATGATGCGGCCTCCGGCTTTTTCCGCCTGAGCCAGCACCTTGGCCACTTCCTCTTTGTTGTTCACATTGTGCGCGATTGTGAAATCCCTGAAGCCACTGCCCCGCGGATCAACGCCGGCATCTTTCGCCAGTTCCTCTGATGGAAACAGTGCTAGAACCACTCCGCCGGTGCGCAGGAAGACCACGTTTTCATTGCTGGCTGATGAAACCGGCCACTTCAGACCCTTTTCATAAAATTCGCGGGACACCGCCAGATCCTGAACGCCCAGCGTGATCATCGTCAGTCGTGCTTCCATACTCACCTAACTTGCCACCAAATGCTACCACGGGGTCTTTTCCACGAGCATCCGCTTTCTTGCTTTTCTTGCCAGCTTCCGAAAGTTGACATAGGATCTCGAAGCATGGGCACAGCTATTCAAGACGTCATCATTATCACCACCGGTGGCACCATCGAAAAAACTTATAATGAGTTCGATGGATCTCTGGAAAACAGAGGCACCAGCATTAAAAACCGCATTCTTTCCAAGATGCGACTGCCGTACACCAATATCATGGTGTACCCGCTGCTGAGCAAAGACTCCCTTTATATGACAGATGAAGACCGCGCCCTGATTTCTGCCACCGTCAAAGATCAAATGCAGCGCGGAAGCCCGATCGTTGTTCTGCATGGAACCGACACCATGCATGTTTCCGCTGAACACTGTTTTAAAGAAATCGGCACACCGAAAGTTCCTGTGGTCTTCACTGGCGCCATGATCCCAATGGGTTTTGACGACAGCGATGCCGCTCAGAACGTAACGGAAGCTTTGCTGTCAGCAAAACTTCTGCAACCGGGATTCTATATTTCCTTCCATAACCAGGTGTTCAACGTACCGCAAGTTCGCAAGAATCGTGAAAAGGGAACTTTCGAAAGCTTCTAATCGCGAATTCCTATCTGAAAGTCCTGTGTTAATTTGAGATTCCCGAAGGGGCCCGTTAAGCCCTTCGGACCTTCTCCGAAAAGACAATATTGGATCTATTTCTGAGGAGTTACGCTTGTTTTTATCCCGTTCTGTTTTGGCAGCTGTTTTTGTACTTTCCGCCTGCACTCATCTGCCCAAATCGTCGGTGCATGAAAGTTCGCGCCTGACAGATCAGGCCGTGCCCCTTCCTCCCCACAAACGAACTCCGGCCGCCGAAGAACTTGATTGGTGGGCAGCCAATGAACGTCAGGTGAAATCTGCGGTGTGCCGTTTGAAATTACCCGTCACCACCGCAGAGATTCAGCGTTATTATAAAAGTCTTCCTGTGGAAAACGGCTATGAGCCGGGAACGCACGAAGTTTTAGGTATTGTTCTGGCGAATGAACGTCCTCATCTGGTTCTGGCCCTCAGCCGACTGCTGACTTTGGGACGCGAAAGTGCGGCTCCTGAAAAAGTGATCAAGGATTTCCAGAAAGAATTTAAAATCAGTCCGGGATGCGACAAGGCTTTGTGTGCGGTTCAAAAGATTTTTGGACCTGAAGTCGGTCCGCAGATGCTTTATCTGATGGACAAATTCGACGTGAACACCTCACCTTATTCGTTTTCCAGTGCGTCGCTGTTCACCGCCAGCGAGATCGCCGACGTCATTCGCACTTTTGAACTGGTGAAACCCGATCAGCTGCCCTTTGGGTTCAACAAACAACTGATCAAATTCAAGCGGGGCTATACCCGAGCATCCTACGGTGACGAGGGCGGAAAAGTTCTGGCTAATGCCTCGATTGAGCTTTTTGACTCGTGGTCCGATCAGTCCTCGATCATGCGCCAGTACACGCTTTATCACGAGATCGCCCATAACCATTCTGACAATCAATTTTCAGACTATGACCGCTCGGCGGCCTGGCTGCAGTTGAGCAACTGGAAAGAAGCCAAAGCCGGCGGTTTTGAAGTTGAAAAGAAGAAGGCACTGCAAGGCCATCCTTTCGTGTCCCGCTATGGTCAATCCAATCCCTTTGAGGACTTCGCTGAAAGCGTGACCGCCTACCGATTTAATCCGAATCTGCTGAAGTCAAAATCCGAGGAAAAATACAGCCTGATCAAGTACCTGGTGCACGACGGAGTGGAATACACTTCCAGTAAGAACTGCAACGACACGGGCGTTTCAAAGAAATTCCAGAAAGAGATCGACAGGGATGACGGCCTGACCAATACAGAGAAAGACCGTGTATTAAAAGCCTGCCGTCAGTCCTTCTATCAGACCGTGCTTGGAAATATGCCAGTGTCGTTCTTTGACTCCTGTGTGAATTATGAGGCAACTCAGATCTGGGCAATACAAAACGACAAACGCTATCCGGATTTGCTGCCTCAGGCCCTGTTCGACCCAAAACTTCGTGTCAGCACGCTGAAATTCACAAAGCTGAGATCAGAACTGGCAACAACTCTGCAACCGGAAGTGACGGACTGGATTCTTGATTCAGTGCAGACGTTCGCATACCAATTGCGCTCGGACATGAACAATGCCGATTACTGCGAGGTTTGGGCGCAGCTCAATCGCAAGGTTTATCCTGACATCGATCGTGATAACAAATGGCGCTACAAGGGGATCTTCGTTTCCCACGACTATTCACCCAAAGCCGGCGCGGCTCGTGGCATCTGTCTGGATCTGTCTGTCGGGTTTGTTCCGACGTCCAAGTCAACACTTTCGACAGTGAAAAGCTGGATAAAAGAAACCGGGCATATCAGCACCCAAGGTCCTTTGAAAGAACGCGGCATCAGCCGTGAAACGCTGCTAAAGTATATTACCGATCGCACGAACGTCAGTGTTCGTTAGGATTTTTTCTTTCGTACCGGAGCCGCTGGCGTCATTTCCGCAAGGGCGTTGACGGCTTCATTCCAGCGATCACGAATCACCGCTTTGGAACGGGTGTCTTTGATCCCGTCATGCATGAAGGCCAGCATGGATTTATTCTCGTCCCGGCCCATCACATAGATCTGCACAATTGTGGGCTTGTGCCACTCCGGATCCTGCCAGCTCATGCGCAGGCGCTCGCCCTCTCTCATGGTGCGGATTTCGCCAAAAAATCCATCTTCGGTTTCAAAAACATTTTTGGGCTTAAACTTGAAACGAGACAAAGGCTTCAGCCAAGCGGCCTGACCTTCTGCGGACTCCAGAAGCTTCCAGAGCTTTTCTGCGCTGATATAGAAAGTGCGTGTCACCGTGGCGGAAAGCTCGCCTTTTTGATTGCGGCCTTCCTGACGGCGGCCGATATGGACTTCATAACCTGAAGTCACAATCTGACGCCACCACTCTTTCATTTTGAAGGTCTTCTTTCCCAGTAAAGCCACGATCTCTTTGTGGGAAAGGTTCTTCGCCCCCTGGTCATTCAGAATCTTGATCCACTGATCCCAGTTCTTGCCCGTATGCTTTTCCACGGACAGGGCAGTGACCTTATTTAAAATCTCAATGACGACAGGTGCTTTTTTGGCCATGCAAGACTAAAGCGCTTTCTTGATATGCAGGTTCGCAGAACCGGATTTCAGTTTCACTTTGAATCCCGCATTCGCAGTGTCACCCACTTCATTGGTCATTTTACCGCCCACAGAAATGAAGCTTGTCTGGATTTTGGCATCTGCCGGCAGAGTCAGCTCAACATTGCCGCTGCCGGATTTGATCTCAAACTCACCCGTGGCCGGCAATACGGAATAAACGGCCTTCACAGTGCCGGAACCCATTTTCAAATCGGATTTGCCGGTCAGGGATTTTACATTAATTTCTGCATTTCCTGCAGAACCATCCAGTTCGTGCACGTCGGCGTCGATCGTCACCTGGCCATTGCCGATTTTAAAGTCGATATCCCCTTTGGTGCCGGTGATGATGATATTGCCAGATCCTGATTTGACTTCCAGCTCCACCACTTTCGGCAAAAGCACGGTGAAATTGGTGGTGCAGTCTGATTTCTTAAAGACACCTTTGCGGGAAACTTGCACGTCCATGTCTGTGCCCTTTTGTTTGATTTCCAGACGGCAGGATTTGGTGAAATCGGTTTTTTCAGCCGTGATCACGACTTTATCCTCATGACCGCCTTCAATTTTGATGTTTCCATTCAGGTTTTCGATATCGAAACTGTGAATGGTTTTCGCATCAAACTCTTTCACTTCGGTCTCGGCGGCCAAGGCCACGGGACTGATAAACAGGGCCAACAATGCTGCTAACTTCATAAGTCCTCCTACAAACATAATTCATTTATTAAGCCGCCAAGCCCCCCTATTTTCAAGCCAAGAGCACATGGCCAGGCCTTTTCACCGGGAGTTTTTTCCAAGGCGCCCTTTCCGATGGGGAAAGGGTTGCGTTTCGCGCCTGAAACACGTAAAAAAACAGCTTTCCAAAGGACCCATCCGATGATCAGCACGAACAATGTAAGTCTGCGTTTTGGCGGCAAAAAACTCTTCGAGGAAGTGAACGTAAAATTCACCCCAGGCAACTGCTATGGCCTGATTGGCGCCAACGGCGCTGGCAAGTCCACGTTCCTGAAAGTTCTTTCCAAAGAAATCGAGCCCAACACCGGTGAGGTGATCATCGGTTCCGACCAGCGTCTTTCGATCCTGAAACAGGATCACTACGCCTATGACGAGTTCCCGGTTCTGAAAACGGTATTGATGGGGAACGACCGCCTGTACAAGGTGATGGAAGAAAAAGACGCTCTGTATGCGAAGCCGGACTTTTCTGAAGCTGACGGCGTTCGTGCTTCCGAGCTGGAAACCGAATTTGCAGAACTTAACGGCTGGGAGGCGGAATCCGAAGCCGCCGTTATGCTGGCGGGCCTGGCAATCCCGGAAGAACTGCACGGCAAACTGATGAAAGAGCTTAATGGCGGCGAAAAAGTAAAAGTCCTTCTGGCGCAGGCCCTGTTTGGCCGCCCGGACATTCTGCTGCTGGATGAGCCGACGAATCACTTGGACATCTATGCGATCCAGTGGCTGGAAGAATTCCTGCTTAATTTTGAAAACACCGTCATCGTGATTTCGCACGATCGTCACTTCCTGAACAAAGTCTGCACTCATATTGCTGACATCGACTTTGGCAAAGTGACCACCTACACCGGCAACTATGACTTCTGGAGACAAGCCAGCGAGCTGAATCAGCGCCTGCGCGAAGACCAGAACAAGAAAAGCTCAGACAAGGCCGAAGAACTGAAAGCCTTCATCGCCCGTTTCAGCGCCAATGCCTCCAAATCCCGTCAGGCCTCTTCCCGTCAGAAACAACTGGAAAAGCTGGAGTTCGTGGATCTGCCAGCCTCTTCGCGCAAAAAGCCGTTCATCGGTTTTGATATCAAACGCGAGCTGGGTAACGACGTTCTGGTCGTGGATAAGCTGACCAAAACCTGGGAAGGCGAAACACTGCTGAAGAATCTAAGCTTCACCCTGAAGAAAGGCGACAAGGTCGCACTTCTGGGCCGCAATGACCTGGCCAAGACCCTGTTGATGGAAATCATCGCAGGCGAAATGCAGGCTGATTCCGGAACATACAGCTGGGGTATCACAACGTCTGTCGGCTATTTCCCAACAGACAACTCCCGTTATTTCAATGGTGATGAAGAAACTTTGGTGGACTGGCTGCGCCCTTACTCCACGGAAAAAGACGAGACCTTCCTGCGTGGATTCCTGGGAAAAATGCTTTTCGGCGGCACTGATGCCCTGAAACAGCCTAAGGTTCTTTCCGGGGGCGAAAAAGTTCGCTGCATGTTCTCTAAATTGATGCTGTCAGGTGCGAACATTCTGATTCTGGACGGACCGACGAGCCACTTGGATCTGGAAAGCATCACGGCCGTGAATGAAGGCCTAAGCCGCTTCAAGGGCACTGTGATCTTCACATCCCATGACCACGAGCTGATTCAGACCGTGGCCAACAGAATCATCGAAATCGATCAGGGCGTGGTTTACGACAATCACATCACTTACGAAGAGTACCTGGCTTCCAAAGCCCAGTTGACTCACTAGCGACCGCAACGGGCCTTCAAGTCACGCGAATTGAAAGGCCCGTGAATCTCTTCCGCATGTCGCAGGTGAAGCAGTTGCCGCTCCACCATAAGCTCAAAAACCTCCAGCAGGTTGTCGTGCGGACGCTGATCCAGATCCAGCCCCAAATCCCCACTCAAAAGCTCAATCGTCTGATGAACCGCCTCGATCGTTGAGTAGCAAAACTCTTTTGGTTGTTTGCGCACCCGAAAGCCTGATGGCTTTTCCGGGGAAAAACAAATCTTGGGCAGGGCGTGCAGATTGCGGCTTTCACGCATCATCTTCTTTGCAGTGGCCCAGGTGCCGTCTATCACAAACACCGTGAGCCTCTTTCCCTCTGGCACCAGACTGCGCCGGGCCAGATGATTCATCAAAGACAGGTCACTTGAGTCCGGGCCTGGATAAAGAATCACACAGTGGTTGCCAGGATCTTTAAGCAAGGTATTGACCAGCGGACTTTCACTGAAGTTCTGACCCGAGATCAGATGGGACTTTTCCAGACACAAAGACGTCATGCGCCCGGTGGCGATGCGCCGGCGCACTTCAATGGGATGAATCAACAGGACAAAGCTGATTCCAGGATCAAATCTCTCAATAGCGTGGCAGTAACAGGCTTTTCCGGGCTGCAGGCAGGAATGACACAAGGGTCGCCCCACGTGGCTATTATGTTGTTGAGCTTTTCGCTCCTGATACTGCTTTAGATCCAATCACCTGACTCCCGTTTCAAACTTGAGTCTAACCCGCACAGGAAACTTGTCACCGGGAAAAGCCTCTGTTCTAATTCTTCTGCACTGTTCACCGGAGGTTTCCATGCTTTACGAAATGACTGTTCCCCCTTTTATCAAAACCCTTAAAAATCTTTCTGCTATTTTGGATAAAGGCGCCCACCTGGCCGAGACAAAAAAGTTTGATGTCGAAGTTCTGCTGAACTCCCGACTGGCACCGGATCAGTTCCCGCTGACTCGTCAGATTCAGATCGCCTGCGATACGGCGAAACTGGGCGTGGCTCGACTGACGGGCAAAGAAGCCCCCTCCCATCCTGACACCGAAAAAACCTTGCCGGAATTGAAGGCGCGCATCGAAAGCACGATTGCTTTCCTGGAATCA
Organism: Bdellovibrio bacteriovorus; assembly: GCF_048286975.1. Taxonomy (GTDB): domain Bacteria; phylum Bdellovibrionota; class Bdellovibrionia; order Bdellovibrionales; family Bdellovibrionaceae; genus Bdellovibrio; species Bdellovibrio bacteriovorus_H. The sequence goes on along the minus strand of NZ_JBLVRT010000001.1, from coordinate 1,066,635 downwards.
GTTTCTGCCAATGACTTTGCGGGCTCTGAAAAGAAGCACATTTCTCAGCCCCGCTGGGAAGGAAAGTACCTGACTGGAGAAGACTACGTTTTGCATCACGCGATTCCGAACATCTATTTCCACGTCACCACGGCATACTCGATCCTTCGCCACAACGGCGTGGAAGTTGGTAAAAAAGATTTTCTGGGCGCACTGCCATTTAAGTCCTAATCTGCTGCCAGTGAGCATGCTGAAGAGATTCAACATGCTCACATTCTGTCCCCAACTCTCACACCAGACTTCCGTGTCGTTCTCTTTCGGATCTTGCATGAAGGTTCCCTTCGTCGGTCTGTCTCTCTGAAAATTTCTCTGTCATCCATCCGGCCTTGTACGGAAATTACCATTTTTTTGCCCCCACAAAGTACAATGAGGACAAATCCCAACTCTCTAACCAATGAGGTGTGGCATGAGAACTCTACAACAAATAACAGGAGCAATAGCCGCTCTGCTGTTTTTGACAGTGAATACTGCCCAGGCAGAGCCCACCGAAACAATGCAAAAACGCAGTCCAACAGTAATCGACGAGATCAATCCGTTTGACCCCAACATCGAGCAAGTGCTGGAACAATTCGATAAAATTTACGAAGAGGAAACCGGACAGTCCGCTCATCTTCCAGAGACCTACCTGGATGACATCGTGAATATCTTTGGAGGTTGCACACGCAACAGCTGTGCGGTCTGGGCCCAGGTGGTGAAATCCAGTCAGCGCATGTATCTGTACGTGAACGGATCTCTGCGCGGTTCATGGCTGGTATCGACAGGCATGTCGGGATATGGCACCCCTAACTTTGACAAACATCCGAATGGCCGTATCTACGACCGCTACAGCTCCAGCAAGTTCCCCGGCGGCGACTATAAAGGTCTGGGCAATATGCCTTATGCCGTCTTTATCAGTGGAGGTTTTGCCCTGCATGGCACACCTCAAGGCAACTGGTCTAAGTTAGGCACACGTGCATCCCACGGTTGCATTCGCATGCATCCAGATAACGGATATGTTTTCAACCGGCTGGTGCGCAGCTACGGAAAATCAAATGTGTGGATTACTGTTCAGTAAAGCACGTTGCAATGGAGCGTTCTGGGCAAGGGCCCCGTTCAAACCAGGACGGGGCTATGCAATCACTAGCGTCTGGGAGTGTAATTGGTGGGGATGGCAGTGCCACTCCAAAGATGAGTCTGATAGGCGCCGTTACGGACTTTCTTTGAGGTGATTTCCACATCAATGATCGCATTGAACTTCGCCTGAACGGCAAAGTACGCCAGTCGCAACAATGTCTCGTCACGATCTTCGCAATCCACAATCTTAAAAGGCTTTTCAGTGCGCTTCAAAAGACGCGTCTCTTTGCTTTGATCCTTGAAAAAAACCGCGATATTGCGAGCGGCTTTGACATCCGCATCGTAAGCATCCACTTCCGGCATCACTTTAAAATCAAAACACGGCGTACAATAAGCCCCGTGGGAAAGTAATTCAGGAACCTTCGTCATAAAGGAAAAGCGACCCTCTTCCAGAAACTGAGCACAGTTCTTACAGACCGCTTCTTTGCAACAGCCACACAGAAGCGTGGCTTTGGGCTTTTGGCATACACAACAAATTGAACTCATGCCCCCAAGCTATCACAGCTTCAGGACAGATTCGACTGGAACTATCACAAACAATAGCTTTCCACCGGGATTTTCAAATCGGCCGCAGACCCCACTCTATCCAAACATCTGTGGCTTTTTGGCCGTACCTTTCATTGCCCTGGCTTTTTTCTTCCACTGGAAGACGGACATATCAATCGCGTCCCCTGCGCCGAACCGCACCCCCTCTGACGTCAAAAGCTTCTTTTGCTGCCGATAGGATTTCGTCCCCGGCGGAAAAGAAATCTTTCCTTTCGAATTCAGAACCCGCTGCCACGGAAGTTTGTGACTTTCAGAACATGAATGCAGCAGCCACGCCACCCCGCGGGACCCCTGAGGCTTCCCCGCCAAGGCCGCGATCTGTCCATAGGTGGCCACTTTCCCTTCCGGGATCATTTTGATCAGCTTAAGAACCCTCTCTGAAAATACTTCGCTCATAACTCATCTTACTTTGTCTTTAATATGTGACAAGTACTTACAAATATTAAAAGATATTCGCTTGAGGGGGAGTTTCCACATGTCGAGCACTGATAACTCTGTAGAGTCCGGACCGTTGTATCGCTTTCTGCTAAAGGTGGAACGCGCAGGGAATGCCCTGCCACAGCCGGCTCTGATGTTCTTGTTGTTAACAATTTTGGTGGTTCTGCTGTCTGCGGTCATCAGTGGATTGGGCATTGAGGCCGTTCATCCGGTCAAAAAAGAAACCATCACGGCGGTGAATCTGATGTCAGTGACTGGTCTGCACATGGTTTTGACCGACATGCTGAAGAACTTCACCGGCTTTGCTCCGCTGGGAACAGTGCTGGTGGCGATGCTGGGCTTCAGCCTGACGGAAAAAAGCGGACTGCTGGGGGCCCTGCTGCGATTGCTGGTGATTAAATCCCCGCGTCAGCTTCTGGTTCCGGCTGTGTTGCTGGCGGGAATCATGTCCCACACCGCGGGTGATATCGGCTATGTGCTGCTGATTCCGCTTTCGGCGATGGCGTTCCATAGTGCGGGTTTAAATCCTTTGGCGGGCCTGGCCATCTGTTTTGCCGGCGTGTCCGGAGGCTTTGCCGCGAACTTCATGCTGAGTGTGGCCGATCCCGTATTGTCCGGCCTTTCCCAAGAGGCCGCTCGTATTATTGATCCGGCCTACACAGTGACCCCGGTGGTGAACTGGTACTTCATGTCGGTTTCATCCATTCTGATCATTACCATCGGAACTTTGGTGGCAAAAAAGATCACTTTACCGTTCCTGGGTGAATACAAAGGCACAGCCGAGCGCACGGCACCCGAGCCTTTGAATGCTTACGAAAGAAAAGGTCTGCTCTGGGCCGGTGTGGTCTTTGCGATCTTTGTGCTGGTGGTTTTGTGGGGCACGGTTCCTGAAACCGGCTTCCTCAGAAATCCTGCCAATGGCTCTTTGCTGGATTCTCCGTTCTTGAAAGGCATCATCCCGATGGTGTTCTTCCTTGCGGCCTTCACCGGTGTGGCTTACGGCTTTGCGGCTAAAACTTTCAAATCCCAAAGTGATGTGACCAATGCCATGCAAGACGCCATGGTGACAATGGCTCCGTACCTGGTCATGGTTTTCTTTGCGGCTCAGTTTATTTCTTTGTTCAATTCCTCCAACGTCGGATTGATTCTGGCGGTGAAGGGTTCTGAACTTTTGAAGGACATGAATCTAAGCGCCATCCCACTGATGATTGGTTTCATCATTCTGACTTGTGTGGTGGATCTGTTCCTGGGAAGTGCTTCAGCAAAATGGGCGCTGATGGCGCCGGTGTTTGTGCCGATGTTCATGCTTTTGGGAATTGCGCCGGAACTGACGCAGGCTTCTTACCGTGTGGCTGATTCCGTGGTGAATATTATTTCCCCATTGATGCCGTACTTCCCGCTGATTCTGGCGTTTGCGAATAAGTATGATCCAAAAGCGCGTCTGGGAACTTTGATTGCCCTGATGCTGCCGTATTCAATTGCCTTCACGATCTTCTGGTCGCTGTTGCTGTTTGCCTGGATCTGGCTGGGACTTCCTCTGGGCCCGGGGGCAAACCTGCTTTATGTGATGCCAGGACAATAAGAAAAAAGCCGGGTCTAAAACCCGGCTTTTTTTATTTCTACTGCTTCCAAGAGCGATACCAGATCGCATTGTCTGTGCCTTTCACAAACACCAGCGTTCGATTTCGCGCCGACGATGTCGCATCAGGTCCGGAGGTCAAGACACCTCCCAAAGATTCCCAGTCTGACCAACCGCCACTGTACCACTTGTGCCAGAGGGCGTTGTCAGTGCCTCGCACATACACATCAAGGCGACCATTGCCCCAGGAAGACACCCCTGGTGATGAAGTTAAAACTCCACCCAGCGATTCCCAACCGGACCAGCCTCCCCAATACCAGATGTGCCAAAGAGCGTTGTCTGTTCCGCGCACAAATACATCCAAACGACCACTTGCCCACGATACTGCTGCAGGATCTGAAGTCAGAACTCCTCCCAAGGACTCCCAGCCGGACCAAGCTCCGCCAGTGAACCACTTGTGCCAGAGAGCATTGTCTCCGCCACGAACGAACACATCAAGCCGTCCGCCAGACCACGTGGCTGCAGCGGGGCCTGACGTCAAAAAGCCCCCGAGCGAAACCCAAGGCTGCCAGGAGCCGTTTCGGAACGTACGCTGCCAAAGGGCGTTGTCCCCGCCACGCACGAAGACATCAATGCGGTTCGGCCCCCAACAAGCGGCCGCGGGTGATGAAGTAAGGAAGCCACCCAACGAAGTCCAAGAGCCCCAGCTGGTTCCGTTCCACTGACGGTACCAAAGAGCATTGTCAGTTCCGCGCACGAAAAGAGACGTGCGGAAATTACTGCGGGAACAAGTCGCTGGATCCGAAGTGCCCACGCCACCAAGGCTTGACCAGGCGGACCAACCGGGCGGTTGTGGATCATCGTGCTCAGGCCCGTATTGCGAATCTGTCATCACGAAGCCTTTTGCTGTCAGTGATGTGACTGTGGCTAAAAACAAAGTCAGTGCTAATTTCGATAAACGCATATCATCCTCCTTGAATCCTGCGTTGGTGAAAGTTCTTTCACAGCCAGAAGGTAGCGAAATTAAACGAAAGAGAAAGTTGAATCATCTGCTTTGCCAAAATGAATCACCAAGAGCTGCCAAAGAAAATTTACATGCGAACAAACAGCTGCCATTAAACATATTGCCCCCACCCAGATTGTATAAACAAAATTACATGTGAGTACAAATAATGGAGGAATCTGTGGAAACCGTAGCCTTCGAACATGAGTATAAATTCAAAACTATCATCGAGTCTTTGCCTACCGGAATCGTCATGGTCAACAAATCGGGGTTCGTTGTTCTCTGCAATGGAGAAATGGAAAAAATGTTTGGCTACAATCCCGGAGAGCTCAAAGGCTCACCGATTGACCAACTTGTTCCCATGGGCGCCCGCTCACAACATCCCAAACACCGCGACAGCTTTATGCAAAATCCCACCAAGCGGCAAATGGGTGCCGGGCGAGACCTGTCAGGAGTTTGTAAAGATGGTAAAGAGATTCCAGTCGAGATTGGCCTAAATCACATCTCTATTGACAACATCAACTATGCCATTGCCTCTATCGTCGACATCACCGAACGAAAAATCATCGAGACACGCCTTAAGCACGCTTACGACGAACTCCAACAAAAGAATCAGGAGATGGAGCAATTCGTGTACACCGTTTCCCACGATTTGAAATCGCCCCTGGTGACCAGCTCTTCTTTCATTGAATTCATCAAGGACGATATCAAAAACGGCAACATGGATGATGTCGCTGACTCTATCGATCGTTTGGAAAAGGCGCACAAGCGCATGCAGGAGCTTATCAACGATCTGCTGCAGCTGAGCCGGGCCGGTCGCATGGAGCTTAACTTAAGTGACGTCAACATGAATGACATCCTGAATGAAATTATGGAAAATTTCTCGAACCGATTCGCCGACCGCAAAATAGATGTCCAGATTCCCGCGGAGCTCCCGAAAGTGATCGGTGACCGCCGAAGACTTTATCAGGTTGTGGAAAATCTGATCACCAATGCCCTCAAATACGGAACCGACAATCCCAATCCACAGATCCAGGTCCTGACCAAGGATGCGCCGACGGAAATGCTGGTGGGGATCAAAGACAACGGCCTGGGCATTGCTCCGGCCTATCATCGTAAAATATTCGGACTGTTTCAGCGTCTGGACAATTCAAAAGAAGGAACGGGTGTGGGCCTGACGATCGTGCAAAGAATCATGCAATTGCACGGCGGTCGCGCTTGGGTGGAGTCGCGGGAAAACGAAGGGGCCACATTCTGGCTGGCATTCCCAAAGTTCTTCACTGAGCGAGGAGTCTTCGATGCAACCAAGTCATGATGAAAAACATCCTTTAAGAATCCTTCTGGTTGAAGACAATGACGATCACGCCCTGATCGTCATGAGAAACCTGAAGAAAGAATCCTTTGTTAACAAGGTGGACCGGGTCAGCGATGGCGTACAGGCTCTTCAATACCTGCGCGGTCAGACGCCCTATGAAAAACGGGAAAGTCCTGACATCATTCTGCTAGACCTGAAGCTGCCCCGCCTGGATGGACACGAAGTCCTTTCTGAAGTCAAAGACGACGCAAACCTTCGCAAGATCCCCATCATAGTGCTGACAACATCGGACGCCGAAACCGACAAACTGAAGGCTTATGACCTGCATGCCAACAGCTATCTGGTAAAGCCCTTGCAGGCCGATGATTTGAAAAAAATGGTCGAAAGCATGGCCACCTATTGGGGAATATGGAATCGCAACACCTCCAAGATGGAGTCCGCCGCTGAAAAGGAGACGTGATGTCACCGCTAAAACCGTTGAACATCCTTCTGCTGGAAGACAACGACGAACACGCCTTCATTATCTCGCGCTATCTTCGTCGCGTGAAGGATGTTCCCGAAATCACTCTGGATCGCGCCGCGATGTTTAAGACCGCCCTTCAGCTGATAAACGATAAGCACTATGATCTCGTTCTGCTCGATCTGCGCCTTCCCGACAGCGATCTGAATGAAACCCTGCCACGCATGCAGGCCATCCTGCCCGATGCACCCATCATCATCTTGTCCGCCCTGGAGGACCGGGAATTTGCCTTAAGAAAAGTGCATGAAGGCGCCCAGGACTACCTCTGCAAGTCCGAGCTGTCTTCAGAAACACTGGTGCGCGGAATCTATGCCGCTACCGAAAGGAAGCACGCCGAAGTGTTAATGCGGCGACAGTTCGAACAAATGCAGACTCTTTTTGATTTCTCAAAGTTCGTCATGAGCGAAGTCTATCCCGAACAAATGATTGAACACTTAAGGCAAAGCGCACTGAAGTGTCTTACGCTTTCAGCTGTCGAAATGATCCGTCGTGACTCTGAAAAAATGTCGGAGGAATTCGCCAGATCAGCCTTTTGGAATCTGCGGGGACCGAAGCTTTTACTGGACGGCGACCTGGCGATGAAGCTGTCCCCTTATCGGGACTTGCGCGAAGAGGGCTTTAACTCCTGTTTAATCGTCCCGGTGCAGGGACTTGAAAAAAACCAGCAGTTTGGGCTTCTTTTGCTGATGAACAGGGCCATCCGTCATTTTTCTGAAGAGGAAGTGCGGTTCATCCAATCACTGGTGAACACGCTTTCGATCGCAATGAGCCGCAATGCCCTTCACAAAGAGCTCGAAGAACGGATTCAGCAGCTTCACACCGCCCACAGAAAGAAAGATGACTTTCTTGCGACCCTGTCTCACGAACTGCGCACGCCACTGAATATCATCAAAGGAGGGCTGGATCTATTGAAAGGTTCCGATCCCACCTCGCCAGAGTACTTCGATGCACTGGATGCTATTGAACGAAATCTGAATCACGAAATACGCCTGGTCTCTGACACACTGGAAATCTCGCGCCTCACAACCGGAAAAACCAAATTGATCTTGAAGAAAGTCATTGTTCAGGATCTTATTCAGTCAGTAATGGAGTCCCTTGAAACCGCCTCCCATGCAAAGGGAATTTCTGTCCAGCTCACCAGCAGTGAGGCCGCGACACCGGTGGTGGTGGATCCCGACCGGTTCCGGCAGATCCTTTGGAATCTTTTGTCCAACGCGATCAAATTCACACCTCACGGCGGTCATATTCACGTAACCTGCAAAAAGAACGACTCACACTTCAGTGTTTCAGTAAAAGATTCTGGCCAGGGCATCGAAAAAGAAAATCTTCCCTACATATTTGAAAAGTTCTGGCAGGAGGATTCCGGCATGAACCGCAAGCGAATGGGTTTGGGACTGGGCCTTTCCATCGCCAAACACATGAGCGAACTTCATGGTGGAAGTATTGAGGTCAGCAGCGCGGGAAAAAACCGGGGTGCCACCTTTACTTTCCAATTGCCGCTCGTTACGACTGAAACCGCACTGGCTCCCACACTGAACCTCATTGGAAACACCGAGAATCTTCAGTTCGCCGACGAAGACGAAAAGGGCTCTTTGGCAGGTCTGCGGGTATTTCTGGTGGATGACTCGGAAGACACACTGGTGCTGATAAAACGTCTGCTGCAGCGAGAAGGAGCTTTGGTGACGGACACGTCTTTGCCGAAGCAGGCACTTTCTCTTTTGAAGGAAGGCGAATTTGACATTCTGATTTCTGATATCGGGATGCCCGAAATGGACGGCTATGAACTGATTCGCGCGTTGCGAGACTGGGAAGGCCCGCGAAATCGTCACCTGCCGGCAATAGCTCTTTCAGCCTATACCAGCACTGAAGATATCAGAAAGGCGCTGGAGTCCGGATTCCAGCAGCACTTAAGCAAACCCAGTCCAATTAAAAGCATTGTCAAAGAAGTGCTGCGTCTGACGGGGAAGACCCCGCCACGACCTCAGCCTCTTTTAAACAACGGCTTGTAAAGGTTCCAGTATCCCGTCGCGGCCAGCACATGCAAAGCAATCATCACAACGGGCATGACGACGTTCTCAAGACCAGGAGTCAGGAAGGAATGGAACAGGAAAATCTGCAAGGTGATCGGCGCAAGAATCACCAACGCCAGCGGCACCGCAAATCCACTGAGCAACAAAGCCCCGCAAATCACTTCTGTTCCCTTCAATACCGGGAAGAAGTACGGCGCTGCCATCATTCCACCCATAAAGGCCATAGCCCCCTCAGGCATTGTTGGCGGGGCCGGGATGAACTGCAAAAAGCCGTTCAAGCCAAACACAAAGTAAATCAAACCCAGTAAATATCGGGAACCTGTTGCCAATTTAGATCGCATAATCTCTCCTTATTTCTGCTCAAGCTGTGTCTTAAGATTTATCAGGCTTTGATCCATATCCCGGATGATATGCTCTTCGCCGCCAAAAATCTTATTAAACAGGAAACTCATCACATTCATCGGAATGGACATCTCATCGTGCATGCCCATGGTCACCCGAGTTTGAGCAGCATCCACGGATTCCATAGTCACATAGGAATCAAAGCTGGCTTCCATCGGAATTTTGAAGCGGATCTCGGTGTCCACGCGGTTGTTCTCGACAAGACTTTTAATCTCCTGCTCGCCCACGCCCACTTCTTTGATGGCACTTTCCCAGGACACGATGAAACCCACGGTTCCGTCTTCACCCTTGTAGTCCATTTTGACTTTGGGATCTTTCAAGAACCAGGAATTCCAAAGATTCTGGTGTTTCAGCTGCTTCACATAAGCATAAACATCCGCTTGCGGCCTGTCGATGATGATATCACGGCTGACCTTAAAATCCTTCGGCGCCATAAGCCCCAAAGCCAGAATCAATGCGACCAACGAGCCAACTATAATTCCAAATGATTTCATAACCTTCCCGAGCCTATTTATCTACGATCGTTTTGAATCCACCGTAGGCCATGCGCTTCATATTAAAGGGCATCTTTTCCGGACTCATTTCTTTCATTTTCGGATCGTTCATCATGGCTTTGTTCGCGCGATCCCGGGCCGCACGGGATTTGTAAGTGATCCAGGAAAACACAATCACCTCATCGGATTTGGCCTTTGTCAGCTTCGGAAACGGCAGCGCCCAATCGATATTCATATCATCCCCGACACATTCTTTGTATTCCAGGGCCCCGTGCTTCAAAAAGATTTTAGAGGCCTGCATCGCCATCTTGCGATACTGCGCCATATTCTTCTTGGGAACTGTCAGTACAAATCCATCCACGTATTTTGCCATGTGATCCCTCCTAGGTGTGTTTTTATGTATTCCTTCACGTTCACTTGAGACTTATTTCTTCGTTATTAACAATATATGGAACAGGGCCCCTTCTGGAAGGAGAAATGAATGGTAAATCAAATCTACGTGAATCTTCCTGTCAAGAATCTGAAAAGATCCATGGAGTTTTTCAGCAAGCTCGGCTTTGAATACAACATGAAATTCACCAATGACAGTGCCGCCTGCATGGTGATGGGCAAAAATATCTTTGCCATGCTTCTGGATGAAAATTTCTTCCAGACCTTCACCGACAAAACCATCTTGGATGCCCGCAAGAACATAGAGGTCATCACCTGCTTTTCGGTCGATTCCAAGGAGCAAGTGGAAACGCTGATCGACAAAGCCAAAAAAGCCGGAGGCCTGTCCCCACGCCCGCCAACGGACTATGGTTTTATGTACAGCCGCAGTTTTGAGGATCTGGACGGACATGTCTGGGAAGTTGTCAGCTATTCTGGCGAAGAGCCGCCGAAATAGGAGGATGCATGAACGATCTGAAAGTCGTCCCTGCGGGAGACCGCAATATTGTCATCACCCGCACTTTCAAAGCCTCTAAAGAAAAGATCTTTGATGCCTATACCAAGCCAGAATACTTGAAGCGATGGCTGCTGGGCCCCAAGGGCTGGACTCTGCCCGTGTGCACTCTGGACCCCAAGCCTGGCGGTGAATATCACTATATGTGGCGCCATGAGGATGGCCGTGAAATGGGAATGCACGGAGTGGTGAAAGAAATCCATCGCCCGGATCACCTGCAGACCACCGAACTGTTCGACGAGCCATGGTATCCGGGCGAAGGGTTGAACGATCTTTCACTGACCGAAGACGGCAAAACCACACTGCACACAGTGGTATTGCGCTATGAATCCAAAGCTGCGCGCGACATGGTCTTACAGTCCGGCATGCACCGCGGACTGAGCGAAAGCTATGACCGCCTGGAAGATCTTCTGCGGATCATGTAGACGCAGCAAGATTCAGAATCAATCCCACACTGGCGCAAATGCCGGATTCGCCAGTCGTTCACCCGAATTCAGGCCGGCAATCAGTTCTTTTTCCTCGGCACTTAAAAGACCACGATGGGCTTGCAGGTTTTTCTGCAGGTTCTGTTTCTTGGTGGAGGAAGGAATCACCACCATGTCCTGATCCATCAACCAGGACAAAACCACATCGGCCGGAGTTACACTGTGTCTGCTTGCGATTTTCAGCAGCACCTCATCTTTCATGACTTTTCCATAAGCCAGCGGCATATAAGCCGTGACCGTCACACCCACTGACTTCAAATAATCCACCAGCTTGCGGTTTTGCAAATATGGGTGAACCTCGATCTGATTGGTGAAAATATTTTTAGCGCCCACGATTTCAACGGCTTTCTTCATTTCACTGACCGGGAAATTGGACACCCCGATCTCTTTGGTCAGTCCCAGGGATTTAGCCTGCATCAAAGCTTCGAGAGTCTCCGCCAGCGGAACCTTTCCTTCTGGGGAAGGCCAGTGAATCAATACCAAATCCACATAATCGGTTTGCAGCTTCTGAAGACTTTCTTTCAAGCTAGGAATCAGACGTTCTTTGGACAAATTCTCTGTCCAGATTTTGGTGGTCAGAAAAACATCTGCGCGGGGAATCTTACTTTCCGTCAGCACCTTTCCCACCTCGGCTTCATTGTCATAGATCTGAGCCGTGTCGATATGGCGATAGCCCAGCTCAAGCCCCATTCTTACTGAGTTTTCAGCGTCAGTCCCTTTAAGGCGAAAGGTTCCAAGTCCGATTTGTGGTATTTTCATTAGGTTCTCCTCTTCAAAAAGACACTTTGATAAGGCTAATTTAGCATTTTCACTGTTTCTGATTTAGACCTAAAACCGCAATTGATCTTTGACTGGAGATCAACAATCCATTTAGGATTCCTTAACGAATGATGAGTCCACGTCAGCTTTCATCACTGTACTTGCGCAAAGACATGGGCAGGCGTAGCTTCGGGAATATGAAAACGGACACTGCTCACCCCACTTTAACTCGCGGTTTGGTCCTGCTTCTGATGGCTGCCGTCGGAATCATCGTTGCCAACTTATACTATGCTCAACCTATCACGGCCATGATCAGTCAGGCACTGGGCCTGGATCCCAGTGCTGCCGGTCTTGTCGTAACACTGACTCAGATCGGATATGGACTGGGAGTTTTGCTGATTGTTCCCTTGGGTGACATCATCGAAAATCGCCGTCTGGTTCTGACCATGATTGGTATCGCAGTACTGGGCGTCCTAGGCCTGGCCTTTGCCTCCCAATTGACACCGTACTTTATCGCCGCCTTTGCCACCGGCCTTGGTGCTTCGACGGTGCAAATCCTTGTGCCTTACACCGCACACTTTGCCCCCGAGGTGAAACGCGGCCAGGTCGTCGGCAGTCTGATGAGCGGACTGATGATCGGGATTATGCTGTCCCGTCCGGTCTCAAGCCTGTTAACAGACCTATTTTCGTGGCATGCCGTATTTGTTCTTTCCGCCGTGCTGATGGCGGTTCTTGCGGTGGTGCTTTACAAAGTGATGCCGGAACGTCATCCGGAAAACAAGAATCTGCACTATTTTGATTTGCTGAAATCCATGGGCCGTCTGTTTGTAGAAACACCGGTGGTGCGTCGTCGAGGCGCTTATCAGGCTTTCATGTTCGGGGCATTCTGTCTGTTCTGGACGGCAAGTCCGTTGTTGCTGGCAGGGCCGAAATTCAACCTGTCCCAATCCGCGATTGCGATTTTTGCGCTGGTCGGAGTTTCTGGCGCTGTGATTGCGCCGATTGCCGGGAAAGCCGCCGACAAAGGTCACAGCCGTATTGCCACGATGATGGCGATGATCATCTCGGCCTTTTCATTTCTGCTAAGTCATTTCTTTGAAGGTGGCTCTACCGGAGCCTTGGCGGCGCTGGTGATTTCAGCCATCTTGCTGGATGCAGGCATCACCGCGAATTTGGTGATGGGTCAACGTGCGATCTTTTCGCTGAAGGCGGAATACCGCAGTCGTTTGAATGGGCTCTTTATTGCGACGATCTTTGTGGGAGGAGCGGTTGGTTCTACTTTAGGTGCGTGGGCTTACGCCCGTGGCGGCTGGGAGCTGACATCGTGGGTGGGGTTTCTGATGCCAGCCCTCGCCTTTGGTTATTTCCTGACGGAAAAGAAGTCCTAGTCGAACAGTTCTTCCAGGAATGATTTTCTGCGTTTATAAGGTTTCTGATACTGATATGGCTGCTGCTGGTGATGCTGCGGCTGATACTGAGGTTGTTGTTGCTGAACAGCCTCTTCACGTTTTGGAGCAGCATCGTATTCTGCGGATCTTTCGATGATCTTATCAAGCTCGCCACGATCCAGCCAGATGCCACGGCATTCAGGACAATAGTCAATTTCGATACCTTTGCGTTCTGAGATCACCAGATTTGGTTCTTTGCAGTTTGGACATTTCATATTTTCTGCCTCCTGATGAATTCAATGTAGCTCAGGGAAGTTCATTTTAAAAATCGATAAACTTAATGAAGATGTTTGCTTAAAACAAAGTTCATAAAGAGATTTGCGTTGTCACTGCACGAAATTCCCTTTGAATGCTTGCACTTAAGATTGCCCTCGTTGAACATGGAAATACAAACCGAGGTGACCTTATGAATGTCAAAGACAGCGAATTCAAAGCCCTGCTGGAAAAGTACAAAAAATTCTCTGTGTACGGGTTAAGCCCCGATGCCACCAAAGCAAGTCACTACGTTCCCGCGTATATGCGTGATCACGGCTGGGATATGGTGGGCACTTATCCCAAAAAACATGAAGCCGGCGGATTCAAAATCTATAGCAGTCTGGCGGAAGTTCCCGCTGAATACCGCAGGTTTGTCGACGTGTTTCGCAGTTCGGACCGCATTGATGAAGTCGTGGATGAGGCCCTGGACGTGGGTGGTGTGGAAGTGCTGTGGCTGCAGCTGGGCATTTCCAATCCTACAGCGGAAGCGCGCGCCGAAAAAGCCGGCATCAAAGTTGTTTCCAACCGCTGCCTGATCATCGAACACAAAAAAAATTTCTGATCAACCGGCCTGCTTCATGGCAGCGGGCTGCCGGAGATGATTCTTCAGGTCTTTCTTCAGGGCGATAAAAAGTTTCTCTTCAAGATTGTCCACCAGCGCATGAAGCTTCTTGTCGTGCAGTCCAAACCGCTTGCGGGCCGGATCACTTAAAACGCTGACAAGCAAACTGCAGACAGTCAGCAGTGTTCCCACCGCCAGGGTCGCCATCACTACCTGCGTGTTTGTGGGTGCCGGAGGAAATACTCCGTAAAACACCGAGCCCACTTTTTCGCCTAGGAAGAAATTCGAAGACGCTTTTTCACGAGCCAGTTTACCGGCAATACGGCTGCCAAGTCCCACAACCCCCAGAGACTTATCTCCAAAGTAAMCCCATCCCGCCGCAAGTGTTAGCAGGGAACTGCAGATATCATTGATCATGGCCTGACTGGAAGTATACTTTTCGATCTCTTTCAGCACTTCGCTGTGAATCTTTCGCCGATTCAGCTCAACGGCACCGGATGCCACCATAGGCCCCAGGACGGGATCTTTGCGCACGTAATCCATCAGAATGCCTTCGCCCACAAGTTCGGTCGCAATCAGCTTTTCAATGTCTTTTTGATAACCCGTCTTAAAGCTTGCCGGCAGAAAATCTATAATGGGATTCAAAGCCGGCCAGCCCATCTTATCAGAAGTTTCCACGGCCTTTTTTAACATCAGGTACGGAATTGACCAAAGTGCATTCACCGGACTTAGCAGCAAATCAAGCGGCAGGTGCCTTTTCTGAATCTGGATGGCCTCAGAAACCGAGAAGTGTCGTTCAATGAAGGGGGCAATGTGCCGCTTTCTGTCTGCGGCGAATTTTTCGATACAATCGTCAATGGCACCAAGAACTGGCGCTGATCTTTGATCCATGAGGAATCTCCTGGATCTATTCTGACAAATTTTACGGGCGAAAAGGGTTAAATGTTGCCGCAATAGAGGCACTTCCTACGAATCTCGTTTTAAAACAGGCCGTCCGGCAGGAAAGACAATAAATCTGTCGACCTTTCAGCCATTATTTTTAAAACAAATACTGAAGCGAGAATCCGGAAGAAATATAGTACTGCAGATCACGATTGGAGTTGTTGAAGATCGCAATCACCCCGTTATCAAAGATTCGGAGACGATAGGCCAACCCGAACCGACTGGGCATGAACGTGTAAGTCGTGCCAAACTCCAACCCATAACGAAGTGCCGTCCAGTCATAGTATTTCGGATACGGATATTTATCCGGTGACTTCATAAAGTAATGCTCCTGATCCAGAGAATACGCCATGAAGAAGCCAAACTGCAAAGGCCGCCACATGTCTTCGCCCACCGGACTGTTCCAGCGGGAATACCGATAGACAAAATTCGTCTGGTAATAAGTTTGATCATCCATCGGGTAAGCCCCCAAAGAAAGATCCACCGCATGCTCAGGTTCCCACTCGTAACTGAAGCCCGCAGCCACTGTACCCATGAATCCAGCTCGCTCCACCACCGCACGCCAATCCCCGGCTTGCGCCGAAAGACCCAGCATCAACATCAGAGCGAAAAGAGCTATTTGATGTTTTCGCATGTGGTTACTCCTGTATCCATACGTTTTACACAAAACTGCCCGGCCTGCACGGTGATCGTCAGCCAGTGGGTGCCGTCATCACCCGCAACCCGCCCACATTGCATCATGATGGTGTCATGATCTTTCGACAGATCATACACGTGATTGTGGCCGTTAAAGATCACCTTCACCCTTGGATGTTCGATCACGTAACCCAGAATTGTGGCATCGTCATTGAAGTAGCGCTCGTTATCGCGCAACTGCACATGCGAAAAGATCATGATGTTTTTGCCGGTTTCATCCACGCGGTCTTTCAACCACTGCGGGTCAAATTCCCCCGGATTTTCCAGATTGTTGGAATTAAAGAAGATATAGCGGTAGGTCGCCGACTCGAAATAGAAATTAGATTTACCAAAAGCCTTGCGATATAGCTTCGGTCCCGCACCGATAGAATCGTGATTCCCCACCGCATTGATGTTGATCTGATCCAGACGGCCGATGGCTTCGATAAATTCATCGTATTCCAGATTGTAGGACGAGTTGGTGAAATCCCCCAAACCTGCTACAAAATCAAGATCGGTGGCCTGATTCATCTGATAGGCCATTTTGTCCGTAGCCTTGTAGTTCTGATGCGAATCAGAGTAAACACCGATGCGAATGACTCCGTCGCCCTCGATGTCCCCCAAGCGACTGATGGCGACTTCGTTCAAATTACGCTCAGGGCGCAGCAGATTGTCCGAAAAAGGTGAATCCACGAACGGCGCGCAGGAACTGGTCAGGACAAATGCGGAAAGATAGAATGCCCACTTCATCATAATCTGAACTCCACGCCCAGACGGCCATAGAAGTCATTTTTGATCGTGGTCACTTTCGAATTTGGAACATAAATACGTTCGGATTCATACAAACGACGATCCACCGCCGCCCCCAAAGCAAAAGAAATACCGGTCTGAGGGGTCACGAACTTTTTCAAGGCTCCTTCGGCGAAGATCTCTTGATAGTACAAGCGGTCGGCGTTGTCTTTGCGAGTGTCAAACATATAGGACCGCACCGTCAGTGCGGTCCTGGCCTGGAAGACGAAACCATGATCCATCTGCTTGCTGGTAGCCAATCTAACGCCAAATGGAGTCAGGCTGAAGTTTGTCACCCACTCTTCACCAGCCCCCCATTCCAGCATCAGGAAAGGCAGCCCCAAACTGAAACGAAAGCCCGGCCAGATATCCTGGACCACCCCAATGAACGGATACGGCATGCCATTGTAAATCCCACGATTGTCCGACTGATTCACCGCAAAGATCCAATGATAGTCTTTGCCTGTCACCATTCGGTAGGAAATCGTCCCGTCAAAGTAGTCATTGCGTGGGGCACCCCAGGGAACATCGCTCGCGGTGGCATAAGAGGCAAAAACACTCATCATACTGCCGCTGGCGAAAACTTTTCGCACACCAAAGCCCATGCCCTGATTCTGCAGAGCCGTCCCGATAAAGATGTTTTCGCCACCGAGATTAAACTGCGCCCGCCCCAGCTGAAGGTTCTCGTCAAAGATACGCGCAGACGCACTCCAGGTTTCGCTTTTATATATCGGAATCAAAAGGTCGGCGCCCACGATCCGCACCGGCGAATCTTTGTAGGTGTAAGGTGAAGACCAAAGATCCGAACGGAAATCAAAGATCAGTCGCAGATTGTCTTCTTCAATTGTTGGAATGGTTCCCAGCGGACCACCCCAACAGGGTTGCAGCGCCAGCAAAAAAATAAAAGAGGTTATCAGACGTTTAAGCACATATCAGTTTTAGAATTGCTGTAAACATCAGTCAATGGATAGAACAGATTAAAGCGCTGCTCTCTGACAACCTGTCAGACGGCGAAGTTGCGCCAGCTGGTAAGCTCCGAAAACGCCGTTGAACAGGCAACGTATCAACGGGTCTTCAACGACGTCCACTTCGGACACCACTGAATTTAGTTCGGCGACAAAATCAAAATCATTAATCCGCATGTACATGGATGTTAAAGTCTCGCCCGCCTGCAAAGCCGCGTGCAGCTTGTAAAGGGACACTTCGGTCGTCCATGCAATGTTACCCTTGGCTTCCGTCAGCCTTTCGATCTCGGACCCATGGACCTGATAGAAGAATTCCTGTCCTTGGCCTTCGTGATCAAAGACGGAAAGACGCCACAAACGAGGCTTTTCAAAGTAGACATCCTCAGGGTCCGACATCGAGCGATACTTTGTTAAAAGCCCGGACTGACAGTATTCAAAGACACTGCGGGCTTGTTCGGGCGTAAGAGCCGGAAAGTGCTTAGCCACTTCAGAAGTTTTTGGCGGAACCAGGTTCGGCTGATAATCATAGTCGACATCCTGCTGCCCCACAGGTCTTATCCACGGCAAAGGCTCTGAGAATTGAACCCCCGCACGTTCCAGCACAATGCTGCATGACGGATTCAGGCGCACCACTTGCGCCTGCGGCAACAGCGCATTGATCTGATTTTGAAAAGCCGCATAAGAGACCGGGAAAAATGCATGGTTATACCAAGACCAGCTTTCCATAGAAAACTGGCAAGAGCTTGGGATCACGACACGGGGATTGAGCACCTTTAGCTGCTCGGCCCACTCTTCCGGGATCAATCCATCCGACGGAACAGCATTCCTTGGAGCGATCACTTCAATTTCACGCATCGTCTGAAAAGGCCACATCACCAGATCCCACGGGGCCTGGTCACGCAACAAATCCAAGGTGTCATAATCAATCCAGGAATCCACGACGTTCAGAATGTTTAAACCCTTGGCCTTGATCTGAAACAACGAGTCCACATCTGCATCCAAAGCCCGGCGCGGAATGATTTCAAATTCACCGATCTTAACTGACGTATTCAGCGCCAAAGAATTCACGTTGGTGAATCCCAGCTGACGAATCCAATCAAAGATCTCGTCAAAAACACAGTACATGTAAATCGGCGTGCTTCGATCAAGCAGATTCAAGCTGTCCAAGGAACAATGATCATCATGATAGTGGGAAATAAAGACGGCTGAAAATTTCAGATCGCGAATCTGATCTTTATCAAAATCTACGGAAGGAAAAGCATGGCAGTTACGACTGAATGGATTTTCAAAGATCGTATCAAACGCCACACGAATGCCCTCGCACTCAAAGACGTAGCCGGCATGAAGGATTCGGGAAACTTTCAC
This sequence comes from Bdellovibrio bacteriovorus, assembly GCF_048286975.1. GTDB lineage: Bacteria > Bdellovibrionota > Bdellovibrionia > Bdellovibrionales > Bdellovibrionaceae > Bdellovibrio > Bdellovibrio bacteriovorus_H. Next base: position 1,047,968 of record NZ_JBLVRT010000001.1, on the reverse strand, counting down.
CATGGCAGTGTTCTATTACAGACCCGGGCCTTTGCCACGTGTTTTTGTGATATTTATAACTTATTGAAATTGCTTAATTTAATCGCAAATTTGACAGGCCTGCCGAACGGGTTTATATTTAACTTATTAGTTAATTAACCGATAGGTGTATTATGCAAGACCATCTTAGCCTGACCTTTGCCGCCCTTGCCGACCCGACCCGCCGGGCGATGCTGGCTCAGCTTTCAAAAGGTGAAGCCAATGTGTCGGATTTGGCGAAGCCTTTCTTAAAAGAAATGAGCCTGCCTGCTGTCACCAAACATCTGAAGGTGCTGGAAAAAGCGGGTCTGATCACGAAATCCAAAGAAGCCCAGTGGCGCCCCTGCAAACTGAATGGCGATGGTTTGAAAGATGTCGCCGACTGGATGGAGCAATACCGCATCTTCTGGGAAGAAAGTCTTGATCGCTTAGATGCCTACTTAAAAACTGTCACTGTGAAAGAAAAACCGAAAGGGAAAAAACATGGCCGCAAAAAGTAAATCCAACGAAATTAAAATCACACGAATTTACGATGCTCCGGTGAAAGCCGTGTGGGATGCCTGGACGGAGCCGGCTCAGGTCGCCAAATGGTGGGGTCCGCGAGGATTCACAATCACCACTCACAGCAAGGACCTGCGCCCCGGCGGCCACTGGGCTTACACCATGCATGGACCTGACGGAACCAACTGGGAAAACAAAACCATCTATCATGAAGTCGTAGAACGTTCCCGACTGGTGTACGATCACGGAGGCAATGATGACAGGCCTCCTCTGTTCCGTGTGACGGCGACATTCCAGGACGTCAAAGGCAAAACCAAACTTGAAATGACCATGACTTTGCCGACACCGGAAGCCGCTCAAGAAACCAAAAAGTTTATCAAAGCTGCAGGTGGCAACTCCACTTGGGACCGTCTGGCAGAATATCTGGAGAAGGAATCCACCGGACACGAGACCTTTGTGATCAACCGCTCGTTTGAAGCACCTATCAACACGGTGTTTGAAATGTGGACGAATCCAGAGCACTTTGCCAAATGGATTCCACCGACAGGGTTCACCATGAAGTTCCTGCGTGCGGATATTAAAACTGGCGGCAGCACGCTTTGCATGATGACCAACGGACAGGGCGTCGAATTCTATAGCCGCGCTCACTATCTGGAAATCAGTCGCCCGGACCGCATCGTGTACACGCAGCAGTTCTGCGACAAGGACGAAAAACCATCTCGTCACCCGCTGGCACCGACGTGGCCTGAATCCATGAAGACCACAGTGCTATTGACCGAGGAAGCTCCGGATGAAACCAGGGTCACAGTCACTTGGGAAGCTCACGGCACTTGGACGAAAGAGGAACTGGCAACCTTTGTTCAGGGCCGCGCCGGAATGACTCAAGGATGGACCGGATCCTTCGACAAACTGGAAGACTTACTGGCAAAAAAGTAAGAATGAAAAAGGCCGTGAATACCCACGGCCTTTCTTTTATTTCAGAAGCTGACGAAGCTCAGACTCACTGAGCTTTTGTAATCGCAGAAGCTCGTCATAAGGATTTCCTGACAAATTCAAAGCCTTGGCAAAAGCAGGCTCGGTCTTATCCCCGGCCTTACGCAAAGCCAGAATCTTTTCAGCCAAAAATGATCCACCCACATGCAACAGACGCTCTTCGACCAGGAAGTGCAGGTTGCCGTTTTGTTTGACTGTGCCCTTCACTTGAGCAAAGACCTCAAAGGTCACGCCCTGAAAATCAAAAGAAGCTGTCACCGCAGCATACTGCGCATGGGTTTCGGCCTTGAAGTTTTCAAAGCCGGAGAAATGCTTTTTTAACAAGGTCTCGGCTGTCGTCAGATCTGGAATGTTGATCAGAACATCCACGTCAGATCCGGAAACATTCATACCCAGCGGGTAAGTTCCCACCAACAGGGGCTGATGTTCCTTCAGGGACTTCAGAACACCTGAACTTTTCACAGCCGTATGAATGGCTTCGTTCTTTTCAAGTCGAATGACGGATTCCAAAGACAGTGGATGAAATTTGATCGCCAGCTCATCCAGGGAAATTTCAAGCTCCGGATTAAATTCTTTTTTTAAACCCGATTCACTGAATACCGCACTTGGATAGCGAGCCTTGATTTCATCAAAGCCGATATCTGCGACCACTTCAAAGTGCTCGAAACCTTCAATAGTGACTTTACCCGGCTTGGGCGCAGGAAGTTCGACCACCTGAATGGACCAATCTCTAAAACGAATTGGCTCTGCGAATTTGTAAGTGGCAATAGGGCGTCCGTTCACATCGCTTTCAATCAAAAGTTCGGCAAAGGACGCGAACTGTGTCTTGAAGGAGTTGTAGTTTTCCAAAGAAGAAACGCGATAACAAAGATGATCAATAAACCAGTGCTTATCCAATTGGATATTCTGAGCATCCAACTTGTTGAATACCCTCTGCAAAAAGTCCTGAGCTGCGATGTTAAATTCGTTCATATTCATCTTTAAATGTCCCTGAAAGCTGAGCCATTTATAGTATCAAAACCCGGGCGGCGGCAACCCTCGACCGGCCTTGACCTCCATCGGCAAAACCCCCTATTGTAGGGCTTATGAAAATGATCTCTTGGAATGTTAATGGGTTGCGCTCGGTCCACCGCAAAAATTTCCGCGAATGGTTCGAAAAAGAAAAAGCCGACATCGTCTGCCTGCAGGAAATTAAAATCACCGACGAAGCCATCAAAAAGGATGAAGAATTCTATCATCCAGCGAAATACCATTCTTCTTGGGCATTCGCCGAGAAAGCGGGTTATTCCGGCTTGGCGCTTTATTCCAAGAAAGAACCCGACGAGGTGCGCATTGGCCTGGGCATTCCGAAATTTGATATCGAAGGCCGTTGGCTGGAAGCGGATTTTGGCCCGATCACGGTTGTAAACAGCTACTGGCCCAACAGTCAGCGCGAGCACACCCGCTTGCCATTCAAACTGGAATTCTGTGCGGCGGCGGAAAAACGCCTGCAGGCACTCAGAAAAAAAGGCCGCGAAGTCATCATTTGCGGGGACTTCAATATCGCTCATAAAGAGATTGATCTTAGAAATCCAAAAACCAACATGAAAAACGCCGGTTTCCTTCCCGAAGAGCGCGCGTGGATGACACGATTCCTGGACAAGCTTGAATGGGTCGACAGTTTCAGAAAGTTTGAACAAGGGCCTGAACACTATACCTGGTGGAGCTACCGTCCCGGAGTTCGCGAAAAGAACATCGGATGGCGCTTGGATTATTTCCTGGTGAACAAAGAGGCTTCTGACCGCCTGAAGGCGGCAGCCCACTGCCCTGACGTGATGGGTTCAGATCACTGCCCGGTGCGCCTGACCTTGAAGAAATAAAAAAAGCGGCTTTGTTACAAGCCGCTTCTTCTTTTTAAAGACTCTTCATCACTTTCACCAGCTGATCGGCACAAATGCCCCAGCCTTGGTGGAAGCCCATGGCCTCGTGTTTTTTCAGGTCTTCTTCACTGCGATGGCGAGCGACCGCTGTGTACTTGGTTTTTCCCTGATGCTCTTCAAGCAAGATGAAGGCCGTCATCGGGAAACCCGCGCCGGATTCTACGGTCGGAACCGGGCGGAATCCTGGAGCCAAAACATCAGTCCATACAAGCTTTTTGTTCTTTTCAACTTCCAGGAAGCAGCCGACATTCGGGTACTTGTCACCTTCCGGAGATTGCATCACCGTGCGGAACATCCCACCTGGCTTCAAGTCCACTTCCGCTTCAATCGTTTTCCAAGGTTCCGGGCAGAACCACTTGGTCAGAATCTCTGGAGTCGTCCAGCCCTTCCATACCTGTTCAGGGGTCAAATCAATAACTCTCTCAAGCACCAGATCAAGCTTTGGATCAATATTCATAACGGCCTCCTATTTCGGCAACTTGCTCATGTTCATAAATAAAATATTCCAGCGGTGACCGTCCGGATCGGCAAAGCCACATCCGTACATCCAACCGTCTTTGTCTCCGGGATCACCAAAGGATTTGGCCCCGGCTTTTTCCGCGCGGCTGGCCCAATCATCCACTTCCTCGACAGAGTCAGCCCCTAAGGAAAACAGCACTTCTCCGGATTCATGGCTTTCTGTCACGGCCGAACCACCGATAAATTCTTTGAACATCACATCCGGAAAGATGTTCAGTACAACTTTTTTACTGCCCAGGAACATTCCCACCATATGCGGGGCTGCGTGGGCGGTGTTCATCTCAAAGCCCAGCTCTGTATAAAACTTTCGGCTCTTTTCAATGTCCTTGGAAGGAAGATTGATCCAAAATTCGCCTTTCATCTGCGGCTCCTTATTTTACTTCCACGATAGTTTTTAGGTTTTCAAAGCCTTTGCGGAATTGATCCGTGATCATTTTTTCGCAATCGATAAAGAATGTAACAAGTTTTCCAACATAGCCACCATCGCCGGACATGGACCAGCTAAAACGAGTTCCTTGTCCCTCGGGCGTCAGGCGATATTCCACAATATTGTCAGCAGCCAAAGGCTCCGTCATCACCAGACGAAGCTGCACCAGTTCATTGGGAACAACTTTAAGAATTTCAATCGAGCCTGCACCCGCGTCTTTGTTGCCGGCAAAGATCAGCTTGCTGCCCACTTGGTTGGGTTCGCCGATAAATTCTTTTTTCATGTTCGGATCCACTTTTTCAAATGGAGACCACTCCCCGCCCAGCTTCAAATCACTAATATAGGGAAAGATCTTTTCCGGTGGAGCCGCGATCACTTCGCTTGCTTCATAGCGGAATTCACCCTTGCGAGTGCCGATAAAGGCCAGGAACAATGCCACGACAACCAGGATACCCACGACCACTTTGATCAACATAACGACCTCCTATATGAGAAACCTTAACATACTATTTAGTATGTTGTAAAGATCGGTCTTATTTGCTAGACTCTTTATATGGAAAAAGGAAAAAAGGTGCGAAAAGCACCCATTAAAAAGACCCGAAACCTGGAAAAGTCCCGTAAAGAGATTTTGGATGCGGCTTTTTGGGAGGTCTTTACCCGCGGATTTCAAGGGGTTAGCATCGATGACATTGTCAAAAAGACGTCGATGACCAAAGGGGCCTTTTACCATCAATTCCCGACAAAATTGGATCTGGGCTATGCCCTGGTGGATGAAGTCATCAAGCCCATGACCTATGCCCGCTGGATTGATCCGCTTAAAACCTATGAAAACCCCCTTGAAGGGATCTTGCTTCAGTTAAAAAACCTGATCGGTAAGGCAGATCCTCAGGAACTTCGCTATGGCTGTCCTTTAAATAATCTGGTGCAGGAAATGGCGCCGGTGGATGCTGGCTTTAAAGAGCGTCTGCAAGATGCGCTGAACTACTGGATTGATGGCATGGATCAGGAACTCAAGCGCGCCAAAAAAGCAGGTTATCTGCGTGACGACATCAACACCCGTCAGGTGGCGCATTTTGTGGTGATGGCCCATGAGGGCTTTTACGGGATGTTAAAGGGCCTTGAAGATCCCAAAGCCTTTAATGCCCTTTATGATTCTCTGAAAAGATATTTTGAAATTCTAAAAGCTTAGTCCGGGCGATAGTTGCTGATATTTTCAAAGAGCTTGGACATCTTATAGTAAAGCTCTGTGATATTTTTCTCTGGATCTTTTCCCGCCAGCATTGCCGCTTCTTCAATCTTTTCGATACAGCGCAGGTCCTGACAGATCATGTAGGAGTTACTGACATTGGCGCTCATCGCGACCGAAAGCAGGCCGATTTCTTCTGACGAACCATAAGCATTGCACCAGTTGCAAAGACCGCCCGTGGGCTCACCGCTGGAAGCGGTTCGTTTAAACGCCACACCTTTGGGAAGATCCCAGTTGGGCATTTTCATGACCAGATAGGTGTAAACTCCAGAGGACTCTTTCCAGGTGAAGTAAGAACGGATGTTCAGCGGGAACTTCAAATTCCCCGGCAGAACCAATTTTTTCTGATCACGCACACGGAACGATTTCACCAGCTCATCTTCAGAGCTGATCGAAAAGGAATGTTCGGCCTGGAAATTATTGCTGTGAGATTTAATCATGGACTTAGAATATTCCAAGCCCATGATCAAATCGAACAATTTCAACTATAGACCCGCCTTATCAAGACCGAAAAAAGCATCGGCAGAACCGGCAGGATTGCGGAAAGCCACATTCAGACGGTTCCACACATTCACCACGCTGATCCCCAACGTCAGATGAACCAGTTCCTTTTCAGAGAAGTGTTCACGAACACGCTGATACAGTTCATCACTGATATTATCCCCATGCAGCTTGGTGACAGCCTCGCTCCATTCCAAAGCGGCTCTTTCCTTATCCGTAAACAGATGAGAATCGCGCCAGACGGCAACGTGATACATGCGCAGTTCACGCTCGCCGCGAATTTTGGCTTTTTTCACATCCATATCCAGACAGAAGGCACAGCCGTTGATCTGGGAAACACGGTTATGAACCAGACCAAACAGGCTTTCACCAAGGGTTTCTTCCACGGACTGGCTCATTTGCGCGAGCTTTTGGAACTGATCTTGAATCATGGGTGCAAATTGAATTCTTGCTTTGTGCATATAGGCTCCTTGAAAGGGTTTGTACCCTTAAGACGACGGAGGCCTAAAAATTGTGACAGATCTGAATATTTTAAGGTGAATTGTCACATTTCGCCTTTTAGACTCGTCTTATCGATATGGAAACACCGCTTTATTTTAAAGAATGGGAACCGTCTTTTTCACAGCACCGTCCCTATTTGATATCATTCACTTTCAGAATGACCGGAAGTCTGGCTGAAGCCGAAGACCTGGTTCAGGATGTCTTTATTGAGGCGGCGAAAACCGACCCTTCCACTATCGAAAGCCACAAATCCTGGCTGACCAAGATATGTTCGCACCGCGCGCTGGATCTGCTGAAGTCCGCATATAAACAGCGGGAATCTTATTCCGGAACCTGGCTTCCGGATGCGGTGCCTGACAGCCTTCAATATTGGAACTTGCCGGAAGCAGATTCCGTCGACAAGAATCTGATTATAACAGAGAGCCTGACCACAAGCTTTCTGCTATTGCTGGAGCGCTTAAACCCTGAAGAGCGCGCCGTCTATCTGCTGAATGAAATCTTTGAATACTCATTCAAGGAAATATCTGAGTTCTTAAACAAGTCCGAGGCCGCCTGCAGAAAGATCGCGCAAAGAGCGCGAGAGTTTATTTCCACGAATAAGAAGCGCTTTGAATCTGCCGAAGGTGCAAATCCCACAAAGCTGATTTCGCAGTTCTTTGAAACTGCCCGAACCGGCAATACTGAAGCACTTAGTCTGCTTTTATCTGACAGTTCTGAATTTTGGGCAGATGGTGGTGGGAAGATCTCGGCTGTTCCGCACATCCTGCGCACACCATTTGATATTGCGCGGTTCTTTGCGGGTATCTATTCTTCCCGCGTGAAGCCGCCTTATGAAATGAAAATGGAACTGCACCCGATCAGTGGACGTCCGGGTGTGGTGATTTCTAAAAAGCTTCCTTCGGGTGATTGGGCCTTTGAAACCCTGATTTCATTTGAATTTGAAGATGGAAAGATTGCCCGAATTTACTCCCAAAGAAATCCGGACAAACTGGCACGCCTGACTTCGCTCCGCTAAGGACCCCGCCTAAGCTATGTCCAGAACTCTGCCGGTGGCGTAGTTCCGTTTTTGAACAGATTATACCAATGCTGACGCTTTTCTTCGGTGTAAACATCCAAAGCTCGCAAGATCTCAAGCGTAAAGTCCACCGGACCGGCTCCGGAAGCCGTGATCAGATTTCCATCCGTGACGGCAAGCTGGTTCTGGTAATTGGCGTCTTCAGTGTAGGTTGGCACGAAGGCCTTTAGCATGTTGAGATCATTGCTGGTGTGTTTGCGGTCTTTCAGTAAGCCCTCTTGCGCCAGCGCAAAGGTCGCCCCACAGATCGCCGCCAGAACAGAGTTTTGCTTCAAAACCTGGGCTGCCAGTGCGCGCGCGTCTTTATTGCGATCCATATTCGGCCAGTTTTCCCCGCCGATCAGAATCAAAGCGGACACCTGATCTGCGGTATAGTCTGAGACAGCCGCCTGAGGCTGCACTTTCAGGCTTCCGATGGAGGTGATGGTGTTCTTCGTTTCGGACACAACGGTAAAAGGAATCTTGTTCTGGGAAAGTTCGCTCATCAGGTAAGCGCCTTCCCAGTCCGCGTATTCATCTGGAAGATAGATCAAAATCTTTTTGTCGTTAGCAGCCATGAAGGCCTCCCAAGGTTACTGTAAAACCTTTACTGAAACTTTACCGATCGAAATCGCTTTGCCCGTCTGATCCACAATCGGGAACACCGTGGAAAGATACTTTTCTTCAGTCCCATTTGTCACTAACACTTCGTCATAGGTGACCGGGATCTGCGATCTTAGAACTTCCTGCTCTTTTTCAGAAGGAGCCGAGTGGAATGGAGATTTTAACAGTCGGATGTTTTTTCCCAAAAGGGATTCGCGGGTAAAACCCACCATCCCGGCAAAGGCGTCATTGCAATTGGTGATAGTGCCTTCGGTGTCTTTCACAATCAGCAGGAACGGAGCCGAATCCAGGATCTGCTGCATACGGGTTCTGAAATTTCTTTCATCGGTCACATCGCGGGCCGAAGCAAAACGAACACCCAGTTCGTCGTCGGCGGCGGCACTCCAGCTCAGGGTGCGATAAGAGCCCTCGGCCGTGCGATAGCGATTCACAAAGTCCACGGAACGCAGGCCCAAACTTAAGGCCTTGATGTTTTCGCGGGTGGATACGCGGTCATCTGGATGAATGAATTCAAAAAACGGAGTGCTGAGCAAAGTCTCTTCACTGTATCCCAGAGTATTCACCAGGGACTTGCTGACTTTCTTCAGACGCCCGTCTTTCCCCGCCACCGCCATCAGGTCATTGGAAATGGTAAAGAATCTATCTAGGGTGATTTGTGAATCTTCCGTTTCGGACAAGCGCTGCGCCATTTTGTCGTAGTCACGACGGGCCTTCTCCAACTCCAGACCGGAAGAATGGCAGGTTGCAATGCCGAAGCAGGCGATGGCTGGAATCAGAATAATAAAAGCAATAATTTGCGTGGTGGTGATGGCCGGCAGAAGGATCGCTGCGGCCACAAACAGGGCTGAAAGCAGCAAAATGGAAATCAGGCAGATCAAAGTGATCTTGTTCTGGACATGCCATGAGCTAAAATACTCAATTGTCTTTTTCTTGTCGTTCAACGCCAAAACCACGTCCCTCTAGCAGTGCATGGGATCATATCCAACCGGATTGGATCATTCAAGTAATCTGCGAACGGGGCCAATTTTAGTGTTCGCCGTCCGCCGCACGCATTTTTCTTAAAACCATCATAATGGTCTCGCCGTCCACCCCGGCGCGTCTCATCAGGGCTCGGGCCTGGTCAAAGTCGTCGGAATCCAGTGCCTCAAAGAACTCGTCAATCTTATTGATCTCTGCAATTTTCTCAAGAACCAAAGTCCCCTCAAAATCACTTTCATCCATATAGACCTCCTGCAAAAATAGTTTAGTCACGGCGCTCTCAACTGTAAATAAGCTTGTGTCCAGAGAAACTTAAGAAGTGAGATTTTCAGCCTAATCCTGTAAGGTGGGCCCATGTACAGGTTACGTGACTATCAACAGCAGGCGGTTACAAATACGATCCGGTATTTCCAGAAGAAACGGGAACCGGCTGTCATTGTGCTGCCAACAGGTGCGGGAAAAAGTTTGGTTATCGCCGAATTGGCCCGCATCGCCCGTGGCCGGATCCTGGTACTGGCACACGTCAAAGAGCTGGTTGAACAAAACCATGACAAGTACAGAAGCTATGGCCTGGAAGCCGGCATCTTTTCTGCCAGCCTGGGAAAGAAAGATCACGATCAGAAGGCCATCTTTGGAAGCGTACAGTCCGTGGCCCGCGCCCCGGATGAATTCTTCAATAACTTCTCTTTACTGATCATCGATGAATGCCATCGTGTCGCCGAAGAGGGCGCAACACAATATCAAGAAGTCGTTAAAAAGCTGCAGGATCGCAACCCCACTTTGTGTGTCTTGGGCCTGACGGCCACGCCTTACCGCATGGGCTTAGGCTGGATTTATGAATACAATCAAGGTGGCGAGCTTAAAACCGAGCAAAATCGATTCTTCAAACAGTGCGTGTACGAACTGCCACTGTCCTACATGATCCGCCACGGCTATCTGACCATCCCGGTGAAGGTGGATATTCCCGTCACATGTTATGACTTTTCAGACCTGCTGGGAAAAGACCGCGCCTTCACCACCGCCGAGGTTGAAGAAGTTCTTAAGAATCAAAAGCGCCTGACCCCTTTGATTATCAATAACATCATCGACATCACGGAAAAGTACGACCGTCAGGGTGTGATGATTTTTGCCAGCACCATTAAACATGCTGAAGAAATCATGACCTATCTGCCGGCGGATCAGGCCCGCGTCGTCTTTGGTGACACAGACATCAAAGAGCGTGCGCAGATCATCCACGACTTTAAACAGAAAAAATTCAAGTACCTGGTGAACGTGTCCGTCCTGACCACCGGATTTGATGCGCCTCACGTCGATGTTATTGCGATCTTGCGCCCCACGGAATCCAACAGTCTGTATCAGCAGATTGTGGGTCGCGGACTTCGTTTATCTGAAGACAAAAAAGACTGTTACGTTCTGGATTACACCGGGGTCGGTCACGACATCTATGCCCCGGAGATCAGCGACAAGCGTCCGGCCAAGGACACTGTCCCGGTCAAAGTGGCCTGCCCCAAGTGTGCCTTTGAAAATGATTTCTGGGGTTATGCCGATGATGACGGCGTGGTCTTTGAACATTTCGGCAGAAAATGCAAAGGGGCTTCTCAAGACCCGAACACCTTGGAAATCAAGCCCTGCGGATTCCGATTCAGATTTAAACTTTGCCACAACTGTTCCTGTGAAAACGACATCACGGCCAAGGCTTGTGAAAAGTGCGATGCCGTCTTAATTGATGCTGAAGCCAAACTGAAGCAGGCAAAGCTTTCCAAGAACGCCCATGTGATGACTCCGGACCGGATTTCATTTGAAGAGCGCAAGGACAAGAATTCAAATCCTTACCTTGAAATCCGTTATTACGATCTGGAATCGAATTACCTCAGCGAAGTCCACTTCTTCAACAACACAACAGCTGTGAAGAAGTTCAATATCAACTTCTTAAGATCCCACCTCAGACTGCCGGAACTGGCCGTGGATCTGACAAGTCCTCAGGAAGTCATCCGATTCCAGAAGCTTTTCCGCTCCCCGATCTTTGTCATCGCCAGAAAACAGGACAAGTTCTGGCGCGTGACTGAAAAAGTCTTTGCTGAAGAGCTTGCACCTTAAAGAATAGATAGCGCTGATCGGTTTCTCGGGGTTAAATCAAGGCATGAAAAAACTTGGTCTTGCTGAGCTATTGGCTCCCGTCACGCTTCCTGAATTCTTTAACTCCCACTGGCCCGTGGAACCTTTGTTTATTCCGGCAACGCCGGGGAAACTGCAGGACATATTTGCCTTAGAGCAAATGCAAGACCTTAAAAATCTGATCTCGGCCCGCCAGCGCAAGGTTCGTGCCTGTCTGCCTGATTTTGACGATGAATACAGTTCGATCCATCTTGAACCTGGTGATGCACTTAAAGCCTATCGTAACAACATGACCCTGGTTTTTGATTCCATGCAAAGTCAGGATTCAACAATTGCCGACATGCTGGGGAACGTCCGCGCGGACTTGGGGTTGGTAACTGGTGGAGCTGAAAACGATCTGTGCAAAGCGCGTTCGATTGCCTATGCCACACCGGCTGGTTGCGGCACCCGTCTGCACTTTGATGCCAATGCAAACTTCATCATTCAGATCAAAGGCACCAAGACCTGGAGACTTGCACCGAATGAGTCCGTGGAGTTTCCTACGGAGCGCTTTACTACCGGCTCGGAAGAAATGCCGGCAGCTCTTGAGAAGCAGTGTCATGCTCACCTGATCGATGCTCTTGATGAAGACAGCATGAAAGTCGTGATGAAGCCGGGCTGTGTTTTGTTTGTTCCCCGCGGTTATTGGCATGAAACAACCACCGAGGAAGAATCCCTTTCACTGAACTTTACATTCAGCCAACCGACGTGGGCGGATGTGTTCACCAAGTCATTGCAAGAGGTCCTTTTAAGATCACCGGAATGGCGTGAACTGGCCGACGGCCTTGAAGGCACTGATCAAGAACGAAAAGAAGCCGCTATCACACGTTTTGAATTCTTGCTAAAAAGCCTGGCAACAGAGCTGCCAGAAATTTCCGGCAGGCTTCTGCTTCAGGAAGGTGGCTTGATCTAACGAAGCCACTTGTCTCCGAATTTTGCCATGGAATCAAAAACCGCAGAAAGGCCTTTGCCTTTTTCAGTCAGAGAGTATTCCACCCGTGGCGGGACTTCGGCGTAGACTTTTCTTGAAACCAACCCCTGATCTTCAAGCTCCGTCAGGCGCTCGGTCAGGGTTTTGGGGCTGATGGATCCCAGGGACCGGCGAAGCTCATTGAACCGGACGACTTTATTAGCCAGTAAGTCTCTAAAGATGAGAATAGTCCACTTTCCGTCCAGAATCATCGCCGTCTTATAAACCGGGCAGGCTTCCAATGATTTACTTTTTGCCATTAGTTCACTCCAGGAAACTAGTTTCCAAAATACCCCTACTTTACTAAAGATACCACCTGCCCCAGAATACCATAAGGAGCGATTCTATGAATTCAAATCTATCCGAAATTCAAGTTAGGCCCTATTCCCAGTTGCCGGAAATGAACCTGGGCTGGCTGTCTTTGAAAGATCATTTTATCGCCACTGTCGGCCCGTATTCTGGTCGTGGCGAACAACTGAAGAATCTGCTGGTTTTGGCGGATGCGAAAATCCAACCCAAATCCCGCTTTCCCGATCATCCCCACAATGACATGGAAATCCTGACCTGGGTGGTTCATGGCAAGCTTCAACATTTGGATGACAAAGGAACGAATCAGGAAGTTCCGGCAGAGCATCTGCAACTGATGAGTGCCCGTGACGGGATCTTTCATGCGGAAGGGAATCTTAGCGATCAACCTTTGCGTCTGCTGCAGATCTGGATCCATCCGAATGCCAAATCGGGAACGCCGGTGGTGCAGCAAGCAGGCCTTACCCAGAAAGGCTTCAACCTGTTGGCGGGGCCTAGTGCTGCCCCACTGAATATCCGACAGGATGTGTGGTTGTATGCTGCAAAGATTGAAGGGGACGAACAGGTCTTTGATATTCCAGAAGACAAGTTCGCCTATGCGGTTTCTATTGGGGATCTTTCCTGGAATGGAAAAGAGATTAAAGACGGTGATGGGATTCTTGCCCAAAGTGGAAAGCTTGTTATCAAAGGCACCGGACAAGCCATCGTGATATTACAGAAGAAGTAGTTTGCCTTTCGGCGCCTACTTCTTTCTTACGAATTTAAGCCTGCGGAAAAGCAGCATACGATTGTTAGCCGGCATTTCGAAGTCTTTCACGAACTCAAAACCATTCTTAAACATCGCCGCCAGCACATCTTCAAAATTGCGAATGCCACTTTGCGGATCTCTTTCACGCAAGGACTTGTCGAACTCTTCATTGCTTGGGGTTGTGAACTTACCGTTATAGTTGAACGGCCCGTAGATCAAAACCTTCCCGCCTTCTTCCAAGCGGCCTGCGATCAATTTGATAAAAGTCTTACACTCTTTCCAGGACATGATGTGGAAAGTATTGATCGTCAGAATCACATCGAAAGTGCGAATCGGGAAATCATCCTCCCCGACAACCATACGGAAGGGGGTTTTGATATTTGGAATCCCGCTTTGTTGGATACGCTCACGAAGCATCGGCAGGTTTTCTGCCACTTCGGTCGGGGTCCAATCCATCTTTGGGAAGAAGGGAGCCAAATAAACCGCGTGTTGTCCCGTACCCGCGCCCACCTCGAGCAGATTATGGTCTTCGTGACGAATGACTTTCTTAAGAACTTCCAGGATGGGTTCTTTGTTACGATCGGCAGCGGCGGAGAATGGTAGTTCCATGGGTCTTCCTTTGGAGGCACATAAACCTATTATCATTCAATACAACTATCAATAGATTTAACCTTTAACCCAGAAATATAGAGAAAATCTTCCTCGCTTTATAATAACACATTTGTGCACACTCAATAAGCTAGGGCGCCGCTAGTACCGACTTCTGCAATGTCAGGTATGGCCATATTTTTCGAAAAGAATATGACTTCTCTGCCCGATTGATTACCAGCAGCGCTATAATTTAAGGTAAATTCAAATCTTTCGTATGCCTTATACAACCTTCTCAACACATCGTGATTGTCATATGAAATAACCCATTTTAGATCATCGGAACCCCTAAGATATTCTGCCATATTTACATGATCATCCTGATCGAAATACTTTCTATAGAGAGAAGGCCCCTTTTCGAAATATGGCGGATCCAAATAAACTAATGACTTTTTTGAAAGAACCGGTTTTATTTCATTCAAAAATTCGCAAGCGTCCAGATTCCGAACAAGTATTCTATCAGCAAAGTCACCGATTCTCTCAATCCTTCGAATCAACTCTGCCTTATTAAAGCGGCTATCGATCTTCCACGGGCCATCTTGTTTTAGACTACCAATCACACCACCATTCATGATACCCGAACGATTTGTGCGATTTAAAAAGAAGGTAGAAAATCCTAGATCAAGCAAATTAGAATCATAACGATTCTTTTGAATTTCTTTTTGTTCACGCCAGTTTCCAAGGTCAACAGTAACTTTATCTATTTTTCGACAAAATTCCTCTGGGTGCTTTAGTATAGAGTTCCAAAAAGCATAGATAGATATATCAATGTCGTTCAAGTACAGTTTTCTTATATACGCGTTTGCCAACAAATAGAGTCCGACGGATGCGCCCCCTGCAAAAGGCTCAATGAAGTCCGCATCGCCAAGCCGATTTGTCTCGACAACGAGACCCATATACTTCGATAGCTTAGCCTTACCACCCGGATATCTTAAAGGGGAAAAAAACTCCATTACACTTGGTTCCAAATTGCTTCAATAAATAATTGAATGTTGTCCCAGTTAATTTTGAGTTCTGTCGACACAGGATTAAAAGACTTGTTATGCACGTATGCATTGAAGGTATTAGCTGACAGCATGTGATGAATATTACCGCTACTAGCACGAATCCCTTTCAGCTCCTGTTTATGAATGATCCCATTCTGCTCAAGATGATCCGCCACACCGTTTATCTTCATTTGCAACTTTGAATCGCTGTTTAACTTTGGCAACTTCTTTCGTTCAATATAGGTATCCACACTCAACTCAACAAAAACACGCAGAAGCACAGCAGCTGCATTTACATACTCATCACAATCAATACTCTTCAGTTCTTGATATACTTTATTGATGCGCTTTTCTGAAATCTTAAGAATGCAATCCTTAGGAATCAGCGATGATCTAGATGTGGAAAGTGGATTTGACTTCTTGGGATTGATTCTCGCTGTGGCATTGGGCGCGGAGTTCTTAGGTGATGCAACCACCTCCCACTTTGAAGGAGCTTTCTTCCCCTTAGATGGCAGGTCACTTTTCCCAAAAGTCTCAATGTACTTTTCACGATCTTTCTTCGTGTAAATATCTTTAACTTTAATGGATTTGGAAACTAAATCGTTAACAACTTTTGTTAAGCCTTTTACAACCTCCGATTCTTCGAAGTCCGTAATTACCTTTCCATCCTCGATCGCAATACCAAGAATAGACTGCATATTTCTATCTTTAATAATTCTCTCAAGATTAGTTGCAGGAACCTTTCCCAGCTTAGACTTAACGTCGGGAGATACATACGAACTCTTTTTTAGGAAGTCGATAACTTGAAGCGCTTCCGCGGTATTTCCGCCTACACTTTCCTCAAATCTAGCCTGCTGCTGTGTGTTCCAACGAACTGTACCAACCCCATCGTTCTCGCCCGTATGTTTTAACTTAATCCACTTATTTGCATCATCTGGGTCATCAAATACAATACAACTTACCGATTTTATTTTCTTATATTCACCGGAAAGCTCTTTAAACTTCTTGAGCAGTGTCTTGTCGAAAGAAGCAAATTCAGGATTGTCTAATAATTTAAGTGCGGTAATTCTGCGATTACCTTCTAAGACAACAAATATTCCTTTTGCGGTCACGACCGGAGAAACAATTGTGGACTCTGACGGGTTAAGTCCGAATTTTATAATGTCTTCTGCAAGATTTATAATTTTATCTGACTGCTCATTCAGCATCGTTCTGATGGCCTCTCTCTGATCTCCGGCCATTTCAAATCGCGGATTCTGGGTATTCAATTCAAGGCTGGACAACTGTAAATCTTGCCGATTCCATTCGGACATGTGCTACTCCATTAAACAATTTATGTTTGTTTATTTAAGATGCTATCGTTCATTGGTGTCCAGCAGAATTTTAATTTTTTCCAGGAGGTCTAGCTTTACTATCTCTAATTATAAATCAACTCCAAGTTTCATATCCTATATCAGGTTTTCAATCCATTCCGAGTCAATAAACAATTTGACGGTCGTCGCTCGATCTCGGAATCGATATGTCACTGAAAGTGTCGACATTAATTTTTGCTTTAGATCTAGCAAGGCAACTGGCGCAGGATTAATCGCAATAATTTTCTTTAACTCCTTAGGAATATAGAAAGAAAATATTGCCGAACTCCCATTGATTTTGAGCGACCAACTCCCCTCGACATTCTCAAAGTGGATGCGATAGCTACTTCCACTATTAAGTTCATCGATCAGGGAGCGATCTCCCTCATACTTCAGAAGAACGGGAATTTTGTTATTAAAGACTCCGAGAACTACTTTCCCTTTTTGTTTTGAGATATCAGCTTTAACCTTACTCACTAATATATCAATTTGATGTTTTTCGATTTTCGCTTTATCCCTCATAAGATTCCTCGGAAGGTCTCTCGAAGAGATTTTATATCTATATCAATATCTGTATTCCAATTGATTTTAAAACCATTAGCACTGAGTGGCTCAACAATTACCGCATCAACATAAAGATCAATAACATCAATAAAAATGCTCTCATAGATATCAGCGCTTAAATCAAGCAGGTAGATGTCTTGTGCATATGCGTAGTTCTGCGCATTTGAGGTAAAACCACTGGATGATATTACCGCGTATTGATAATGATATCTGTATGTGGACTGAACACCAGGACGAAAGTATTCTTCCACATCCTTCTTTACTCCGACTGCATTTCGAATCACATCTATTCCAACTGACTTACCCTCACTATATTTAGCTTCACAAAGTAGTCGGAGAGGATTAGAGAATGGGGGCGGAAAAACATAGTCCGCTATGGCATCAATTTGATGTCTCTCTCCGCGACCCAGAACACATATTCCATTAGGGGCATTCTCGAGATATGGATCAAGGCGGTTAATATTTGGAACCGCTGGGACAGTCATATAGCAAGACTCCTCTAGGAGATACAGAATAGCTTCTTCAAGTAGAGCCGCTTTAATGTTGGAGATTCGAGCCAAACTTATCCTCTTTAACTTGTGCAAATAGGTGAACGTACAACTACCCGAAGAAATTCTCTCTCAACCCGGCTTTGCAATCTATTATTTGTTTATACTCTAGACCTAAGGATAAATTCCTAGCTAAATACCCCCAAAACGGGAGCATCTTTGATTTTTAAATTGGTGGAGTCCCTCTCACCTAAGAAGAACAATGCATCCTCATTGAATTTACGTTTGCATTCAAGTATTTGCACGCTGCCTCTCTTCAGAAACAAGGCGTTCCTCACGCAGAAATATCACGTCGAAAAGCTGTCTGCGCGCCAAATCGCCGTCCTCATTGGCTGCTCCCATTCCACGATAAATGACGCTCTGGAGAACTTCGGACTCACGAAGCAAACGCACAAAGGCGGATGGGTTCCTTACGGAACAAAGCTGCTGAAAACCGGAAGAGTGTCGCACGTTCGACAACAGAAGGTTATCGAATGGATGCTGAAGAAGAAGAGGTCAGGCTGGAGCAGCGCCAAGATCGCGGCTTCGCTCAATGAACATAAAGTGCCGAGTCCTGCTGGAACAGGTACTTGGTACCCGGCTTCCGTTGGAAAGATCATTAAGCAAAGTAGCGGCCTGTAGCCGTCCCTTAAGAAGTGCCGGCGGACTAAAACGTCTCAAAAATAGAGGCTCGAAGGCTAGTAATTTCGATGGCCTACCCCATTCCCATACAAATGGACCCAGTAGACTTGACTAACGATCTATCTCGGATAATAATTATCTGAGATAGAATATTAGAATGATGATCCTAGTAAACCTTAAATCGGAGCTCACACTATGCAACGTCTTGACTACTTCTCACTCGCAATGCCGGCATTTCAACACCTTCTAGCCGTCGATCAGTACTGCAAAAAAAGTTCTGTAGATCCTACGATCCTGCGGTTGGTTCAGATCTACGCGTCACAAATTAACGGCTGCGCGTTTTGCGTCGACATCCATTGTAAGGAAGCTAAAATTGCCGGAGAGCGCGAATTGAGAATTTACCATGTGCCAATCTGGGAAGAGTCGCCACTCTTTACTGATAAAGAAAAAGCGGCTTTCGAGTGGACGAAGGCTGTTACTTTGATCAGCCAGGGACCTGTCTCTGAAGAGTTGTTTCAGAAGATGAAGCAGCATTTCAGCGATCAAGAGATCGTTGATCTGAATATGCAGATTGCTTTCATCAATCTGTTCAACCGATTCGCAGCAACATTCAGATCAGTTCCCGGAGCAAGGGACCAAGTATTGGGATTGGGAAAGGCGAATCTTTCATGATTTTAGGCAATCAAGTGGAGTGGGCACTGCACTGTATGATGATTTTGGGGAGCGCTCCGGATGGTAAGCTCCTCAATTCAAAAGCGCTTGCAGATTTTCACGGCGTGCCGAAGGAATATCTGTCGAAGTGCCTGCAAATGTTGTCACAAGCTGGTCTCGTGAAAACAACTATGGGTCCATACGGGGGGTATTGTCTCGCGAAGCCTCCCAACAAAATTTCTTTTCTCGATATTGTCGAGGCCGTTGAAGGAAAAACTAAGACCTTCAAATGCAATGAGATTCGCCGAAACAATCCATGCCTTGCCAAATCGGATCGAAAGTTTTCAAAACTCTGCGGAATTGCGGCAGTCATGCATGAAGCAGATGAGGCCTGGAGAAAGTCACTTCGTGAAAGAAAGCTATCTGATATTACTGACTTTCTCGAAGATGGCGCGAGCAAAGAGACGCTCAGTAACTTTAAAGAATGGATAGATAATAATTAGAGCTTCGCACTCTTGAGGACGTAGTTCGTCTTAGATAAATCCAAAAATGGTGGAGGCGGGGGGAATTGAACCCCCGTCCGCAAATGATCCACGATAAGGCGCTACATACTTAGTCAGTGTTTTAGATTGGTCCTCGGGCTTCCACAGACAAAATCCCTAAGACCTCTCCCCCAGTAAATTTAAGCATGTCTGCTGGAGAAAACCCAACACGCCGAGGTCCCTAAATGACGATCAATCCAAGTGCGGAACCACCACAAGGTTGATCGTGCTGCTTAATTAAGCTGCAAGTGCGTAATCGTTGCCAATTACAAAGTGGACGTTTTTAACGAGGTCCTCATCCGCCCCGGTATGCTCCTTATGCTTCAGCACCCACGTCGAAGCCAGTACGCCCCCATAGTGTGTGAACACATCGTCTTCATTGTCCCTTAGTTTCGGGCAAATGAAAACCGGTTATCCTTCCCATTTGCACCCCTGTTTTCAACGATTAAATTTTTCGTGACGCAGGACTTTTGTCTTGCTTGGGTGGTGTCATCCTAACCAGATCCTAACGTTAGCAAGGGACAATTTACGCCAAACGGTTGAGATATCCACCATTTATGGGGCTATTCCACAGAGTTATCCACATTGTTGGCTGAAAAATGGGGCAAAACTGACACCAAAATTTAAGAATCTTAAATTTATCCGAGGGGCTGTCACGTTCAATGACAGCCCTTAGATTGTGCAGAATTAACGGAAAAGGTCGGCAGCGGACGCTGCAGTTGCGGCAAGTGAACTTACATTGGAGCGTTCATTCTTCTGTTCTTTAGCGCTGACAGGGGCAGATACAGGACTCACAGGCGGAACCACCGGAGCAGCCTCAGCCATCATAACTGGAGCCTCTACAGGGGTCGTCTCCACGATCGGAGTTTCAACCTGGATGTCCAAAGCCGACTTCATCGCTGGTGCTTTCACCGCAGATTCAACCGCGTTGGTCACCGGGAACAATTGGATGTTCAACTGGTAAACTCTTTCGCCCTTGTCCTTCATGCGCGCGATTGAGTTGTCCTTGTGCAGGGCTTTTCTCATCTGGCGCAGTTTGAATTTGATCTCTTCAAATTCAGACTTGGTCAAAGAAAGAGTCAACGTACCGAACTCACGCTCGGTCGGCTGATCCTGGTACAGGGATTCAAGGCCCAGGTACATCAGTTGGGATTGCAGCTTGCGAACCAAAGCCACCGGGATTTCTTCCGGGGAATCAGTCAGGCTGCGGGCTTTTTTCAGTTCACCGGTCACTTCGTCACGACGAAGATCGCCCGAAGTGATCAAAGTGGTCAGCGCATTGTCGATTTCATCTTCAGAAGCCTTGCCACGCAGAAGCTTTTTCAGCGTCGCTGTATCGAAAGACACACCGTCTTGATCGATCATTGCGTAAATGATCCACGCCACCCAGTTCGGAACTTTTTCCCAGGTCTTGCGGTCGATTTCGCCGGATTTCAGTTTCCCCGCCACACGGTGTTCGCTCAATTTCTTGAGGTACATGTTGCGTTCAGCCGGATCCATCGCTTGCGTGAATTGAACCAACAAACGGAATTCTTCGGTCTGATCTTTCATAAAGCCCAGGGCTTTACCGAACTTGCCGATCATGTCGTCGGAAAGATTTCTTTTTCCTTCGATGATCATTTTCAAGTAATTCGGGGATTTGATATTGGCTGCGGCAGAGAACACGGCATACGTGTATGCACGCAAAGAGCCTTTGGAAGCCTTACGTTTAAACAGATAGAAGTCCGCCAAGAACTGGCGATAGTTCATGTAATCAGATAATACGGGCGGAACGAGCGAACCCATTGAAATTTCTTTGCCTTTGCTAAACTCTGGCTGGCGGTTTTGCATAGAAATGGTTCTCCTTTGCACTCAAACTAGTTCACCTGATTTGAACCCTCAAAACAAGCGGATTTGGCGCAAAGATCCTTAACTTATTGCAAGGCATAAAAAAAGGGACCCCGATTGGAGCCCCTTTTCTTAGTCTAAGTTTTAAAACGTTCAGCAATTAGCGACGGGACAACTTCAAAGTCACCCCGCGAACATCCAAGTCCCCGCGAGTGTAAAGCACGATGCTGGAAGCCGTCTGACCGATCACAGCATTTTGCGGGTACACAGTCTGGCGACGACCGTAACGATCTACTTGGATGGTTTGACCCTGGTTGAAGCCGTTGATCAGAAGATCCATCAACGCCACATTGTATACCGCATTCGCATCGATTTCGATCGCCTGGATTCTGTAACCACGGTAGCGGTTCATATCCAGGTACATGCCCAGATCCAAACGGTCATTCCCGTACAAACGACGGTTCACATACAACGGCACGTCGATTGTGCGCTCAGGACGACCTGGAGGATTGTATGAATCCTGCTCACGCAAGTTTACAGTGACGGATTCAAGCTGGGCATTGCCACGGATTTCTAGTTGCAAAGTGCGGATGTCTTCACCCAAAACCGCACGATACTGCGGGCGAAGCAAAACAGACCCTTGAGGAGAATAAACACTTTCCTCACGACGGCCATCAGTCAGCAAAATGACTTCCGTGTTGTAACCGCTGCTGCGGAACTCCGCTTCCACGGACTCCACAACATAACCACGATAGTTTTCACCGATCCCCGCCAACTGGCGAAGGTGCAAGGTTTCATTGTTCACACGACGGTTCAAATAGATGACTTTACGTTCCTGACGGCCATAACCCCCGCCATTACCGAAGTCATCACCCGGATAACCCGGCGCTGGGATTGGAGCCGGTCCAAAATCACCGCCCGGTCCGAAATCACCTGGGAAGCCAGGGCCGACATCTGGAATGGGAGCTGGGCCCGGACGAGAACCACCCGGCACGATATAGGCTTCAGCAGCAGCGGCGAATAAAGTAATAGCGGCAAACGAAATTAAAAGGCTGTTTTTTAGAGTCATTATGTCCCCCAAGTGGTTAGAAAGTTCCCCCACCGACCCTTAAAGCAACCTGCGTACCAACCCTTTGGAGGCCAAAATGACCCTGAAAAACGAAAAAAGGGCCACTGACCTTGGAGTATCAGTGACCCTCAACACATTAACCACCCTCGAAAGGGTTCTTTTAGGGACTATTTCAAGTTGTCATCAGTAAGATCAACGATAGGTTTGATCTTACGCATGAACGTGATCGCGAACTGATCTTGAGCATAAGTGGCGCGTTTTCTCATTTTCAAAGCCAAACGAACCTGACCCAAACCGTTGTTGGCGACAAGGCGAGCCTCACCGATCCAGTTAGCATAAGTCAGTTTGGTGTTGCTCAAAGAGATCAAATCCAAAGTGTCTTCCTGATCTTTCGCGATACGGGAAAGAGGAATGTTCACACCCGTACCCGCTTCAGGAGCCAGCAACGGACCGGCGAAAGCCAACAACTCGCTGTTGCCACCTTTCATCATAACTGTGAAACCGGAACGACCGTTTACAACCTCGAAAGAGGACATTTTCACAGACTTCACTTTATCTTGAGTGTTTTCATTCAAGTAAGTGTTTCTCATGAACTCACGCAGAACCAGATACTCTGGGTTGTCAGAGTAGTTGCCTGGAAGCTTGAAGAACAAGTCAGCAGAAGAATTTCTGAACACGATATTGATGATCGCAGAAGTGGGGCTGGAACCGATTTTCAAGCGAGCGAAAGTCGTTTCGCAACCGCCATCCAGGTCCACACATTTCACAGTGCCTTCCAAAGCGCGAGCGCCGGTGGAACGTTCGCCGTTACCAGCGCGCACAGATCTTACTGGTGTTGCAGAACCTTCGCCGGAAGAACCCGCGACGTTGTAGACTTTAACGTCATTACCTTCTTTGATTTTCAAAGTGATGATCACATCACCAGACAAACCATCCACAGACATTTTCGCAGACTGAACAGAAGCCGCCGCTTCGTTGTTCAAACGACGAGTGTCATAGCTGACTTTTTCGTTACGAGCTCTTAGATAGTTCAAAAGCTCATCGGTAGAAGAAGAAGTATAAACCAGACCGTCTTCAGTCACGCCACCGGTCATACGTTTAGTCAGGTTGTCACGATTAAGACTGTTGGGATCTTTCTCGTTATAGTCACCAGGAATCACATTCGTGCCTGGAGCCGGAGCGGGACGAGTGCCCACCACTGGCGGCGGAGTCGTTGGAACCGGAGCCGGTGGAGGTGTCGGATTGGAAGTCTGAGGCGCCTCGGGAGTTTTTGGTGGAGGAGGAGGCGTCGGAGTTGACGGCTGTTTACCCGGAAGTGGTTGAGGCTTAGAGCCCGCATTTGGATCTGCAGGATCAGGAAGACCGCCACCCAATTTATCGTTGGTGTCGCTTGTCTTATTAGAGTCAGTTTGAGTCGCCTCTTTTTTAGGCTCACTGAATACGTCTTTTTTCTTACCACACGCAGTAAGAGACAAAGAAGCCAGCAAAGCGGCCGTAATGATTGTATGCTTGTGAAGCATTGGTAACATGAGAAACCTCCAAGTATTCTTTCTATAAACCAATTCAGAAAGGACCTTTAGCAAGGCTCGGGCCAGATTTCGTCACCCCTCATCAGGCCTTGTATTTCAATACAGATAGGTTTTAGACTGGCTTTTAGAAGGAATTACATGCCTGTACAACAATTCGGCGAGCTTCTGAGCGACCCTAAAAAACTGATTCGACATATTCTTAAAGTCACCCTGATCGCCCTGGCCCTGGCTGGTTTGGCCTTGGTGTTCGTGGATCAACAAGCTTCTTTGTATTTTGCTGAACAAGAAGTCAAAGGCCTGATCCGCGCCCCGGCCCGCATCCTGACGGACATCGCTTTGTCCGAGTACTATTTCGTGGGTTCTTTGCTGGTGTGGATTTTCTGCAAGTGGATCGGCCCGCGTCTCAGCTTCCTGCAAACACATCTGGACCGCGTGGATTACTATCGCCGCTGGGCTTTGAATTTCTTTGTGGCTTTGATCGTGGCTGGCCTGATCACGCACATTATTAAGTTCACAGTGGGCCGTCAGCGTCCACACAAGACACCGGATTTCGATCCCTACGTCTTTGATCATTTTACGACTCACTGGCACTGGCATTCGTTTTCTTCCGGCCATTCGCAGGTGATCTTCACGGTGGCAACCATGCTGAGTGTGGCGTTTCCGCGCTTTAAATGGTTCTGGATTCCGTTTGCGATGCTGATTTGCCTGACCCGTGTGGTGGTGCATGACCACTTTGTCAGCGATATTATCTTTGGTGCGTGTGTGGGTTATGTCGGCACTTTGCTGGCCCTGCAACTGATGCGCAAAAAAACCAGCAACGGCATTTACTAGCTAAGTCTCGGAAAGGAATTCCACCAGATACTGGGATTCCTTCATCGTCTTGACGATGTCCTTATAGTTTTCAACGTACTTTTCGACCAAGCCCCAGAAGTGACTGGAATGGTTCATGTGCTGCAAATGGGCCAGTTCATGCACGATCACATAGTCGATGATCTCTTGGGTAAACACAATCAAACGCCAGTTCAAATTGATCACCTTACGCGAAGAACAACTGCCCCAGCGGGTCTTTTGTTCGCGGAATTTGACTTGTGACGGATGCAGGTTCATTTCTCCGGCCCAGAACTTCACGCGTTCGCTTAAGAAATCCACGGCTTCGCGTTTATAGAAGTGGCGGATTTCTTTGAGGGCGGTCGGATGCTCTTCAATCAGGGAATTGGCACTCCAGTCGTTTCTTGGAATGTGAAGCAGCAGGTGTTCGTCCGTCACCGACACAAAGGTCTTTTTGTGAAGGGTGATGACTACTTTCAGTTTTCGTTCTTTGCCTTTGAACGGGAAGTTTTCATAGGCCTTGATCTTTTTATCCGGGAACTTTTCGGCGATTTCCTGGAACTTTTCAAAGTTCTTTTCAATCCAGTCTTTTTTCGTCATCAGAAAATCAACGATGACCTTCTGAGGCGTGCTTTTCGCCGCAACCACTTTGATCGGTTTGTTGGGATAAAGATAAATGGAAACCGAGCGACGAAAGTTCCGTCGATGCACCTCTACAGGCCATTTTGCGAAGAGAAAAGTTTCTTTGCCGCTCATCAGTCAGAGAATGACTTAAGCCTTAAAAGCTGGCAAGATCTGATAATGGATAAAAGCTCTTCTTTTTACAGTCTGGACCCCGAAAAAGTGCTGCTGGCAGCCGAACACGCGGGCTTTTATCCTACCGGCGAATTCACGCAGCTGAATTCCTATGAAAACCGCGTTTTTGATATCAAGCTGGAACAGCCTTGTGCGCCGGACGCTCAAAGCAACAACGTCATCGCCAAGTTCTATCGCCCCCAGCGCTGGAGCAAAGAAGCCATCCTGGAAGAGCATGAATTTCTTCTTTCATTGAAAGCTGAAGGCATCCCCGCAGTAGCGCCCCTTTTACAAGGTCATGATTCGACTTTGCAGGAAGTCGACGGCATGTACGTCGCCTTTTTCCCGAAAGTTCTGGGCCGTATGCCGCAGGAATTTTTATCCGGAGAACTGCATAAGGTCGGCCGCCTGATGGCGCAGGTTCATAACGTCGGCGCCAGAAAGCCTGCTCCGCACCGTCCGGTGCTGGATACAAGCTACTATGGCGGCTGGGAAACTTTGGACCATTTGCAGGACTGGATCACCCCGGAACTGCGCGATCGCTACAACATCGCGGCGGAAGATATTCTGTATGCGATCGATGACAGCTTCGACACGTCTGAATTTATTCGCATTCACGGCGACTGCCACAAGGGGAATCTGCTGAACAACGGCAAAGAATTTTTCCTGGTGGATTTCGATGATTTCGTCAACGGCCCGGTCATTCAGGATTTCTGGATGCTGCTA
Organism: Bdellovibrio bacteriovorus; assembly: GCF_048286975.1. Taxonomy (GTDB): domain Bacteria; phylum Bdellovibrionota; class Bdellovibrionia; order Bdellovibrionales; family Bdellovibrionaceae; genus Bdellovibrio; species Bdellovibrio bacteriovorus_H. Next base: position 1,021,823 of record NZ_JBLVRT010000001.1, on the reverse strand, counting down.
TCCGGGGACGAAGACAGTCTGGATGACGAGCGCATGCAGATCATTCAAGGCTATGAAGAACTGCGCGAATTCCCCGATCACCAATGGTCCTGGATCCCGATGTTGCGAGGTTTGCGGATTGTTTCCTATGCCGGTTGGATCGCGAAACGCTGGACGGACCCAAGTTTTCCGCGTCTGTTCCCGGAATTTAACAAATACACCTATTGGGCGGAAGAAGTTGAAGCCCTGGAAAAGATCGCCTGGAAAATCGGATAAGCTACCGCCTCAGCGTCGACTTCCTAATCGCCAACGTTGAAGTTCATATTCATTTGCGGGCCGGAATTTTGTGATTTCGAATTGTCGGCCTTGCTATTATTTAAGGATTTTAACTTCACATCACTCAGACAGGTTTCATATCCGGCTTCACCTTCCTTGATGGTGCGCCCGGTGATGTCTATACAACTGGAAGAAAAAGTAACCTTGGATTTGGCTTTTTTTGATAGCTCAGCAGGCATCCCTTCCATTTCCATGGTTCCAAAACCTTCGGGCACGGGAACCTTGGTGGTCGTTTCTTCAGAATAGCCTGAACAACTAAACGCCAACATAAAGATAATGACCATGAAATTCCTCATAACTAACCCCCACTTTGCGGGTATTCCATCCAAGAATTCCTCTGAAATCAATAGGAATTCCATCTCATAAAAAAAGCCCTATCTTATTCAGGATAGGGCCTCTTTCATTTGCTCATTGCGCCGACAATCAACGACGGCGCAAAGCTGGATTGATGGAATTTGAAGGCAGGATTTCGCTGGCCTGACGACCATGAAGGGCCTGACCGCCTTTTTTCAGGCTCTTTCTTGGCAGACGCATTTTCGGCTGCTGAGTCATGGCTCTTGAGAACTGCTCTTCTGATTTGGGTGCAAAGCTCAACTCATCTATAGTGGCCTCGCGACGTTGTTTGCCGTTTGTTGATGCCGGTCTTTTTCTAACGCCACTGGCTTTGATGGTTTTGGATGTTCCCGCTTTTTTCGTGCGGATTGATGGTTTGGACTTCATCTTCGCACTCATCGTGCGTTTGGCTTTCGCTGAACGAGTTAGTGAAGAAGACTTGGCTTTTTTGGCTGAAACCGATTTACGGGCACTGATTCGTTTACTTGCCGTCTTTCTGGTTGGTTTAGCGGAAACAGCTTTTCTGACGGGTTTTGCAGAAATGGCGGCTTTAGCTGACTTGCCACGACCTGCGGCGGATTCTTTGGATCTTTTCAGTTGCGAGCGGAATTTTCTAAGACAGGCGTTCAGCTCATTCATGCGATAACGAATCAATCGCGCACTGCCGATCTTTTCGTCCGGTCCTCTCCACGCGTGCTGAAGGCTTTCTTTATCGCTCAGGCGCACGCGATAGCTTTGAATCAGCTTTTGGCAGCGTTCGATGTGTTCATTTAATCTTGTCGGCGAAAGATGATGAAGGGTTTCCGGGAAACTGTCTTTCACAAGTTGGTATTCTGCCCGTGGAAAATTGCGGCGAGCAGTCTGTAGTTCGTCTCTCATAACTGGCTCCTCGGTTAGAGTGATGTTGCTGACTCTAGTTTAGAGAACTCTTCCCGGGTGGCCTTTAAAATCATGTCCTTGCTGTTATAAAACAAGAGCCGCACAAAGCGGCTCTTGAAATTGAAAGTCAGGCTCTTACTGGCCCAAAGTAACGGTATTCAACTCGATCGTTTTTGTTCCTTTGTCCCCTGTGTGCATGACTTTCACCACGCCAAATGGAACATCCCCCATCCACATTGTCATGGTTCCATCATCGTCATCATCATGCTTGCCAAGGCCTACAAAGTCCTCGTCAGACTTCGTAAACTTACAAGTGCTGAAGGTGCCCGCTGGAACGGTCACGTCCTCAAGCATTCCTCCCCTTGCCACGCAATTTGTCTGGACAGTGGTCCACTTTTCCGGAGTCCACATTTTTTTAGCGTACTTCGTTTCCATTTTTTCCCACTTGCCCATTTTGTACCAGGATTTCACCAGCCACTTCATTGTGGTTGGATCCTGCTCAAGAACTTCTTTAGAACCCAACACCTCTGTAGAAGTGCCATCAGTACCAACTACCGTGCCCTTCCATTCCACTTTATCCCCCACCATCGGATACGCCACCGCGTAGTTCGCTGCCAGGAATACTAAGCCCGCAATAATATTTTTTGCTTTCATAAGACCTCCTCGTCTTGGTTTGGTTTGAATTTGGAAGCCTAGGTTGAACTGAAGAAAAAGTTCGGTCGTCCTTTTTCTGGGATAGCTGCAACCTTACACCCACCAAGACCCACAAGGCACAAGATGAAGACAATCTGCTTGTGATTGATCAGTAAAAAAACGAAAAAAGCCAGGTTGTGACGCCTGGCTTTTGTTAATTGAATGATATCTATTTCAACTATTTATGGTTGATGAACCAGTTGGTGATCAGCTCGGGAGCTTCTTCCAGCCATTCGTGACGAGCCCAAGGGCTGACGGACATTTCGGTTTCAACACCCTGATTTTTCAGAGTCTCGTGATACGGATACATCGTGCGCACTGGAACCACCGGATCCAATCGGCCGTGCAGGAAGATTGTTGGTGGATGATTTTCCGGAACCTGCGCCGGAACAAAACACATCGGTCCACCGCAATCAGCATAAGACGCCGAATGAACCGCCAGGGCTTTAAACACCCCTGGGAAGGCCACCGCCATACGGCTGGAATGATATCCACCGCTGGAGATCCCTGTGGCATACAGACGATCCATGTTCAGCTTCCCGAATTCCCCATTCCCCATGGCTACTAATAGCTCTTCCACGAAATAGAAGTCTTCAGAAGTGTCATAATCAATGCCCACGATATTCGTCATCCATGCCACACCTTCAATCGCCGGCGGAGCAATCACCGCAAAGCCGGAATCAAGCAGCGTCTGGATCAGACGAATTTCGTTATAACCCCCAGCAATCATCAGACTGCTGCGGGAAAACTCCACCGGGAAAAGACTGCCCTGATACAGAATGACCGTGGGCCATCCCGCTTTCGGCGTTTTTCCCTTGGGCAGGGAGTATTTCACATGACGAGTCAGGTGCGGACCGGACACCAGCTTTTCCAAGTAAGGGCAGGTCATGCGATCCACAAGTCCCGTGACTTCACAGTTCGATGCCTTTTTTGCCGCTTGAGCCGACATGCTCATCGCCACAACACCAAAGACACCTGCTAAAAGTTTTTTCATCCGGGACTCCTTTGTCCAAACTAAAACCCGAGGCCACTATAAAGGCATCGGCCTTAGTTTGTCCCCTGAATCAGTTGACGGTTTTCCAAGTCTTTTGTCAAAAAGACCCTTTAAACCGCGACTCAGAAGCCCCGAAATACCACTTTGTCGTGGGATAATCCGGTCAGCCGACTAGTGGCAGACCCACTTTGTGCCTTTTCCTGTCAGCTCTGTGCCTTGAACCTGCAAAGTCTTCACAGTCATCGGAACAAAAGACTGCAAAGCCTGTGGCATTTTGTGTTCCAGGATCATCAGGAACTCAAGGCCATTGCCGTTGGCAACATTCAAAACCAACTGGTGATCATTGTAGTTGTTCGCGCCGCCGGTTTTTCCTGGCTCTGCGCTGGAACCTTCGTTCGTGTATTGGACTTCGCTGCCGCAGTTACGGCTTGGACATTTCCCAGCAACCCAAGTTGAAAGATCGTAAGTCACTTTCCCTTGGTCATCGAAAGTTACAGACAATTGCTGCAGGTTGCTGCCAGTGGCCTGGTCCGCTTCTTTCGTGCAGGTGATCTGCTTCGGGAAAGAACACTGATAACTGCTGGCACGATCAAGGAAACAATCCGCCTGCGCCGCTGTGGTGGAAAGAATCAAACCAGAAAGAACCATCAAAGACTTTAATTTCATGACAACCTCCTACGTTGTTGGAGGCGAAATTATTTTCAAACAAAGTATTTGTATAATTCATATATTTCATTTTACTATGATTTTAAATGAGTTTACTGAGCCCTTCCCTTGAAGCTTTCTGGGCCGTCGTCCAAAAGGGCACGGTCCTGGAAGCTGCTAAAATGGTAAATCTCACCCAGACAGGGGTGACCCAACGAATCCGGAGCCTGGAAAAGCAACTGGGTGTAACGCTGTTCACCCGCTCCCGTAAAGGCATGCGTCTGACCCAGGAAGGGGAATCCCTTCTGCGCTATGTCCAGGCGGCCCGCGATCTCGAAGGGGACACCCTGTCTAAAATTTCCGGCAAAAAAGAATCCAGCTTCTTTGAAGTCTGCATCAGTGGCACTTCCACACTGATGCGTTCGCGGATCATCCCCAAAGCCAGCTTGGTGATGAAAAAAAATCCGAAGCTGCGTGTGCGCTTTGATATCACCGACACCGACAGTGTTTTAGGAAAACTAAAAACCGGCTTTGCCCAGATTGGGGCTTTGCCCGCAAATCAAGTGGGTCTGGAACTGGATTCCAAAACGCTCGCGCCGGAACGATATGTTCTGGTGGGACCTTCGGCGTGGAAGAAAAGAACGCTCGATGATATTTTAGCCAACGAGCCCATCATTGATTTTGATCCTCAAGATACGGTGACACTGGATCTGTTAAAGAAGTACAAACTTGCCGGAAAAGCGCAGAAATTGCGTAACTATGCCAACAACATCGATGCGCTGACCTACATGCTGCAACAGGGACTGGGTTATTCCACTCTGACCGAAGAATTCGCGCGGCCTTATGTTAAAGATGGCAGCCTTTGTCTTCTTGCGAGTGATTTGCATCTGGATTATTCCGTAGCGCTTGCATGGTATCCACGCACAGAAATGCCGCCGTATTTCAAACAACTTGTCGAATCTCTGACAAAGAAAACGTAATTCCGCATTTAAGTTCCAACTTGGAACTGACTCTGCTCAATGATTTCAAAAAATTTAGTTTACTTTTTCAGCATCTTCGCGGATATTTGAAATCACTCTATTGAAAGGAGGCCATCAATGAAATTGATGAACATTAATAAATCCAATCACCACGGATCCGCAGTCATCGGGATGGCCTCTGATATCCAATCATAGGTACTCAGATTCAATCCCACGACAATTGAACTGCTATTCTAAGAATTAAAACGCTTTGCTGCGTCTGATTCTCAGATCTTAACCCAAAACAATTTTTTTCAGTCCTACAGGCGCCTTCGCATGGGGCGATTCGTCTGAAGGTCTGAAATTTCAACTCTTGCATCCGCACGGTCAAAACGGCCTTTTGCCACCGCGCTTTGCAAGCATCATTAATCCTGAGGAGGAAGCTATGAACGCTCTAATGCGTAAAAAGAAAGAATGGGAATTCCAAAACGAACGATACTTTATGAGTCTCGTCGAAACCTCAGCTGATGTTTCTGTTGAAAGCGTGAAAAAGGCCGGTCAAGTAACAAGCTTCCTTCTGTACCTCGCGTACAAATCCACAAGGATGATGCTTGCATTGGCGTCTTGGACGATCAATGGACCGAAACTAGTGCGCTATTCAAATCCGGAAAAGTCTTTCGAGACTTTGGAGACAGAAATCAAGCTGTTGGAAACCCGCTTACAAAACCCTTTCAGTCTGCAAAGGTAATCGGTGGAAGGGGGCTTAAATCCCCTTCTTTCCCAATTCGTAAGTTTTTTGCAGGAAGGCCTCAATCTGTGGGGCCTTTCTGTTTTTCACTTCATCAAACTGTGTGACCTTCACCGGTTTCACGCCACAGAATTCCAAAACAGTGGTTTTCATCATATGAATCGCCGGATTCCAGTTCACAAATTTATTCCACCACCACGGTGCATCCGTCGTGATGATCAGTCTGCCGGTGCGGCCTTTTAATAGACGATCCCAGAACGGATTGTTCTTGTGGTATTTAAAAGCAAAACCCGGCAGCAGAACCCGATCCAGGAAGCCTTTTAACAAAGCCGGCACTGTTCCCCACCAGATGGGATAAACGATCACGATGTGCTCAGACCACAGGATGTCTTTTTGAATTTGCACAAGATCTGGCTCTAGCTCCTGAATCTGCAGATAGCCCTTATGCAGGATCGGATCAAACTGCAAACGCGAAAGATGCACAAGCTTCACGTCAAAGCCTGATTCCTTTGCGCCATCAAAATATTTCTGCGCTAAAGATCCGCAAAGAGCCGCCTCATTGGGGTGGCCATTCAGGATCAGAATCTTTTTCATGCAACACCTCCGATATACAAAGCCACAATGAATGCGATCTGCACCAACCCGCGCTGCAAAACCGACAGAGGCTTGGCTCCCCGGAAACGGATGTCATGCTTGGCGGCGTAATAATTGGCCGGGAACACCAGAATCAGAAATACGATCAGGGCTTTGGCGGCAAAAGGGCGTGTGACCGGATCTGCCAGATCCACGGCCCCCAGAATTTCCAGCGCTCCGGTCACATAGACCAAAAGCATCTTAGCCGGAAACACGGGCGGAATCATTTTCACGAACTCATGACGAAGCGGCGTAAAGTGACTGACCCCGGCAAAGAAAAAGACCTGAATCATGATCCACAATGGGACCTCACTCCAGGTGGCCAGCAGTCCGCCAGCTTTGGCAGCCAGTGCTAACAGGGAAAAAACGACCAACATACGATAAAAGGCATTGAGCTTCTTCATGTTTACAATGTTAACATTAATGTGACCATTGTAAACATAGAAAATGCATGCTAGTCTTTATTTCATGGCGAAGACATATCATCATGGCGACCTTAAAACGGCCGCCATTAAAAAGACCGTTGAAATCATTCAAAAAAAAGGCGAAGCCGATTTTACCTTGCGTGAGATCGCCCAAAGCCTCAAAGTGAGCCACACCGCTGTTTACCGCCATTTTAAATCCAAGCAGGATCTGCTGTCCCATATCGCCGAAGAAGGTTTTCATAGTCTGATCGCCGCCTTTGAAAAGTCCTCCTCCGGACTTCGCAGCCCCCGTCAACGCCTGGTCGCCTTGGGAAGAAGCTATATCGAGTTTGCCTTGAGCCATTCAGGGCACTATCGGGCGATGTTTCATCAGGAACTTCGCTGCGCGAAAGAGCAGCGCCCGGAGCTTGAGGTGGTCGGCTACAAGGCCTTTGCGATTCTGGCCGACTGCCTGCAAGACGGAATGAAATCCCAGGTATTTAGAAAATCCAACCCCGAAGAGGCTGGCCGGTCGGTTTGGTCCGGAATTCATGGTTTCTCGGTTTTGCTGATCGATGGACAGTTTCAAAGCCTGACCAATAAGGCCGCTTTGAACGAAGCTATCGACATCCATCTGGCCTTTTTGGAACGGGCCCTTTTGAAATAGAAAGACACCTCACAGTCATTCTTTAATCCCTTCATTCAGTTTTTGAACTCTTTTGAGATTTCAATACTTTGCGTTAATAGTGCTTTCACTTCAGTTTTCTGGCTTAAACAGACTTTCAGGCGCTGTCCGAAGGTTTTGATGCCCTGTTTTTCTTTGTCATCGCGGCAGGGGCATTCTATATTTTCAGGGCTTCTATAATCCAATCACAAAGGACACCGACTTATGAAAAAAATCAAAGTTGCCAATCCCGTCGTTGAACTCGACGGCGATGAAATGACAAGAATCATCTGGAAATTCATCAAACAACAATTGATCCTTCCTTACCTTGATATCGACATTAAGTACTATGACCTGGGCATGGAGCATCGTGATGCTACCAACGACCAAGTGACTGTTGACGCTGCAGAAGCGATCAAAAAGTACAACGTGGGTATCAAATGCGCGACGATCACTCCTGACGAAGCTCGCGTAAAAGAATTCAACCTGAAACAAATGTGGAAATCCCCGAACGGCACTATCCGTAACATTTTGGATGGTACTGTATTCCGTGAACCAATCATCTGCAAAAACGTTCCTCGTTTGGTTCCTAACTGGACAGCTCCCATCTGCATCGGTCGTCACGCTTTCGGTGACCAATACCGTGCAACTGATTTCGTAACTAAAGGCAAAGGCAAGCTGACTGTGACTTTCCAACCTGAAAACGGTGGCGAAACGATCACTCACGAAGTTTACAACTTCAAAGGCGATGGCGTTGCTTTGACTATGTACAACACTGACGAATCCATCACTGGTTTCGCACGTTCTTGCTTCAACCAGGCGTTGACCAAGAAATGGCCGCTGTACCTTTCCACTAAAAACACCATCCTGAAAAAATACGATGGTCGCTTCAAAGACATCTTCGAAGAGATCTATCAAAAAGAATTCAAAGCGAAGTTCGATGCTGCTGGCATCACTTACGAACACCGTCTGATCGACGACATGGTTGCTTCCGCTTTGAAATGGAATGGTAACTTCGTATGGGCATGTAAGAACTACGACGGCGACGTTCAGTCCGATACAGTAGCTCAAGGCTTCGGTTCTTTGGGTCTGATGACTTCCGTATTGGTCACTCCAGACGGTAAGACTATGGAATCTGAAGCAGCTCACGGCACAGTGACTCGTCACTACCGTCAGCACCAGCAAGGCAAACCAACTTCCACGAACCCAATCGCTTCCATCTTTGCATGGACTCGCGGTCTTGAGCACCGTGGTAACCTGGATAACAACCAGGAGCTTGTGAAGTTCGCTCAGACTTTGGAAAAAGTCTGCGTTGAGACTGTTGAAGCTGGCTTCATGACCAAAGACCTTGCCGTTTGCATCTATGGCGACAAAGTTCCAGCTGACAAGTACATGAACACGGAGCCGTTCCTGGCGAAGTTGGATGAGAACTTGAAAAAAGCTCTTTCCATGTAATTGATTTGTCCTAAATGACAAAATGAAAGAGGAGCCTTGCCGGCTCCTCTTTTTTTTATTTCTGCAGTGTCATTCGGCGCACTTGTTTTTGCACGCTTTCATCCACCGCCATCGGAGTCACCTCAAGATAGGCCTCTACGACTTTATCCTGAAGAACCATCAGGCGTTTCATGTTGCCGGTGTATTCAATTTCCCCGGCCGTGACTTCTTCGGCTGAAGGCATGCGGGTTTCATAAACGCCGTTTTTATCCTGCCAGGACAGAATCACATATTGCTCTTTCACGTTGCCAGCAGCGTCCTTCACATCCTTCACCTGCAGTTTTCCGTGGAAATCCAGACCCAGAGTGAATTCCAGCGCCTTGATATTCTTTGCGGCCCAAGCTGTCGCATAGTGAGTGCGAAGACCTTCAACTGGAATGCGCTGGCGGATCACGAACTTCAGCAGGTTTTTGCTGAACATGCTGTTGCGGCGAATGGCACACAGAAGTCCTTGTGTCGGATCATCGTGCTTGCTGCAATCGGTTTTACCCGTGATCTTCCCCCACCTGTCTGCAAGAGCCGGCAACAGAGGCTCCCCGACCATCAAAGCTTCCTGGGCGATGGCGGAATTCACCAGCGCCAGTGCGTTTTTCAGCCAGTATTGAGAGCGATTCCAGCTGATGTTATAGCGTTCTTTCAGAACTGATGGATCTCCTTTCAAGGCCAACCAATCAGCCTTGTCATAGGAAAGAATCGGATGCAGAACCAGCAGACTTTCCACGTAGCGCTCAAGGCCTTCGGTGGAAATCAGATTCTTCAGATCATAATTGCCGGCATCAAATGCTGGCCTCTCGGAGCGATTGGCATAATCCACCTTGCGCACCAAAGCTTCAACATTCGCCGCCGGCAGATGCAGACCAGTGGAATAAACCGGATATCTGATGATGTCCTGATCTTTCAAAGCCTCCCACAGCGGGGCATACATATCCTCATAGAAGTTCGCAAGTTCATCCGCTTTCTGACTTGCCACCAGCTGAATTGGATTTTCCAAAGCTTCCGCTCTTCCAAAGGCGCGGGTCATGCTTTTCTGGCAGGTTTCAAAGGTGGATTCACCCGCGGAACGAACGAACTCCACCAGCGAACCTTTGTTCTTCAGTGCATTTTTTAGAAGCTCTTTGGTGACATCACCCGTGGCAACACTTCCCAGGCGATAGGACTTTGTCGTGTCACCATTGAGGCTGACGCCGAACTGAACCATCTTTTCACAGGCAGCGATTTCGGTGTGCAGAAGAATTCTTTGCGATTCAATTTGCTGAACAACCAAGGACTTGATCGAACGCAGTTCTGCCATCTGCTGAACGTGGTAGGACTCGACCATCACCCCAAGATCGCGGATCATGACCATGGTTTCCATCTGCATCTCAAGCATCTGCTTTTGCATGCGCTTGATTTCAGCCAAATCACGTTTAATCTCTTTCATGTCCGCGGCCATTTGCGCGTCAAGGCCACCACCGCCCAAAGCTGCGCCCAACAAGGCCGGACCGGGACCGCCAGCCATCATACTCATGGCACTGATCAATCCGCCGGAAGAATAAGCCTTCATCACCGCCTGTCCAATGTTGATTGCCGAAGTCACCGTGCGAGCCGTGTCGATGGCTTTTCGAATGCCCGGATCCAGATTAACCCCCAGAGTGACTGCGATCTTTTCAGTCGCATTCAAAATATTATCCAGGCGTCCCGCTGCAGAAGCGGCACTGCTGACGAAGATCTCTACATTTTTGTTGATGGATTGCGGTTCACTCAAAGGCCCATTCCCAGAACCTGTTTGCAGGTTTCCGGTCAAAGCATCATTCATCAGACGCAGGGTTTCGACCCGGGTTTCCGGACGGAACTCAAGATCCCAACGGCCTTTTCTAATGTCATTACCAAGACCCTCCAGCGCCCCACGCGCGGCCTGCAAGTCTTGGTTCATTTGTTTGCGGTTGTCGTGAATGACCTGAACCAAAGAAGCTGCTTCACGCACTTTCGCGGCGACATCGATCACCTCGCGCGCTTTGCGGATGAAATCCTGCACGCTTGGGTTTTTGACCAACTGATCCACAACGGCACCGGCAACCAACCCGATCACCACTAATTTGGTGTTGTCATCATCGTGAAAGTTATAAGCCGACAGGATCTTGTCGTAGTTCTTCAGAATCTCAACAGTCTTTTCGATGGCTTCCGCCCGAGGGGATCTTGCCGCTTGTGCCAGCTTCTTCTGATCTTCAGGACTGAGCTGCTGAATGTAGTGCGGTGCCAGCTCCTGCGCCACTTTCTGGGCACGGTCAGAGTAAGTCTTTAACAAGCTTTGCATCGCTTCGTTCTGGCGCTGAATCTGCAAAGTCAGATTAAAATCATCATGAATACCCTTGGCACTGAAAGACATCTGATTGTAACGATAGTTCACTGTATAGCTCAGAACCGCCGGATCATTTTTGAAGCCCAGAGTCTGCAGCATGTAAATGCTCTTGGCCATCTGGCGGTCTTTTTCAAAAGCCGTAAGAACATTTGAGTCTGCAGGATAAGAGCGCAGGTAAGATTCGCGCTGGGCTGAATTAAGATAAGGCACCAACAAACGCGCCAGCGCCGGGTTGGGCTGGGCTCCGGCCGCCATCTGCTCCCAGAATGGGAAAAACGCCGCTGAACTTTCCGCCTTGCCTTGGTCGTCTTGATTGTCACCCTGAGTACGGATGATCTCCCGCACGGTTTCTTTCTGTGGCGCACAGGCTGATAGAATCATCATCGCACTTAAAGTTGTGGAAATTAATTTTTTATTCATTGCACACCTCCGACATTTTGTTCGCGAGTCACACAGGAAGTTCCGTTGTCCAACAAGGTCACACACAGCTCACCCAAAGCGCCCACTGCGCCGGGCTTGCCTTGAACACCCACGGGGCCTTCTTGACCATTGGCACCAGCTTTTGCCTTTTTGCACATATGAGCGGGAGCTCCGGCATCACCACCAGCTCCGCCTGGCTGACCTTTGCCTCCAGGACCACCAACTCCAGGCAATCCAGGAAAGAACAAAGCTTGATATCTGAAGAGTTTGGCTTTCTTCACGGTTAGATAAAGCGAGCCGGAGGAACCTCCCGGGAAGCCATCAAAGCCCGTTCCGCCCTGAACACCGTTCGCACCCGTCGCACCATCCGTCGGCTGGGAGATACAGATCGGACGATCGCCCCCTTCACGGCGGGGACCGACAGCAATAAAGTCAAATTCACCTGGGCGACCCGCAGCCGCTTTCGCTGGAGGAACCTGAGTTGCATCCACGCCTTTTTCACCCTGAGCTCCGGGATGACCGTGCATTTGAAACACAAAAGTGCCGTTTGCAAATCCGGCATTCACAATCAGTCGACCGCCCCCTTTGCCAGGAGCCTTGTAAGTCACAGAGTGTTCAAGTTCTTGTTCATCAAAAGTCTTGATACGCGCCACAAGGTCGCTGTGAATTTCTTCGGCATCAATTTGCAGATCACGCCCTTCAGTTATTAAAGAACCTTCAGATCCGAAAGACAGCTTGCCCAACATCAGTCGGTTTGAATCAAACTGATAGTCTGAGATTCTGACTTGTTCCCTGATTTCAAGATCTTTCAGCAAGCGCACTTCATGCACCAGCTGCCCGCGATTTGTTTGAATAATGTATTTATAATGCCAAGGACGAAGATTTGATTTCTGATTCGTCGGGCGATCGGTCACATCCGCACCCTGAACAGGAACATCCACTGAATAGCCCGTATGCATATCCAGTCTTTTTACGGAATCAATACCAAAGCTGCTGTTGTCTTTGACGATCTTCACCAGCAATGCTGTCCCGCCAGTTTCACGCTCTGCCGTCACCGAAACACTGACATCAGGATCCGCATCCGACTTTGGATCCGGCGTCTGCGGAGTTTCACCCTGAACTGTGCCTTGGGGGGCTTTTTGAGAGTCCGACCCCGGCTGGCAGCCCGCCAGAAACAGAACCATGGGAACGATCAAGAAATGTGGCTTCATGAATATCTCCTTTTCTTCGCAAAAGGGAGATATCAAGTCCCGGGCCAGCCTCGAAAACCCGTCAGATCAAATAAAAACGCCGAAGACTTGCCTCGGCGTCCGGTCCGTCCCTGAATTTGGACGGACAATCTGGAATGCAGGATTCAAATTAGTTGCAGCTTTTGCCCCAGGTGTTGGCGGTTTTATCGCCCACACCGATATGCAAAGAGGCGCTGCCATAGTGACCAATCGCACGCAGGCGCTTGGCTTTACGCATTTTGCAAAGCTCGCGGAAAGCGCGGTCAGCTTCACTGTTGCTGGAAAAACGAACGTCGATGGAAGTTCCATACGGGTGACGGCCGGCCGCCCCGCCCACGTTCTTGTTGTAGGGTTCAGGTCTCCACCAGTTGTAGATCTGGCTGATCTTGATTCCTTTGGCGGAAAGATCCTGAAGGATGCGAACGCCCTCGATAGGGTATTTCCAGGTGCCTTCATCCGGGTGAATCAGATTGTGCGCCTGAGATGAACCATAGGTGCACTTGAAAGTGTTGGAGCTGCGCGGATTCGGACGAACCAATTCATCACACCAGGAAGATCCGTTTGTTTCTTTGGAGCATTTCGCCAGGAACTCTTCTTTTTTGGACAGACCCAGGTTCACTTGTTTCTTTTGTGATGTTGAAGCTTTCACACAACCCAGCGCCTGAATATCTTCACTGATGGCTTCACTAATGTCGTTGTGAATGTGATCGGCGATATCGTGACTGTCTTCGGCCGTGGTGTCTGTTGGGTCGGTGATATTCTGGGAATCATTTTGTTCTGAAGAAGTGCTGGAATAGTTCTGGAAGTCTTCCGATCCCCCCTGGCATCCGATAAGAGGCAAGCCCAGAGCGACGATCATGGCGATAGCGTGATTCTTAATTTTCATCTGATCTCCTTCATTGCGTTTTCGCAAGGAAGTGTCAGCCTACAATGCTTACATATTTTTCATAGACAGGACCCCCACCTTCTGGAGGAAGGGGCAGTAAAAAGCGAGGGAGTTTTAGGTCACGAATGCGGATTCAGAGAATACTCTAAAAGCAGATTTGTCTTTTAGCACTGGACCCACCATTCCAAAACCAAAAGAAGTATAAATGATCAAACACCAAGGAGTTTTCATGAAGCACCTGCTGCTGTCCGTTTTGCTATTCTCTTCGACGAGCTTCGCCTTTGCGCAGGATCTGCCTGTTGTAGACCAGGTGGACATTCCCCGCTATATGGGAAAGTGGCACGAGATCGCCTCAATCCCCCAGTCTTTTCAAAAACAGTGTGTCAGCAACACCACGGCCGAATATGAGTTACTGACCGACACCAGCGAAGTGAAAGTTCTGAATTCGTGTCAGACGGAAAAAGGCGATCGCAGCCAGTCCGAAGGACGCGCCAAAGTGACCGATCCCACCACGAACGCAAAACTGAAAGTCACCTTCGTGAAAATCGGAGATCGCTGGATTTATATTTTCGGAGGGAAGTACTGGATCATTCGTCTGGATGAAAACTATCAATTCGCGGTCGTAGGACACCCTAGCCGCGACTATGGCTGGATTTTGTCCCGCACTCCGGATCTGCCGGCGGCGACTTTGAAGGACCTGACAAGTTTCCTTCAGGAAAAAGGCTATGATCCGTGCAAGTTCCTGACAACCCCGCAGGACGGCGGCCTTACCGAGAAAAAGCCTCTGTGCCAACTGTAGGCAGCACACTTTCAAGCTCGCGAATCAGGTTCTGATTGGCGAGCTCCCACTCGGGTTCTTCTTCATTCTCGAGGTCTTCAGCCAACATGCGAAGCACCGAGAACAAAATCCAATCGGCCATTTTTCCCGCCTGAACAGAAGTTTCCGGCCACAGATGTCGCCCCACGAACGCCCTCGTGGGCGCAAGTTTCGCGTGATCTTCGGTCATCAAATGCTGCCACTGGGGGTCAGGATCAGAAGAAAAATCACGCATGCGAATGTAGTTATACTGAAAATCATCAAGGCCATCGTGATAAAGCGCTTTCACCATCGCCCGACGATCATTGAAATGATACACGGCCAATACATCCGCAAAGAATTCAGAATAAGCCCCCATGCGCGAACTGATGTGAGCAAACTCGGGTGAATAGTAAAGCGCTGTAGAGTCGCCAACGAAGCTGACATCCGAAGCGCCTGTCAGAATTGCCAGCTTGCGCGCAGATAGATCATCCAGTTTTGTAAAAAGACTTTTGTATTCATCCCCGGCCGACTTGCGAAGAGCCTCATGGAAAATCGCATGACCATATTCGTGAGCTGCACTGACGTACAAATTTGAAAGCGGCACTTCGTAACTGCGACCAAACTTTCCATAAAAGACCATACGATAAGGCACCTGGACAATCGCGCCATTATCAAAGCTGGCATTGTCCGAGGGACCACCGATGACAAGATTCACCGAAGCTGTGGATTGAAAAGTTTGAGCCATTCCGTTGAAGATGTCAGAAAGGCTTGCCGCCAGTTCGCAGTCCTGGTGCTCAAGAAAGATAACCTCACGAACAACACCATTCACACCCTTGCAGGAACCCACGGTGGCCGCTTGAACAGGAGAGACAGAGGAAAGCAGAACGGAAATAAAAAAGCTCAACATGCCCGGAAATATAGACACGTTGAGCTTGATTCGAAATAGGTGTGGAAAGAATTACCCTATTTTACCTTAACTTTAATCTTGGCGTTGGTTTTGGAGCGGCAAGTGGATTCCATCGCAACGGTGGAGCACTCCATTTTTCCGCAGCTCAGGGTCAAGACACGGTTTTCTTTATTCAAATCTTTGGTTTCAGCTTTCCAGTCGGCGCAGGCTTTTTTCCAATTCACACGGGCTTCTTTCAGAAGTGGAGCTGCATCGCCTTCGATTTCGTCTTCGCTTTGGATGACTTCGTATTCGTTTTGGGTTTTAGAGCCTTTTTTGATTTCGATAGTGGTGTCGCCATCAGCCGGGATGTCTTTCACGCCGACGGATTGAGCAAAAGCAAAGGAGCTGATCAGGGACAGGGAAAGGATCAATTTCATCATAGGATTCACCTCGGTAAGTTGAATAATCCTCGCGCAAGGATAGAGGAACAGCAAGCAACGACCCACCCCAACAAACCCAAGTTAACCATCTCCCTCTTCCCCGCCCCTCCCGGGGGCCAGGGGCAAAAGCCCCAAAGGGGGAAAGGGGCCAAGCCCCAAAAAGGCCGCGCCGAAGGCCAGCCAGAAAAACCGCGGCGCCCGCAGGGCCAGCCAACAATCCCCCAAGCACCACCGCCCAGTTATCCCATTCCCCAGTATTTTCGCTAACTTCGGGTATTTCAGTTAGTTTGGGAGGGGACCCCCCGAAGGAGGGCCTCTGGCGGGGCCCGGACGGCCCGAACCGGGACAGAGCCCCGGCGCCAGCAGAGCCCGGACGGCGTGCCCGACGAAGCGGGGTTCCCCTCCCAAACTAACTGAAATGCGCGGCGAGTTATCGAATGTAATCCCCCCACCAATGGGATACATCCAGCGGTGGCCGGGTCCCATACAATAGCTCTCTTGACGAATCCCGCTAGGTCCGGAAGGAAGCAACGGCACTCGAGGGACTATGTGATATGGGGTGCTCGGCCACTTTTTTTCCTGTTTCATGATCTTGAGGGGTGGATTTTGTCTTATCAGGTGATTGCACGCAAATGGCGTCCCCAATCATTTACCGACGTTGTCGGGCAAAATCATATTACCCAAACACTTTCCAATGCCCTTAAAAACGGTCGCTTGCCTCACGCCCTGCTTTTCACAGGTCCGCGTGGTACAGGAAAAACCTCTTCTGCCCGTATCCTTGCCAAAGCCCTTCGCTGCCCGAATGCCCAGAACTTTGTTCCGTGCAATGACTGCTATTCGTGCAACGAAATCGCAGGCGGCTCCAGCATTGACGTGATCGAGATCGATGGAGCTTCCAACAACGGTGTGGATGCGATCCGTGAACTTCGCGACACTGTGGCTTTCATGCCTTCCAGTGGAAAATACAAAATCTATATCATCGACGAAGTGCACATGCTTTCCACCAGCGCCTTCAACGCCCTGTTGAAGACTTTGGAAGAACCGCCGGCTCACGTGGTGTTCATCATGGCCACCACCGAAGTGCACAAGATCCCGCAGACGATTCTGTCCCGCTGTCAGCGTTTTGATTTCCGCCGTATCTCCACCCGCTCTATCACCGAGCGCCTGCAACTGATCTGTGATCGTGAAGGCGTGACAGCGGATGATGAAGCTTTGTGGGTGGTGGCTCGTCAGGGTGACGGATCCATGCGTGATTCGCAAAGTTTGCTGGATCAGGTGATCACTTTTGCCAACGGTCCTTTAACCCGCGCCAGTGTGGTTGAAATCCTGGGTCTGACCGACCGGGCTTTGCTTTTTGAAACTTTGAACGCCCTGATTGATCGCAACTCTCAGGCGGTTTTGAAAGTGATTGAGAAAATCGCTGCGGCCGGTTTTGAGCCGCACTTGTATTCTCAGGATCTTTTGGAAATGATCCGCAACCTGCTTCTGATCAAAGTATCTGAAGCCCAAGCCAGTCAGATTCTGGAAATGCCGGACTCTGAACTGCAGGCTTTGAGCGAAATGGCTCAGCGCCTGCCGGAAGAGGACATTCACATGCTCTTCGACATGGCTTTAAAAGGCGGTTCGGACATTCCTCGCGCTCAGGATCCTCGCATTGTACTTGAAGTGACTTTGCTGCGCATGGCTTCAGCTCCCAAACTTGTGGATCTGAAGACTTTGTTGCAAGGCGGAGCTATCCCCTCTCACAGCGCAGGTGGGGCCAGGCCCTACGTTCCGCCGGTAAGCCTTCCCGTAAAAGGACATGATCGCATCGAAGAATCCCAGAAGGTTCTTGATGGCCCGACCGGTCTTGAGGCGATGAAGGCAGCGCTGAACAAAGCTTCTTCCGCGGCCTCTTCCCTGAAATCAAATCCCGCACCAGCGGCAAAGCCTGCGGCGACCGCACCGGCCGCTCCGGTTCCGGCAGCTCAACCAACTCCGGTTGTTGAAAGCAAACCGAAAATTGCCTCTGGTTCCACCTCTAAAGAGCGCTGGGTGAACTTTGTTGAACTGCTTCGTCAGGACGACGCTTTGTTTGCAGCGAAAGTGGAAAATTTACTGTTTGTTAAGGAAGAGGGAAAGCTGATCAGCCTTGGCGTTCCTGTGAAATTGGCCTTCCTGAAAGACCAAATGGCTGACGCCCAAGTGCGCAAAAAACTACAGGGATTTATTGATTCGTACTGGGGTGCTGGGTATTCTTTTGAAGTATTGATGAGTCGTGATCAGGTCGGCGAATCCGCCCAAGCCATCCAGCAGAAAAAAGTGCAGATGGCCGAAGAGGATCTGCGCAACAAGATCATCGAAAACCCCATGGTTAAAGCCGCTCAAACCGTGTTCAAGGGACAGATCAAGTCCATCGTTGAACTGAACAAGCGCGGCCACTAAAAAAGGAGATTTTATGAAGGGTATGCCCGGCGGAATGGCCCAGCTGATGAAGCAAGCCAACCAAATGCAGATGAAAATGAAGAAAGCCCAGGAAGAACTTGCAAAAGTTGAGTACGAAGCAACTTCCGGTGGCGGCGCTGTAAAAGTAAAAGTGAACGGCGACCACTTGATCACGGCATTGACCATCGACCCTGAAGTTTTGAAAGCTGGCGATGTTGAGATGCTTCAGGACATGATCCTGTCTGCAACCAACGAAGCAGTTAAAACGGCCCGTGATACTTCCGCTAAAGAAATGGAAAAAATCACTGGCGGCTTGAATATCCCAGGAATGTTCTAAGCGGCCTATGGCCACAGTGCTGAGGGCGCCACGGGCGTCCGAAGCTGGAGTAGTAAGTGTTACATATTTCTGCCCTTGAAAAATTAGTCCACGAGTTGAGCCGTCTGCCTGGTATCGGGCCGAAGACTGCTCAGCGTCTGGCTTATTACATTCTGCGCACCGGGAACGAATACCCGGAACGTTTGAGTGAGGCGCTTTTGCGTGTAAAGGCTGAAGTTCACGACTGCCCAACCTGCTTCAACTACACCGACACGGATATCTGCCGCTATTGTGAGGATTCTCACCGTTCGGATGAATCCATCTGTGTGGTTGAAGAACCCTCCGACATCATGAGAATTGAATCTTCGGGCGCGTTCCGTGGCCGCTACCATGTTTTGCATGGGGCGATTTCTCCACTGGAAGGCATCGGTCCTAAAGAATTGAAAATCAAAGAGCTGATCGACCGTGTTGATGACGGCTTGAACGGCACCAGCCCGGTTATCAAGGAAATCATCCTTGCATTGGATGCGGACCTTGAGGGCGATACCACTATTCTGTACCTGGCGAAGCAGCTGCAGGGCAAAGGCTTGAAACTTTCTCGCATTGCCCATGGAGTTCCTATTGGCAGCGACATCGATTTCGTAGATGATAGAACGATGGGTCGCGCCCTGCAAAACCGCGTGGAGCTGTAATGTCCTTTATTAACTACAATGCCAAAGAAATTCACTGCAAAGTCGTGTACTACGGCCCATCCTTGGGCGGTAAAACCACGAACATCCAGTGGGTTTACCAAAAAACAGCGGAGGACCAAAAATCCAAGCTGGTGGCATTGAATACGGACATTGAGCGCACCCTGTTCTTTGACTTCCTGCCATTGAACGTCGGCGACATCCGTGGTTTTAAAACCCGCTTCCACCTGTACACCGTTCCGGGTCAGGTTGTTTACGATGCTTCCCGCAAGCTGATCCTGAAAGGATTGGACGGTGTGATCTTCGTGGCGGACTCCCAAATTGAACGTATGGATGAAAACCTGGAGTCCCTGCGCAATCTGGAAAGAAATCTGGAACAACAAGGCTACGACATCCGCGAAATCCCGCTGATCATGCAGTACAACAAGCGTGATTTGCCGAACGTGGCGTCCCTGGCAGAGCTTAGAAGTGCTCTGAACCCTTATAACGCCCCTGAAATCGAGGGCTGCGCTTCTGAAGGCCGTGGCGTCTTTGAATCGCTTAAAACCGTTTCCAAATCCATTATCAACGTTCTAAAAGGCGGAACGACTCTGTAAAGCAAGACCGCAGAAGAGGATTCAGGGCGCTTTGCCCTTCGAACAGTCCTCGCTTCGCTGCGGAACTTGGTCAAATCTCCCTGAATCCTCTTCTGCTATTTTCTTCACATCCGTCAGGCGCAGCTGGGCTTTTGTGGGGTTGCATTTCGTTCTCTTCGTGCTATATGAGGCCCATCTGTATTCATTTGGGTTACAATAGGCCCGAGGTAGATATGTCTTATGATATTGCTGCTGATATTCAGCGCCTGAAAAAAGAAAAAAACGCCGTCATTCTGGCTCACTATTATGAAGATGGTGATATCCAGGATATCGCCGACTATGTCGGTGACAGCTTCTATCTGGCGAAGATGGGCCAACAGGTTCAGCAAGACACCATCCTGCTTGCCGGCGTTGTGTTCATGGCTGAAAGCGTGAAGATCCTAAATCCCACCAAAACAGTTCTGGTTCCGGACATGGAAGCCAGCTGTTCTCTTGTCAAAGGCGCGCCTTACGATCAGTACCTGGCGTGGCGCCGTCAGCACCCGGACGGGATTGCGGTGACCTACATTAATTCCAGCGCGGAAGTAAAATCCATTTCTGATGTGATCATCACTTCTTCCAATGCTCAGCAGATCGTTGAATCCATTCCGAAAGACCGCAAGATCTTGTTCGGACCGGATCAGCACCTGGGTCGCTGGTTGATGAAAAAACTAAATCGTGAGTTTGTGCTGTGGCCAGGGGCGTGCGAAGTGCACGTGCTGTTCAATGCCCGCAAACTTCACGAACTGATCGCCCAACACCCGGATGCGGTGGTGATTGCGCACCCTGAGTGCGATGAATCCGTGTTGCAGTATGCTTCTGTGGCAGGCTCCACTTCCCGTTTGCTGGAAGAGGTTCAGAAAAACCCGGCGAAGAAATTCATCGTGGCCACTGAAACTGGTATTTTCCACCAGATGCAAAAACTTCGTCCGGACGTGACGCTGATTCAAGCGCCGGTTCTGGATGCCGGCTGTTCTTGCAACAACTGCCCGTACATGAAGATGAACAACATGGAAAAGATCAAACACGCTTTGGAAACATTCCAGCCGCAAGTGGGCCTGGATGAGGCATTGCGCCTGAAAGCCAAGGTGTCTTTGGATCGCATGATGGACATCACCAGCGGCAAACCTGTCAGCTGGCCTGCGGAATTCACGGTTTAATCCTTTATGGACTCTTTGGTTCTTTCCGAACAACTGACAGAGTCCGCGCGAAAGCTTCTTCAGTCTCCGGGTTTGCAAATTCATGCCCGCCCGGAATGGGGAAGCCATGATCCCGCACATCGCGAACTGATCCGTGCGGAAATTCAAAAGCTGCTTCCTGAAAACTGGCACTCTTCCACTTCCCACACGGAAGGGTTGGGTGTCATCATGCTTTCGGCTTCGCCAATTGGTGTTGATGTCGAAGTCACCGAGCGTGTGACTGACAAAACCGTGTCCCGCGTGTCGTCACAAGAAGAACTGACCGAGGCGCCAAGTGCTGCGGCCTTGTGGTGTGCGAAAGAGGCGTGTTTTAAGGCGCTTCGTTCGTATGATCAGCCGTCGGTGATCTCTAAAATTTCTATAGGGTCGTGGGAAAATATAGATTCTCAGACTGAGACATTCCGTCTTTCAAACCCTGAAACGTTTAATTCCTCCTCTGAAAACAGGGGTGTGATGATGAAAATTTCCACCTGGAGTTTGGCCTTTTTTATTTTTCCCTCTTAACTTTGGTCGAGTCCTGCCGAAGAGTTTATTAACCGACGCTAATGCAGTTTGTTTTTAAGGTAGGTGAAAAATGGGAAGTTCAAAATACAACCGCAGAGTGGCTCCAAGGACCGAAGTCTCTCCCATTCATATTTCGTATCTCACTTCACTGGATGACTTTGCAAAGATCGCAAAGAACAGTGAGATTGTCGAAGCCTCTTCCACCGGACTTTTGCTTCTGGTGAAGCGCGAGGATCTGATTCCATCAGCCCTGCGCAAGACGCTGACACTGGATTGCCTGATTGGCGACCGGGTGTTCATGCATCTGGAAGAAATGAATCTTGAAATCTCTGGCGTGATTACGCGCACGCAGCTTCTGGGCAAGAAGGGTTTCTATGTGGCTGTGGACTACAGCGACGAGGCTCCGGAATACTGGCGTGAGTGCCTGATGGATCTCTTGCCCCGTCCGGGCGAGCTTGATTAAAACACCACGAAAACCACCAGTCGCGGGGTCGAAAGATCCCGCGATTTTTTTGCAATCTTTTCAGCCAAATGCCATTTGATTGGCCGGTCCCTTAAACGCCCTTTAAGATCCCGCCCATGAAACTTTGGCTGTTCACCCTGACATTCCTGGCAGTGCTGGCTCCGTCCCACGTGGCGGTTCAGCGCGTGTTGTGCCCGGCTCTTTTGCCGGTCAATGCCAGCGCCTCTGTCAGCGAAGGACTTTCCGAAGATCAGCTGAATCAGCTGCTGGCGCTTTTCCAAAAGTCTTATCCCGATATCGATTTTCAATCCAGCTGGCACAACGACACCATCAATGCCCAGGCTTTGCGTTTTGACGAGTCAAAACTGATCATCGTCTATGGCGGTTTGGTGCGTGAATCCACCACCACGCCTGACAGCTTGGCGTTGATGATCTGCCATGAGGTCGGTCACCACAAAGGGGGCGCACCCTATTTCAGAGATGCCGATGGCCGGGACACCTGGGCTTCGGCTGAAGGCGCTGCGGATTATTATTCCATTCGTGGCTGCTTCACGCGCATTGCCTCGATGATGAAGACCCCGGCAGCGCGCCTGTCAGAACGCGATGAAGCCTTGCTGGAACAAACCTGTGCTAATTCCGCAAAGCCCACCGTGTGCCGTCGCGCCTTGCAGTCCGGCGCCCTGATGGCGAAATTGCAGTGGAATGTCTTTCCCAACAATCAGCCCGTTCCTGCTCTGGATGCCGAAGACAGCAATGTTCCGGCGACAACCTTGCTGGGATATCCAAGCCCGCAATGCCGCTTGGATACTTTCCGCGCCAGCGCTTTGCTGCAAGAACGCCCGTCTTGCTGGTACCGCCCTCTTTAAGGCATCAGGTGTCTTATATTTTGACAGCTCCGTTTCTTCAGATCGAAGCAGGATTATTTTAAACAGGTACAGGCCTTGCTTTAGAGAAGAACTCGAATCAACCAAGGAGTCTGTTCCATGAAGATCGCCGCCACGTCCCTGCTGTTTTGCTCTTTGCTTCTAAGCGCCCTTTCCGCCTCGGCGGGCATGACCAGCGGGACCATCGGAGTGAGCCTGACCATCGTGGAGGCCGGCCGTCTTTCCTCAGACGTCACCAGCGAACCTTCCCAGCTTCGTGATATCAAAGCCCTCAGCATTCTGACGGAAGCCAAAGATGGCGCGGTGGTGGATGTCTATATCAATCGCCAACTGATCACTTCCGTGCGTTCACAAAAAGGTGTCGTGAACTTTGAGCTGAATTGGACATCCGAAGACAAAATGAATCTAGAACTGCGATCCGGCGGCAAGGTGCTTGAACCGTTGCAGACTGCCTATATCACTCCAAGCACGACGATGATTCCGAAGATGTCGACCCAAGCGTATCAGCGCCAGGTGCAGGTCACCAATGACGATGGAACTTTAAGCACCAAGACCATTGAAGTGAAGACTGTGGTGGTTGAATACTAAGTGGTTATTGGAAATTAGAAATTGGATTTAGGAATGAAATAAAAAACCCCGCTTTGTTGGCGGGGTTTTTCTTTTTATAGATCTGAGAATGGTGGCAATCCGATTTCTGAAACCAGCACTACTGAATAGTGTGGAGGCAGGAACCAGCTCAGGGCTTCGGCGATGCCCTGGTGCTCTTTGGTTGGGGGATTACCCAACGCTTCCAAAGAGAAAGCCAGATCGTAGTGTTTGCGGTCCTGGCTCATCACCAGAATGCGTGGGCGCAGAACACCCTGATCGCGGAAGAATTCTTTCAGAATATTGCGAACGTACTGAGGCAGATAGTGTGGTGCCGGCGGACCTGCGTGCAGACCCTGACCTTTTTCCATTTCCACGGTGCCTACCGGAGACTGAGCAGCCTCTTGATAGAAACGGCCGGTTTCTTTGAAGCTCCAAAGCATGCCGTAAGTGAAAACATAGTCAGGATAAGACTTCATCGGATTCACAACCAGGCCCACGCCCTTGGTGGCGGCCCATTGCATGATTTTGTTTGCGGGCTCTGTCGCTTCCGCACCGGTTTCAACCAGCAGATAAGGCCAGCCGTCCGGTCCTTGTTGAGGGACTTCGTGGATCAGCTTAACGTTGCCTTGAGTGACCGCCATGAAAAAGTCGATCTCCCACTGATGGTCACGTTGTTCATCGGGGGTGTTTACGATTTCAATCAGGTTCATAGCTTGCTCCTAAAATACAAAAAGGCCGGGGAAACCCAGCCTTTTTATGCCCCTTTCGGGGCGAGGTCAAGACGCCGCCCTATTGCGAGGGGCGTTCTAGTACTCTTCCACGATCACGATTGTTTTATAACCGCTTTCATAGCGAACTTTGCCGTTCTGGTCGTACTTAGGCTGACCAGTGCGAGTATCCAGCACTGGAACAATGCCACGGTCCGCTGCAGTCACAGCACGATGGATGGTTTGAATCTGGTTTTTATGAACGCGAACACAGCCAGAGGAAGCGCGTTTACCCAGCATCGCTTCGCCCGCCGCTTCACCGCCGGAAAGATCCGGTGGCACCTGGTGAACTGCCAGACCGCGGGTTTCATTGAAGAACATCGCAAATGGCATGTGGAATTTGGATTCACCAGAACGGTAGTTGTAACCGTGAACACGTTTGATGGTGTAGAAACCACGAGTTGTGTGTCTCCAGTGAGAAGACGTCGCCCCTTTGAAGATCTTGTTCACTACGCCACGAACTGCGCTGATGTATTCAAGGTCTTCACGGCCCGTGGAAACGTATGTGGAAAGCATCAACTGACGGTTCGTGTACAGGCGCAAAGTCTGAGCCTGGGAACCGGAAGCGGCTTTATTGATCACAATCACGTTTGTGTACTGGTTCAGGTAAGTTTCGCCGCGCAGGTAAGCCTGCTCATTGAACAGACGACCACGAGGAGCTTCGTAAGAGTCCTCTACCATCATACGGCGCTCAAGTTCAGAACGGGATTGAGCAAATGTATTAAAGGATGCCAAAGTCGCAACCAGCAGAACACCAAAGACAGTCAGCAGACGATTCATGATCACTCCTCTTAGAAAATAATTCCGCCCCAAGGACAAAATTCGTCGTTTCAAGATGGAGAGCTATCTAGCAGAAAGATTACACAGCCCGTACAAAAATTGTGCATTGTGTAACAATTGTGTATTCAAGAATTTTGTTCAAGCAAAGGAGTGCTAAATAAATTGCGGCAGATTTTGGGCATAAAAAAACCACCTTGGCGGTGGTTGATTTAAACTTCTTGGAAGAAGTTTGGTAGGGAGTACAGGATTCGAACCTGCGACATCCACCTTGTAAGGGTGGCGCTCTACCAACTGAGCTAACTCCCTATTGGTATCGAGAGGACCATTTCTAGCAACGGTCCGTCCCTTAATCAATATCTTTTTTTAATAATCCCTATTTTTTTAGGGTCTTCAGGTCATCCATGCAGGTTTTCTGGGTCAAAGTCGCTGAAATCTTCATAATTTGCATATGAATCAGTTCCTCTGTCCCACGCTGCTCCAGCGCTCCGAAGGAAAGAAGCATCACAGCCTCCGTCGGCAGGTTCCCGCGCAACGGTGGAAGTGGAGAGTCTTTCTGATCAAATGCCGTCAGCTGAACACGGAAGGTTGTTCCGCCCTTGCTGGTCATCTGAGAAAGAACCTTTTTGTTTCTTTCAATACCCACACCCGTCGCGATCACACGGCAAGTTTCACCATCAAACTGCTTCACCTGAAGCTGGCGCACACCGGTGGATTTTTGACGAACCACTTTCAGTGCGAAGTAGGATGTGAATTCGCCCTGTTGGGCTTTCCAAAGACCCTGGATGTCCTGCCATGGGAATGGCTGGGCCAGATGCATTGGCCATGGCACCCAGCGGTCATCGCTGGCTGGCATGATGTGTTCTTCATCCTTTGCAAACGCGGTCGCAGAGAATGTCAGTCCAGATAAAGTCACCAAAGTTGCGATCAAAATTTTGCTCAACATGAATCCCCCTTAGTGCTCGAAATGAACTCGAGCCGCTTTATTCATGTAATATCCGTTTTTGGCTCTGAAGATATATTTAGGTTTTTCGTAATCCGGTTCAATCAGTTTACGCAGACGTTTGATCGTCACGTAAATCTTATTGTCGTGGATGGCAGGATCATAAGGCTGCTTCCAAACATTCTCAACCAGGAATTCTTTGGAATAAATCTGACCCTGGTTCTGAACGAACAGGCGCAGAAGATCCAATAATATGAACTGGTTTTTGAAATCAATGCGGCCCAGCTTCTTTTCGATCACAGAGTGGTTCGCCTCATCAAAGATAAGGTCGAAGTTGCTCTGAGTTTCGCCACCGATTTTTTCCGCCAGGTTTTTCACCATGCGCGCCAGACGTTTGTGGTTTTCAGTGTCCACAGATCTTTGCGCCAAAGTGATGTAAGTGCGGGCCATGTCCTTGTCGCCGATTTCGAAGTACGTGTCCGCCAGTGCGCCCATCAGATAGTTGGACATAACCACGTTGCGGGTTTCACGAACGATATCGTAGGCCTTCCACAGAACCTCGATCGCTTCGTCGTATTTTTTCATCTGCTTCAGGATGTCGGCGTTCAGGAACAGAGAGGACGCCTGCAGATCCGGCATCTGATAAACCTGGAAGAAGACCTGAAGATTGTAGATCTCTTTCAAAGCATCAGAATAGCGAGCGGAAGACGGATGCGAGTACACCATCGCAAGACCGAAGATGGCGTGACAGATGTCTTCCTTGTTGTCAGAAGCAAGTGCGATAGCCAGAGCCTTTTGGAGATAGTCCATGGCCGTGTCGATTTGACCTTTGTAGGACGCACACACCGCGAGCGTGTAGTACGTTTTTGAATTCAGTTCGAAGCCCTCTTTCAGAACCAAATCCTGGAGTTTTTCTTTTGTCAGATTTACTTCTTCAAATTGCTCACGCTCTGCAAAGATACGCAGAAGCAAATTGATGCACTTCAAGTATTGAGAGAAATTCTTCTCGGCAAAGAAAGCTTTGGTCGCTTCCTGAAGATTGTCCACGGCAGGCGTGAACTCTCCCCGGTCGTAATAAAGCTTGCCGAGCTCGAAAGCACGATCAGTAGGGCTCATAAGGTCTTAAAACTCCAAAACAAAAAACAAATTACTCGCGAGGGACAGGTTTTTACAGATTGTCAGGAATACGTCAATGTAAGACGCGGACAGTTGCTCATTATTTGAGCATAGTGAGAATTGATTTCAGGAATGTAATGCCCGCGTAATGAAGCACACTCGATTATTGCGGTGTGTGAGGCGAAAAAATCGCTAGGAGAGCGCTTTTCAGCGCTTCTGGAACTTCTTCCACTCCTGCTCGGGCATCAGGCTGACGCTTTCCGTGTTGGGATCAAAAACAATGCGCACGTGCCCTTTGTCGATTTGTTTTTGCACCTGCTGCATCTTCGTTTCGTATGAGATTTCACTGACGCCGTAGTCTGTGCCCTCGCGCTGAATGAAGTTGTCGATCACTCCCCTTAGGGCCTGCTCAGACAAGACTTCCTTGGGGATTTCAATAGGGGCGGCGTTTTCCGGGTTGTTCTCGTTCATAACACTTCCTTTACCACAGCCCGCCCAAAGACGGGCAACGAAAATGAGTCGCCCTTTCAGGCGAAAGGCTTAAGGC
This sequence comes from Bdellovibrio bacteriovorus, assembly GCF_048286975.1. Classification (GTDB taxonomy): domain Bacteria; phylum Bdellovibrionota; class Bdellovibrionia; order Bdellovibrionales; family Bdellovibrionaceae; genus Bdellovibrio; species Bdellovibrio bacteriovorus_H. Next base: position 994,230 of record NZ_JBLVRT010000001.1, on the reverse strand, counting down.
GAGTTTTGACTGCTAACATAAGGAATTTTCCGAAGTTCGTCAAAAATCAGTGAAAATAACCAAAGCCCCCCAAACGAAGGATTCTGAATGAAGAACCTGCCACGGATTATTTTGTGTTTGAGTCTGACGACTGCTCTTTCTGCGTGCTCAGGAGGCTTCAGCGGAAAGAAATCAGGACAGGATGATCAGGTTTCAGAAAACCCTCCACAATCAAGCCCGACGCAGCCGCCAAGTCAGTCTCCAGGTCAGGGACAAACGCCAACACCAAGCCCAGAGCCAGTTCCAGCGCCTGCGCCGGAAGAACCGGTTCCGACTCCAGAACCATCGCCAGCTCCAACTCCGGAAGAGCCTACTCCTGCGCCCGCGCCAGCACCGGAACCTGCGCCCGCGCCAGCACCGGAACCTGCGCCTGCACCAGCGCCGCAGCCAACCCCAGAACCCGCTCCTGCTCCGGCTCCTACGCCGGATCCAACGCCTGCTCCAGTTCCAACTCCAACTCCGGAGCCTTCGCCAGCCCCTGCGCCGGAACCAAGCCCTGTGCCCGCTCCGCAACCGACTCCGGATCCTGCTCCTGCGCCGACCCCGGCTCCAGAACCAGCACCAGAGCCAACTCCAGCTCCGACTCCCACTCCCGTGCCAGAGCCGACGCCGGAACCAACTCCGACTCCGACTCCGGTGCCTGTGCCAGAACCTGCGCCCGTTCCTGAGCCTGCGCCGACGCCGATCACTGGTTGTCCAGAGAACTATGAACTTGTTGCTGCCAACAGCACGGCGAAAACCGAGGCGTTCTGTATTGCGAAATTTGAAATGAAAAAAGTGGGTGGAAAAGCGGTTTCGACGGCCGCGAACAAACCTTGGCTGGCGACGAAAGCCGCGGCCACCGACGCGTGTGCCGCTCTGGGGGCAGGTTACCGCCTGCCAACAAATTCCGAATGGAATGCGACGGCCTTGGAAATTTACAACAACCAGGAAAACTGGATTGATAAAAACAAGAAAGACACCTTGTACACGGGATACTATTCCGGCTGGAGTGAGCCCGTGGAAATCAAAGATGTCACCAACCCTTACGACAGCACTGGTAAAACCAGCGGCAGCGAGCGCCGTACCTTCGTTCTTGCCAGTGGAAAAGTGATCTGGGACTTTGGCGGTAACGCCTGGGAATGGGTCAGCGACACGATCTATGGCAATTCGTACACTCCGGATCTTTCAAGCTTCTATGGACGCCAGTATCACAATAACAACTGGGATGTGAAACCCGGATCCAAGGCGCTGTTTGATTTCACCGGTCTTGCGGACGCCGGAAAGAAAGACACTTCCATGGGGAATCTGTTCGGAGGCAGCTCTGGCAAAGTCATCCGCGGAGGTGCGCTTTGCATGCACTCCAAAGGCGTGACGGGAATCTTCACAGCCAATATCGGAGACATCACCGCCGATGAAATGCAGGCCCCGGCCTCGTGGAATCTGAAGATGAACAACATCGGCTTTAGATGTGTGACCAAACCCCAGTAAGAGGGCGTCTAAGGGATAGACACCTGTTGGCCCGGTGACGGCCTCAGCAGTTCGTGGAAACTCAGGGAGGGAGACAGAGACATCTGACTCCCTTTTATTTTGGCACCCGCCTTGCCCTAGGTAATAGGGATAAGGAGTTCGCCATGAAATGGAAAGCTTTTACCGCCTTTGCCGCCACCAGTTTAATTACAGCCTGGGCCCACGCCAAGGCCCCCACCACCAAAGCTGAATTCTGCGAAATGGCCCACAAGCCGGCCACGATGCGAGCCCTTCTGGCTGATACCGACAACCAACTTTCTTTCACCAATCGTGGTGGCCTGGGTGATGCCGGCGTGTGCTGGTGGCATTCCATGTTCACCCGTAACGCCAACTATCTGGCCATCTATCGCCCCGATGAACCGCGCCCCAATCGCAATGAAGCCCGCCAGATCATCATGGATATTTCCGCCAACCGCGGCGTGGTTGAAATTCCGGGCTTTAAAAATCTGTCCGAGTTTTCATATGCTCATGGGACCGAAATTCAACAGGCTTTGGAAGAAGGTCAAATCGTCGACGGCGGCCTGATGTTAGGTTGGGTTCGCGGTGTCACCGGGAATCACAGCATTCCCGCAGCGGAAATGAAAAAACGCATGGATGAGTTGTATGTGGAAGTCAGTAAAGGGATCATCCCTTACCAAATGCTGCAGATTGAAGGCATCACGGCGCACGCCTGGCTGGTGGTAGACATGAAAAGAACCGCGAATGGCTACATCCTGACGGTTCACGACAGCAATTACAAAGGCACCTACAATGTTGTGTATAGTGACGGCATGACTCAACTTTCAGACTATCAGGCCGTCCCCTACACCAGCCGCAACATGATGGACTATGCTTCCTATGAAACAGCACTCAAAAACTTCTGCAAACGCGGCTTCACCGCCAAAGACCTGCGCGCATCCCGCAGCAAGAGATAAAAACAAAAAGGCCGGTATTTCTACCGGCCTTTCCAATTCGACCTAAATCAAATTTTCAATCTCTACTTTCCAGCCACTCTTAGTGGTGGTGTACCGACTGACCCGTGTACTGAGCTTTGATTCCGAACTCGCGCTCCTTTTGAATCTTGAACAATTCTTTTGGAGACTTGATGTCCAGAGCATTGATCAGAACCTGATCCACATGGTCCACCAGGATCACTTTCAGATCTTTCATTACATCCTTAGGGATGTCCTTAAGATCCTTTTCGTTCTCTTTAGGGCAGATGATCAGCTTGATGCCACCGCGGTGAGCAGCAAGGATCTTCTCTTTCAGACCACCGATGGCCATCACACGTCCACGCAATGAAACTTCACCCGTCATCGCCACTGTGCGCTTCACAGGGACTTTCATGATCGCTGACACGATGGAAGTCGTCAGTGCGATACCTGCAGAAGGACCGTCCTTAGGAACTGCACCCTCTGGCAAGTGGATGTGCACATCTATATTCGAGAAATATTCTTTGTCCAAGCCGAACAAAGGACCTCTGGATCGAACATAGCTCATCGCCGCCGCACAGGATTCTTTCATCACATCACCCAGCTGACCGGTCACAGTGAACTTGCCTTTACCAGGCACCACGCTCACTTCGACAGCCAGAAGGTCACCGCCCACTTCCGTCCAAGCCATACCGTTCGTCAGACCGATTTCGTTTTCAGTCTCGATCATACCGAACTTGTACTTGTGCGGGCCCAGAAGCTCGACCAGTTTCTGCGGAGTAACCACATAACCTTCGTTCTTCTTCGTGGAGGTCTTCGCTGTTTTCGCGCCTTTTTTGGCAGCAGCAGCTTTTTTCTCTGTTTTAGCTTCGGCTTTGAAGTTTTCCAAAGTTTCGTTCATCACGATATCTTTAGCGACCTTACGAGCCACGTTTGCAAACTGTCTTTCCAGGTTACGAACGCCCGCTTCACGAGTGTAATAGCGGATCACATCGCGGATGGTGTCATCCTTGATGGTGACTTTGTAGTCTTTCAAGCCGTGGTTTTCCAACTGCTTCGGAACCAGGTAGTTCTTCGCAATGTGGAATTTCTCCTGCTCGATATAACCTTCAAGGTTGATGATCTCCATACGATCCAAAAGAGGTCTTGGAATCGTGTGCAAGGAGTTCGCTGTCGCGATAAACATCACTTTGGAAAGGTCATATTCAAGCTCCAGGTAGTGATCCTGGAAGTTGTTGTTCTGCTCAGGGTCCAAAACCTCAAGCATCGCAGCAGCCGGGTCACCTCTGAAATCATTGGCCATTTTGTCGATTTCATCCAGAAGAACCAGTGGATTGCCTTTGTCCACCTTACGAAGCGCCTGCAGGATTTTACCTGGCATCGCACCGACGTATGTTTTTCTGTGACCGCGAATTTCTGCTTCGTCACGCACGCCACCCAAAGAGATACGTGCAAATGGACGATTCAAAGATTCCGCGATGGATCGAGCCAGGGAAGTTTTACCCACCCCCGGAGGACCCGCCAGACACAAGATAGGCCCTTTCATATCTTTGGAGATGGACAACACTGCCAAGTACTCCAGGATACGGTCTTTGACTTTTTCCAGACCCCAGTGATCGTCATCAAGAATGCGCTGGGCATTTTTGATGTCATGTTTTTCTTCAGTGTAGTCAGCCCAAGGCAAAGACAGAACCCAGTCGATATAGTTGCGAACAACTGTCGCTTCCGCAGACATAGGTGACATCATTTTGAGCTTTTTAATCTCTTTCATGACCTTGTCTTTGGCTTCCTGGCTCATCTTCTTGTTCTTGGTTTTGATCTCAAGATCCTGAAGTTCAGCCTGGTAGTCGTCTTTTTCACCCAGTTCTTTCTGGATGGCCTGCATTTGTTCGTTCAGATAGTACTCTTTCTGAGAGCGCTCCATCTGTTTCTTCACGCGCGTGCGGATCTTCTTTTCCACTTCAAGGATTTCGATCTCGCCCGTCATCAGGTTCAGAAGGTGTTCCAGACGCTTGGAAGGATCAATGATCTCCAAAACGGTCTGTTTGTCTTCCAGCTTCAGATTCAACTGAGCCACGATGATGTCAGCCAGCTCCCCTGGATTTTCGATGGTGGATACACGCATCAGAATCTCTGGCGGGATGCGCTTGTTCAGCTTCACGTAGGTCTCGAACGTTCCTTTTACGGAGCGAACCAAAGCCTGCGCTTCAACGATGTTTGTAGGATCTTCATCCAGGGCTTCAACCGCCACTGTGAAGAAGTTATCGTTGTTTACGAAATTCTTAATCTTTACACGACGTTTACCTTCCACCAGAACTTTAACAGTTCCATCCGGCAGGCGAAGCAATTGGATGATCGTTCCAACTGTTCCGATTGCAAAGATATCTTTGGGTTCGGGATTGTTGGTTTTGGCGTCCTTTTGAGCAGCCAAAACGATGTCGGTTTGTTTGCTCATCGCCTCTTCAAGAGCGTTGATGCTCTTTTCACGACCGACAAACAAAGGCATCATCATATGCGGAAAAATGATGAGGTCTCTTAGGGGCAAAAGTGGTAGTTGTTGTACTTTTCCCTCGCTCATAATCCTATCCCTCCCTGTGGGTTAACGAGCAGGCTCGTTCCTAATTAGAACCGAACCAAATCTGCTTAGGTTAAAAATTCCATCTCAACCATGAGCAAATTCTTATACTCAGTCTAACTATGTGTATGATTGCTGGGAAGTAAATATATTGCAGGGAAAAAGACTTCTGGTCCTAGAAGCGAGTCCAATTTGCCCTTATTTTAGGCATCATAATCAGCCCTAATGCTAACCGAAAATAATTCTAATAAGCGTCGGAAATTGAGAATCTTTCCTAATTGTAATTCCAGGTCCTAACATTTTTATGCCCTTTTAGCCCATTTTGTTCGATAAGTGCTATGTGACACCCAGAGACAGCAAAAGATGGTTCCGCACCAACTCGCTATCACTCAAGCTGCTTATAGCGACTTGGGCTGTTAGCTCGTTTGCGACACTGATTCTTACCGCATTCCAACTCATCATGGACTATCAAAGAGATTTTGATAAGTTGCAGAACAACTTTACCATCATCAAGAACTCTTACCTTGATTCCATGGCCGAACATCTGTGGTCATATGACACTCGACTTCTTGAGATTCAGCTTGATGGTCTGGGCCGTTTGCAGGGTGTCAGCTATTTGCGCCTGGTGGCTGACAATAAAACCATCTACGAAACCGGAAAAACCGATCCGACGGAAGAAAGCCACAAGCGCTTCGATATCTATCACAAAAACACCAACGAAATCCTGGGCGCTTTGGATGTCGAACTTGATATCAAAAGCCTGCGTGAAAAGTACTTCCAGGAAGCTATTTGGATCTTTATCCGACAGGCGGCCAAAACCGCGGTCGTGGTGTTCTTCCTTTATTTCATCTTCAACCGCATTCTGGTGGTTCATATCCAGCACATCGCCCGGTATCTGGCGGAAAACCGTGGCCGCGATGCCAAGGATCTTGAACTGAAGCGCCGGGCCCACAAGGGCCAGGATGAACTGGATGTTCTGGTGGAATCCATCAATCAGTTCCGTTCAGAATTGCTGGAAGCCAACCAAAAGCTGGAAAGCCTGAATCAGGCCCTGGAACAAAAGGTCGCCGAACGCACGCGCCAGTTGACCACCAAAAACGAAAGCCTGGAAAAGGCAATGATGCAGATCAAACGCATGCAGGCGACCCTGGTGGCCCAGGAACGTCTGGCCTCTTTGGGAAGCCTGACTGCCAGCGTGGCGCATGAAATCCGCAATCCACTGAACTTCGTTCTGAATTTCAGTGAGCTTTTGACGGACTCTGAGAATCTGGAAGAGATCAAAGAGATCAGTCGTGTGATTCTGAAACACAGTCAGCGCATCGATCAGATCGTGCGTTCCATGCAGATCCTTTCGGGTTACGACAGCGACGTGCTGGAAGTTGCTGACATCAATGAGATCGTGAAAAAGTCCTATCAGGACACGGTTTCAACCCGTTCTTTGGGTTCAAGCTATGTGCCGCCGAAAGTGACCTACCGCCTGGGTGAGTCGGTCAAAGCTCCGGTTTACACCACATCCCTGCTGCGAGCCCTATCCAACATCGTGGACAATGCGATCCATGCTTTGGAAAAGAAAGTGCGAGCAAATAAGAACTTTGAACCAGAACTTATTTTGTCCACAGCCGTGCGCGGGGACATGGTGGAGATCACCATCCGCGACAATGGTGTGGGCATCCCGACCATTCTGGGAGAGAAAATCTTTGATCCGTTCCTGACGACAAAATCTGCGGGTGAAGGAGCTGGACTCGGCCTGACTGTTGCTTTTAATATTGCCCAGAAACACGGTGGCACATTAAAATACAACAGCGAGTTCGGGCAATGGACAGAGTTTTCGATGTCCCTGCCCCTTACACACGAAAGACCGAATTCATGATCCACATTGTGATAGTCGATGATGAAGCAGACACGCATTTGCTTTATAAATTGAAGTTCAAAAAGCTGTTTGCGCACTGGGGAGATCTTAATCTGACCTCTTTCCTGAATGCGACGGACTGCCTGGACTTTCTAAACACCCCGGAAGGGGCCCGGGTCGACTTGATTCTTTCAGATATCAACATGCCCGGCATGGACGGGTTTGAACTGCTTCAAGCGGTAAAGGGCCTGCATATCAAGGTGCCCTTCTATATGGTCAGCGCCTATGAATCCTCGGAATTCCGCAACAAGGCCGAATCCCTGGGAGCCACCCGTTTCTTAAGCAAGCCCGTGGATTTCAGCCGCCTGGGCGATGCTGTCCGTGAAGACCTGAAACTTTCAGACTCAGCGGTTTAAGAGCATCCAATCCTTCACATCATCCTGAAAAAATCCCGATTCGCGGTAAGCGCGGTGAAGAATCCCCTCCTGATCCAGGAAATGACGTCCCTTTTCAAGGGCCTGATGCAACTCCATACCTCCAGGATATTTTTTTGAAGTCATCCAGTGGCGCGTGCCTTTCAGGTTCACCTTGTAGTTTCGGACCGGCACATAAATCTCTTTCCCCACTGTGAAGGTCTTGTCGGGGGTGTTTCTAAATGGTGCCAGAGTAAAATCCACCCGTCCTGAAGAAACCATCTTCGTCATCAGCTCCCAGTGGCCGACTTCAAAAACCTTTCCCACGTTCAGGTTGTGAAGTGCTTTTACGTCCGGCCCCCAGTCGGGATTGGTGACAGCGGAAAAATTCGGGAAATGTTCAGGGAATTTGGCATTCAGAAGCTTCTGATGCCCGGGACGGGTGTAAATCCCCACCACGAATTCTCCATCACGAATCAGTGGTTCGGTCTTCAGCACTTCGGAATCAGGCACACTTTCCGCCCAGGCTGAATTTGCCAGGGCCGCCACCTTGCCCTTTCGCAACTGCTCCAGCGTGCGCCCCGTGGAGGGAAGCCCCACCAGTTGCACCTGCCCCGCAAACTTTCCATGTCGCAAAGCCTGCATGAATAAAACAACTTCAACGACGTCACGCCGTGAATGCTTGCCATCAAATTTAGTGATTTTCACCGGATCACGTTCCTGCAGGAATAATTTGTAATCCCGCAGCACATCTTCAATCAGACCCACCTGCACAACCTCAGCCGCACTCGCAGGCTGAGCCACCAAGAAAGCGTGCAGGAATAAAAAAAGAAACGATCCGAGTGCCATCAGTTGATTAGACAATGAGGCCTTCGGATCGTCAAAACAGTTACTTAATCTTGTGTATTTCTTGAAAAGCTCCCCGACTAGGCGGAGCTTTTCTTTTTCGCTTCTTCTTCCTCAGCACGAATTTCTTCGTCCGTTTTGTACACGAGCATCGGTTGTGCACCTTCGTTGATCACGTTTTCATCGATCACAACTTCCTTCACATTGTTTTTTGAAGGAATGTCGTACATCACATCCAGCATCGCTGTTTCCAAAACTCCACGCAAGCCGCGGGCACCGGTTTTACGTTTCAAAGCCATCTGGGCCACAGCACGCAGGGCTTTTTCCGTAAATTTCAGTTCCACACCCTCAAAGCTGAAGAGCTTCTGGTACTGCTTCGTGATCGCGTTCTTCGGACGAACCAGGATGTCGAGCAAAGCTTCTTCATCCAATGGCGCCAGAACCGCAATCGCCGGCAAACGACCGATGAACTCTGGGATCAGACCGAATTTGGAAAGATCGTCGGGCTCCACTTTGGAAAGCAGATTCGCGCTCTTTTCAACTTCCTCGGAAGTGCGGATGTCCGCAGCGATACCCATGGTTTTGTTCGTCGTTCTTTGTTCGATGATCTTATCCAGACCCACGAACGCACCACCCACGATGAAGAGGATGTTCGTCGTATCAACCTGGATGAATTCCTGCTGAGGATGTTTACGACCGCCCTTCGGAGGCAGATTCGCCACAGTACCCTCAAGGATTTTCAACAACGCCTGCTGCACACCCTCACCGCTCACGTCACGCGTGATGGACGGGTTTTCAGACTTACGGGAGATCTTGTCGATCTCATCCACGTAGATCACGCCTTTTTGCGCTTTTTCCACGTCATAGTCTGAAGCCTGAAGCAGGTTCAATACAACGTTCTCAACGTCTTCACCGACATAACCGGCTTCCGTCAAAGTCGTCGCATCGGCCATCGCAAATGGCACATTCAGAACCTTGGCAATTGTCTGAGCCAACAAAGTCTTACCGGAACCTGTCGGACCGATCAGAAGGATGTTGGATTTTTGCATTTCAACGTCAGCGGATTTTTTACCGCCGGACATCGCATTCACACGCTTATAGTGATTGTGGACCGCAACTGCCAAAGTTTTCTTGGCTTGTGTCTGACCGATCACATAGTCATCAAGGTAAGTTTTGATGTCGGAAGGCTTGGGAACTTTGAACGTGCCCTTGACTGCCGTCTCGCGCTCTTTTTCCTCGTCAATGATGTCATTGCAAAGATCGATACACTCATCGCAGATGTACACGCCAGGACCGGCGATCAATTTTTTGACCTCTTTTTGGCCCTTGCCACAGAAGCTGCATCTCAAAGCACCGTTGGTATCTTTAGTTGTCATCGGCTCTTATCCTTTTTTTGCCTTACGGGATTCAACCACATGATCAAGCAAACCGAACTCTTTCGCCTGATAAGGATCCATGAAGTTATCGCGTTCCATGGCCGCTCTCAAGGTGTCATAGTCTCTGCCAGTGTGTGTCTCGTAGATGCGAGTCAATTTCTCTTTTGTTTTCACAAGTTCTTTGGCGTGGATTTCAATGTCCGTCACCTGACCGGATAGCCCCCCGCCGGACAAAAGCGGCTGGTGAATCATGATACGGGTGTTCGGCAGGCTGTAACGCATGCCCTTTGTACCCGCGGTCAGCAGCAACGAACCCATGCTCGCAGCCATACCCATGCAATAGGTCGCCACGTCGCACTTTACGAACTGCATAAAGTCGTAGATCGCCAGGCCCGCAGACACGCTGCCCCCTGGAGAATTGATGTACAAATGAATCGGCTTTTCAGGATTGTCCACTTCAAGGAACAACATCTGGGCAATGATAGAGTTCGCCACCTCATCAGTAACGGCAGTACCAAGAATGATAATGCGGTCTTTTAGTAGTCGGGAGTAAATATCGTAAGATCTTTCACCCTTTGAGGTCTGCTCGATGACGTAAGGTATGAGGGCCACTGCTGTCTCCTGTGGTTGTGATTGAGGTGTCATACTGTGCTACCTATCGGAATACTATGGCAGGACTTTATCAAAAAGCCTTTGACCCCCAAAACTGCTGTGCTACATCTATTAACGCACAACAAAACCGAATAATATTAAGGGGTTTTTATGGCTTTCAACTTACTTAACAAAGACATCGACACACTGACCTGCCCGGCTTTGGTCGTGTTTTCCAAGTCTTCTTCTCAAAAAGACAAGCTCGCAAAAGTGACTCATTCTGAAATTCACAAAGCTTTGCTGCCATCTTTGGAAGAAAAAACGATCTCCGGCAAACATCAAGAAACTGTTGTTTTCCGTGAATTCAGCTTCAAAGGTTTCCGCCATGTCATCGTGGTGGGTCTTGGTAAAGAAAACGAAATCACTCACGAATCTGTTCGTCAGTCCATGGCTTCCGCTTACGAGGCGATCAAAGCTTTGAACGTGACTGAAGCCGCTGTTCACTTCGACGGCATCACGGCTGGTAAAAAAGACGCTGCGGATTTCGCAAAAGCGACCGCAGAAGGTCTGATCCTGACTTCATACGTGTTCAACGAACTGATGTCCGGTAAAAAAGAAACCAAAGAGATCAACGTTCACGTTGTTTCCAAAATGGGTAACGACAAAGCTGTGAAAGCTGCTTTCAACGAAGGCGCGATCCTGGGTTCTGTTGTGAACTTCTCCCGCCGTCTGGGCGATTTGCCAGGCAACCTGATGACTCCAACCATCCTTGCAGACTCTGCAGTTGAAGGTGCCAAAGGCATCGCCAACCTGAAAGTGACTGTTTGGGATAAAGCGCGCATTAAAAAAGAAAAAATGGGCGGCCTGTTGGGCGTTTCCAACGGTTCTGATCAAGAACCACGTTTCATCATCATGGAATACAAAGGCGCAGCCGCTTCCAAAAAGCCAGTGTGCTTCGTGGGTAAAGGTCTGACTTTTGACTGCGGTGGTATCTCCATTAAGCCAGGCGCTGGCATGGAAGAGATGAAATACGACATGTGCGGTGGCGCGAACGTTATCGGCACATTGCTGGCGATCGCAAAATTGAAATTGAAAGTGAACGCTGTGGGCCTTGTGGCTTCCACTGAAAACCTGATCAATGGTTCTGCGACCAAACCAGGTGATGTTCACACAGCTCGCAATGGTAAAACATTCGAAGTGAACAACACGGATGCTGAAGGTCGTTTGATCCTGGCGGACGCTCTTTCTTACGCAACTGAATTGCAACCACAAATGATCGTGGATGCAGCGACTTTGACAGGTGCGATGGTTATCGCTTTGGGCAACACTCACACGGGTTACTTCACTCGCAACTCTGCTTTGAAAACGAAAGTTGAAAAAGCAGCTGTTGAATCCGGCGAATGGGTTTGGAACATGCCTTTGACAGACTTCCACGTGAAAGACATGAAGGGCACCTATGCTGACCTTTCCAACATCTCTTCCGGCAAAGGCGCAGGTTCTGCAACAGCAGCTGCCTTCCTGGAGCAGTTCGTGGGCGAAGGCATCCCTTGGGCGCACTTCGATATCGCGGGCACTGGCTGGGCTGTGGGCAACCGTTTGCCTTATTGCCCTAAGAAAGGCGCTTCCGGCGCGATGATCCGTACCTTCGTTGAAATCGCGAAGCAGTACACATAGTTTTTCAGTCACAATCTGAAAGCTTCCATCCCCTCCAGCTTCGGCTGCGAGGGGATTTTTTTTGTCACCACTGACTGATCCGGCGACATTCCCTCCCCATTGCAAATTCCTGAAACTTACCCCAAATCCCCTAAAATGGGCTCCTGTGGCCCCGTACCCGGCTTTTTTGGTAATGCCTGACTGGCAAGGGCTTTGCTCTTTAGGGGCTATCAACCAAAAAGGATAGATTATGAAAAAACCGGTACTTTCCCTGATGGCTCTTTTGGCGTTTTCTTCGACCTCTGTGGCCGATGTGAACTCTTACCTGCTCGAGCTGCAGGAAACTGAAAAAATGATCAAAACCACGGTGGCGATTCAGTACACCTGCGATAAAAACTTTGGCTTTGTGACCTTTGCCAAAGACAAGTTCACCATGAACTTTGGCAATATGATCCATATGAAAAAAGGGTCCTATTCCGGCAAGCTGATTTCGTCAGGCCGCACGGACAAACAAACCTTCACAAAACAAGAGATGAACGCCCTGGAGTTCATGCCGGAATACCTGAAGGGGGTCCGCTCCAATTCCAACGACGGCCTGGAAGATGTGATCATCACCATGGAAAAAGAAATTTCTTCTGCTGTGGATCGCAATAATGCCGTGATCGCCAGCAAGGAACTGACAGAAGAAGTGAAAATGAAAGGTCGTCTGACCCATATCGATCACCGTACCGGCACAGTGGAAGCCGAAGACTGTGATCTGGTGATTCATAAATGTGAAGGTGTGATGTGCGCAACCCGCGTGGTTCTGGTGCACTATAACAAAGCCAAAGCGTTCAAACCCATCACGATGGATGGAATTGAACACTCGGCTGTTGCAGAAAAATAAATCTGAACTCCGAGTCCGTCGGAGTGGCTTACCAGCTAAAGACGACCGGGTGGCCCAGAGTTTTGGCCACCTCGTCGCTTTCCACGACCAGCGCCTCTGAAGCGCTTTCATTGACAAGTTTCACAGATTTCAAAAGCCACGTGCGTGGCCATTCTTCAGGAAGATTTGCAAAACGCACGGTCACTTTCGGACCTTCATTGAACTGGAATTCACCATCGCCCGGATGCTCGCCCAGAATCTTTTGCACTGGAACATACAAGGCATTGATACGGGACATGTCGGAAGAGACATCACAACGCCCCTCCACTTCCATCTGAGGTTTGTCACCACCGACAGAAACACCTTCCGCCTCAAAGCTCAAAAATACTTTCTGGAATTCCTGACAAGCCAGCTTCTTGCTGCCGCTTTCATCGATAAAGACAAAATGTCCAAGGCCGATACCAGCCCCTTGAGTGTTCTTTCTGATTTCCAAACCCGCCAGCAGACGCTGACGAACAGCCTCTTGCAGCTGCTCTCCACGCAAGTGAGAGAAGTCGAAATTATTTCTAACCGCCGCGGGATCACGATTGATTTGATATTCATCCGTGTTGGATTTTAAGAAAGCAAAGCCTGCCACAAAACACACGGTGAACAGACCGACCACTCCGTAGAATTTTCTCATATTTGCGATCCCTCTTTTGTTTAGGATAGCACGGCGTTTTTCTGACATATCCTACTTTGTGTCCGGCTGGCCGTAGGTCGCAGACTTTGTCTACCAAGGTCGAGGTGACATTCCTGTAAGACTACCTGAAATATTTTCCGGTGTTCCGGCACCGGAACACCTGTCATCCCCTTAAATGGCGGTAATTACCAATCTGATTATACCTCTGGTTTACCTCGGGTTTTTTCCCCTTTTAGTCTCTGAAAAAGCATGCAATAAACCCAGTCCTTATGAACAAGACGTCCGAATTTCTATTAAACGAGTATCAAAGACGACGCTCTTCAGCGCCTCAATTGACCAATGCCCAATTCGCCAAGATTCTGGGTATTCCATCCAGCCGCCTCAGCGACTACATCAATGGCCGCCGGATCATGACCATGTCCGTGGGTAAACAGGTGATCAAAGGCCTGGGTATGGGTGAAAACGACTTCGTTCACTTGAAAAACCTGATCGAATTCGACAAGCGCAAAGTCAAAACTCTGCTGCCGGAAGTACAGCTTAAAGAAGACGAATTCGGCGTCATCTGTGACTGGTACCACTTTGCGATTCTGGCGCTGGTGCCGGTAAAAACATTCCAGCCCAACGCCACCTGGATTGCCGACCGCCTGAACATCCCGGCTGAGGTCGCACAAGCGGCCATCGAGCGCCTGTGCCGCCTGGGTCTTTTGCAGATCGAAGATGGAAAATTCATCGTTACTCACAAACAACTGGAAACCAGCCACAACATCCCGTCTGAATCCCTGCGCCGCTCGCACAAGCAGTCCCTGGTTCAGGTACTGGACAACATGGACCGTGTTCCTTTGGATCTGCGCGATGTGACTTCCATCACATTCCCAATGAACCGTAAAAAAATACCTGAAGCAAAGCGCCTGATCAGAAACTTCCGCCGCAAAATGGCCACCCTGATGACCCAGGGGCCAAAGACGGATGTTTATAATCTGAACGTGCAACTGTTCCCGGTAACGAAGGTGCAAAAATGAGATTCTGCCAGTTTGTCATCATCTCCCTGCTCTCGCTGATCGCGGCCTCTGCTCACGCCAACAACTGGTATGACCGCGGCAACGCCGGCTTTGCCCTGTTCTGCACCGGCAAAGCCCCGATCGTGCTGGATCTTTACGAAGTCACCACGCGCGACCTGGGTGAAGTGAAATTCTCCAAAGCAGTTACTGCTGTGGATAAAGCCGTGGATCTTGCCTCTCGCCTGGAAGTTGTGGACCCAGCCCGCGCCCGCCAGTACAAAGAAAGCGCTCTGGACTTCATGAACTCTGCACAGTTTGTGACTGACCTGGGAATTCGCAAGACTCCGGATCTGGGACTGGTGACAGTGCCGACGGACTGCGCGCTTGAGCAGGTGGTCTTCCAAAGAAATCCTTCCATCCTGAACAAAGCCCGCTATGTGGTTAACTCCAACCTGTGGAATCAGCTGGATGCCGACAACCAGGCGGCATTGATTCTTCATGAGGCTATCTATCGCGAAGTCATCAACAGCACTGCCAATGAACTGTTCTCTGAGCGCGTGCGCATCTTCAACGGTGTTATTCACGCTCAATCCGTGCGCAGCCTTTTGAAGAAAGACTATCTGAAAATGCTGCAGGAACTGCACCTGAGCACTTACGAAGAAAACGGCATCAAGCTTTCCTTGGGCTACACCACTCCGGAAGGTTTCTGGATGGACTCTGAAGTGTTCATGGATAACATGGGCCGCATTCTTTCCGCGTCTCTGGCAGCCAACCAGTACTTCGGTCACGGCGGCATGGAATACGCCTGCATCGGCAGCACAGTGCCCGAACTGGGCCGCGTGACACTTGACGAAGGAAATATCCGCACACTTCGTGTGAACCCTGACTTTGCCCGCGACGGCGCCTGCAATCTGCCAATGCTGATTGTTCCGGACAGCAACGGCTTTGCGATCTTTGGCAAGATGTGGTTCTTTGATCGCGCGAAAAATGTGATTCGTGTGGATGGCACTCTTACCAAGAAAACTCAGCTGACCTACAAAGGAAAAACGTACGAGCTTGTACCGGATCTTTTCAAAACAGACGAGTACAACACCACGTTTATTTTTGACAAAAAAATGAATCTCATTGAGATCGGCTTGGGTGGAACTCCATGCCTGAATGAAACCCAAGACAAGGTTCAGTTTGTACAGAATCTGGCAAGCGGCGAAGGCACCGTGACTATCTCCGCCTCAGGTGAACCACAGCAGATTCCGGCTTGCCACTAGTTCGAGGTGGTCGACAAAAGAAAAAGGCCCGCTCTTTTCAGAGGGGCCTTTTTTGTTTTTAGAAACTCTGATTACTGTTTACCGCAGCCCACTGGCGTATAGCCCTTAAAGACCGCACCCATTTCCTGAGCCTCCATGGCAATAGCCAACAGACCCAGCTTGGCTGTCCAGCCGTACACGTTTTCTTGTGGACAGCCCGGTGTATTGATCGCCAGATCCGACACACACAACCTCTTGTAAACCGCACCCGGACTGTTCAGGCTTTCGGTAGAGCTCTTCTCGGCATGCGTGCGCAGGAACCCTCCGACCAGCTCACAACCCACCATGTAGATCACCGGCTCGGCACTGGCGCCATCGGCTTCCACGATGGAAGGGATGCCTTCCTGAATGATGACTTCTTCAACATCACGGCCGCCTTTGGCCGCTTTCATTTTTTTGCGGGACTTGTAGGACCAGGCTTTCACTTCTTCGCCTGAACCCACGCGAATCACCGCCAAACCATAAGTGCCGGCGTTGTTTTTTACGAATACGAACGGCTCTTGGTTGATGCCGCGTTTTTTATAATCTTCACGCAAGCGGGCCAGCATCTGGTCAACTTTTTCAGCCAAAGCATTGCGGCTGCTTTCATCACCGATATCAAAGTGCTCAAACAGTTCCGTTTCAACTCTTAGCAAAAACGGATCTATCTGGGCCACTTCAGCAAACTCGCTGGCCAGCTGGTTATAGTATTTGAAGTATGTGCTTTTCTTTCTCTGATACCAGCCAAGTTCTCGTGGTGGGTTCATCGGGAACTCGCTCATTGTTGGAGCCCATTCCTCGTAAGCTTCAGAAAAGTCGTTGTTGCTGATAATCAGATCCGGAGTGAAGCTTTTCAAAAGCTCCCCGCCCTTCAACGCAGAATGCACAATCACTTCATTGCCAGCAGAACTGGTCAGATTCAATGGTTCAGGCAATTCGCGGGGAATGGCCACCTTCACCACGCGGCCCGTTGCTTCGATCAGCTTGCGGATGGTGTGAACGTTTTCCCAGTAGAATGCATTGTTGGTATGCTCTTCCGTCACCAGCATGATGTTCTTGATACCAGCGCCGTAATGTTTGGTGATGTACTTGTCCACCAGGGCCGGAGCGGATTCTTTGTCTGTAGGGCAGATATTGTTAAATCCCGCCGGAAAGATATTCGCATCCACGTTGGAAATTTTATATCCAGAATCACGAATGTCGTAACTGGAATAAATCGGATAAGACATGTTTGCAGTTTTGGATGCAAACCAAGCGCAGATCTCGTTCATATTGGCGAGGGTTTGTTTGTGCAGAATCAGTTTCGCCATAGTATCTCCTTAAGGCCAAAGTGACAGAAATTACAGATTAGGGTCTTCCGAGGGAACCACTTTGGGAGGAAGAGGTATAGTGGCTTTCTCTTCATCAGGCAAGAGCGAGTCGGCTTTGACTCGACCGGACCTGCGCAGGCTGTTCAGTCGCTGGGACTCCTCGGTCAGCCCCATGACTTCATCGTTCGTATATACAATATTCTCGGTTTTCTTTCGCACGTCAGCCAGGAAGATGAAGAATTCTGTTTCGTGAGAATTCATTTTTTGCCCTGTTGGCGGCCGGTACAATTCAGCCTGGTCGATCAAACCCAAAAGTTCGGCGCCCAAAGCAGACTGCAGGCGGCGATGCTCTCTCTGGGATTCCACCACAGTGAACAGATCACGGTAAGTTTCCTGCAAGCGGGTTTTTGCGCGCACGGACCAGTTGGTGTCATTCAAACGCACAGCTCTGAACAGGTAAATTTGCACCAGCTTCTGCCCACGAACAAAGGCCGAAAAGTTCTGCACTCCCAGCTGGTTGGTGGAAACCCCGCCCATTTGCACATAAGTTTTTGCCAGCCATTCTTTGGGAAGCTCGGTGCCTTTTTCTGCCTGTACCTTTTCAATTCCGCGCTCTGCCTCATTCAAGTAAGCAGCAGCATCGTCTTCACGATCCTGGCGACCATAGACGATGGCGAGCCGAGCGGGAATTTCTGCCGCTGCAGTTTCAAGCGGCAGATACTGGCCCAGCTTCTTTGCATCCAGCAAAGAAGAAACTGTGCGCAGATCATCGCCCTGTGCCTCATAGGCAAAAGACATTTTATACAAAGCCTGAGCGGCGATCTCGGGCTGATAGTTGCGGGTTTTTACTGCGACATCACGGTAAAGATCCAATGCCTCCTGCCAGCGTTCAAGGCCGGCCAAAGACTGCGCCTCTCCCAAACGGGCGGCCTGCACGAACGTGGACTGCGGGTGCAGACCCTGGAATTCCTTATACAGAATCAAAGACTGTTCAAAGCTTCCCGTATTTAAAACTTTTTCCGCATTTGAAATCTGCGCCATCTCTGTGGCGCGGACCGCTTGAGTTTCATCCGGCTGATTTCTTTGACCCAGCAAGGAACATCCTGAAAGCAGAACCAGCGCGGTGGACAGAATCAGTCTCATGCTTTCTTTTCTCCTTCGACAATCAGGGCGCTGAGTTCTTCAAGTCCTCCCAGATCGGAAATATCCTTCACCAGATCAGGGATACGGAAGACGCGGGCCTGACTCTTCATGCCCGACTCAAACTGCTGATACAATTGATCCCTCTGATTGTAGTAGGACCTCATCTGTGAATACAACTTCACAAGGTCTTCATGGCCTTTTCCAAGGTCCTGAGCCGAACGGAGGTCCAGCCAGTACGGGAAGACGCGGTTTAAAACCACCGTGCCCAGATGATAGCCGCCCTTTTTAATTTCGCGAGAGAAGTATTCTGCCTCTTTCAACTTGGCCTGATCAAAGGCCGTTACCAGACAAAACTGAGTGGTCGGCGCCACCAGCATACGATGCACATCAATGGTGCGAGCCTGAAGCTTCCCCTGCCACTGCTCGATGTTGACGAAGAAGTCGCCCAGCTCGCGGATGAAGTTTGATCCCGTCAAAGACTCCAGAACTTTCAGAACCTGGCGCGTGCCGGTCTGAAGCAAGTGACCAAAGAAACCGCCTTTTTTTCCTTCAGGATCGCGGAACCATTTCGCCACGCCCTCGTTGAAAAGTGCGGAAAGCTTTTGTGGGGCATTGAGGAAATCAATCGCATGTTTCGTCGGCGGCGTATCCAGTACGATCAGGTCAAACTGGCCGGATTCATAGCAGGAATACAGCTTTTCCAAAGCGGTGAATTCCTGTGAACCACTTAAGTTCGTGGAAAGCTGCTTGTACAAACTGTTGTTGAAAATCTTTTGGGCTGACTCTGTCTTCTTCGCGGCGCGAGCGACAAAGTCATCAAAGGTTTTTTTATGATCAATCACCGAGGCATACAGCTCGCCTTTGAAATTCTGTCCCGGAACTTTGGTGATGTCTTTGGTGCCTTCAATGCCCAGGGTCTGCGCCAGGCGTTTCGCCGGGTCGATGGTCAGCACCAGAACACGCTTGCCTTCTTGGGCGGCAAGCACGGCCAAGGAAGCCGCAATCGTGGTTTTTCCCACGCCACCACTTCCGACACAGACTAATACTTTGGTGTCTTTAAACAGGCTCACTTCAACACCTCCGCAGCTTTTTCCACCAGAGCCCAGGCGCTGGATTCAAAGTACAACGGCACACGGGTGACTTCAGGGCTTAAACCCTGAGCTTGCGCCCACATCTGATTCTGGCGGCGAATGTGACCGTCCAGATACTCGGCAAACTTGGAAAGATCGGAATTTTCAGACTGCACTTGCTGCAAGGTCTGTTCAGACACCGGGGCCTCGATCATTTTGTTCATGATCAGCTCCGCCGTGACACCAAATTCGTTTTTCAACCGAGCAAGCAGTTCAGAAGCTTCTTTCAGCGGAAGTTCTTCCGGCAAAGTGACCACGTGGTATTTGCAGATTTCAGGATTGCGAATATGCGCATCGATGCTGCGACTTTGCTCACCCATCGGGCCAAACTGCACGGCCTCGGCCATGCCTTTTGGAGCTTCAAGCAATGCTATGAAGTGACCCGTGGCGAATGCATCCACCACAATACAATCAAACGGCAGCGCAGGGCCGTGTTTGCGGGGGCCACTGGTGACTTTTCCCAGGATCGCCAGTTCCGGCAAAGCGGGGGCCACGTTGATAAAGGCCTTCATCACCGCATTCTCAAAAAAGAGCTTCGCCAGGCTTTCCACCTTGATGAAATGGCGGGCGTATTCCTGCAAACAGGCTTCGCCGGTCCACAAGGCTAAGGAAAGATTGGGCCTGATTGTAACTGGCTGAAATCCAACTTGAGGTAAATTAAAGAAATCCTTAAAGAAACTCTGATCTCCAAGCTCAACCAAAAGGGTCTTTTTACCCTCTTGGCTCTTTTTAAGCGCCAGGGCCGCGGCTAAAACCGACTTCCCCACGCCCCCTTTTCCGGTCACAAAGTGAATCTCTTGCTTCATAGGTTCTAAGAGTGTCGCTGACCTCTGATTTATAGGCATTACGCATAGCATTACAGTTGCCTAAAGTCGGCCCGTCTTTTAGTATCCACCAGTTTATAACGCGTTGGCGTAATCTAGGAGAAATAGACATGAAATCGAATGTAGAAAAGGTCTCTAACCTTTCCAGAAAATTGAACATCGAAGTTCCTGCAGCGGCTGTTCAAACAGCTTTCCAAAAAATCTTCAATGGCATCCAAAAAGAAGTGACCATCAAAGGCTTCCGCAAAGGGAAAGCTCCTTTGGCGACTGTAAAAAGCCTTTACGGCGACCGTGTAAAGCAAGACGTGGTTCAGGATCTGATCCAGAAGCACTACGCTGAAGCGCTGAACGAGCACAAGCTTGAGCCGATCAGCTACCCTGAATTCGAATTCGCAGATCCAACAGAGAACAAAGACTTCTCTTTCTCCGCAGCATTCGATGTTCGTCCAGAGATCACTTTGAAAAAATACGAAGGCCTGGAAGTTGAAAAAGAAAAAGCTGAATTCGATGCAAAGAAAATCGATCAGGTTCTTGAAAACATCCGCGCTTCCCGTGCAACTTTCGAAGTTGTTGCTGAAGACCGCGCTGTAAAAATGGGCGATATCGCTGTTATCAACTTTGAAGGTTTCATGGGCGGCGCGCCTCTTGAAAACGGTTCCGGCACAGATCACCACCTTGAACTGGGCGCGAAACAATTCATCGAAGGTTTCGAAGACGGCATCGTAGGAATGAAAAAAGGCGAGACCAAAACTCTTTCCTTGAAATTCCCGGATCCATACCACTCTGCAGAGCTTGCTGGTAAACCAGTAGAGTTCAAAGTGACTCTGAACCAGATCAAAGCAAAAGTTTTGCCTGAACTGACTAACGAATTCCTGGCAACTCTGGGTGGCCCTTCTGATCTAGAGACTTTGAAAAAGTCCATCCAGGAAGACCTTGAACAAACTGAAACCAAACGTATCGAAGACGCTTTCAAAAACCGTCTTTTGAAAACTTTGGTTAAAGAAAACCCGGTTGAAGTTCCTCCATCTTTGATGAAAGAACAAAAAGCGTCTTTGGTTGAAGACTTCAAAAAACGCATGTCTGAACAAGGCATGGGTCCAGATGACTTCGCTTCTTACGTTGAAAAATGGGATGGCGACTTCGAAAAGACAGCTGCTGAAATGATTCAGTCTTCTTTCCTGGTTGATGCTATTGCCAAGAAACATGATCTATTCTGCAAAAAAGAAGACCTGGATGCTAAATTTGCTGAGTACGCTCAACAAACTGGTATCGAAGAATCCCGTATCAAGGAATTCTACGGTCGTCCAGAGCAGGCTTCCCGCCTGACTTACATGCTGACTGAAGAGAAAGTGATCGCTTTCCTGAACAAGTCCGTGAAAGTGAAAGAAGTTCCAGCTGGTTCTTTGAAAGAAGAAAACCACTAGTCTTCTGAATTTCCATTCTGAAGTTTTAAACTTCCAAAGCCCGTCAGGCTGATTCTTGACGGGCTTTTTTTATTCCCGAACCGGCAAATACTTTAGTCCAGCCCGGCTTTGTCCGATGAATCAGGAAGTATGCACGTACTGGCAGCTGGCTGTATCATTCTGGGACTGCTTTTCAGTTCCTCTGTTTTTGCAACTTCGACGACATCACAAATCGACGAAGCCAAATCCCTTGCGGGGACAGATCCTCGCAAAGCCCTGCATTTGCTTTCTCAAATTCAGGAATCAACTCCTGATAAAGACCTTTTGAAGTGCGAGATTCTGGTCGACAACGATGACCCGAAAGAAGCGCTGAAAGTAACCTCCCCTTATCTTGGGAATCCAACCATTCCACCCGCAGTGTTGATGAACATTGAGCTTTGTCACTTCTCGGCGCTGGAGGCTTCGGGGCAGGCATCCAAAGCAATGGAGGGCCTGATGTACCTTCTGGAGAAAAGCCAGAAGCTGAATCTGCCCTCGCAGCAGGCCAAGGCTCATTTGAATATTGGTCAGCTGTTGTCTTATCAGAATCAGTTTTCAGAAAGCCTGAAGCACCTTCTGCAAGCGAAAGAGCTGTTTAAAAACATTAACGACAGCAACGAAGAGCGTATCACCCTGAACTCGATCGCCGTGCTTTACGGGCGCATGGGGGAACACGAGCGCGCTCTGGAATACTTTGCCGAAGTTCTGCAAAAAAACCGCGACCTGAAGAAAACCCGCAACGTCGCCGTGGTTCTTTACAACATGGGTCGCCGCTATGAAGACCTGAACCAGTTTGAAAAATCACGCGAGCATTTCGCAGAATCCCTGAAGATTCATCGCGAACTTGGCAACACCAAGTCCATCGCCGTTGTCGAACGCGCTCTGGGGGGCCTTTACAACAGCATGAACCAGCCGCTGAAGGCGCTGGAGCATCTGAAGACTGCCGTGACCACTTTGGAAGGCATGAACCTGCCTAAATCTCTGGGGCAGTTGTATTTTGAGCTGGGTCGAACCTACGCTAAGCTGGGCGACAACAAGCAGGCTTTGTTGAATCTAAAAAAAGCCCATGGCCTGAACAGCAATCCAAACTCAGTGCAGTTGGCGGCGGATATTTTCTCGGAAGAAAGCCGCATCTATCAAGGCTCGGGTCAGTGGAAGCAGGCCTATACGGCCTTAGAAGGTTTTAAGAAGTATTCAGACCAGATGCACCTGATTCGCGCCGATGAACAATTGCGCCAGTTGAATTTCAAGTTTGATCTGAGCAAAAAAGAAGAGGCCAACAGGATTTTGAAGGCCCAAAACCAGTCCCAGGAAAGACAGCTGAAGGATGCTCATCGCATTCAACGTCTGCAACTGATGTCTCTTAGTCTGGTAGTACTGCTGCTCAGTGTGACGGCGATCTTCACGATCCGTCAGGTGCGCACCGCCCGTCGCATGCGCGAACTGGCGATGACGGACGAGCTGACCCGCATCCCGAATCGTCGTCATGTGCTGGAATACGCCCAGCAAAGCATTAGCACCTGCCAGCGTCAGGGCAAGTCGATGTCCGTGGTTATCTTTGATATTGATCACTTTAAACGCATCAACGACACCTTTGGACATGCTGTGGGTGATGAGGTGATCAAACGTGTTGCGGAGATTGGCAAAATGGCCTTGCGCAAAGGCGATATGATTGGTCGAATTGGCGGAGAAGAATTCCTGCTGATCCTGCCCTTCACTGAACCACTGCCAGCAAAGGAAGTGGCTGAACGCCTCCGCCGTGAGATCTCGCTTTATGACTTCACCGATTTAACTCCGAACTTAACTGTGACCGTCAGTGCGGGCGTATCCTGCTACACCGCCACCGACAAACAAGGCCACATCGACAGCCTGATTCAGCAGGCCGATGAAGCCCTGTATTCCGTCAAGCAGAACGGCCGCAATGGCGTAAGCTTGCGGTTGGTGTCTTAGTACTTTTTCTGTCTACCTGTGAAATCGACAAAGCCCAATCGACTTAGCATCGCGACACCCGCTGGAGTGCAGTTTTGGCCAAAAGTACAATGCTCGCCACCTCGATCATTCGTCCCATCAAAGAAGAAATAGTCCGGCACTTCGGGATGGTCACCAGGCACAAAGTAGCCCCATGAAACAGACATATTGTGATTCGTTTCTGCGATACCGCATTGAGAACTTGCCTGACGGCACTTCTCCAGAGCCTTGCCAAGTGCTTGCTCCTTGGTAGAAGCACCACACGAGGCTCCATGAACTCTATTGTGAGTATGATTAACCGTCGCCACCCAGCCTTCGCTACATTCAATAACTTCCTTCACGTACCTTCTGATTGCCGCGCCGTGCTCGAACTGCTTAACTACCGATTCACGATTGGGTCCATAACCCATCTGAAGAACTGGATAGCCCCTGTCCGTAACTGCCGACAACACATAAAGTTTTCTTCTGGTGTCTTGAAGATAAGGAGCCAAGAATCCCTTGTTGAAATCAATACGTGCGACCCCAATGGCGGTCTGGCACTGATCGGCACCTTCACCGCTAAAGTTACTTCGATTCACGCCCACGAGCTCAATACCGGCAGTTGTATTCAGGAATACGGGTCCTCCAGCGTCACCAACGCACACACGAGAATACTTGGTTGGAGCAATCTCAAACTCAGAAATCCCTACTTTTTGGACCGACATCAAAGCGGATCTCATGACACTGGAATAACGGAATGGTTCTAGGCTATCGACCCCGAAGCCCGCAAAAAGAAGGGTAGATCCCACTCTGATTTTACTAAGATCAGTCAGAATCTTAACCGGCTGATAAAGTTTATTTACTGGCTTGGCAAGTTCAACAACAGCCAGATCTCTGTACTGCATAGCTGGATTAGCTGGATTGTAGTTCGGATGAACGACCACCTTACCCGCCCACTCCGTTACAGTGGAAGGATCATTTACAATAGTTCCATAGAAGACAAAAGCCTTAAAAGAAGTGGTCACTACGCCTTGTTTGAAGAAACAACTCGCAGCAGTTAGCACTGCCTTGGAAGAAATCAACACACCCGAGCACTGTGTGCGCGCGACGACTTGGTCTTTGTTGTAAAAAACCACGCCAACACCAACGGTACCGGAGGCAATCGGACTCGTTTTAACAACTGGGGATCCGCCGATGATGGCGGACTGCTCTTCAACACTGAATTGATAATTGTTGGATGAATTACTACAAGAAATTGCGAACAGAGAAAGAATTAGGATCGATAGGTTCCGCATACTGGTCCTCAAATTTTTTGGGGAACCTTATCAGACTTCCTGTTTCTATATCATTACAAACATACCTGCGTTTACTATTTTCAAAGATACGAGATGCCAACCAGTCAATTCAGAAACGGCTGTAGAAAAGGCATCAACCTTTCAATTCTTGTCAACTCAGTAAGCTGCCCACACTGAACACCAAGGCCACCCACGACTGTTCCAATTAGCTGCAAGCGTCCATCAATATCAGCGAAGACCGGTCCTCCAGAATCTCCTTGGCAGGTGCCATTATCTACCTCAGCACCAATAACCATCATATCTTTACGGATCTCTAGAATCTTTGAAGCTGTAGATTTTAAATTAGCGGACGGAACTTTAGGAAACAGAGATACAAGGCCATACCCAGCAACCGTTACAGATAGACTCTCTGACAGTTTTGAGAAATCCTGAAGAATCTTAGCCGGGGCAAAAGGCATCGGCGCGGACTTCGGCAACACCACCACTGCCAGATCGACACTATTGCTACCTTTTTGCAGGTACTTATACTCAGGATGCATGAATGCATCCTGAGCAAACCAGACCACCAAATCGGAGCTCTGCTTCAGATCGCTTCCAAAAGCCACATAAACTTTCTTACTATCGAACTCGATATCGTTGTTAAAGAAGCAATGAGCAGCAGTAAGAACAACTTTTGAACTTACCAATACTCCAGTACAGTTATTTTCGGCAACCGACTTACCATTCTTAAAGAAAGCGACTCCTATATAAACAGCCATACGAGCGATTTGGGAGTCTTTCGAAACTATTGAGCCTCCAATTATTCCATTTTCTACAATTGGGCGCATATCTATCTCGTTAGGTTCTGCACACCCTAACATCAAACCCACTACAAATAATTGGATAATCATTTTACTCAGTCTCATAGCGAAGCATACTAATACAAACATCAGAAAGCTTAAATATCCGTCGCTTCCGCTTTAATTTTAATGAATTCTTTACACCCTCGTCTCGGTTCGAGCCTCTTTTATTACAAAATAGTATTGTGTTTATGAGTTTACCAATGCCTCCCGATAAATTGTGGGTGAAATATCTTCTACTCATCCTTTCATTGCAAACATTCAATCCTTCGGCCAAGGCCTCTGATGGCGATTGCTCCCATGCCTGCGAATACTGCCTCTTTGGAACAAACGGCCCAACTCGGGAAGCACACATGAACCAGTGTATGAAGGAGTGCCAGGCCTCGCAAAGTATCGATGACTTCTTCTATGATCCCAAAAGCAACTCTATCCAAGGCGGCAGTTCGGCTATGTCACTACTTGGACAGGCAGAAGAGGTAGGAAAAAGTGGCGCAGAATCCAGCAACAAAGATAAGGGCATAAATCAAACCACAAATAGCGATCAGCAACCGTCGATCGAACAACCGTGCCGTGAAAATTACGACGCCGAAGTGGGCGCTTGCGAACAAGCCACTCTCAAGGCGGCCAGCTCCTGCGATGAGAATGGCTCCGGTCTCAGCGCCGCGATGAATGCGATCACCGAGGTCAGCGTGATTGCCGGTCAGAAGTCGGCTGCGGGCATTCAGGAAAGCTGCTCTAAAATGGGCCGTGTTGCCCAAGCCGCCAATGTGGCGGTGATGGGGTATCGCCAGCTTTGTGGCACCTCCGTCAACAGTTGCGTGTCGGCCTGCTCCGCTCCGCTTATCCCGAAATGCAGTGGCAGTCAGTCCTCTGTATCAACCACCGCCAGCGCTCGCACGGCCATGGCGGGAAATCTTTCCTCGTGCCAGGGCTTTTCAACCAAGATGACCCAAGCCGCAGCCGCGGCCCAGAACTTTGCAACTCTTAAAGCTAATTCTGATGCCTGCGCTATGCTGTCAAACGGGACCGGCGGTCCCGATGTCTGCGCGACGGATCCGACAGCGGCCGGGTGCGCCCAGCAAGCCAAGATGGATTGCAGTCATCCGGACATGGCCTCGAACCGGGTCTGCATTTGTTCAAAAACCCCGACGGCTCCGGAGTGTATGAATCAAAAAGCCTCTGAAGAGACAATAGCTCCGTACATGACCAGCGAAGGCCGCAAGATCGGCAAACCAAGTAGCACCGCAGCCATCCGCGACCAAGTAGGCTTTGCTGGGCTTCAAGGTCATGCCCAGCGCCCGGCATCTGGCCCGGACTACAGTGTCGACGGCCGCCAAGGCTCAGGAGCAAGCTTAGGCTCCCCGAATCTTCAGGGTGGCCTCCAAAAGCGTCTTAAAGGCGCAAAGCCGGGCCCTAACACCAACATCCTGGCAGGCACTCAATCTGCCTCTGGCACCAAGGGTGAACCTGAAAAGACATACGAAAAAGTAGATCTGGAAGATCAAGGTGGAGAGAAAACTTATAAAGCGCTTTCCGGCTATCAAATGGGATCAAATCCAGATCTAGAAAGATTCCTGCCCAAATCTGGTGCACCCGGCACCTATCGCGGCCTTGCTGGAAACGGAGTTCCCAGTGGTGTGGACGGAATAACGGGTCCCCATTCAAATATCTGGCTTAAAGTAAAAAATCGATATGAGGCTGTGAAGCACAGCCTGCTTCCGTAATGAAAGGATCCGCAACAATGACGGTCATTATCAAGACGATCTGTTGGGTTCTACTATTTGCAACCTGCACCTCCTTTGCAGACGATAAGCCAGCTCCAAGAAAATCAGAACCTATCGCGGAAAAGAAGAAACACGATCTGAAGGAGCGCGAGCTTGAAGACAAGATCAAGCACCGCGCCGAACAAGCCGCCGCAGCGAAAGCCGATAAAGAGGCGCAAGCTTGCCAGAAGGCGGTCGAAAAGATTGATGAATCCAATCGCAAGATCGCCGAAGCCTGCCGCAAGGGCGGTCTTTCCGGCAGCTCTGATTGCGTCACCAAAGCCAAACAATGCGCCGAACAGGCAGGAACGTCGTCCTATGATGCTCTGTCATCGTTTGCTGTGATGATGGGTGTTCCTGCCACGGCCCTAGCGGGCAAAGAAGGACCATGCCCACAGATGAATGGTCGTGATTACTTTAGCGAGAAAGACAAGATCACGGAAGAGATCAAAGACCTTCAGGAGGAACTGAACGAGCTGAACAAAGAACGCATCGCCGACCAGGATGAATTCAGCCAGATGATGACTGACACTGAAAAAGAGCTTTCCGAAGCCCGCGAGACACTGAATGAAAACAAACTGCAGCTGGAGCGCGACAGCCGCGAACAACTGGTCAGTTTTCAGAATGAACAGAACCAAGTAAAAGAAATCATCCGCCGCAAGGGAGATGAGGTATTGGAGCTGCAAGGGCAACTAACCCAGTCCCACCGTGACCGCGCCCGCACGCTGATCATGCTGTCCGAGTCTGCGGCGAAAAGAAAGTGCATTGCCGAACTGGCCAAGTTGCAACAAGAGTTTGTTCAGCTTTACCCTGGCGCCAACACGACGCCTGCCACTTACATCGGCAAAGCCAAAGAAAAGCGTCAGCAGCTGGTGGCTTTCTATCACTCTTGCATGAGCGACTTTGACCAGCAGAGAATCGCGGTGAACGAAGCCGCCCGTCAGCGTCAGGATGTTCTTGAAAAGAAGATTCAGAATCTGCGTGTCGTCATTGACGAGGCAGAAAACACGCTGAATCTTTCCGGCACGCACATGCAAGAAATCGAAAAAGCCTCCAGCGAGCGTAAAAACAATGCCCAACAGAAAGTCGTCGATCAGACGACACAGGCACAAAAGAAGCTACAGCTGGCGTACTCAAAGCTGCAGGAAACCCTGAAGGGCCATGCCACCAAGGCCGCAAGCCTCAATGCCTCACTGAATCGCGCCAACCAGGCACTGTTAAGCTTGGGGCCTGCACCAAAATCCAAAAGCAGCGAATACACACCCTCGGAAGCCGCTGGGGATATCGAAGCAGAGCTTAATTCCATTTATCGCATCAAAAGAAGTGTCGTTGGCAGCTGCGCCAAACAGGTGCGCCTCATCGCCGATGAGGCCCTGGAATCATTGGAAGGATCGCAGTAGCAGCTACTTAGCGCCTTCGGCGGCCCCGGCCCCGGCCGCGGGCGTCGCCGTCGGGGACGGTGTCGCTGTTGACACCGACGTGGGATTTAGGATGGGTTCAACATAGCCAATCCGGCAGAATGGAATAGCTCTTGTTGTCCGTAACAGAGCGGCTTTGTTGGCTTTGGTTTCCTCCCGATGGTATCTCACGTTTTCGCAGAATGGCTGCCAGTTTCCACACAGACCACTGTTACCCCCAGTACCAATTTGTCCGGTTTCAGAAACTAAGGTCTTCATCAATTCCACACCACACGAGAGATTCTTCTTCGGATCAAAGGTATCCGCTTCCTTTTTTAGATAAGAGCATTGATGCACGCTCATTTGCAGCAAGCCATTACTAGTTGTGCCCGCTGACCGACCTTTGGTTTCCTTATAAGAACGCGTAGGCTGGAAGGAGCTCTCAATTTCCGCCAGCTTCGCCACCAGAACCAACCAGAAATGCCGCCTTTGCACCAGAGTCAATTTATCCCAATTGGGACAATAGTTCTTTGCATCCTTGGGTTGTAAATTTGCCAAGCCTTCTTTATCGATTGCATCCAGCGTGTACTGTGTCCAGACCCCACCTTGTGGGTGCAGAGACCATTTCGGAAGTCCCTCTGAATCCGGCGGCTTGGGCCCATCATAACCAGACTCGCAGTTCGTGCAACTGCTGAAGGCCCCTTTGGCTTTTCCGAACAAATCTGCGATCTTGCTTCCCGCGGCTGACAGGAAGTTGATGGTCTTTGCCATACCATAAGAAGTGTCAGGAGTTGCAAACGCCAGCACACACACAACAAGAACAACAAAAGCAGACTGACGTTTCATTACTGCTTACCATCCTCAACAGGCGCGGCCTTGTCGATAAATTCGTAGTCGCTATCTTTCGGAGTTGTGTCCGCAGAGCTGGACGGAAGTGGTATGAACTTTTTCTTTTCAGGACAGTACACACACTTTTCTTTGGGACTGTCCGTGAAACATTCGCCGGCTTTTTTGTAACTGTCTATATTAGGATCAGAGGCATAAGCACAGAAGCTAAATACAAACGTCACCACTGCAATCAATTTTGCAAACATGATCACCTACCTACTTCAACGAGGTTACATTCACACCTCAGTCCAAGTCGAAACTTTTTCTTTTTACAGGACCAAAAAAATAAATAGATAATAGTTTTGCATCAGGGAGTGTTCATGAAGAAGGTCGCTGTATTCATTCTGGCTTTGTCAGTATTATCTCAAGCCCACGCATTGGTTGATACCTCCACCGGTTCATTCATGCATTCCTGGATTGATTTCGACGGAAAAGGTTTGGATCTGCGCGTGAAGCTGGAGCGCACATATAACAGTCGCTCCACTTTCAAAGGATGGTTTGGCTACGGCTGGTGCACAGACCTGGAGACAGTTCTGATCAATCACGAAGACGCAATCACCATCCGCCACTGCGGCGACGGGCAGGAGCATGAATACAAAAAAATGGGCTCAGACTATCGCTCCACCACCGGGGGCCCCGGCACTATCCGCAAAGCCGGCGACGTCTTCCAGCGTGTTTTCACCGACGGCACGATTGAAACATTTAACAGTCACGGAAAACTGCAGGAAGTGAAAAAGAACGGCGACTTTGTCGCTCTTAAGTACAATGAACGCGGCCCGCCTAAAGAGCTTGTCGACAGTTCCGGACGTGTGGTGACGATTGAAGCAACGCCGACAGGCTTTGTCCAAACTATCACCTTCAAGAACAAAGGTGCAAAAGCCCCGACCCAGGTGGTTGGAAAGTATGAGTATCAAGGTGAAAATCTGGTCAGCGCCACCAACTTCTGGGGCAACACCTATAAGTACTCTTACGAAAAGAACAACAACATGAAAAAGGCCATCTGGCCTAACGGAAAAGAAATTCTTCTTTCATACAACTCCAACGACTGGGTGCTGGCGTTGAAAGGCACCGACATCTGTGCGGAAGATTATTCCTATAAAGTTGACCAGTCCAAAAAGCCTCCCCGCTATGCCGTCAAAGTTACGAAGAAATGTGACAATGATGTGATCGTTGAAAAAGCCTATTCCTACACCTATTCGATGGACAATCGCAGAATTCTTGCGGCAGAGCTTGACGAAGATGCCGTTCGCAGAGAATTCAAATATGACGAGCACGGCAATGTGATTGAGGTCAAAGAACGCAGGCTGAATGGCGATGTGCTGACTAAGATTGTGCGCAACGACCGCGGACTGGTGGTGAAGATCTCCAATGTCCTGGAAAATTACTTCTACAAATACCGTGTCGGCGCAGGTCGTTCTCTGGTAGCGGAAGCCATCCACGAAAACGTCGCGGCCGGTGTTGTCGTGGATCGCTACAAGTTTTCCATGACCTACAACGATGATGATCGCATGATCTCTGTTATCAAACCCAATGGATCCAAACTTGAATTCGAGTACGACTATATGTCTCGTGTTAGCAAAATCAGCACCAAAGACATCGCCATTGAGGTGGTCTACAACGACACGGACAGTACGCCCAAACATCTGAAGCTGGGGGACAAGTATCTGCCGCTCTCCATCTACGATATCCGCGCAACCCCCAAAGAGATCGCCGCGGTTGATTTGTACTTTGACTACCTGCGGGCCCATAGCCTGACTATCCCCGCTTATTAAAAGACTGACAATCGCCCTAACACCCCTGAAATAAGTACAGGCCCACCACCCCCGAGCTGCAAACCAGCCCCAGCAGGGGTGGCCCGGGAATTGATAATGCACTCTTGGATAGCTACAGGAGTGCCTATGGGTTTTAACCTCGATAATGACAAGTCAAAAGATCAGCTGAGTCTGTTCGACTACAAGCTGCCTAATGCTGACTTTGCCCCAGCAAAGAAATCCAATGCCGATAACACGGCCATTGATTTTGATGCTTTCCTGATGGCCCACCGGGAGCCGGAACAAAGCAAAACCTCCCGCTTCCTGACGATCTCTGCCACCGTCCACGCAGCCGCACTTCTGCTGGCAATGATGGTCACGGTGCCTTTGGTTGAGCAGGTCAAAACTGAAACCATCACGATAGAAATCGAAGACGTGCCTCAGCGCCTGATCACTCCGCGTGGAGCAAAAGTGCCACCAACTCAAGGCGGGACACCGGTCGCAGCAGATACTCCCGTAGTAGAAAAACTGGAAGATGCCGGCAGTCCGGGTGATGTGGTAGTTGCGAAACCTAAAGCTGAAGCCAAAGCCAAGAATACAGCAAAAGCTCCGAAAGCTGTTCCTGTAAAGGCCACCAAATCCGCCGCGAAAGCATCCGTGGCAGCAGCCAAGGGCGGTCGCAGTGTGGCTCCGAAAACGGCGTTCAAAGCCGTACCTATGACGATTGATGATATTGAAGCTCCGGAACTGGATGAAGGCCAACTGGCTAAACACGCCGTCGCCTCCAGCATGAATGAAGACTTCAACGAGGACTTCGATAACATGGATCGCGCTCAAGGTGCCGCGATTGAAAATGAAAAGAAGTCGATGGATGCACTGGCGGCAGCCCTTGCTTCCGAACAGGATGAATCCCTGGCAGCTTTGGATGAAAGCAACAAGGCTGAAGCCGACCAACTGGCAGCTCAACAAGCAGAGCTTCGCCAAAGGAACTCCAAGGCGATTGCTTCAGCTTTAGCAAACGAACGTGCTGCTGCGATGGCAGCGGCCGCTCGTGAAGCAGCAGAACGTGAAGCCCGCAGTAAAAAAGCCGGCCTTGGCGGCGAAGGCAATGGCCGAGGCATGGGTAAAGGTGCTGGCGCCGGGAATGCAGGTTCTCCGGGGCAGGGCACGCAACTGGCGGGAACTCCGACGGGTGTTCGCAGTCTGGATCAGCTTCGTCAAATGCCAGGCAATCCACGCCCGCAGTATTCACGCGAAGAACGCCGTCGTGGCGATCAGGGCGCCGTCGCGTTTTATGCTTACATCACGAAAGAGGGGTATCCCCAGCAGTTTAAAATGATGAAGTCGACAGGCTTCCGCAATCTGGACTCCAAAACCCTGGCGGCGCTGAAAAAATGGCGCTTCTATCCAGGTCAGGAAGGCTGGGTGGAACTGCCATTCCGCTGGGACCTTAAAGGCGGTGCCGTGGAAGATGGCGGCTTGCTGCGACGCAGTGTTGGTCAGAGATAAGAACAGACCAAAAGCAAAAGGGCTCCAAACGGAGCCCTTTTTTCGTTTCAGTCCTTTGAAGGGCCATTTCAGCATAAAAAAAAGCCCTTGGACGTCTCCAGGGGCTTTGATCTAAGTGCTTTAAATCAGAAGACAATTAGTCTTTGAAAAGAGTCTTTGCAGATTTAGTAGTGCCCTTAGTGCGAGCTGCAGCTTTACGCTTTTTGCCGCTAGTCGCCTTTTTTCTTTCGCGAATATATTCAGTCTTTTTTGTTTTTGAAGCCATTTTATCCCCTAGGTTTTTAACGGAATGAGTTAGTTATCAAAACGGAATCCCCAAGTCAACTGAATGCCTGTAATCCCCAGACTCCTTGGGATTTCCTTCATAGGCATAGTTCAAAGCGAATCTAGGGCCATTAAAGCCCAATCCGGCCGTCAAAAGCTCCCTATTGTCGTTGGTGTCGTTATAGTACCCCAGACGGCTGACCAAAAAATTGTTCACATAAGTTTCAAGGCCCCCCATGACCTCAGATTCCGTGGTGGCATCCAGGCGGAGTCGGATCATGCGGTTATGGATATAGTTGAATCCCGCCCCGGCCGAGGTTTTACGGCGAAGCTCTTCCGGCGCATCCTTGTCTTCACCGAACAGGTTGTAACCCACCAAGGCCACGCCGATGTTTGCCCGAGGTGTATAGATAAAGCCGATATCCGCATTGGTCTGACGATAAGAAGTATTCGGAAGCTTTTGTTCACGATAGTGACCGGTGACGCCCATCGCCCACTTTTCCGTCGCAAATTCTGCCAGAGTCAAAGTCAGATCACTTTCTTCAAGCTGACCCAGCGACACGTCCGACTTTTTTTTCACGAAGGCCAACGCCGCCGGCATCGCACTGTCTTTTGTGTTATCGCTCAAACTGACGGCGAACTGATTTTCTGCGAATGAAGAAAAGAAGTGACGGCCTTTTAAGTGCACCATAGTACCCGGATTCATGAATGACACATCACCAGGCTCCACCGTCGCACGTCCAGTTCCGCCCGTCGCTGCGGATGTCGAGGAATTATAAACTTGGGCGTGGGCCACGTTCACGATAAGATAAAAGCAGAAAAAAACAGGAAGTTTTTTTAACAAGCTCAAAGGATGGGGCATCATGAATCTTCACCTCGTAACACTAGTGAGTGCATTTCTTTTGGCATTCACATCCTATCAATCGGCCCAGGCCGGAGCCAGCACATTTACCGCAAAACCTGTTCGTCTTGGCGACAATCTGATTTCAATTCTGCGCCAGCATGGCTTTTCTCAGAGTGAACGTGAAACAGTTGTAGGCTCAAACAGCAAGCTTCGCAACCTCTTCCTCACTCTCGACACACGCTATCTGGTTCGTCAGGTGAAGGGCGAAACCGAGCTGCGCATGTTTGATTCACAAACTTCAGACGCTTTCCGCATCGTCAAAAAATCCGGCAGGGTTCAGGCCTTTGCTTACGATCCTCAGTACAAAATCAGCCACACCCGCGTGGAAGGCAAAGTGTACGGATCCCTGCTGGGAAGCATCCTTTCCAAAATCAACAGCAACTGGGTGGCCACCCGTTTTATGGACGCCTATGCCTTTGATATCGCCCCTCGCGCGGTCGGCCGTGGCGCTGATTTTTGGCTGGTGGTTGAAAAGCAGTTCGAGCAGGGTCAGTTCGTAAAATACGGAGAGGTTCTGCAGACTTCACTGGATATCAACGGCAGACCAGTTCAGAAGAAGTTCGTCCGTAACAACAAAGGCGGAGGCGTATTTTTTGCCGCTGGTGACCTGCTTGAAAACAAGCCGTTCTATGCGCCGGTGGATTATCTGAAAATCGCCAGCCGCTTTAAACCCAACCGCGTTCATCCGATCACCAAACGCCTGCAACCGCATCTTGGAATCGACTTTGAGCTTCCAGTGGGCGAGCCGGTATATGCTCCCCGCAAGGGCACGGTGGTCCGTTACGGGCGCAATCACGCCGCCGGCAACTATATCATCCTGCTGCACTCCAACGGCATGGAAACCGCCTATAATCACCTTCATCGTATTGACAGAAGAATCCGCCAGGGCTTGAGAGTTTCCGCGGGGGAAAGAATTGGCGAAGTGGGTTGCACCGGTTACTGCACCCGACCGCATTTGCATTTCGCGGTAAAGAAAAAGGGCCGAATGGTCGACCCTATCAAGTACATCAAATCTTATCCATCGCACATGGAAGCGATGTTGGAAGCGCGCGTAGCCGCAAACTAGTCACGCGTGCACACGGTCACCCAGTGCATGCAACGGCTGTTGGGCACCGTGGTTGAATAGCTTCCGTTTTCGCGGAAGCATTCTTTCTTCAGGTCATATTCCGTGACTGGCGCACCGTTGATGGATTCTTCCTTGTAACAGGAAACTCCGCCCTTCGGAACCACACACTTCAAAGCCACATTCACATCCCACTGATCCGAACGCAGATGACGACGCATCACCGCCAATTCAGAGCGGTAAGTCGCATTTCCGGAGATGTCACTGTAGGACTGCGCCGGGCAAAGAGAAGACGCGTCCTGAGTTCTGATCACCGCATAACGACGACTGCAGTTCCAGTTCTTGGTCACTGTCGTCGGATTCTGCAGATCATATTCAGTAATGCTTGAAAGAATATTATTCGGGTTGTTCACCGCCGCACCACTTACCGGCGCAGGCGTAAACACCATGGAGTAACCCTTGCCGTACGCTGTTTTCACCGGCGCTGTTGCCGCTGGCGCACGAACTTCATAAAGCTCGCCATTGTTGGGCATAAAGGTCAAACTCAAGATAGCCGCCGTCATGAAAGTACTGCGGTATTCGTTCGCCAGTGATTCACTGGAGTTGAAACTCATCTGTGCTTCCATCACACGCGACTCAGGCGAAAACGGGAAATAGTTCGCCGTCGTGTTTTTCTGCGCGAAAGAATCCATCACCAGGGAATCTGTCAATGGCGCCACCAGTGGGATCACGTCCGTCCACAAAGTCAGTTTGTTCGTGGCTGTGTAAACATCCGTCAGGCTGTTTTTCACACGAATGGCCATCGTCGCCACGGCACCGTTGTTGGCCGGAGAGTCAGCAAGATATTCCTTGTACTGATTTTCGGTCAGCTCGGTGGCTGGATATACAGGATTAAAGTTCGTGTCCGCGTAATCAAAGAATTCATTCGTCAGCTTGATACCACCCGTGCTGTAAGCACCGGCTTTAATGGAAAAGAAAGCGGGATTGTTGCGCAAATGGGTGTCCGCACAGGAGTTGTACGTGATCGTGTCAAACCCTGCATCGAAAGCAAATGGAATAGCGGATACTTTGGCTCCGGTTGTGGAACCGTATTTCGCGGAAAGTTCAGCATCTGTCAGGCCGGCTTCCACCTCACTGCCCAGGTCGGAATCAAATCCGGCCTTTCCGCAGTTCTGGAACGACACGATCAGCACGAAGGAGGCAAAGATGCCGCCCGCTGCACGCCAGGTCGCCTTTTTAAAACGCACTTTCATGGAATACTCCCCTGTACCTAGACTATCATATCTCTTTTCGGCATATTGGCGAAAAACAGCAGTCTTTTTCATATTGAGACAGGCCTCGTTAAGGCTTGTCTTAGAATGAAACGTTTGAGATTTTATAGGCTATGCCAAGAGTTAAAAAAGCCATTATTCCCGCTGCCGGCCTCGGAACCCGTTTCCTGCCTGCCACCAAGACTGTCCCGAAAGAAATGCTGACCATCGTGGACGCTCCGATCATTCTGTATGTGGTGGAAGAAGCCGTGAAAGCCGGGATCGAAGATATCATCCTGATCGCCGGTCGTGGCAAACACGCCATCGAGGATTTCTTTGATACCTCCTACGAGCTTGAAGACAAGCTGGCTAAAGACGGCAAAGAAAAACTGCTTGAGCGTGTGACCCGCATCCGCGATTCCGCCAACATCATCAGCATCCGCCAGAAACAAGCCATGGGCCTGGGGCACGCGGTGCTTTGCGGTCTTCCGATTGTGGGTAAAGAGCCGTTTGCAGTTTTGCTGGGGGATGAAATCACGATGGGCTTCCACGGCGAACCGAATGTAACTTCCCAACTTGTCAGCTCTTTTGAAGAAACCGGCACTTCCACTATTTCGGTGATGAAGGTCGAAGACAAAGACGTTTCCAAGTACGGCATTGCCGAAATCGAGGAAAAATCCACGGGCTTCTTCAAAGTGACTTCTTTGGTGGAAAAACCCAAAGCCAGCGAAACCAACAGCCGCTGGGCTCTTCCGGGTCGTTATGTTTTTGACAATGCGATCATGGATATTCTGCAAAATGCAAAACCAACCCTGAATGGTGAAATCCAACTGACCGACAGCATGAAGGTGCTTTGTGCCCAGCATGGCCTGAACGCCATGACATTCACCGCTCAACGTTTTGATGCCGGCGACAAGCTGGGTTACCTGCAGGCCAATATCGAACTGGCCCTGCAAAGTCCGGAGCTGAATCAGGAATTGAAGTCCTACATTCTCAGCCTGGCCGAAAAACTGAAGTAAGGAGTCCCCGATGAAGAAAATGATTTTCTCCGCCGCCCTTTCCGCTTTGCTGCTGCCCGCTTTGGCGACAGCGTACATTCTTCCGACTCGCACGATCCTGCAGAAAACCAGCGAAAACGCCGGTTCTGGCATTTACGCCATCGAACAGGAAGTGCAGTTTTCCAATGGCGAAGAAACGACTTTGGTGAAAGAAACCTGGCTGGTCGACAGCGACCGCACCCTGCGCCTGACGGTGACTGGTGGCAAGGATTTGCAAAACTCTTTCCGTCTGCAGTTTGTCTATAACGGCGGACAAAAATGGAGCATGACCGGCGGCAACCGCAAAAGCGAAAAGCTGCCGGAAGAATTCCTGGAAAAATTCCTGAACATGCGAAATCCTGAAATCTTCGCCAACACCCTGGCGCATTTCAAAATTGTTCCCGCAGGTGCGTTTAACAAAAAACCTGTTGCGAAAAATGCGGCGGACATCAAGCACGACCCGGAAAGCTGGGTGCGCTTTTCCCGCACCGGTGGCGTTGTAAACTACGCTCTGGGCGTGGCGACCCCAGTGGATCAGGAAGCAGGGTCGCCTGGCATCTGGATCCAGCAGGATGAATTCGTTGTGCGCAAACTGCGCCTGCCAAGCCAGGTTGAGATGAGCGCCAACAACTACAACAACTTCGCCAGAAATCTTTCTTATCCGCGCTCCCGCACCATTCGCTGGGGCAACAACACTGTGACCATCCGCCTGATCAGTGCTTCGGCTCGTCCACAGACAGCCGTGGCCTTGTTCCAGCCTTCTTCTTTGGATGCGAACCTGAAATGGGACGGCATCAACTCTTTGGCAACGAAAGACGTTATCACGGAGTTCTACACGAGGTTTAGATGAGTTCGACGCAACTTTGGAAAGTTGCGGCTGACGCCCCCCTTCCTGAAGCATTAACCTACAGTTCAGACCTGCCCCTGCAAAGAGGTCAGCTTGTCACCGTGCCCTTGGGGCGCGGGGGACGGAAAGTTCATGGTCTGATTCTGGGGCCCACCAATGAAGTTCCCGAGTTTGAAGTCAAAGCTGTGGATTCCATTGTGGAAGAATATGCTCCACTGCCTGAACCTTACGTAAAATGGCTTGAATGGCTGGCGCAGTACTATCTGCACCCCGTGGGTCAGGTCGTGCAATCGGCTTTTCCGCCACTGCGAAAAACAGAAAGGCAGCGCGCTTCCAAAAGGCCGCCGGTCATTCCGCAACTGGAAGCAGACTCGGCTCTAAACCTAACAGATGAGCAGCAAACCTGCTTTGAAAGCATTGCGAAGTTTTCCAGCTTTTCGACCCACTTGCTTTTCGGCGTGACGGGTTCTGGTAAAACCGAAGTGTACCTGCGCCTATTGGACAAGGTTCTTTCTGAAGGCAAGCGTGGCATCGTGCTGGTGCCAGAGATTTCCCTGACTCCACAATTGATTCAGCGATTTGCGCGCCGATTCGGCGACAAGATCGCAGCTTTGCATTCGCAACTGACCGATCGCGAACGCACCAACCAATGGTGGGACATTGTCGAGGGGCGAAAATCCATTCTGATCGGCGCTCGTTCCGCCTTGTTCTGCCCGATCGAAAATCTGGGCCTGATCATCGTCGACGAAGAGCACGAGCCCAGCTTCAAGCAGGATGAAAAACTAAAATACAACGGCCGCGACGCCGCCGTCATGCTGGGTAAACAGATGAACTGCCCGGTGGTACTGGGTTCCGCGACGCCAAGCCTTGAAACCTGGAAAAATGCGGTCGAAGGCAAATATCACCTGCACCGCCTTAGCCGTCGTGTGGCCAATCGCGCCTTGCCGGATATCGAAGTCATTGATTTAAGAAAATTGAAGTCCGATGACGAAGAAAAACAAAAAGCCATCACCAAGTATTCGCATCTGCCATTCTGGTTAAGTCCAGACCTTTACGAGCGCATGCATCAGGTGTTGGACCGTGGTGATCAGGCGGCATTGTTCCTGAATCGTCGCGGAATTGCCCAGATGGTGGTGTGTCCTGCCTGTGGTCACACACGCGAATGTCCGAACTGTGATATTTCACTGACCCTGCATGCGCACTCGCATCTGATTTGTCATTATTGCGACTATCACGAAAATTTCAAAACCAAATGTCCGGACTGCAAAGAGGGACAACTGGAAGCCATCGGTCTTGGCACCGAACTTTTGGAAACGGATTTGACTCGTCTGTTCCCGGGCAAAAAAATTGCCCGGGCGGACCGCGATGAAATTCAAAGCCGCGCCGATCTGGAAGACCTGATCGCCAATATGGAATCCGGTGACATCGACATTCTGGTCGGCACGCAGATGATCGCCAAAGGTTTGGATTTCCCGAAACTGAAACTGGTGGGACTGGTGCTGGCGGATGTGGGCTTCAACCTTCCTGATTTCCGCGCCACCGAAAGAAGTTTCCAATTGATCACACAGATGAGCGGCCGCAGCGGTCGGCACGTCAAAGACGGCGAAAGCCCGGGGCTTGTGATCATTCAGACCTTCAACACCGAACATGACAGCATCACGTTTGCAAAAAACCATGACTTTGAAGGCTTCGCCACGCATGAACTCGAAATTCGCTCAGCGCTGAATTACCCGCCCATGGGTCGCCTGGTCAGCTTCCGAATTCAAGGAACTAAACTGGGACAGGTTGAAGAAACCGCGAGACTATTGGCCAGAAGAGCACAGGCTTTAAAAACCCAATTCCCGCAATATGGCTCGATTGAAGTCTTGGGTCCGGCAGAAGCGCCGCTGTCGAAACTGCGAGGGCAATTCCGATATCATCTTCTAATTAAAACTACGCAGCCTGCAGCCGCAAATCCCTTTTCAAGACAACTCTTGGGAGACCAGGATTGGGTTCCTTCAGGGGTTAAAATATTAATCGATATTGATCCAATGAGTTTGCTTTAGCGACAGGCCTTACCTAAAATAAAAGGTTAAGGACCAATGAAATGATTCAATGCCCGCGATGTGGAATACAAGTGACCGAATTGCACCCGGTGGATCCGGAGCTTATCAGTAAGCTTCAGGCCGCTGGTGAAAGCAATTTGCCTCCACAGGTTTGTGCGGGATGCATTTCAGATCTGAAGCGCACCGTTGCCACCAGCAGTGGCGGCGTATTGATGCAGCAGGAACGGGCGCGCGAGCAACACCGCCTGCAGCTTTGGAAAAGCCGCGTGATGCTGATCAAAAAAGCGCGCATGTGCATGGGTCAGAAGCTTTATTCTGAAGCTGCCATTTCCTACGAAAAATATCTGAAGATTCTGGACATCGTCTTTGACATCAAAAAAGGTGAAAAGCTGAAACCGGAAGCTTTCAAAGAAAGCGCCCGAACCACTGAACTGACCGTGGTGGCGTCGGTGTACTGGGACTTGCTGCGCATCTACGACACCCATGAAAAGTATCAGGATCGCATGATGAATGCTGCCAAACAGCTTTCCATGTTCATCCAGTTTACGCCGATTTATCCGGACATCATCCGCAAGGCTGAATCGTTCCAGAAAACCGCGAAGAACCCGCAGATCGTAAAACAGTTCCTGAAGATGTCCGACAAAGAACGCCCTCGCTGCTTTATCGCAACCTCGGCTTTTGAAAACCCCGCCGCCTTTGAGGTGATGCAGCTTCGTGCCTTCCGCGACACACAACTGCGAACCCACAGCTGGGGCAGAAAGTTTATCGCCGTCTACTACAGGTACTCCCCTCACATTGCTTGCTTACTCGATAAGCACTCGTGGCTGAAACCCTCAGTCAGAGCCGCTCTCCGCGTTTTGATTAAATGCGTTAGCAGATAATTCGTCCGATTGAGGCTTGCAAAGCGGCTTCCTTATGAGGGAAGGTATTTGCATGGCTCATATCTACGATTACGCAATTATTGGCAGCGGACTTACCGGACTTAGCATCGCAGCGGCACTTAGCCGCGAAACAAAAAACATCGCCCTGATCGAGGCGGCGGATCTTCCTTTTGGTTCCAACAAAAAGGTCAACTTCCCGACCGGCCCGATGAACAACGGCCTGCGCTTTGTCCCGGACTCTGTGCTTTCTGAGAAAGCCCTGCGTTTCCTGGGCAGCCTGATTGACGTGAACGTGGCGCCGGACGCTTCGGAAGAAGCTCCCGTGACCTACGAAAGCGGAAACTTCAAAACCTTCCTGGGTTTTGGCGAAAACCCACCGGCGTTCTATGAAGAGTTCAGCTATTTCACTTCCAGCAAACGTCTGGATCTGGCAGTAGAGCCTTATCAATGGACCCAGATGCTGTTTGAAAAAT
Organism: Bdellovibrio bacteriovorus; assembly: GCF_048286975.1. Classification (GTDB taxonomy): domain Bacteria; phylum Bdellovibrionota; class Bdellovibrionia; order Bdellovibrionales; family Bdellovibrionaceae; genus Bdellovibrio; species Bdellovibrio bacteriovorus_H. Next base: position 952,638 of record NZ_JBLVRT010000001.1, on the reverse strand, counting down.
TCACCGGCACTTTCATGCCGCGTTCTTATGTGACCAAGTTCCACCAGGAAGGCGAGCGCGTGACTCACGTCACAGTGAATGGCTCCAAAACTGTGCACGCTCAGAACTTCATCTTTGCGGGCTCTGTGAAGGATCTCGCTTTGCTTCTGCCGGAAGACGCGATTTCCGTTCGCGCCCGCACGAAGCTTGCTAAAAACACTTACTGGACTTCTTTGTGCCTGGATATCTGCCACGCTAAACCGGTGACGGATTCTAAGGCGATGCACGTTTTGAACGGCACCACTCAGGATGAAATCGGTCCATGCGTGGGCAAGTTCCACGCACCGGTTGAAGTTGAAGGCGCCCCATTGCAGGCATCCCAGTGGATGACTTTCATTGAGCAGGAAGTGACTGAAGACAGCGAAGTTGTTGGTACGGCTTTGAAAAAAATCAAACGTCAGATCAAACGCGCTTATCCGGAAGCTCTGGATAACGTGAAGCTGGAAAGAATCTTCGTGACTCCGATCATCGCGGGCAACGGCGACATCAAACTGAGCGCCAACCTGACCATGCCGGAACTTGAAAATCTGTGGATTGCTTCCGCAACTGTGCACGAGCAGAAAAATCTGGTCGGCGCCCTTTTGCAGGCTGAAATGATTGTGGCCTCTTTGGGCTTCAAAGTTGAAGCGACTGATACGCTATCTGCATCCGATGAATCTGAATCCATGACAGAGGCTGCTCTTTAAGCCTCTTCCAACGGCAGGGTGAAGTGGAACGTGGTTCCCTCACCCAGCTTGCTTTCCACCTTGATATCCCCACCCATCATCTCAATCAGGTTTTTACAAATCATCAGTCCCAGGCCAGAGCCGCCATAGGTGCGGGAAATCGAGACGTCCTCTTGTGAGAAGCTGCGGAATAATTTGGACATGTTTTCCAGACGAATGCCCCGACCGGTGTCAGACACTTTCCATACATAATGACCCGAACCAGGCTGTCTTTGCAGACTGATACAAACGCGGCCCTTGTCCGTGAACTTTACCGCATTGCCAACAAGGTTCATCAGAATCTGGCGCAAACGGTGCGAGTCACCCATCGCAAAGGCCGGAATACTTTCATCGATGTCGATTTCAAGCTGCAGATTCTTTTCCTGGCACTTGGCCTCGAAGATTTTAAGAATGTCCGTGTGCAGCTCTTTCACGTCAAACTTGTGCCGATCAATCTGCAAAAGTCCGTTTTCAATTTTTGAAATATCCAGAACATCATTGATGATATGCAAAAGTGAATCCGAGCAGCGTTGAATCGTGCGCACATAGTCCGTCTGATCCTTGTCCAGATTGGTGTCGCGAAGAATATCTGAAAAACCAATAATGCTGTTTAGCGGGGTCCGGATTTCATGGCTCATGTTGCTTAAAAATGTGGATTTAATTGAGGATAACTGCAGAGCCTCCTCGCGGGCCTGAACCAGTTGATATTTGGAGTAGGCCATTTCTTGCAGTTCCCCGCGAATGCGCTCAATACCAATAATAAGGATGATGTCTTCAATTAAGATCCAGGCTGCGTGCTCCAGCCACCTCCACTGGTTGCTTTCGGCCACCCCATACAGCGAGATCGGCAGCAGACACCCCCGCAGAATGTGATCTGTGATCACGATAAAGGACGCCACCCCCAAAAGCCCGACGTCCTTATAGAAAGCCAGGGCAGCCAGTGAAACAAAGACATGGAAGTGCGTTTCAATCCGCCCCCCCGACAAATGGATGAACAGGATCGAAAAGCACATCTGCGAGACGGCCACCACATAGCGGGTCCACTTTTCGCCCGGAAAAACATAGACACAATAAACCGCCGGCAGACTGAAAAGCCCCCCAAAGATCAGCCCCACAAAGGCGTTTTCAACCGCGCCGGAAAAGCTTCCCAGCCACGTTGTAGGGGTCAGCACAATGCCCATGATGACTGCCGCAACCCATTGAATTAAAAGAAGAATTGAAAAACCACGATCTACGCGAATATGGATGTCCCTGGATTGCTCCAGGAATATTCGCTGCATCTGTCGTTGTGCTTCCGGATCGCTCCGACCGCCCCTTGATTGGTTCATTTCCCACCGCTTACGTTCTAGATTAATTGGGAGATTACCCCCTTCTTATCGGCTATTACCCAGCGCGTCTAAACATAACTTAATCAAGTCGGTGTTTTGTAACGAAAGCGTCTCAGAAAAGAGCTCCAAAGACTGCTTGCGGTCAATGGCGCCCTGTGATATCCCGAGAGTCCAACAATAAGCACTCACAGGCATCAACTGGTCCCCCAAGTACTGAAAAAGGGGGTCTTCCGGCGAAACAAAAAAAGCTGGCTCTACCTGCGAGGACGATTAACCAGAAAGGAAGTACTACCATGGCACAAGTGACCATGAAAGAAATGCTAGACGCTGGAGTCCACTTCGGACATCAAACACAGCGTTGGAACCCAAAGATGAAACCTTATGTATACACAGCTCGCGGCGGTATTCACATTATCGACCTGCAAAAGACTGTTGTACGCGCAAACAAAGCTGCTGAGTTCGTAAAAGAAATCGCTGCTAACGGCGGTCGTTTGATCTTCGTTGGTACTAAAAAACAAGCGATCGAACCAATCCAAGAAGCTGCAGCAAAATGCGGTCAGTACTATGTTACTAAGCGTTGGTTGGGTGGCATGATGACGAACTTCGAAACGATCAAATCTTCTATCGATCGTCTTCGCAAAATCGACACCATGAAAGAAAAAGGTGAATTCAACTACCTTACTAAGAAAGAGCGCGCGAAGCTTGAAAAAGAATACCTTCGCCTGACTGATTTCTTGGCTGGTATCCGCGACATGAAGGAAATGCCTTCCGCTATGTTCGTAGTTGATTTGCCAAAAGAGCACATCGCAGTTGCTGAAGCAAAACGCTTGGGCATCCCGGTTGTTGCTATCGCTGATACAAACTCTGATCCAGAGTCTGTTGAATTCGCGATCCCAGGCAATGACGATGCTATCCGCTCCATCAAGTTGTTCTCCAACTTGGTAGCTGATGCTTACCTTGAAGGCGCTAAAGAGTGGGAAGGCAAACTTCGCACTATGACTGACAAGCAATCTGACGTTGCTAAAGAAGCAAAAGCAGATGGCAAGGAAGAAGCTCCTAAAAGACGTGGTGCTGGCGCGAAAGCTGGAGCTAAAGAAGCTCCTAAGAAATCCGCTGGTCCTGCAGTTGTTAAAGCCACTAAATCTCGCAAACTTGTTGCTGCTGGTACAGCAGAAGAAGTTGAGATCCAAGCTGAGCTTGAACAAGGCCAGTCTGACGAATCCGCAGAGTAATCTGCAGATCGTTCAAAAAAGGGTGGCCTAGCCACCCTTTTCTTTGTCCTGAATCTAAAAACTTAATTTATATTGTCATCGGCGGCCCGCCCGCGATGCAAAAAACTAAGGAGTCTTCCTAATGTCTATTTCCGCTACTCTTGTTAAAGAGCTAAGAGAAAAAACTAACGCAGGTATGATGGATTGCAAAAAGGCGCTTGAGGCGACTTCTGGCGATTTCAATGCTGCTGTTGAATGGTTGCGCGTAAAAGGTCTTGGCGCTGCCGCTAAGAAAGCTGACCGTATTGCTGCTGAAGGCGCTGTCTTCGCAGAACTTCACGGCAACACTGGTGTTGTTGTTGAAATCAACTCTGAGACTGACTTCGTTGCTCGTAACGATGGTTTCAAAGCATTGGCTGGCAACGTAGTTGCCCACTTGGCTAAAACTAACCTTGAAGGTGATGTATTGGCTCAGGCTTACGCTCTTGATTCTTCTAAAAAGCTTGGCGATCTGTTCACTGAAGCAACTGCTACTATCGGTGAAAAAATCGTTCTTCGTCGTCAGGAAAAATACACTGCAACTGCAACTTCCCTGGTACACACGTACCTGCACGGCGAAGGCAAAATCGGTGTTATGGTTGAAGCCTCCGTTTCCAAGCCAGAAGCTGCAAACGCTCCTGCATTGAAAACTTTCGCTCAAGACGTTGCATTGCACATCGCTGCGATGAACCCAATGGCGATCTCTTCTGAACAGATCCCTGCGGATGTTGTTGCTAAAGAGAAAGAAATCCTGACTGCAAAAAATCTTGAGTCCGGCAAAAAACCAGAAATGATCGAAAAGATCGTTGAAGGTCAAATCCGCAAGTTCCTTGCTGAAAACTGCCTTCTTGATCAGCCATTCGTTAAGAACCCGGACATGAAAGTGTCTGACCTTGCAAAAGCTGTTGGCAAAGAAATCGGCGCAGACGTAACTGTAAAACGTTTCGTTCGCTTCGAACTGGGCGCTGGTATCGAAAAGAAAACCAACGACTTCGCAGCTGAAGTTGCTGCTCAGATGAAAGGACACTAGTTTGAAAGAGCCTGTTTATAAGCGTATATTGCTGAAACTAAGTGGTGAAGCCCTGGCTGGAAAGCAAGGGACTGGTATCAACACTGCAACGATCACTCAGATCGCGCAGGACGTGGCAGCGGCTTACAAGGCGGGCGTTCAAATTGGCCTGGTAATCGGTGGTGGCAATATCTATCGTGGTGTTGCCGCCTCTGCTGAGGGCATGGATCGCGCAAGTGCTGACTATATGGGAATGCTTGCGACCTGTATCAATGCCCTGGCTCTTCAGGACGCTTTGGAAAAACAAGGCGTTCCTACCCGTGTTCAGACCGCCATCGAAATGGCTGAAATTGCTGAACCGTACATCCGTCGCAGAGCGATTCGTCACCTTGAAAAGAATCGTCTGGTGATTTTCGGTGCTGGCACCGGGAATCCTTTCTTCACTACAGACACTGCTGCTTCCCTTCGCGCCATGGAGATCAACGCCCAGGTGATCATGAAGGCAACCAAAGTGGATGGAATCTACGACAAAGACCCTGCTAAACACGCTGACGCGAAGAAATTCGACAAGATCAGCTACATCGACGTGCTCAACCGCGGACTTCAGGTGATGGATTCCACGGCGATCAGCATGTGCATGGACAATAAACTTCCTATTATCACCTTTGACCTCACTGTACCGGGCAACATCCTGAAAGCCGTTCAGGGTGAGACCATCGGAACGCTGGTACATTAATAAGGAGACAGCTATGGCTATCGCAGACGTAAAAAAGAATGCACAAGCAAAAATGGAAAAGACTCTGAACTCTTTGTCTGAAGAACTTAAAAAAGTTCGTACAGGCCGTGCTCAGGTTTCCATGCTGGACGGTATCCGTGTGAACTACTACGGAACTCCATCCCCGCTATCCCAGGTGGCTTCTATCTCCACTCCGGACGCAAAATCCTTCCTGATCGCACCATGGGAAGTCGCTATCCTTAAAGACATCGAACAAGCCATCATCAAGTCTGAACTGGGCATGGCCCCAATGAACGACGGTAAAGTGATCCGCTTGAAAGTTCCTGACCTGACTGAAGAGCGCCGTAAAGACCTGGCGAAACAAGTTAAGAAAATCGCTGAAGAAGCACGCGTAGCTGTTCGCATGGCCCGTCGTGATGCCAACGATGAAGTCAAAAAACTTCAAAAAGACAAAGCTGTCAGCGAAGACGAAGGCAAAAAAGCCGAAGCGGACATCCAAAAAGTAACTGACGATTTCATCAAAAAAGTGGATCAGGTTGCTGAAGAAAAAGAAAAAGCGATCCTGACCATCTAATCAGGGACTTTATAGATCATGGGTTTGCCAAAGCATATTGCCATCATTATGGACGGGAACGGTCGTTGGGCTCAGCTCAAACGCCGTCCTCGCACGTTTGGGCATATCAAAGGCACCCGTGTCGCTAAAAAGATAATCACGGCGTGTTCACGCCGTGGAATCAAAAATCTGACTCTTTACGCATTCAGCACTGAAAACTGGTTCCGTCCCGAGGCTGAAGTCAGCCTTTTGATGCTGATCCTGCGCCGGTATCTGAAACGCGAAACTGAAAATCTGGTCAAAGAAAACATCCGCTTCTCGGTGATCGGGGATCTTTCCCGCGTTCCTCTGGATGTTGCCAATGCCATCGAAAAATCCATCGAAGCCACATCTCAATGCACAGGCCTGAATCTGGTCTTTGCCTTGAGCTATGGTTCTCGCCAGGAAATCACTCTAGCGGTGCGTGATATCGCGGAAAAAGTCGCTGCCGGGGAAATATCCCCTGCAGAAATCGACGAATCCGTGATCAACTCCGCCCTGAGCACTTTCCCGACGCCGGATCCGGATCTGATCATCCGTACCAGTGGTGAACAGCGACTTTCGAACTTCCTTCTGTGGCAGGCTGCGTACTCTGAATTCTATTTTACAGAAGTACTTTGGCCCAACTTCACCGAGTCTCACCTCGACGAAGCCCTTCAGGCTTTTGCGATGAGACAACGCCGTTATGGCAAGGTCTCATCCAATGACAACAACCATGAAAAGCTTCCTAACTAGAGCGGTTTCGGCCCTAATTGCCCTGGCGATCATCATCGGACTTTATGTCTCGTTGGGGGTTCTGGGACTGAAAATCGCCGTGGGTCTGATTGTTGTCATCGGAAACTGGGAACTGATTGGCATTTTGTTCCACAATGAAAAGTCCAAAGTCATAAAAACTCTTTTCCGACTGATGACCTATGCTGTGTTCGCAGCGTCGATCACTTCCTTAAGCATGGGTTCCATCATCTATGCTTTGGCGACCATCGTGATGATCATCACAGTTCTTTTGTCGTCTCACAAAGAAGGCAATCTGGAATACATGGCCTCAGCTCAGGCAAAATCTGCACTGGGTCTGTTCTATATGGGCCTTTTGCCTTCCTTTGCTTTCCGTTTGCTGGATCAGGCGTATGGCCTTTACTGGTTCATCTTCCTGCTGGCAGTTGTATTTGCCGGCGACACTCTGGCGTATGTTTTTGGCGTCTTGTTTGGCAAAAACAAAGTCATGCCTTCTGTATCCCCTAAAAAATCCTGGCAGGGTTCTATCGGAGGCATCATCGGCTCGGTGACGGCAGGTCTGATCTGCTGGTTGTTCTTGTTCCCGGAAAACAGCGTGGGTGTCTTCCTGCTTCTGGGTGGCATCTCTGGGTTTGTGGGCCAGTTCGGAGACTTCTTCGAATCTTTGCTAAAACGTGTGGCGGATGTGAAGGATTCGGGCAAAATCATGCCAGGTCATGGTGGTGTCTTGGATCGAGTCGATGGGGTCCTATTCGCAAGTCCTGTTGTTTTGGGCGGAGTTCTGATTCTATCTCATCTTTTGTCCTAAGAGAAACGTCGAGCCCCTCAGGAAAAATCCCTTAATTTTCTACCCCTTAATCCTTGGCTCACTCTAGAATGGACCAATGGATATTTTCTCATTCTTACAATCTGGTTTGTCTGCAATTGTTCCATTTGTCATCCTGCTGGGGATCTTGATCTTCGTTCATGAGCTGGGACACTTCCTTGTCGCCCGCTGGTGCGGAGTTCGTGTTGAAGTCTTCAGTCTGGGCTTTGGAAAAAAGCTGCTGACCTATAAAAAAGGTGACACCACTTACGCGCTTTCTTTGATTCCGCTGGGTGGCTACGTGAAAATGTTCGGCGAACAAAACGGCGAAGGCATTTCGGAAGAGGACAAGAAAGTCTCTTTCACCCATAAAAATGTATGGCAGCGTATCGCCATCGTTCTGGCCGGTCCGTTGATGAACTTCTTCTTTGCGATCCTGGTGTTCTTCACCGTGGCCCTGATTGGTGAAGATGCCAAGATCCCGGTTCTGGGTGATGTGGCGAAAGACTCCCCGGCTTACACGGCGGGCTTCCGCTCGGGGGATCAGATTGTTTCCATCAACCAAAAGCCGATCACCACCTGGGAAGATGTTCAGCGCACCTTGAGCTTAAAAGAAAGCCATGACCTGCACATTGATGTGGATGTGAAGCGTGAAGGCACGGGTGAATCCCTGACGGTTTCCACCACCGCCAAGCCGGAACCAAATCCAAATGTTCTTTCCAGCTATGAGTACATGGCCAATGTTGAGGGGATCTCTCCTTATTCCGCGGGCACCACGATCGGGGTTTTGGAAAACTCTCCGTTGCATGCTTTGGGTCTGCGTACCGGTGACACCATCACCAGCATCAATGGCGTGAAAGTCGCTTACTGGAGATCTTTGGAAGACACTTTGGCAAAATTCAGCGCCAAAGAGCCTTTGACCCTGGAAGTAATGGGCATCCGCGAAGGTGACAAGGCCGACAAAGCCATCACCGTAACCATGGCGCCGATTGAATCCATCAAGGCGTTTTCACTGGGGTCTTTGGGTCTTGAAAGTTCCGAATTGTATCTGTCCCGCGTGATTGAAGGCTCTCCGGCGCAGGCCGCAGGTCTTCGTGCCGGCGATCGTCTGGTGAAAATCAACAAGATCACTTTGTCCAAATGGGAAGATGTTCTGAACAACATCAAATCCTTCGATGGCAAAAACCCGGTGGCTTTGTCCGTTCTGCGTGAAGGCAAAACCATTGATCTTGAAATCACCCCAAAGATGACCAAGCAGATGACCGCTTCCGGTGCCGAGGAAAAACGTTATACCATCGGTATTTCGCCAATTCCGAACATCGCGATGCCGGAACTGATGACCCTTCGTTCTTCCAATCCGGTGGATGCATTGATCCGCGGAACGGAAAAAACGTGGGAAGTTTCAGTGATGACAGTCATGAGCTTTGTTCGTTTGTTCCAGGCCAAGATCTCTCCGAAAAACATCGGTGGTGTGATCTCTATCGGTCAGGCGGCCAGCGAAACATTCAAAATCGGTATCACTCAGTTCCTGCAGATGATGGCTATTATTTCTGTGAATCTGTTCATCCTGAATTTGCTGCCGGTGCCGGTACTTGACGGTGGTCACCTGGTGTTCTATGTGATTGAGCTGGTCAAAGGTGCTCCACTGAGCATGAAGAAAATGGAAATCGCCCAGCAAGTGGGTCTGGCGATTTTGATGAGTCTTATGATCTTTGCCCTGTTTAATGACTTCACCCGCTTGTTTGGTCTATGAAAATACTAGCTATGGAAACCAGCACCGCCGTCGGCGGTGTTGCCATCATCGTGGATGGGAAAATTGTCGCCGAGGAAACCTCTTTGCGACAAAAAACCCATAGCGAAATCATCAGCCCCTTCACTGAAAACTGCCTGCAAAAAGCCGGATTAAAACTTGAAGACATCGACGTCTTTGCCGTGGGCCAGGGCCCGGGCAGTTTCACCGGCATCCGTGTTGCCGCCAATGCGGGAAAGACTTTTTCCTACAGCTTCAACAAGCCCCTGGTCACTGTTGACTCGCTGATGCTTTTGGCTGAACGCGCGCGAGGATCTGACAAATCGGTTCTTGCCATCATCAATGCCTATAAAAACATGGTGTACACCGGTCTTTTTGATATGTCCGGTGATGAACCGAAGTATCTGAAGGGTCCGGCGGCGATTCCCGTTCGTGAACTTTCCCAGCACATCCATCAGGACGTCCTGGTCGTTGGTGACGGGTGGGAGGCTTATCATGAGTACTTCCCCGAAGAACTTTCCAGGAAAATGCGCCGCGATTCCACCCTGCCGGACTATCCGCTGGCGACCACTCTGGGTCTGATGGCAGAAGCCCGTGCAAAAAAAGGTCAAACTTTAGACTGGAAATCGTTTGTTCCTCTTTATATTCGCGCCTCTGAAGCCGAAGAGACAAAAAAAGGGATTCTTATCTCACCATTGAAATAGCAAGAGGATGCAACCATGGATAAGGCTGTATTGGAATTCAAACCGACCCACGCAAATAAAGACCATGACACCAAACTATGGGTTGTCGCTTCCGGTAAAGGTGGTGTGGGTAAAACGTTTGTATCCTCTTCCCTGGGCATGACTCTTTCCAAATTGGGCCACTCTGTCGTGATCGTGGATCTGGATCTTTCCGGCTCCAATATCCACACCGTTCTGGGTTTGAATCCATCCCACATGAACATCCGTCACTACTTTGAAGGTGCTAAAACCCTGCAAGAGCTGGTGATCCCGACTCCGTATCCGCATCTTTCTTACGTTCAGGGATTCTGGGATTCCTGGACACCGACTGATTTTTCCCACAACCAGATTCAAAGCCTGATCCCGCAGCTGAAAAACCTGCGCGCGGATTATGTGATCGTGGACCTGGGAGCTGGGGCTTTGGAAGCTCACCTGGAACTGTTCAAGGTTGCTGATGAAAAGTTCCTGATCACAACTCCGGAACCAACCAGCATCGAAAAGACTTATCGTTTTATTGAATCCTTCATGTGCTATTCCCTGCGTGAAAATTCCACGCCGGATGCTTACGGCAATATGATTTCCACTTTGCGCAATCACCGCCAAAGAACCTTGAGCAAACCGTTTTCTTTCCGCTCTTATCTGAAAGAAGAAACCGGCATTCACTATGACTTCTTTGAAGCTCTTTCCTCAACACCAGTTCGTTTGTTGGTGAATACTTCACGCAATCAGGCCAACGATGACTTGGGTCACTCGATGAAAAGTGTCTGTAACAAGTACTACGACCTTGGTATTGATTACATCGGCGCGATCGATTACGACAATGCGGTGTGGCAGTCCGTGCGTGTGAGAGAACACGTGCTTGTCGCACAACCTTTCACTCCACTTGCAGGACAATTTTTGGCAACCTGCAAACAACTTATTGCTCCAGAGGAGCTTCGCGCCGTAGTATAATAGCTACGATGCAAGCGACGTCTAGATACAACTATTACGAAGTCCTGGAACTCACAGCCAACGCCCCTCAACATGAGGTGACGACGGCCTATGAGCGCGCTCGCTCGACTTATTCCGGGGACAATCCGGCGATCTACACTATTTTCTCTGAACAGGAAGCCCGCGATCTTCTGGTTGTGATCGAAGAGGCCTATCAGGTCCTTGGTAACAAAATCCTTCGCAATATCTATGATCAAAGACTTTTATCCGGCCGTTCTTCTTTGAACGATCTGACTTATGAATCGATCGTGGAAGCCAGCAAACAGGTCTATCCTGAAGCCAAAGTTGAAAAACCAGCAGCGGCTTATCAAAAGGATGAATCCTTTGAGAAAGAGATCGCGGCCCGCACGGACTGGGATGGCGCTTTCCTTAAAAAGGTTCGCGAGTACAAAAAGATCACCACTCAACGCATGAGTGAGATCACTAAAATCAATTCTTACTATGTCACTGCCATTGAAAACATGGATCCAGGCAATCTGCCGGTTGTGGTTTTCGTTCGTGGTTATGTGGTTCAAATTGCCAAAGCTTTGGGTCTGGACGAAAAAAAGGTCGCCGACTCTTACATGACACACTTTAAAAACAAACTTGGAAAATAAGAGCAACACGACTATTTCAGTCACTGCCACAGCAGAGATGAGTGGACTTCGCCTTGATAAAGCGATGGCGCTTATTCCGGAAATCGGCACCCGTTCACGCGCAAGCCATCTGCTTGAAACAAATTCAGTTCTGCTGAACGGAAAACCCGCCAAAGCCTCTGTCGCCATCAAAGAAAACGACCTGATTGAAATCCAACTGCCAGAACCCGAGCCGTCTGAACTTCAGCCCTTTGATCTGAAACTGGATGTGCTGTTTGAAGATGAAGATCTGATCGTCATCAACAAACCCGCCGGCCTGGTTGTTCACCCGGCTGCAGGACATGCGCACGACACTTTGGTGAATGCACTGATCAGTCACACGGATGATCTTTCCATGAAGTTTGGCGAAGAACGTCCCGGCATCGTGCACCGCCTGGATAAAGAAACCAGCGGCATTATCGTCGTTGCCAAAAACGACAAAGCCCATGAGTCCCTGACCGCCCAGTTCAAAGAGCGCAGCACGCATCGTATTTACTATGCCGTGTGCCTGGGAACCGCGCGCACTTTGTCCGGCAGCGTTCGCAGTTTCCTGGCCCGCCACCCGGTGGATCGCAAACGTTATGCGTCCGTGTTGGGTGAAGACCGTAAGCCATTAACTGATCCCAATGACGATCCGGGCCTGGGAAAATGGGCGGTGACTCACTTTGAAGTGCTGCAAAGAAAAAGCGGTATGAGCTATCTGAAACTAAAACTTGAAACCGGACGGACACACCAGATTCGTGTGCACATGTCCGAAAGCGGTCTGCCGATTGCCGGTGATACTTTGTATGGAGCCGATCGCAAGATCAAATCCATCGAAGCCCGCGCGACCCAGGAAGACCTTCGTACTTTGCCAAGATTCCTGCTGCACGCAGCGGAACTGGGTTTCACTCATCCCCGCACCAAAGAACGCATGTTCTTTACAAAAGACTGGCCAGAAGATGTTCTGGTGCTGATTAAAAAATGGGGCTTGCTGTGAACCTGGAAAAAACCCCGCTTGGATATGAACTCAGAACCCCGCGCATCACGGCCTTCTTCGGCGGGGCCGCAGCTCCACTCGCTGACGTCAAATCCGCCTATCCACAGTTTGAATTTGTCCGTCTAAAACAAATTCACAGCGATGCCGTCATTGAAAGCAAGGACTGTTCTTTGGACTATCAGGTGCTTGGCGATGCGCATTTTTCCCGCACTCAAAATCTGGCCCTGTGTGTGATCACCGCTGACTGTGTGCCGGTGCTTTTCTATCATCATGGTACTGACTTAGTGTCCGGTGTCCACGCCGGCTGGCGCGGAGTTGCCAACAGAATTATCCCCAAGACCGTACAGAAACTTATTTCTGAAGGCGCTGTGGCTTCAGAGCTGGACGTGATCATCGGCCCACACATCCAGAAAAACAGCTTCGAAGTCGGAAACGACGTGCGCGATCAGATTCTGTCCAGCCTGGGACCGTTAAGCCCGGCGGAACGCGCTCAGTATTTCCAGAATCTGGAAGACGGAAAGTCTTTGGTGGATTTGAATCTTGTGGTGCGCACCCAGCTTGAACAAGAGGGGATCAATCTGGACCGCTTGTTTGATCTGCATATCGACACGGTCACCAACAACGAATTTCATTCTTACCGCCGGGACAAAGAAAAGTCCGGGCGTCAGATCAGTTTCATCTGCCGAACCTCATGATACTGCCACAGGAATTTTACTTTGAAGACACGACCCTGGTGGCTCAGGCTCTTCTGGGAAAAATTCTGAACATCCGCACTGACGGTGGAATCCAACAAGCCCGCATCATCGAAACCGAAGCCTATCTAGGCGTCGAAGACCCCGCCTGTCATACATTTGAAGACCGTCGCACCGAACGCACCAAATCCATGTATCTGGATGGAGGGCATTCGTATGTGTATATGATCTATGGAATGTATTTCTGCCTGAACTTTGTGACCCGCACCCATGAACACCCCGAAGCAGTTTTGATTCGTGCCGTGGAACCCCTGCCAGCACAGGAAGACCTGCGCAAGAAATATTTAAAAACCAACGGTCCAGGCAAACTTTGCAAATACTACGGCATCACCCGAAAGCATGACGGACTGAAGCTGTGGAAGGAAAGTTCTGACCTGTTTGTGACTGATGATGATTTCAAAGTTTCAAAAAAGCAGATCGTTCCCACTGCGCGTGTGGGTGTCGATTATGCCGGTGAAGCAGCGAAATGGCCGCTGCGTTTTTATCTGCGCGATCATCTGTTCGTTTCTAAAAAGTGATCAATTTACTGGACCGCTAAAATTTTTTATTCATTCTGGACACACCAATGATGATAAGCTGGACTTATTCGGAACAGGTTATATTCAGCAGGTTTTAGGGAATGATTCAGAAGATCGAACATGGAGAAAGACTCAACGTCGTCACTCACGCCATCGGAGCGTTGCTGGCGCTGGTCGGGTGTGCTCTGCTGCTGGGACTTGCCGCCACAAAACATGACACCTGGAAAATCTTCAGCTTTGGTGTGTATGCGGTTTGTACTGTCGGACTTTACTGCATTTCGACCATCTATCACGGCACCCGTGGTGAAAGAAAAAAACTGTATCGCCGTTTAGACTATATCGGCATCTATCTGAAAATCGCCGGCGGTTACACTCCGTATGCGCTGCTGGCTTTGCGCGGAACTTTGGGTTGGGTGATTCTGGGAATCGTCTGGTCTTTAGCGGTGGTGGGGATTTTCTGGGAACTTCTAAATCCGAAAAACCGTCTGCCTTCACTGCTTTTGTATTCCACCATGGCGGTCACGATCTTCCCGTTTATCAAATACCTGATGGATGCGATCCCCCCAATGGGTTTTGCGATGATCATCGCGGGCTTCATCAGCTATGGCATCGGCATGATCTTTTTCCTGAATGACGAACGCATCAAACACGGCCACGGCGTATGGCACGTCTGCGTGATGGGCGGAACCGCCCTGCAGTACCTGTGTCTTCTGATTTATTTCACTTAATTGCCTGGAGTATCAGGCCCCAGAAACGAAAAAACCCGCTGATTCAGCGGGTTTAGTTGCTTTGAACTTTTGAAGAAAAATGGTGGCTTGAGACGGAATTGAACCGCCGACACAAGGATTTTCAGTCCTCTGCTCTACCAACTGAGCTACCAAGCCACTGGAACTTATGCGTTCAAAGAGACCAAAGGTTTATCCATTGGCCCCCTGCATGTCAACAGTTAAGCCTTATCAAAAGCAGTTTTAAGGTCGGCAATCAGGTCGTTCAGATCCTCTACACCTACAGAAAGGCGGATCAGGGTGTCGTCGATCCCCAAAGCCTTGCGGTTTTCAGGCGGAACGGAGGCGTGCGTCATAATCGCCGGATGCTCGATCAGGGATTCAACCCCTCCCAAACTCTCGGCCAATGAAAAGACATTCACGTTTTCGAGGAACTTACGAGCCGAATCCAGGCCACCCTTGATGTAGAAAGTGATCATTCCACCGAAACCATGCATTTGTTCTTTCGCCAAAGCATGCTGAGGATGACTTTCAAGACCCGGATAGATGACCTTGTCCACTTTTGGATGAGATTCCAAAAACTTCGCAATCGCCATGGCATTTTCCTGATGGGCCTTCATACGAAGTGGCAAAGTTTTCAAACTTCTCAGGAACATGAAGGAATCAAACGCCCCTTGAGTCGCCCCGATACCGTTGCTCAGGAACGCCATTCTTTCTGCCAGATCCGCGCGGGATACAACGACCATACCGCCGACCGTATCACTGTGGCCGCCGATGTACTTCGTCGCAGAATGAACCACGATATCCGCACCCAGCTCCAAAGGTCTTTGGAAGTAGGGGCTCATGAACGTGTTATCAACCGCAACCAGAATGCCTTTGGCTTTGGCGATCGCAGCGATTTTTTTGATATCAACCAGTTTCAACGTCGGATTGGTCGGAGTTTCCAGCCATACCAGCTTGGTGTTTGGTTTTACGGCTTTTTCAAAATTTTCAACCTTTGTCAGATCAACGAAAGAAAACTCCATGCCGTCGTGCTTAAGGATTTTGTCAAACAGACGGAAAGTGCCGCCGTACATGTCATCCATGGCAATCACATGATCGCCACCTTTTAGAAGATGCAATACAGTCGTCGTTGCCGCGCAACCGGAAGAAAACGCAAAACCATGTTTGCCGCCCTCAAGACTTGCCATGCAACTTTCGTAAGCGTGACGAGTGGGATTGTGCGTGCGGGAATATTCCCAGCCTTTGTGAACACCCGGAGATTCTTGTACGTAAGTCGAGGTCAGATAAACCGGCGTCATGATGGCGCCAGTTGAAGGATCCGGAGCTTGGCCGGCATGAATCGCACGAGTGGAAAAACCAAGGTTGTCGTTCATTTTTTTCATTTCATCACCTACTTATTCAGTTCTGCCAGAAAATCGGCGGCATTCACCACGCAATTGAAGACATTTTTCGCTTCTTCCGGTTTCAGAAGTGCATTTTCAATCATCCATGTATCATTGAAGGCCTTGCTCAGATACGCTCGTCCGCTGTCCGGGAAAACCACCACAATATTTGATGGCTTTTCGATCTTTTCCGCAGCTTTCATCGCACCCACCAGGGCCAAAGCACTGGAAGGACCCACAAGAAGACCTTCTTCCGCCACCAGGCGACGGGTCATCGTAAAAGCTTCCGGATCAGACACTCGTTCAAAGCCATCATAAATATTCAGGTGAACGTTGTCCGGCAGCATATCTTCGCCGACACCTTCCACTTTGTAAGAACCCGGTGGATCCACGATTTTCTTATGATAGTAAAGATCATACAGAATGCTTCCAATTGGATCTGCACAGATTGCTTTGATGTTTGGATTCATTTCTTTCAGATATTTAGCAACACCGGAAAGTGTGCCTCCGGTGCCAGCCCCGCCGACCACAACATCCACTTTTCCATCCATCTGCTTCCAGATTTCTGGACCCGTGGTTTGATAGTGACGCTGAGGGTTGTCAGGATTGTGATACTGGTTCGTCAGAAATGCTCCGGGAGTTTCTTTTGCAATTTTCTGAGACACTGAATAGTGACTCAGCGGATGCTCAGGATCAACCATCGGAGTGATGACAACTTTGGCGCCATAGGCACGCAAAATAGCTCTTTTTTCTTCACTCATCTTTTCTGGCATCACGAAAATGCACTTATAACCCTTAACCGCCGCCGCCAAAGCCAGGCCGACACCGGTATTGCCGGAAGTGGCTTCGACAATTGTGCCACCCGCCTTCAGATCGCCGCGTTTTTCCGCCTCTTCAATCATCGCCACAGCGACGCGATCTTTGATGCTGCCACCTGGGTTGAAATACTCGATTTTCGCGAAGAACTGGTGTTTTGAACCCTTGGTAACGTTTTTAAGGCGGACAATCGGTGTGTTGCCGATGGTCTCCAGAATGGAGTCGTAAATATGTGACATGAGGCTAACCTTCTAGATCTTTTCTTCTGTTGGAACGAAGATAGACCGTATTCATGGATTGAAGAACCGTATTAATTTGAGTCATAGGGTCCAAAGAATATGGCATTCCCAGCTCGTTGGTCAGCTGCTTTACAAGCTGACGACTGGGTTGATCTTTCATCAACTCGTCCACCAGTTTTTCAAGTGCCACCTGCTTTTTATCAGCCTGAGCCATAGGAATCCTCCAACAGATGGCACTCTATCACCCCCCTCCCAAAGAGTGAAAAAAATTTTGAAGAAGAGGACCAAAAAGGAGCAGCAGAAACGCCGGAAACTGAAACAAAAGAAGCGGGATCAGCAATATAAACGGCAACCGCGCTATCTTTCCTGAAATTTCCTCCTGACAGGCCTCCACCAGCTCCGATTCCAACTGCACCAGCACATTAAACACGGCCTCGCCCCGCAAACCGCGCTCCAGAACCTGCAGAAGACTGCGCCGATAAAGGGAGGGCACAGCCTTCAACGCCTCTTTCGGATCCTGCCCTTGCTGCAATAGCGCCAACCATTGGGTTACAACGGGGACAAAGTCATCGTGCGAGGTCTTTACATAAGATAAAACACCCTGACGCACCGACTGCCCGCGCTCCACCGCACGTTTAACCTCCAATAAAAGCTTTAACGGAGGTGCTACACCGTCCATTTCATCCTCCGACCCACATAAAAAATGAAAACAAGGCCCGCACTGAACACCAAACCGGAGCCAAAAAGCAGATTTCGATGCTTCTCGAAACCAAATTGCATAATTACAAAGACAAAAAGCGCGAGATAAAGAGCGGTGACAATTATCGCCTGCATCTTGATCTGCTGACTTACTTGTCCGGACCTACGTCGAAAATCTTCAAGCATCTTGTAGTGTCGGCGAAGGGCTTTCACCTGCTCCACACAGCGGGTTTGCGATTGATCGATGGTGCGCATCTCTGACAGGAAATCCGCCAGCAGAGCGGATTTCACGGCAATGTCCGATTCCGGAAACTGCAGCGAATGTAACACTTCAAACATCTGCACACGCACCCAACCGCTTTGTGATTCAACGGCCGAAAGGAACGAAGCACGGAAGGATTTTCCGGTTTGCAAACCCAGAATCATGCAATCAAGAAGCGGAATCAGCGCACTTCGCAGTCGCCGAATTAAGAAAAAACGCAAAATTGCCGGAAAAAACTTTAAAGTTATTAAAAGAATGCCGATGAAAAGCCAGAGCAAGGTGGGTGTCGAGGCTGCGACGGTGAGAAAGCAGATCACAACCAGGTTCATGATCGAAAAAGATCGAACCCAGTGTTGAGAGAATGCAAAATCCCGCGCCACCGATGAAAATATTCGGTGAACGAGCGCATGTCCGAACAGCGAAATCGAAAAAACGATGAGCAAAGGGCACCTCCTTGAACCCGGTTGCTCGCAAAAAATATGCAAGGTAAATTTTTTGTTGACGTCGGTGGTCGAATTAGGAAAAACTTAAGTAAGTAAAGTTTTGTAAGTTAAGAAACAACAACAACGTTTGCATCCTAGGAGGAGCACATGGCAAAGAAAGCAGCTAAAAAAGCTACAAAAAAAGCAGTTAAAAAAACTACTAAAAAAGTAGCAAAAAAAGCTACAAAAAAAGTAGCTAAGAAAGCTACTAAAAAAGCTACTAAGAAAGCTGCGAAGTAGTCTTTCTTAGGAACTAGTTTTTAGTTCTTGAACCCCAGAGGCAACTCTGGGGTTTTTTTATGCCCAAAACCCGCCACCAGAGCGGCTTTCAAGCCGATCCACATTTTCCAATTTCACACAAAATTCCAGATTAAAAAACAGATCCAAAAAAACGCTCTTGCGAAAGCAAGGCGCCCGCGATTCGCGAAGCGAGAGCCAGTAAAAAAAAGACCAACCCAAAAAAGCTTGAGGTTGGTCAAAAGGGTTCAGCCGCGAGGCGGAGGGTTTTTTACGAAACGGAGGCGTGCTCCAAGCACGTCGGAGAGAAGTAAAAGGCCCGACAACGAAGTGGATGGGCCCTTTTCACCAACCGGTTAGAAGTAGTAGAGGGCGCCTACGGTACCGGTCGGAACTAGCATGCCGCGTTTAATTTCGGTCATGGCCATCAGTTCTGCATAAACTGAGACACCTCGGAAGTCGCCGGAAAGCTGATTATATTGCAGTCCAAACGATGCATTCACAAAATCTGTGCCAAATCGGCCGGTTTTTTTCTCTTCCGTGGTCAAAACACGGTCCAGAATTCCGGAATGATTAGCAGCCGACGTGCTGCCGCTGGAATTATACCAGCGGGAATAGCCGGCGGTGAAATAAGGAGCCAGATAATCACCCTCGAAAGCATGTTTCCACGCCAGTTGGAAAGAGTTGTAGCCATGACCCGTGCCGAATCCGGCGATGGCACCGTCAGCATCTTCCACGTTCAATTCCAAATTGAATCCCATGGCACCAAGAGCTCCCCCAACGGACATACCAGCACCGACTTTCAATTGCTGACGCATGCTCAGTGTGGAGGAATAAGTGTTCATCAGTCGCTCATCGCGCATGCCTTGGGCATATTCGGTCTCGATAGAGCGTGCTTTGGTGTTGATGGTGTTGGAGTCGGCACCCAGAATCACCGTGGCTGCTTGGCTTTGCAGGGCTGCAAAAAACACCACGGTGGATACCGCATGACGGATAGATAGTTTCAACATAGAGGACCTCCCTGTTCTCGAGGAGATCTTAGAAAACGCGGGCTTTCACACCCTCTTGCTGGAAGAATTTCTTCAAAGCCGGACCATCCAGCGGTTCGAGCCTGAAAAGAAGCTTATGAACCAGTTCATAAGTCTCTTCCGCTTTCTTCGATCTCATTTTGTCTGTCAAATATGCCATGTCATCGCTGATTTTGACCGCATTATCAAGCAGTCTGGCCATTTCTTTATTCTTCGTGGTTTTATCCAGCAGAACCAGCGTTTTGTTGAAGTTTGTCGTCAAAGAGTTCAGCTGTTGGATCATATTGGTCACCGAACCTTCGTTTTTCTCGACAAGTTCAATGATTTTTCCGGCCAAACCGTAACCTTGAGAGATCAACTGATCCACACGCGGAGGATCTTCACCACGAACATAGTCTCCGGATGAAAATTCACCGGAATCCACCGAGCCTGGCGAGATTTCCAGAAACTTTTCCCCAATGACACCAGCAAGGTTGATGAAGAATTTGGAATCTTTCCGGACACTGGTCCAGGCTTTTTTGTCGACCGTGATTGTCAGGCGAAGTTTTACTTCTTCCCCGGATGGCGCTTTGTATCCCGGATCAAAAGTGATCGCTTTCACTTTGCCCACTTTGATACCCATCACACGCACCGGAGAACCTTCTTCAATCCCGCCGGCATAGTTGTACATGACATTAAGTTCTTTGGAATTGGAAAACGGGGAAATAAATCCCATGAAGTAGGCAAAGATCACAATCAGAACTACCGAGACCAGAGCCAACAGGCCCACTTTGGTTTCAACCTTCATACGTTCCCCTAGTAAAGATAACTAAAAGTATAGGACAAAATAAAATCAATCACAATAATTGCGATCGAAGACACGACCACCGTGTTTGTTGTCGCACGACCCACGCCCTCGGCACCTTGCTGACAGCGGAATCCAAAGTAACAAGCCACAAGTGGAATCACTCCTCCGAAGCATGCACCTTTGATCATTGCAAAAATCAGATCCTTAAAATCCACAAAGCGCTGCATGGAGGTCAGGAACATCCCCGGCGTGTAACCCAAATAGAACTGACTGACCGCCATCGCCGAAAATATACAAGCCATATTGGCAACAACCGTGATCATCATGGCACCCAGAATGCAGGCCAAAAAGCGCGGAACGACCAGGTAATTGACCGGATCAATTCCCAGCATTTTCAGCGCATCGACTTGTTCAGTGATCTGCATGGAACCGACTTCAGAGGCGTATCCCGCACCCACGCGCGAACTTAAAAGCAACGCAGTGACGATCGCCCCCAGTTCACGCAAGATTAAAACAGCAGCAAAACCAGGCACCATCGAGTCATTCTGAATGACCATCTTCATATGGAAAGAGGACTCCAGGATCGTGACAATCGCGGCAAAACACACACAAAAAACCACGATAAAAAGGCTTTTATTGCCCACAAAATGCAGCTGCTGGAGGAATTCCTTGCGACGAAACGGTGGAGTGAACACTCCGGTCAGGGTTTCAGCGATCAATGTGATCATGGTCTAAACCCCCGCACCATTGTCAGGATAATGTCCCCGATAAAACTGGTCATCCAGTCCATTACCACAATACAAATCATCGTCGTCACGGCCGTTGCCACCACCGCGCGGCCCACACCTTTGGCTCCGCCCGTTGTGGAATAACCCTGATAAGTACAAATAGTCGCCAGCACCACCGCAAAAGTCCCGCATTTCACAAGACCGCTTAAAATTGATACCGGACTGACAATCAGCGGAACATGGCGCAGATATTCTTCATAGTTCACACCGGCAAACAGTTCGCCCAACAGCATTCCGCCAAAGACGGACATCATCAAACCCGCCGCCAGCAGGAAGAAGCTTGAAACGATGATGCCCACAAATCGTGGAACGATGATTTCCTGAATCGGATCCGCCCCCAGACAACGGACGGCATCGATTTGTTCAGTGACCTTCATGGTCCCCAATTCAGCCGAGGTGAACGCCCCGACTTTTCCGCTCAGCATGAAGGCGATCAAAAGCGGGCCTACTTCTCTGAAAGTCGCACTGGTGGCCAAAGCCCCCAGGTATCCCAAAGCACCGAATTCTTTTACCTGCATCGCAAACTGCACAGTCATGATCGCGCCCACAAAGAAACCCGCCATCGCGGTGGTCGGGAAACTGTCGACGGTGACTTTCCAGATCTGTTCAAAAATCTCATGAGTTTTGAGTTTCTTGAATATCATCGTGCGCAGGATTCTTTGCAGGAATAAAAGGGTGGCCCCAATCTGATCTAGGAGTGATGTGATCATGGTCATGCCTCTAAAACCTCCGCCAGGAAGTCTTTTACTAACGGCTGATCAGATTTCTTTAATTCGTCGGGTGTGCCTAAGGCCACGATATTTCCCTTGTCCAGTACGACAATGCGATCGGCAATGGAAAGTGCGCAGTTCATATCGTGGCTGACGACCAAAGACGTCGTTTTCAATTCGCGGGAAAGATCCAATATCAACTGGTTCACCGCCGTGGTGGTGACAGGATCCAAACCTGTGGTGGGTTCATCAAACAGCAGAATTCTAGGTTCCAGCGCCACGGTTCTGGCAAGACTCACGCGCTTTTGCATGCCGTACGAAATCTGTCCGGGACGTTTTTGTTCCACCCCGTGCAAGTTCACCAGGCGCAGGGCTTTTGAAACCTTCGCCTGAATGACTTCTTCAGACAGCTGATAGTGACGACGCAGCCCGAAGGCTACATTTTCGTAAATTGTCAGGGAATCAAAAAGGGCTGGATGCTGAAAGACCATTCCGCATTTTTTGCGGATGGGAAGATATTGTTCTTCAGAGAATTTAGAGACCTCTTCATCGTCGATCCAGATCTCGCCTTCATCCGGTGTCAGCAAACCCACGATGTTTTTCAGAAGAACGGATTTTCCTGTCCCGGATGTCCCCAGAATAAAGATGATCTCACCCTCGCGGATTTGTAGATTTAATCCGTTGAGTACTGTCCTTGTACCGAATCTTTTCACGAGGTTTTTGAACTCAATCACTGACTCATGGTAGAGGCGTGTTCACATACGGTCAATGCGAATAAAACTAGACGTTAGCTGTGGTGAGTGGACCTGCAAGCAATCCGCGAATGAACTGATGCACGCGTGGATCGGTGTGACTTTTGGTTTGTTCAGGTGTTCCGGTGATAAGCAGTTCCTGATCAACCACCATGCCGATTCGATCGGCCATTTGGAACGCACGATTCATGTCGTTGGTGATCGCCACCACCGTAGAACCTTTTTCTTTTTTCAACGTCATGATCAGATCAATGATCTTGCGTGAAGTGATCGGATCAAGGCCCGCAGTGGGGTCATCATAGAAAATGATCTCGGGATCCAGAGCTAATGCTCGAGCGATTCCCAGGCGTTTTTGCATCCCGCCGCTGATTTCATCCGGATATAAATCACGGGCATGAGGGATGCCGACGGCATCCAAGAAATACTCTGCTTTCTTTGTTATTTCCCAGTCCGATAGAGCCGTGGTTTCACGCAGCGGAAAGCTGATATTTTGAACACAGGTCAGGGAATCAAAAAGCGCGTTTTTCTGAAACAGAATTCCGACTTTTTTTAGCAGCGGAAGACGCTCTTTGTTGCTTAGCGTCGACCAGTCCTTTTGTTCAACAAATACTTTGCCATTACGGGGACTTACCAAGCCTGACATGGTTTTTAGCAGGGTCGTTTTACCCTGCCCGCTCGGACCAACAATCACGAATGATTCGCCCGCCTGAATTTCCAGATTTATGGACTTCAGCACAACAAGATCTTCAAAGGCCACTGTCACGTCTTTCAGACTGATGATGCTCATGCGGTCCAGATTCTCTCTCTGCAGGCTTCTGCGCCCAGCGGTAATTGTTGTCTCTAAATACGATTTGATATTGAATGGGTCATCGAACGCAAGTTTTTATTTTCGTTGGGAATTCTAGGAGTAATTAAATGAATATTCATGAGTATCAGGCTAAAGAAGTCTTGAGAAAGTTCGGAGTGGCTACGCTGAAAGGCAAACTTGCTCACTCTCCTGAAGAAGCAGTTGCTGCAGCAAAAGAAATCGGCGGAAGCGTTTGGGTTGTTAAAGCCCAGATCCACGCTGGTGGTCGCGGTAAAGGCGGCGGTGTTAAAGTTGCCAAGTCTCTGGACGAGGTTTCTGAATTCACCAAGAAAATGATCGGCATGACTTTGGTGACTCACCAAACAGGCCCTGAAGGCAAAGTTGTTCAAAAAGTCTTCATCGAGCAAGGCTGCAACATCGCAAAAGAATACTATGTTGCCTGCTTGATCGACCGTGCGACAGGCCGTGCGGCTATGATGGCTTCTTCCGAAGGCGGTATGGACATCGAGGAAGTTGCTGAACACAATCCAGACGCGATCAAAAAAGTCGACATCGACCCGACTGTTGGTCTGATGCCGTTCCAGGCTCGCGAACTGGCTTTCCAAATTGGTATGGAACCAGCGATCGTGAACAAAGCGGTGAAATTCTTCGCCGGTCTTTACAACGCATTCATTGCTACTGACTGCTCTATCGCGGAAATCAACCCATTGGTTGTGACTAAAGAAGGCGACGTTCTTTGCTTGGATGCAAAAATGAACTTCGACTCCAACTCTTTGTTCCGTCATCCAGACATCGTAGAGATGCGTGACCTGAACGAAGAAGAACCATCTGAAATCGAAGCTTCCAAATTCGACCTCGCGTTCATCAAGCTTGATGGTAACATCGGCTGCCTTGTGAACGGTGCGGGTCTGGCGATGGCGACTTTGGACATCATCAAATTGCACGGTGCTGAACCTGCAAACTTCCTGGATGTTGGCGGCGGCGCTAACAAAGAGAAAGTGACTGAAGCGTTCAAAATCATCCTGAAAGACAAAAACGTAAAGGGCATCCTGGTTAACATCTTCGGTGGCATCATGAAATGTGACATCATCGCGGAAGGTGTGATCGCGGCGTCCAAAGAATTGGGTCTGAAAGTTCCATTGGTTGTTCGCCTTGAAGGTACAAACGTGGAATTGGGTAAAAAGATGTTGAAAGAATCTGGTTTGAACATCACTCCAGCCGACAACCTGACTGATGCAGCTAAAAAGATCGTTGCTGCGATTAAAGGATAAGCGAACATGGCAATTCTTATTAACAAAAACACAAAAGTAATCTGCCAAGGTTTCACTGGTGCTCAAGGGACTTTCCACTCTGAGCAGGCATTGGCATACGGAACTAAAATGGTTGGTGGTGTGACTCCGGGTAAAGGGGGCACAACTCACATCGGTCTTCCGGTGTTCAACACCGTGAAAGAAGCCAAAGCAGCCACGGGTTGCAACGCTTCCGTGATCTTCGTTCCACCTCCATTCGCTGCGGACTCCATCATGGAAGCAGTTGATGCGGATCTGGATCTTGTAATTTGTATCACTGAAGGCATTCCCGTTTTGGACATGGTGAAAGTGAAAGAATACATGAAGGGTAAACGCACTCGTTTGGTAGGTCCTAACTGCCCGGGCGTTATCACTCCAGGTGAATGCAAAATCGGTATCATGCCTGGCCACATTCATAAACCAGGCCGTATCGGCGTTCTTTCCCGCTCTGGCACATTGACTTACGAAGCTGTGGGTCAGTTGACGGCACTTGGTATCGGCCAATCCACTTGCGTGGGTATCGGTGGTGACCCGGTGAACGGCACAAACTTCATCGACGTTTTGAAATTGTTCAATGAAGATCCAGATACAGACGGCGTTATCATGATTGGTGAAATCGGTGGTACGGCTGAAGAAGAAGCTGCAGAGTACATCAAAGCTCACTTCAAAAAACCAGTCACGGCGTTCATCGCGGGCGCTGCGGCTCCGGCTGGTAAACGTATGGGTCACGCTGGTGCGATCATCAGCGGCGGCAAAGGCACAGCGGAAGCGAAGTTCAAAGCGCTTGAAGCTGCAGGTTGCAAAATCTCCCGTTCCCCAGCGGACATGGGCACGACAATGCAATCCATGCTGAAAAAGTAGTTCTAATTTTTTAGATTCAACTTTGAAAAACCCACGGCAGAAATGTCGTGGGTTTTTTTGTTTCCGAAGCTGACCATTTTCGATCCCTGTCAATTTTTAAGACAGTCCCCCGTCGTCAACAGCCACTGAATGGCTTCAGACCCCTGTTTTGCTGGAACGCCTCTTGTAACAAGCTATGCGTTGATCAATTTAGGAGAGTTTATGAAACGTTCTGGTTTGGCTGCTTTTATGGCCTTATTGTCGCTAACTCACAATGCGGCTCGCGCTGACATCATCGTCGATTTGCCCTTCCCGGGCGAATTCGAAGGTGATGTTGTCACAACACCAGCAACTCCACCGGCCCCACCGGCGGAAGACACGACTCAAACTCAAACCACAACAACGCCGGCAGCACCTACAGCGCCTGTGCAGACCGAATATAAGGGTGAGCTTTCCATCACCTCCATGTCGCGCAAATCCGGCGGCGCCACTTATAAGATTGATCTGCAGCGCTCTGCCGTCCTGAACCGTCTGGAACTCGTAGTCGAGGTCAACAAGCTGAAGATCCATTCCGCTTCCCTTATCACCGAACGGGGTCAGCAGATTTCCGTGCGCGAATTTAAAGACAGCCGTGTGCTTTCCACCTGGGAGTCATTGGCGTCAGAAAATCTGAACCTGTCCGACCGTGTGGTTTCCATCGAACTGGTCGGTGAATCTTATGGTGGGGCTGCGAACGTCCGCCTGCGTGCCATCGGCGCCACCGAGGTTCCTCGTCTGACATTGCAACAGGTGATTGAGCCCGTTGCCGCCACTCCGGCGGCTCCTCCGGCTCCGACAAGACCGGCTCCGGTACAAACTCAGACTTCAGCTCCAGACACTCGCCCCTCTGCCATCGCCAAAGGCACGAAGATTGTGTATTCCGGATCTTACGTCGGCACGATTACGCAGGTTTTGGGCGGCGGTAAAGTTCGCGCCACACTGGATGGGTACAGTGGAACCCACGATATTGATATTCGTGACATCGGCACCCAAACAGCGTGTCTGGATGGCCTCTGCGGTGGATACGATATGCTGTATTCCAATAGCTATAGTGGCGTAATCAAAGAGGTATTCTCGAACAGGAAAGCACGCGTGGTGCTGGATGGTTATTCCGGTCTGCATATCGTAAACTTGAGTGAAATTGCCAAGTCCGTCGACTGCCATCAGAACTTCTGCATCAACCGTCAGGCGATTTATAGCAATTCCTACGATGCTACCATCAAAAAGCTCTTCACTAATGGCAAAGCTCAAGTCACCTTGGCCGGGTATTCCGGAATGCACATCGTAAGCCTTTCCGAACTTGCCAGTTCGATTCAGTGTTCGCGTGAACTTTGTGTCGGCGATTCTGTGATGTACAACAACACCACCAAAGCCAAGCTTCTAAAGGTATATTCCAACGGCAAGGTGCAGGTGACCATCGAAGGTTATTCCGGCACTCATATGATCAGTATCTCAGAGATTTCCCGCCCTACACGTTGTCTTGAAGGCGTCTGTGCAGGTGATTCCCTGATGTACGACCGCACGATGGAAGCCAAAGTCATTGAAGTCTATAACAACAGACAGGCCCTGGTCACAATTGAAGGTTACAACGGAACTCACACCGTCCCGATCAGTTCACTCAGCAAAAAAATCACCTGTGCTAGCGGCATCTGCGCGGGTGATCAGTTGATGTATGATTTCACCATGAAGGCCAAAGTCATTAAAGTCTATAGCAATGGCAAGGCGCTGGTTATGATCGAAGGTTACAATGGAACTCACTCTGTATCTTTGAGCAGTCTGACGAAAGCGGTGACCTGCTCCAAGGGAATTTGCGCTGGTGATCGCATCGTTTACGATCGCACCTACACTGGGAAAGTAATTTCGGTGTTTGGCAATGGCACCGCTCAAGTCACTTTGAGCGGCTACTCTGGAACTCACAACGTCAGCTTAAACAGCCTGGTAAAATCAAAATAGGATTTTTTAAAACCCACACTGGAAACACTGTGGGTTTTTTATTTCTCAGCGGGATAGTAAGGAATTTCGATGACAGCGCGGGCTCCGGCCGCTCCCATAATCGCACCCAAAACCTGGCGCAAGGACATGATGGTGGCGCCCCGTTGACCAATCACCCGGCCAATAGCTTCTTTCGGGCAGCTCACGATGTACTGGGTGGTTTTCTCGCCCACGACCACATCCACGCCGATCCCCTCAGTATCGGGCGCCAGCATCTTCAAAGCCGACAGCAAAAATTCACGGGCTCGTTCACGAATCTCCGTGATGTTGTCGGCCAATGGCGCCGCCCCGGATTCAGCTTTAGCAGCTGGTGAGGAACGCACTACTTTAATCACTTTAACGGACTCGGCACCCATATAACTCCTGTTAACAATTTCATGTTAACCGAGAATTCTTCTTTCACCAGATCCTGTCCGCAGATAGTGCTCCCTTCCATATTTGTGGAACACACCATTACAATTTTTCATACGCTCCCATTTTAAAAGCTCTGGGAGCCCGTACCGCCCGTCAACCGACAGAATATTATTGTCTAGTAATCTTACGACATTGTAAGTATCGGGAATGACGAAGTTCTTTTTTCTTCTGACCCTGATCTCTGTAAGCGCCTTTGCCCAAACCGAACCCGACTGGACTGCCGGAGTCGCTGTCCCACCGGGCGGGAGATCCAATATCTATTTGTGGAACGATTTCGATTTCCAGACGTCTCAAAACAAGGGAAAGATCCACGCCCAAGTTTATCCGGTGACCGTCACCGGGATGTTGCCCCCGTATGAACCCGTGCGCCGCTTGATCGAGGAAAAGAACAGCAATCCTTTGCGCAAATGGATTCAAAGCCTCATGAAGGGTCTTAGTGGATTCAGAAGCTTTGAGGACGTTTTGAAAAACCTCGGCCTGCACAAGTACCCGCTTGAAAACGAACGTGGTGTTTATGCTGTCCCTTATCCCAACGAAATTCGTCCCGACACTCTGATGGGTTTTGGCCTGATTGAACGAGACGGCGCCGAAGGCTTTACGTTCAGCTGTGCCGCCTGCCACTCATCGAACCTATTTGGTAAAACAGTCCTGGGAATGACCAACCGATTCCCTCGTGCGAATGAATTCTTCATCAAGGCCAAGAAGGTCATGCCTTTGATGGATCCCCACATCTTCCAGGCTTACACGCGCGCCACCGATGCGGAAACCGCCTTGTTGGTTGAATCCAAAGCGCGCCTGAAGTTCGTGGAATTGAAACAGCCCATCGCTCTTGGTTTGGACACATCCCTGGCGCAAGTCAGTTTGTCGCTGAATCGTCGTGCGAAAGACGGTTATGCCAATTACAGCGATAAAACCGCAAGATCCCCGCGTGCGGATGCTTATCTGGACAACAAGCCCGCGGATTCCAAACCGGCCGTCTGGTGGAACGTTAAATACAAAAATCGCTGGCTGTCGGACGGAAGTGTTCTTAGCGGCAACCCCATCTTCACCAATTTGATTTGGAATGAAATCGGTCGCGGTGCGGATTTGCACGAGTTAGAGCAGTGGCTGGCTGACAACGATCATATCATCAAAGAGCTGACCACGGCGGTCTTTGCCTCGGAAGCTCCGCACATCACAGATTTCTATCCAGCGGAAAAAATTGATCTGGGTCGCGCTAAAGCCGGCGAGCAAATCTTTAAAAACAACTGCGCCAAGTGCCACGGTAATTATGAAAAAGCCTGGAACCAGCCGCACGCCCTGGTGCTGTCAGCCGCCGAACGCCTGAAAACCGTGGAAGTGCGCTACAAAGAAAAAACCCCGGTGGTGAATGTCGGCACAGATCCGTTCCGCCGTCAGGGCATGAAGTCGTTGGAGCAGCTGAATGATCTTGAGATCTCCAAAAAGAACGGCATCGTCATCAAAGCACAGGAAGGCTATGTGCCACCACCACTGGTGGGCATCTGGGCCAGATGGCCGTACATGCACAACAACTCGATCCCGAATCTGTGCGTACTGCTGACTCCGGCAAAAAAGCGTCCGTCGATTTATTATTCCGGCGAAGCACTGAACAAAGACACGGACTATGACTTTGCCTGCGGAGGCTACCCAATCGGCGATAGAACTCCGAAAGCATGGAAGACACGCGAGCATTTGTACGACACAAGAAAAGCGGGCATGGGCAACATGGGTCACGATGAAGGAATCTTCATCAAAGACGGAAAAGAAATTCTGTCTGCAGAAGACAAATACAATTTGATCCAGTTCCTGCAGACACTTTAAAAAAATTTTCGTTGCGAGTGTTCCATCGCAACCATCAAACGCGGGCGCTTATTGGCGTCCGCTGTTCAATCCCTAAACACAAGCCAGCATCGGATTTACCGTGGAATTCCGGCAAATCCGCGATTTCCCGTACTGAGACACCTTGGCACTGTTGCTGCAATACTCCCCAGCCAGTAACCAAAAACACATTAAACCCCTTTTAGGAGTATCCATGAAAAAGTCCGTTATCGTTGCTTTGTTGTTGTCTGCCACTATGGCTCAAGCTACTGAGATCTCTCAGGTTTACTCTGCTTCTGTGACTTCCACAGTGGACTCCATCCTGGCGATCCCTTTGATGACTACTGGTGGTGTTGTGGCGACGTCCGCTTCTATCTCTGGTCAGACTTTGAAACTTGTTGTTGAAGCTAAAGAAGATGCTGCAACGATGGTTGCTTCTGATGGCGCGATCCGTGGTGTGGCTTTGCAAAAAGCGCTGGAAGCGATCCGCGCTGAAAACCCAAAACTTCAGGCTTCCGATCTTGAGATCGCTGAAGGCATCCTGAAAATGTAATCCGCGCTTCATCTCCTCCTCTTCTCTGGAAAAGGGCTGCCGCAAGGTGGCCCTTTTTTATTTTCATATCAATCACTTAGGTCCCCATAATCTGGCACTGAATTTGTATTAACTTTCAGAGCAGGGCTTGGATTTTCCAAAGTCCGGGCAGGTTTGTCTCATTTTGAAACAAGGAGAGACTGATGAATAAAGCAGGATTGATTGTCGCCGCGATGCTAATGGCTTCCAGCGCTCATGCTTCATTCAGTTACTCTCTGACCGAGGGCCCCTCTGACAAACAGTTCAGGCAAAACGCACAGATCCTGCTAAAACAGGCAGAGCAATTGCTGCCAGTTTCCATCAAATCCAAATTCAAAAAACCTCTGGAAGTCCGCTTTGAAAGCCTCAAAGAAAACGGCGATCACGCTTTGGGAAAATTATCCTGGGGCAAGGTGCGCATTGATCTTAAGGCCGTGGCAGAAATCCGCCGTGGAGAAAGCAATGCCACACGCACCAACCGCACTCACAAA
Source organism: Bdellovibrio bacteriovorus (assembly GCF_048286975.1). Classification (GTDB taxonomy): domain Bacteria; phylum Bdellovibrionota; class Bdellovibrionia; order Bdellovibrionales; family Bdellovibrionaceae; genus Bdellovibrio; species Bdellovibrio bacteriovorus_H. Next base: position 921,946 of record NZ_JBLVRT010000001.1, on the reverse strand, counting down.
ACTTTCTATCGCGAAATTCTGGCCACCGTGGTTCACGAAACCATTCACGCCTATGACAAGCTGAATGATCACGATGCCGATGAGGCTCGCATGATCCGTATCTGCAAAGAGGAAAAAGACGATCGCCAGAACAGCCAGACAAGTCCTGAATGCCGACCGTACGAAAACATGTATCGCAGTTATTCCCAAAATCCGTATTTCACGATGATCGCCGGTTTTGTCGACAGCGACGAGTCGTGGATGAAACATCGCAGTCCCGACATCTATGAACTGACCAGCGCCTTTGAATCCTTCCCGGTGAACATGGAATATTTCCTGATGGATCCGGACTATGCGTGCCGTCGTCCTTCGCTTTATCACCTGTTCCGTTCCAAATTCAATCACACCCCATTCCCGAACAGCCGCTGTCAGGTGCCGCTCAACTATGTCATTCCTGACTTTAAAGGCAAAGACAGTCCACTTCGCAGCATCGATCCCAACCGCATCTATCAGGTTCACTATCTGCTGGCCGCTGAAGGCGAGGCGATGATGAGCGGCTGGGGTCACTCCATGTTCCGTCTGGTCATGTGTGCTCCGGAAAGAAAGGTTGTCGGTCCTGATTGCCTGAAGGATCTGGACCAGCACATCGTGCTTTCTTACCGCGCCTTTGTGAACAGCATTCAAATCAACACCCTTAAAGGTCTGACCGGGGACTATCCATCCCGTCTGTTCCTGGTCCCGATGCATCAGGTGATCGAGGAATACACCAAGACCGAACTGCGCGATCTTAGAAGCGTGCCGATGACTTTGACCCGTGATGAAATCCGTCAGTTCGTGACCCGCACGATTGAAACTCACTGGTCTTATGATGGCCGATACTATTTCACTTCGAACAACTGCGCGGTGGAATCGTTGAATCTGATGAAGGGCTCTTTGTTCCGTCCTGAGCTGATCTATCTTCAAACCAAGACCCCGATTGGTCTTGAAAAGGACCTCTTGCGCCTGAAGATTGCCGACAACCGTGTTTTTGCCAACCGCACTCAAGCCATCAACACAGGTTACCTGTTTGATTCTTACCGTGACCGCTATGAGATGAGCTTCAAGGTTCTGAAAGACACCATTGGAGTGAATCAAAAGGATTTCCGCGAGCTGCTCAGCCTGACGGCTTCCCAGCGTGGCAGTCTGTATTCCCGCATCAACAAACTGGAAGGAAAAACCCGCCGTAAAGCGGCGGCGGCTATCGTCCTGCTTGAAAACGGCGCTCATCGCTTCCTGACGGCCGCCATCAAAGCGGATCTGACCCAGCATGTGATCAAGGAAGAAAAACAGGCCGCCAAACGTGGCGAAACCACCCGTCAAAAAGAGATCGTGACCGCATTGACTGAAATCAGCGACATGTTCTCGCAGCCGGCTTCGTTCCTGAAAGGTGCGGAAGGTTACGGTCTGCCGACGGAGCAGGACTGGGAGCAGGTTCAGCGTCTTTCCTCGCACAAACAAAACCAGGGATCTGACATCTATGATGAAGTGCAAAAGAATGTGGAAAGCCTGATTAACTCGAATCAGCTGAAAGAAATTGAAGCTATTAAAAAGAACGTGGAATTTGCGCTTAGCTTTATGCGCTCCATTTAACCCTAGGGACAGACAGATTTGACGATGAAAAACGCCAAGCTGATACTTACATTTGCAATGATGCTGACGTCCTTGAAGACATATGCCAACTCGTTCAGCGAAGAGCGCGAAACCCACGCCCGCGGAATTATGGTGGCGGTGGACACGCGTGACCACCGGCAATGCCGGACCACCAAGCGCAGTCTGGAAGACCTGGTCCCTCTGGAAGAGGATCTGTGTGCCTTTGATGAGCTCAATCCCCTCAGCGTCGTGGTCATCACCATACCCACCGACGAATGGGACTTCATGGCAGAGATCGACAACTCCCGCAATGCCGAAAAGAGCATCCGCGACACCAACGCCGGATTCGTTCGCGCCAGTCGCACCAATTTGCTTTTCATTCTGCCCAGTGCCAGAACCTCAAACAACATGATCCGCGTGGCCGTGCGCCGTCACCAAGCCACCGTAGCCCAGGTGCGTGTGTCGGACCTGTCCATGCTGCATGAAATGAATTTCGGCTCAGCCATCGTGCATTTTACCTTAAAAAATATCCCGCACCAGCTGACCGAAAAGGACCGCGAATCCGCTGAACGCATCGTCCGCCGCGTGCGCGTGCGCTCGAATGCCATTGCCGGTGCAGAACGCGAAAAAACAATTTTGGATTCATTGAACGTGGTCTCTACCATCAATTCATCACTCAACGAAGCGGCAAACACTCCGAATCGATTTGAGATGAACTTGTTCCTGCCGGATGCCTATTGCCGCAGAGAAAACAAATGCTCCAAGGGCGATGACGACCGCCTGATTCCGCTGGGACTGGGGTTTTCATTTAAAATCAGATTCTAAAGCAGATACGCCGGGTCTTTACGATAATGGGCGAAAGGATCATACTCGCCCACGTCCAGGCGTTTTTTCTTGTTATACTTCTGCCATCTTTCCACCATGGCAAAAGCATCATAGTCGATACCGCCGTTTAAAAGATGATCCTGCAGATTTGTCGCCACCGGCTTTTCTTTGGTGGCCCGGGTGAAGTTCAGCACCGGTTTGCCAAACTCGCGCTGCTTGCGAAAGTTCAATGAAGGTGAATCACTCAAGAATTCAAACTTTGCCTGGAAGATAGTGTTTTCTGAACTCCACTTGAGCTCCTGGAACTTTTCCGTCAAAGCCTTTCTAACGGCGCGCACGGCATGCACTTTCAAAATTGGATCCTCGGAAGAGGCACGCAGTGATTCTTCCAGCAGATAACCCTTTTCATCGACTTCAAACTGCAGCATCACCGTGCCGAAGTGATTGTACTGAGCAAGAATCGAATCAAACATCAGCTCGCTGTCAATGCGCCTAAAAACCTCGCGGTGATAATCCCAATTGTCAGTGTCGGCAAAGACGTTGGCACTTTCCAGTGCATAGGTGGCGCGGTCCCAAAAGTCTCTTGCGGGCCCGTCAGAGTTTTCAGTGACATCCTCACTGTCATTGAAGTCATAGGTTTTAAACAGGGACTTTGTTATCTTCCCGGGCTTCGCACCCATGGCTTGCGACGCCCCGGAAGGGATCCCTGCAAACTCCACCGGGATCGGGTCCGGACTGTGGGGCACTTCAATAGCCGCAGGTTTTCCCAGCCACAGGGCTGACAAAACAAGGGCATGAATCGCGACAGAAGTGAGGATCCATCTTGAGGAATGCATGGAAAAAACGCTATCCCAGGATTCAGTTCGAATATAGCGAAGCCTATGACCCCAAGCAGCAATTTCCCGTTGACAGCCTGCCTTTGGGCCTCTATTTAAGGGCCATCCAGGAGATCTAAGATGAAGAAATTATTGGTTTTTGCCTTGCTGGCAGCCAGTCCCGCATTCGCCGGTCGTGTTGATGAAATCCAGATCATGACCACCGAAGATGTCGAGTTCACCCTGAATCTTTGGCAGAACCGTGAAGCTTATCAGATCACCTACCAGAACTTCACCACCCCGTCCGAAGGCCACGATCTGGCCGTTCAGACAAAACTGGTTGTGAACATGCCGAACCAAGGAAACCAAGAGTGGACATGTGTCACTCAATTCGTTAAAACTCCTAGGTTCTTTGAGATTACTAAAACAGTTTGTCATTAATAAACAAGGAGACACCATGTCTATCGAACAAACATTCTCTATCATCAAACCAAATGCCATGAAGAAAAACGCTATCGGCGATATCGTGAGCATGTTTGAAGCTAACGGCCTGAAAATCGCTGCTGCGAAAATCACCGTTCTTACCACTGCTAAAGCTGAAGAGTTCTACGCTGAACACAAAGCACGTCCGTTCTTCGGTGAGCTTGTGTCCTTCATGACTTCCGGTCCAGTTATGTTGATGTGTCTTCAGGGTGAAGGCGCAGTTTTGAAAAACCGCGAAATCATGGGTGCTACTGACCCTAAAAAAGCCAACGCTGGTACAGTTCGCGCGAAATTCGGCGACAACGTGGGTGAAAACGCAGTTCACGGTTCTGACTCTCCAGAGTCTGCAGCTCGTGAATTGGCTTTGTTCTTCGAAAAACACGAAATCTGCAACGTTTAATCGTTCACAGATTCAAATTTGAAATTAGCGATATAAAATGTCTGCGAAATCAAACCAAAGGGGAGCGAAAGCTCCCCTTCTTGGTTCCAAGATCAAACTGAATATTGAAAAACTCGCCATTGGCGGTGCTGGAGTCGCTCGACACGAGGGCATGGTTGTCTTCGTTCCTCAAGCAGCGCCCAATGAAGAAATCCTGGCGGAAATCACCCTGGTCAAAAAGAACTTCATGGAGGCCCGCGTGGTCGAAGTTCTTTCCGCCAGCCCCCATCGTCGTGAACCACCCTGCCCGGTGGCGCATTCCTGTGGAGGCTGCAACTGGCAGCACATCAATGAGGAAGAACAGCGCCGTCAGAAACACACGCTGGTTCTGGAAACGATCAGAAAGTTCAACCGGGATCTGGATTTCAACTATCTTCCCATCCAACCAAGTCCGCGTGTGCTGCGCTATCGCAACCGCATTCAGCCGAAATTCAAAAACGGCCGCTTCGGTTTCTTTGCGCGCAATTCCCACCAGATCGTGGAAACGATGGACTGCCTGATCACGGAAGAAACTCTGACCGATAAATTTGCCGAAGTGAAAGCCTGGGCCGAAAAGAAAAATGCGAAAGATCTTCAGCGTCTTGAGATGTACATCGCCGAAGAAGGTGATGTGCGCTATGGCCTGATCACTGACGAAGATGACGGCATCGGTTTTTCTCAAGTGAACCGCTTTCAGAACGAGGACCTGCTGCGCACGGCTTTGGACTGGGCGGGCGACGGTCCGTACAAAAAAGTTTATGACCTGTATGCCGGTGCCGGGAACTTCACCTTCCCTCTGGCGGCAAAGTACGCCGACTCGGAAATCATTGGTGTGGAGCTGAATCCGAAGCTCGTGGAGCGGGCTCGTTCCAAAATCACTGACAAGCGCATGACCTACTTCATGTCGGATGTGGAAACCTACATGCGCCGAGCCAGCATCGGTAAAGACGATCTGGTGGTCCTGGATCCACCTCGGGCCGGAGCCAGCGAATACACCATGCAGACCCTCGCCGCTGCCCAGCCTCGTAAGATCATCTACATCAGCTGCCACCCAGTGTCTTTGGCGCGGGATCTTAACTGGTTCTTTGCTCAGACGCAGAAAATGGGCATCAAGTACAAGCTCGACCGGGTGCAGACTTTCGAGATGTTCCCGCAGACGGATCATGTGGAAACTATTGCGGAACTCAGGGTTGACTCTTAGTCCTCTAATGATACCTTTTTAGCATGCGTAAATGGATTCTCGCTCTGTGCGCCCTGACCATGCTGGGTTGTGCCAGCCGGTCGGCACAGGAAAAACAAAAAGCTGAACTTCACCTCCGTTTGGGTGCCACTTACATTGAAAGCGGCAACTATCCTTTTGCTTTGCAGGAACTGTTGAAAGCGCAGGAGCTGGATCCAAAAAATCCCGTCATCCAAAACAATCTGGGTCAGGTGTACTTTTATCGCGATCGTTTTGATCTGGCAGAAAAACATCTTCGCCAGGCGCTGGATTTCGAACCGCGCTACTCGGACGCCCGCAACAATCTGGGCCGGGTGCTGATTGAGGCCGGCCGTTATGCTGACGCCGAAAAAGAAATCCGCACCGTCATCAATGACCTGACTTACGGAAATCCGGAAAAAGCCTACATCAATCTGGGACTGGTGAAGTTCAACCAAAAAGAGTACGGCGCCGCCCGCTCTGCTTTTGGCAAAGTCATGGACACGCAAACCGACGACTGCATCGCCAACACCTACTATGGCCGTACGTTCTTTGAAGAAAAGGACTATGGTCGTGCTGCTGAAGCTCTGGATCGCGCCATCGGGTTCTGCCAGAAGAACCTTTTTGATGAGCCTCACTACTACAGTGCGCTTTCCTACTATCGTCTGGGCGAAAAATCGAAATCTGTCGCCCGCTTTGAAGAGTTGATAAAATATTATCCCACCGGTAAGTACCGCGACAAAGCCAAGGGAATGCTCAGTTTGATTCGAAAGGGACATTAATGAAAAAGACCGGAGAACTTCTCAAGAAAGCCCGTGAGGAAAAAGGCCTCTCCCTGCACGAAATTGGTCTTTCTTTGAAAATCAGCAGCAAGGTTCTTAAAGCCATCGAAGAGGGTGATGAAACCCAATTGCCAGCAAAGACCTTCCTGCGCGGCTTTGTACAAAGCTATGCCAACTTCCTGCACCTGAACTCTGATGAAGTTCTTGAAGTCTTCTACGAAGAGATGGGTTCCACAAAACCGAAGCCCTACATCCGTCAGACAGAAGAAACAAAACCTGCGGGAACATCTGAGACAGAAGCAAAGCCGGCAACAGAAGGCACCACTGAAGCAGCGGCAGCAGCTCCAGCCCCGGAAGCCACGGTCACTCCGATTCGCAGGACTCCGCCACCAACCAGCTCTAATCACGGCATGCAGTCCCTGAAAGAAAACAAGAACACCAAGACCTACATCATTCTGGGTCTGGGCATTGTTCTGGTGGGATTGATTCTGTTCACGAAAAAAATGATCGACAAGTATTCCAAGGAAGCCGAAGTTCCAAGTGCGGAAGTGGCGCAAACCATGGAAGGCGCAACTCCGGTTGTGGTCGACACCTCTATTGATGGCGGCACTTTGACTGAAGTGGAACCAAACACCACTCCGGGTCCATTGGGCAACCTGACGACAACACCAACGCCAACGGCGCCGGTGTCGTCCACGGCAGCCACAGCTGCGTCTCCGACTGCGGCAGTTTCAACTCCGGTGACAACCCCGACTCCTGCGGTTTCACCGACGCCAACTCCGAAACCAACAACGACTCCAAGCCCGACTCCGACCGCAACTCCGTCACCGACGCCGGTGGCTTCGCCATCTCCTACCCCAACACCAACCCCGAGTCCGAAACCAGAGTCCGGCAAACCTGTTGAACTGATCGTGGAAGCTTTGGATTCAGTCGAGATCGAATACTCCGCTCCCAACGGCAAACCTCAAAAAATCCGTCTTTCTGCTGAGCAGGTTCACACCTTCAAAAGCAAAAGCGGTCTGAAGATTAATTTCTCCAACGGTGGTGCTGTGAATCTGATTTTGAATGGAAAAGAAATCGGTATTCCGGGTGACCTTGGTAAACCTATCCGCCTGAGCTACTAGTCTTGAAAGATCTATTCCGCATCTGGTGGATCAGCCTTTTGGTGAAACTTGTTCTTTCAGCACTCATCCCGTTGAGTGCTGATGAAGCTTACTACTGGGTGTGGGCCCAGCGCCCCCAGCTGAGCTACTTCGACCACCCCCCTCTGGTTTCCTGGCTTTTTTATCTTGGACACTTCCTTGAACCTTTCATGCACGCGGTCCGCTGGCCGGCAGTGATTCTGGGTCACGGTCTTTTGGCCGTGTGGTTCTATATCCTGAAAGACCAGATCGACTTTGAAAAAATCAAGGTATGGACGTATCTGGTGCTGTTCTCCCCGCTTCTGGGGTTTGGCTCTTTGATAGTAACACCGGATCTGCCGGTGATGTTCTTCTGGTCTTTGGCGATTTTGCTGGCTCTGCAGGCCATCAATAACAAATCCCTTTCCAGCTACATCTGGCTGGGTGTGGCTTTGGGTCTGGGGTTCTGTTCAAAGTATCACATCGTTTTGTTCGTACCGTGTCTGCTGGCGTACCTGACCGTGGAAAAACGCTGGAAGGATGTGCGCTGGAACGGGGTCCTGCTGACTCTGGTGTCCGGCCTGATCTTCTGCACGCCGGTTCTTTTGTGGAATTATCAGAATGACTTTGCGTCGTTTGAATTCCAGATCAAACACGGTCTTGAGAAAAGCTCTTACAACCCGGAATGGACCCTTTCCTACATCCTTGGGCAAATCCTGATCGTGTTCCCCCTGATCTTCTGGGCTGCTTTGCGGGCAAAAGTTCCCAAGGACCTGCGCTGGTTGTTCTATTTCGGCTGGGGTCCATTGCTGTTCTTCCTGTTCACTTCCTTCCGCGCTTTGGTGGAAGCCAACTGGCCGATCATCGCTTATCCGGCGATCCTGGCATTGGCGCTATTCCATCCGAAGGTGCAAAAGTGGACAAAAGTTTACGTGATCTTCTGGGGCGCGATTGTCGCCGTGGTGCTGGCAACCTTGTTCACACCGTCCTTGCGCAAGCTCAGTGACAAAGTCGAAGAGCCTTATGTCTTCCAGGAACTGAGCAGCGTGGCCAAAGAAGTGAGTCCACTTTATGCCAGCAGCTATCAAATGGCGTCCTCACTTTGGTACTTCAGCAAAGTTCCGGTGTTTAAGCTCAAAGGAATCAGCCGTTACGACTTCTTTGACACACTTCCTGAAGCCGAGCCGCAGGGCAAAGTTTTTTATTTAGTGAAGCGCGAGAGAAATGGTTTACCAAAGTGGATTTCCGAACAACAATGGCAGATGAAAGAGATTCGAAAAATCTCTCCTGACTTTGTCCTGTTGGAATTCACAAGACCATGAAAGTAATTGCAACTCTTTCTTTTTTGCTGGTGACCTTCTTCTTGTACGGATTTTATCTGAATCAGTACGAACTGGCTGTGGTGCCACCGCAGATCACTTCGCAACATTCCTCAAGAAATCTGTATGACTATAAAGGTGTGCTGAACGTGCACACCGACCTTTCCAGCGGGTCGGCCACTTCAAGTTTTGTCATCACTTCGGCGAAACTTGCCAACCTGGATTTTATCTTCTTCACCGACTACAACATCTTCAATATCCCGACGACGTTTGAATCCTATCACGGGAACCTGCTGGTCTTTAACGCCGGCAAATACAGCTATCTGGATTCCCGTTTGATTTACTATTCCCTGAATCAGGAAAGCATCGGCGCAAACCTTGGCGATGCTCAGGTGAAGCTTTCAGACCTGTTGTCACAGAAAACCGGCGCCAGCAAGGACACGCTGACGATCCTGGCTCACCCGTATAAGGCGGGTTATTCCTGGTCCGGCGAAATTCCTTCAGGCCTGGATGGTTTTGAACTTTTAAACATGAAAAGTCTGATCAACCGCGCCTGGGGCGAATCCAAGATCTCCACCATCTGGAGTCTTCTGATTTATCCATTCAATCCGCGTCTGGCATTTGTTCGACTTTACACCGAACCCACGGATGAGATTGCACTTTTGAACAAACTCAGCCAGCAACGCAAAGTGGTGGTCTATGCCGGAACCGAAGCCTCGGCCCGCGCGATTCCGCTGGCAAATTACTTCATTCGCTTCCCAAGCTATAAACGCAGCTTTGAATTCATGAGCAATCACGTGCTGCTGAAGTCCGAACTGACCGGAAGCTTTAACAGCGACCGCACCAAGATCTTCAATGCCATTAAAAACGGAAGCTTCTATATCGCGCTGGACACTTTGGGGGATCCAAAAGGATTCTCGGCAACCATTGAAGACGGCAATCACAGCCACATGATGGGCTCAGAGGTGAAATTCAGCAAAAACATGAGTCTGAAAGTAACCCTGCCTGCGAAGCCTCAGGACTTTTTCGAAATCATGATCATCAAAGATGGTGAAGTGGTGGCAAGAAAGAATGAACCTGAAACAGTATTTGAACTGAAAGAACCGGGAACTTATCGTGTGCAAGTGCGTGTCAGCCCGATGCTGCCCATCCCGGACGCCAAAAAATGGATCACGTGGATTTACACAAACCCGTTTTACGTTCGCCCTTAATCATCCGCCAATGGAATTTCAACTGTGAGCCCGTCCACGGGCTCGATCTGACAAGCCAGACGCTCAGAAGGCTGAAAGCCCCGGTCTTCGGCCATCTCCTGCTCCAGCTCGTTGCGTGGAGGCAGTTTTTCCAGGCCCTTCACCACAAAAATCCGGCAGGTTCCGCAGGTCGCATTTCCTCCACAGGTGTGGTTCAGCGCCACCTTCGCCCTCAGGGCCACGTCCAAAACGGAATGATCCTTTTGACTCACCGAGACATCAATATTTTCGGGCAAAAAGCTTATAATTTTTCCAGACTTGGATGACACAGTCAGGAACTCCTTCACGGGGACACTCTTTAGTTGAAACAGCCCCATCCATTTTGTATCAATGTTTTCATGAGATTCATAGCTTTTGACTTAGAGACCACTGGTACAGTTCCTGGAGTAGATCAGATCGTAGAAATCGGTGCCGTTCGTTTTATCGACGGCCAGCCTGAGGCGATCTTTGCCACTTTGATTGACCCACTTCGCCCAATCCCACCAGGAGCTTCGGCAGTGAATGGTATCTCTGACGACATGGTTAAGGGTAAGCCCCTGATCGACTCCATCCTGCCGGCTTTTGCTGAGTTCTGCGGTGACGATGTTCTGGTGGCGCACAATGCGCCGTTTGACTCCCAGTTCCTGATTGCTGACATCAAAAAGCATGAAACCGCAGCGCCAAAAGGCGTGATCCTGGACAGCTTGCCAATCGCCCGCAAAGTCTTCCCGGGTCTTCCGAACTACAAACTGGGAACTTTGGTTCAGCATTTGAAAATCCCAACTTCCAATTTCCACCGTGCTGAAGAAGATGCGACTTATCTGGGCCACATGTTCAGCCAGATGATGAAAAGAATCTCTATCGGCGGCCAAGCACCTCAGGTAGGAAACCTGATCGCTCTGACTGGCAAACCAGAACTGCGCTTCCCGCAGATTGTGCGCCAGCCAAAACAAATGGACTTCTTCGGAGGTCTTTAGAACCAGGCCCTTCGGGGCCTTTTTTCTTTCCCAGATCTATAGGAGTTTTTCATGAACAAATTGATGATTCTTTCCGCGACCCTGACTCTGACTTTTGCTTCTTCCCTACAGGCCGCAACAAGTTTTCCCGATCTTAAAACCTGCGAAGAGGCCGTTTTCTATGTGAAAAGTCTCGGTGATTGCAAAATCACTGCGGACGAAAGAAATAAATACGAAGTCTCTGTCGGGGGTAAAAACGATATACCAGCCGGCTTGGAGCATGTTCTGAGAATGCTCGCTCAAGCTGAATGTGAGGGTGCAGTTGCTGGAGCCCAGCGTGAATGCATTCAGCTCTGTGGAAATGTCGCCATCTGTGCAAAATAATAAAAGCCCCTGCAAAGGGGCTTTTTAGTTTCTAAATCTCACGAGCTCGGTGCGCCACTGGATATCTTCGGCCACGCCCAAACGAGTGCTGCGACACCTTCAGGATCGGCGGCGCCTGCCAGCGCTTGAATTCCGTGCGCATCAAAACAGGCAACAGCCATTTTTCGGTCGCTGATTTCGCCGGACCTGATTTTTCCACCAAATAAGTCACAGCCTTGTCCAAATCATCGTACTCAGGCAAAGAGTCCTGATCTTTTTGGTTCGGACGAAGTTCCGCCGATGGTGGACGATCAATGATCTCTTGAGGGATCACTTCACCTTGTTTGTTATAGTATCTGGCCAGAGCATAAACTTGCGCTTTGGTCAGATCACCCAATGGCGCCAAACCACCGCACATGTCCCCGTACAACGTGGAATAGCCCGAGGCATATTCACTCTTGTTCCCGGTTGTCAGCAGCATGCTGTTTTCCTTGTTGGACCAGGCCATCAAAGTCAGACCACGCAAACGCGCCTGCAGATTTTCATTCACGATACTGAAACCCTCAAGCCCCAGGCCCTTGTTCAAAGCCTTCAGCACAGATTCATACATCGGACCAATTTCGACAGTTTTGAAATCCACACCCATATTGGAAGCCAGATCTTTTGCCAAAGTCAGACTTTGTGGAGCATTGAACGGACCCGGCAAGCCCACGCCCACGACATTCGCAGGCCCCAGGGCATCCACCGCCAAAGCGGCCACGACCGCAGAATCAATCCCGCCGCTTAAACCCAGATGAACTTTCTTGATGCCGGTCTTTTCACAGAAATCACGGATTCCCAAAACCAGCGCCCGGCGAAGTTCTTCGATGGCTTCAAGTTTGGGATTCTTGTTCCAGACTTCCAGGGTGTTAAGGTCAATCACGTTGATGTCTTCACTGAACTGCTGGCAGGTCAGAAGTTTTTTGCCTTTTTTATCCAGCACGAAGCTGCCGCCATCAAAGATGATTTCATCCTGCGCACCCACCAGATTCACGTACATGATCGGGGCATTGAAATACGCTGCGGTTTTCTGGGTGACGTATTCACGCTGCTTCATCTTGCCAACAAAGTAAGGCGAAGCGCTCAGATTGATGACCATGTCGATCTTTTGTTTTTTTACTTTGGCCAGCGGGTTTTCACGGTAAGCGGAATTCCCCTTGGCATCCGGCCAGGCCCAGATGTCTTCACAGATGGTCAGGAAGAACTTCTTCCCTTTCCATTTGAAATAGTTTTTTGAAAGGTCGCCGGATTCAATGAAGCGCGCTTCATCAAACACGTCGCCGGTCGGCAGAAGCTGTTTGTGGAAGAAGCGCGGCTTTTCACCCTTGGCGATCAAAGCGGCGCTGTTGAAATAAGGACGCCCTTTTTTTGCCGGGTTCTTGGTGATCAAGCCCATGATCACGCCGATATTTTTGGGAAGTTTTTTAATCAGGTCTTTGAATTCGGATTCTTGTTTGGCGACGAGCTTTTCACGCTCCAGCAGATCAAACGGATGATAACCAAACAAGGTGCATTCAGGGAAGACAACCAGATCACATTTTCTTTGAACGGCCTGGTTGACGAAATCGAGGATCTTTTCTTTATTAAACTGAAAGTCAGCAAGAACTGGATTTATTTGGGCGACGGCGATTCTCATTCAATCGTTATACGCCCAGAAAAGCCATCTTGGTAGCCGTGCCAGTGATTAATTTCAACTTCTGGATACTTCCAGCAATAGTATCCATCACCATTGTCAAAATCAGCCATCCACAAGCCCTTGGGCTCGCCGCCCAGCTTTTCAATCTTAACCTGCCAGCGGTCAATAACAGTGTTGATCTGGGTTTCAATAACCGCCACGGAAGGGTGGCTTTTGTCGGAATAGGCATCGATGCGGTTCAGGTGTTGTTTCACCTCACGGCAGGCCTCTTCGGTCATGCGATAAATGACGGGAAGCAAGCGACGTGCTTCATCCAAACTAAATGTTTTACTGCGATTGATCTCAATCACATTTTCCAATGGAACTCCCCCATCACTGAACAGATAGGCTGTATCCTTTAAAGAATGTTCTGTTTCAAGAAATTAACGACATGACAGACAACTTAAGAATTTCTATGAAGAATTTCTAAACGCGACGCAGATTATTTTTCAAAACTCTTCGACATTTGCAGGGCCTGACCGCCCAGGAACACGACCAGCGCCAGAATGATGGCGACGATGAACAGAATTCTTATAAAATTTCCAATGGTGAACGGTTCTTCCTCTTTTTCAAAGGTTTTGACCGGTGGTTTCTTCACCGCAAGCTTCTTCACCGGTGGAGTCAGCGATTCCCCGGATACAATCGAGGCTTTTCCTTCACCGTTTGATTTCTTTTCAAGTTTTTTGCGTTCCGCTTCGGTCAGCCCCGAAATCGCCACAGATCTGGTTTTAATGGGACGAGGACCATAGCTGCCACCACTGCTGCCGCGGAAGAATCCACCGCTGCCGCCGCCTTCCAGCGCGATTTCAACGACCTTTCCTTGAGCTCCCCCGCCAGTTTCCACCCCGGAAGACGGACGACGACCCCGGTTCATGAAACGACTGCCCCCACGGGATTGGGAACCCGCATAAGTGCCGCCACTGGAGCCGCCCCCACTGCCACTGCTGCTGTCACTGCCAGAGCCGCTTCCTGAGCCGTCTTTATTGGACCCCGAACCACTGCCGCTGGAGCCCCCGCCGCCACTGCCATTCGGCGGACGACCGTTCGCCCACGTTCCGGCCTGGAATCGGGTGTTGCACCCTTCATCGGCCACAGTGGTGTCTTCACTTCCCACGGAAGGAAGCTCACCCATCTCCAGTAAACATTGCACGTAAGAACCCATGTAGTTTTTGATGAAAGCATCCATGGGTTTGATAATTTGAGACGTCAGCCCGATCAATAATGCGACAATGATCACGAGCATAAGGACATACTCGAGCGCGGCCTGACCTCGCTCGCTGGGTAGTCCAGATGTAAGTTGAGATTTCTTCACTCGTAAGAGCATTTAGGTCATAATACAGTATATGCCCAATGGACTGAATTTCAATCGACTCATATTTACTGTGTTCTTGGCTTTTGTCTCATTTCTGGTCATTGATCCGCCCTGTGCCCTTGCGGCAGAGCAGACCAAAGACGAGTTCTCTCTCTTTGAAGAGGAACTGAAGCCGGCGGCGACACCGGCTCCTCCGGTCGTAAAACCCACCGCCCCCACCATCAGCAAACCGACCGTGACCAAACCCACGGTGACGGCACCCAAAGTGGAGACTCCGAAAGTCGACACACCTGCGGCACCGGCCACTCCGGCAGCTCCGGAAAAAGCAACTGTCACCGTGCCAAAGCCCGAGGCGGTTACCGCTCCGGTCGCAGCTGTTCCGACAGATGAAACACCAGAGCAAAAAATTGAGCGTCTGAAAAAAGAAATCCGCGCCAGCCCCAAAAATGCGCGCCTGATTGTGGACTTGTCCGAGGAACTTTACAAAAAAGAAGAATACGAAAAGGTCACTTTGCTATTGTGGAAACACGTCGACAAGATCGACCGCCGCGGACTTTTGATCCTGGCAAGGTCCCATGAAAAACGCAAAGAGCCGACCGAGATGATCCGTTCCCTGAATGTGCTTCTGGGCAAGGATGAAAAGGACTTTGAGGCTTACAACCTGATGGGGAATGCCCACATCCTTCAGCGCAAAACCAAAGACGCGATGGAAGCCTACAAGAAATCCATCGAGTTGAATGCGAAATACGAACCGGCTTACGACGGATTGATCACGCTTTACGAAAAGCGTGACACGCCGAACCTGTACGAGCTGCGCATCCTTCTGCAGGACATGGTGCAAAATATCGGTCCGCGCCCGCAGTACCTCAGAAAACTTTGCGAGATCAACACCCGCGACGGCACTTATGAGCCAGCCGTGCAGTCTTGCAAGGAAGCCATCCAGAAAGACCCTAAAATCGCCGACGCTTACGTTTACCTAGGACTTTCCTACAAGGCCCTGGGGGAAGATGCTATTGCGGTAAAGACGCTTAAAAAGGCTGCCAGTGACTTCCCTAAGTCCGAGCTTGCGCAATACCATTATGGCGCCCTGCTGGAAGAGCAAAAGAACTATATCGATGCAATGAAGGTGTTTAAGTCGGGAACTGAAGCCGACGCCCAGGCCGGACGCTCGTGGCTGGGACTTGCCACCACATCATTTGAGCTGCGCAAGTATGATATTTCGCTGATGGCTTACAAAAATGCCTGCAAATTTGATAAAAAAAATGCCGTGGCCTTTAGAAGAGCCACGACAGTTTTAAGAAACGCGAAAAACAGCAAATGGACCGACCAGTTTGAACAGGCCTCGGAAAACTGTACGTTCTAGTTTTCCACCACGATCTCACCAATGAGATCGTATTCCATGTTGTCGGTGATGTGAACTTTCACCATGTCACCGACCTGAGCCTGACCATCATTGATCAGAACCACACCGTCGATATCCGGAGCCTGACCCCAGAAACGGCCCTGCAACAACAGGTCTGTTTCCTCTGAGAAGCCCTCCACGATCACCTGCAAAGTTTTGCCGACAAAGTCGCTGTGCTTTTCACGGGAGATGTTCTGCTGAACTTCCATCAAAGCATCGTGACGGTATTGTTTTGTTTCTTCGTCGATCTGGTTTTCCATACGACCGCCCGGAGTGTTTTCTTCCGGAGAGTATTTGAAGCAACCCACGCGGTCGAACTGCTGTTCCGCCACGAAGTTCAGAAGCTCTTCGAACTGCTCCTGGGTTTCACCCGGGAAGCCCACGATGAACTGCGTGCGGATCACTGCTTCCGGCAGATGTTCACGGATGTTCATCAGTGCCGTTTCGATTTCGTCACGGGTCATTTTGCGGTTCATGGATTTCAGAACCTGATCGTTCACGTGCTGCAAAGGCATGTCGAAGTACTTCACGATCTTGGTGCTGTTTTTGATAACCTGAACCATCTCTTGTGTGATGCCATCCGGATACAGATACATCAAACGGATCCACTGCAGTCCTTCAACCTGATCCAGAGCTTTCAACAGCTCCACCGGGCTTTCTTTGCGAGTTGGATCCTTACGACGGATATCAAAACCATAATCAGTGAAATCGTGGCTGATGATGATCAGCTCTTTCACGCCGCCAGCAACCAGCAATTTTGCTTCGGCCACGATCGCATCGATGGAACGGGACTGCAGGTTGCCACGGATCAAAGGGATCGCGCAGAACGCACAACGCTTCATGCAACCTTCAGAGATTTTCAAATACGCACGGTGACCCGGCTGGGAGTTCACACGCGGAGTCGCTTCTTCCTGCAGATAAGTCGGCAGGTTGAAGAAGGTCTTTTGTTTTTCACCTTCATCAGAGTTTTTCAGGATCTTCGCGATGTTCTGGAACTCACCAGAGCCCACGAACAAGTCCGCTTCCGGCAAACCTTCCACCAGATCGTCTTTATAACGCTGGGTCAGGCAACCCGCGACAACAACCTTTTTGATTTTGCCTTCTTGTTTCAGGTCACTCATGTCCAGAATGCGCTGAATGGACTCTTTTTTGGAGTCCTCGATGAAACCACAGGTGTTCACGATGACCGTATCCGCCTGATCCGCCTCGCCCACAACTTCATAGCCGTCTTTCATCAAAGTGCCGGCCATGATTTCGCTGTCGACCAGATTCTTCGGGCAACCCAGAGAGATAAAGTGAACTTTTTTGTTTTGAGCAGTCTCTTGTTTCATAGGTCGGTTACCTGTGCATCTTTTGGCGGTTGATATTTGAACAGTTTCTTATTTTCTTTTTTCAGGAACTTCACATCGGAAAACTTCATGGTTGTGAGGTTTCCGATATCGTCCAGGTAGGAAATCGTCTGCAGCGTGTTGTCCTTGGGCTTCACTGTCAGCTTCAGGGATTTCACGGTCAGGCCGTCATTCAGCGGCTTCACTTCGATGTTGACCAGCTCCCCGTCTTTTTCCTCTTTCAGAATCTTGAAGTTTTTGTTCAGATCCTCACCCAGCAAAGAAGAAATCAGGATGTGGGATTTCGTCTTTTTGTCGACGATGCCCTTTGCCACCTGTACCGGTCCGCCGAATTCTTTTGGCGGCACCTGCACGCTCCAGATGGTTTTACCATCGAACACCAGCAGAGTTTCTTCCGGCTTGGTGTTTTCCCAGCGGAACTTTCCGTTCGCCAGATAGATCTTGCCGTCGTACTTGGTTTCTTTGCCAAGCAATTCAGACTTCACAGTCTTTTCCACACTCATTTCCACAAGCTTTGTGGTGCGGTATTTTTTTGCGACTTTCTGAAGAGCACCGTTGCCAGTGACGGCAGCCATAGCGCTCAAAGAAAACAGGAATGTCAGGACCAGGGAAAGAGTCGATCTAAGCATGCGGGTTTTGTAGCATATCCGTGGACGCTCCGCAAGAGAGGCCCCTCTCAGCCAAGACCCAAACTTCAAAGTGAGGGGGACTCCCGAGCGCCAGCCGGGCGGCGCGCGCTGTAGAGCCTGTTGTAAGGATGTCGTCGACAAAGATCCAGAGGATGTCTGTCGAGTTTTTAGACAGCTCTGTATTTTTTTCAACCAGCTCCATCGCGATCAAGGCTCGCTCTCCCCGGTCGGCCCTGCGTTGTTTCCCCGAAGAGGCCTTGCGCAAACAGGGAAAATAGACGCCACCCATGTGAGCTGCCAGTGCCCGGGCAAACAATGAGGCATGATCTTCAGCACCGGACTTCGACGGTGCGGGAACAAAGTGCAGCCTTCGTCCGGATCCAAGATGAGGCACATTCCGCTGCACCATCAGCTGTGCAAAGTGATCCCAGCCTTGTTTGTTGTACGGGCCTTTTAAACTGAGCACCAGTGCCGACAACAGATCACTTTCCCCCGGATTCCACGAGTATAGAGCCCGCAACCACTCCTGCCGGCGACGCGATTTGTGGGGATAGTGATTCAGCACCTCATGACAGGGAACACACAGACCCGCTTGCACCACCTGCAATGATCCGCAGTGCAGACAGGCGGACAGCCGGGCTTTAAGCAACTTCAACAAGGAATTCATTCTTTCGCGTCACTGCAAATTCTTTGACAGTCCCTGAAGGCAGGCCTAGAACCGAAAGAGTGAGGGGTTTATGAAGGCATTTTTCGTTTCGTTGATGATTCTGTCTGCTTCCGCCACGGCCGTGGCCGGTCTTTCTTCCATCCGACATTCCGGTGAGTCTTTCGAGGCTGCTCGTCAGCGCAGCACGCCGGTATGGGAGCTTTTTGGTCGCAACAGCTATCCTGATCGCATGAAAAAACCCATGAAAGAACTGAACATTCAGGACATCCCGGATGTGGGTTCTTACGCGGATCTGGAACGGGAATTCAAATACGTGCGCGACACCCGCTTCATTGCTGACGCCGAGCCTTTTGCCCGCCGCCTGACTTGGATGTATCCGGACGATGGCTGTTATGCCCGCGCCGAACTGGCCGCCACCGAGCTGGTGGAACATCACTTCACCACACCAAAGAAAATTTTTGTCTTCGGGAATCTGTATGCTCCGACTCAGAACGCCCCGGGCGGATCTGTTTCCTGGTGGTATCACGTGGCCGTGACCTACCGAGTGGGTAACGAAGTTTACGTCTTTGACCCGGCTATCAATCCGGAAAAACCTGTGACTTTGGTTGAATGGAACAAGGCCGTGGGTGGCGAAAAAAGCCAGGTGCAATACACCATCTGCTCTCACAAGACATTCGATCCGGGCTCAGACTGCCTGAATCCACGTGCCTTGTCTGACCAGGAAGCCATCTCGGAACAAAAGAATTTCCTGAGTCTTGAATGGAACCGTCTGCTGGATCTGGATCGTGATCCCGAGAAAGAACTGGGTAACGAGCCGCCTTGGCTCTAGATATTGTGATACGGGATTTTTTTGATGATCGTAAAGGCCCGGTAGATTTGCTCTAAACTCATCGCCTGGGCCATCAGATGATTCATCACCATCGGCGACAAAGCCACCTTCAGGTCCGCACGCTTGCGGACCTCTTCATTGACTCCAAAAGCACCGCCAATAATGAAAATCGCGCGCTTCTTGGAGCTTCCCAGGATGTTTTCCACTTTTTTTGAAAATTGAATCGAATCCAGCACAGATCCACGCTCGTCAAAAAGCACGACATAGTCATCGCTGTTGATATTCTTAAGGATCAGTTCGGATTCTTCGTTGCGCTTAAAGTCTGCGTCTTCACGCGCGGACTTTTTCGCTTTTAAGGACTGGATGTCGAAGGGAATGAAGAAGGAGATCTTCTTCTTGTACAACTCGCTGACCTCGTCCGCCCAGGGCTCTTTGGCCGTCGCGAGGTTGTACAATATGAACTTCATGATTACTGCTCGCCCTTGCCAACATAAGGATCTTTCAATCCCATGTCCTTGCCTTGTCTCCACAGGTTTTCCAGGCTGTATTCCTGGCGAACGAAGTCGTAGAAGACGTGGATGATCAAAGAACCGTAGTCGACAAGAACCCAGCGGCCCTCATCCACACCCTCGATGCTTTGCGGGTGAACGTTGTATTCCTCTTTCACCGCCATCACGATGTTTTCCGCCATCGCCGCCGCATGACGGGTGGAGGTACCGGAAGCGATCAATGTGTATTCGCTTGGAGCCGACATGGAAGTCAGATCGAAACCACGAACGTTGATGCCTTTTTTTGCAAAAAGAACATTAGCGCAGAATTCAGCGAACTTGGTGTAATCACCGATACGGTCGCCCAGATTGCGGTAAAGCTTGTGTTCTTTGATGTAAGATTCAACGGACAACGGCAGGTATTTTTCAACCGGCTTGCCGGAACGAAGCCATTTACGAACTTCACTGGAGGACACTTCCACATCACGCAAAGTGATGAACTGGATATTGCGGCCGGTGTTCAGCTCGATAAAGTTGAAATCAAATTCCGCCACCAAAGGCTTCAGGAATCCAGGCATTTCTTCCAGGGATTCCGGCATGTCGTAACCCGGGCGGGTTGTAACAATCAGATTCGCCTCAGTCAGGATCTTTTGATAGTCCTTCCACTGAGCCAGCTCTTCAAACTTATCAGCACCCACGACAAGGTACAGATCATTGGCGTCGTAGGATTTGCGCAGATTCATCACGGTATCAATTGTGTAGCTCATGCCACCGCGTTTGATTTCCTGATCGTCCACAAAGTAAGTTTCACCGTACTGGGCAAACGCCAGACGAGTCAGTTCCACACGCTGTTCAGGCGTTGGACCTTCCACCGGAGTTTTCAGAGGATTCTGAGCCGCAGGCAGGATGTGAACTTTACCCAAGCCGGCTTTTTTCGCCACGGTTTGGATTGCGTTGATGTGACCCATGTGTGGAGGGTTAAAACTGCCTCCGAAAATACCTATTTTCATTATTCTTCTTCCTCTTTCAAAATCTGACGAGCCAGTTCCTGAACAAATTCTTTGATGTTTTTGCCAGTCACCGCAGAAATCGCAAACGGCTCAGTGCCGCTGGCTTCCTTGAACTGCTTTTTCAGCTTCGTCAGCTGAGATTCACTCAAAGTGTCGATCTTGTTCAAAACAACCAATTGAGGACGCGTGGATAGAGGGAAGAAACCCTCTTTGTCCTGGTTGTTTTCATCGTACATCTTAAGTTCGTTATTAATATCCGTATAATCCTCTAAGGGATCACGACCTGACATTCCGGATGCATCAACCAGATGGATAAACAGACGTGTACGTTCAATGTGTTTCAAAAACTGAATGCCCAGACCCACACCCGCGTGTGCGCCTTTCACCAGTCCTGGAATATCCGCCACCACGAACGAGGAATAATCCCCGGCCTTCACCACTCCCAGATTCGGAGTCAGGGTTGTGAACGGATAGTCCGCAATTTTCGGTCTTGCTGCAGAGATGCGCGAGATCAAAGTGGACTTGCCCGCGTTCGGGAATCCAACGATACCCACATCCGCAATCAGCTTCAGTTCCAGGCGAACTTCAATTTCCTGACCGTCTTCACCGGGCTGCGCGTGCTCAGGAGCCTGGTTCACACTGTTTTTGAAAAATTCATTTCCTTTTCCGCCACGACCGCCTTTAAGCAGGGTGTGTTCGGAAATGCCGGTCATATCGATGATGATTTCACCATCCATATTACGGAATACAGTGCCTTGAGGAACAATAAGGATAAGGTCTTCGCCATCCATACCGGATTTCTGACGACCCTCACCCATCCTTCCGGATTGAGCGGCGTATCTTTTGTTTTGTCTAATATCTACCAGAGAATTGATATGACGAGATGTGCGGATAATGACATCCCCGCCCTTACCACCGTTGCCCCCATCTGGGCCGCCACGGGCTTGCATAGACTCGCGGCGAAAACTGACACAACCCGGGCCGCCACGTCCCGAAGCTAAAGAGATACTGACTTCATCAATGAATTTCATAACTGACTGTCTATACAACAAAAAAGGAGCCATGGGATGGCTCCTTTTCCATTTGTGAAAAAATGTATCGATTTATCTTAAGACTGATTAAACAGCTTTAGGATAAACGCTAACTTTGAAACGCTCTTTGGAGAAACGTTCAAATTTAACAAGACCTTCAACTACAGAATAGATAGTGTAGTCGCGACCCATTTTTACGTTGTTACCCAAGTGGAACTTAGTGCCACGTTGACGAACGATGATAGTTCCTGGAAGAACTTTCTCGCCACCGAATCTTTTTACACCCAGTCGTTTACTCTGTGAATCACGACCGTTCTTTGTACTACCACCGGCCTTCTTACTTGCCATGACGAACCTCTCTTACGAAATAAAATTAATTATGCTTTCTTAGAAGTTTTTTTAGCTGCTTTTTTCTTCGCGCCAGTTTTAGTCGCTTTTTTAACAGTCTTTTTAACTGCTTTTTTAGCAACTTTCTTTTTCGCTACTTTTTTAGCCGCTTTTTTTACAACTTCTGCAGTACCTTTGTTCGCTGCGCGCTCTTTACGAGCTGCTACGCGAGCTTGTGCTTTTTCAGCACGAACTGCTTTCACGTCAACAACAGTTGCAGCTTCATCAGATTTAGCAGTTTTTCCATCGAAGGAAATTGCTTTAACAAATAGTTCGGTGAACTCTTGCTTGTGAGTTGCGAACTTTCTGTAACCTTGACGACGCTTCTTTTTGAAGACGATCTCTTTTCTTGTCTTAGCTTGTTTAGTAACAACAACAGTTACTTTCGCACCTTTAACAAGAGGTTGACCAACAGCAGTGGACTCACCACCAACCATCAAAACTTCGTTGATTTCAAACTCTGCACCAAGTGCTTGTTCAAGTTTATCAACCTGAACTACGTCACCAGCTTGAACTTTATATTGTTTCCCGCCAGTACGAATAATCGCGTACATGTAATACCTCCAGCTACCCGAATTAAGCCAATGGTAAATGCCACTTTGCACTAGGCTTTGTCAACCTAATACATGCTATTTTTTTCAGCTTTTTACGAGAGAAAGAGAGGTTAGCTTTAACCCCCCTCAAATGCAAATATTTTTGGAAAAAGTTAGCGAGGTCTAGGTGCCAAATAAAAGCCTATATTTTCAGCACCTTAGCTTAACTCAGGGCTTCAAAAGTTCCCGCTTCCAGGCGTCCCCGAGCTGCAGGTTCTTACTATTGACCACCGCCTCAATCAGCTTTTTATGATCCTGATAATTTTTCTGGGCGGACTTGCTGGCAGGATTTCGGGCAGCAATAACGCGCAACTCATCTTTTTCGCGGCTTAAAGCATTAAAGATGTTCTGCGCCTTAACATCCGTTCGGCTGGTGGCCTGCTCGGTTTTGATGAAGTATTCCGCAGCCTTATCGTATCTTTCAGCCGAGGCATTCATCTTTGCCCCCACCCAGTAATCCCGCGAAGACTTGGCCGCTTTTGCATCATTCATAAAGACTTCATAAGAGTCAGACGCCTTGCGGTAACTATTTGTAGATTCAGATATATTTCCAGACACACGCAGCTTATCAGCTTCCAAGCGGGCTCTGTTGGCAAAGTCTCGGGCCGCTTTGGTGTCTGACAGGCTTCCCGCCAATCCCTGACGCATTAATAGATCACGCTCTTCGGTTTTGAACCCGGCGTTCTTCAATATATTAGCCTTGTCGCTGAGATCCGTCTTTGAATAGGTTCCGTAACCCCGGCCGGTCCCCTTGCCCACTTCGTGGGCCGAGATCAGAGCCTTCTTTTCAGTTTCACTTAAAGATCGCCCCAGGGATTTTTCCGCCGCCGTCACGCGCTCTATATTAGACAGCTTTGCGGCCTTTTCCAGTTCCGCGGCTGAAGCCACGGCTCGAGAGGCGGTGGACGCCTTCCCGGCATCAGCCCCAATGCCCGCCAGTTTCATGATGTTTTTGGCTTTGGCAGCTTTCAGTGCCACCCCGGCCGGCCCACCGGCAAGCGTTGCCACCTCAGCAATGGCCTCACAAACAATCGCCGCGGCCTGCTGGGAGTTGTAACACTCAATCTGCACACCCATCTCTTTGAGTTTAGCCTTGGCCGCCCCCAATAAATCAATTTTCGCAGGAGCCGCTTTCGTCGCACGAGATTTGCCCCAGTCCACAAATTCCTGTTCTTCAGGGGTGTATTTGGGATCTTTCATTCTGGATTTTTGCGCTATCTGCAAACTGGCGGCATAGCCGTAATCCAGGCGATGCTTCTTGATCTGTCTTTTTATATCTGCGCACTTGGTCTTTGCCATGACAGCGGCAGCAGGAAGCTTCATCTGCATCAGTTTCGGAACAGAGCTGTTATATTGGAGCACAAGATTTTCTTTGGATTTGGGATCGGCATCACAAACTGCGTTCGCAGCCACCTCCGCCTCATGATCCATAACGATCTGAGCGGCCCCTTCCCCAATCGCCGTACCAATCGCAACAACGCTGTCCTTCACAAAATTCCAACCACCCACAGCACAGCCTGAAGTGTAATCCCAGGAGGCTTCAAAAGCCCGGCTCATGGAACTTTGCTTATGACATTGCAAAGCCTTTTCTTCCGGCTTTTCTCCCGCCGCGCGCATCTTCGCAAAAAGATCCTGACACTCTTTGGACTGCAGGGTCTGCACACAAGAGCTGCGAGAAACATCCGCCAAAGCTTTCACCTTATAAGGATTGCCACCACAGAAAAGCGGCTCGGCTTGTGCAGCAAAAGAAAATAGAATGCCAAAAAGAAAAATCAAAAGATGTTTCATACAGAATCTATCGGAACACCAGACCCCCGACTCAACAGCCCAAGGTCCAGCAATCCCAAATTGATTCCCCAATTCCCAAAAAACTTAGCGGCTGGTCAAAAGGGTTCAGCCGCGAGGCGGAGGGAGCTTTCCGAAACGGAGGCGTGCTTCATGCACGTCGGAGAGAAGGAAAGGGCCCGACAACGAAGTGGATGGGCCCTTTTCACCAGCCGCCCTATACGAAGAAGATTTCGTACTGCTCGAGATGGTAATTTGGTTCGATTTTAAACGCGACAGAGCGGCCCAGTTTCTTTTCGATGCCTTCCAGGCTTTCGCCTTCGACTTCGTAAATCCAGTCGACCACTTCACTGTGGCAGTGAATGACCACGTTGGTTTTTTTATTGATCAGCATGTCGGCATCACGCTCAAGCTCACGGAAGATCTCATTGGCCACCGTGGATTTGCGTTTAATGTAGCCTTTGCCCTCACAGTAAGAGCACGGCTCACACAAAGTCTTAATCAAACTCGGGCGAATGCGCTTACGGGTCATTTCCACCAGGCCCAGCTGGGACATGGAAACGATGTTGGTGCGGGCACGGTCGCGCGCCAGTTCTTCAGCCAAAGCCTCCAGAACCTTTTCACGATGGGATTCTTTTTCCATATCGATAAAGTCGATGATGATGATCCCGCCGCAGTTACGCACGCGCAGCTGGTGCGCAGTCTCGCGAACCGCTTCCAGATTGGTTTTTAAGATCGTGTCTTCCAGATCTTTTTTGCCGACGAACTTACCGGTGTTCACGTCGATGACCACCAGAGCTTCGGCTTCATCAATCACGATGTAACCGCCGGATTTAAGCCAGATCTTACGCTCCATCGAGCGGGAAATTTCAATATCAATGTCATACAGGTCAAACAGCGGCTTTTTCTCTTCATAAAGCACGATGTTTTGTTTGTACTTCGGCATGAACTGAGACACGAATTTCACGACTTTTTTGTGAATCTCGACATCATCCACCCATACGCTGGTGACATCCTCACTCATCAAATCACGAAGGGCGCGCAGCTCGACATCCAGTTCCGTGTGCAAGGTGCCCGGAGTTTTTTTCTTTTCGTAGTTTTTAAAGATCTCTTTGCTCAAACGATCCAGATACTCAATGTCGGCTTTCAACATCTCTTCCGAAGCGCCGTCCCCGGCGGTTCTTACGATTACACCACCGGAAGGATTGATTTTCTGAACCAGCTTTCTTAAGCGTTCACGTTCGCCTTCGTCTTCGATACGACGGGAAATTCCCAGGTGGCGCACCGTCGGCAGGAACACCACGAAACGGCCTGGCAATGACAAGTGAGTCGTCAGACGCGCGCCTTTGGTGCCCAGCGGATCTTTGGAAACCTGAACCAGAATGCTCTGGCCTTCTTTCACCAGATCCTGAATGGGAGTTTTATTGGTGTGACTTAGAGGTTTGTCGTCATCACCTTCATCCATCGGCTCTTCACGATCAACTGCTGAAAGGAAGTTGTCATCGACGTCTTCGCGAATATCGCCGACATACAGGAATGCTGCTTTTTCCAGACCAATATCCACAAACGCCGCCTGCATGCCCGGAAGAACACGAATCACCGTGCCGCGATGAATGGACCCGACCAAAGTGGGGGACGTTTTTCGTTCAATTTTCAAATCAGTCAGGATACCGCCGTCAACATAGGCTACACGTGTCTCTTGAGGTCGAACGTTAATCAGAATTTCTGCGGACACAGGCGACTCCTTGGCGAATATAACCCCTCTTGAACGGGGCTGGTCTTAGTTCAATAGTCCAGAAACAAGACCGATAGCAATTAATATTTAATATTGAAACATATCTGACCGAAAAGATCACTGAATTAGAGACCTTAGGAGACGACGATGGCAACAATTGATGAATTGTTCAAACTCATGGTGGAACAAGGTGCCTCCGACTTGCATATCACAAGTGGAGCCGCCCCTTATTTGCGCCTGCATGGAAACATGGTTCCATTGAACTATCGCGAGCTCACAAATCAGGACGTGCAGGGACTGCTTTTTGAAATTCTCTCTGAAAAGCAGAAGAAAGCTTTCGTTGAAAAGTGGGAACTGGATTTCGCCTACACATTGTCAGGTGTCGGACGTTTCCGTTGCAATATCTTTATGCAGCGTAAAGGCCTTGGCGCCGTTATGCGTATCATCCCGGAAAAAATCAAAACAGCACAGGAACTGGGACTGCCTCCGGCAGTGATGGACATGATCGATTGCGATCGTGGTCTGATTCTGGTCACCGGTCCGACGGGTTCTGGTAAATCCACAACCTTGGCGGCGATGATTCACCAAATCAACATGACCCGCGAAGCCCATATCATCACGGTGGAAGACCCGATCGAGTTCGTTCACCCGAACTTGAAGTCTTTGGTCAATCAACGTGAAGTGGGAAGCCACACCAAAAGTTTCGCCAACGCCCTGAAAGCGGCCTTGCGTGAAGACCCGGATATCCTGCTGGTGGGTGAGCTTCGTGACTTGGAAACTATTTCTTTGGCCCTGACTGCCGCAGAAACAGGTCATATCGTTTTCGGAACCCTGCACACCAACAGTGCGGCGAAAACCATCGATCGTATCATTGACGTATTCCCTGCCGGCCAACAGCAGCAGATTCGAACGATGCTGGCTGAATCCCTGCGCGGAGTTGTCGCCCAGACGCTGTTCTCCCGCGCGGACGGACAAGGTCGTGTGGCGGCTTACGAAATCATGAGAAACACCAAAGCCATCTCGAACTTGGTTCGTGAAGGTAAAGTCCACCAGATCCCATCTGCCATGCAGACCGGTGCCACTCAAGGTATGGTTCTATTTGAAAAGTACATTGAAGATCTGGTTCGTAAGGGTAAAGTTTCCGCAGCCGACGCCAAGACCTTCCTAGGTCAGGCCGGTGGTGGCGACACCAGCGTACAGACCGGAATGGGTGGCGCACCTGCTGGCGGTCCGCGCACCAAAGTGGGCTAATCTAGAAAGTAAACGAATACTGAATCATGGGAGGGGCCTTGGCGACGAAAGTTTCCGAGGCCCTTCGGTTTTTAAAGTCCATTCCCAAATTCTGGGAATACTCATACTGAGGCGCCGCTGGGCGCGAAGAGTCATAAATAACATACCCCACCCCGCCTAGCAGTCCCACCAGCGCACCGGTGGTGATATTGCCCGTGTGCTCTTGCGGTTCACCGTAAAAAGACAATGTGCTTAATCCCAGAATCGCCCCGCCCAGAGTGGAAAACAGGACCGCAGCGACATTGCGTTTCACACCGCGATTGGCCTGGGCCATCGAGGTGGAGGACATGAAAAGGAACAAAGATATGAGTAAAACTGAGGTCCACTTCTGTGGTGTCATGATTGCCTCCTGCAATGATCTGGGATAACTTTTTAATTTAAACATTCTTGAGGTGCCCCGTGCAACTAAGTCGTTACATTGACCATACTCTTTTAAAGCCTGAAGCCCAAACCGCCCAGATTGAAAAGCTGTGCGCGGAAGCCAAAGAGCATAACTTCTTCTCTGTCTGCGTGAACACGTCCTATGTAAAGACCTGTGCAGAACTTCTGAAAGACTCTTCCGTAAAAGTCTGCTGCGTGGTGGGTTTCCCGCTGGGCGCCATGGACACTGTCAGCAAGGCCTTTGAAGCCAAAACCGCCATCGCCAACGGGGCGCAGGAAATCGATATGGTCATTCAAATCGGCGCACTGAAAGACCGTCGTCTGGACTATGTTCGCGACGATATCAAAGCCGTGGTTCAGGCAGCGGGTGGTCACACCGTGAAAGTCATCATCGAGACTGCTTTGCTGAATCAGGAAGACAAAACCCTGGCGTGCAAAGCGGCTTTGGAAGCTGGTGCGCATTTCGTAAAAACCTCCACCGGTTTTGGTGGCGGCGGCGCCACGGTGGATGACGTGAAACTGATGAAGTCCGTTGTGGGCTCATCCATGGAAGTCAAAGCTTCCGGCGGCATCAAAGATGCCCAACAAGCAAAAGCAATGATCGACGCTGGAGCCACCCGTCTTGGCACAAGCTCAGGGATCACAATTATTCAAGGCGGCTCTGTACAAGGTGGTTACTAATGGCTTTTCTTCCTGCTGAAATTATCAAAATCAAACGCAACGGCGGTCAGCTGTCCTATGAAGAAATCAACGAATTCATTCTGGGCTACGCGCGCGGGCAGATTCCTGATTATCAGATGTCAGCCTTGCTGATGGCGATCTTCTTCCGTGGCATGAACACGGAAGAAACTCTTTCTTTGACCAAAGCCATGCTTCATTCCGGTGAAGTTGTGGATTTTTCTTCCGTGAAAGAATTCAAAGTGGATAAACACTCCACCGGTGGCGTGGGCGACAAAACCAGTCTGATTCTGGGTCCGATCGTGGCGGCCGCGGGCATTCCGGTGCCGATGATTTCCGGCCGTGGCCTGGGTCACACCGGCGGAACTTTGGACAAACTGGAATCCATTCCAGGATTCAACACTCAAAAGTCCCTGCCTGAATTTATCGAGCTGGTTCACAAACACAAAATCTGTTTCATCGGTCAGACCAAAGAAATCTGCCCGGCCGATAAAAAAATCTATGCCCTTCGTGATGTGACGGCGACGGTGGAAAGCCTGCCACTGATCTGTGCTTCAATCATGTCCAAAAAAATGGCGGAAGGGATCGATGGCCTGGTGCTGGATGTGAAGTTCGGTTCCGGCGCGTTTATGAAAACTTCTGTGCTGGCGGAAGAACTGGCGGTGAACCTGATGGCGATTGCAAAAGGTTACGGCAAAAAAGTCACGGCCTTGCTAACCAATATGGATCAGCCGCTGGGTCGTTATGCCGGGAACTCGGTGGAAGTCGAAGAATGCGTGGCCATCATGAAGAACGAAAAATTCATCGGCGCTGGTGGTTATGATCTTTACGATGACACTCGCGAACTGAGCCTGCGCCTTTCTGCGCACATGCTGCTATTGGCAGGTGTGGGTAAAAACGAAGAGGAATCTTACAAGATTGCCGAAGACATCCTGGTGTCTGGTAAAGCGATGGCGAAGTTTGAAGAGCTTTGCTCCATCCACGGTGGCAATTTGAAGGCCCTGCCAAAACCGAAACATTCCATTGAAGTTAAATCTGACAAAGCCGGCTGGGTGGGTGGTTTCCACACCGAAAGCATTGGTGTTGCGGGCATCTTGATCAAGGCCGGTCGTGCACAAACCACGGACATCATTGCCCCCACTGCGGGTATCGAATTCCATATGAAAGTGGGAGATGAAGTGAAGGTGGGCGACACCGTGTTTACATTGCATGGCGACGACAAAGATCTGCTGCAATCTGCTCTGCCGATGCTTCGTTCAGCAGTGACAATTTCCTTGCAAAAGACGACAAAGCCTAGTTTGATACTCAAAACTTTGAGCTAATACTCAAGGTCGAAAAGGGAGAATATTTTGGTACTCAATAAGCTACAAGAATCCATGACCTACATCCGCACCAAGACTTCGGCAAAACCGAAAATCGGTGTTGTATTGGGATCGGGCCTTGGCGCTTTTGTGAAAGAAGTGGAAGTTGAAACGACCATTCCTTACAAAGACATTCCTCACTTCTCCCCTCCGACTGTCGAAGGACATTCCGGAAATCTGATCTTCGGTAAAATCAATGGTCAATCCATCGCGATCCTTCAGGGTCGCAACCACTATTACGAAGGCCACAGCATGGAAAGTGTTGTGTTCCCGACTCGTACTTTGGCGATGCTGGGTGTGGAAACTTTGATTCTGACCAACTCTGCCGGTGGTTTCGGTGAAAACATGCAGGCCGGTGACTTCATGGTCATCGAAGATCACATCAACCTGATGGGCACGAATCCTTTGATGGGTCCGAACATCAAGGAACTGGGTCCTCGTTTCCCGGACATGACGGAAGCTTACGACAAGCGCCTGATCCAGATCATGGAAGATGTCTTGATGAAACAAGGCACACGCTATCACAAAGGTGTGTACTGCGGTGTGAGCGGTCCTACTTATGAAACTCCGTCTGAAGTTCGTTACTTGAAACTGATTGGCGGCAAAGCGGTCGGCATGAGCACGGTTCCAGAAACCATCGCAGCCAACCACCTGGGTCTGCGTGTTGCGGCTCTTTCCTGCATCACGAATTTGGCGGCAGGGATTTCTTCTCAGAAGCTTTCCCACGACGAAGTGACAGAGACAGCCAAGCAAGTTGAGATGCAATTCTCCTCGTTTTTGCGTGAGTTCATCGCTCATATCTAATGGGTTGGACCTGATAAAAGGGTCCAGTCCAGTTTCTGAAATTTAGCCTCAAAATAAGACATATAATAGCCGAAGAGCTAACCGGTCGGGCCTTTGTAGTGCGTCCCATTGATGGGACCCGTTGGGCTCGCACAGGGAGTGAACATGGATGTTCAAAAAATTCTCTCGGCGGTCGCTTGCGTCTTTGTATTTGCAGCTTGTAGCCAGAAATCCGCTGAAACAGTCTTTCCAGA
The DNA here is from genome assembly GCF_048286975.1 of Bdellovibrio bacteriovorus. Taxonomy (GTDB): domain Bacteria; phylum Bdellovibrionota; class Bdellovibrionia; order Bdellovibrionales; family Bdellovibrionaceae; genus Bdellovibrio; species Bdellovibrio bacteriovorus_H. The sequence continues at coordinate 891,151 of NZ_JBLVRT010000001.1, read as the reverse complement.
AAATGGCGCGCTTGATTCCAGCGCCTGTCGTGGTCAGGCTCTTGAAAACAAATTCATCGTGCAATGGGAAGACGGCAGTTTCACAACTGAAACCGCGGCCAATGCCGCAGAATTCAAAGAAAATTTCATCAAACCTCAATTGGAAAATATCAAACACGTTGATTACGATCGCGTGATCCAACTGCAAAGATCCAGCGAAGTGTCGGCGACAGCCTTCACCGACAGCTGGGGCCAGCAGCGCATTGGCGCCCCGACGGTGTGGAGCCAGGGTGTTTACGGTCAGGGCGTGAAAGTCGCCGTGGTGGATGCTTACGTGGATGTGTCCCATCCCCAGCTGCTTCCGCGCATTGCCGTGAACACGGGTGAAATCCCGAACAACGGGATTGATGACGATAAAAATGGAATCGTCGATGACTATTATGGTGCCGCCTTTGTTTCCCAGCCGGGTAACAATCAGACTCCAAGCTCGCACGGTTCACACGTGGCGGGTATCATCGCCGCGGATTCTCGCTATGGTTCGATTGAAGGTGTGGCTCCCCAGGCGCAGATCATTCCCGCGCAGTTTATTGCCAATGACGGCGGTGGATCCTTGGGGGATGCCGTTCTTGCCATGCAGTACTCTGCCAGTCGTGGTGCCAAGATCATCAACGCCAGCTGGGGTGGAGCTCCGTGCGTGGCCTCTTTGCGAAATGCTTTCGTGGAGCTTGAGAAAAAAGGCATTCTGGTTGTCGTTGCTGCCGGTAATGACGGGCGCGATGTGGATGTATATCCGGAATTCCCGGCGTCCTTCAATATGGCCAATCAGATCACAGTGGCTGCCGCTTCGGTTTCAGACTTCATGACCTCTTGGTCCAACAGTGGTTTTTCTCTGGTGCACGTGGCGGCTCCGGGAGAAAGAATTCTTTCCACCGTGCCGGGCGGATCCACTGCTTATATGGAAGGAACCAGCATGGCAGCACCGTTCGTCAGTGGTGCCGCAGCCCTGGTTTGGAGTGCCAAACCGACGGCCACTGCAGTGCAAGTTAAAGAGGCAATTTTGAAGTCTGTGGACGTGTCTTCCGGACACGAGTTTAAAGTAAATACTCGAGGGCGCATCAATGTCGAAAAGGCGCTTCAGTACATTCAGCAGTTAGTTCCGTAATTTCAAACACATAGATCAATTCACGCGGGGCATAAAAAGTATGCTCTGCGTCTCTAGTTTTAAGATGATTCTTTGAACTGAAGTGCTAGATTGGTTCCTTGTTTTTTGAGGATGGTTCCTCACAAGAAAAGGAATTTTATGAGCACAGAAGTTTCATCTGGCATTCAAGCACGATTGGCAGATCTTGAGAAAAGAAACGAAGCCGCAATGGCCGGTGGTGGCGCAGCTCGTTTGGCGAAACACAAACAAGGTGGTCGTCTGACTGCACGCGAGCGCGTGGATGTTTTGCTGGATCCAGGCAGCTTTGTTGAAATGGATCGTTTTGTTTCTCACCGTTGCACAAACTTCGGCATGGATAAAAACGTGGTTCCTGGTGATGGTGTCATCACGGGTTACGGTCGTATCAACGGCAAACTGGTTTATTTGTCTTCCCAGGATTTCACCGTGATCGGTGGATCCATGTCCCGCACTCAAGCCAACAAGATCTGCAAAGTGATGGATCTGGCGATGAAAAACGGGGCTCCCTTCATCTCTATCAATGACTCTGGTGGCGCGCGTATCCAGGAAGGTATTGAATCCCTGGGTGGTTACGCGGACATCTTCACCAGAAACACCATGGCTTCCGGTTTGATCCCACAGATCACCGCTATCATGGGCCCGTGCGCGGGTGGTGCGGTTTACTCCCCGTCCATCACGGACTTTGTCTTCATGGTGAAAAACACCTCTTACATGTTCGTGACCGGTCCTGATGTTATCAAGACTGTGACTCACGAAGATGTGACCAAGGAAGAACTGGGTGGAGCGACCACTCACTCTGCAAAATCCGGTGTGGCTCACTTTGCTGCTGAAGATGACAAGCACTGCTTGCTTCTGATCCGCGAGATGATGAACTTCCTTCCGTCCAACAATCTTGACGATGCTCCGGTTCTTCCAACCAACGACCGTCCGGACCGCCTGACAGAAGCCCTGAACAATCTGATTCCGGAAAATCCAAAGAAACCTTACGACATGATCTCTGTTATCACAGAGTGCGTGGATGAGGGTTACTTCCTGGAAGTGCACAAACACTTCGCTCAGAATCTGATCGTGGGCTTTGCACGCTTCAACGGCCGTCCTGTGGGTATCGTGGCGAATCAGCCCAACATCCTTGCTGGCTGCTTGAACATCGAAGCGTCCCGCAAAGGTGCTCGTTTCATCCGCTTCTGTGACGCCTTCAACATCCCGGTTGTTTCCTTCGTGGACGTACCAGGCTTCCTGCCGGGTAAAGACCAGGAATGGAACGGCATCATCACTCACGGTGCGAAGCTTCTTTATGCTTATGCCGAGGCGACGGTGCCTAAAATCACAGTGATCACCCGTAAAGCTTACGGCGGTGCTTACATCGTTATGGGCTCGAAACTTCTTCGCTCTGACGTGAACCTGGCTTACCCTTCTGCAGAAATCGCGGTTATGGGTGCTGACGGTGCCGTAAGCATCATCTTCCGTGAAGAGATCAACAAAGCCAAAGACCCTGTGGCCGAGCGCGCGCGCCTGACGGCAGAGTACGAAGCCAAGTTCAGCAATCCATACGTGTCCGCTGAACTGGGCTACACGGATGAGGTTATTGAACCTGCGATGACTCGTAAACGCATCATCGACTCTTTGGAAATGCTGAAACATAAACGTGACGTTACTCCGGCTAAAAAGCACGGAAACATCCCTCTGTAGGAGCGAACATGGCATTGTTTAAAAAAATCCTGATCGCCAACCGCGGGGAAATCGCCATCCGTATCACTCGCGCTTGCCGTGAGCTGGGAATCGGCTCTGTGGCGGTGTTTTCCGATGCGGACCGCGACAGCTTGCACGTATTCCTGGCGGACGAGGCCTATCACATTGGCCCATCTCCATCGCGAGAAAGCTACCTGAATTATAACAAGATCATCGAAGTCTGCAAAAAAGCCGGCGTGGACGCTGTTCACCCGGGTTACGGCTTCCTGTCTGAAAACACCACTTTTGCGCAAGCTTTGAAAGATGCAGGCATCACCTTCATCGGTCCAACAGTTGCGAATATTGAAGCCATGGGGGATAAACTTTCCGCCAAGGCTTTGATGAAGAAAGCCGGTGTCCCGACGGTTCCAGGCTCTGACGGCGGGGTTGAATCCGTTGAGGAAGCCCGGAAGATCGCAGAAAAGATCGGCCTTCCGATCATCATCAAGGCTTCTGCCGGCGGTGGTGGTAAAGGGATGCGTGTGGTTCGTCAGATGGACGAACTGGAAAGCGCTTTCCGTGCGTGCCGTTCTGAAGGCCAGAACTATTTCGCAGATCCGACTGTTTACATCGAAAAATTCATCAACGATCCGAAACACATCGAGATCCAGGTGTTCGGCGACACTCACAACAACCACGTTCACCTGTTTGAACGTGAGTGCTCTGTGCAGCGCCGTCACCAGAAGATCATCGAGGAATGTCCGTCCCCTTCTGTGCCTCACGAAGTGCGCCTGCGCATGGGTGAAGCCGCTGTTCGCGCAGCAAAACAGATCAACTATGTGGGCGCGGGAACGATTGAGTTCATCTTTGATAACGCCACGAAGGAATTCTACTTCATGGAGATGAACACTCGTCTTCAGGTGGAACATCCGATCACGGAAATCGTGACTGGTTATGACCTGGTGAAAGAGCAGATCTATGTAGCTGCGGGCAAACCTTTGAGCTTCAAACAAGAAGACATCAAACAAAAAGGCCACGCCATCGAAGCCCGTATCTGTGCGGAAGACCCGATCACCTATAAACCGCACCCGGGTGTGATTCGTGCCTGCCGTCACCCGCAAGGTCCGTTTATGCGTGTGGATTCCTACGCTTACCCGGGCTATGAAGTGCCTATCTTCTACGATCCAATGATCGCCAAAGTGATCACTTGGGGTGAGACGCGCGAAGAGGCCATCGACAGAATGCAACGTGCTCTGAGTGAGTTCGTGCTGACCGGTATTAAAACCAATATCGTTCTGCATAAAACCATCCTGGATCACCCGAAGTTCCGTGATGGCTCTTACACGACTCAGTTTATTGAAAAGAACTTCGAAGTTATCGAACCAAATCTTTTCAAAGAAGTTGAAGACCCTGTATTCCTGATCGCGGCGGCAATCACTGCTTACAACGATCGTAAATCCAAAGACGTTCGCCAGCTGAACCTGACTTCCAACTGGAAGCGTATCAGCCGCAAACTTCAATTGAGGACGTAACCATGTACTTTGAGGCAGAACTTAAAGGTAAAAAATTTAAAGTGGATGTGACCGAGCACCGCACGACCTGGAAGGTTTCCTTGCAGGAAGAGGGCAAAGACTGGATCCACTATGACATCTCCAAAAACGACTACAAACAGGCCGAGCAGTACATCAGCTTCCTGTTTGGCGGTAAGTCCTATCTGATCGACGTGATCGGACAGGACACTGAGTACACGGTCTTTACACGTAACTCTTTCCGCACCATCAAAGTCTTCAATGATGAAATGCTTCTGCATGAATCTCTGAAGAAAGGTGGCGGTTTCGGTGGCGATCAGGAACTGAAATCCGGTATGCCTGGTAAAATCATCGAAATCTTCGCCAAAGAAGGTGAGATCGTGAAGGCCAACAAGCCATTGCTGATCATGGAAGCGATGAAAATGGAAAACGAAATGCGCGCATCCCGCGATGTAAAAATCAAAGAGATCCGCGTGAAACAGGGCGATTCTGTGGAATCTGGCGCTGTTTTGATCAAGTTCGAAGAACCGTAGTCTTCAAATCACATCTTGTAAAAACTAAAAGGGGCTCTTTGGAGCCCCTTTTTAATTTGTCTTACTTGGTGCCTTTGGCATCTTTCTGGTTCGATTTGGCTTTCGCCGGAACGTTCCCGATTATACCGCCAGTACCCATCATACCGCCGGAATAACCGCCCATCACGCCACCCATACCAGTGCCGTAGTAGCCACCCATCATGCCTACACCGCCATCAGCCATAGAGGCACACATGGCGATCGCACCGCCGATATTAAAAGCGCTGCTTTGAGCTGCTTGTTTGGTTTTGGCATTGGAAGAAAGCGCGCCACCATAAGGATTCGCGTACATACCGAAAGCACCGCCGGCCATAGATTTGCCCTCTTTCGCAAGTTCAGCGTTACGCTGATCGAAGGCGCCTTGAGCCATACCGATCAAGTTTCCACACTGAGCCGCGTTCTGAGAACCCATTTTAGAAATCATCGGCTTCATGCGGTCGCAGAAGACTTTGTCATAAGTGACTTTACTTTCCACTTTGGAATTTTCGTCCTGCATCTGCATGTAAACACTTTGCGCGACATCACAGGAATCCCCGTCGTACGTGAATGTGGACTCAGTTCCTTTGATCAGCGGATAGTTACCTTTGGCGTGTTTGCCCCATTCTGTTTTCAGATAAGCATCACGGTTTTGAATCTGAGTTTTCAGATTCATGTCCTTGTTCACCGCCACCACGCGCCCCTGATCATCACGGCGAATCGCCACTGTTTTGCGGTCCGTTTCAAAAACCGGCTTGCCATCTTTGAATCCGGTCACCACTTTCGCTTTATAAACGATCGTTTCAACGCCGTCCTTGGTTTCGCGGGAAACGATTTTTCCGGAATCCAAAACATTGGTTTTACCATCAGCACCGATAGCGAATGCAGCCCCATCCGGCTCTGTGCCGAAACCCATATCCATGGTGGCCATGTTGACTTGATTGATACACGCAAATTGTTTGGATGCTTTTTGATAGTCCGCCATGTCGGCCGCCGCAGACAAAGAAAGACCCATCAGGGACAAGAAGATCAAAGACTTCACAGTTCCTCCATGAACGTAAGAATGCATTTATACACTTTTTTGAGCGTACTCTTAAGATTCTCACATTTCACATTAAATGCCGAACACCCAGACTGTCGTCGGGGCAGGAACTGTGGCTACTCGCGCTCGTTTACAGCGTAGCTGTCTTCACGCTTCTTTTCAAAGACACCGACGATCAGGACCGCCGCTTCGTAAAGAACCCACATCGGCGCCAGCATCATCACCATGCTCAGCAGATCCGGTGGAGTGATGATGGCAGCGATCACCGCAATGGTCATGATGGCATAACGACGGTTCTTGCGCAGGAAGGACTGGGACACAATGCCCATCATTCCCAGAACCACAATCACCAACGGCAACTCAAACGCCACACCGAACATCAAACACATCTGGGTGAAGAAACCCATGTACTGGTCGATGGATATCATCGGCTTGTCGACCTCGCCCCCGAAAGTCATCAGGAATTGGAAAGCCATCGGAAGCGCGATCCAATAAGAAAACGCCGCCCCCAACACAAACAAACCCGTGCCGGAAACAATAAAGCCCATGGTGTACTTGCGTTCTTTGGCATACAGGCCCGGAGCAATAAACTTCCAAACCTGATAAAGCCAGAACGGGCAAGACAACAGGATCCCGCACACGAAGGATAGCTTTAAGTGAGCGATGAATTTATCCAAAGGACCGGTATAGATCAGACCGCCACCTGGAAGGTAGGGACGAATTGGTTCACGCACGAAATCGAAAATCTTTTCGCTGAAGCCGTAACAGATTCCGGTTGCGATCAGCAAAATCCAGACACAGTTGATCAGACATTTACGAAGATCTGACAGGTGCTCATACAAAGATTGGGCTTTGGAATCGAGTTCTTCGCGTCTCATGAAGGCTTCTGTTCTTCTGATTTTTCGTCAGCGGTGGCTTGCGGGAACTCCAGCTGTTCTTCAACGATCGGCGCGGCCTCAGCGGAAGCAGCCAGCGGCGCTTGCTCTGCTTCATTCTGATGGGCTTGTTGTTGAGGATTGCGGATGGTGTCCATGTTCAACTTGTCTAACTTATCCAGGCGCATCTGTTGCTTGAGTTCATCACCCATGGAATCGGTGCTTCTTTTCAACTCGTTGAGAAAGCGCCCCAAAGTCCTTGCCAGTTCCGGAAGTTCTTTGGGCCCGATGACAATCAGGGCAAGAACCGCAAGGAAGATAATTTCAGACATACCTAAGCCAAACATGGCGCCAGAATAGAGGAATCAGCTCTGCTTGCCAAGCTTTACTTGATCCTGAGGAAGGGTCAAAACTCCCATTTCCTCAAGCTTTTCACGAGCCAGCTCAGATCCTGTTCTCATGTAGCGCTCATACAGCCTCAAAATGCTTTCATCGCTTTTGATAAACGAATGATGACTGATGTACGTCAGCACATCCACAAACTCCAGGAAACGGTCCGAGAATACTGTGTACACACGCGCCATGGTGTCTTCACGGGTGCAATGGGCCAATGACGCGTAAGCCGCTCCGCCAATCTCCGCATAGTAATCCACATCAATGATCTTGCGAGAAAGAGAGTCCCCAAAAAAGCCGCTGATATACAGAGTTCGGTCGCCGAGTTTTCTCAGCATTTCAGCTTTCACAAAACTTTCGGCATTCTGTGCTGTCAGATACATTTCTGCCAGTGTCTGGGGATTTCGGGTGCCGCTTTCGCTGGCGTAGGCTGGATCGTGCAGATTTCGCGCATCCAGATAGTGCTGTAATAAATTCACAAGATAGGCCTCAACCATCGGAAAGGTCTGAACCTTTCGCTGGGACAGACCTTTCTGAACCAGCTCCTGGAAGTAGCCCTCTGGGCTTACAAAAAGCTCAACTGTCGGTGTCGAACGCTTTTCCCGCATACTGCTAGTTTAACAAATTCTGAATGGTTTTCGGTTAGTAGTTTTTTGCAAAGCTGGTCAAAAGTCTCACAATGAGACACCCCACCGGCGCCCTCTTTGCATTTCAATCTGGCAAGCCCGTTTGAAGGAGCTATAAGCAGAATGAAATTAAGATGGATGACTATCACTTTGGCAGTGCTCAGCGCTTTTGCGCCGGGGTCCCTGTGGGCTTTCGGGGAAAAGTGCGGGCCAGTCTTTGCTTCGGAATATGCGAAACTGGGTCAGATTGAAGTCAAACCTTCCGGGCAAAAAGGTCCTCCGGCCAGGGACTACGCCCACACAGTGGATAAAATCCATTCCCTTTTGGGTGACCTCGCCGTTCCCCACGAAGTCCAGATCCAAGTCGACAGTGCTTTTATCTTTTCCACCTTCAATGCCCAGAGCTATCAAATCAGTGTCGGTGTGCGACCGGACAAGATGGGCAAAAAACATCCGGCCATCAATCAAAACACCCTGATGCACGAATACGCACATGCGGTTTTTGAAAAGAACATGACTCTGAAATCCCCCGGCTACAAGACTTTGCGTGAAGAACAGATTTCGCTACACACGCGGGAAGACAACCTGCACGCAACGAACGATACTTTGATGGCCGAACAGGCAAAAGCCACCGATCCGGTGGTCCGCCAGGAACTGGATAGAAAAATCTATGAAGTCATCAAAGAGATCGACGCCGTTGCTGAACGCCGCAAGGAGCTTTCGGCTCACTGGAGTCTGCGCAGCGCCGTGCATGAGCTGTTTGCCGATTCTTTGTCCATGGTGGTCACGAAAGACCCGAAAGCCATGTCTTCAGTTTTAAAAAGTGCCGGTGAAAACTATCGCCCCCACTCTTCCACCGTTTTGCAGTTTCGCGACTTTACTGAGGGCCGTCACCACCTGTCGCGGCAGCGCTGGAAAAAGGAATATCCGTTTTATTCCCAGTTCGGCGGGGATCTGTATTATGCCTTCTTACCCGCACGCTGGGAGCTTTGGCAAATCGTGAAAACCCGCATCGGCAGTGACAACTACCAACGCACGGTGATCCCAAAGGTGTTTGCGATTTTAGAAAAGCATTTAAGTATGGAAATGACCAAGGGACCTGAAGAACTCAAGCCCCGCGGGTTTAAGGATCTGGAAGCCCTCAATCAAAGAATCATTGAGGACTTCCGTCGCGAACTTTAGGATTTCACATCCGTCGGACCCACCAGACTGACGATGGCTGGCTGGGCAAAGATTTTTTCCGCCAGCTTCAGCACATCTTCCGGACTCACTGCAAAGTACTTGTCGGCCACATCCAGGCTTTCACGGTAATCCAGGCCATAGATATCATCGAACAAGATCGCGTTGCCTATGGTGCTCTTTCTTTGCAGCTCAATATCGTGTCTGCCGATCAGATATCTCTGCGCGCGCACCAGTTCTTCCGGAGAAATTTTTGTTGTCGCCAGTTTGTTGAATTCCGCTTTCAGCATCTGAATTGCTTTCTCGGATTTTTCCGGCGAACAACCAATATATCCACCGAAATATCCACACTCAATCCCTTCCATGTGCATCGGCGACACGGAATAAGCCAAAGAGTTTTTGTCGCGAAGCTCGATGAACAGTCTGCCACCCTGGCCACTCAGAATGGACTGAATGATCTCCATCGTGTAGCGCTCAGGGCTTGAAAGTGTCAGACCCTGATAACCCACGATGATGTGACTTTGTTCTTTTTTAAGCTCACGGAACAGGTGTTTGGATTCGGTGATTTTAGGTGCGGCGAAATGATTTTTCACGCGCTCCCCTTTGGGAAGCTCTTTGGTGATTGCATTCAGCGTCTTCACCCATTTCTTGGTGTCCACATCGCCCACCACAGAGAATGTCACGTTCTTCGCCATGGCGATCTTTTTATAATAACCAAGCAAGTCTGCGGACGTGATGGCATTGACCGTGGTTTCACTGCCCACCAGATCGCGTGCATACGGGTGACCTTTAAAGATCTCCTGCATGAAGGCCAAAATACAAAGCTGGGCTGGATTGTCATTGCGGGCCTTGATCTGATTTTTCAGAACAACCTTTTCGCGCTCCAGAATGATTTCCGGGAACTGGGGCTCCAGCAGGGAATCGGCATAGATCTCCAGCATCTTGTCTTCAAACGGCGACAGATAGTCCATCGAAAGACCTGCGGAGTTTCGGCCGCCAAAGGCACCAATCCCCGCTGCCAGCTCATCCACACGCAGATTGATGTCATCTTCAGTAAAGTTTTTCGATCCCGACATCCAGTTTCTGGCAAAGAGTTCCGTCAGACCGTTTTGGCCCTCTGGTTCGACACGCGCCCCGCCCAGGAACGCGGCTTTCATCGCCACATACGGCGTGTCGCTTTGTTCCCGGATCAACAGGGTCGCGCCGGAATCAAGAACGATGCGCTCCGTGGTTGGAACACCCTTGGCTGCGCCGGCATTGATATTGAACTTCTTGGCGGCAAAACGCGGTGCTTTTTGTTTTACGACTTTTGCCTCACGCAGGGCTTTCCTTAAGTCTTTGGCAAAGGCTTTCAGGATACGGTCCGCGTTTTTCTTATCCATGTTTGTCATCATGGACAGACCAAAGCTGTCTGCCTTCAGATATTTTTTGGCGATCTTCTGAATGTCTTCCGGTTTCAGCGCATAGACCTGTTTCATGTACTTTTTGTAGTAGTCATGATCGCCGTAATAAAATTCATTGCTTCCGGCTTTTCTCGCAATGTTATCCACAGTCTCCATGGAATACACTTCGTGGCTGGCAAAATTGGTGATCGCCTTTTGCATTTCCGCCACCGTGGGAGGTTCGGTCACAATCCGAACCAGTTCCGGTATCAGTGCACTGAGCGCTTTGGTCAGATTTTCCTTTTCAAGGCCCAAGGACACGGCAAACAGACCGTCATCCTGCATGGAATACGCAAAAGACCCCACCGAGTTTGTCAGTGGCTCCTTGATACGCAAGGTCTGCATCAGGCGGCAGGAATCCCCCTGCCCCAGAATCGCCGACATCACTTCCAGGGCGGCGATGTCCTTGTGCTTCACGCTGGGGATTCTCCAGGTCAGATAGGCGGTGGTTTGCTCAAACTTCGCCTGCTCCACCTTGATGCGGATGGTTTTTTGCGCCGGCTCTTTTTTGCGCGCCACTTTACGCAGTTTGTACGGCGCAAAACCGCCAAACATCTGCTGCACGCGGTTCTTCATTTCTTTGGAATCAAAGTCACCGGACACCACCAGGAACATATTTGATGGCACATAACGCGACTGATAGAACTCACGGATTTTTTTGGCAGAAACCTTTTTAACGACCTTGTCATAACCAATCACCGGAATGCCGTAAGGGCTTTTTTGGAAGACGTTGGTGAAAAGCAGCTGACTGGCTCTGCGACCCGGGCTGTCCTGCCCGCGTTTGATCTCTTCCAGAACGACTTCGCGTTCATTGTCGATTTCTTGTGGATCAAAAGTGGGATAGCCCATCATTTCACTGATCACATCCAGAGCGACATCCGAGAATTGTTTGGAAATGGTCACATAGAATACTGTCTGGTCAAAAGAGGTGTAGGCATTCAGCTCCCCGCCGGAGCCTTCGACGGTGGCCGCGATCTCGCCCACCTTGTACTTGCGGGTCCCCTTAAACACCAAATGCTCGATAAAGTGAGAGATCCCCTCTTCGGTCTTTTTTTCATCCGCCGAGCCTGTTTTCACCCACATTTGCACTGAGACCACCGGAGACTTGTGGCTTTCCAGTAAAAGGACTTTTAGACCGTTTTTTAGTTGAAATTTCTTAGACATACTCTACATAACTCCCATGGCATTTGGCGTCTATATCCACATTCCCTACTGTATCCAGCGCTGCACTTACTGCGATTTTGCCACCTATGAGCAAAGCAAGATTTTGCCACCGGATCAGTACGTCGAACTTCTGTTTAAGGAAATTCGCCAGAAGCACCGCTATTACACTCCCCAAAGTCTGGACACCATTTACTTTGGTGGAGGCACGCCGAGCCTCATCCCTGCAAATCTCATTGTAGCGATTATCAAAGAGCTGGGTAGATATGGATTTACAACTAGACCTGACACCGAGATCACCATCGAGATCAATCCGGCAACCGTCAGTAAAGAAAAACTGAAAACCTATCTGGATAACGGCATCAACCGTTTCAGTGTGGGGGCTCAAACCTTTGATGATCGTCTGTTGAAAATGGTTCACCGCGAACATTCGGCAAAACAGACCCTGGAAACTCTCGACCTTCTTCGGGCCCACGGTGTGAATTTCAGCTTTGATATTCTGTTTGCCCTGCCTTCCCAAACTGTCGAAGGCCTGCGCCGGGATGTGGAAATCGCCGTTGAACAAGGGGCGAAACACATCAGCCCTTATTGTCTGACAGTTCCTGACGGACATCCTTTGTCAAAAGGCCGCCCGATTGACGATGAACAAGTTGAGATGTTTGACATCATCGCCGACGAACTGACACGCAAAGGTTTTCAGCAGTACGAAATATCCAACTTTGCCCTGCCGGGTTTTGAATCCCGTCACAACATGCTGTACTGGGTGGATGAGCCCTACTGGAGTTTGGGCCTCAGCTCGCATTCTTATTCCAAGGAATCCGCCTGGGGCACGCGTTACTGGAATATCAATTCCATCAACGAATACCAGAAGCAGATTCTGGCATTTGACGGTCAGGAATTTGATTCCCCGGTGCGCCATCTGCCATCGAATCAGGTGGAAGTGCTGGAAATGCATCAGGCTCTTACAGACTTTTGTCATACTTCGATGCGTCTGATGCGCGGACTCAATGTGGGGCAGCTGCAAGCCAAATTCCCGCAGAATATCAGCGAAAAGGTCCTGCAAATCATGAAAAATCTGGAGCAAAAATCCTGGGTTCGCTTTGACAACGGGCATTGGTCACTGACGCGTGAGGGCCTTGTGCTGAGCAACCGTGTTTTCCAGGAACTGACTTTCCTTCAAGAAGATTTCTAAGGGGCTAGGAGTTTTTCTTCCGCCCCCCTGACATTGACATTGCTTCGTGAATACACAATCTTAAGTATTGCGAAAGGAAGTCTCATGTCAGAAGAAAACAACTCTCAAAACTCCAATCCACCTAATCCAGAAAATGCCGAAATCGCTTCTGAGATCCAGAAACTTCAGGAACAAGCTGAAAAGTTCAAAAACGACTATCTTTACCTGCGCGCTGAGTTTGAAAACTACAAACGCAACGCGATCAAGGAACGTTCCGATCTGACAAAGTACGGCGGTGAGCGCCTGGTGCGCGACCTGCTGGAAGTGGTGGATAATTTTGACCGCGCTTTGAGTGTGAATGTGAGTGCCGAGAACTTCAACACCTTCAAACAGGGTGTGGATATGACCGCTCAGGAATTAAAGTCTCTGCTTCAGCGTCACAATGTCACTGAAATCCCGGCGCAAGGCGCGCCGTTTGATCCCACTGTGCACGAGGCACTGAGCAGCGAAGCGACGGACCAAATGGCTCCAGGCCACGTGGTGCGTGTATTTAAAAAGCCTTACAAACTTCATGATAAAGTGATCAGACCTGGCCAAGTGGTTGTTGCCAAGAAGCCAGAGTAAGGAACCTGCTTGTCTAAAAAAGATTTTTACTCCCTTTTGAATGTTTCCCGCTCTGCCACTGCTGATGAGATCAAAAAATCTTATCGCAAGCTGGCTATGCAGTATCACCCGGATAAAAATCCCGGCGATAAAAAGGCCGAGGAAAAATTCAAGGAAATCACCGAGGCCTACGAAGTCTTGAGTGATACCAAAAAACGCGAAATGTACGACCAGTTCGGTCACGCCGGGGCCCAGGGCTTCGGCGGAGCCGGCGGCCCGTTCGGTGGTGCCGGTGGATTCGGCGGCTTTGGTGGCGCCGGAGCTGGCGGTGCTGGAGCCGGTGCGGGTGGTGATCCGTTCCAGGACATCTTCGGTGATGTCTTTGGCGAAATCTTTGGCAATGCCCGCGGCCCGGGTGCAGGACCTGGCGGAGCGCGTGCCCGTCGTCCCAGCAAGGGTACGGATCTGCGCTATACGCTGAATATCTCTTTTGAAGAGTCCGCCTTGGGCAGCGAAAAAGTCATCAGCTTCATGCGCCAGCGTGGCGGCCGCGAAGAGCCTGCCAAACTTTCTGTCAATGTTCCTGCCGGAGTAAAAGAAGGCCAGCGCCTGAAACTGGCAGGCGAAGGGGATGCTTCCGGGGGTGCTGCTGCCGGTGACCTGTACGTGATTATCAACATTCAGGAACACCCGCTGTTCAAACGAAACGAAAACGATGTGACATTGGATCTTCCGATTGTCTACACCGATGCAATTTTGGGAACGAACATCGAGGTTCCGACCCTGACCGGAAAAGCCATGATTCGTATTCCTCCGGGAACACACTCCGGGCAGACGTTCCGACTGAAGGGCAAAGGCTTCCCGAAACTGGGTGGCTTCGGATCCGGCGACATGCTTGTGCGCGTTCTGGTGGACACTCCGAGCAGTCTTAGCAACAAACAAAAAGAACTGGTGGAAGAACTTGCCAAAACCACGGACACAAGTCCTTTGGTGAAGGCCTTCCAGGATAAAGTCGCACAACTGATGAGGACGCGTAAATGAAACCCTACTTTTCACTCTTGCTGACGGCCGGTCTTCTGGCTTCCTGTACGACAGTGGCTACCAAACGCGCTCCGATGAAGCCTGCGGCGACCACCGCCTCCACCGGAAAAAAGCCAAAAGCCGTGGGCGGTCTGACCACCGGCAAACCTCCTGAGCAGATTGAAAGTGAACCCTTGAGTGTTCCTGGCGCACCGTCAACGGATGTGCTGGGGCAACTAAAATCCCTGGTGAATCAGGCTGTGCAGGCGCCCAGCAAGGCCGATCAGGAATCTTACCGTCTGAAGGCCATCGACATTGTTGAAAATAAACTCAATGAAGATCAGCTGGAAGACGTTGCCGATGAATCGGACTTTGGCTTCCTGCGCGGACACGCGATGTTCCGTCTGGGTGAAATCTCTTTGGACAAAAAAGACACGTCCGATGCCAAGATGTACTTTAATTCGGTGACTGAATTTGTTCCGGGCAGCGATCTGGCCCTGAGAGCTCAGGAAATCATCCTGCAGCTGGATTCAGCAAAGAACGTGAAGTCCCAGACCGTGGGCGTGGTGCTGCCACTGAGTGGCCGTAACGCCCCTGTAGGGCAGAGAGCGCTGCGCGGCCTTGAAATGGGCCTGGGGCTGCATATTCCGGGCTCGGGCTTCCAATTGGCGGTGATGGACAGTGAAGGCAATCCTGATTCCGCCCGTCGCGGAGTCGAACGCCTGGTGAAAGAAGACAACGTTATTGCCATCGTGGGAAGTTTACTTTCAAAAACCGCTCCTGCCGTGGCCGCAAAATCAGATGAGCTGGGTGTGCCGACCATCGCCCTTTCCCAGCGCTCCGGTTTGACCGAAGTGGGCCCGACAGTATTTAGAAACTCTCTGACCAGCGGTATGCAGGTGCGCGCCCTGGTTCGCACGGCGATGGAAGACATGGGCATGAAAAAGTTCGCGGTGCTTTACCCGAACGATCCTTACGGCATTGAATTCACCAATATCTTCTGGGATGAAGTGTTGGCCCGTGGTGGTGAGATCACAGCGGTTCAGACCTATTCCGTGAAAGAGACCGACTTCCGTCTGGTGGTGCAGCGTCTGGTGGGAACTTACTTCGGCGAAGCCCGTCAGGATGAATTCAATCTGCGTTTGAAAGAGCTTCAGTCCTCTGGAAAAAAACACTCTGTTCGCCAAAGCAATCTTGAAAACGTGCTGCCGCCGATCACGGACTTTGATGCGATCTTTATCCCCGACTCGGCCCGTGCGATGGGACAGATCTCAGCGATGCTGTCTTATAATGATGTGCGCGGCGTGAAGCTTTTGGGAACCAATCTTTGGAACACGAAAGACATCGCCAAACGCGCCGGGAATTTTTCGCAGAATCTGATCTTCGTCGACAGCATGACTCCGGCGAATCAGGATCGTTCGCGTTTTGTGAACGAATACCGCAGCCTGTACAATGAACCGCCTTCCCTGATTGAAATCCAGGCTTATGATGCTGGTCTGATCCTGCGTCAGCTGATTGCCGCCGGAGCCAGCTCCCGTGAGGAGTTGGTGCAGAAACTGGGGCAGCTAAATAAGTTCCCAGGATCGCTAGGAAACCTCAGTATTAATGCTGAGCGCGAAATCGAGCGCCCGGTGACCGCTCTAACTATTGAAAAAGGCGAAGTAATTCCCCTTAAAGTCCGCAAATAGTATCTATAAGTTAATTTAATGACGATTTTTTAACCCCCTTCTTGCGGTGCCCTGTCTTAGGAACACCAGCGACCAAGAGAGTCGCAAATCTTTAGAAGGGGGTTGTTATGACAAGTCGTATTTCTGAAAACTTAGTGATGGAGTGCAGAAGAAAACTTCTAACCGCGAAACAGGATGTTTTGAATCGTTTCAGAACAGCCCAGCGCGAACTGGTCCATGCGGAGCGTGGCGGTGACGAAGCAGATCAATCTGTCGCCCACATCGAAGAACATTCTTTTTTGATATCCCAAGCACGCATGAGAAATCAACTGGTCGAGATCGAGATGGCCCTGGCACGTATCGAGCAAGGTACCTTCGGCATCTGCGAAGAGACCGAGGAAGCTATCGAATCTGAAAGGTTGCTGGCAATTCCATGGACCCGCTTGTCCATCGAAGGTGCCGAGATGCGAGAAGCGGTAAGTCGTAAGTTTGCGCGATAAATAATCACGCTGTGCATTTTTAGTGACAGATAATCATTCCCCCGTAATATGCGATCAATTTTCGGCCAAGGATCATCATATCGGGGGGTGAGATGAACGCAACCGAACTCACAGAGTTGACTGAAACTGAACTGCAAAATCTGAAAGAATCCTTGCTCTTCCAAAAGAGCACGATCCTCAATAAATCACATGAATTTAAAGAGGAGCAATCCAGCATGGCTGCGGTTGCGGATGAAGCGGAAGCCGCTTCTCAGGATATCTCCAATAATATTTCCATTCATCTGCACGAACGTGACCGTACAGCTTTGTACGCGATCGAAAGAGCTTTGGGGAAAATTGCTGACGGGACCTACGGCCAGTGCGAATCCTGCACGGAAATTATCAATGCCCGCCGCCTGCAAGCACGACCTTTCACAGCCCTTTGTATTGACTGCATGGAAGAACAAGAAAGCCAGACGGGCCTGTTCCAATAACATTCCTATTTAAACTCATTGGATGAGGTCCGCTGACATGGATGTCAGTCCAATTTTTTAAATTAATCAACGATTGCAGTTTAGAAAAAACTGTCTCACACCGAGAAGACTCATACCAGAAACATAAATTCCCGCATCACGCGGAGGAGCGGTATGAGTTTTGACGATAAAGTCCTAGAAATCCCACAGACCCTTCCCATGCTACCTGTGAGAGACATCGTAGTATTCCCCTACATGATCATTCCTTTGTTCGTAGGCAGAGACGCTTCGATCCGCTCAGTTGAAGAAGCTTTGGCAAAAAATCGCCTGATCTTCCTGGCTTCCCAGAAAGACATCACTGAAGAAAATCCATCTCCAGACAACATCTACACTGTTGGTACAGTGGCGATGATCATGAGAATGAGAAAACTTTCCGACGGTCGCGTGAAAATCCTTATCCAAGGTGTCGCAAAAGGCCGCGTGAAGAATTTCACCAAAACCTCCCCTTCCTTTGAAGTGGCTGTTGAAAAGATCGAAGAAACACCGGTTCAAAAAACTGTTGTTGAAAACGAAGCTTTGATCAGAACCGCGAAAGAGCACATCGAGCGCATCATCGCTCTGGGCCGCCCTCTTTCTCCGGACATCCTGCTGGTATTGGACGATGTTTCTGATCCAGGTCGCATTGCTGACCTTATCGCTTCCAACCTGGGCATCAAAGTTCAGGACGCACAGAAGGTTCTGGAAACTTCTGATGCGACAGAAAGACTGAAACTGGTTAACGAGATTCTGGCTGCAGAACTTGAAGTGATGCAGACTCAATCCAAAAATCGCACGGGCGCCAAGGACGACATGTCCAAGTCCCAGCGTGAATACTTCCTGCGTGAGCAGATGAAGGCTATAAAGAATGAGCTTGGAGAAGGCGACTCCAAATCAGAAGAAATGGATGAGTTGCGTGAAAAGCTGGTGAACGCCGGCATGCCGACTCATGTGGAAGCAGAAGCCCTGAAACAACTGGGCCGTCTGGAGCGTATGCACCCGGATGCATCTGAAGCCACAATGGTTCGTACATACCTTGACTGGATGGCGGATCTTCCTTGGAGCAAAAAATCTGAAGATCACATCGATCTGAAGCGCTCCAAAGAAATTCTTGATGAAGATCACTATGAACTGGAAAAAGCCAAAGACCGTATCATGGAATTCCTGGCGGTTCGCAAGCTGAAACCAAACCTGAAAGGACCAATCCTGTGCTTCGGCGGTCCTCCAGGCGTGGGTAAAACTTCCTTAGGTAAATCCATCGCTCGTGCGATGGGCCGTGAATACTTCCGTATCGCTCTGGGCGGCGTGAAGGATGAAGCGGAGATCCGTGGTCACCGCCGCACTTATGTGGGCGCGATGCCGGGTAAAATCATCCAGGCTCTTCGTCAGGCAAAAACAAGCAATCCAGTGATCGTACTGGATGAAATTGACAAGCTGGGTTCTGACTTCCGTGGTGACCCTTCTGCAGCGATGCTGGAAGTGCTGGATCCGGAACAAAACGCAACTTTCCGTGACAACTATCTGAATGTCGACTTCGACCTTTCAAATGTGTTGTTCATCGCAACAGCCAACGTGTTGGAAAATATCCCACCAGCTTTGCGTGACCGTATGGAGATCCTGAACATTCCTGGTTACACCGAGAATGACAAACTGTTGATCACGAAAAAACATCTGATCAAGAGACAGATCGAAGCCAACGGTATTACAGAAGAGAATATCAAGTTCACCGATGAAGGTATCAAATACCTGATTGCAGGCTACACTCGCGAAGCGGGTCTTCGTAACCTGGAGCGTGAAGTGGGTTCCGTCTGCCGTAAAGTGGCTAAGATGGTGGTCATGGAAGAAACAAACTTTGTGGAAGTAAATGCCACAACAGTTCCGGAGCTTCTGGGTCCTCCAAGATTCCAGCGCGACGACAAAATCGCCGACTCTCAAGTGGGCGTGGTACAAGGTCTTGCCTGGACACAAGCTGGTGGTGAAGTTCTCACTATCGAAGCTTTGAAAATGAAAGGTAAAGGACATCTAGCATTGACGGGCCAGCTTGGCGACGTGATGAAAGAGTCCGCTCACGCAGCAATGTCTTACGCTCGTGCTCACCAGGAAGAACTGGGTATCCCAGAAGACTTCTTTGAAAAGTACGATGTGCATGTGCACTTGCCAGCCGGTGCGATCCCGAAAGACGGTCCATCTGCAGGTATCACACTCACGACCGCTCTTGTGAGTTTGATGACAGGCACTCCGGTTCGTCACGATATCGCGATGACTGGTGAAGTGACCTTGCAGGGACGCGTACTGCCTGTCGGTGGTATCCGTGAGAAGTGTCTTGCCGCTTTGAACCTGGGTATTACAAACATCATCATCCCGATGGCTTGCCAAAAGGATCTTGCTGATATCCCTAAGGTGTTCAAGGACAAGATCAACTTCATCCTTGCAGAGAATCTGGATGAAGTCTTCGCAGTCGCCTTCGACAAGTCGGCAAAAGGTCAGGAGAAAAAGCCTGTCGCGAAGAAAGACCCTAAAAAGACCAAAACTCTTGCGGCGTAAACCGCAAGTGACATCGCCCCTCCCTAAAATGTGATGTTACGTCAGAAGGCCGGTAAACCCGGCCTTCTGTCTATTTGGAATCACACTCGTGAATGTGTCTCGTGATGACACACTTTCTGTCACTGCAAGACCAGAAACACCCCCTGTAACTTGTGCTAAACAACTAACAGTCATACTCTGTAAGTAATGACACTCAACCGCCTGGGGCAAAGCACCCTTCTGTTCGTAACTGTATTGTGTGCTATCGGGACTATTTCCGTCCTGAATTCGGCTGATATCCACAAACGCAACTACGACTATAAAACCAAAGATTACGATCAGGTGCTTTTGAACGAGGTCACCACGTCAGCTTTTGCCGTGATGGAAGCGGCTTTGCAAAGACGCATGTGGGAACCGCCACCGGACAACGCCTGTCTGAAGTCGGAGGACTTCAATGTCGAGGGCGAACTTGCCGGCGGCATGAAGTGGAAAGTTTCAGCCAAGTACAATTTCACCACCAAGAACTATGAACTGATCTCGGAAGGTCAGTACCGCGATCTGAAGGCGTTCTATATCAAACGCATCAAGATTCTGGATGTGTCGGACTACTTGTTGTTCTCAAACTCTCCGAACACGATGACCTTGCGTCGTCTGTACAATGAAAAATATCCCACCGCCCTCATTGCGCGCGATCGGCGTATTTACACCAAGGGCCCTTTGCAGTTTGGTGGCAACATCCACCGCCCGAACAGTCACATGGACTGGAACGGCTCACCAGCTGGCTGGCCGGGTGAATGGGGTACGATCATTCAAGGGGACCGCATTCAGTTTGGCGGGGGCATGCATTATATCCAGTACAGCATTCCCAAGCCAAATCCCGTCGGCAACAACATCGAAACCCTGCTGGCACCATATGCGGCAGATTTAGGAACTCCCAACACCCATCACTCACAGTTTGGCGCATCTTCCGTCGTGGTCACTCGTGATTACAGCAAAGCACAGACCTTAAAGCAGCAGGTGATTGACGCCACCCCGGGCCCGCTTAGCAAGGCCTCGGTGGCCAGCGAGGTTTATCCGATTGCCCTGTTTGGCGGGACACCTCCCCTACAATCATGGTCCGCGACAGATTCAGGGACTTACTTTAATAATCCGGATCGCTACAGCATCTTTAACTACGCCTGGGGTGGTGCCAACGGCTTTGGTATCCGTATTGATGCCACCTGTATTTCCAGATCCGATGCGGGCACGACTAAAAAGATCTGTTCTCATTCCGAACACTTCCCGCGCGGTTTTTCCAAATGGCGTCAGGATGCAGGACTTGAAGGAACTCTTTTCACCGCGGATGCGGAAGAAATTCCTTCTCCAAGTTTGAACTGGGATAACATGGAAGCGCTTGAAGAAGATGCGCAAGCGTGCGGCACCGTCATCAGCACCCCCACCAGCCCTTATCAGGATTGCGACATCTGGGATCTGGAGTTCCAGAAAAAATATGCCACCAGTTCCGGATCCAACGTCTGTGGGCAGGTTTCCGCCATCGACATGAACTCCTTGGCCCTGAACAACTTCAACCCGGGGCAACTGACGAATCCAGCCTTGAAAGAGCGCCTGCTTCGTCGTGTAGTTTACACAAAAGTTCCCACCGAGATTCGCCAGACCGCCTCTCAGGGTTTGATGCTGGGATCTCTGTCGGCGAATGCGGCAAGAAAGAATTTTTCTTTGTGGGTTGTTTCCGAAGACACTCTGGCCTTGCGCGGATATCAGCAGGACAACACTTCACCACTGGACACGGATCCAGGACGATTGCGCGAAGTGGTCTTTAATGCTGATGCCACGAATGCGGGCAAAGAACCGCTGCCGATGGTTTTGCTGTCGCCAGAACGCGTGCACTTGCTGAGTCCCCAATATGTTCCAGCCACCTACAACTATTTGCAGGGATACTGGCCCGTTGTCAGCGGACAGATTCGGCCTGTATTGCACAACTATACAGATTACATTCGCCAGGAAAACGACGGCTTCCGCTATGGGTATCGCACCTTCCGCATGGAAAATGTCAGTCTGATCACCAATGCCAATATCGACACCTCAAATCCTTTTGTAATGAGAGGCCTGTGGAGCGGACCTGATTCCACCGACAGTCAGTTCCCTTCCAATCTGTGTATGGTTTCCATGGCGGGACACACTCTGACTCCGGTTCCTGGCAACGACATTCTGACGACGGCCAATATTCCCCCTTATCATTCAGCACCGAATTCTCCGATTCCTCCGCTCAGTTCCAGATACTATAATGGTGTCACGGATCGTTTCCCAAGATCCTACTATCCTGCGATCTTCTGGGTGCAGCGGGCTGCGGGTCTTAATGCCACTCGCGAGGAATCTGATCTGGTTTTCACCGGCATTCGCATGTACACGACGTTTGATGATTTTGTTCCTTCAGGAAAAAGAAATCTGAACACTCCACTTCACACCGTGACCGACACGCGCGGAAACTATGGAACGCAGTTTTCTCTGGCCCATAAAAACATGCAATGGACCAGCTCTGCTTATTACAATCCGATGGCGCCGGGAACGCCCTGTCTTGTGGCCAACCTGACTCACCGGGAAGCAGCATACTCCAGTCAGCCGGATTACTATGGCACTCAACCATCAGTGAATAACGGACGCTATATCTTTGTTCATGCTGATCCACCTGTGGATTACCGCAACCTGGGCTCTATCATCGGGATTGACCAGCCTATTCTGGAGACCCGACAATAGATGCATATGAAACCTCTGAACAATTCCGGCATGACGCTGGTTGAAGTGCTTGTTGCAATCGGGATTTCCCTGATCAGCTTGACAGTACTGATGCAGCTGACTCTTTCCAATCGCACTCACAAATCCGAAGTGGATCGCTCTATCATCCTCAAAGAAATTCTGACCAACAACGCCATCGAGCTGAAAGGCCGCGCGGTCACAGATATCCCCCTTCCCGGGAATTGCATCGTTCGGACATACAATTACCAGACTGAATTTCAAAACGAAGTGACTCAAGCCGGAAACCCGCCGCTGTGCGGACTTCCGGAGCCCTCCAAAGACAGCATTCAAGTTGTATGGGAGGTTGAGCCTGCCACCAGTATCAGTGCGGATTTCAGTTCTCCGTCGTTGAAGCTTCCAAAATATTCCAACACACTGAAAAAAGTGACCCTGCATGTGCGCGGGTATTCCAGCGGAGCCGGAGCCCGCCTGATTCACAATCAGGTGACTCTGTTTAAACGATGAAGAAGAACTCTGGATTCTCCGTCATGGAGCTTTTACTGGCGGTAAGCATTTCCACGATGGTGATCGGGATTGTGACCTATCTGATTCACAACTTCTTTTCCGAGCAGCGCAATTTGGAAGTCTGGTCCGGTGGACAGCTTGAAATGTCGATGGCTTTAAAAAATGCCGAAGGCGACATCCGTAATGTCATCCGTTTTGATCCGGTGGAAAATCTGACCTCAGCTTCCAGTGTTGCCTATTTCGGGCTGACCTCTCTGACACCCGGCCTTGAACCGTCGGTGTGCCTGAACGATTCCACGGGGTCGGTCATCCGCTACACCACTTTGGATCGAAAGCAGCGTTCAGAACGTGTGCTTCGCGCCTGGTCTGAAATGGCTGATGTGAATAAAACCGGCAGCTCTCATGAACTGCGCCTGACGGCGGATGCCACCACCAGCTCCATGTTCGGGACTTCGAAATCGCCGCGGGAACTTGTTCTGGTCGATGCCGATCGCCGGTACATCCGCCGCTACATGGTGTCCACCCACACGATGCGCTTGAATGCGACTTTGGATCCCTACGATGACCAGCCACGGGTGGACTCGGCGGGGAACCCCATCAAGTTTAACAATGTGAGTGTGATTTTGAAGTCCCCGCCCACCGCCAACGGCAGCAGCATCACGCCGAAAACCTCGGTCTTTATCACCGGGACGGAAGTGTATTCGTCTAATACTTATTATCTGTGTTTACGAAAAAGCGATCGCAGTTTGATCAAGCTGGATGAAAACACCCGGGCTGAAACCGTGCTTTTGCAAAACCCCCACGTGGATTTCACGATCAACTCTTTCAAGATCGGTTACCTGGCGACCAGATCGGGCCTTCGAGTGGAGCCGGCGAACTTCATCCCGGATATGCTGAATGCGGCTAATAATGTCTGCTTTAATACGGTGCTTTTTGATCTGAAGCTGGATGCTTCGGAAAATTATATGAAACGAAACCAAGGACAAACTGTCGGAGATATCAAAACCAACATCAGCCGCCAGCGCACGGTCTTTTCCCAGAATTTGAATTTAAAGCGACCGCTCAGTTGCCAATAGACAAAGTCGCAGATTTGTTTAATTTGATTAATTCCACGAAACCCTCCCGGGATCTTAGACCAAGCCCAGTGTATATTTAGTCCACCTAAGCGCATGATCTTCTTAGAGGTTGATTATGCGCACACTTGATTTAGCCATTATTTCCCCTCATCAAAAGTTTTGTGAAAGAGCCAAAGATCTGTCGACGTCCTTTCAGTTTGAATTTCACGTCTTTCGAAGTGATGAAGATTTCTTTACAGAGGCTGAGAGCTTCAAAAACATTACGTCCGTCGTGTTGGACTGCAGCTTTCTTGAAAAACCAAATGAAGTGGCGGGTCTTGTGCAGGTCGCTCGGCAGGGAGCTCCGGAGAGTTATATTCTAGCGGTCATCAGCTCCAAGTTGACGCCGGAGGATGCGCGAATCGCCAAAACTTCAGGAGCCTCTTTGGTGATGATGGAGAGTGAGTACTATTCTTCTTGTAAAACCGAATTTGCGCTAAGCCAGGTGATACGCTCTGCCTTTATACCCGTTAAGACGCTGGATTTGATCGAGGACACGGAATTGTCTTTTGCTTTGTATCACCTGCTCCCCATGAATCGACGTTTTCTGAAAGTCCTTAAACCAGATTCAAGACTGAACAAAGAGTTTCTGGAAAAATATTCGTCCGCTGGTGACTTGTTCATTCCCCGCAAAGATCTTGGTGCCTGGTTGGAATACACCAACAGCATACGTGCAGAAGACGAGGCGGGTTTGCTTCGTCAATGCCGCTCCAAATTCTTACAGCTCAATCAGAGCTTTTTGGATCTGACTCTGCTTATCAGCGATCAAAGCTCCGGATCATCCTTCGCCGCAGGAAAAGAAGTTTATGAGCTTTGCAGAAAGTTTGCCTATGAACTGCACAGTTCCCTGATCAGTACACCGGACCCCTGGAAAGTGGTGGCCAGTTCTGCGGTGGGTGACTTCGGTTCTGTTGAAAGATCACCCGCCATTTCCGCCTATGCCGGAATTCTGAGTTCCCAAAATCAGATTGGCCTGGCGGAAGAAGTCATGATCGGAGCCCTGCTGGCGGATATTGGTTACCTGGAGTTCAGCCCCTCCACCGCTCGCAAGGTGCGCAACAATCAAATGGGCCAGCTCAACGCTGAAGAGCAGATGGAATATCATAAACACCCTATCTTCAGTCTCAACAATTGCCTGTCCCGACGGCTTCCACTGACAGAGACCATCAAAGACATGATTCTTATGAGCCATGAAAGATCCGATCAAAAAGGTTTTCCACATCGCCCACGATCCGACAAACTAACGGAAGAATCCATGCTGGTTCGGCTGTGTTGGGAACTGGACAATAGAACTCAGGTAAGAATGGGGGAAAAAAGACCGGAGATAGACGAAGTCAAAAAAAGCCTGGGTTCGGCCCTTTCTGCAGACAGTGGCAACTTCTCTGTGGGTTTTGCCTGCAAAATAGCCAAAATCCTGAACACCCGGAACCCGGGAACGATCAACGCCTGAAATAAAAAAGGGCTGATCTCTCAGCCCTTTTCTTATTGTTTAAAACCTTTTAGACGGTCATTTTCGGATTCAAGAACACGAACAAGAGTTTTCAGGTCCGTCACTTCTTCCTTCAGATGGAGGATTTGCTCCTCTTTTTCATGAAGGATCTGGGTGTAGGCCTTCTTGAGCTCATTCAGCAGTTTGTTGGCCGCTGTCAGAATGGGCTCATCGTTTTTCACCTTTACCACTTTGTCGGCAAGGTCTGCGGTCTTTGTTTCGTCCTTTGAAGTGGCCATTTCATAACCTTTCATCATTCCTTGATGAGCACCCACCAAAGCCAGGTCGCTTTCTTGGGAGGGGCGATGTACTCTTTGATGGGTACCCATCGGTTCGTCCATGATGAAGTACTTGCCGTCTTCAAAGCGGAATTTAATGTCGTCGGCTTTGATTCGTCGGCGGAGGGTACTCACACTAATTTTGTACTTAGTAGAGTAGTCCGTTAGCGGTAACCAAGAACCGTAGCTCTCAACGTTCATTAAATCCTCTTATACTTTCTGCCTCGGTGGCGCCGAAGCTTCAGTAGCTAGCCTTTTAGGAAGGTGGTATCCCTACTCAGCCTGCGTAGTCAACATTATCACAGGACTTCAGTCTGTCAAATTTTGTGTGAACACTTACTCAAATTCAACTAAATTCAGGACCTTGATCTGGTTAATCATTGCCTATTCACTGGACCAAAGTCTGACTACGCAACCCTAAGTCATGGATTTCTGGTGGAATAAAAGAATTCTTTGCTCCTTTTGACCAAAGACCCGATAATTTAAATTAGCTATATGCGTATCAGAGATAAAAAGAAAGTCGCCCTGGTTCTAAGTGGTGGAGGCATCAAAGCCGCCGCCTTCCACATCGGGGTTTGCTTGGCCCTTCAAGAAAAGGGATTCAAATTTGCCGGCGGCACCAAAGAGATGGTGCGTCAGAACTTCGGGTCCGATGATCCGATGACGATCCGTCTTTATGTCGGATCCAGCGCCGGGGCGTTTGTCGCTTCGGTTCTTGCTGCTGGTTATCCAGTGGAATCTTTGATCAACGCTTTCCAGGTTGGTTCGGGGTCAGACCCCACCTTTGATAAATCCGACCTTCGTTATCTGAAGCCGATTTCTTATCGCAGTCTGTTTAACTTAAACTCTTCCGGCCTGATGAAATTCATCCCGCGTTCGATCATGGAAAAAGCCCTGGTCACCGGGGGCCTTGAATCCATTTTGAAAAACGGTTTGAAACTAAACGGTCTGTTTTCAACCAAAGGGATCGAGAACTATCTGCGCAAAGAAGTTCTGGTCGATAATGACTTTGCCCGTTTGGGGGTTGAGCTCTTCATTATCGGAACTCAGCTGAACCACACCCGTAAGGCCATCTTCGGGAACTTCCCCGAGTCATTCAAAACAGACACCACCAAGTACATCAACTATGCGACCATCAGTGATGCGGTGGCTTGTTCGACGGCTTTGCCTCCGGTGTTTTCTCCGTACGGAATCAAACGCCCGGACGGTAAAGAAATCTTCTATTATGACGGCGAGATTCGCGACACGCTTTCCACCCACGTGGCGGCGGACTATGGAGCTGATCTGGTGATTTCCTCATATTCCATTCAGCCTTATCACTACACCAAAGAGATGGGCTCACTTCATGACTATGGTATTCCCCTGATCGCCAATCAGGCGCTTTACCAGGTGGTGCAGCAGAAGATCACCCGTCATATCCAGTATAAAAACGACATCCGCGGTATCTACAATGCGGTCGATGGTTATTTCAAGCAGCAGAACTTGCCGGGCGAACACCGGGACAAGATCCTTGAAATCATTAGGAATCGTGTGAACTATCGTCCGGAAGTGGATTACATCTATGTGGCTCCGCGCCCGCAGAACTATGAGATGTTCTTTGTTGATCACTTCAGCTTGAATCCGGAAATCCTGGCGCGCATCGTGCGCATCGGTTTCAAATCAGGGATCAATGCGCTTCGTCAGCACGATATCTAATTCCGGCAGGCCTCTTTCCATTCCGCCAAGATCTTGGATCCTTCCCCGGAAAGATCCTTTTTTGCATAAGCCTTCTGGTCATAGTAGTCACTGACCTTGCTTAAGATGGCTTTTTTGGAGGGATGCTCTTTCCCCAAACGCTCCAGATACTGCAGCGGGGTTTCGGCGTCTTGCGGGAAAGTTTCCTGCTTTTTACCCCAGCTTAAAACCGCGTGATACAAAACTTGTTCTTCGCTCAGTAAACCTTTGTTTCTGAAAAGACTGCGGAAAATCAAAACACAAAGAGCCACCACGAAGATCAAACCCACAACAAGTTGTAACTTTAAATCAATCAGACTTTGCCAGAAGCTTTTTTGCGAAGTGCGATCGAAGTCGACCAGGAAGTAGGTCCACCGATAGTTCAGATCATCCATCAAAAAGCCCACGCGGTCCCACAGCGTGATGCCATCGCCCGTTTTTGGGCGCCATTGGATATCCCGTGCGAACACCTTCTGATCTTCTTCCGACAGATTGAAGAAATCCTCGGCTCCGATCACCAAACGTAACGGCGCCACCCATTGAGTGGGATCCACCCGCTGCCATCGGCCGTCGTTGAAGATTTCAACCCAGGCATGGGCATCACGCTGACTGACCCGCCAGAACTCCCCCATCGGATTGTATCTGCCACCCTGATAACCCACGATCACCCGGGCCGGAACCCCCAAAGCCCTGGCAAGCGTCGCGTAACTGCCGGCGAAGTGTTCACAAAAGCCGCGTTTTCGATAGAACAAAAACGATTCCAGTTCGTTCGCTCCACCATAAGCACCGGGATTCAAAGTATAGGTAAAGTCATTTCCCTGATAGAAAGCCTGCAAAGCTTCAATCCTTGCCGCCGGTGTTGGGTGCTTTTCTTTGGTGGTGTTCACCCAGTCGGCCACCTGCCCGCGCAGTTCCGGAATTTTCAGATACTCTTCATCCGGGGTCTGACGATCAAGGAAGCTTTCATTCCAGCGCCCGCGATACACGGTCGTGGTCATCAAAGGCCGGGCACTGCGAAACACCGAGGCGTTCAGTGAAAACGAGTTTCCGATTTCAAGCTGCACCTGTTCAGTGCCCTCAAGCACGAACAAGAAAGTGTTCGCATGGGGTTCCAGGGCGACTTCATAGTGTTTGTCGGTGGGTTTATCAACTTCAGCTTCACTGCGTGGTTTGATCCCGAGCATTCCCGGTCGCCAGCTTAAACCCCGGGAATTCATCAGCACCGATCCACGCCAGTAAAGTTCCTGACCGGATTTTATCGGCAAATCAGAAAGCTTCGCACGAAACACCATATTGGCCACGCCGGCAAGTTCCGCCACGCGCCCGGGGTTTAATTCTTCACTAAAACCAATCTGTCCCGTGGCTTCCCCACGCGACATCGCCCACGGAAGCACGAATCTTGGAAACGCAAAGAACAACACCACCGCACCCGGAACTGAAAGCGCAAAGACCTTTAATAGAATCTTTCCGCGCTGAGGAAGTTCTGGTGACAACAATGAATACCACAAACCCGCAAACGCCAGACCCGAAGGAACGATCCAATAGATATCCAGACTGAACAGGGCTTTGATGGAAATCAGAACAAAACCCAGAAGCACCAGGAAACGATGATCCCGTTCATTTTCATAATCCATCACACGCAAGGCGGAAAGACCCAGCAAAAATGTGTACGAAGGATCCTGACCAATCAGGGTCCGGTACTGCACCAGAATCTGCGCCAGCAACAAAACACTTAATCCCCCCGTCACTTTGCGCGAAAGGTTTTTCCAGTGAAGTTTTTCAACTCCCCACTTCCAGATCAAAAGACCCAGCGAAAACAACGCCACCCACGGGGACACTTCAAGTCCCACCATCACCATCGCGGTGATAAAGGAAAATGCCAGGGAGGTTTGTGCGTAGAACTGCCTTTTCATGACAAGGCCTCGGCCTGCGCGAGCGCCAGCAACGTCAGACACTCTTCCCGGTGATGCGGGCCTTTGTTTAGTTTGATCTCTTGCGGGCCGATGCTTAATGAATACTGAAAGCCCTGTCGTTCAGCTTCATCCACCCACAGACACAACTGACTGATGCGGGCCTCAGAGTCCGACAAGTTTTCCGTCTGCTCCCAGTTGAAATGCAAAGCGGGCTTTTCAGGCTCTTCATAGTTTTTCACCAGCAGATCCTGCCTTCGGGCACTGGCGCGCCAGTCGATACGACTAAGTGAGTCCGCGCTTTGAAAATTGCGATGATCACGAAACAGTCCCGTGGCCTGCTGCCCTTTTCCGGCCACCGCATCAGTGGGAAATTGTTTTTCCCCCAAACGTGCCGGGTACACCAGTACAGAATCCTCGGAGGCCATGTATTTCCACGCACGCAAAAGTCCAAAAGGATAAGTGCTTTGCAAAGTGATGCGCGGAAGTTTCACCCAGCCCCTGGTGGCAGGACGATAAGGAATCTGCAAGTTCCCATGAGACAAGGGTTTGATGGACGTTTTGCGAATCGTGTTTTTATCCTTACCCAACACTGCTTCCACATCCCAGGCCGGAGTCACGGAAAGATTTTCCAATGAAATTCGCAGCAGCCCTTCCTCGCCGGAAAAAAGTTCTTCGTTTTCAAGTCCCTCGACCTGCACGACATCCATGTTTTTATTGGTCAGAAGAATCCCGGTGAACGCGACCGAGATCAAAAAGAACACGAAGATATAAATCAGATTGTTTGCATACCCCACGGCCAAAAAGAACAACGTCAGGGCCATGGCCCCAAACGCCAACCCGAATCCGGATGGCATAATGTAGGTTCTTTTCTTTTTCTTAAACAGGGACTGGAGTCGCTTTTTGAAGGGCATGGGCCCACTCACGACCTCGCTTGATGCCATGATTTCCTCCCAGTCGGTGTCCTAGTACGGGAACCAGAACCTGTTGAACATCATCGGGACGAACATAGTCACGTCCCTCCAAGAACGCCCACGCTTTCGCGGCCCGCACCAAAGCCATGCCGGCGCGAGTGGAAAGGGGTGCCCCTTCAAAGCCCGCACGGCGGGAACGCTCTAAGATCTCGGCAATGTATCCGGCCACCACAGGCGACACGGTCACGGATTGCACAGCGCTAAGTGCATTTTCAATTTCGCCGTCAGTAAAGAGGGCCGAAATTTTCTGCAGTCTTCCACGCGGGTCTTCCCCCTGCAGCAGACGCACTTCGGTTTCTTTCGAAGCGTGATGAAGTTCCAAGCTCATCAGGAAACGATCCAGCTGACTTTCCGGCAGCGGGAACGTTCCGGTTTGCTGATGCGGATTCTGGGTCGCGATCACATAGAAAGGCTTTGGCAAAGGCCACGTGGTTCCGTCCACGGACACTTCGCCCTCCTCCATCGCCTGTAGCAGCGCACTTTGGGTGCGGGGACTGGCGCGGTTTAATTCATCGGCCATCACCATCTGAGAAAACAAAGGCCCCGGATGAAACACAAATTTTTGTTCCTGCGGATGAAACACCTGACCGCCGATCGCATCGGCAGGCAGCAGATCAATGGTGAATTGAATACGGCGGGTTTTTAAGCCGGTCAGTTTTCCCAACACCTGCACCAAAGTGGTTTTACCTACGCCCGGAAGATCTTCGATCAACAAATGTCCACCGGCCAGCAGACAGGTCATGGCCAGACGAATTTCCACATTCTTATCCAGGACAACTTTCGAGGCTTCAGAAATCAGATCGTGAAACTTGGTGTTCATAGACTGATAGGATAAGGTCCACCGCTTCAGTGACCAACCCTTTTTTGGAAAATAAAAAAGCCCCGGGTTCACCGAGGCTTTAATTATGTCTTATTTTAAGATCCCGCCCTGTTCACAAGGCGAAAGTCCTACAACAGACTTTTTTCGACAGCAGAGAAGATGGGACCAGATACAAAGCCCATCAAAACAATGGCAAGAGCCATAACAACTGCCGTCACTGTGGTTGCATTCAAAGAATGGCCCGCGATCTCCGCGTTTCCTTCTTTCATGTACATCACAACAATTGGGCGCAGGTAGTAGTAAACACCGATCACAGAGTTCAACATACCCCAGACAGCCAGCCACAGAAGGCCTTCACCGATAGCTGCGTTGAACATATAGAACTTACCGAAGAAGCCCAGTGTTGGTGGGATACCTGCCAAAGAAAGCAGGAACACCGTCAAACACAGCGCCAGCATCGGACGTTGTTTCGCAAAACCAGCAAGATCATCGATGTTCACGATGTGGTTTTCAGATTTTTCCAGCATCGCCGCAATCGCGAACGCACCGATCGTCATCAAACCGTAAGCCAGCAGATAGAAGATCACACCAGAAGCACCAAACGCACCGTTGTCACTGACACCCGCCGTGATCAAACCCACCATCAGGTAACCGGAGTGAGCCACAGAAGAATAAGCGATCATGCGTTTGAAGTTGTTCTGCATGATAGCTGCGGCATTACCCACAATCATGGTGATAACAGCCATCCACTGAAGGATGTCGAACAGCTGATCAGAGCCCGTCAAAGACTTCGTCGCGATGATTCTCAAGAACGCTGCGAAGGACACTGTTTTCACCGCCGTTGCCATGAAAGCTGTGTGCGGCGTCGGAGCACCCTGGTAAACGTCCGGAGTCCAAGCGTGGAATGGAGCAATCGAAACCTTGAAGCAGAAGCCCAGGATCACGAAAGTCACACCAAACAGGAACAAACGGCTGGTCTGAACAAGTTCAGCAGCGTTGTCCATGAAGCTCAGGATGTTTGTGCCACCCGTGGAGCCGAAGATGAAAGCCACACCGTACAGGAAGATGGCTGACGCAAAAGAACCCAGGATGAAGTATTTCAAAGCCGCTTCTTTGGAAAGTTTTTCCTCGTGGCTCATTGCGATCATCAGGTACAGCGCCAAAGACATCATTTCCAGACCGATGAAGACCATCAACAGGTCCACCGCGGAAACCAGGATCAACATCCCCACCGCACTGCTCATCGCCAGGAAGATCAGTTCAGAGAACTGCTTGCCGGTTGTCGCCGGATTTTCGTACATCATAACCATCGCGGCACCCGCGCCAGCCAGGGCAATGATACCCATCCACTGAGTCACACCGTCGAAGATCAGACCGTTGTTGAAAGCTGTTTTGTCAGAGCCACCAAAGACCACCAACAACACAACCGCTGCCACGATACCCGTCAAAGCCTGACCCAGAGTGATCAGGGCATGTTGTTCGCGATTGCCACGAAGAACTTTCATCGTGATTGGCAGAAGACTTGCCAGGAACAACGCGATCATCGGAGAGATCAAAAGCACGTCGCTAAGACCAACATTGATATTCATTAGTTACCTCCTTGCGCGTGCGTAACTTCAGAGGCGCCCGGCTGAACAATCGTCAGATTATAATTGCTTCTGTTGTTCACCAAGTGATCGATGCTGGCTTTAGAGAAGTTCAGGAAATGATTCGGGAACAAACCCATCCAGAACACCATGATCACCAATGGAACCAGAACTGTGATTTCACGCGCATTCAGGTCATGCAGCGGATGATGCTCGTCTTTAACCAGCTCACCCTGCTCGCCGAAGAATACACGTTTAAACATCCACAACATATACACCGCACCCAGAACCACACCGGACACTGCGAAGTAAGCAAAGACCGGATGAGACTGGTAGGTACCCAGAAGGATGAAGAACTCGCCCACGAAACCGTTGGTCATTGGAACCGCGATCGAGGACAAAGTGATAATAAAGAAGAAGATCGTGAAGATTGGCAACACACCCGCCAAACCGCCGTATTTGGAGATTTCACGAGAATGCGTTCTTTCGTAGATCATACCAATCAGGATGAACAGCGCCCCGGTAGAAATACCGTGATTCAGCATCTGATAAAGACCACCACCCATGCCGTAAGCGTTGAACGCAAACAGACCCAGAAGGATGTAACCCATGTGGGATACGGAAGAGTACGCCACTAGTTTCTTTACATCTGGCTGAACCATCGCCACCAAAGCACCATAGATGATGCCCACAGTACCGATCAGCATGAACAACCAAGCCCAGTATTCAGAAGCCTCTGGGAACAAAGGAATCACCCAGCGCATGAAACCGTAGGTACCCATTTTCAGCATCACACCCGCCAGGATCACAGAACCTGGAGTCGGAGCTTCAACGTGGGCATCCGGCAACCAAGTGTGAACCGGGAATGCCGGAACCTTGATCGCGAACGCCAGAGCAAAGGCAAAGAACAGAAGTGTTTGAAGGCTGAAGAACGTGCCGCCCACAAACGGGATTTGCAGCTGATAGAAATCAAGCAAGCTTGCGCTCATCTGCCCAGTCGCTTCCTGAGTCAGGTACATCATATAGATGATCGCTACCAGCATTAGTACAGAACCCGCCATCGTATAGATGAAGAATTTCACTGTTGCATAGATACGGCGAGCGCCACCCCAGATACCGACCATGAAGTACATCGGAACCAGAGAAAGTTCCCAGAACACATAGAAGAAGACCGCATCCATTGCCAGGAAAGTGCCCAGCATCGCGGTTTGCAGGATGAACAGGCAAATGTGGAAGCCTTTTACGCGTTCAGTGATGGATGTCCAGCTGGCCAGGATAATGATCGGGGTCAGGAACGTGGTCAGCAGAACCAGCCACAAAGAGATCCCGTCGATACCCATGAAGTACTGGATGCCGAAGCGTTCAATCCACATGAACTTTTCCACCATCTGCAAGCCCGTCGCGGAAGCGTCGAAGCTTTTAAACAGGGAAAGGCTCACGATGAATTCAATCACGGAAAGACCCAAAGCCAGGTGGCGAACGGTGTTCGCCTTGGGCCAGATCGCAACTAACAGTGCGAATAGAAGAGGTAGGAAAACAATGCTACTCAGGATCATACATTACCTCATGATCACAAATGAAAGGGCCACAACCACGCCGATGCCGATGTACATGGCGTATTGTTGCATATTTCCGGTCTGAATCGAGCGGGCGAAGGAACCCATGCCACGCACAAGATCTCCAGCCCAGAAAGTCATCTTGTCGATGAAATTCACGTCGATGTAGTACCAGGTGTTTTTACTCAAAGAAACCAGCGGATTGATGATGAAACCAAAGTAGGCTTCGTCCACGAAGTACTTGTTGTAAACCATGTTGTAAACCGGCTTGATGCTTTCAGCGATCTTCTTCGGAGTCTCTGGAGACTTCACATAGAACTGATATGCCACGATCGCAGAAACAGTCGCCAGACCCACAGAACAGCCCATCAGAACCCATTCCGTTGTGTGATCAATCGCTGTCCAGCCCGGGATCGGAGAAATCAACGGGTGCAACCAGTGCTCCCAGAAGTTCGGCATGTGACCCAGGTGCTCACCGATAACATGAGGAACACCAATCCAGCCCGCGAACACAGAAAGTATCGCCAGGATGATCAGCGGAATTGTCATGATCGCAGAAGATTCGTGCGGATGAACATCAGCAGAAACTCGGCTCTTGCCCCAGAACGTCAGCGCCATCAAACGAGTCATATAGAACGCCGTCAAAGTCGCACCCAACACACCCGCCGCCCAAAGGATCGGAGAACCCATTGGAGAGTGGAATGCGTAAGCCAGGATTTCATCCTTGGAGAAGAAACCGGAGAACAGCGGAGTTCCGATGATCGCCAGCCAGCCCATCAGGAAAGTGATGTGCGTGATTGGCATGTACTTTTTAAGACCACCCATTTTGCGGATGTCTTGTTCTTCGTGCATTCCGTGAATCACAGAACCAGAACCCAGGAACATCAGGGCTTTGAAGAACGCGTGAGTCATCAAGTGGAACATCGCTGCCCCGAACGCACCCACACCGGCTGCCAGGAACATGTAGCCCAACTGAGACACCGTAGAGTAAGCCAGAACTTTTTTGATGTCGTTTTGAGTGATACCGATAGTCGCTGCAAACACCGCGGTCGCCGCACCGATGATCGCAATAACCATCATCGTGTTAGGAGCCATAATAAACAGTGGATTCAGACGAACGATCATGTACACACCGGCAGTCACCATTGTCGCCGCGTGGATCAGGGCGGAAACCGGTGTTGGACCGGCCATCGCGTCTGGAAGCCAAACGTACAAAGGAATCTGTGCGGATTTACCAGTCGCCCCGATGAACAAGAACATCGTACCCAGAGTCAAAGCCCCCAACCAGGAGGATTCAGCCACAGTTGGTGCCAAAGCGTTCAGTTCAGAGAAGTTCAAAGTGCCGAAGGTGATGAACAATACGAACATACCCAGCAAGAAGGCCGCGTCACCAATACGATTGGTGATGAAGGCTTTCATACCTGCCGCCGCTTTTTCTTTGTCCGTGAACCAGAAACCGATCAGCAAGTAAGAGCAAAGGCCCACGCCTTCCCAACCCACGAACATCACCAGCAAGCTGTCACCCAGAACCAACAACAACATGTTGAAGATGAACAGATTCAGGTAAGCGAAGTATTTCGCCACACCTTTATCGTGGTGCATGTAACCGATAGAGAACAAGTGGATCAGAGTACCAACACCGGTGATCACCAGAATCATGATGGCGCTGATTTGATCGACGACGAAACCGGCGTTGACCTTGAACTTATCAATCGCCATCCACTCAAAGAAGCTCACCGCAATACGGCGGGCTTCAGCGGGCATGGAAACCAGGTCCACAACCAGAAGGATTGCGGAAATAAAGGAGATCGCCACCGCAACCGTTGCGATGGAGCCAGCCACATTTCCAGAGTGTTTTTTATATCTGGCACCGTTGATCAGGAAACCAACGAATGGAGCCAGAATCAGGATTGCCATTAATAGAGAATGATTCACAGCTTATCCCCTATCCTTTCAAGTGCTCAAAGAAGCGAATATTCACTTCGTTGAATCGTTTAAAGATGGATACTGCCAGCGCCAGACCCACTGCCGCTTCCGCAGCCGCGATAGTCATAACGAAGAACACCATGATGTGACCATCCAGCAGGCCCAGGTATTTACTGAAAGCCACGAA
This sequence comes from Bdellovibrio bacteriovorus, assembly GCF_048286975.1. Lineage (GTDB taxonomy): Bacteria > Bdellovibrionota > Bdellovibrionia > Bdellovibrionales > Bdellovibrionaceae > Bdellovibrio > Bdellovibrio bacteriovorus_H. Next base: position 854,745 of record NZ_JBLVRT010000001.1, on the reverse strand, counting down.
AGTCAGATTCACAGAGTTCAGCATCAACTCGATGGACATCAAAAGAACGATCACGTTACGGCGAAGAAGAACGCCCGCCATACCCATAACAAACAAAAGTGCAGCCAGAACCAAGTAATGAGTCAGGCCGATATTATTGATGAACTCAGTGTTCATGTGTTCCACCTTTACTGCGTGCCAAAGCAACGGCACCCACTGCAATTACCAGAAGAAGAACGCCCAAAGCCTCAAATCCGAAGATGTATTTGGTGAACAAGATCTGTCCCAAAGCTTTGGTTGATTCCATGCCTGTACCCACCAGCACCGGATTATCTGTGGTTTTTTCACCCATCAGATTCACCGACATGGCGATGGCACCCACTACCAAGCCTGCAAACAGGCCGACAGAGGCGATTTTAACCACACCCGTGAACTTGCCACGAGTGAAGGCCTGAACGTCTTTCTTCAAGTCGAAGAGCATGATCACCATCGTGAACAAAACCATGACCGCACCGGCGTAAACAATCAGCTGAACGCCCGCGATGAAGTAGGCATTCAGAGTCACGAACAATGCGGAGATTCCCACCATGGTCATCGCCAGGCACAAAGCGGAGTAGATCGGATTGGACATCAAAATGACACTAAGGCCGGAGGCCAGAGTGACAAACGCTAAAAACCAGAAAAGAAATGCATCTGCTGTCATTTTAACTCCTTACAAAGATGCGATGTAGATCACAAAGGCTGTGATAATGGTGTTTGCCAAAGCCCAAGGAAGCATCGTCTTCCAACCCAGATCCATCAGCTGATCGTAACGGAAACGAGGCAAAGTCCAACGTACCCAGATGAAGACCCACATGAAGAAACCAAACTTGATGTTGAACACCAGGAAATGGATCAGCGCCACCAGGGCACTTGCCTTGCCGGCTGTGGAAGCAACACCCGCCGCCCATTCATTCAGCTCAGCCACAGACACGTAAGGGATCGTGTAACCGCCGAAGAAGAACAGCACCATCAGACCGGAAGCGATCATCATGTGACCGTATTCCCCGATGAAGAACATGTTGAATTTGAAACCGCCGTACTCAGTGTGGAAACCACCTACCAGCTCGGACTCACCTTCCGCCAAGTCAAATGGCAGACGGTTGGATTCCGCAAACGCGGCCGAGAAGAACAACAAAGCGCCCACTGGTTGATAGAAAATACCCCAGTTAGGAAGCCAGTTTGCGGTGATCGTGTGACCCAGGAAAGAGAACGCCAAAGGACCCTGCTGAGCCAGCGTCATTTCCGTCAGGTTGAATGTGCCATAAAGCATGATCACACCCACGATGGAAAGACCCAAAGCCAGCTCGTAAGAGATCGTTTGAGCGGAAGCACGAAGCGCACCCATCAAGGTGTACTTGTTGCCGGAACCCCAGCCCGCCATCAGCAATGTGTAAGCAGCCAATGAGCTGACACCAAGGATGAACACGATGCCCACGCCGATATCATAGCCCTGAACCAGGAAAGTGTAAGGACCCCAAGTGGAGCCGAACATTTCAAAGGTGCCTACCTGAATCGGAGAAGAAAGCGGAATTGCAGAGAAAGCCACTGCCCCCGGAATCAACGCGAAGATCGGAGCCGCATAGTACAGGAACGGCTTCGCAGTTTGCGGCATGAAGTTTTCCTTGTTCAGGAACTTCACCGCATCGGCAAGAAGCTGCACCAGACCCAGAGGACCCACGCGGTTCGGACCCAGACGATCCTGAATGAAGGCAGATCCACGGCGCTCAAGCCAAACCAAAATAGGCACTGCTTGAACCATCATCAGGAAGATGACGACCAGTTTTAAACCGTTGACGGTTATCTCGAAAATATCTTTACCCATTCCCATCGCTTAGTCCCATTCCAAAGCTTTAGATTTAACTTCCCAGAACAGCCCGAAGATGAAGATCGCGATGAAGATCATCATGGAAACGAAGACAAATGTGCCTTCGCCTGTCGCGATGAACTCACGGAATGAAATCGCCCAAGGGTACATGAAGATAATCTCGATATCGAAAAGGATGAAAAGGATCGCTGTCAGATAGTACTTAACAGAAATCTTTGTTTCCTTTTTCTCAATACCAGGAATACCGCACTCGTAAGGCTCGTACTTCACAGGGTTGTATACCGGTTTTGTCCCAGTAATGTTGGCTGCAAGCCAAACTAAAAAGGCTCCAAAAAGAGCAATGAAAATGACGATGAATATGACTCCACCGAGTGGCACTAGTCCCTCCAAAGTTGTCGTTATTATTTGGATTTCAATTAGTTATATATGTGTCGTCAGTGAAAACCAAGAAATATGAATGGAAACAAGGCGATAAGCGTGGCAAGATGAGCCCACCAAATGAAAGCCGAAAGCACTCACACAAGACTCGAATCCATCCTGGAGAGAGCCTTTGAAACAACTCGCGGAAAGATTCAAGTCACCGGGGCGGCGTCTCCGCTGGCGCTTGCTTACTTTTTGTCGCAGACTTACTCTAAAAAAATCAACGGCTTGCCGCATCTTGTTGTGACTGGCAGTCATCGTGAAGCGGTGACCTTGCAAGCCTTGCTGGAGTTCTTCGACCCGAGTCGTCAAAGTCATATTCTGCCTGCTTTCGATGTTTCACCCTACTCCGGCCTCTATCCCAACACCCAAGTCGTCGCCGACCGGGTTCGTTTCCTGGCAAAAGCTCAGTCGGCCAAAGCCGGAGAAATCTTCATATCCTCAGTTGACGCACTGATGCAGAAAACCCTTCCGGTGAAAATCCTGAAGGATCACTCCAAAACAGTTCGCGCCGGGGATGAGCTTCCCGAGAACCTTTCGGACTATTTTTCGTCCTTGGGTTACACCGCGGCTCCGATGGTTGAAGACAAGGGTCAGTTCGCGGTTCGTGGTGGTATCGTGGACATCTATCCACCCACCGAAAATCAGCCCGTGCGCATGGATCTGTTCGGGGATCAGGTGGAAAGCCTTCGTCATTTCAGTGTGGCGGATCAAAGAAGCTCGGACGAGATCCAATCCTTTGTTCTGACTCCGGCCCGCGAAGTTCTTTATCGCGATGAAACGCACGAGCGCCTTTTGCAACGGGTGCGCGCCTCGCTTGAGGGCCGCAAGGTGGATAAGGCGGAGGCCGAAGAAACCCTGCGATCCCTGGTGTTAAAAAATGCCTTTCCGGGCATTGAATTCCTGCTTCCATTTTTCTACGGCGAACTTGCCACGCCGGCCGATCATTTCCCGGGCGCTTTGAATCTGTGGTTCCTGGATCCGGTGGAGATCTCTCGCTGTGCTGATGAAATGTGGGCGGAACTCAAAGCCGATCACCGCACCAGCGACGCTCACGTGATTCGTCCGGAGCTTGAAGACATCTACGTCAACTTTGAAGCTTTGGCCTATCCGCTCAACTCTCGCCAGGTGTATTTCTCTTCCTTGGAATACTTTGACGAAGAAAACTCGGACGATTCCCGCGTTGAGTATCGTACGGCAATGACTCAGGATTTTACAAACCTGGCATTAGCCAACGCAGTCGGCACCGAGCAGTGGCTGCAGGCCGCGACCAACAAACTTCATCGCTGGCGTGATGAGGGTTATCGCATCTTTGTCAGCACCAAGAATCAGTCCCATATCGACCGGTTGTCTTTGGTGTTTGAAAAACTGGAACTTAAAGCCGTTCGTACAAGCAGCGATGAATACCGCTGGGATTCGTGGCTGCAGGAACAGGATCGTGAACAAAACATCGTTCACATCGTGCCCAGATACCTTGCTGAAAGCCTGCGTCTGGAGGAAGAAAAGATCATCTTCCTGCGCGACGAGGACTTCTACGGCAAAAAACAGCGCGCTAAAGAATCCAGCGGCGCCCAGGATTTCCAAAAGCAGGCCAAGCGTCTGTCCTTCGGTGATTTAAAACCCGGTGATCTGGTTGTTCATACCAAACACGGGATCGGCCAGTATGAAGGCCTGAAAATCATGAATATCAGCGGCGTCGAATCTGAATACATCCAGGTCGGCTACAAGGATAAAGACAAACTTTATCTGCCCGTGTACCGCGTGGGTCAGCTGCAGAAGTTCTCGGGCGCTGGCACCAGCATCCTGGACAAGCTGGGTGGCACAGCCTGGGAAAAAACCAAAGCCAAAGTCAAATCTCACGTGCGCGACATTGCTGCGGATCTGTTGGCCTTGTATGCGAAGCGTGCTGAAATGCACCGCCCGGCTTTTGTGATTAAAGAAGACGAAGTGCTGATGTTTGAAAACGGTTTTCCGTATGAGGAAACCGACGATCAACTTCGCGCCATCAATGACATCCGCAAAGATCTTAAATCCACAAAACCCATGGATCGGCTTGTGTGCGGCGATGTGGGCTTCGGTAAAACGGAAGTTGCCATGCGCGCGGCGTTCTTTGCCATTCAAGCCCGCAAACAAGTGGCGGTGCTGGCACCGACCACTGTTTTGACCTTCCAGCACTTTGAAACCTTCAAAAAACGTTTCGAAGGCTGGCCGGTGGATATTCGCGTGCTGAATCGTTTTGTGACTCCGGCTGAAGTGAAAAAGACTTTGCAAGATTTGAAAGACGGCAAAGTTGATTTGATCGTGGGCACGCACAAACTGCTGGGTTCCTCGATTGCTTATAAGGACCTGGGACTTTTGATTATCGACGAAGAACAAAAATTCGGCGTCACTCACAAAGAGAAAATCAAAAAGATCAAAACCAGCGTCGACACCCTGACGTTGTCAGCGACACCGATTCCGCGCACGCTGAATATGGCTTTGGTGGGCATTCGCGATCTGAGTTTGATCAACACGGCTCCCGTGGATCGTCTGCCCACTCGAACGTTTGTAACGAAGTTTGATCCGGAAACCATTCGCAAAGCCATCACTGCGGAAATTTCTCGCGGTGGTCAGGTGTACTTCATCCACAACCGCATTGAATCCATCTATGGCCTGGTCGATGAAATTCGTCAGATTGTGCCGGAAGCAAGGATTCGTGTGGCCCACGGACAGATGGAAGAGCACGAACTTGAAAAAGCGATGCTCGCCTTCTTCCATCACGAAATTGACGTGCTGGTGTGTACGGCGATTGTGGAATCCGGAATGGATGTGCCACGTGCGAACACCATGTTTATTGATACGGCACACTTGTTTGGCCTGTCCCAGCTTTATCAGCTTCGCGGACGCGTGGGTCGGTCCAAAACACGGGCTTACTGTTATTTGATGATGCCAAGAAATCACAAGCTCGATAAAGAGCAGCAAGAGCGTCTGAAAATCATTCAGGAAAACACCGCCCTTGGCAGCGGCATCAAGATTGCCCAGTACGATCTGGAACTTCGTGGCTCCGGGAATATCCTGGGCGAGGAACAATCCGGTCACGTCAACTCGGTCGGTTATGAAATGTACATGGATCTTCTGAACGAAGCCCTGGCGGAGGCCAAGGGTGAGTCGGTTGAAGACATGGATCTGGATCCAGAACTGAATTTGAAAATCCCGGCGCTTATTCCGGATGCTTACATCAAGGACATCCGCATTCGTCTGGGTTACTACAAAGCTTTGGCGGATATCACGTCCAACGAAGAACTGGATCGCATCGAAGAAGAGCTGCGTGATCAGTTCGGACCGATCCCGGAACAAACCGTGAACTTGATGGGCCTTATGCTGATTCGTCGTCAGTGCAAAGAACTGGGCGTTCGTGATATCAGTGCCGGACTCAAATCCATCTCTTTGATCTTCACCGAGAAAACCAAACTGAGCCCGGAAAAGGTGATTCAGCTGGCGATCCGTGAAAGCAAAAAGTATTCACTGACCCCGGACAACCGCTTGAACATCAAAATGAGCACCATCACCTGGTCCGCGGTTCACGAAGAAATCGATGCTCTGTTAAGACTTATCTAGAATTCCAAACGAAGGCCGCCACCGAACAGGAAGTCTGTGGTGGTGTCTGGATCATCCGGCGCTTCGGTTTTTGCATACTGAGTCGCATAGACGTCGATGAAGGTGTTTTCAAGACCCCAGTTGAACGTGCTTTGTTTCGCCGACTCGTAATCAATCCAATCAAGCTGGATCAACAATCCCACCGTGTAGTTGTAGCCCATCTGAGTGGTTGCCGAGAATGAATCCGTCGCACTTTTTTCCGAGAATCCCATCTGCCAGACGTTGATTCCCACATAAGGGGCCACGTATGGTTCATTCATCAGCATGTCGGCCGTGAATTTAAAGCCGATGCCATATTTGGTGATTTCAAGACTGCGATCGCTGTTGCCGTCGACTTTACCAACGCCGTAGAAAGCACCCGCCGCCAAAGAGCCCAGCATGAAGTTGTATTTATAGTCCACACCCAGCTGAATCAGGTTCACCGTGTCCGAACCAAAAACAGCTTTGTAGGATTGACCGTCCAAAGTGGAAATGAAGTTTTTAAATTCGATTGCCTCATAATCAAACGACACATACGTGCCGTGATTTTCACGTCGGACTTTGTAGTCAGCCAGATTGTCCTGACGAATCTGCACTTCCACCAAAGGAAGGTTTTCCAAGGTCGGGCTTGGCGTCGGCTCGGCATATCTTTGAACCGGAGCCTCAATCACAGCGGGCTCCTCAGGAGCTGGCGCAACTTCTTCCGTTTCTGCGGTGGAAGTTTCTTCAGATGTTGTTGTGGATTCTTCCGCGAAGGGGTCTGATTCTTCATCCACGTCGGTGGTTTCTACAGGTGTTAGATCGTCAAAGTCAGCCGGGGCTTGTTGCTGCTGTTGAATCTCGACATCGTCAGCAGCTTCCACTTCTTGCTCGATATCTTGAGCATAAGCAGAAAAGCCCACCATCAAGGTCAGCAGAATACATACTTTTGATTTAAGACTTTGGTGCAATTTCATGCTGTCTCTCAAATCTCGTCTGGCCTCGTATTGGCCAAGTGATAGTCTGAATCTTATGAACAAGTATATCAGGGGAATCCTTAGGAATTTTAGTTTTTGTCTGCTGATTCTTGTTTTTCCCCACCTTGTACTAGCTTCTGGTCCTTCGGCTGACAAGCTGTCAAAAGTCATCGATTCCAAGATCAAACAAATGAGTCCTGAAGAAAAAGTCGGACAGCTTTTCATCGTCGGCTTTCCCCATAAAGACGTGGCTCCGGATCTTGAATCTTTTATCGCGAAATACAAACCCGGATCCTTCTTGTTATTTAAGCGCAATATGATTTCAGCCCCGCAGATTCGTGAACTGAATCTGGCTCTTTATAAATCAAGCTACAAACATTCCAAACTTCCACCACTGATTGCCATCGATCAGGAAGGGGGATCGGTGTCCCGATTACCGATCACGCCAGCTCCGCCGAATGCGTTGGCTTTGGGGCAAACCCAGTCCCCACTTTTGGCGGAAGAAATGGGATATCAAACAGGACTGTTCCTGCGCGAAGTGGGCTTCAACATGAATCTGGCGCCCGTGCTGGATGTGGTGGATCCCTATTCGACAAGTTTCATTGGTGTCAGATCCTTTGGCTCGGATCCGGAACTGGTGCGCGATATCGGCGTGGCCTACTCAAAGGGTCTTCTTAAAGCGCGCGTGATCCCCACGGCGAAACACTTTCCCGGCACTGGCAGCTTGAATCAGGATCCGCATCTGACGGTAGTAAAGAACAGTGCAACTTTGGAAGAAATGAAAAAGCGCGATTTGATTCCTTTCATGGGTTATTCAAAAATCGGCGGCAATATTGCCGTGATGATGTCCCATCTGATTTACCCGGGTCTTGATGAAGATTTGGAACCTGCTAGCTTTTCCTCCAAGATTTCAAAAACGCTTTTGCGTGATGAATTAAAATACCAGGGCTTGGTCATGACCGATGACTTGCAGATGCAAGGATCAAAGCAAGTGCTGCGTCCGGAAGCGGCGGCCCTGCGCGCGCTGCAATCCGGGTCTGACATTGTGATGCTGACATGGTCTTTTGCCGACCAAGGAAAGGCTTTTGACTATGTCTTAGCGGCGCTGAAGTCCGGAGAACTTCCAACCGCCAGCGTGGATGAAAAACTTCGCCGTATTTTGCGCGTAAAGGCCTTTGCGAACGTCTATCGCAGAGATCCAAAGCTTCCGTCCATGCTGAGTGGCAACAGCCTCACCTCGCCTCAATACGCGGAAGTCGAAGATGAAGTTCTATCCCAGAACCTAAAAACCAGCCTGATCCCAAGACAGCTGCCTTCAGCGAAGTCCGCACGCAAACCCGCTTCGGTGGAAACGGTCTGTGCAGCCTCACCGTCTCAAGATTTTTTGCTGTCCTTTGTGGGCGCGGAAAAAAGAAAGATACCCAGCCTGAAGCTTGAAAACAGCTCGTTGGGTAAGGACCTTTCTGCCTTGTTGAATAAAAAACGGTGCACGGCTTTATTTGTCGGGGTTACCGGCCCGCGCACAGCCCGTCAGGTGCGTGGCCTATCTCTGCAGGAACGCCAGAAACTGATTGTGGTGAACTTGGGGGCGCCTCGCCTGTTTCCGAAATCCCGCGGCTACCGCCAGGTGATTCAGCTTTATTTTAATCACAAGGATGCCGGTAAAAAGATCGCCCAGTACCGGGATGAGATCTTAAAAAGTTCTCAAGGCTCGTTTGCTCTGAAGGATTAGATCCGCAGAAATGACATTCTGAAAAAAGAAACGGAGGCTTGTGGCCTCCGTTTTAGTTTCTTACTTCTTAGCTGGCTGTTGTTCAGCCGCTTCGATTTTCGCTCTCGCGTGAGCCCAGTCGCGCTGGAACTCTGCCCAGTCTTCGTCTGTGATCAATTCGTTCATGATCTTCTTTTCAGAAAGAGCCAAGAACTCTTTTGTCGCCTGAAGATCAATGTCTTCAGGAAGGTCAGCGATATTGGCAAGAATATTCACGCCCTCAGGAGAAACCTGGCAGTAACCCCAGCTGATAACAGCCAAGTCCTGCTTTTCTTTCCCTTTGAGTTTCCATTTCATCACGCCTGTTTCCAGAGTGGTGATCAATGGAGCGTGACCAGGAAGAATGTTCAACTCTCCCTTGAATGCTGGAACAGTCACCTCGTCGACCTCTTGGCCAACAAGAATGCGCTTTTCCGGTGTCACGATTGTCAGTTTCATATTCACCCCTTAGGAAGAGGCAGGCACTAGGCCTGCAGCTTCTTAGCTTTCTCGATAGCGTCTTCGATAGTACCAACAAGGTAGAACGCCTGCTCTGGAAGAGCATCGTGCTTACCATCAAGGATCTCGCGGAAACCTTTAACAGTGTCTTTGATATCCACGTACTTACCTGGCAAGCCAGTGAACTGCTCAGCAACGAAGAACGGCTGAGACAAGAAACGCTGGATCTTACGAGAACGGGAAACAACCAATTTGTCAGATTCAGACAACTCGTCCATACCCAGGATCGCGATGATGTCTTGAAGCTCACGGTTACGCTGCAACAACGCCTGAACGTCACGAGCGCACTTGTAGTGCTCTTCACCGATAACTGTTGGATCCAAAAGACGTGAAGTGGACGTCAATGGGTGAACCGCAGGGAAGATCGCCATAGCCGCGATATCACGATCCAAGTTTGTCGTAGCATCCAAGTGAGTGAACGTGGTTGCTGGAGCTGGATCCGTGTAGTCATCCGCTGGTACGTAAACCGCTTGAACGGAAGTGATGGAACCTTTTTTAGTGGAAGTGATACGCTCTTGAAGAGTACCCATCTCAGTAGCAAGAGTTGGCTGGTAACCAACCGCAGAAGGGATACGACCCAAAAGTGCGGAAACTTCAGCACCCGCTTGAGTGAAGCGGAAGATGTTGTCGACGAAGAACAATACGTCCTGGTTTTCAACGTCACGGAAGTATTCAGCAACAGTCAGACCAGTCAAAGCAACGCGCGCACGAGCTCCAGGAGGTTCGTTCATCTGACCGAACACCAAAGAAGTCTTAGCCAATACGCCAGACTGTTTCATTTCTTGCCACAAGTCATTACCTTCACGAGTACGCTCGCCAACGCCGGCGAATACGGAGAAACCACCGTGCTCAGTAGCGATGTTACGGATAAGTTCCTGGATAAGTACTGTTTTACCAACGCCCGCACCACCGAACAAACCGATCTTACCACCCTTAGCGTAAGGCGCCAGCAAGTCCACGACTTTGATACCAGTCATCAACATTGCTGCAGATGTAGCTTGGTCTTCAAATTTTGGAGCTGTTCTGTGGATACCCCATTGCTCTTTTGCGTTTACTGGACCCATTTCGTCGATTGGTTCACCAACTACGTTGATGATACGGCCCAAAGCTTCACGGCCTACTGGCGCTGTGATTTGAGTGCCCAACGCTTTAACTTTCTCACCACGAACCAAACCTTCAGTTTGGTCCATAGAGATCGTTCTTACAACACCGTCACCCAAGTGCTGAGCAACTTCAAGAACAAGGTTGAATTCAACGTCAGAGATAAATTTGTTTGATACACGCAGAGCAGAGTTGATCGCAGGAAGTTCCCCGCCTTCAAATTCTACGTCCACTACGGGACCCATAACCTGTTTTACTTTACCGAATGCCATTATTCAGCTCCCTATCCTTTAAGCGCTTCAGCGCCAGATACGATTTCAATCAATTCTGTAGTAATTTTTTCTTGTCTCAATTTGTTGTACGTCAGAGTGAGCTTGTTGATCATCTCTTTCGCGTTGTTTGTCGCGTTTTCCATCGCGCTCATACGAGCACCATGTTCACCCGCAACAGACTCGGACATACATCTGTAAACCTGAAGTTCGAAGTGTTTCTCAAGCAATTCTTTGATGATTTGCTCTGGAGCCGGTTCGAAAATCATGTCGACAGCAAAGTTGGATGCTGTGTCAGCCTCTTTTTTGAAAGTCGTCAATCCAAGATCAATTGGAAGAAGAGTTTCAGCTGTCACAACCTGAGAGATTGCAGATTTGAACTCGTTGTGAACGATACGAACTTCATCGTATGAACCTTCGAGGTAGTCATTCATCACGCGGTTTGCAACTTTGGAAGCCAGCTCATAGGAGATGTCCTTATCAAGCTTGGTGATGTAATCAACCGGCTTGATACCACGTCTTGCGAAGTAGTCATGACCACGACGACCCACGAACAGGAAGTCGATCTTCTCTAGAGAAGCTTTGTTGTTGTTATAATAAGCTTCAGCGAATTTGTTGATATTGCTGTTGAAAGCGCCGCAAAGACCGCGATCAGAAGTGATAACAACAAGCAAAACATTCTTTACTTGTTCTTTCTTCTCCATCAACGGATGCGACACTTTATTGGTCACAGCGATATCCGCAATCACCTGACGCAAAGCCAGAGCATAAGGACGCATATTAACGATGTTATTCTGCGCCTTTCTCAACTTTGCAGCAGACACGAGCTTCATAGCTTTCGTGATCTGCTGGGTGTTTTTAGTGGACTCAATCTGAGCCCGGATATCCTTCAAGCTTGCCATTTAAGCACCAAATTACTTGTTAGAAGGTTGGAAGATTGCTTTGAACTCTTCAAGAGCTGCCAACAATGCTTTTTTAGTATCGTCAGCAATCGCTTTCTTCTCAGAGATAGTTTTGATGATCTCAGAGTGCTTGTTTTTCAAGAACTCGATCATTTCTTTTTCATATCTCTTAACGTCTGTCTCTGGGTATTGGTCCACGAACGCGTTACCAGCAGCGAAGATCATGATGATTTGTTCTTCAACTTTTACCGGAGAGTATTGAGGCTGTTTCAACACTTCGATCAGACGACGACCACGAGCAAGCTGTTGCTGGGACGCTTTATCCAAATCGGATGCAAACGCAGCAAATGCTTCCATGGAACGGAACTGAGCAAGCTCAAGTTTCAGGGAACCTGCAACTTGTTTCATCGCTTTAATCTGAGCCGCACCACCCACGCGAGAAACGGATTTACCTACGGAGATCGCTGGACGCACACCTTTGTAGAATAGATCGGATTCAAGGAAGATCTGACCATCAGTGATGGAGATCACGTTTGTAGGGATATAAGCAGAGATATCGCCCGCTTGAGTCTCGATGATTGGCAATGCAGTCAAAGAACCGCCGCCTTTATCAGCAGACAATTTGGAAGCACGTTCCAACAAACGGCTGTGGCAATAGAATACGTCACCTGGGTAAGCTTCACGACCCGGAGGACGACGAAGAAGCAAAGACAATTGACGGTAAGCTTGAGCTTGTTTCGTCAAGTCATCGTAAACGATAAGAGCATGTCTGCCAGTATCGCGGAAGTATTCAGCCATAGCTGTACCGGAGTAAGCAGCCAGGTATTGAAGTGGAGCTGGGTCAGAAGCATTCGCCGCGATGATAGTGGTGTACTCAAGAGCACCCGCTGCACGCAGTTTTTCAACCACTAGAGCTACTGTGGATTGTTTTTGACCGATAGCTACGTAGAAGCACTGAACATTCAAACCTTTTTGGTTGATGATAGTGTCAACTGCGATAGTTGTTTTACCAGTTTGACGGTCACCGATGATCAATTCACGCTGACCACGGCCGATTGGTACAAGGGCGTCGATCGCCTTGATACCAGTTTGAAGTGGTTCTTCAACCGGGTGACGGTAAACGATACCAGGAGCTTTGGTTTCAACGATACGGGAGTGAGGCGTGTTGATAGCGCCACGGCCGTCGATCGGGTTACCAAGGGCGTCTACAACGCGACCAAGAAGAGCTTCACCTACAGGTACGGAAACGATTTTTTTCGTTCTTTTTACTACGTCGCCTTCTTTGATGTGACGGTCTTCACCGAACAATACGGCACCAACGTAACCTTCTTCAAGGTTCAGAACCATTCCGTATACTTCGCCTGGGAACTCTACAAGTTCACCAGCCATTGCGTTTTCAAGACCATAGATACGAGCAACCCCGTCCCCTACGGAAAGAACGCTACCTGTTTCACTTACTTCAATCTTTTTGTTGTATTGATTGATTTGCTCTTTGAGAACGCGACTGATCTCGTCAGCACGGATTTGTGTTTCCATTGTTAGTTGGCTCTCCTGTTTAGTTCTTCATTTAATTTTTTAAGATGAGTGTCGATGCTGTCATCGAATGTCCAGCCGCCTACAGTGGCAACGATGCCACCAAGCAGTTTTGGATCCTGTTCGTAAGTCAGAACGATTTTCTTATTCAATACTTTAGTGATTTTTTGCTCGATGTCTTTTTGAGCATCTGCTGCCAGAGGCTGGGCAGAACGAACCACTCCGCGAGTCACGCCCTCTTCCAAATCAAGAAGATCACGGTATGCGAAGGAAATTTGCTCTAGAACACCGAAGCGGTTTTTTTCAGCCAGAAGAACAAGGGTATTCACCACTTCTTCAGACACACCCTTGCCGGACAAAGATGCTTTTACAGCTGCGATCTTTTGATCAGAACCGATCATAGGATTTTCGAAATAGTTTTTTACAGTGACATCGCCCGCGAAGGACTTCACCAATGCCTGCAGTTCTGCGTGCACTTGAGTGTGGATGCCTTTTTGCTTTGCTACAGCCAGAAGGGCTTTTGCGTATCTTTTGGAAATCTCGCTGACTCTCATCGGCTTACACTCCAACGTTGTTGATGAAATCTTTTTGCAATTTTTGTTGATCGGAAGAACCAAGATCCTTCGTCAAAACGATGCGAGCGGCTTCTACAGAATCCTGCAGAAGCTGAGTGCGAAGCTCTTTTTGAGCGCGCTGAACTTCAAGACGTGCTGTCAGTTCGGCATCATTTTTAATACGCTTGGAAACATCATTGGCTTCATCAAGGATTTGTTTTTTCAGGTCTTCAGCGTGAGTCTGTGCTTTGCGCAGGTTCTCTTCGCGAGTCTGATCCAGATTTGCCAGTTTGTTTTTGATATCAACGAATTCTTTTTCAGCCTGCTCACGCGCGAACGCGGATTTCTGAGCTGCTTCCAGGTAAGCCGCTTTGCGACCTGCAAAGAAGGACACGATAGCATCTTTAGTGAAATAGATGATCGCCGCAAACAGGATCGTCAGGTTGATCGCCTGGAACATGATTGTGGAAGTTGGGATATGACCGTCACCGTGATGACCGCCACCTGCTGCAAATACCGCTGCCGGAGCCAGAAGTACCAATAGATTCAAAATCAATTTCATATGCACTACTCTCTTATTTACCAAGAAGCTTGCTGGTGATTGCCATTGCTACAGAGTTTGTCTGGGACTTCAGTTCGCCCGCCGCAGTCGCAACCGCAGTCGTGATTTGAGTTCTGTTGTCCTGAACAAGTTTGTCAGCCTCTGTGCGGGCTTTGGATACTGCAGTTTCGTAATCTTTGTTCGCCTGAGATTTGGCCGCATCGATGATGGACTTCATCTGGCTGTTCAAGTCACGAGTTTTAACCTCGTACTCTGTCTGCAACTCTACGGATTTATTTTGATATTCAAGAGCAAGATCTTCGCCGCCCTTGGTTCTTCTTTCTCTTTCTTCCAATGCATGAGCATAAGGACCGAAAACGACTTTGCTTAAAAAGATCAAAGCGATTGCGAAGAACACAAACTGAATGCCGGCCGTGGTATTGATACCTAGTTGTGCAAAAATGTCCATTTTGTTGAAATCCCTACTGATTTTTTGACCTTCGGAATTAGCATTGGCGGCCTGAACAGGTCAAGGCGTATTTCTAGATGATAATGTTCGCTGCCTAAGACTTAGGCATGTAGGACGCACCCTCGAAAACGACCCCTTCGTCGATGCGCAGACTTGGGGATGTTACGGTGCCTTTGAAGATGGCCGGAGGGTGCATTATAACCCTGCGACGGGCAAAGAGATTTCCCTCAACCCGGCCAGAAATAACGATGGTATCGGCTTCGATTTGGGCCGTTACGGAGGCCCCTTCGTTGATAACGATGGTGTCCTTGGTAAAGATTTCCCCCTTAAAGTCGCCCCCAATTTGAACGGTCCCCTCGAAGCTGAGCTTTCCTTCGAAATGGGTCCCCTGGTCAAGGATTGCCGTCACATGACCAGTCAAAAGATCTTCTTGGAGTGCGGGGGAAAGGTTTACTGCCATCCTTCTTTAAGCCTATCTACCATATTGGTCAGTTCATCATCGGAATAGAAGTGAATGGTGATTTTACCTTTTGAATTGGCGTAATCAATGTTCACTTTCGTACCCAGCATTTTCTGAAGCTCATCGCTCAAACCAGAAATCAAACGCTGAGTAACATTAGAATCAAAAGTTGGTGCCTCTTCAACTTCATCGTTACCTTTCACGACGGCTTGCACCATTTTTTCAAGCTTACGAACCGCGATTTTTTCGTTCACAACTTTTTTCGCGAATTCCATCTGCTTCTTCGGATCCTGCAAAGAAAGAAGAACTTTGGCGTGACCCACAGAAAGTTCGTTTCCAGAGATCATCTCTTTCACAGAATCAGGCAAAGATAATAGACGAACAGCATTCGCCACCGTCGCACGGTCACGGCCGACTTTTTCCGCCACCTGCTGCTGGGACAATTTGAACTCAGAAATCAGACGGGAATAACCTTCAGCTTCTTCGATCGGATTCAGATCTTCACGCTGAATGTTCTCAACAATCGCCAGTTCCAGGGCTTGTTTGTCGTCGTAATTCTTAAGGATAACTGGAACTTCATGCAGTCCCGCCAGTTGGGATGCACGCCAGCGGCGTTCACCGGCCACGATTTCCAGTTTCCCGGACACCGTACGACGAGCCACGATGGGCTGAAGAATACCGTTCTCTTTAATAGACTGAGCAAGTTCCTGAAGCGGCTCTTTCTCAAATGTTCTACGAGGTTGGTATTGACCAGGTGAAAGCTTATCAATTCCCACTTTCCAGATTTTGCTCTCAGGATCTACGGGAGGGGCGACGGGTGTCGCTACTTGAGGAGCAGCCGCTGGAGCGGGAGTTGAAGCTACATTACTATTAATAGATGTGGCAGCAGGCGCCTTCGGTGCCGCCGGAGCTTGTTCCGGAGCCGGGCCACCCAACAAAGAGCCCAAGCCGCGGCCCAGGCCTTTTTTCTTGTTTGAGGATTCTACAGCAATATCAGACATTTAAATTCCCCTTCTTATGCCATCTGTTCTGTCTGTGGAGCCATCTCTGGCGTCACTTTTACTTCTGAGCGCACGATCACTTCACGTGCCAACTCAAGGTATCTCACTGCGCCGATGGATTTGCTGTCGTATTCGAAGATGGATTGACCATGGCTTGGTGCCTCACTGAGGCGTACATTTCTTGGAATGATGGCGTTGAATACTTTCTCGCCAAAGTGGTTCTTAATCTCGGTCACAACTTGGTGACTCAGATTATTCCGGATATCAAACATCGTCAGAACGATGCCTTCGATATGCAGTTGAGGATTCAAATTCTTTTTGATTAGTCCCGCAGTATTCAACAGCTGACTAAGCCCTTCAAGTGCATAGTACTCACACTGAAGAGGCACAAGGAAACTGTCCGCCGCATTCAGGGAGTTCAAAGTCAAAAGACCCAAAGATGGAGGGCAATCGATGATCACGAAGTCATATTGATCAGCCACGGTGGCAATCGCCTGTTTAAGACGGTATTCACGCTGCGGCATATCAACCAATTCAATCTCCGCGCCCACCAGGTCAGGATTAGCCGTGGATACTTGAAGATTTGGATTGGACGTTTTTTGAGTAGCCTCGGCCAGAGTTTTTTCGCCGATAAGCACATGGTAGCTATTCGCATCCTGGCTATCGTATCTTTTGATACCCAAACCGCTGGAGGCATTTCCCTGAGGGTCCATGTCGATCAAAAGAACTCTTTTACCAAGAGACGCCAAGGCGGAAGAGAGGTTTACAGACGTCGTTGTCTTACCAACACCACCCTTTTGATTCGCTATGCAGATTGTTTTTGCCATTTTTCCTCCTTGAGGTAAAAAAGTCCTCCTTTTTGCGTGAACATTCAAGAATAAAGACTAGTTTTTCGCGCCACACCTTATGTTTTTCGCTGTTTTTGCCGATGTTCCACGTGGAACAAGTGTATTTATGAGATTAATCACCCTTTGCATCCTCAGTTTATGCCTCTTAGCCTGTAATAAGCCCGATCCAAATCCGGAGCTGAAGGATCCTATATACACCGACTACAAATCACAGCTTGGCGCCACATCCGCCGCTCTTGAATCCGAAAAGAAGGGTCTTGAGGGTTTCGAGAAAGAACTGGCAGAAGTAATTCCGCAAACAGGTCAAATTAAGTACGCCCAAAAGCGCGTGCGTGAATCAAAAGAAAAGATCATCCGCCTGGAGCAGGAAAAGCAGTATCTCGAACTTAAAATCGAGGCCCGCCGGAAAGAATCCATACGCTCTTATAATAAAGCCTTTAAAAAGGGTGAGCCTTGGCCCGACCCACAGGAGTGGGCGTCTTATCAGACCCAGCAGCGCTTTAGAAACGCCAAGAAAAGCTGGGATGTGAAGGAAAGAATGAAAGAAGTCGGCCTTGGGGAAGAAAAAACCCCCGAACCAGCGGCCGGGGGTCATCATTAGTCTCTTCTGGGATGTTCCACGTGGAACATCAGGCGATTTTGTCTGTTTTCACCACTGAAAACTTAATAGCCCCAATCGGAAGCTTGTATTCCCCCACCAGTGAAGGTGCCCAAACAGAGCAAAGCTGGGTTGGAATATCTCCCACTTCAATCCCCCACTCTTCGCTCTTCAAGTGATAGAAAACACCACCCTTAGGGACCACTTTACGGGTTATCATAATAGACTTGGAAATATTCGCTAGTCCTCGAGCCATCACATAGTGCATGGATCCGTCCGGGAAAGACTCGATGGCTTTATTCTCGACCGTCACATTTGAGAGCTTTAAAACACCCGCAACGTGGGTCAGGAACTCGCACTTCTTTTGATCGACCTCTACCAGGACCACTTGCACCTTTGGATACAAAAGTGCGAACACCAGACCCGGGAAGCCGTTGCCGGACCCCAGGTCAAAGATTTTCTCTAATTTTGGATTGGATTTCATAATGGCCTGGGAGGCCATGATAGAATCAGCAAAATGAAGAGCGTCAGCGACAAAAACCGTCTTGGCTGAAATAAGATTCAGAGTGCGGTTAAACTTAAGAAGTTCTTCATGATAGGTCTTAAGTCGAGTCCTGAGATCTGGACTTAGATCAGGGAACCACTCATCAATGCGCCAGTATACTATCGGTGCTGCCTGTTCCTGATTGTCCTTCAAGCCCCATCTCCTTGATCTTCTTATGACCTTTTAGATGGATCATTATAGCCTGAATAGCGGATGGATTAACACCACTTATGCGTTGAGCTTGACCTAAGGTACGGGGCTTGACGCGCAGCAGCTTATCCTTCTCTTCATTGGAAAGACCCCGGATTTCACCATACGCCAAGTCGTCTGGAAGAAGCATTTCTTCCAGCCTTTTTGACTGAACAATGAGGTCCATCTGCCGTTTTACGTAACCCGAGTACTTCACTTCAATTTCAACCGGCTCAACCACATTTGGATCCGGATCCAGCTCAAAATTCAGCAGTTCCAGGTGTGAACTCGTAAGTTCAGGACGACGCAGCAACTCCTCGAAAGTTAAAGACTTCGACATAGCTGGAGTCGGAATTGTCGCCAAAATAGCCTGGATATCTTTGGTCGGATAAAGCACAGTGTTCTTCAAACGATCATGTAAAACCTGACGACGTGCGCGCAGGTTTGTCAAAAGCTCGAAAGACTCTGCAGAAACAAGACCCAGTTTGCGACCCAAGTCACTCAACCTGTCGATAGTATTGTCTTCTCGCAAAACCAAACGGTGTTCTGCGCGTGAAGTGAACATGCGATACGGTTCGCGAGTCCCTTTCGTCACAAGATCGTCGATCATCACGCCCATATAGGCTTGATCGCGACCCAAGATGAATTCCCCACGACCCAAAATACTGTGAGCCGCATTGATTCCGGCAATCAGACCTTGAGCGGCCGCTTCTTCATAACCGGAGGTTCCATTGATCTGTCCGGCCAGGAACAACTGACGAATGGTTCTGGTTTCCAGACGATGCCAGATCTGAGTCGGCTCAATATAGTCGTACTCCACGGCGTAGCCGTACCGTGCAACTTTCACATTCTCAAGACCCGGGATGGTTTTTAAGAAACGATCCTGAACGTCTTCCGGAAGACTGGTGGAAATACCCTGCAGATAAATCAAATCCGTGGAAAGACCTTCCGGCTCCAGGAATGTCTGGTGGCTGGTTCTTTCGGCGAAACGAGTGATCTTGTCTTCAATGGACGGGCAATAACGAGGGCCCACACCTTCAATAATCCCGCAGTACATAGGGGATTTATCCAGATTCCCACGAATGATGTCGTGAGTTTCTTCGGTGGTGCGGGTCAGGTAACAAAGCACTTGGGGAAGTTTCAACTTATCCGAGGATCTGAAGCTGAAAGGATAAACCTTTTCATCACCAGCTTGCGGGATGGTTTTAGACCAGTCGATGGAATCTTTCAGCAAACGCGCCGGAGTTCCGGTTTTTAGGCGTTTCACCTCAAAACCGAATTGCGCCAACTGATCAGACAAGCCGATAGAAGGCTGATCCCCCACGCGGCCGCCGGCCTCCTGGCGAAGACCGATATGCATAACCCCGTTCATGAATGTACCGGTGGTGATGATGGTCGCTTTACCGAAAATCTCAGAACCATCTTGCAACACCACGCCCACACACAGATCCTTTTCCAGGATCAGGCGTTTTACTTCGCCTTGAAGAACCTCAAGGTTAGGTTGGTTGTACAAGGCATCTTTCTGGAATTGAGAATACAAGTGCTTGTCGTTCTGAACACGGGTGCCGCGAACCGCGGGACCTTTCGAGGCATTCAAGCGTTTGTACTGGATGCAGGTTTCATCAGCTGCAACACCCATCTGACCGCCCAACACATCGATCTCTCGAACCATGTGTCCTTTGGCAAGTCCCCCGATGGACGGGTTGCAACTCATGTAACCGATACGATCCGTGTTGGTAGTCACCATCAGGGTGTTCAGACCCAAACGTGCGGAAGACAGACACGCCTCAATACCCGCGTGGCCGGCACCGACAACAATCACATCATATTTTTTGTTAGCCATAATTATTTCCCGATACAAAACTCTTTAAAGACGCGGTCCATGATCTGATCATCAAACCGTTTCCCCAAAGTTTCGTGGATCGCAATGAGAGCTTCTTTAAACTCAAGAGCCAAAAACTCAGCACCTAAACCTTGCGCCACGACTGATTGTGAACGTTGGGTGTTTTCAAGGGCGCGGGAAAGATTCTCGAAATGACGGGCATTGGAAATCAGCACTGTGTTTTCCACCTGCAAATCGGCGAACTCTTTCACCAGGTCCTTAAGCACCTCAGAACGCACCTTTTTATCAAGAGCGCTGACAAAGAACACCCTTCTTGTGAAGAAAGCCCCAGGGTCCGTCAGTTTTTGGAAAAATTTACTGTTTTTCAGTGTTTTTTCGACAGTTTCCAGGGGTTTAGACCCCCCTATTTTGTCGGTTTTATTGGCCAGAATATAGGTTTTTGCCGGATCCAAAGACTCTAAAATCTGCAGCTCTTCAGCCCCCAGACCCTTTTCGATGTCGTAAACAAAGAACACCACATCGGATTCATTCTGGGCTTCATAACTTTTCTGGATACCAATTCGCTCCACCAAATCCGTGGCTTCATCACGAAGACCGGCGGTGTCGACGAAAGTGAACTTCACGCCTTCAAAAGTCGTATCCCCGTGAATCACATCACGGGTGGTCCCCGGGATGTCCGTCACGATGGCCCGTTCATCTTCCAGGAACAAGTTCAACAAACTTGATTTACCCACATTCGGAAGGCCCGTCAGAACAATCCGGAAACCATCTTTCAGCAGACGGCCCACTTTGAAAGTGGCCACCAGCTCTTTCAGACCCGCTTCGATTTTTTTCAAACGAACCTGAATGACGTTTTCTTCGATGACTTCAATGCCCTCAGTGGAAAAATCAATGCTGGCTTCAGCATGCGCCAGAATCCAGGTCATATCATCTTCAATCTCTTCAAGCTTGTGGGAAAGGGTCCCTTTAAGCTGGCGCAAAGCCAGTTTCGCGGCCTGCTGACTTTGGGACTCAATCAAAGAAAGAACGGATTCCGCCTGAACCAGATCCAGCTTCCCGTTCATGAACGCACGGAAAGTGAATTCCCCGCGATCGGCCGGACGAGCCCCCAGATTGACTAATTGATTTAGAATAGTTTGGCAGATCAGCGGACTTCCGTGGCAGGAGATTTCAATAACCTCTTCACCCGTAAAAGAGCGGCCTTCTTTGAAGTAGGTTGCCAGAACCTCGTCAATCTCATCGCCTGATTGGGAGTTTTTCAGATTCCCAAAATAGACTTTATGAGACTCAGGATGTGCCGGCAAAAACTCGCAGATTTTGGAGACGATATTCAAAGTCTGGGGCCCACTGACTCTGATAACAGAGATACCGCCCACTCCATGAGGAGTGGAGATCGCACAGATTGTATCTTTATCACGATCTCCGCGGATCATAGGCCCCACTTAAAGCTCACTAGTCGTGAGCAGCTTCTTCCGCACCAGCAGCATTGTTAGAGCCGCCTTTAGCCGGATAGATTTTGATTTTTTTGTACAGACCATCACCCAAAGAACGGCTTTTTACGCGCGGATCTTTTGCCAGGTACTGGTGAACAACTTTGCGATCTTTCGGCGGCAGAGCTCTGTAATAAACAGATTTCCCCTGCTCGATGCAGATTGCTTTCAGGTTTTCCGCACGCTCGATCAGAGCATTTGCGGATTCATCACGGTATCCACCGCAGTCCACTGTGATATTTGTTTTATCTTCAGGGAAGTTGTGCTGGATCACGCGTTTTAAGAACAACTGGAATGCATCCAGCATCTGTCCTTTTTTGTCTTTCAGAATCTCTTCATCAGCGCCAGAGAACTGAACAGCCAATGTTACGGAGCCGTCTTCTTCTTTTTCAGTCACGATCTCGAAAGACAGTTCAAACTGAGCTTTCTCGATGATCCCTTCCAAAGTTTTTTCAACAAGGGCTTCCACTTCATTGTTAGCACCTTTGCTTTTCCCCCCGAAAAGCTTACTAAAAAAACCCATTATGCCTCCTATTTATAAATATAAAATAAATCTAAAATCATCACCCAAAGACTAAGCGGTGACCGCTTTGGTCTTTGGCTCTCTCATGATCAACCATTGCTGGATGATACCAAACAGCGTACTGACAACCATATACAGAGTCAGACCGGCTGGAAGTTGCAACATGAACAAAGAGAAAACCACTGGCAGGAACGCCATGATCTTCGCCTGAGTTGGATCCATCGTGCTTGGAGTGATCTTCTGCTGAATGTACATGAAGACCGCCATGGAAATCGGCAACACATAGAACTTGTCATGAGAGCTCAGGTCCGTGATCCACAGGATGAACGGAGAATTATAAAGCTCAATGGAAGAACCAATCACGCGGTACAAAGCGAAGAACACCGGGATCTGAAGCAGCATCGGCAGACAGCCGCCCAGGGGATTGGCGCCATTTTGTTTCATCACGGCCATCATTTCCTGGTTCAAACGCATTGGATCTTCTTTGTACTTTTCACGCAGACCCTGAATGATCGGCTGAACCTTCTGCATCGCCTTCATGGATTTGAAGGACATGATATTGAACGGCAATACGCACAAACGAACCAGCAAAGTCAGGATGATGATCGCAAAACCCCAGTTGCCAACAACAGAGTGAGCCGCCTTCATTACATAAAGAAGCGGACGAGCGATAAAGCCGAAGAAACCAAAATCAATCAGGCTCGCCATCTCTGGATCCACAGCTTTCAAAGCGTCGATGGATTTCGGACCGGCATAGAAGACCTCAGAGAAAGTCATTTCAGACTTTACAGAAGCCGGCTTATAAACCAGTTCGGCCATAGCGGTTTTTGCGTTGATTTGAGCATTTAACTTCACTTCCGGCATAATTTCAGATTTGTCCAAAATAGCCGCTGCGAAATACTGGGAGCTTACAGAAACAAGGGATGTTGCCGGGAAGTCTTTCACCACATCTTCTTTAGCGCCGCTAAAGTTCACTGTGTCGTGTTTGCCACCGTTGTGTGTGACAAAGAAATCCTGATGTTCATAGGAAGGGAACAGGAAAGACGTGGAAGCGTGCGTGTGAATGGATTCCGGAATCAACAAAGAGAAGCCTTTTTTAAAGTCTTCGGTCGGGTTAGAAACGGAAATCGTGTTAGTGAAAGAGGATGTTTCAGTGTTGAACTTCAATTCACGTTTGATCACTGTTTCGCCCACATGAGCCGTACCCACGTAGTGACCAGGAGCCTGTTCAGCCACATCAAACGCCAAAGGTTTGGAATCCCCTGCCCAGCGCATTTCAAACAGACCATCGGTGGTGGAAACACCCAGCTTGATGTTGTTCTTTTCTTTATCCTGGTAGTTGTTGATGGTGTAACCCTTCAAACCCATACCGAAGCTGGTCATAACAAAGGAAACTTTGTCGTTTTCGAAATGGAATTCTTTCGCCGTTGTTGGCGTTTCCATGATTTCAGATTTTGTATCGACTGTGTTTGCTGTGGCAGCAGGAGTTTCAGAAGTGGTCGCAGCGGTCGCTGGTTTGCCAGTTTGCTCAGTCTGAGTTTTTGGCTTGTTGTAATCAGGATATTTTTTGCCGAGGTAAGTGTTCCATCCGTAATAAACGATAGCTACGGCAGCCACGGCGATAAGTGTTTTGGGATCAAAGAATGACGGGTTGTTATTCTTTTGTTGCATTGATTACTCCCTTTGCAAGAGGAACCGGATCATAACCATAAGGTCCTCCCGGTCGGCACTTGCAAACCCTTTTGGTGATTAACCAAAGAGCTTTGTGTGTATGATGAGTCTTAATGGCTTCGAGTGCATAGGCAGAACAACTTGGTTCGAATCGACAGGATCCACCTAAATGAGTCGTCCCGATGGTTCGGTAAGCCCCGATAAAAACCCATAAGATGTACTTAAAGGTGTTTTCGTAGAGTTTCCAAACCACGGTCCATAGCTTTGACAAATTCCTCATGACTGAGACCTTTGTAAAAGTTTGCTTCCATAGGTTTAAAGATAAGATTGATGTCGGCTTCAAGGGTTTGTCCCGCCACAAGGAAACTGCGGAAATACTCTCTGGTCCAACGCTTGAGCTTATTGCGTACGACGGCCGATCCAGTCTTGCGACTAGCGGTCACGCCAAAACGCAACTGACCTACCTGGTTTTTCTGATAATTCAGAAGCAACCACTTTGTAGGCCAGTGTCTTTTACCCGATTGTTTTAGAGAGAGAAATTCAGAGCTTCTCTTAATTACTTGTGCGGAATTATTTTCCACCAGTAGAAACCGTCAGACGCTTTCTACCTTTAGCGCGACGACGATTTAGAACTTCTTGACCGGCTTTAGTAGCCATACGAGCGCGGAAACCGTGTGTGGTTTTACGACGTTTATTGGATGGTTGGTATGTACGTTTCATAACTATCTCCCCAGGGTTTTTTTACGACGCTAAATGACGTCAAAGACACCTATATATGTATTCCACAAAGTTGGTTCCAACTAGATACGTGGGGCATTAATAAAGCACATTGCGACATGAAGGTCAACTGTTGAAAACTTCAGCTCCCCTTGTTAAGAGGTCCCAGCGCTTGAGGGGAATCACGTGGAATTAAACTCGTCTTTTTGGACACTTATCAAAACAAAGATGAAAAGCCGGAACGACAACAATAAGTTGTTGGATACCTGGCTTGATCCTATTGAGTACGTGAGTACCACGGGCTCTGCGGATCGTCCGCGCCTGGTCTTAGGAGTACCCAACGCCCTTCACCAGTACTTCGTTATTGAGAACCTGCAGGATAAGATTTATACTGAAATTTCAGATACTTACGGTAAGCCGTTCGAGGTCGAGTTCAGTATTACGGGGAACAAAATAAATTCTCATATTGAGACATCTACAACCCCGGATGAGGTTCTAAGTGGTTCTGAGATCCTCCAGGCGCAATTGGCGCGTGCTCAGAATATCCAGCCTACTCAACCAAGGTCCAGTTCTGACACCTTGAACTCGGAACTGACGTTTTCGACATTTGTCGTGGGGAAAAACTCTGAGTTCGCCCATGCGGCCTGTTATAACGTCGCCCGCAACCCCGGAGCTGATGACTACAACCCTCTCTATATATATGGACCAGTGGGAATGGGTAAAACCCATCTTTTGCACGCCGCTGGAAATCATATTCGCGAACAATATCAGCACCTTAGAATTACATACATCTCAGCTGAACGCTTTATGAATGAGTGTATTTCTGCTATCCGCCGTCATGAAATGGATAAGTTCCGCCAGAAGTACCGTGAAAATTCGGACATTCTTTTGGTGGACGACGTTCAATTCATCGCCCGGGGTGAAGCGGTTCAGGAAGAATTCTTCCACACCGTGAACAGCTTCATCGACAGCCGTAAACAGGTCATCCTGGCAAGTGATCGCATGCCCAAGGATATCCACGGCCTAGAAGACCGCAGCCGCACCCGTCTGGAACGTGGTTTGATTGCGGACATCACCATGCCGGATCTGGAGACCCGTATTGCCATCCTTCGCTACAAGGCTGAAAAGTTCAACGTGCGTCTTCCTGAAGACGTTGTGAACTACATAGCCAGAATATCCAAACGTTCCATCAGAGAGCTTGAAGGCAATCTAAAGAAGGTGAAGATGTTCTCGGAGCTTCAGGGTCTGCCGATTGATCACGAACTTGTGAAGCGCATTTTGGCCCACCATGAAACCCAAAGCACGATCTCGGTTGAAGAGATTATGAAACTGGTGGCGGATCATTTTAAAGTGCGTGTTTTGGACCTTAAATCTTCAACCAGAGCCAAGCCGATTGTCGTTCCACGTCAAATCGCGATGTATCTGATTAAGAAGTTCCTGGATAAATCTTTGGTGGATATCGGCAAGTCTTTTGGAGGCAAAGATCACACAACTGTGATGAATGCTCTGGAACGGGTCAAGAATCTACAGGCGGCAGACCAGGATATCGCCAAGGATATCGAAGACTTGGAACAAAGAATCCACAATATCACAGGGGTGTGAATGTGGACTGTGGAAAGAGTTGTGGAAGAGTTTGGGGCTTAAAATGTGGATCTGAGTTACCCCCAAAAAAGGCTCAAAAACTGCAAAGTTGTACAGAGTCTTTATCCACAAATGTTTTTTAGTGTTTACATGGACTTAGGGGATTTGTTAGGTTTTCCACGCCCCTACTACTACTACTAGATATTTATATATATAGAATTAGTTAATAAGAGCGTTCAAAAGAGGGTCTTTCATGAAATTAGAGATTGATAAGCGAGATCTGTTAAGTCTTATCGGAAAAACACAGAACATCGTTGAGAAGCGCAATACCATGCCCATCCTCATCAACGTTTTGCTGGAAGCTGATCAGAACACTTTGAAAGTTTTTGCCACCGATCTGGAAGTCAGCCTTACCGATCAAATCAAAGTACAAGTTCACCAGGCCGGTAAAGTAGCCGTCAGTGCAAAAAGTCTTTTTGACATCGCCAAGGAACTTTCTGAAGGTCCAATCACTTTGATCAAAAAAGAAAACAACTGGCTTGAAATCAAACAAGGCAAGTACACTTCCAAAATCGTTGGTATCTCTGCTGAAGAATATCCGATCTTCCCTACTTACAACTCTCAAGCTTTCATCAAAATTCACGCACAGGTGCTGAAAGAGATGATTGATAAAACGATTTACTCTGTATCCACAGACGAAACTCGTTACCACCTGAACGGTGTGTTTTTTGAATTGAATCCTCAGACAGGTTTCAAAATGGTTGCAACCGATGGTCACCGTATGAGCCTGGTGAACAAACCTTCCGAAGACATCAAGGTTAACGCCACTCAAGGTGTGATCATTCCGCGTAAAGGTTTGCACGAAATCAAAAAGATTCTTGAAAGCATCGACGGCACTGTGGAAATAGCTGTGGAAGGCTCCCAATTCGTATTGAAACATTCATCAACAATTCTGATGATTCGTTTGATCGAAGGAAAGTACCCGAATTATCAACAGTTTATTCCACAGAAGCTTCCGCAAAAAGTGATGATCAGCCGTGATGCGTTCCTGACTTCACTAAAGCGCGTATCCCTTTTGGCGAATCAGAAATCCAAAGCGGTGTTGTTGAATTTATCCAACGGCCGTATGGAGATCTCCTCGAACAATCCGGAACTGGGAGATGCGAAGGAAGAAATCGAAGTGGATTACATGGGCGGCGAAATCAAAATCGGTTTCAATGCAAAGTACATCACCGACATCCTGACCAGCATGAACCAGGACAAAATTGATTTCGAACTGAATGATCATCTTTCACCAGGATTGATGAGACCTCACAACGACCAGACTTACACCTGCGTTGTGATGCCAATGAGAATCTAATGATTTTCGAAAGACTGCGTCTGGTTAATTTCCGAAATTATCGGGACGTGGTTTTGTCCTTCTCTCCTCGGGTGAATGTTTTCCTCGGAGAGAACGGACAGGGTAAAACAAATCTCCTTGAGGCGATGTACATGATCTCTCAAGGGGACTCCTTCCGCTACTCTGACAACTCCACGCTGATCAACTCAAACACATCCGAGTCGGTTATCCAGGCGCTGATTACTCAGAACGATCTTCATTACAAACTGAAACTGGGTCTTTCAAAAAGCCGCAAGGTTTTAACTTTGAACGACAAGCGTGTGAACTCGGCCGACATCCGGAAGATTTTTGCCAGTGTTGTCTTCAGTCCTGAAAGTCTATCTTCGATCAAAGAAGGTGCAGATCACCGCCGCGAGCTGGTGGATGAGCTGCTGGTGACCTTTGACCGAAAAAATGCCCAGTTGATCGCCGATTACCGAAAAGCGCTCAAAACGCGCAACAAGATCCTGAAGAACTTTTTGGAGGGTTTGCAGGATAAAGTGGTCACCCTGAACCTTTTGGAGTCTCTAAACCCCCAATTTGTGCGTTTAGCGACCGATTTGACCCACGCCCGCATCTCGGCATTGCACGGACTTTCCAAAGACTTCAATAATGCCATGCAATACATTTCTGGCAACTCCACTGTGGATATCTCGGTGGAATACCTTGTTTCTGATCAAAACGCGGTGAGTTTCACACGTGAAGAAGTTGAAAATGCAATCACAAAACGACTTCGCGAACTGCATGATGCAGAGCTCTCAAGCGGGACAAGTTTGGTGGGTCCTCATAAGCACGATATTGTGTTCCTATATGGGCAAAAAGACTCACGATTTTTCTGTAGCCAGGGGCAGCAGAGAGCGATCATTCTTTCTTTCAAAATGGCCCAAATTGTGTATCATAGGAAGGCTCACGGGACCTATCCTGTGCTGATGTTGGACGATGTACTTTCTGAGCTCGATAAAGCCAAAAGAGATGCACTGATTACGTTCTTACACGAGATCAATACGCAGATTTTTGTGACGACGACGGATTTCACATTGCCTGAATCATTCAGCCTCGATCAGCTCCGCGTGGTGCGCATCAAGGATGGCCAAATCCTTGAGTAGCTTTCTGCAGTTTCTCAACTGCGGAAAATGATGAACGCGACACCTTCGAATCTGTCGAGGGGTATGCAAAGCAATGAGGGGTTCCAGTGTCAACAGAAGAACAAAAATCCTATTCAGCCGATTCAATTCAGGTTCTCGAAGGTCTCGAAGCAGTTCGAAAGCGTCCCGGTATGTATATCGGTGATACTGCTTTCAAAGGCTATCACCACCTTGTGTATGAAATTGTGGATAACTCGGTAGACGAACACTTGGCTGGCTACTGCAAAAAGATCAGCGTCTCCATCAATGCCGATGAATCCATCACAGTCGAAGATGACGGTCGTGGTATTCCGGTTGCTACTCAGAAACAAACCGGCAAGTCCGCTCTTGAGCTGGTTATGACCGTTCTTCACGCCGGTGGTAAATTTGACGGCGGCGGATACAAAGTATCCGGTGGTCTGCACGGCGTGGGTGCTTCCGTTGTGAATGCGCTTTCTGACCGTGTGTCCGTGGAAGTTCAGCGTGATGGTCACTTCTGGAGACAGAACTACGAGCGTGGAAAAATCCTGGCGCCCGTGGCTCAGGGTGAAACCACCACGAAAACCGGAACGAAAGTAACTTTCAAACCGGATCGCACTATCTTCAAAGACGAAACTTTGAGTTATGACTTCACCACTTTGGCGAATCGTTTCCGTGAATTGGCGTTCCTGAATGCCGGCCTGCATATTTCTTTGACCGACGAACGCAATGGCAAAAAGCAGGACTTCCAGTATTCCGAAGGTGTGGCTGAATTTGTGAAATACATGAATCAGTCCAAAAAATCCCTGCATAACGAAGTGGTTTACTTCAAAGGCGAAAAAGACAACGTCGATGTGGAAATCGCGATGCAGTGGAATGATTCTTACTCTGAATCCATTTTCACTTACTGCAACAACATCAACACGCATGAAGGTGGTACTCACCTGGTCGGCTTCCGCGCTGCTTTGACTCGTACAACGAATGCTTATGCGACGGAAAAAAATCTTTTGAAAGATCTGAAAGCCAACCTTGAAGGTGAAGACATCCGTGAAGGTTTGGCTGCCGTTATCTCCGTGAAAGTTCGCGAGCCTCAGTTTGAAGGTCAGACAAAAACCAAGCTGGGTAATGCCGAAGTTAAAGGTATTGTCGAGGCGATGGTGAATGAAAAACTGGCAGACTGGATGGACCGCAATCCATCTGTAGCAAAAAACATCATCATGAAATGCGTGGAATCCGCGCGTGCCCGTGAAGCTGCCAGAAAAGCCCGTGATTTGACTCGTCGTAAAACCGTTTTGGATGGCGGTTCTCTGCCAGGTAAAATGGCGGACTGTCAGGAACGTGACCCGGCTCTTTGTGAATTGTACCTGGTGGAGGGTGACTCCGCAGGTGGTTCCGCGAAACAGGGACGCGACCGTCGCACGCAGGCGATTTTGCCGTTGAAAGGTAAAATCCTGAACGTTGAAAAAGCGCGTTTTGACAAAATCATTTCCTCGGAAGAGATCAAAGTCATCATCTCCGCTTTGGGGACCGGCATCGGTAAAGACAATGTGAACGTGGATAAAATCCGCTATCACAAAATCATCATCATGACCGATGCTGACGTGGATGGATCCCACATCATGACTTTGCTTTTGACGTTCTTCTATCGTCAGATGCCTATGGTGCTTGAACGTGGTTATGTGTATATCGCACAACCACCTTTGTACCGTGCGAAGAAAGGCAAAGAGGAAACTTACCTGAAAAATGAAGCGGCTTTGACTGAGTATCTTCTGAGCTCGGGCCTGGGTAACTTCAAAATCAAAGGCAAAGAATCCCTGCCGGAAAAAGATCTGCGTCAGTTGATCCTGAACATCCAGCGCTTCAACGATCTTCTGCGTGTTTCTTCCAAGAAATACGACAAGGACGTTCTGTACTTCCTGCTAAGCAAAGTCACCGATTTTGAAAAAACCTTCACAGACGCGAAAAAAATCGAACAGGTTCTTACAGACCTGGGTGCGTGGGTTAATTCTGATCAGACTTTAGGTATCACCGAATACAAAGGTGAAGTTAAAACCGAAGCTGAAACCGGAAAAATGTATGCTGACATCTACACCGTTCGTTATGCCGACCGCATGACAACAAAATTCAGCACAGACAATCTGCGTTCTTCCGAGATCATCGAGCTTAGAAAAATCTGGGCCGATATCCAGGCGATCAGCACCTTGCCTTTGACGATTCTGGAAGGTGAAAACGAAGTTCAGTTTGAGAACTACAACGACTTCTACACTCACGTTATGGAATCCACGAAAAAAGGAATCTACATCCAGCGCTATAAAGGATTGGGAGAGATGAATCCGGAGCAGTTGTGGGAAACCACTCTGAACAAGGAAAACAGAACTCTTCTGAAAGTGACTATCGACGATGCCGTTGCCGCCGACGAAACCTTCTCCATCCTGATGGGGGAAATGGTTGAACCTCGTCGTCAATTCATCCACGACAACGCATTGTTGGCACGAAGCCTGGACGTTTAATTTTTTAAGGGATTTGAAATTTTATGGAAAATAATCAAGAAGAAAAAGGCGTCACGTTAGTTGATATCAGCAAGGAGATGCGCGGAGCCTATCTGCAGTACTCCATGTCGGTGATCGTGGGCCGTGCCCTGCCGGATGTTCGTGACGGTTTGAAACCGGTTCACCGCCGTGTCTTGTTTGCTCAAAGTGAAATGAACAACCGCCACAACAGACCGTATTTGAAGTCGGCCCGTGTGGTCGGCGACGTGATCGGTAAATATCACCCGCACGGTGATGCTTCCGTTTACGATACCATGGTTCGTATGGCCCAGGACTTCTCCCTGCGCTACCCGCTTGAGGATGGTCAGGGGAATTTCGGTTCCATTGACGGTGACTCTCCGGCAGCCATGCGTTACACCGAGATCCGTTTGACCGCTTTAGCTGAAGAGCTGCTGAACGATCTGGAAAAGGAAACTGTTTCTTTCGGTCCGAACTACGATGACTCTTTGTTGATCCCGACGGTACTTCCATCCAAGTTCCCGAACTTGCTGGTGAATGGTTCTGCGGGTATCGCGGTGGGTATGGCGACGAACATTCCTCCGCACAATCTGGGCGAGGTTATCGACGGATGTATCCATCTGATCGGAAACCCTGACTGTCAGATCGAAGATCTCATGCAACACATCAAGGGTCCGGACTTCCCGACTTGCGGTGTGATCGCCGGCCGTGAAGGTATCTTGCAGGCTTATAAAAAAGGCCGTGGTATCGTCACTATCAAGGCGGTTGCGGAAATCGTTCAGGTCAAAGACCGTGAAGAAATCATCATCACCGAGATCCCGTACCAGGTGAATAAAGCCAAGCTGATTGAAAGCATGGCGGACCTTGTTCGTGACAAACAAATTGAAGGTATTTCGGACATTCGTGATGAGTCTTCCCGCGAAGGCATGCGTATCGTTGTTGTTCTGAAACGCGGTGAAAATGCCAGCGTGATCCTGAACAGACTTTACAAGTACACTCAGATGCAGACGAGCTTCGGTATCATCATGCTGGCGCTGGATGCGAAAAACCAGCCAGTGACTTTCGATCTGAAAGGCATGCTGGAAGCGTTCGTGGATCATCGCCGTGACGTTGTTACGAAGCGTTGTATCTTCGAACTGAAAAAAGCCCAGGAGCGCGCGCACATCCTGGAAGGTCTGAAAAAAGCCCTGGATCACATTGAAGAAGTGATCAAAACCATCCGTGCTTCCAAAGAGGCTAACGCCGCTCGTGAAGCGTTGATGTCGAAATTTGAATTCTCTGAAAGACAAGCCATTGCGATCCTGGAAATGCGTTTGCAGCGCTTGACCGGCCTGGAGCGTGACAAGATCGTTGCGGAACTGGCTGAGTTGATGAAACAAATCGACTGGTTGAAATTCGTTCTTTCTGATGTTCGCGAGATTTACAAAATCATCGTGAGCGAACTGGAAGAAGTGAAAAAACGCTACGCCGATCCAAGACGCACTCAAATCACCGGTGACCTGAGTGATCTGGAAGACGAAGACCTGATTGCCGATGAGCCGATGGTTGTGACTGTGACCAACACAGGCCTGATCAAACGTATCCCGGTCGAGGAATACCGCGTGCAAAAACGTGGCGGTAAAGGTCTGAAAGGCATGGAGACCAAGGACGAAGACTACGTAACGGACATCTTCTCTGCGAGCACCAAAACCATGCTGTTGGTCTTCACCGACAAGGGTAAAGTTTACTGGTGTAAAGTTCACCGTCTGCCTCTGGGCTCCAGAACTTCCAAAGGGAAGTCTTTGGCGAATGTGGTTCAGCTTTCCAATGGTGAAAGTGTTCGTGCGATTCTGCCGGTGAATGAATTCAGCGAAAATAAATACGCTGTGATGCTGACTGAAAAAGGCGTGATTAAGAAGACATCTTTGGATGCCTTCGCGAATCCTCGTACTGCAGGTATCATCGCATTGACCACGGATCTTGATGACGGTGTGATTGATGTGAAGATCTCTGATGGTCAGAGCGATATCTTCATTGCGACCAAAGAAGGTATGTCCATCCGCTTCAACGAGGCAGATGTGCGCGAGATGGGCCGTACTGCCCGCGGCGTGAAGGCAATCACTTTGGCAAAAGACGATATCGTGGTGGCAATGGAAGTTCTTGAGAAGAACACCAAAGACACCATCTTGATGGTGACCTCCAAAGGTTATGGTAAACGTTCGGAAACGGGCGAATACCGCATCCAGTCCCGTGGCGGTGTGGGTATCATCACTCAGAAAACGACAGACAAGGTCGGTCTGGTTATCGGCACCAAAAAAGTCGCTGACAACATGGAACTTATTCTTTCCACCGATAAAGGACAGGTTATCCGCATGAAAGTGACGGACATCTCGGTTCTGGGCCGTAACACTCAAGGTGTGCGCCTGATCAATATCGATGAGAAAGACGAAACCGTGACTGGCGTGGCGGTAGTGGCTGAAGACGAAACGGCGACAGAGGAAACTCCGGCACCGGAAGGCGCACCACACTAATATGATCAGAGCCTTGCTGGTCGTCCTAGTCTTGGCTCTGTCCGCCTGCTCTTCGCAGGAAGAGGCGGATTTTAAACAAGCTCAAAAATCCATATCCCAGGG
This sequence comes from Bdellovibrio bacteriovorus, assembly GCF_048286975.1. Classification (GTDB taxonomy): domain Bacteria; phylum Bdellovibrionota; class Bdellovibrionia; order Bdellovibrionales; family Bdellovibrionaceae; genus Bdellovibrio; species Bdellovibrio bacteriovorus_H. The sequence goes on along the minus strand of NZ_JBLVRT010000001.1, from coordinate 821,205 downwards.
TCATCATCGGATCGCCCTGGGGTACCTGGACCGGGTTATCAAAAGAAACAGCACCAGCAAATTCCCTCTGGAAGCTGCCCGTGAAGCCGCAAGAATCTCGTTTTTTGAGATCAAGGACTTTAACAAAGCCATCAACTATCATCATTACATTGTTCTGCATTCAACGGATGAGGCGGAACGCCTTGAGTCCCAGAAACAGATTGCCTCGATTTATTTCAACAATCTGCAGAACTATCAAATGTCGATCATTGAATACAGCAAGCTGCAACAGATGCCCCACACGGATCTGGAAGCCGCCCAGTACAAAATGAACGTCGCGCGGGCGCAGTACTATCAGAATAACTTCTTTCAGGCCGAATCCGAGATTGATTCCCTGCTGAAACTAAAAAGTGATGACAACATCCGTTTCAGCGGTCTGATGCTGAAGGGTAATATCCTGGTGGCGAAGAAGGATTTCAAGAATGCTGCCGCGATCTTTAAGGAACTGATTGATAAGTATCCAGATAAAGCGGTTCAGGAAAACGTCGCCCTGACCCTGGCTGTTTGTTACGAAGAGAATTTGGACTTTAAGAGTGCCATTGCCGTGCTTGAAGAGCATCGGGGCAAGTACAACCCTCCTGAGTACATCGAACTGCGAATCAAGCGCCTGCAGGAGCGTATGAAGAACGCTCCAGGAGCGAAAGGGTTCAGGAAGTAATGAAAAAGTATATAATCTTTGCATCCATCGGCTTTGAACTTGTCGGTTTGATCCTGGGATGTTTTTACCTTGGCCAATATCTTGATCAAAAGTACCAAACCAAGGGTCTGATCTTTGCCGGATTAAGTCTTGCGTGTTTGGTGGGCTGGTTGGTCAGGGTCGTCTGGTTGCTGAATCGAATTCAGAAGCAAGATGAGAAAGAATCAGAATCCAAGAAACCACCCGGGACGCCATGAAATATGTACTTGCCATTCAAGCCCTCACCACCCTCCTTGGGGGCGTCCTTCTGTGGCTTTTTGCCGCGCCACAACAGAGCTATTCCTTCATTTCAGGCGCTTTGGTCATTTTGGTGAGCTTTTTCCTGATGGGATGGGCCTGGGGATTGATCTTCAGTAAGAAATTGGTTGCCCTAGCCATCGGGATCATTGTATTTAAGTACGCGATTTTAGGGATTATTATCTTTAAGCTTGTAGACCAAACTTGGTTCGACACTTTGTGGTTCGCACTAGGGGTCGCAAGTTTTATTCTTTCAGCGCTGGGATATGCGGTGAAAGAAGCCTTAAGAGAAGGAAAAGAAGATGTCATTTAACTGGACACAATTGGTTCCGGGTGTTGGTCACGAGTATGCACACGTTGCGACTCTGGGTATTGCCACTGTAGCAGCAGTAGGTATCGGTGCAGCTGCACGTGCTTCTCTGGGTAAAGGTGAAGCTGCTGTATTGCCAGCAAGCAAGTTCTCTTTGCGCGGTATCTTCGAGCTTCTGACTGAGATGACTTCCGGTCTGGCTGACATGGTTATCGGCGAGCACGGAAAACACTACATCCCGTTCTTCGCTTCCGTGTTCTTCTTCATCTTGTTCAACAACTTGTTGGGCATGATCCCGGGTATGACTCCGGCAACTGAAAACATGAACACCACATTCGGTTTCGGTGTGTTGATGTTCCTGTTCTATAACTTCCAGGGTGTAAAAGAAAACGGACCTGTTGCTTACCTTAAGCACTTCATGGGCCCGGTGATCTTCCTGGCTCCATTGATGTTTGTGATCGAGATCGTTTCCCACATCGTTCGCCCATTCTCTTTGGGTCTTCGTCTTGCGAACGTTATGATGGGTGACCACACGGTTCTTTCCGTGTTCCTTGATCTGGTTCCAATCGGTGTACCAATTCCATTCTACGTGATGGGATTGTTCGTATGCTTTGTTCAGGCTTTTGTATTTACTTTGCTTTCAATGGTCTACGTGGCATTCGCGATTGCACACGATCACTAAAAGGCAAATTTTTAAACCATAAGGAGTTCCACATGAAAAAAATGATCATCGCAGCTATCGCTATGTTCGCATCTTCTTCCGCTTTCGCTCAAGAAGCAGCTGTTGCAGTTACTGAAACTGTAGTTGCTAACTCTGACCGCGGTCTTGTTGCTATCGCAGCAGCTCTTGCAATCTCTATCTCTGTATTCGCAGGTGCAATGGCTCAAGGTAAAACTGCTTCCACAGCTTTGGAAGGTATCGCTCGTAACCCAGCGGCTTCTGGTAAGCTTTTGATCCCAATGATCTTGGGTCTAGCTCTTATCGAATCCCTAGTAATCTACGCTTTGATCATCGCTTTGGGCTTGAAATAATTCAGGCTTGATCTCTTGATCAAGAAGGCCGGTTTAACGGTCTTTAGAAACCCACAACTTTCATCGGTTGTGGGTTTTTTATTTTGTGTCGATGAATTCTAATACGCGGGCGTAAGCGACTTTTTCAGTCCGGTGCTTTCATACACTTTCACACCGTCTCTCTTTAACTCTTTGGCCTGATGGCAGACGTTCTTAAGTTCTGACAACAAGTTCTGATCTTGTGCCGTAAGAGTCTTTGCCAGATCCACACAGTCTTCCAGAATCAAACGCAAAGCCTCCTGGGCCTTGAAGGACGTATTATAAACGTAACGGTCACTGCGTTCGGTGTCTTTGTGAGTAAAACCGTGAGGCTTGTGAGTCACATGGTAATTGCGCAGAAGTTTCTCGATGGTGGTTTCTTCAAGGCTAGCGGAGCGCTCAAAGAAAATCTGCATTTTCGCGTAAAGAACAAAGCTCTGGATCGTGCGTTTCTTGTGCTCCTCATCACGGTATCCTCCCAAGTTGCGAAAGGACTCTTTGGCGTCAAAGAAGTCCTCTTGCGCGTCTTCAGAATGCATCAGGTGCATGGATTCCCGGGTGTCATCTTCCATCAAACGAGCGCGATCAAACAGGTAGTGCGCAAACTCGTGAATCACCGTCCAGTCATCCACACTTTCAATCAATAGAATGGTCGGCTTTTTCACTGTGTAAGCATAATTGGTTTCGGTCATGTACTGACCGATGGCACCTTCCGAGAAAAGCTTGATAAACTTGGCGGGAATAATGTCCTCCGTGGCATACGGAAGATACGGCACGGTGATGGGAAGATTTTCCGGATCCTTCACGGCGTAGACATCAATACCGAAAGACTGCACGTAGGTGATTTTTTCCTTTAGCGACATATGCAGCATCGGGGTCAGCAGATTCAGCTGGATGTTCTTTTCAAAGTCCACGGTCGTACAGTCCTGGCAGTCCGCCATAGACACGGAAGCGCTAAAAACCACAGAAAGAATCACAGCCGCCAGTCGAATCAGAGCCATCACTTCACCTCGTGGCGTTTTAAATGCAAATGATATGACAGCTTAAAAGCCCTAGATTTCAGGATAGAAATTTTAAGTGTCGAATACTTAGACAGGGGCCTTTTTCCGTCTTGAGACGCCTTGAAGGCCTTGGTATTTATGGAGTATGAAGCAATTTGAAAACCGCTGGATCTTTGAGTTCTTTGAAGAAAAACCCGACGCCATCATCAAGTCGATGTTCGGCGGACTGGCACTGTACTATCAGGGCCAGTTGAAGATGCTGCTGTCTGAAAATGTAGGGGACTATTCCTATCACGGTAAAGAATACGACTTCGAAGTCTGGAATGGTATTCTGATTGCGACCGACCGGATTCATCACGAGTCCCTGCAGAAGCAGTTCCCTTTTTTGGTGAATCATCCGGTTCTGCCGAAATGGCTGTATCTGCCCTTCACGTTCGAAGGCTGGGAAGAGCGCATCGAAATGATCACCCGCCTGGTGCGAAGTTCAGATCCCCGTGTGGGTGTGTGGCCCCAGGAAAAAGCGCGCAAGAAAACGAAGAAGAAAACCGTCAAAAAAGTCGTTAAAAAGAAAGTGACCAAGAAGGTCGCCAAGAAAGCCGTTTCCAGATCGAAAAAACCTGTAAAACGCCGTTGACCTTAACCCAGCGTCAACGTTGAGAGTTGTCTTAGAGGTAAGAATGAAAAACTGGCTGACGATTGGACAATTTGCCAAAGCTTCGGGCCTTTCCCCCAGAGCCCTGCGCATTTATGAAGACATGAATCTGCTGGTGCCACCACACCGCGGAGACAACGGTTATCGCTACTATCAGGAAAGCCAGCTTTCTGAAGCTGCTCGCCTGAAAGAGTTCAAAGATCTGGGATTCCTGCTGGAAGAAGTGAAAGCTCTTCTGCGGGCCGATCGAGATCTGGACAAATCAAGTCTGGTAAACTCACTCAGCCGTCGTCTGGATCTGGTGCGTGAGCAGTCGGATCAGCTGCAGGATCAGCGCCGACAGATTGAACAACTTCTTTCCTCTCTGAAGAACAACAAAAAGCCCATCGCGGCTGACGAGAGGAGAGCAATCATGAGTTATCAGGGAAATCCGGCCATTGTGGTCACAGGAATCCAAGGACTTCAGAAAACGGCCGAATATATTCAAAAGCATCTTCAGGATCGCAACATTCCCCTGCTGTTTTGGAGTGAGGAACTGGAACTTCCGGAATCTTATATTCTTGTTCTTCCTGAAGACAACCTCGGGGATAAAGGTGTGGAAAACCTGGCGCCCAATGTGATTGTCTTAAATTCCGTGAGTGGTTCAGATGATGCGATTCAAGAAAAGTACCTGCGTCTTTATAACTTTGTGGGTTCTCACGTGACGACGGTGATTCATGCTGAAGATCAGGCACTATTGGATATTGTTTCCAACGAAAGAATCAGAGACACCTACTATCAGTACTATTCAAAAAACCGCGCTTTGGAGAAGCAGATCAAAAAAATTGGCGGTCTGGTTTGTTCCGGCAGTGAAATTTCGTTGTACGGATACAATCTGCAAAAAGAGACGGTGTTTTTGAAGTTGGAGAGTCGTCTGGGGTTTACCGACGAGCTGGCTCTTTTAAGTTCGATCACGGCGGTGATGAAGCTGGGACTGCCGACAGAAAGTCTTTGTTTGAAATAAAAAAAGCCGGGTGATGAACCCGGCTTATAGCTTTTAAAGATACTTGTTCACAATCGCTTCCACGCGGTTGCGGATCGCATCCAGGCCCGCCTGGGAGGAGGATTCGTAACGAACCACCACCACCGGCTGCGTGTTGGAAGAGCGGCACAGCGCCCAGCCGTCAGCAAAACTCAAGCGGATGCCATCAGTGAAGTCGACTTTATAGTCAGCACCCTCTTTAGCCGGGAAAGCTTCGATCATCTTTTCAACGATCAGAACCTTTTTCTCCTCGGTAGTGTCGATGCGGATTTCCGGAGTGTTGAAAGCCGGTGGCAAACCTTCCAGCAATTGTGGAATTGTCTTGCCTGTTTTTGCCAGGATTTCCACCAAACGCAAAGCTGCGTAAGGAGCATCGTCATAACCGTGGTTGCGGTCGGCAAAGAACACGTGACCAGACATCTCGCCACCGAATGGTGCTTTTTCAACTTTGATTTTTTCTTTCACCAAAGAGTGTCCGGTTTTCCACATGATCGGCTGACCACCGTGTTTGGCAACATCGTGGTACAGGCGATCAGAACACTTCACGTCGCCAATGATCTTAGCCCCTTTTTGTTCAGCCAAAATCGCGCGGGAAATGATCACCATCAATTCATCACCGTAAACCATGCGGCCGGTGTGATCGACGACACCAATGCGGTCCGCATCGCCGTCAAAGCCGATACCGGCTACAGCACCCTCTTTCAGAACTTGCGCTTTCAGATCCACCAGGTTTTCTTCAACCGTTGGATCCGGGTGGTGATTGGGGAATGTGCCATCTGGCTGTTCAAACAAGATGGTTGGTTTCAAACCGCAGGCTTCAAACAGGCCGCGCACCACAGATCCGCCAGCACCGTTACCGCAGTCCAAAACAACTTTGGTGTCTTTGATGTGGCCGAATTCTTTAGCGTAACGTGCGTAGTACATTGGCTTGATGTCGAAGGATTCTTCTGAACCCTGACCGTCAATGAATTCGCCTTTTTGAATGATGTGCAAAAGCTTCTGGATTTCGACGCCAAAGATGGTGCCTTTACCCACAGAAATTTTAAAGCCGTTGTATTCTGGAGGATTGTGCGAACCAGTGACCTGAACCGCGCCATCGACTTTCAATTCAAACGTGGCAAAGTAACAAACTGGCGTGGTCACCAGACCCAGGTGAATAACGTTCGCGCCGGAATCCATCAGACCTTTTGCAAGATTCTTGATGATGGCCGGAGAGCTTTCACGTGCATCACAGCCCAACGCCACGGTTGGATTTGTGATGTTCTTGTTTTGTTTCATGTAAACGACGTAAGCGCGACCCAGCAGGTAAGCAAAGTTGTCGTCGAACTGTCCGTTATAGACGCCGCGAATGTCGTATTCTCTAAAAATGACGGGTTGAAACATATATCACCTCAATTATTTCAAGGGCTTAGGATTATAATTTCTGAGCTCTAGAGTCGAGCTAATTTTACCGCCCAGCGAACGGCATCAATCATCGAATGGGGGTTGGCTTTGTTCTTACCAAAGATGTCTTTGGCGGTCCCGTGGTCCACACTGGTGCGAATAAACGGGATCCCCAGGGTCATATGCACGCCACTGTCCTGCCCGTGAATCACTTTAAACGGAATCAGGCCCTGATCGTGATACAGACTCAAATAAACGGAGTATTTCTTCCAGTTTTGCGGGAAGAAAGCTGCGTCCGGAACCAGGGGTCCTTCAAATGGAATCTTTTTCTCTTTGGCAAAACTTACAAGCTCGGGGAAGAACAAAAGCTCTTCCTGCCCGATCAGGCCGGCCTCGCCGGCATGGGGGTTTAGACCCAGAACGCCGATGGGTTTTTTTGCCTGGGCCGCGGGAAGTTTCTTTCTGAGTTCATTGGCGTTAAGAAGGGCTTCGGCCAGCACGCTGAAACTTAAGTGCTTGGTGATTTCTTTCACCGGCAGATGTGCGGTGGCCAGAACCACGTTGAACTTTTCACCGACAAAACCCATGTGCACATGTTTGACACCAGAAAGTCTTTTTAAAATGTCCGTGTGTCCAAGGTCTTTAAAGCCTGCCGCTTTGATCGAAGTTTTCGATAAGGGGGCTGTGGCCAGCGCGTGAATTTCTTTCTTCAGGCAGGCTTTGGCGCTCAATTCCACCCATTTCGCGGGTGCCAAGTCCGAGGCAATATCAATCAGGTAAGGACCTTCGATTTCCAGAGCCTGGGAAAGGTCATCCACAGTGATGCGCTCAAATTTTTGATCAATCAATTTCAAATACTTTTGTGAAGCGCCATCCGGGCGCCACAACAAAAACTGTACGCCCTTTTGCGGGCCCAGATGATGCAGAGCCTTGGCCGTGACTTCAAAGCCAATGCCATCCACATCCCCGGTTGTAAGAGCGATTCGAAGTTTACTCATTGATACGGATGAAGGACTCATCACGTTTGGATTGCAGCCAGTTTTTCAACTGACGTTTGAAGCTGTTTTCCAGAAGCTGCGCTTTGATTTTGTCTTTGGCGCGTTCAAACTTCGGATCGGTGGTCAGCTTTTTGCCGGTCAGTTTTACGATATGGAAGCCCATGCGGGATTTCACAATCGGAGTGGTCTCGTTCACTTTCAGGCTGGAAATAGCCTCTTCAATTTCCGGAAGGAAGTCGCCGGACTTGAATGTGCCCAGAGCGCCGCCAGTGGAGAAATTGGGATCTTCACTGAACTGCTGCGCCAGGTTTTCAAAGTTTTCACCGCTGCGAAGTTTACCCAGCACGGTTTCAGCACGTTTAATGGAAGCTTCCGCGCCACCTTTTTTCGGGTTGAAGAAGATGTGGGACACCGAGAACTCGTCAATGGACGGACGGTTGTTCGGATTGGTTTTCAGATATTCATTCAAAGCGTCTTCATCAGAAATGCGCAGTTTGGAAATGATCTCGGCATCCATCAAAGAGCGTTTTTCAATGCTGTCTTTCAGGAAGCGGCGATAGTCATCCATGGAAACACCCTGCTGCTGGATCACTTTGGCAAGTTCCGCTTCGCTGACCTGGTTTTTGCGGGCCATTTCTTTCAATTCGGATTCCACGCGGTCGTTGGTCACGGTCAGATTCAGACGTTTGATTTCAGACTGCAGAATCTTTTCATTGATCAGGTAATCCAGCTGCGCTTTGCGGTTGCCGATAAGGCTGGTGGCTGGTTTATCAAACAGCAATGATTCATCAACCATGCCCTGTTTTGGAATGCGTTTTACAAGGTCCTTGAAATCAGATTCCAAAACCAGTTCGCTATTTACGATAGCCACAGTTTTTTCCACAATCTCGGCATGACTTGGTGTAGCCACTAGCAAAGCAAAAAGAAGATTAATCATTGGTTCCTCGTGTATCAACCTTGATGGAATTCATCAGTTCATAGTCCTTTAAGACTTTACTACTTCTGAGCTGGGCATCAAGCCACGCCACGTATTCCGCCTGCTCGCGTTGTGCGCGCAGCGCCCGGATAATCTGTGGTTTGACCTCTTCCAGGGATAAAGTGGAGGCCGGGGCCTTTTTTTCCACGCGAATCAGATGGATTCCGAACGGACTTTTGATTGTTTGCACGCCAGAGCCAACATTAAACAGGGGATCAAAGTAATCCACCGAGCCTTTTTCAATCCATCCGACAACACCACCCTGCTTGGCTTCAGGGGTGATGGAATACTTTCGGGCCAGCTCCGCAAAATCACCGGTTTTCAGGTCGACTTTGATGGCGTCCGCTTTCGCATCCTCGTCCACCACGATCTGGCGCAGGAATACACGTTCTTTGCGCTTGTAGCGGTCTTTGTTATCCTCGTAGTAACGTTTGATCTCTTCTTCCGTGGGTGCCTTGACCTTTTCGTTGATCTTTTTAAAGACCTCGCGTTCAACCAGGGAATATCTCAGTTCTTCACGCCATTCCGAGAACGACAGATTCTCCAAAGCCAGAGCCCGGCGGAAAGAAAGATCATCCGGATAGTTCGCGCGCAGTTTGTCGACTTCTTTATCCAGGGTGTTTTCCGAGATCACGATACTTTGCGCCCGTGCCCAGTCCAGCGTCAGGCTTTTCACCAGGAAGTCGCGCAGGATTTCTTCTTTGATGCGATGGATGTTGTTGGGGTCCTTCGCCGCCAGAGCGTCGAAGTTTCTAAGTCTTCGTGCCAGCTGGTTGGCAAACTGCTTGGAGGTCAGAACGTGATCATTCACCTTCTCCACAGGTTTGGTGGAGAGTTTCTGATAGCTTGATGGACATCCCGCCAAAGCGAGGCTCATAAAAATAAAAAGCCCCGTCAGTGCGGGGCTCTTTGAAAATTTCATCGGATCAAATCCTTATTTAAGAAGACCTTTGTTTTCTTTGATCGGATAAGACTTCTTCATTCTTTCGAAGTAGTCGTTAAAGACCTGTTTTCTTTTTTCATCGAAAACGGCCGCTCTGATCTGGCGTTTGTTCGCGTTCTCAAAGCTTCTGCGACCGGTCAGTTTAATAACGTGGAAGCCAAACTGAGTTTCGATAAGCCCCGTAATCTCACCGACCTTCATGTTGGCCACCGCTTCGTAATAATTCGGAACCAGTGTCACGCGGGATTGCCAGCCGATATCGCCGCCAACCTGCTTGGAAAGAGCATCGTCAGAGTAAAGCTTCACCAGCTCTTCAAATGGTCTTTTGCTCTTTTTAACCTCTTCGTAGATTTCTGTCGCACGTTTTTTTGCTTCAGCCACCTGCGCCGGAGTCGCCCCTGCTTTAAACTCAATCAGGATATGGCTGGTGCGAAGTTCCGGATTCTTGGCATACCATGCTTTCATTTCAGCATCGGAAACCTGGATTTTCTGAACACGCTGACCTATGTCTTTTTCCAGAAGGGCTTTATACATCTCCTGGTTGAAACGGTCTTGCACGATAGGGTCTTTTTGCAGATTGCGCTTTTCAGCCTCTTGAACACCCATTTCGTAGCGAACCAGGTCTTCCAGGAACTGTTCTTTGGTTGGCGGGTTGATCGTCTGAGACTTCACTTCGTTGTACTTTTTATTGAAGTCTTCAAGCGTGATAGTTTTTTTACCCACCTGAGCCACGACGTCCGTGGATTTCTGTGCAAAAGCGGTCGCAGAGATGAGCAACAAGATGCTGATTACAAGTTTCATGCTTCAAAAGTCCCTTTAAAAAGTTGAATGAGAACTATGCTAAAACGCTAGCACTGGGCATCATTATCCGCAATGAATTTAAGAGCTTGCTGCCTAGCTTGGTGCAAAAGAGCCTCTAACTCTAGAGCAAGGTCTGGGTTTCTCGGATCGATCTCTTTGCTCACTGGAGCCATCGGTCCCACCCAGTAAATGATCACTTTGGCGAAGGGTTTTGGCAGGAAGGTTTTATTCCATGATTTGGGGAAATGAATCGCACGATCACACGCCACACCCGCGGCGTAAATCGGACCGTGAATCATGCGTGAAAGTTCAAACACACCGGGTTTGACTTTGTGTAACGGGCCTTTTGGACCATCCACAGCAAAGCTGCAATTTCCCCCGTCTTTTACCAAACGCAAAAGACCTTTCAGGGCCTGCACACCACCGCGCGTGGAAGAACCGCGACTGGTTTTTGCCCCCAGCCATTTCAGCACGGTCGCCATCAACTCACCGTCTTTGGATTGTGAAGCGATGGTGGCTATACGGTATCTTTTTACGATGGATAAAAGCGCGAGCTCATCCCCGTGAAAATGCGCGAGCACCACCGGAGATGGAGTTGCAGAATCAACAGATTGTTTCAGGGAATCAGGCTCGATAAGCCGAACCCTCCATGTCCATGAGAGGGTTCGGTAGAAGACGAAAACAATAATCGGAAGAATATACTTTCTAAACACGATTAGTGGTGAAGAGCTTTTTTGAACTCTTCTGTCAGTTTCGGAACGATATCCAAAGCGTCACCCACGATGCCGTAAGTCGCTTTTTGGAAGATCGGCGCGTTGGCGTCGCTATTGATTGCCACGATCACTTTGGATCCGCTCATACCAGCCAAGTGCTGGATAGCGCCGGAGATACCCACCGCGATGTACAAAGTCGGAGCCACTGTTTTACCAGTTTGACCCACCTGCATGCCGTGACCAACCCAGCCCGCATCAACAACCGCACGGGAAGCACCCACTGTGGCACCCAAAACGTCCGCAAGATCATTCAAAATCTTGAAGTTGGCCGCTTCTTTCAGACCACGACCACCGCTGACAACGATGTTAGCTTCAGTCAGATCCAATTTTTCGGAAGCACCCTTCACGATTTCTTTGATCAAGGTCTTCAGGTCCGCCGCTGCAGCCGTGTGTTCAATCACGTTTGCAGTTTTGGAAGTGTCCGCGGCAGCCACTGGAAGCTGATTGGCGCGCATCAAAACGATTTTAACGGCGCTGTTTTCAAAGTTCACCGTCGCAAAACATTTGCCGGAGTACATTGGTTTAACCGCAGTCACGTTGTCGCCAGAAATATTCAAAGTCGTGCAATCACTTGCCACACCCACGCCCAAACGAGCCGCCACGCGAGGGAAAAGATCCTTACCGGTGGAGGAAGCAGAAGCCAGAATGATAGTCGGCTGAACTTTGCCGATGATCGCTGCGATATTCGCAGTGAAAGACTCTGGATTGTAAGCATCCAGGGAAGCGTCTTTCACAACGTGAACTTCAGAAGCCCCGTTGTGACCCAAAGCAGCCGTCACATCACCTGCGTGAGAGCCGAAAGCCACTGCAACCACTGTGTTGCCGGAAGCCGCTGCTGCCTGAAGAAGCTCTTGGGAGCTGCGTTTTAGTTTACCGTTTGAGTGTTCAGCAAAAACTAGAATTTTACCCATGTCTTAATCCTTACAGAACCTTCGCTTCATCGCGAAGAAGTTTAACCAGCTCGGACGCTTGTGCAGAAGCATCGCCAGAAAGCATTTTTACAGCTGGTTTGTCAGCCGGAAGAGCAAAGCCGGAGTATTTTATTTTGATGTCAGAAGCCGGGATGTTCAAAGAAGCAAATTCGATTTCTTTGATCACCTTCTTTTTGGCTTTCATGATGCCTGGAAGACTTGCATAACGAGGCATGTTCAAACCTTTGTTCGCCGCCACAACCGCTGGAGTCATCATTTGCACGACTTCTTTCGCGCCACCTTCGATATCGCGCTCAACCACAACGTTTTCGCCATTGAAATTGAATTTCGATACCACTGTGGTGTGAGGAACGTTCAGGAATTCAGCCATCATCTGGCTGACAGAGGAAGCATTGTCATCAATTGCAAGTTTGCCGGAGAAGATGACTTTTGCGCCGCCTTCAGCCTTGATCACTTCAGCCAAAGCTTTTGCCGTGGCAAAGTTGTCCAGACCTTCGCCGTTAACCACGATCGCTTCATCAGCGCCCATAGCCAATGCCGTACGCAAGGATTCAACGACACGAGCCTTTGGTCCAACAGACAGAACCCATACTTGGGATCCCGGATTTGCGTCGCGAAGCTTGTTGGCTTCCTCGACTGCATACTCGTCATAAGGGTTCATAACCCATTTAATACCCGCCGTGTCGATACCAGTCTGGTCGGGAGAGATCTTAATCTTTGTTTCGGTGTCAGGCACCTGCTTGATACACACAAAAATCTTCATGTTTTACCCCGTTTTTAAGAGGGTTTCGTTCTATCCCAAGTCCAGGAAAGGCAAAACTAAATTGTATATTTAACGTGTCGCGAAACATGACGGGGGACATGGACAAAAAGCTGCACCCGGGAGTATGGTAAGTGGAAACTTATTGAGAAAATACACACCAAAAACAAGGGGTTCTACACCATGTCTGGATTTCTCGGATCTACCGTCGGGAAAAAGTACCTAATGGGAATCACCGGTTTAGTATGGGCGGGATTTGTTCTCGCACACATGGCCGGCAATCTGCTCATTTTCGTAAGTAACGATGCCTACAATGCTTACGGACACGCACTGACAAGCGGAAACATCATCTACGTCGCAGAAGCCGTTCTGGTTCTGGCGTTGATCGTTCACGTCTTCTGTGCTTTGAGTCTTACTAAAAATAACCGCGAGGCAAAACAACAGCGCTACGCCGTTGCCGCTTCCGGAAAAAAGAAAGTCACACTGGCTTCCCGCACGATGGCGATTCAGGGCAGTCTGATTCTTCTTTTCATCATTCTTCACCTGATCACTTTCAAATACGGCACGCACTATGAAACCACCGTCAACGGTGTGGTGATGCGCGACCTGGCGAAGCTGATGTTTGAAGTCTTTCAAAGCCCTGGTTACATCGCATGGTATGTGGTGTGTCTGGTTCTTCTGGGCTTCCATCTTAGCCACGGTGTCGGATCCACATTCCAGTCATTGGGTTTGATGGAAGGCACATACAGAAACACGTGGAAGAAACTGAGCTACGCTTACGCAGTTGTTGTGGCGGCGGGTTTTATCGCTCAACCAGTTTACATTTTCCTTGTCGGTAACTAAGGGGACAACACATGGCGCACAATTTAGACAGCAAAATTCCAAGTGGCCCGATTGAATCCAAATGGACCAAAACCAAGTTCGACTACAAGCTGGTGAATCCGGCAAACAAAAGAAAGCACTCCATCATCGTGGTGGGAACCGGTCTTGCCGGGGCCTCTGCGGCGGCTTCTTTGGGTGAACTGGGATATAAAGTAAAAGCTTTCTGCGTGCATGAATCCCCTCGCCGTGCCCACTCGGTGGCGGCTCAGGGTGGTATCAATGCTGCGAAAAACTACCAGAACGACGGCGATTCCACGTACCGTCTTTTCTACGACACCGTTAAGGGTGGTGACTTCCGCGCACGTGAAGCCAACGTTTACCGTCTGGCGGAAGTGTCTGCGAACATCATCGATCAGATGGTGGCTCAGGGGGTTCCATTTGCCCGTGAATACGGCGGAACTCTGGCCAACCGTTCTTTTGGTGGCGCGCAAGTGTCCCGTACTTTCTATGCCCGTGGTCAGACCGGTCAGCAGCTTCTGCTGGGTGCTTACTCAGAGATGATGAGACAGGTTGATATCGGCAACGTTGAGTTGCGCAGCCGCCGCGAAATGCTGGATGTTGTGGTGATCGACGGCAAAGCCCGCGGCATCGTGGTACGTAACCTTTTGACCGGCGAAATTGAATCCCACGAAGCTGATGCGGTGGTGATTGCTTCCGGCGGTTATTCCAACGTGTTCTTCCTTTCCACCAATGCGATGAACTGTGCGGTGACGGCAGCGTGGAAAGCCCACAAACGTGGCGCTTACTTCGCGAACCCTTGTTACACTCAGATTCACCCGACTTGTATTCCGGTTCACGGCGAAAACCAGTCCAAACTGACTTTGATGTCTGAATCCCTGCGCAACGACGGTCGCGTGTGGGTGCCAAAAGCTGTCGGTGACAAACGTCATCCGAATGACATCCCGGAAAACGAACGCGATTACTATCTGGAGCGTGTGTACCCGTCCTTCGGGAACCTGGCTCCTCGTGACGTCGCTTCCCGTCAGGCGAAATACCGCTGTGACGAAGGCCGTGGCGTGAATGAAGCTGGTAAAGCGGTTTACCTGGATTTCGCAGATGCGATCAAACGTCTGGGTGAAGACAAGATTTCTGAAAGATACGGAAACTTGTTCGACATGTACGACAAAATCACCGGCCAGAATCCGTACAAACAGCCGATGATGATTTACCCGGCTCCTCACTACACCATGGGTGGTCTGTGGGTGGACTACAATCTGGAATCCACGATTCCAGGTCTGTTCGTTGCGGGTGAAGCGAACTTCTCTGACCACGGTGCCAACCGCTTGGGTGCGTCTGCACTGATGCAGGGTCTGGCGGATGGTTACTTCGTGCTGCCGTTCACTTTGGGGAACTACCTGGGTGGAACCAAACTTGAAAAAGTGGCGACCACGAATGAAGCCTTCAAAGCGGCTGAACACGGCGTGAAGGAAGAAATCAAAAAAATGATGAACATCAAAGGGGCCCGCACGGTGGACAGCTTCCACAAAGAGCTGGGCAACGTGATGTGGGAATACTGCGGTATGGGTCGTAACGAAGCCGGCTTGAAGAAGGCCCTTCAGGAAATCCCAAAAATCCGCGAAGAGTTCTGGAACAACGTGCGTATTCCGGGTGATTCAAATTATCTCAACGTCGAGCTTGAAAAAGCAGGACGTGTGGCGGACTTCCTGGAGCTGGGTGAGTTGATGTGCCGTGATGCTCTGGAGCGCCAGGAATCCTGCGGTGGTCATTACCGTGAAGAGTATCAGGTGGATGGCGAAGCCAAACGTGATGACGAGAAGTTCTGTCACGTGGCTGCTTGGGAATACACTGGCGAAAACAAACCGTCCGTGCGTCACCAGGAAGAGCTGAAATTCGAAAACGTACACCTAGCAACTCGTAGCTATAAATAAGAGGCGTAGCATGTCTGGAAAAAATATTAATCTGACTTTGAAAGTTTGGAGACAAAAAGGCCCGAAAGACCAGGGGGCCTTTGCAGAGTATCAGGCCAAGAACGTTTCTGAAGACGCTTCTTTCCTGGAAATGCTGGATGCTGTGAATGAAGAGCTGGTTGCAAAAGGTGATGAGCCTATCGCCTTTGATCACGACTGCCGTGAAGGTATCTGTGGTACTTGTGGTTTTGTGATCGACGGTGAAGCTCACGGTCCGATGAAATCCACAACTGTGTGTCAGCTGCACATGCGTAATTTCAACGATGGTGCGGTTCTGACAATTGAGCCTTTCCGTGCAAAAGCCTTCCCGATGATCAAGGACTTGATGGTGGACAGATCCGCTTTGGATCGTATCATCTCTTCCGGTGGTTATATCTCTGCGAACACCGGTAACGCGGTTGACGCCAATGCGATTCTGGTTCCGAAGGCCGATGCGGATGAAGCGATGTCTTCTGCAACGTGCATCGGTTGTGGCGCATGTGTGGCGGCTTGTAAGAACGCGTCTGCGGCCCTGTTCACTTCCGCTAAGATCTCTCACATGGCACTGCTTCCGCAGGGTCAGGTTGAAAGAAAAGAACGCGCCATGCGCATGGTGGGTGCGATGGATGCAGAAGGCTTCGGCGCCTGCACCACAACAGGTGCGTGCGAAGCGGCCTGCCCGAAAGAAATCCAGCTGACCAACATCAGCCGCATGAACCGCGAATTCTTCGTGGCCAACGTCACTAAACGTGAAAAACACAAAGACGGCGGCGCCGGCTAAATCTTAAAAGGGAGTCTTCGGACTCCCTTTTTTATTTCCAAAAGGTGCCTGGTGATTTTTTACACCTACGGCGCGTTAAGTCCCCCTAAACACGGCTATTCTGTTTAGACTTCTGCTTGTTAATTCGCTCACTTAAGGTAAATGACGCTGTGTAGGTGTAAAAAATCACCAGGCACCTTTAACCTTTAAATTCTGCATCATGGGTCTGTCTTATTGAGAGACATCTTTGAATCAAATCATCTTCGAATACTTCTAAAGCTTGTTCAGCAAACTTCCGAAACTAGACCAAGGATTGGGCTTATGAAGAAGATTGATCAACTGATGGCAGAACTGGGCTTTAACAAAAACGCACCTGACAGTGTGAAAGAAGCCTTTATTAAGCACCTTATTAAAGCGTCCACGGGTGTGAATGTGGTGACTCCTTCTGAGAAAAAAGAGATGGCGGCAAACCCTGAACGCATTGTTCAGTTTAAAACTCCTCAACAACTCAGTTTTGATTTTGTTGAGGACGCAACACCTAGACCAAAGACCAGCAAGAAAGCCGTGTCTTAGTCGAGAGCCCGGTGGAAATCCCTGCTCACCACTGGACTTTCGTCTGGAAACAACTGGACTTTGAGCCAAAATTTTTAAGAAATCTAACCACAATCGAAAGATAGATAACCAGCCCCCTTTCACATTGGTACCATTTTGGAACTAGGAAACGTCTGGGAAAATTTTTCCCCTTCGCTTTCTGGAAAATCACCCAATGAAGGAGAGGATCATATGAAAGGGCTTATCGGAAGAGCCTCCAAGGCAGCCATCTTCGGTTTGCTGATCACAGGATTGAACGCGTTTGCAGCAACGCCGGAATCCGTACCTGGTGAATTCATCGTAAAATTCAAGGACGAAGCCGTCGCTGTTTCTTCCATGAAAGAGCTGAGCCAGGATCTGGGTTCTTACATTAAAGATGTAATCCCTGGTCAAAACATCGTCGTGATCAAGCGTCCGGTGTTTGAAATCCAATCCAACGTGATGAAATCCCTGGCGATGAATCCCAACGTGGACATCGTTGAGCCGAACTTCATCTATAGAATCAATAAAACTCCCAACGATCCAATGCTGGGTCAATTGTGGGGCATGATCAACACTGGTCAGGCTGATTCCCAAAAACGTGAGGGCATTGCCGGCATCGACATTGGTGCAGCACAAGCCTGGGATATCACGACGGGTTCCAAAGATGTTGTTGTTGCCGTGATCGACACGGGTATCAACTACAACCATCCGGATCTGAAATCCAATTTGTGGACGAACGATGCGGAATTGAACGGTAAAGCAGGCGTTGACGATGACGGCAACGGCATCATCGATGACATTTACGGTGCAAACTTCGTAACGGCGGCAAAACCTACTGGTAATCCACTGGATGACCACGGTCACGGTTCTCACTGCTCTGGTACCATCGGTGCTTCCGGTGATGACGGCAAAGGTCTTGTGGGTGTGGCTTGGAACGTTCGCATCATGGGTGTGAAATTCCTTTCTGCGAGCGGTTCCGGTTCTTTGGATGGCGCTTTGAAAGCCATTGATTACGCAACTTCCAAGGGTGCAAAAATCCTTTCCAACTCCTGGGGTGGCGGTGGCTACTCTGAGACTTTGAAGCAGGCGATCGAAAGATCCAATGCAGCAGGTACTTTGTTTGTGGCGGCTGCGGGGAATGAATCCAACAACAACGATTCCAACCCGACTTACCCTGCAACTTACGATGTGCCAAACGTGTTGTCTGTAGCAGCTATTGATAACCGCGGTCAGATCGCTTCTTTCTCGAACTATGGTAAAACCAAAGTTCACGTGGGCGCTCCGGGTGTGAACATCGTTTCCTCCATCACAGGTGCGGGTTATGATTCCTGGTCCGGTACTTCCATGGCGACACCTCACGTGTCTGGCATGGCCGTTCTTCTGGCAACAGCAGAACCGAATCTGACAGGTATCGAGATGAAAGAAAGAATTATCGCGACTTCCAAGCCTCTGGCGGGTCTTCGTGGTAAATCCAAAGGTGGTTTGGCAAATGCATACACCATGCTGACAAACACCCTGCCACAGCCGGATCCAAACGATCCCGTAAACTGGCAGACTGTGGACGTGGCTCACTCCACTCCGCACCCTTACACCAACAAATCCAACCTGGTGTATGAAGTTTCTGTACCGGGCGCAAAGCAGATCTCTGTCTATTTCTCCAAGTTCGACACTGAGAGAGACTATGACAAAGTGGAGCTTTACGATGCCAATGGCAAACTTGTCGGTACCATGAGCGGCAAGAACGATGAAACATTCTCTCCGGTGATTGATGGTGAGTATGTGAAGATCGTCTTCACTTCCGATGATTCAGTTAACAGATACGGTTTCGATATCACTAAAGCGGCGTGGAGATAATAAGCCCCACTGGTGATTGAAAAAGCAAAAGCCACTCTGGAAATGAGTGGCTTTTTTATTTTTCGGATTCAGATTTTATTTTCTTTTACGTCGATCAGGAATTTTTCGATCTTCAGATTGGTGTAATCCGGGAAGTCCAGCTGGGTGCAGTGGGATCCGTAAGGCACCAGGACAAATTCGGAGTGTTTGATCTTTTCCTTGAAGTGGTACTGAAAGCGGATCGGCGTGACCATGTCTTTTTCGCCGGAAATAATCAGCACGGGCACTTCGATTTTTTCCAGCACCGGTTCACCGTCGTATTTCATCAGCTCTTCAAACAGTCTTAGGAACACTTCCAGATTCATGCGGGCGACACCCCGGGCATAGACCTCGATGTCTTTGAAGTGGGTGACTTTCAGATTGAATCCACCCGCTAACGCCGCGATGTACATCGACATCGGATTATCCACAGCCAGTTTCCACAGAGTATTCCACACGTCCGGCTGATTTTCGTATTGTGACTTCACAAAATAGAAAAACGGTTCCACGACATCCAGGCCGAACATGCCCTTGATCGGATTTTTCGCAAAGCCGTTGATGAAGACCATCGACAAAAACAGTTCCGGCTTTTTTTCGTACAGATCCAGCAGCAGAGGCGCGCCAAAGCTGTGCCCGGCAAAGTGAGCCTTGCGGATATTTAAATGCGCCATAAGCCCGATAATGTCTTTGGAAAGGGCTTCCACGGTCAGCTGGCTGACATCGGCGACGGGACAGGATTTCTGATGGCCGCGCAGGTCAAAACTGATGACCTGATATTTTTTGGAGAAGTATTCAATCTGGTGATGCCAGTGATTCAGCAAACAGGCGATGCCATACACCAGTACCAGCGGTTCACCCTCGCCGCGCACTTCGTAGTAAATCGGAGTGCCGTCGAAGCTTTCAAAGCTGCCGGTGGTTTTGGGTGTGGTCTGCATGATGCCTTCCTCTAGATGTAGGTGACTTTAATAAGGGTGTTCCCCACAGAAATCAAATCCCCATCTTTTAACATTTCGGCATCTACGGATTTATTGTTAAGTGTGACCCGGCCAGGTGCTTTAATTTTTATTTCGACCATGCCCGGTCCTGAGTGCAGTTCAAAGGCCTCTTTAGGGGCTTCATCGTCTAAAAGCTCAATATCCAGGCAGTCGGCGCCGGCCTTGCGGGGGCCGTACCCTAAAATAATTTCCTCATCGGTTTGGATGCCCTGAATGAACTGTAGACGCAGCGCAGGACTGAAGCTTTGCAGGGTGATCGGTTCGGATTTCTCGGGTGCTTCAAGTCCCCCCAGGCGGTCTTGCAGAATACTGCGCCAGGTGATCAGACGGCTGAAATCCAACGCGAGCTCTTCTTCGACGGTCACGACTTTGAACTGGGTCCTGCCAAGCTCAAAGATAACCCCCGGTAATAAGGCCACTTTTTTCACACGGCGGCCGTTGATATGGATCCCGTTGGAAGATTCCAGATCCTGCAGAACGTACTGCCCCTTCCCGTCCACCGCAAATTGGGCGTGGGTGCTGGAGACTTTTCCGTCCTTGATGATGATATCGGCCTTGGATCGACCCAGGGTCAAACCCTCTTCTACCTTGAAGCGGGAACCTTCGTTGGGACCGTCCATAATCTCAATAAATGTGACCATTTACACATTCTAGGGCTGGTTTCTTGGGGATTCAATTGCCTATTCCTTGTGCTTGGGCCAAAGCCGTGCTAAACCCGTAAAACATTTTAAAAAGTCATCCTTGCTCCCGCACACAGAGGTGGGGGCTATAAACCGAAAGGATAGTTCAATGGAAACTACTACAACGAAAAAACCTTACGAGGTTGTCGTTCTTATGCACCCGGATGCTTCTTTGGAAGATCAAAAAGATCTTTTCAAGAAGAACAAAGCCACGATTGAATCCTACAAAGGTTCCATCAACTCTTTGGAAACTTGGGGTAAAAGAACTTTGGCAACTCCAATTGGTAAGCTGAAAAAAGCTATCTACTTCCACTCTACATTCGAAGCAGATACTCAAGCCATTGCAGAGCTTGAAAGAACTATGCGTATCAACGACAAAGTTCTTCGCTTTATGCACACTCGCTTGGATGAGCGCACTTCATTGGGCAAATTCATGGAAGGCTTCAAAAAAGGTCTTGCTGAATCTGCTGCTCGTGAAAAAGAACGTGAAGCAAAAGCTGCTGCCCGTAAAGCTGCATTTGCTGCTGCTAAAGCAGAGCGTTCTGAGCGTTACGACAAAGGCGAATAATTTAGAAAAGGCGTAAGCCATGAAGAAGACGGCGACCCCACAGAAGTTCATCACAATTTCATCTCTCTCGATTTTGTTGTCGATGCTCACTGTGGTCATGGGCGCCCCTCTTCTTCGTGTATTGCGCAAGACTTACGGCCCCGTCGCCTTTTGGATTTTGGGGATCGTGGTCACAGGAGCAGCGTGGCTCCTGAACGCTCAACCTCTCGCTCTGTTTCTAGGCTCTGTTTGGATGACTTTAGGCGCCTATATGGAAATGGAACAAAGAGGACTTGGGTGGTGGATTTCGGGTCTGCTGAGTGTCTTCGTGGGATCTGTGGCCGCTGGCCTGGGTATCCTGGGGGCTTTCAAAAGAAACGGTATCAACACGTATGCTGAAGTTCAGGGACTGGTGGAAAAGTTCGCACAGAAGGTTCAGGAAATGAATCCCGCTGTGAAAATGGATCCGGGTGTTCTGATGCAGCAGGTTCCCTCAGCCGTGGTTATCATTTTGGTGTTAGCCCTGGGTTTGGGACTTATTTTTGAGAGAAGGGTTTTTTCGTGGCTCAATTTGCCCCGCGAGAAAATTGCCTCTCAGCTCAAGTTGTTGGAATATCGTTTGCCCGATTATTTTATTTGGGTGGCGATGACAGCCTTCCTTCTGACAATGGTGAGTTTTGGCGGTAAGGCCATTGCTATCCTCGCAGTAAATATTTTGAACGTAACAATCGTTCTTTATTTCTTCCAGGGGCTGGCAGTGTTGGAGGTATTTCTGAATTCGATGAGAGCAGGATTGTTCATTCGGGTTCTGACGTACATAATCTTGGTCGGTCAGTTATTGCCGATTCTGGCAGTGGTTGGCTTGATCGATTACTGGGTTGATTTCAGAGCGCGTCTTCGCAAAATGAAGACACCGTCTGAAAACAGCTAAAAACTATGGAGATCACATGAAAGTTATTCTTCAAAAAGACGTTAAAGATGTAGGTCGTGTTGGTGAGTTGGTGAACGTTTCTGAAGGTTTCGCAAGAAACTTCCTGTTCCCACGCAAACTGGCTGCTGAAGCTACTGAAAAACGCGTAAAAGAGTATGAGCACTTGCAACGTGTTGCCGAAGCTAAAAAGAAAAAAGCTATGGCAGAGAGACAAGAACTTCTTGGTAAAATCAACGGCACAACAGTTACATTCAAACTGGCTGCTGGTGAGACTGACAAGTTGTTCGGTACTGTAACAACTACAGACATCTCTAAAGAACTTCAGAAAATGGGTCACTCTGTTGACCGTCGTGACATCCACTTGGAAGAGCCAATCAAAGTATTGGGTCAGCACAAAGCGGTTGTTCGTTATTCTGAAGGCATGGAAGCAAAGATCCAGATCGCTGTTGAGCGCGCGTAAGCCGCATTACAGGCTTCTGAAAGCTGAATGTTTCTTTAAAGGGACCCCACAAGGGTCCCTTTTCTTTTTATCCATAAGACTTTTTTATGGACCACATTTGAAAAATTGTATTGCACCGGTGCCATTTTGGGTGTTTAACGGCCTCACCTTTTGGGGAAGGTAGGGGGCGACATGAAACTAATCAACGTATCTAAGGCATTGGTTCTGACGACGACGGTTCTGGCGGGTTTGGTGGCGTGTTCACCGGCTTCTCAAAACACGGTAAACACTCAAGGCACAAGCATTATCGGCGGCGAGCCGGTAGAGACTTCTGATTCCATCGCAAAGACCACAGTGGCTATTATCGCTTCTGTACAAACTCAGGATGGTCAGGAAGGTTCCTTCATCTGCACGGGTTCCCTGCTTAAAAACAACATGGTTCTGACGGCAGGTCACTGCGTTCCGGTTGTGGGCGAAGAATACAAAGAAGTCGCTATCTATATTATCTTCAACACTGACATCAACAAAATGGAAAGAACTGATGTTCGTCTGGTGACGGATGCAGTTGTTCATGAAGACTACGGCAAAATGGGTGAGCAAGGTGAAGACGCGAACGACGTGGCTGTATTGAAGTTCGCGGGCAACATGGCTCCGGGCTACAAAGTGGCAAAGTTCCTGTCTGACGAATCCCTGCTGGTTCCAGGCACAAAAGTGACTTTGGCTGGTTACGGTCTGATCGAAACAGATGGCGTGAACACAAAATCTGACGACCGTCTTCGTAAAGTGGACGTAGAAGTCGTTGAATCCTTCGGTAAAACTGAAATCCTTTTGGATCAGTCTCAAGGCAAAGGTGCTTGCCACGGTGACTCTGGTGGTCCGGCGTTCCTGGAAGTAAAAGGTCAGCAGTACGTTTGGGGTATCACCAGCCGTGGTGCCGGTAAAGACGGTAAAGATGACTGCTCTCTGGTGAGCGTTTACACGAAAGTGAAATCTCAAGCGGACTTCATCAACGGTGCGATGAAGACTTTGCAAAAAAGAGCGAAACAAACAGCGGTAGCGGCGAAGTAATTCCCCACCGGGTTTAAAAGCAAAAAGCCACACTGAAACAGTGTGGCTTTTTTCGTTTTAAGGGGGCGAGATAACTAAGCGCTCTCGGCGCCGTCCTCGACATGCATTTCCAGGAAAACCATCTGCAGGTATTCCGCCATCACCTCACGCAGTTCTTCCAGCGTCAGGCTGTCGGGGTTCTTCCCGTGCTTTTCAAGCAGTGTGTTGAATTCTCTTTCGACAGGGTCCTGTGGCAGTCCAGTTGCCGCAACCACTGTCTTCGCTAGATTATTTCCCATGATCAGCCTCCATGCTTTTCAAAGGTCTCTATATTGAAGACGACTTCAGTCCATCAAGAGGTTAACGGGAACTCAACCCCAAACCCCTAAACAAGTCCAAGGTCCAGTTCGGCCTTAGGAGCGCCTGTGGGTGTGCTCTTTGGCCCAATGGCGCGCCCCTGGCAGGCACCAATACAGGAACGGTAGAAGCACCCGGCGGGGCAACAGACGGCGGATATAATAAAACACCGTCGCATCCAGGGTGGCTGGAATCCATAGCGGCGGGTTTTCGGTTTTCATCGTGTGCAGGATCTGTTTGGCGACTTTTTCCGGAGTGGTCAGCGACATGTTCATCATGTTTTCCACAAACGGGGTCATGTTCTTATAGAAATCACAATACGGTCCACTCCAGTTGCGAGCCGGATCCGAGTTCTGGGTGTGATAGACGTTTTTGTGGGAAGGACTGTGAATAAAACCGGGTTGCACCAGCGAGATTGTCACACCAAAGGGGCGCATTTCATACCACAAGGCCTCAGAAGCGCCTTCCAGCGCGAATTTCGAAGCCGAATACGAAGACATCGTCGGCATCGCCAGCATCCCGCTGACGGAAGACACGTTGATGATCTTTCCCCTGCCCGTTTCGCGCATGTGCGGAAGGCACAGACGAATCAAACCCATCGGCCCGAAATAGTTGGTGGCCATTTGCAGCTCTTCATCTTTTTCGGTCATGTGTTCAACCACCGCGCGATAAGAAATGCCGGCGTTGTTGATCAGAATGTCGATGCCGCCCCAGATTTTGCTGACTTCGTTCACCAACTGCATGCGGTCGGTTTCCGAGGTCACATCCAGCGGACGAATCAGCAGGAGTTCGTCTTCCAGGAATTCATCGCGAAGTTTATCCAGACTTTTTTCCCGCGCGGTCAGCACCAGGCGGTATTCAGGATGCCGGCGCAAAAGATGCGCAACGGCCAGGCCGATACCGGCGGAACATCCCGTGACCAGAACGACAGGTTTGAATTCTTGCTTGTGCTTGCGACGGAAGAAATGAAAAAGGGGCCCCATAGGACCCCATTATGTTAGACCGTTGAACCCGGTGCAAAGTTTTTAGGTCTGCCGCCCGGCATTGGTGGGGGCGCCTGTGGTGGAGGCAGTGGACTCACCGGGCTGCCTTCAGGATCTGCATCGCGGAATCTATTGTACTGGGCATCGAAGCGCATCTTCACAGGGCCGGTGGCACCGTTACGCTGTTTACCCACGATCACTTCGGCGTGACCTTGTTTGTCTGGATTTTCTTTGTCGTAGTAGTCATCACGATAAAGCATCATGATAACGTCGGCATCCTGCTCGATGGATCCGGATTCCCGCAGGTCAGAAAGCATAGGTTTTTTCTCGGTACGTCCCTCAACCCCACGATTCAGCTGGGCTAGTGCGATCACTGGAATCTGCAATTCCTTGGCGATGGCTTTCAGGGATTTGGAGATTTCGGCAACCTCTTGCTCACGAGACTGCATCTTTTGTTTCATGCTCATCAACTGCAAGTAGTCGATCATGATCAGATCAAGACCGTGTTCAGCTTTTAGACGACGGGCACGGGAACGGATCTCAAACGGCGAAACACCCGGTGTATCATCGATGAAGATGGAAGCTTCAGAAAGCGCACTGGCGGCGTTGATCAGTTTCGGCCATGCAGAATCCTGGATACGGCCGTTACGGATTTCGCTCATGCTGACTTTGGATTCCGCTGACAACATACGCATCATCATGGACTCTTTACCCATCTCCAGGGAGAAGTAAGCAACAGTCTTTTTCAGACGAAGCGCCACGTGCTGGGCGATATTCAGAGAGAACGCGGTTTTACCCATGGACGGACGAGCGGCGATGATCGTCATCTCACCCGCGTGCAGACCCGCAGTCATTTCATCCAGTTTCTTGAAACCAGTGGCAAGACCGGTGATCTCCGCTTTATTTTTGTAAAGCTCTTCGATTTTCTGGATGGAAGCTTTAACGATCTCCATAGAGCCCACCAGGCCCGTTTTGGCTTTGGTATCACCAATTTTGAAGATCTCGGATTCGGCCTGATCGACGAAGGATTCCACGTCCACGAAATCCTGATCGTAGGCTTTTTCAATCAACGATGAGTTGATGGAAATAAGACGGCGCAAAGTCGCCTTGTCTTTCACGATTTTCGCGTGAGTGGAAATGTTCGCAGAAGAAATGGTTTTATCCAGAAGGCTGATCAGATACTCAGGACCGCCGGCAACGTCCATGTGTCCCTGGGACTGCAGAACGTTGGTCACGGTGATGATATCGATGGGCTGGCCTTTGGCGTGCAAATCTTTGATGGCTTCGTAGATTTTCTGGTGACCAGGCTTGTAGAAGTCATCGGCCATCAGGACGTCACCGACCTGATCGAGAGCTTCGCGATCTAGCATCAAACCGCCCAGGATGGACTGTTCGGCATCAAGATTTTGTGGTGGAATTCGCGTACTCATTGAACCCCTCTAGAGTGGCGAAAATTAATAGAACTCAAAATTTGCGGGCCTCGTGCGTGGTGGTGGTTCTAGGTGGCCCGCTGATGCAAGACTTGAACGATACTAGTTCATTTTCTTTACACGAATCTTATAGTTGTCAATTTTCTTCTTAAGGGTGTTGCGGTTGATGCCCAGCATTTGCGCGGTTTTCACCTGGTTGCCGTTATAGGCACGCAAAGCCAGTTCAAGAAGAGGTTTTTCAACTTGTTCCAGAACCACATTGTACAAACCGTTCAATTCAACTTGTGCTTCTTTTTGCTGGGCAAAAAGAACTTCTAGTTTGCTTTTAACTAGTTTCTCCAAGCTTACAGATTGAAGGTTAGCGACAAAAAGATTATCGGAACTGTTTAGGTTCGGCGTCATGGAACTCCCAAAATTTCAGACTGAATAGTTAGAGACTATACTCCGCGTGTTTCGGGATTCCAAATATACTTATGGAGCTGTAATTGCAACCTTGCTGATGAATTTTTCTGCAAAATTTTTTCTGCCAACCAGCGTTCAGACACTTGGCCGTATGATGGGCTGTATAAAACCACAAATTTTTCAAATAAATTATGTTGACGGCAGAAATCCTCAGACCATTCGAAATCTTTTTCTGAACAGATCACGAACTTGTATTCCGTGCTGGGAGTGGAAAAGCCGATGTTCTCCATCACAAATGAATCTGCAGCACCACTGTCAGGAGTTTTCACATCCAAAATAATTTTTACGCGAGGATCAACCATCTCAACACTTTTTGATCCACTTGTTTCCAAAGAAACCAAGTAGCCTTTGTCGCACAAAGTTTTCATCAAAGTGTGAACTTCTTTTTGCAACAGCGGTTCACCACCGGTGATGCAAACATTAGGTGCCTTATGAGAATCGATTTCGGCGATGATGGCTTCCAGAGTCTGCATCTCACCTTCGTAGTACGAATACTTGGTGTCGCAGTAAGTGCAGCGCAGGTTGCAGGCGGTCAGGCGCACGAACACCGTGGGGCAGCCCACATAGGTCGTTTCACCTTGAATACTATAGAAAATCTCATTTATTTTAAGCATTTGACTGGCTCTTTGTCGGGCATACCGGGGCTTAAGTCAAGGAAGGCCCCGGGGAGCATGACTAACTGCTGGGAATTTCGTAAATTTTTTAAATGAACCAATTCCTTAAAAAGTTTCGACAGGACGTCATTTCAATAGGCTTTTTAGGCTTGGGGCTTTTCCTCGCCCTGGCCCTTGTTAGCTACAACCCTATGGATCCTTCCCTAAATTCAATGGGACAGGGCCTAAGATCCACAAATTACTGCGGAATTGTCGGAAGCTTCCTGGCGGATATGCTGTATCAGGCGATGGGCCTTGCGGCCTGGGTTGTGGTGGCCTGTTTTGGCAAAATCGCCTATGCGAGCTTTAAGGGTGAATCCCTGAACCTAAAAAACATTCGTTTTGTCTGGGCTTTGTTGCTGATCGTGAATGTGGCGGCTTTGTTCAGTCTGTATTTGCCCAACACCAAGATCTTCCAGGGGCAGATCTATCTGGGGGGCCTTTTGGGTTTGGGCGTGTCCCAGGCGCTGATGCAGGCGTTTAACTCCGTGGGTGTGCAGGTGATCTTGTGGTCTTTGATGGCCGTGCTGGTGGTGTTCTATTCCGAACGCACACTGCAGGAACTGGCAGAGATTCCCCAGGGTCTTTTTGCTGACATGAAAAAGAAAAAGTTCACCGACAAAATTGCGGCGTTCTTTTCTGGCATGTTCGTGAAAGAAGAAAAAACCAAAAAGTCCAAAAAAGAGGAAAAAGCCAAAGCGGCGATCTTCCCTCTTTCCGATAAAAAATTCGTAGAAAAAGCATCTGAAGAAGAGGAAGAGGACGAGGAGCTGGAAGAGCTTCTGGCCGCGGCCGAAGAAGAGGATGAAGAGGAAGTCGAAGAAGACGAGGAAGAATCCGACGACGAAGAAGAGGAAGAAGTTCCTGCTGTTCGTCTGGCGCAAAAACGCAAAGTCGTGATGAAAGCCAAGCCTCCGCGTCGTATTGAAAACTGGGATATGCCGAAGCTGGCGTTGTTGGAAGATCCTCCAGCATCCCGAATCAAGATCGACAAGGCCGAGATTCAGCGCAAAGCCGATTCACTGGTCGAAAAATTGAAGAACTTCTCCATCGAAGGCAGCATCCAGGACGCCAAACCCGGCCCGCTGGTCACGATGTATGAATTTAAACCCAATGCCGATGTGAAGATCTCAAAAATCTCAGAACTGGAAGACGATCTGTCTTTGGCATTGTCTTCAGAATCCGTGCGTGTGGTGGGTCACATCCCGGGCACTGATGTGGTGGGTATTGAAACCGCGAACTTGAAGCGTGAAACCGTTTATTACAAAGACTTGATCGCGGAAGACACCTTCTGGAGTGAAGACCTGGCATTGCCAATGGCCGTGGGCCGAGCGGTGGATGGGGAGCCAAAAGTTGTGGATCTGAGAAAGATGCCGCACTTGCTGATCGCCGGGACGACGGGTTCTGGTAAGTCCGTGTTCGTGGGCTCGATCATCACGGGTCTGTTGTTCAGGCACTCACCGAAAACGCTGCGTTTGGTACTGATTGACCCGAAAATGGTCGACTTAGCACCATTCTCGACCGTTCCGCATCTGGTGCTTCCGCATGTGACCGAGCCGAAGAAGGCTGCGACTGCGCTGAAGTGGGCGGTGCGTGAGATGGAAAAACGTTATAAGTCCCTGTCGAAATTCGGTGTGGGTAAAATTGAAGCCTTCAACGAAAAGACCGGCAATCTTTCCAAGGCCGACGTGGAAGAGCACGAAAAGATCAATCAGGATCTGGAAGAAGGCAAAGCGAAGCTGGATCAGTACTATTACCAGCCACTGCCTTACATCGTGATCGTGGTGGATGAGTTGGCGGACTTGATGATCGTTGAAAAACAAAACATCGAAGAGCCGATTCAGCGTCTGACACAAAAAGCCCGTGCCTGCGGAATCCATTTGATTCTGGCGACACAGTCTCCGCGTAAAGACGTTGTGACCGGTTTGATTAAAACGAACATCCCAGGCCGTGTGGCCTTGAAAGTGGCTTCCAAGATGGATTCCCGTATCATCATCGATGACTCGGGCGCTGAACGTCTGCTGCCAAACGGGGATATGCTGTTCCAGGCGCCGGGTGTGGGAAAACCAACCCGTCACCATGGTCCTTATTTGTCAGACGCCGAAATCGGCAATGTCGTGAAGCACTGGGCATCGCAGGCAGAGCCGGAATACGATCCACTGGCGATGAAAGCCCTGGATGGATTTGCTGGCGGTGATGGCGGCGAAGCTGGTGGCGGCGATGGCGGCGGCTTTGGTGAAGAAGAGTATGATGAAAGATACGACGAGATTCTGTCTTGGGCTTCTGAGCAGAAAGAAATCTCTGCGTCTTTAATTCAGCGCAAATTCAGACTCGGTTATCCGCGTGCCGCCCGCATGATTGAGATCTTCGAAAAAGAAGGTGTTGTGGGGCCAGCGAATGGCAGCAAGCCGCGTCAAGTTCTTGTGAGTAGTTACAGAGAACAATAAATAGAGTCTTGACTGCACCACCCTTGGTCGTGGTCTCATTAGGAGACCATATAACCATTCAAGGAGGAATTTATGTTCAAGGCTCTTATTGCGGCCCTAGGTTTGGCGTTCTCTGTTAATGCAGTTGCAGCACCATCTATCACGGAAGTAGTAGTTCAGGCTCAAATGCCTGGTATTCTGGAACAGGCTCAAACAACTGGTTTGGACTGGAAAGTTGGCGACAGAGCTGACTACAGCATCGACATGGGCTTCATCAAAGGCTCCATGATCACGTCTGTAGCTTCTATCGGCGCTGATGGCATCTGGATGAATCAGGATATGGATCTTGGTTTTGCTGGTAAGCAAAAAATGGAAATGCTGATCGATCCAAACACTGGCGAAACTAAAAAATTGCTGGTGAACGGTAAAGAACAACAAATCCCTAAACAAGACATCGAAGTTATCGAAGTTAAAGAAGCGCGCATCACAGTGCCTGCTGGAACTTTCGATTGCATCCACGCTCGTCTTAAAAACAAAGAAGACAACTCTGAAATCAACGCATGGATCAATCCACAGTTGGTTCCAATGTCCGGTTTGTTGAAACAAGTTGCTCCAAGCCAATTCGGCCAAGTGACTGTAGCTTTGAAATCATTCCAGAAGAAATAATTCATGAG
Source organism: Bdellovibrio bacteriovorus (assembly GCF_048286975.1). Taxonomy (GTDB): domain Bacteria; phylum Bdellovibrionota; class Bdellovibrionia; order Bdellovibrionales; family Bdellovibrionaceae; genus Bdellovibrio; species Bdellovibrio bacteriovorus_H. The sequence continues at coordinate 791,014 of NZ_JBLVRT010000001.1, read as the reverse complement.
AATGACAGTGATGAGAGCCGCCCTAACAGCGGCTCTTTCCTTTTTGACCCTGCCCGCTTTTTCTCAGACAAAACTTCCCAAGTCTGAGACCTACAAAGATATTATCGAAAAAGCCTACAATTTGAGTCTGCAGCGTGACCGCACTCAGGCGCTCAATATTCTTTCTGCCGCGATTCAAAGAGAAACCCGTCCCCAGGCGGTGGCTGAACTGAAAAAAACCGTCAGCGAAGTTTCCAACATCTTTTTCAGCGACAAGTCCCAGCAGCTATATGAAACCGGCGTTTCCTTGCGCAAGGCTGACGTGAATCAGGCTTTGGATAAGGTGTCGGAAGCTGCACGCATCGAACCTGACAACTTTCCGATCGTGATTGAGATGGCGAGGCTGATGATTGCCAAGGGCGACTGCAAGGCCGGCCTTGAAACTGTAAGAAAACAGCTTTTGGTGGTGCCTTTTGATGAGGATCTAAAGCTCACCCAAGCCCAGGCTTTGGCGTGTCAGACCAAATGGCCGGAATACCAGAAAGTCTATGACACGGTGGCTGTGAAGAAGTCTCCGCTGCAGAAATACTGGTACGCCTTGGAGGTCCAAAAGTTTCTGGATCTTAACAATCCGCTAAAAACTCAGGAATCCCTGGTTCTTTTGAAGAAAGCGGACGAAAAGTTTCCTGAATTCTTCTATTGGCAGTGGAAAGTGGCTCATTCTCAGAAAAGGATGAACACCGAACAGGCTCAGAAATACGTGATGACCTGCAAAAACATTTCTGCGAACCAGTACAGACAGTATATGATAGACCCCATGCTTTGCCGACGCATTTTGGAAGTCGAGGGCGAGCTTAAGGGGATGAATGGAACCACTGAATAAAATCCTTCTGTTTGCAGTATTGGCCCTGGCTGTCTCCGCGTGTGGAGTTAAGGGCCGTCCCCTGCCGCCACTGAATCCGGCACCGCTGGGCCGTGGTGAGCCGACCTTCAAGGATGCCAACCAGGCACCGAATCCCAAAAAGAAATCCATCAAAAAAAATCAGGATGACGACACCGCCGCCGAGACGGAGGAGCGATGAACCGTCTGTTGCCGCTTTCCATCACCAAGATGTCCGGAGCGGGAAATACGTTTTCACTGATCGATGCCCGCACGGGCTCGGCGTGGGCCGACCTTGAAAAAACCCTGGGCCTGACCCGCCCGCAGTTTGCAAAACTGGTGTGTGACCGCGTACTGGGCCTGAGCACCGATGGTTTCTTGCTGATCGAAGATGGCAGTGAGGGTTTTGATTTTCATTGGGACTTTTATAACAACGACGGCTCCACCGCGGAAATGTGCGGCAATGCTGCCAGATGTGCGGCCCGTTTTTGTTATGACACTTTAGAAGCCAAGGGCACCGGTGTTTTGCGCTTTAAAACCGGTGCAGGCCTGGTGGTGGCGCAAATTCTGGGTAACAGCCGCATCCGCGTGAAAATGCCGGAAGCCCGCTTTATCCAGGAACTGATCGAACTAAAAACCAAATCCAGCTCCACGGAAAAATTCGCACTGGTGAACACCGGTGTTCCGCACTTGGTGCAAAAGATCCATGCGTTTTCAGACACGGTGGCTTTAAAAGACATGGCCCGCGAAGCCAGATCCCATCACGATCTGCAGCCCGCAGGTGCCAACGTCACCTTCTATGCCGAGGAGTCCGCGGGAAAAATCAGAGCCGTGACTTTCGAGCGCGGGGTGGAAGACTACACCTTGGCTTGCGGCACGGGAGCTGTGGCGGCAGCGTTCGTTCATAACAAAGAAACCAAAGAATCCAGCGTGGAAGTGCAAATGCCCGGGGGTTCAATGCAAGTGACATTCGTCAGTGGTGATCCCCACCCGCTGATGGAAGGGGACGCGGTTTTTGTCGGGGACTTTAAATACAATCTTGAGGTGGTAGGATGAAAAATTTCAAAGGCACGTTCACCGCACTGGTAACGCCATTTAAAAACGGAAAGATCGACTTCGCTTCGCTGGATAAGCTTCTGAAGCAACAACTTGCTGGCGGCGTGGATGGTTTTGTCGTCAACGGCACGACGGGTGAAAGTCCTGTATTGACCTCCTCAGAGAAGGCCGAGCTTTTCAAACACATCCGCAATGTCTGCGGAGACAAAGTTGTTCTGATCATGGGAACCGGATCCAACAACACGGCCCAAACCATTGAAGACTCCCGCAAGGCGGAAGAAATGGGTGCGGATGCGATTTTGGTTGTGGTTCCCTACTACAACAAACCACCACAACGCGGACTGTATGAACACTTTAAAGCCGTGGCTTCTTCCGTGAAGATTCCAACGATTCTTTACAATGTTCCAGGTCGTACCATCACCTCGCTTGAAACAGGCACCATTCGTGATCTTGCCAAAGTCAAAGGTGTGGTTGGTATCAAAGAAGCCACCGGCAAAATTGATCTGGCCAGTGAAATCATCAAGGCCTGCGGCAGCGAATTTGTGATGCTGTCCGGGGATGACGGCACTTACGTTGAATTCCTGGGCGTTGGTGGCCACGGGGTGATTTCAGTCGCGTCACATGTGATTCCCGCACAAATGGTGCAGTGGAAAAAATGGGTGTCTGAAGGCGCGCTGGATAAAGCCCGCGCGGACATCGCAAAATACAACGACCTGATCAATCTTCTTTTCGTTGAAGCCAATCCGATCCCGGTGAAAAAGGCGTTGCAGTTGATGGGCATTCTGGAGTCCGCAGAACTGCGTCTGCCATTGGTGGAGCTGGGAGCTGAAAACACCGCAAAACTTCAGGCCGAGATGAAAAAAGTGGGTGTGCTGTGAAGAAAATCAAAATCGGCCTGATGGGTTCTGCCGGCCGCATGGGTCAAGAGATCGCCGGGGTGATTGAAGCCAACCCCCGCTGCGAACTGGTTTATGCTCCACTGCGCGGTGAAAAGTGGGACTCCAAGAAGGCGCAAGCTGTGGATGTGTGGATTGACTTCACTTCACCGGAAGCCCTGAAAGATGTTTTGAAAAAAGCCAGCGAAACCAAAACACCGGTGGTGTGCGGAACGACGGGCTTTTCCAAGAAAGAAAAAGAGCTGCTGAAAACCTACAGCAAAAAAATTCCGGTTCTGTGGTCTTCCAACATGAGCCTGGGTGTGGCGGTGCTGAACGAAGCGCTGAAAGCCTTTTCCGCGATTTCGCATTTTGATTTTCAGATTGAGGAAATCCACCACAACCGCAAAAAGGACCGACCTTCCGGCACGGCGATCACGCTGCAGGAAAATCTGGAAAAAGCGGTGGATAAGAAACTTCCCGAAGCTTTGGCCATTCGCGGGGGCGGCGTGTTTGGCGTGCACAAGATCTTTGCCATGAGTGATGAAGAGGTTCTGACCTTTGAACACACGGCCTTGAACCGCACCGTCTTTGCCAAAGGATCGGTGCAGGCAGCCGAGTGGCTGGTGAAACAAAAGCCGGGTCTATATCAGATCCGCGATGTTCTGTTCGGAAAAAGCAAAAAATGAGTCCTGTGCGGCATTCGGCATTGATATATCTGACGCTGGATCTGGTCGGCGGCACCGAGAAAGCCAAGGCACTTTTGGCTAAATTGTCAGAGTGTGGAGACATTGTGGCGATTTCTTCGGTGTACAAACGTTACCTGACTCCGGAGCGTCTGGATCTGAGTGCCCGCATGGAGTTTGTGATTCGTTTTGAAACCATGATGTCGGTCGATCAGTGTCTGCATGTGGTGCTTTCCGGTTGTGCGGAAGGCGCGCCGGGTCTGCTTCAACGCAGCCATGCCGAACTGACCCTTTTGACTTTCGATGACATGATTCTAATGTCACCGCGTCTGACGCTTCCCTATCCGCAACTGCACCAGGATCCTCTTATTATTCGCTGTGCCGCAGAGGCCTGGGGGCAATATGAGCATCCCATCTATCAAAAGAGCTTAAGTGAAATTGCGCGTTCCGCCCTGCCGGCCAAGCAGGCCGAGTTCCATATTCAGGGTAAAAGCCTGGTTGATTTTTAATCCTGGAAAACGTACAAATTGAGGGTATCCAAAAATCACGTTTCCAGACTCGGGAGTCCCCATGAAGTTTTTCATCGATACAGCAGAAATTGAAGAAATCAGACAAGCCAATCTTCGTGGTTGGGTTGACGGTGTTACCACCAACCCTTCTTTGATCGCAAAAAGCGGCAAGGACTTCCACACCGTGATCAAAGAGATCTGCAAAGAGATCACAGGTCCAGTATCTGCAGAAGTGATCAGCCTGCAGCACGAAGAAATGGTTCGTGAAGGTAAAGAGCTGGCGAAACTGGCTTCCAACGTTGTGGTGAAAATCCCAATGTGTGAAGACGGCATGATCGCCGTAAAGAAATTGAAATCAGAAGGCATCAAGACCAACGTCACACTGGTGTTCTCTCCAATGCAGGCGTTGCTTGCGGCTAAAGCCGGCGCGACGATGGTATCCCCGTTCGTGGGTCGTCTTGACGACATTGGTGTTGAAGGTATGCAGATGGTTGATCAGGTTATCCAGATGTACCGCAACTATGACTTCGAGACTGAAGTATTGGTAGCCAGCGTAAGAAGCCCGATGCATATCCAACTTGCAGCTGAAATGGGCGCGGACATCGCGACTATTCCGTTTAAAGTAATGCAATCCATGACTCACCATCCGTTAACTGACAAAGGTATCAAGATGTTCATGGATGACTGGAATAAGGCTCAGAAGAAATAATGATGAAGACCTTCGTCTGGGTATTCCTTCTTGCATCGACGCTTTTTTTTGCTGGTTGTCGCACCGGTGGGGTGATCTTGCGTGAAACCCCACTGAACTTGAGTGAGACCCGTCGCGCGATTGTGGCTGTGATTGGTGAACCCAAATCCATCAGTCAAAACGGGCGCGAGATGACGTCTCAGTACTACGACAAAAAAGGCAAGAATATCGACAAGATGGATATGGCCAGAGAACGTTTTTACACCCATGTCACTGTTCTGGGTGACCGCCGTCCTTACGATGTTCAGGTCCAGGTTCTGGTCGAAGGTCGTAATGAAGATGGCGGTTTTGACCTGCTTGACCGCGACGACGACAAAGCCGCGCCCATCGCGGAAAAGATCCGCCAGTCCCTTAACCAAAGTCGCGACAGTCGTAACGTCATTGACGACTTCCGTTCCTTCTAAATACGATAAAGGCTAGTCAGAAATGACTATTCTTCAAATGAGGTGACTGTTGCAAGGAATGCGACTGAAGCGGTTCATATTGCCGCTCCTGGTATTAGCTGGAAGCTTATACTGGTCAAGCCCCACGGGTGGCTTGAAGTTCATACCTATTTATGAAGCCCTCACCATCAAAGCTCAGAAAAATTCTCCACCACATATCGCCTTTGAAGAACTGCTGGAATCCGAGAGGCAACTTGCAGAGTGGTCAAGAATCGAAAAAGTGAAACCATTGAATCTTGCCGCAGAAAAGTCCACCGCACCGCTGTTTGCGAAGCGTGTGGAGATCGCTGAAATGGTGATTCAAAAAACTCCGGAAAGATTTGTCGCGGAAGCACCATCCACAACAACGGTGGATGCCGATCCGACGGCATGGATGAATGATCTTTCCCCTGCTCAAGCCAAGCGTCTGCAAGCCGCTCAAAGCCGCAGCGAAGTGATGGGTCAGGACTGGAGCCAGCCAACGTGGTCTGACATGGCCAAAGAGGTTCTGGAAAAATCCGGCGTGATGACGGCGACAACATCCTCCAACCCACGTGTGTATGTGGCGGGTGTGGATGCTTCCGGCAAAGCCAGCACCAAAATTCCCCAAGCTGAAGTGCGCATCCCGGATCGCAACAATCAACCCTCTGAGGACGGTCTGAATCCTTCCTATGGTTTGGTGGAAGAACAAAGACCGGCGGGCATTCGCACGATTTCGGGTCCTTTGGAAATCACCGGCGGTCTGGCGGTCACCAATGAACATCATATTGAAATCCGTCGCAGTGACGAAGGCGTCTTAAAAGAACTGGGCAAGGTCAATCTTGTTCAGGGTCAGTATAATATAGATGTCGAAGACGTGACCGGATCCATCATTGCCCGTCTGGTGGACAAAGAGGGTAAAACCCTGGGTGAAGGCAGCTTCCGCTTAAATCGTGTCGCCTCGATTGCGCAAAACCGTTTGCAGGGACCGAAGATTCGCATCGAACCACATCCTGACTTTGGCGGCATTGTTACAAGTGCTTACAATCCAAAGCCGGATGATGCAGCTCCCGCCAAGACTCTGGTGACCTTTGTAAAAGGTGCCAAAGAAGTCGCTCCGAAAAAAGACGGAGCCGTGGCGATGGATAATGTGACCAAAGGATCCACGACGGTGATGCGCGCGGCAGCGCCTTCGCACATGCAGACAGCATCGATTGTGGTTTCGGGTCAGGAATTTAAGACGCCTCTTTATCCGGCTTCGATGATCCAGGCCCTGCAGGACATTTTGAGCCAGCAACGACAGATGTCCTTTGAAGGCGCACCAACCATCATCTGGGGTAAGGTCAGCCTTGATGGCAAAACACTTTCCGGAATTGATGTGGTTGTCGAATCAGATCCAAGCCTTGTGCCGGTTTACTTTAATCAGTTCATGCTGCCGGATCCAAGTTTGAAATCCACCGGCGACAACGGTCTGTTTGCCTTTGTGAATGCGGAGCCAGGCTTCCATTCCCTGCTGGCAACAAGGGCGGAAGCGATTGTGGGTTATCAGAACGTGGTGGTCGAAGAGGGTTCTGTGGCTCAAGGGGATATTCAGTCCACTATGAAAAACGAAGCCGTTCCGCTGCGGGTGTATGACGCCTTTGCGGGCGATGCGGTTCCGGCCACCGTGACCATGCAAAGCTTGCAGAGCGAATTTGAAGTTCAGGGTGCCACGACGGTGACTTTGCCGAACCTGAAGCGCTATGGTCTGATGCGAGTACAGCCTGAGGGCACCGACTATGTGGCGGCCAGATATGTTTACAATGACAACGACGAATACGTGCACGCCCCGGTGGTTCGCTGGTCATGGCTGAGCGCTATCAAAGGTTATCTGAAGATTGATGATCTGCCGACGGCGGGTGTGATTGTGGGCTTTGTTCCGGATGAAAACTTTGAAGTTTATCTGGCTGCATATGATTCATTCAACCCGCGCCAGATTGTGTACTTCGATATGCAAGGCCGTATCCTGCAAAATGGCAAGGGCATCGCGGGTGGTGGTTTCATTCTTTACAACGTTCCTGAAGATATTCACGAAGTTGTGGTGGTGGGCGAAAGAACGCAGAAGATCTATTCCCGCGTTCTGCCCGTGGATCCAAACACGCTGTCCGTGCTTAGTTTCCGAGAGTAAATTCAGAAACACATTTCTTGAAATAGTTCCCGCGATCTTCAAAGGACTTGAATTCATCAAGACTGGTTCCGCCCGGGCTTAGTAATACTGTATCACCAGGTTTTGCACTTCCCAGGATGTCACACAGGGCTTCACCCAAACGGGCAAAAGACCTTCCGGGCAACGTGGATTTTGTCTGTGCGATATCACGACATTCACCGAAGAACACAAACTCAATGTCTTTCAGATTTCCCAGGGCTTTCAGATCCTGCCACGGCAGATTTTTATCCCGGCCGCCCAAAAGCAGCCACAGCTTTCCGGATTTTGAAAGAGTGTCGTGGGCCGCCGCGGTTGCAATCAACACACTGTCCATGGCGGTGGCTTTGCTGTCGTTGATGAAACGAATGCCCTTGTGGGTGCCAACACTTTCCAGTCTGTGGACAAGGCCCTTAAAGGCCTTCATGCCCTCAATTGCTGAAGCCGGCCATTTTGCAGAAAGTGCCAGGGCGCTGGCCAACGCCAGATTGTCCTGATTGTGCTGCCCGATCAGTTGCGCTTTCTCAAGCTGCAAAGAAGTTAAAGCCTTGTCCGATCGCGAGATAATTTTCACCTGTTCAGATCCGCCATTTTTGTGGAAGTACTCAACAAGGTCGCCGCCTTCGCGATTAAGTAACAAAGCATCCTTGGTCAAAGACAGGATCTTCCATTTGGTGTCGTAATAGTGCTGAAGGTTGTCGTAGCGTTCAAGATGATTGGAGGTGAGGTACGTGATCGCGGAATAATCCAGGGAAAGACCCTCGCAGTTTTCCAGTTGATAGCTGGATAGCTCCAGAATCACCCAGTCGGCGCGCGGACGTTTGCCTTCAATCACATCGGCGGCATAGTCTGCAAACGGGGTTCCCAGGTTTCCACCGACAAAGCCAGTTTTGGAAAAGGCCTCTAGCCCCGCACCTAAAATCGAAACGGTCGTGCTTTTTCCAACGGAACCGGTCACGCCGATCATCTTTTCGGTTTCCAGGGTCGCACAGGCCAAAGAAAGTTCGCTGGTGATTTGGACTCCGTTTTTCCGAGCGTCTTGAATCCAGGCCGATGCCAGGGGAACACCCGGGGACACGACCAGTGTTCCGGGTTTTTGATTCATCAGGACCTGAGGGTCACGAAACTGAGCCGATTCCAGTTTTCCATCAAAAGTAAGAATGGATTCGGGCGCATGACCCGCCAAAGTCAGCAGGCGTTTGGCGGCTTCACCGCTTTTACCCATGCCGACAATTGCAATTGGAGTCTTCAGGTTCTTGATAAATTCTTTCATCTGCACGATCATAGACTTGGGAGGCAGATTTGCCCACTTCTTTTTCAAGACCTTTTCCTGATTTTAAAATGGCGTCGCACACTGCGATCATCAGTGATTTGCATTTGTGTGAAGCCGAACCTGTGAACCTGCGTTTTCCGTTGTGGAAGAAATTCAAGACGCGTCAGTTCTTCTTTGATGACACCTTTGAAGTGTTTCTGAAGAACTGTGAAGAAAAGGCTCAAGGTGCTTCGGTTGAGCTTGTTCTGAACGGGGATATCTTTGATTTTGACAGTGTCCTGCGTTTGCCGGATGAACCGGTCTTTCATGTCAGCGGTCTTGAAAAGCGCCGCGGGCTGTTTCCGATTGAAGAGCGATCCCGATTTAAAATTGAAGTGATTCTGAAAGATCATGCCGACTGGGTCCGCGCCCTGCGCGAGTTTGTACTGCGTGGAAATCGCGCCGTCTTTGTGATTGGCAACCACGATCTTGAGCTTCACTTCCCGGAAGTGCAGGCCGAGATCTATCGTCATTTGAACCTGCCGGAAGACAAAAAATATCAGGTCCGTTTTGTAGAGTGGTTCTATATCAGCAATCAGGACACTTTGATTGAGCACGGCAATCAGTATGATCCCTATTGCATGTGTGAAGACCCGATCAATCCGTTTGTTCGTGGTTATAATTTTGTTTCGTTGAAGCTTCCGTTTGGAAACCTGGCTTGTCGATATCTGATGAACGGAATGGGTTTCTTCAACCCGCATGTGGACAGTAACTACATCATGAGTATTCCGCAGTACATTAAGTTCTTCGTGAAGTACATGCTGCGTGCACAGCCGGGATTGGTACTGACCTGGTTCTGGGGCTCTGTGCTGACTTTGCTGCACTCGTTCTATGACCGTCTGGCGGCGCCGATCAGAAACCCATTGAAGATTGAAGACCGCGTGTCTTTGATCGCAGAAAAATCAAATGCCGAGCCACGCATGGTGCGTGAACTGAAAGAGCTCTTTGTAGCTCCGGCAGCCAGCAATCCGTTTTTACTGGCGCGCGAACTGTGGTTGGATCGGGCGTTTATTATCTTTGTGGCTTTCTATCTGATCTTTCAACTGATGATCTTTGTGCGGGCCATTTATGAAATCTCGTTCTTCTGGGCATTCATTCCGCTGTTCCTGTTGTTGCCGTTTTTCTTATTCTACAGCAAGTCCGTGACGTCCCTCGTGTCTGGCTACAAAGAACCCGATGACCGGGTGATGGCCATGACCAGTGCGATCACCAAGGTCAATCGCATCGTTTACGGGCACACCCATCACACCCGTCATGAAATGATCGGGTCTGTCGAACACTTGAACAGTGGATGCTGGTCACCGGCCTTTTTGGATGTGGAATGCACCAAGCCTCTGGATCAAAAAACGTTCGTGTGGATCTCTCCGGGTGAGGCCGGAGCCCGTCAGGCAGAGCTTTTCAAGTTCGTGGATGGAAAACCGGAGCTGTTAATGAACCCGGGGCGCTCTTAAATTAGTGCGCCGCAAGAAGATTTCATATTGTCATTCACAGGACCCTATGCAAACCTTTTATCTGTTCGATTAACATGGATGGAGAGGTATATCATGGCAGAAGTACTTGTAGTAACAAGCAAAGTTAAAAAACTGATCAAAGAAAAAGGTCAAATGAACACATCTGCTGAGACTATTGACGTACTCAGTAAAGCCATTGAGCAACTGTGCTTGAAAGGCGTTGAATCTGCAAAAGCTGACGGTCGTAAAACCGTAATGGCTCGCGATATCGTTATCGACCACCTTTAATTCGGTCGAACGAAAGTTCGTTCAGCATTGGTTCAATTTTAAAACCCACGGCCCTGAAACCGTGGGTTTTGCATTTTTTAGCACTGAAAATTCCGCCGGAGTTTGAATGATTAAAAAAGCCCTGCCCGTCCTTCTTGTTCTTGGCGCTGTCATCAGCTATCTGCTGTGGCCCCTGTCTTCTGAAAACACAGAAGTCCCTTATTCGACCCCTATTGCTGAAAACCAAGATCCTCAAGAAGCGGAAGCTCCATCCGACTCGGAGCCGGATGCAGTTTCCTCGGCCTTTGAAATGAAGACTGAACAAACTGTCAGTGAAAGTGTGCCCTATGAAGAGCCGTCGTCACCTCATGATGAAGTTTCTGCCAAGAGTGAAGTGACCTATGTGGTGGAAGACGGCGTGGCGGTTGTTAACGAGGACATCGTGATCGGAGTTCCCCGCAGCGCCAAAGTCCGCGGCAGTGTGGCTGTGGAAAGTGTTCAGTTGTGGGAAGGCGGTGTGGTGCCTTTTCATATTCAGGGTGATGTACCCAATAAATCAGAGATCATTCAGGCTATCGCCGCGTTTGTTGAAACACCCATCAAGTTTGTTCCTTACACCAATCAGGAAGATGTTCTGGTGTTTGAAGCCGGGTCAGGATGTAAATCCTATCTTGGAAAAGTCGGTGGCAAGCAGCCGCTGTGGATTTCTGGAGGTTGCGGTGTGACCGAAATCATTCACGAAATCATGCACGCTCTGGGGTTTATCCATGAACAGAATCGCAGCGACCGGGACCGGTTTGTTGAAGTGATGTGGGATAATATCCAGGAAAAGTACAAACACAACTTTGAACTTTTTCCCGCGTCGTTGATGGTGCTTAGCGGGGCTTCGGCGTTTGATTTTGAATCCGTCATGCTTTATCAGCCGACGGCTTTTAGCAAAAACGGCGGCGTTACCATGAAATCAAAAACAGAATTTCAACTTGCCCCAAGTGCCGCGCTGAGCGCCGGAGACATCCAGCGCCTGACAAATGTTTATGGCAGAAACTAAATCATAGCCTGAAGTTCTTCCCAAGAGATAATCTTCACGCCCAGGCCCTGGGCCTTTTCAACTTTCGAGCCTGGATCATCACCCACGACCAGATAATTCAGCTTGGATGAAACCGAGCCCAGAATTTTCCCGCCGTTTTTTTCAATCAAGTCTTTGGCGTCATCACGCTTCACCGGCAACGTTCCGGTGATCAGGAAGCTCATGCCAGAAAGCGAACCCTCTTGGGCACGCACGGGACCTGCGATGGTAACCCCAAGCTTTAGCATGGCGTGAACTTCGTCGACCAGCTTGGGATTTCCTGTCCAGTCGCGGATGGATTTGGCAACCTTCGCGCCGATCTCCGGCACCAGCAGCAGTTCTTCTTCGCTGGCCTCCAGGAACTTATCAATTGTCAGGAAGTGATCGGCCAGATGTTTTCCGGTTTGTTCACCCACAAATCGAATTCCCAAAGCAAAGATGAATCGCGCCAGCGTCGGGTTTTTGCTGTTTTCAATGGACTTGATGATGTTGTCGGCCGACTTTTCACCCTGACGATCCAAGGACAGAATCTGCTCTTTGGTCAGACGATAGAAATCCGAAAAGCTGGTCAGCAGATTGTTGTCGACCAGGGTTTCAATCAGACGATCGCCAACTTTGTCGATGTTCATCGCCCGTCTTGCCACGAAATGTTTCAGCGATTCCTTCACCACGGCGATACACAGTGGATTCACGCAACGGGTGACAACTTCGCCTTCGGCCTTCACAGCGACAGAACCGCACGCCGGACAGTTTTCAGGAATCGAGTATGGCAGACGATCCGCCGGTCGCTTGTCAGGGTTTACAACTTCCACCACTTCGGGGATCACATCGCCTGCGCGCTGAATGATCACGGTGTCGCCAATGCGGATGTCTTTGCGGGTGATTTCATCCTGGTTGTGCAAAGTGGCGTTCGTAACGGTGACCCCGCCCACTTTCACGGGCTTCATGATCGCCACCGGAGTCAGCGCCCCCGTGCGACCCACCTGAACAATGATGTCTTCCACGGTGGTTTGAGCCTGTTCCGGCTTGAATTTCGCGGCCGTGGCCCATCGGGGGCTTCTTGCCACCAGTCCCAGGTCCTCTTGCAATCGCAGGGAATTGACCTTGATCACCACACCGTCGATATCAAAAGGAAGTTTAGGACGGACTTTCTCAATGTGGTGATAGTACTTCACAACCTCTTCAGGCCCCTTGGCCACCACCAGCAGCTCTTCTTTGTAGGGAAGCACTGTTGGGATGCCGTGATCGCTAAAGTATTCCTGAATGTTCTTTTGTGTGCTGAAGCTTTCACCTTCCACCGCGCCCAAGGCATAACCGAAGAAACGCAACGGGCGAGAAGCGGCGATGCGCGAATCCAGCTGGCGCACAGTACCGGCGGCGGCATTGCGAGGATTGGCAAAAGTCTGCTGCCCGTTCTCCTGCTGAGTTTCGTTCAGCTTTGCGAAGTCCTCCTTGAACATCAGAACTTCCCCGCGCACCTCCAGAAGCTCTGGCGGATTCTTATGAGCAAGTTTTAGCGGGATGCTTTTGATGGTTTTAATATTGTGAGTGACGTCCTCTCCCACGGTGCCGTCGCCACGGGTGATGGCGCGAACAAGCTGACCTTTTTCATAGATCAGCTCCATGGAAAGGCCGTCAAATTTAAGCTCGCAAAGATATTCCACCGGTTCTTCGGTGTTTAGGAATTTTTTAACACGTTCATCGAACTCGAAAATATCTTCGGGCGAGTAGCTGTTCGCCAGTGAAAGCATCGGCAGGCGGTGCTGGGCTTTTGCAAAGCCTTCCAAAACAGTTCCGCCCACTCGCTGGGAAGGTGAATCGCTGAGGTCCAGACCTTTGGTGCTTTTTTCAAGCTCCAGAAGTTCATTGAAGAGCTGATCGTATTCGTAATCTGTAATGGTGGGCTTATCCAGAACATGATAGTTGTGGTCGTGTTCAGAAATGATCTTTTTTAGCTCTTCATGGCGTTTTTTGGACATAGAACAATTTGCACCTATCTCTGAGGTCCAGTCACCATCAAACGCATTGGGCAAAAGATGACTCTCAAGGCAGTTTGTACTAGCTTAAATGTCGATAGACCGAGAGGAGCTTCCGGTGATTGACAAAAAGAAGATCGAAGCGATTGCCAAACTTGCCCGCCTGCATGTGACGGATGAAGAAGCCCAGGAATACAGCACCCAGCTGGCCAAGGCCCTGACCCACTTTGAGCAGATTTCAAAAATCAACACCGCCGGGATTGAACCTTTGGTGACTCCGACGGAAATTGAATCCTATTGGCGTGAAGATGTCGTCAGTCAGGAATTCACCGCGGATGAAATGACCGGAAATGCACCGGACCGCGCGGGCAACCTTTTCAAAGTTCCACCGGTTGTCTAGGAGGTTGATTGTGGATTTAACATTTGCCTCCATTTCTGAAATCGCCGACGCCGTCAAATCCCGAAAAATAAGCGCCAAGGAAGTGGCACTGCATTTTCAAAAGCGCATTGAGGCCTTAAATCCGAAACTGAACGCCTTCACGTCATTGAATCCCCTGGCCGTCCAGGACGCCGAGGCCCTGGATGCGCGCATCGCCAAGGGCGAGAACGTGGGTCTGCTGGCGGGTGTGCCCTTTGGTATTAAGGAAATGTTTTGCACCAAGGGTCTGACAACCACCGCCGGAAGCAAGATTCTGGAAAACTTTGTCCCGCCTTATGATGCCACCGCCGTGGCTCGTCTAAAGAAATCCGGCATCGTGGTGATGGGAAAACTTAATCAGGATGAATTTGCCATGGGTTCTTCCAATGAAACGTCTTTCCACGGTGTGGTGAAAAACCCGTGGGATCTGGAGCGTGTGCCCGGGGGATCTTCCGGTGGCTCTGCCGCCGCCCAAGCTTCGCGTTTGGTGGCGGGAACGCTGGGTACAGACACCGGGGGATCGATTCGTCAGCCCGCAAGCTTCTGTGGCATTGTCGGGGTGAAACCCACTTACGGTCGTGTGAGCCGCTATGGCATCATCGCTTATGCATCTTCGTTGGATCAAGCAGGCCCGATGGTAAGTTCGGTGAAGGATGCCGCTTTGACTTTGGAAGTGATTTCCGGATTTGACCCGCAGGATTCCACCACAAGTCAGAAAAAAGTCCCGGCCTGGAGCCAGAATCTGAACGCCGATGTCAAAGGCATGAAGATCGGTCTGATGAAGGAATACATGACCGGTGCTTTGGATCCGGACGTGCAAAAGACTGTGGAAAACTCCGTGGATACATTGAGAAAACTGGGCGCTGAGATTGTTGAAGTCTCTGTTCCCATGACCGAGTTTGCTGTGCCGGTGTATTACCTGGTGGCTGCGAGTGAGGCGTCATCGAATCTTTCCCGCTATGACGGCGTGAAATACGGATATCGTGCCGAATTTAAAAATCTTTCGGCGGTGGATCTTGAAGAGTTCTACAGTCAGACGCGGGGTCAGGCGTTCGGTGCCGAAGTCAAACGTCGTATCATGCTGGGCACGTACTGCCTTTCCAGCGGTTACTATGATGCCTTTTACAACAAGGCCGGTCAGGTGCGCCGCCTGATCATGGAACAGTATCTGGAAGCCTTCAAAAAATGTGATGTGATTTTAAGCCCGGTCACCACTGCACCCGCTTTCAAGATTGGCGAACGGGTTTCTGATCCGTTGGCGATGTATTTGAATGACATCTTTACCACCTCGACAAATCTTGCCGGTCTGCCGGGAATGAGTGTTCCTTTTGGCCATTCACAAAGCGGTCTGCCGATCGGTATTCAGCTGACGGCGGGTCACTTTGAGGAACAAAAGATGCTGAATGTGGCTTACGCGCTGGAAGGCGCCTCTTTGGTGAAAGGAAAACATCCCCATGTCATCTAGAGGATATGAAGCCGTCATCGGTATTGAGATCCATGTGCAGCTGAGCACGAAGACAAAGATCTTCAGTTCGGAATCAACGGCCTTTGAAGCCGGCGACAATGAAAACACCTCGCCAGTCAGCGTGGGTATGCCCGGCAGTTTGCCGGTTCTAAACAGCAAGGTGGTCGAATACTCGATAAAAACGGGTCTGGCCTTGGGTTGTGACATCCGTCGCAAATCCGTTTTTGCGCGCAAGAACTATTTCTATCCGGATCTTCCCAAGGGCTATCAGATCTCCCAGTATGATCAGCCTATCTGTGAAAACGGATCGATCACTTTCAAAGTGGATGGAAAAGAAAAGACCGTATCCATCACCCGCGCCCATATGGAAGAGGACGCCGGGAAATCCAACCACCACGGTGAATACACACTGATCAACTACAACCGTTCCGGCATTCCGCTGCTAGAGGTTGTCTCGGGTCCTGACATGCGCTCACCCCAGGAGGCAGCAGAATACGCGCGCACCATCCGGCAGATCGTGCGCTATCTGGATGTCTGTGACGGGAATCTGGAGGAAGGATCATTGCGTTGTGATTGCAACGTCTCGGTTCGTAAAGAGGGTGCGACCCAGTTCGGCACCAAAGTTGAAATCAAAAATATCAATTCATTCCGTTTTGTTGAAAAAGCCATTGAATACGAAATTGAACGCCAGATTGATTGTGTTGAGCGCGGTGACAAGATCATCCAGGAAACCCGACTGTGGGATCCGGATAAAAACCGCACGTTCTCGATGCGCGCCAAAGAAGATGCGCAAGACTATCGCTATTTCCCGGATCCGGATTTGCAGCCAGTGATCGTCACGGACAGCATGATTGAAAAATACAAAAAGGAACTGCCCGAGCTTCCCATTGCCCGCGCCAAGCGTTTCCAGGATGAACACGCGTTGCCGGAGCTGGATGCCACGGTGCTGACCACGGAAAAAGATCTGGCCGACTTCTATGAAGATACTGCGAAAGAATCCAAAAACTTCAAGGCGTCCTCGAACTGGATTATGACCGAGCTTTTGCGCGAGCTGAATTCCGCCAATAAAAACATCAAGGATTCACCAATCAAGCCGGCGCAGCTGGGCAAAATGATTGCGATGATCGACAAGGGCACAATTTCCGGTAAAATCGCAAAAACCATCTTCCAGGAAATGTGGGCCTCCGGAAATGATCCGGAAGTCATCATGAAGGAAAAGGGTTTGGTGCAGATCTCGGATCCTGCGGCCATTGAGAAGCTGGTCGAAGAAGTATTGGCGGCCAATGTGCAGACTGTTGAAGATCACAAATCCGGCAAAAAGAAAAATCTCTTTGGTTTCTTTGTCGGTGCCGTGATGAAAGCGTCCAAGGGTCAGGCCAATCCGGATCTTGTGAATAAGATTCTTCTAGAGAAACTGAAATAGAACAGGACATTTGAGATGAAAAAAGTTGCAGCCCTTGATCTTGGAACCAATACCTTCCTGTGCCTGATTGCTTCAGGTGACAAGGATGGAATTAAAAAGGTGCATCGTGATCTGATGCAGGTGGTGCGTCTGGGTCAAGGGGTTGGGCAGACCGGTGAATTTCACCCGGATGCTTTGGCCAGAGCCCGTCAGTGTCTGACGGAATTCAAAAAAGAAATCGATTCCGAACACGTCGATCAGATTCTGGCAATGGCGACATCCGCCGCGCGTGACGCCCGCAACGGTCAGGAGCTTTTCCGTATCGGTGAAGAGCTGGGCATTCCCATTGAAATTATTCCGGGTGAGGATGAAGCAAGAATTACTTATCTGGGGGGTACCGCAGGCGGCACCAATCCGCATGTGACTTCCCTGGTGGTGGACGTCGGTGGAGGTTCCACTGAACTGATCGTTGGCAAAGGGGCTGACATTCTGTACGGCCACAGTCTTGATATCGGCGGCGTTCGTCTGACAGAAAAGTTCATCACGACTCAGCCGGTGATTGAAAAAGACCGAAAGTCTTTGGAAGTGTTCATTCAGGAACAATTGAAAACAATTCTGCCTGAAATTCAAAAACACAATATTGATCAAATCGTGGCAGTGGCTGGAACACCAACCGCCCTGGTGGCGATTGAGGTTGGTGGCTTTGATGAAAAGAAGGTCGATGGCTTCTTCCTGAAGAAAGACCGTCTGGCTCACTGGGTGGAGGAATTTGCCCGTACCACAGTCGAAGAAAAAAAGACCAAGTATCATCTGGGTGGCCGAGCGGATATCATTTTTGCAGGAGCTTCGATCCTGCTGGCAGTGGTGGAAGCTTTGAAATTGGAAGGTATGGTTGTTACGACCAAAGGGGTTCGTTATGGTGTTGCGCTGGAAATGTTCTACGCTCGCTAAATTTGTCATGTTCGCAGGAGTGTTCGTGGTCCTGCTTCCGCAGGCCTTTGCGGCTAAGGAATTTTCAAAAAAGAAAGTTACTCTGGGCTCCAAGACTTTTGTCGTGGAGATCGCCGAGACACCGGACCAGCACGAGCGCGGCCTGATGTTTCGCTCGCAGATGGGTGAAGACGAAGGAATGCTCTTTATATTCAAGAACGAGGAAACTCGATTCTTCTGGATGAAAAATACATTAATAGATCTGTCCATCGGGTACTTCGACAAAAGTCTGACGTTGATTGATGTGAAGGAAATGAAGTCCGGTAAAGGTGTGCCGGACGCGGCCCTGCCGTCTTATGCCAGTGCACAACCTGCGAAATATGCGCTTGAAATGAATAAAGGTTGGTTCGATAAAAATAAAATAAAGATGGGTTCCAAACTCAAGATCCACTAGATCAAAAGTCCAGTGATTTTCTTAGTGTTTGCATGACTTCGATCTTGTGCTTAGATTGTTAATAACGCTTAACTGAAACAGTATGTTTCGTGGCATCAATCAAGGATGAATACATGATGAAAAAACTCGTTATCTTACTAGCGTGCCTAGGTCTGGCATTCCAAGTAACAAGCTGTACGTCTAAAGATAGCCAAGCAGACGCTGAAGTTGCTTCCGACTTCGATTCCGCAGACCTTGAAAAACTAGAAGGTGATGACGCCCTTGAAATTGCTGGTGACGACTCTTTGGCCAGCGACCAACTTCCAGAAGATGCTCTGGGCGAAACAACCACGACCACTGAAACAACCACAACAACTGCTGAAACGACTCTAGGTGATGATCAGGCGACGACAGAACAGACCGACGTCGCAACAACCACCGAAACATTGCCAGCAGATCCGTTTGCAGAAGCTCCAGCGGCGGATGTTCCAGCTCCAACAACTTCAGTGGCTGAAACAACGACCACAACTGACACTTCCTCCAACTCTGTTTTTGAAAGCTCTACCGTTACTGAATCTTCAACGACCGTGGTAGACTCCTCTTCTGAAGCTCCGAAAAAAGCCAGCGCACCTTTGCAAAAGGTTGCAACGACTCCTTGGAAAGCCGGCGGTACTTGGTTTAATACAGTTTACTTCGCTCGCCCGGGTGACACTCTAAAAGGTATCAGCCAGATGATCTATGGCGCTGACAAGCGCAAGGAACTGAAAAAAGGAAATCCGACATTCAATTCCCGCGACGTTCGCGCTGGAGACAAGGTTTATTACAGCTCTCCAAACCGTCCGGATGATTCTGCACGCATGATCACCTACTACGAAGACAATGGTATTGCGCCAGAGACTTACGTGGCTAAATCCGGTGACAATATCAGAACGGTTTCCAAAAACCTTCTGGGTTATGACAATGCCTGGAAGGAAGTTTGGTCTTCCAACTCTGTAGATTCCAAAGGCAACATTGCTGAAGGCACTGAGCTTCGTTACTGGAGAGGCGGCGCAGTGGCTGCTGCTCCGGCGCAACCAGCGATGGAACAACCGCACCAGGAAGTTGCTGGCAACATGCCACAGGCTCCTGCAGAAGAGATCCCGGCTCCACCAATGCCGGAAGATCCAATGGCTCAACAGGCTCAAATGGACATCCCGCCTCCGCCAATGGAACAAGCGGGTGATATGGCTCCGCCTCCTCCGCCACCGGACATGGCTCAGGACATGGCGCCACCTCCACCACCACCAGTGGAAGCCATCAACCCTCCAGCTCCGCAAGTGGCTGAAGAAGCACCGACTGGCATGGACAATGACACGACAATGGCTTTGGCAGTTGTTGGTCTGGCAGCGGCAGGTTTGGCAGTGCTGATTGTGATGAGAAAGAAAAGAAAACAGAAAGAGCTTGAACAACAGGCGATGGACAATACCCACGTAGGAACATAATCAGTTCCCGGGTTCTCCAAAAAAGAAAAGAGCGAGTTTTCACTCGCTCTTTTTGTTTTTGCGGATCTTATCCGACTTTTTTAAAGATCGTGTCCATCACTGACCGGCGATCGTTTCGGGAGTTCTCCACGAAATAGATCAGGTCATCAACGATCTGAACGTCGCGATTGTTCACCGGCATGAACTTCACACCGACCCCAACGGAATTGGTCCAGATCACATGAGCGGCGATCTTGCGCTCACGACCGGCCACGATAATGACCAGGTTTAGTTTCTCATTGGCGCGAACTTCTCCGCCCTCAAACTCTAAAAAGGCTCCCGTGATGCTGATATTCTTAAGCGTGCCTTTGGTCTCTTCGCGCGCGTAATTGCGCTTAAAAGACACCTCGAGGTTAAGAGGGGTTCTTGGTGCCGGAACTGTATATGTGTCCTCCACGTCAGACTCCTTGTGCTTAAATTGGATACTATCCTTTCGGTATTACTTACCAAAAATTAATAGGGGGTCCGGGTGATTTTTAACTTTTCGGATTAAAATTCTGAAAACTGGACTTACTTAGGCTCATATTTAAACACCTGAAATAGCTTCATTTTTAGAAAACAAGAAAAGTGTTAAACCCTCGAACATTATGAACAATCTTCTGTTTCCTCGACCCCGTTTCAAGCTGGGACAGGCAAGGGGGCCTGGGAGCCGCCAGAGTTTTGCTATTGACAAGCAGGGGGCGGCTCAAGGACAGTGAGGTCATAACGAATAAGCATGAATCCAATCGGATCAGCTTCCTATATATATATCGCTCTTTTTTCTGATTAAATCCTACAAGGAGAATTTGTTTGTCTGAACCTAAAGATCAACAAGGCGTTGAGGTGGCAAAAAAACGTACTCGCACTGCGAAGAGTACATCTGAAGATACCTCCGCCCCCGCTGCTGAAGCTTCCCCAGCTCCGGCCGCCGAAGCCGCCCCTGCGGCCCCAGCACCTTCCGAAAATGCCCCTGTTTCAGCAGCTCCTGCCGCTGCTCCGGAAGCCCGCCAAGACAGACCTCAACAGCAAAACCAACAACGCCGTGAATTCCGCCCGCACAATCGCGACAACCGTGATCGTGGCGATCGCAATGACCGCGGCGACCGTAACGACCGTGGCGACAGAAATGATCGTGGTGGTCACCGTGGTGATCGTGGCAATAATCAGCGCCGCGACTTCCGTCATGACCGTGGCCGCGATGAAGCCCAGCCAATGGGTGACGATGCTCACTCAGCGATGCCGGCCCAGGTTCAGGACGTGGATTTGGCGGACATCTCTTTGACTGATGAGGAAAAGAGCTGGTTGTCCTCCAAGGACTTGAAATCAAAAAACATCACGCAGCTGACAGAGCTTGCGAACAAACTGAAAATCGAAAACGCTGCCGGTCTTCGCCGTCAGGACATGATCTTCGAAATTCTGAAACGTGCCGCGAAGCTGGGTCAGGACATTTATGGTTCTGGCGTTCTGGAAATCCTTCCGGACGGTTACGGATTCTTGCGTTCTCCGGATTACAACTATCTTCCAGGTCCGGATGATATCTATGTATCTCCGTCCCAGATCCGTCGTTTCGGCCTAAGAACCGGTGACACCGTGACGGGCACAGTTCGCCCGCCGAAAGATGGCGAGCGTTACTTTGCATTGTTGAAAGTGGATTCTCTGAACTTCGAGACCACTGAAAAAGGCAAAGACAAGATCCTGTTCGACAACTTGACGCCGCTTTATCCGAATGAACGCCTGAAGCTGGAACACAGCCCTGGTGAATACACCACGCGTGTTGTGGACCTGATGGCACCGTTGGGTAAAGGTCAGCGTGCCTTGATTGTTGCGCCGCCAAGAACAGGTAAAACCGTTCTGATGCAGCAAATTGCCAATGCGATCACACACAATCATCCGGAAGTGAAATTGATCGTTCTTCTGATCGATGAACGTCCGGAAGAGGTGACCGACATGCAACGTACCGTAAAAGGTGAAGTTGTTTCGTCCACGTTCGATGAGCCACCAACTCGTCACGTTCAGGTTGCCGAGATGGTTATCGAAAAAGCAAAACGTTTGGTTGAACACAAACATGACGTTGTAATCCTGCTGGATTCCATCACTCGTCTGGCGCGTGCCTATAACACCGTTGTTCCTCCATCCGGTAAAATTCTGTCTGGTGGTGTGGACTCCAACGCCCTTCACAAACCAAAACGTTTCTTCGGTGCGGCTCGTAACATTGAAGAAGGCGGATCTTTGACTATCATCGCGACGGCTTTGATCGATACGGGTTCCCGTATGGACGAGGTTATCTTCGAGGAGTTTAAAGGTACTGGTAATGCCGAGATCCACTTGGATCGCAAGCTGATGGAAAAACGTATCTTCCCTTGCATGGACATCAACAAATCCGGCACTCGTAAAGAGGACCTGTTGGTTGATAAAGCAGACTTGAACCGTCTGTGGATCCTGAGAAAAGTTTTGGCACCAATGAACGTTATCGACGCGATGGAATTCCTGATCGATAAAGTTGAAGGTACAAAAACAAACAACGACTTCCTGAAAGCGATGTCCGGACCGGGCTAAGCTTTGCTTCGCGCTGGAGATTGTAAATTTGAAGTTATGAAAAAGGGAGTCGATGAGACTCCCTTTTTTATTTATGGATTGGGTTGGGGTTGGGGTTGAGGCTCGGGCTGCGGTTGAGGCTGCGGCTGGGGTTCTGGTTGTGGCTCAGGCTCTGGCGTGGGTTCGGTTTTTTTCAAAGTATCGGTTTCGCAACCGCCGTAGATTTGATCGGTGTTGATCACACCTTCAAACGGATAGACGAAGTCGGACATTCCGTCGGAGCCCTCTTTAGTCGTATTTACTGTCAGCTTGTGGTTCAGGCCTTCAGAGGTGATATGAATCAGGCCGCCTTTATCAAAAGTCACTTTGCCGGTCAGTTCAACCGAACCCTGATCCGAAGTGGACACTTTCACTTTGTTGGTGTCGGAACTATAGGACACAGAAATAAAAGGTTCAGTGAAGGTGCAGTAGATGCTTTCAGCCGAAGCCACATGAGACAGGGTTAAAACGGCCGCAAAAGGGATCAGAAACTTCATGGAAATCCTCCTTGTTATAGTGGCTCAAGGGTAGGTGCGCTGGGGGTGGCTCTCAAGAATCCGTCAGGGGCGAAGGCAAAATACAAGGGGCTGTCAGCTTTGGGGAGGTCTGGTTTTCCTGGGGGGCGCAAGAACACCGGAAAGCAATCGCCGCCCGCCCTGGATACTACTTAAATATATGTAATCACGAATGTTTGTGCGAACTAGTCGGGCTTCTGAATGGGGTGTCTGTTGCTAAAAAAAGCAGCGATTTATGCTCGACACGGGGTAGTCAGTATGTTACATCCTTACAGCTTAAGACCCATAGGTTAAATTATTTAGAAGGAATCAGGTCATGAAACAAAACCTACACCCAAAAGTAAATACTGTTGTATTTAAAGATATCTCTTGCGACTTCAGTTTCTTGGGAACATCTACTCTGCACTCTTCCGAAACTGTTAAATGGGAAGATGGTAAAGAATATCCACTAATCAAAGTTGAGATCTCTTCTGCATCTCACCCGTTCTTCACTGGTAAGCAACGTGTGATGGATACTGAAGGTCGTATCGATCGTTTCAAAAAACGTTACGGCAAGAAGTAAATTTCAGACCTCCGTTCGGAGGACGTTCTTGTATGAAATGCGGTTCAATCTTCGAACCGCATTTTCGTTTTCAGCGATGGTCCCAATCCCGATCAGCATGATGTATCAGACCTATCAATCGATCCGTTAGTACCAGGAGCCTCAGCCATGTTCTCGAAGTTAGATGCAGTCGAATCTCGTTACGAAGAAGTCAATATGGCTCTTCAAAGACCCGACATTGCCTCTAATCAGACGCAATACCGTGCTTTGATGAAAGAACTGGGCAATCTGGAAAAGATCGTTCTGGTTTATCGCGACTATCGCAAAAAAACTGAAAATCTGAAAGCCAGCAAAGAGCTTCTGACCGCGGAACAGGATGCAGAAATGCGTGAACTGATTCGTGAAGAGGTGAAAGAGCTTGAGGCTGAGCTGCCTGATCTTGAACAACAGCTTAAAATCGCATTGATCCCCAAAGATCCGAACGACGACAAGAATACCATTCTTGAGATTCGTGCCGGTGCCGGCGGGGACGAGGCGGCTTTGTTTGCTGATGAATTGTTCCGTGGTTACGTTCACTATGCCTCCACTCAAGGGTGGAAGGTGGAAATGATCTCTTTCTCTGAAGGCAATGCCGGCGGCGCCAAAGAGATCATTGCCAGCATCACGGGTGACTCTGTCTTCAGTAAAATGAAGTTTGAATCCGGTGTTCACCGCGTTCAGCGTGTTCCTAAAACGGAAGCCGCGGGCCGTATCCATACGTCCACGGTGACCGTGGCGGTGATCCCGGAGGTTGAAGTTTCTGAAATCAAGATCCCGATGTCTGACGTGAGAATTGAGACCATGCGTTCTCAGGGCTCTGGCGGTCAGTCGGTGAATAGAACTGAATCAGCGGTTCGTGTCGTGCATTTGCCGACAGGTATCGACGTAAAATGTCAGGAAGGTAAATCACAGTCCACGAACCGTGAGCGTGCTTTCCAGATCCTTTACGCAAAACTGCAGCAGATCGAGGACGAAAAGGCCCGTAAAGAGGCTTCCGATGTCCGCCTGGAGCAGATTGGTACGGGGGATCGCTCTGAGCGCATCCGCACTTACAACTTCCCTCAGACCCGTATTACCGATCACCGTATCGGTTTGACGATCCACCAGCTGGATCAGGTCATGAGTGGTTCATTTGAGTTGCTGATCGACCCACTCGTTGCTAACTTCCAAGCAGAGGCACTTAAAAAACAAACCTCTGCTTAAAGAATGAAACTCAAAGAAATACTCGATAAAACCACAGCTTTCTTCAAAGACAAAAAAATCGATACTCCACGTTTGGATGCGGAACTGCTTTTGGCCCACGGGCTGAAGCTGGAACGCATTCAGCTTTATTTGCGCTTTGATCAGCCGATGAAGGATGAAGAGCTGGCCGTTCTGCGTGAACTGGTCCGCCGTCGTGCTTCGGGCGAGCCGGTGGCGTACATATTGGGGTATCGTGATTTCTTCAATCACCGTTTCGAGGTGAATAATCAGGTGCTGATTCCGCGCCCGGAAACTGAACACATTGTGGAAGACGTTCTGGCGTGGGCTTCGGACAAAGAAGCTTCCTTGGGTCTTGTTGACCTGGGATGTGGTTCGGGGTGCATTGGACTGAGTCTGCTGAAGGAATATCCGAATGCCAAGCTGATCGCTGTGGACCTGCTTCCGGGGGCCATTGAGGTTGCTCAACGAAATGCGCAAGCTCTTGAGGTGGCCGATCGGGTTCAGTTCCTGAACTTGGATGCGGGTAATGTGGAAGCTATCATGTCGGCTTACAAGGACTTTACCGGTCAAAGCAGTATTGATGTGCTGGTCTCCAATCCTCCGTACATTGCTTCGGACGACCCACAGGTGGAAGAAAACGTTAAGAAGTTTGAACCCAACTCGGCTTTGTATGCCGAAGACAGTGGCCTGGCCCTACTAAAGGGATGGTCCAAAGCTTTCGCCCCCTACCTGAAGACACCCGGCTTGATGTTGATGGAAATGGGAATGAGTCAGGGGCCGGCGATGAAGCAGGCCTATGAAAGCTTAAAAATATTTAACGAAATCAGTGTCATCAAAGATCTTTCTGGGCATGATAGAGTCATCCGCGGAGAAACACATGGATAAAATGGTCGTCATGGGCAATGGCCCACTAAAAGGTACTGTCGCTACGAGCGGTGCAAAGAACGCTGCTCTGCCAATTTTGTTTTCGACTCTTCTTGCTGAAGGCAACCACGTCTTCACAAATATGCCGAAACTGAAGGATATCGAATCCACTTCTGAACTTCTGAACAGCCTGGGCTGTGAAACGAAGTGGGTGGGTGAAGAGTTTCACGTCACGGTGAACAAACCTTCTTCTTTCGAAGCGTCTTACGACCTGGTTCGCAAGATGCGCGCAAGCTTCCTGTGCATGGGCCCGATGCTGGCAAAATACGGTGAAGCCGTTGTGTCCCAGCCGGGGGGTTGTGCTATCGGAAGCCGTCCGATTGATTTGCATTTGGACGGTTTCAGAGCTTTGGGCGCTACAATCACACAAAAAGAAGGTTACGTTCACGCAGGTTCCCCGAAACTAAAAGGTGGAACGTTCCTGTTTGAAACTGTGACCGTGGGTGGAACCGAGAACGTGATGATGGCAGCAACACTTGCCGAAGGAATCACGGTTCTGGAAAACGCTGCCAAAGAACCCGAGATCGTGGATCTGGCCGAATATCTGAACAAGATGGGCGCCAAGATCACCGGTCACGGCACCAGCGTGATTCGTATTGAAGGCGTGGCAAAACTGACGCCTGCAAAACACTCCATCATGCCGGATCGTATTGAAGCAGGAACTTTGCTGATTGCCGGTGCGATCACCAAAGGCCAAGTGACGGTGACCAAATGTGTGCCGGCTCACTTGGAAGCATTGATCCTGAAAATGCGCGAAGCGGGTTTCAAGATTGAAACGACCAAAGACACCATGACGGTCTTCCCTTGTGATCAGTGGGAGGCGGTGGATATCACGACGGCCCCTCACCCCTTGTTCCCGACAGATCTTCAGGCGCAGTTCATGGCGTTGATGACGGTGGCTCACGGGACCAGTGTTATCACTGAAACCGTTTTTGAAAACCGTTTCATGCACGTGACTGAGCTTTGCCGTCTGGGTGCTGATATCACTCCGAAAACCCGCGTGGCCGTTATCCGTGGCAGCCCTGGTCAGTTGACCGGTGCGCCGGTGATGGCAACGGACTTGCGTGCCAGTGCTTCCTTGGTTCTGGCGGGCCTGGTGGCTTCGGGTGAAACCGTTGTCAGCCGCATCTATCACCTGGATCGTGGATACGAAAAGCTTGAAGACAAGCTTTCATCCCTGGGTGCGAAGATCCGCAGAATTGAATAACAAAGAAAAGGCTCCTTCACGGAGCCTTTTTTATTTCTGCGAACTATTTTCCAACACAAGCCTTGATGGCTTTGCTGAACGCCGAAGATCCGGTGATGGAAGTTCCGGAGTTTGTATAGCGAGCCCCCGCCTTCACCACGTATTGTGCGCGGCAACCGCCGTGAGTGTTGATCCCGACAAGTTCATTGGTCTTTTCATTGATCACCGGTGCACCCCAGCTGCCATACGAAGTATCGGCATCGTGTTCGATGATTTCTGGAATCAGGAAGATGCCAGCCTTCACCAGCTTTCCATGGGACACTTGTTGTGCAAAGTGCATTTGGTCCGGATTGGAATTCGCCGGCATATCGCCGCGTTTGATGTCATATAGATCATTCAATGCGTAGCCATAGCTGACAACACGGATGGGATCATTGTTCTGGGATTTCTTTGTCGCCATACGATAGAAGCCCTGAACAGCTCCTGCATTTTTGCCAGTGACTTCGTTGGGTTTCAGTCTTAGCACAGCCCACTGATGTCCTATGCCGTCCTCTTTGTGGCGTTCCGTGCCTTTTTCTACATAGTAGCGGTCTTCCAGGGAAGACTTCTGCGCGACACCTGCAACGGACACCGGTACGTTGAATTCAACATAGTCACGATCCAAAGCACATGCCCCCACGGTCACGACACAGTTGTCGCTGACAAGAGTGACTGTGCAGCCTTGGGTGGCACCGTCTTTAACCAGGCGGCCGACTTTGCTGTCGAAAGAAAGAGCGCGATCATCAGTTCCACCGCAGATTTCAGCGTGAGCCAAAGACGAGAAGACAGAAGCAAGCAAAAGAGAAACAACGAACTTCATTGAAAGACCTTTCTGGAAAATTTTGAAAGATCTAATGGGACAACCAGCAACAAATCAAAAGAAAGATATTCACTGCAACCATTGGCTGCGTAAACACATGCGTTCCAAAATTTAGCAGAAACAAAAAGTGAATCTACAAACCAAGAGCATCCATTTTTTCTTTTTCGTAAGTGTCATTTTCGCCGGGATAGCGAAGTTCAGATTCGTGCTTTCCGCTTTCTTTGGCCAGTGCCCAGATCAGGCTTTGTCCTGAAGGCATGCTATTGGGAAGCTTTGTGAAGACCGGATCCTTGAAAGATTTTTGGGCGTCGATGACTTTCCATCCGCGTTTTTTAAACATCGCAATCAGATCATCCAGGAAAAGGGCATTTAAAAGATTATAGTGAACCAGCAAAGTGTGTTTCACTTCGCGGCCCAGAACCTTTTTGGAAAGGTCATTGTAGTACTGCGCCCGGTCCCACATGTGCTGCAGATAAAAATCACGGAACTTGGTAAGATCAAAGCTGGGATCTGCTGCAAGCTTGTCGCGCAGGCGACGGTCCACATACCAGTCGGAAGCATCGATGGTCACATGGCCATTGCGATAGGAGTTCTTTTTCATCCATTCACGAACGGCATCGCGTTTTTCAGCAGTGTCCCCTTCCGCCAGCATGGGAAAGCGGAAGATCTTTTCAAAGCTCTTCTGGGTTTTCAGCTGCTCCTCGCACTGCTGGATTTCGGCGATCTCGTCAGTAACGCTGACCTTGGCATCGAAGCGCTTGTGATTCACCGTGTGGTTCCCGATCAGATGGCCCTGGCGGGACCATTCGGCCAGAAGCTTTTCATCTTGCGGGGATTTCAGGTGCTTGCACGTCACAAACAAGGCGGCTTTGATTCTGTGCTTTTCCAGGGCGCCCAAGATGGCTTCATTTCTTTTGTCGGCAGGAAGGCGGGTTTCTTCATGCACATTGAAGTCGTCCATGGTGATGCTGACTTCGGCCGAGTGGGCGAAACTGGAAACGATCAGGGACATAAATACAGTGAGGAATGATTTCATTAATCAACCATGGCATTTAATTTCGAATTTTTGAATTTTAAAAAAGAAAAAGGCCTGCAAGGAGGGGGATCCGCAGGCCTTTTAAGAGAAAAAAAACAGTCTCAGCCCGCGGAGGGGATGGGGCTGAGACTCATGATTGAGATTACTGAGTAACCTCGCTGATACCAAACACAAAGAAGACGACCGTTTTGTTCCCAAAGCCGAAACCAGGGAGGGGGTCCACAGTTTCCAGCTCAAAATTGGGAGCAAGTTGATGTTCAAGTTCAATACCGCTCATCATAACTTTAAAACCAATGTAAGGAGTCAGGTCGATTTGTGACTTCAAAAGGAAGAATGTTTGCTGGTCAGCCATCGCCAAAACGAGAGAGCCGTCAGCCAAAGCCACGATTTCACCTGTGTGAGTTTTGAAGTTGTAGTTTTGAAGATCGGAAACACCGACTTCTTCGCCCATTGCATTGTTTGGCAAAACACCAGCACGCGCCACCGCGGAAATCGCCAGTACTACCAAGATATATGCTGCAATCAAAGCGTTACGAATCACTACTTACTCCCCAATTCACGAACTAACGATGTCCTATAAAGCAAACCCTGTGCCAATATGAGACAGTCCTGAAAGTGCGTTTAATTCGATTTGAGGTCGGCCAGGCTCGACTTAAGCACTCAAATCGGAACCAGGGGTAATTCCATAATGGGTTTTAGGTTCTATTCTGGAACCAGCTTCCTTGACTAAAGCACAGACCTTGAGACGCCCCCATGAGGGTCGTAACTTTTGTCAAAAAACCTTTGTATAATCAGGTGTCTATGTCACGCATTCAGGTCACTTGGGTTGTTAAAACTAGAAAGGGTCAGGTCAAAGGACCTTACTCCACCGAAGCCATTCTTAAAATGATTGGTGAGGGTGTCTTTTCCGGTCAGGAGATGATTTCTAAACTTCCTGATGGCCAGTGGACTCTGATTTCCAAAGAGCCGGGTTTCTACGACAAACTTCTGGAAGCTTTGGAAGGCGTCGTTGATGTCGATCCGAAAAAAGCCCAGAAGATGGAAGCTGAAACCGTGATCGTGCAGGCGCCGAAAGCTCCGCGCAACAACACGAACACGGGCAGCACCCCTTCTCCGGAAAGTTTTGCTAACGTTCAGCCGCAAAAGCCGCTGTTGCAGCAAATCGATGTGCTGGATACGCCGGCCTATGTTCCACCCGCACAGAAGATTGCTTCGGTCAGCTCGGGTGATTCCAAGTCTGACTCCGTGATTGAACTTTCCAACATCAAAAACATGGAAAAAGGCGAGATCGCCAAGTCCCTGAAAATCCCCGCTTTGATTCTGGCCGTGGTGATTGTTCTGGGGGTTTGGCTGCTGTGGGACACCGGTCCTGCGGATGGATCCAAAATTCATCTCTTAGCGCCTGGTAAATCCACGGCCACCCTTTCAGATCAGCAGATCAAAGAAAAGCTGAACGAAGCGCTGTTTGCAATGGAGCAAGACACGTTTGAATCCTACGTGGCCGCCCAAAACAAACTGGTCAGCATCGTTGAAGGCGCTCCGATGAACATCGAAGTGCGCGCACTTTTGTGTGTCGTTTACTTCGAACTGTGGCCCCATGCCGTTCAGGATGCCCAGGATATTAAAACCATTGCTGGTGTCACCCAGGCCACGCGGGCTTTGAATGTGATCAGCCCGTTTGGACAAGTGTGTGAATCCGTGAAGTTGATGACTGCGGGCCGCTACAAAGAAGCCAAGGGCACGATCGAGGCGACCTTGGAAGGCTCTGAGCCGTTCTCGTTGTTGCCAGTGCTTTACGATTTCAAGGCCGAGCTTTTGGCGGGTGAAAAAGACTATGTGAATGCCGTGCCTTACTATGAAAAAGCCGCGCAGCTTTGGGAAAAGTGGCTGCATCCGCAGGTTTCTTTGGCGGAAGCGCTTTATCATCAAGGTGACTTCACCACGGCCGCCGGGATTCTAAGAAATGTTCTGACAAAGAATCCCAAACACAAAGAAGCCAAAGTCTTTGCCGGCATCGTGGAATACAACGGCTTTAAAAAATCCGACACCGCTTATGCATTCCTGAACTCCGGATTGGAATCCAAGGGTCGCATTCCCGCTTTGATCGAGGCGGAAGGTTACGGCGCTTTGGCTGAAATCTTTGTCCTGCGTGGCGAGAAAAAGAAAGCCCTGGAAGTCGCGCAAAGAGCCTTCGGATTAAATCCCAATAACGGCGAACTTCGCCAGTTGGTGATTCGCCTGGGTGGTACTGACAAGGTGAAGGGCGAAAAAGGCCGTAACAACGAATTGCTTTATTTGGGTGATCAGTACGTGCGCCAAGGGGATTTCCTGGCGGCCCAAGCCGAATTCAAAGCGGCTTTTGAGGCGGATCCCAAGAACGGAACGGCTGCGATGAAGGCGGCCAAAGCTTTGTGGCAACTGAATCAAAGCTTTGAAGCGATCGAGTGGCTGAATAAAGCCATTAAAGCTGAACCAAAACTGGTGTCTGCTTACGTGCTTCAGGCTGATTATATGTCCCAGCGTTTTGATTTTATCGGGGCTTTGCAAATTCTAACCAATGCGATGAGAATTGCGCCCAACAACTATGAAGTTTTGCGTGGACTGGCGCAACTGGAGTTCCGTAAGAACAACATGCCTGGCACCGTGAACTATGCCCTGCGTGCGGCGAAAGCTTACGATGGGGATATTGATACTTATATCTTGCTGGCTAAAGCCAATGGCCTTCTGGCTCGCTCCATCATGCCGATCAACAAAAAGGAAATTGAGCGTAAAGACAACGCCTCGAAAGATGCGATCCGCTATGCCACCAAGGCGGTGGAAATTGATGCGACCAATCCGGAAGCTCAGATCACTTACGCCAAGATGCTGGCGCAAACCAACGGGGTGGATTCCGGAATCACTTACTTGAACGAGCTGATCAAACGGTTCTCGTACACTCTGGATTACCGAATCGCTTTGGCGGAAGTATATAAATCCGAAGATCGCTACAGTCAGGCCAAAGACATCTATGAAAAAGTCGCCGAGGCCGATCCGCGCAACAAGAAAGCGTGGCTGGGCTTGGGTGAAAGTGAAAAGGCTCTGGGATTAAACGACAAAGCCCTGAAGGCGTTCTTAAGCGCTGCGGTTTTGGATCCCACGGATGGGGAGGCTTTGTTCCAGGCCGGAAAATTGTATCTGGAAACCAGCCGCTTTGAAGAAGCCATCCAGCAGTTTAAAAGGGTGCAGCGTCTGAACGCCAACTACCCGCGCACGCACTATTATATTGGTAAGGCGGCATTTGCGTCGGGGGATTTTGCGACGGCTTTGGAAGCCTCCAAGTCCGAGAAGAAGCTGAATCCGAACGTGGCTGATTCCTATATTCTGGCAGCGGAAGTGTTCACCGCCCGCCGGCAGTATGCCGAATGTGCGGCAGAGTACTCAACCGCCATGAAGCTTCGTCCGCAAGGGGCGGATATTTACGTGAAGTCCGCCCAGTGTTACCGCCAGTCGGGATCCCTGGATGTGGCTGAAGACATGCTGGCTCTGGCATCGGCCCGCGAAAGCGGATATGCGGAAATCTACCGGGAGCAAGGGGCCATTTACGAAATGAAGGGCGACACCCGCTCTGCGGCGCAGGCCTACAATAAATATCTTGGCCTCTCGCCAAATGCTTTGGATCGTGCTGAAATAGAAGCGAAAATCATGAGACTGGGCAACTAGGGACGGACAACGGAAGGAATTTAAGCCATGGGAATCGGCGATAAAATGAGAGGACTTGCCTCCAGCGCACAAGAGGGCGTGAAGTCTTCAACAATCTCACTTTTTCATATCAGTTTGCGATTGATCACGGGATTGCTCCTGGGGTTGACGCTGGCTTTGATCGGCCAGGAACTGGTGGGTTACGGAACATTTGCCCTGCTTTTTGTCATGGTGGTGGTTGTGGCCGTTATCATGAAATTGCTGGCGAACTGGAGCATTGGTCAGATTTTAATTTTTGATTTGATCTGTGTGCTTGTGGCGATGCTGCTTAGAATGTATATACTTGTCGCACCCTAATTAGGGCGTTAGTTGTTAAAAGGACGTTGAGATGATTGATATTAAACTTCTTGAGAAAAAAGCTGAAAACGGAACTTCTTACTATGATGAATACAAGCAGGGCCTTGTTAATCGTGGTGCTTCGACCGAAGTTCTTGAGCAGATCATGGAGCTTAATAAAAAGCGTAAAGAACTGATCACTCTGGCGGAAACGGCCAAAGCCAATCAAAACAAACTCAGCGGCGAGATTGGTAAAATCAAGCGCGAAGGCGGCGACGCTTCCGCTATTTTGGCGGAAGTCGACGTTTTGAAAACCCAGGTGAAAGATCTTGAAGCCAAGGCTGCGGAAGCCGACCAGCAGGTGACGAACCTGGCGTTGGTGATTCCGAACAAGCCGCACTCTTCTGTGCCGGTGGGTTCTTCTGAAAAAGACAATAAAGAGATCAAAGTTGTTGGCACTCCGACCAAGTTTGCTTTCAAAGCGAAAGAACACTGGGAACTGGGTGAAGCGCTGAACATCATTGATTTCGAGCGTGCAGCAAAAACAACCGGAACTCGTTTTGCCTTCCTGAAAGGGGCGGCGGCGCAAATGGAACGCGCGCTGATCCAGTTCATGATGGACAAACACTCCATGAAACATGGTTACACCGAAATGATTCCTCCGTTCATGGTGAACAGCAACAGTTTGCTGGGCACCGGGAACTTCCCGAAATTCAAAGAGGACGTTTTCCATCTGGAAGGCTCTGACTTGTATCTGATTCCAACCGCGGAAGTGCCGGTGACGAATTACTACAACAACGAGATCCTGGATGAAAAAGATCTGCCACAAAGCTTCTGTGCGTATTCTCCGTGCTTCCGTTCTGAAGCGGGTTCTGCGGGTCGCGACACCAAAGGTCTGATTCGTCAGCACCAGTTCGACAAGGTTGAATTGATGGTGTTTGCTCATCCGGACAAGTCCCATGAAGTTCATGAGGCTTTGACCTCCCACGCTGAACAGATCCTGATGGATCTGGAGCTTCCGTTCCGTCGTGTGCTTCTGTGCACCGGGGACATGGGCTTTGGATCTGCGAAAACTTATGATCTGGAAGTATGGTTGCCGGGCCAGAATGCGTACCGTGAGATCAGCTCTTGCTCTAACTTTGAAGACTTCCAGGCTCGTCGGGCCAATATCCGCTTCCGCAGCGCGGGTGGTAAACCCCAGTTCGTTCACACCCTGAATGGCTCTGCTTTGGCGGTAGGAAGAACTTTGGTGGCCATCCTGGAAAACTACCAGCGTGAAGACGGTTCCGTGGGCATTCCAAAGGCATTGCAGCCTTATATGGGCGGCCGTACCGAGATTCGTAAGTAGACACCTCATGCTGCGTCATGGAAACAACTGCTTGAATACTCTCGTCAAAACCCATAAAACGGTCGACGGAGAGTTGGTAGAGCGGTTGAATACACCAGTCTTGAAAACTGGCAGCCCTTCGCGGGGCTCGAGGGTTCGAATCCCTCACTCTCCGCCATTTAGGTTTCTTCCCCAAAAAATCCTGTAAAACTGAATAATGTTTTCCCCGGAACCTGCTTTCCTATTGCGTTTGCGGCTGTGACTTGATGTGATTCGGACTTCAAAACAATGAGGTGATCACTATGTCGGTTCTTTTCAAGATCTGTGTTTCATTGATGTCTTTGGCTTTGCTTGCAGGCTGCGACAGCGGCGGTGGTTCGAAAGATGGCAACAACAACGCCAACGGAAAACCCAGCGTAAAAAACCGCATCAACTGGTCTTCCATTCCTTCCAAATACAATCCCTCCATTGAAGACGTTGAGTTCCGCGTGGACGGTTATGAAAAGATCAACGTGAACGTCTTTGGTTTTGATGACGACGTGGAAGTGGTCTATTCCAAAGATCTGCCTGCCGACTCCGGATTCCTGCGCATCTATCGTGTGTGGGCAAAGCAAGCGTCCTGGGGCTCGGTGAACGATAGACCCAATGGCACCACTTTGGATCTAATCGGTAGCGGCAGCTATTCTTGTTCAATTGCCACCAGCAACCGTGAAATCGTGCAGCTTGAAGGCGGATGTTATGTGCGCATTCAGGTCTTCATGCCTGCGGGTGCCGAAATCGAGGTTTATAACGTCAACAAACTGATGACCAAAAGATTCTTTGCCATCAAAACGGACGTGATGCTGGAACAATTGGACAGAGCTTCACGAGATGAAGACAAGTTTGCGGTGATTGAAACTTATCTGGCCTCTTACCGAGGTTTGAAAAAGAAACCGGAAATGCAGGCGGTTCAGTTGGGTGATGTGGTGTCTGAATTCCCGTTCTCTGAAGGAAAATTCAAAGCGCTTCGTTTGTTGCATGCGACAGTTGTGGACCGAGAAAACCTGTCCAAGATGATTGAAGACAGATTCAGTTACTTCGATCGCGCAGAGGCCCGCCGCATCGTCGGGATCTGATTTTTCTTGCGCTTGGGGGCCAATGCTAAGATTCTGGCCCCTATGATGGAACTCATTGATATTATATTGCACCTTGATAAGCACATCGCTGAATGGATCGTTTTCTTCGGACCCTGGCTGTATGTGATTCTTTTCCTGATCATCTTTGCTGAAACCGGCCTGGTGGTGACGCCGTTCCTGCCGGGGGATTCCCTGCTGTTTGCTTTGGGTGCCTTCACCGTGGTGGAAGGTGGTTTGAATCTTTGGGTGATTCTGATCAGTCTGACGATCGCCGGCATTCTGGGCGACACCGTGAACTATCATATCGGGAAGTATTTAGGACCGAAGGTCTTTGAGTCGGACTCCCGCTTCTTCAAGAAAAAATATCTGGAACAAACCCATGCCTTCTATGAGCGCTGGGGAGCTTTTACAATTGTAGCTGCCCGCTTTGCTCCGATCGTTCGCACATTCGCTCCGTTTGTAGCCGGCATCGGTGAAATGCAATACCGTAAGTTCATCGTTTACAACATCGGTGGCGCGATTGCGTGGGTGTGGATCTTTGTTCTGGCCGGTCACTTCTTCGGAAATCTTCCGGTGGTGAAGCAGAACTTCCATATCGTGATCTTTGGTGTGATCGGCGTTTCTTTGTTGCCCATGGTGTGGCCGTGGGTTTCAAGTAAGCTTAAGAAAAAGCAGGCTTAATCAGCCAGTCAAGCGCGAGACCAGTTCCTTCAAGTGAGGATTGGTCTCATAGAACACGGGGTCCACGGATTTATAGTGCTCACCCAGTGACTTCACAACAAAGCGGCCGCTGGCGACGAACAGCGGATTCTTGGAATCCAGATACTCCTTCAGCTTCTCGGCAAGTTCCTTATCCATATTACGCTTACCACTGACTAACAAAGCATCCGCAGAAACTCGGTTGTTCTTGGAATAAACAAACCGTCTGAGGAAGGCGATGTCTTCAGCCAAATCGCCCAGAACAATAATTGTGTTGGCCTGAACGCGGGGATCTGTATGTTCCAGACAAGAACTTAGGACTTCCAGCAGGGATTCTTTCACCAGATAAGAAGGCACAAAGTTCGATGCTAGAGAGATAGCGGCAGAAAGAACTTTGTCGTTGGCTTTTCCGACTTTGTTGGCTGACAGAATGGTTCGCAGGAAGCTTGTGAAGGCTTCGGCCTGCATTTCGCCGCTCATTCGCACCTTGTAGGTTTTCAAAATGCCAAAGGCGGTGAAGAAGGACTGATCTTTCCCGGCTTCGATTTCAGCACTTAAAAATTCATAAGCGGCGCACAGGTCTTCATCACTGCGGAAGTAAGTCAGAAGGCTGACGTCTTTCTGTAAAGCTTCAGTCACCGTGGTGAAGTCTTTTGCCCGGAACAAGGTCGAAGGCTTGGAGAAGCCTTTCAGCAAGGTTTCTTTCGTGTCAGAGACTGTGCAAAGACCCTCCACCGAATCGGCGGCTTCCGCATAGAAAGTGACCGAACTTGAAGCTTTGTCATCCACCTGACTTAGCAGACGGGCAGATTCAATCAGGGGCAGACCGCTCAGGGCAAAGCCTGAATCCTGATTCACAAAACGAATCTTACCTAGAACAAAACTACCCTTTACCTTGAAATAGTGATCGGCCCCTTCGGGAAGGCTTGCTTCAATTTGCTGAGCGGCTTCAAAGACACTGCGCAGGCACGCCAGCGCCAAGGCTTGGGAATTCTGTTTGTCTTCTTTGATATGGAAAACGATTTCATCCCCCACGTACTGATAGATCAAACCGTTATAGCGTTCGATCAGTTCGCGGGCTTTGATGAAGTAGGTGTTCATGATCTCGGTGACGTACTC
Source organism: Bdellovibrio bacteriovorus (assembly GCF_048286975.1). Taxonomy (GTDB): domain Bacteria; phylum Bdellovibrionota; class Bdellovibrionia; order Bdellovibrionales; family Bdellovibrionaceae; genus Bdellovibrio; species Bdellovibrio bacteriovorus_H. Next base: position 754,328 of record NZ_JBLVRT010000001.1, on the reverse strand, counting down.
GTCCTTCTTATCCAGGAAGATCTGGGTGTAGCCGTTCAGATCCACGCGGATCATGGTGCTTTGGAAAGCATAGGGAGCTTTCTGGCCGGACTTCATTTCATGCAGGATGGCCGGGGTCAGAGAGTCTGAGTAGTATCTGTTTTCGTGTTCGAGATACTTTTTTGTGCTTTCGTAGGTTTGGGTGGCTTGTAAAAGTGTACGGCCCTCTTTGGAAAGGGTCTTAATACTGGCAAGCTTTGAGCGATCACGATTGGAAAGAATCTGTGTGATGTCCAAAATGTCTTTCAGGAACAGATAAACGACCAAGCCCACAATCAGGGTTACGATCAGAAGATCCTGTAGGATCAGCCCTTTCATCGACAAAGCTGTTTGCAGCATGATTTGGTTTTTGTCCTGGAAAACGCCCACGGTGAAGCGATAGTCCATCAGTTTGATAGTGCGAATGGCGAGCTTGTCAGTCTCAAGAGTTTGATTGAAGTTTTGATAGTCGACATTGATTCCAGCTAAGTTATCAAAGTTGTTATACCAAAGAACCACCTCTGGTCCATTCTGAAGAATGTAGAAGTCAATCAGGAACAGGTTGCGGGCACCTTCCAGTCGGTCTTTCAGTTGGGTGAAGTTCTCAGTGATGACCAGCGGAGTGAAGCTTTCTTGCACGAAGCGCATCTGTATCAAGCGGCGTTCGACTTCGCGGTCGGTCAGCTCTTTCACGTTTAGATAGAACTGTACCGCAGAGGCGATCACGTACCCGATCCAAAACACACTGACGATCAGGACAACGACAGACTTGTTCTTTTTATTTTTGGCGAACAAAGCGATCTCCTTGATCCAGGAAGATCACCTCACCTTTGGTGGCCCCAAATGAATTGCCATACAGATCCAGAACGGTGATTTTCTGGGACTCAAGCTGCTTACCGAAGGCTGGATCCGAAAGCTTCTTTTTTGCCTGAGCATAGTTGCTGTTTGAAATAAATGTGATCACTTCATCCCGCGCGGCGCTTGGCGCCGAAGATCCGGTGTCGGACTTGGCATTTTTCACAGGTTCCGTACCGCCGCCGCTAGGACGAGTGGCAGCCGGTCCACGAACGGGAGATGGTGATGGGGCCGATCCCAGGCCTGCGCCCGCTCCGGAACCGCTAAAGGAACCTCCACTCGCTCCAAAGGAAGCGCTGCCACCAGCCACTTCCCCTCCGCCGCTGCCGCCAACAGAACTTTCGTTCGCAGGAGCGCGGGAGGCAGAAGGTGCAGAAGTGCTTGCGACATTTCTAGAAGAAGAGGCAGCTGCTGGGGCCGATGGAGCTATGTTGGAGCCATCCAGCGTGATTTGTTCAACCACCCTTTCATCAGAGGCCATGGATCTGGTAGAGGCCTTCAATAGGGCTGCACCAGGATTGGAAGAGGAGCCCTTGATGGCAGCATTGGATTTTGTCGAGGCGACAGAGCGAGAGACTTCAGAAGATCCGCTGCCAGCTTCCGAGCTGCCAGTGTCAGTGGCGGCCAGAGCTTGGGTGTTCATCGCACCAACCAGATTGTTGGCCATGCGTAACATGCCACTGCTTTCAGACGCTGAACGGACCAGGGCCTGCTGGGAACCGGCCTCGGTAGAGGGAGGTGGACTTACGATGGATTCAGACAATGTGGGAGCTGGCGGAACCTGAACTTGCGCCACGGTCAGCTCTACCGGAACATTGGCGGTCGCGGCAGCGGATGCTTGCTGCGAGCCTCCTTTGACAGCGGCCGAGGTCGCCGCCGAGCCCATACCTTTATCGGATTTACTAGTGTTGGCTTTCATCTCTTGGTCCATAAGATTGGCAGTTGACTGGGCGGCAGCCTGTTCCGCGCCATCTTGAGCATTCTTTTTCAGGGTTCGGGTCATACTGAAGGGAGTCATGTCTATCGCAGCGATCTTCGGGTAATTGTCGGGGTGTCCTTTGCAGAAGTGTTCAACTGCAGCAACATCCTTTTCGCTCTTCAATCCCGCACGATGTAAAAGTTCATGGGCCATGCTTGATGGTGAAATCACCGCATTGGATTTTTTATTGGTCTCTGGGGTCGCACCACTCAAAGCTTCCGGATCCAGATGAATGAATCCAGTTGTCTCATCCGTGCTGAGGGCGGCCTTTTGGTCCTTCGCCTTTTCGCATTTGACCAGCGGCCCATAGCTTTTAGGTTGTTTTCCCAACTGGGCCACTTGCAACTGATACTTGGCCGCCAGCAGTTCGGGTTGAACCGGAATTTTATCTTTGGAGAAGGCTTTTTTGAACTCTTCGCCGTTCAGGCAGTCAGTCAGTTTGTTGGAGGAAGTCAGATTTTTACTGAGTGAATCAGTGAGGCTTTGCAGGAAGTCTTCGGATAATTTGTCCTGGCAACCACTGTCGATAAGGTGCTCTTCAATTCCCATTGCGAGTGCGCGACGGTTAAGATCGTCGCCTAAAGAGGTGATTTTCTTTTTGATTGCAGTGACTTCGCATCCTTCGTCCTGCAGGTTCATCAGGGTCGGCGCGCGAACTCCGGAAGCTTCGAGCGTCCATCGACCACCCACCATCGTATAAGAAGCTTCGGTGATGACATTTCTTTTGTTGGTGCGAACTTCCCAGCGGATAGGATTTCCATCTGTGAAGTGAGTGTAAATTTCAGTGGAGCCTTTTTTCAGATACCAGAAGTCAATCTTTCCATCGAGATTGCTATCCAAGCGGATGTCTTCGAAATCTTTGTAGGAAATGACGTAGCGGCCAGGTTTGAATTTGCCGGGGTTGTAAACGATCTCGTCCGCCTTCAAATAGGTCTTCCCGGGGCTTTGAGCCCACGCAGATTGAAGGAAAAAGATGGCGGTTAGAAGGATCTTCACAGTCTATAAATCGGCATAAATGCCCGATTGGTTTACGGTACTTAGATCTGGCTGGTCTATGGCCCAGTTTTGAGTTGGCACCATTCCTTAAGATCTTCCGCTCTTTCATCATATCAATATGAGACAAATTTTTACTTTGCTGGTGCTGTTTTTGGTTCTAATGACCGTAAATGCTGGAGCGGCGCCTGCGCGCAAGCTGAAGATGTTTACTCCCGAGACCAAAAAATACGTTGTTGTTTCTGTTTTGGATTATCAGGGACTGACGCTTTCTGAAAGCTGTTTAAAGAATGGCAAAATGAACTGCGACGCCTGGAAAGCGGCACAGACCAAGTTGGATGTGGCGAAGACTCCGAATGTGGGTGTGATCGGCAATCCAGCCGCTCGTTATTGCCTTTCACATAAGGCTTTGAATCGTATTCTTCTTGATGCCAAAAAAGCAGAGTATGATTACTGCGTTTTTCCGGACGGCTCGGTGATTGATTCGTGGACTCTTTATAACAAACACTTTTCCAAGAAGCAGTAGGTTGAGGCAATGAAGAGACTGTTGGTGGCATTTTCAATTCTGTTCGGAGCCAGTACAACGCTGGCCGAATATGGAATGATCCCGCATTCCCAAATAAAGTATGGAGAGGGATACGCCTTAAAGGGTGAATCCACTGTGCAAGTGACTAATATGCCAAAGGTGAGATCTCAGGATAGCTTCGGGATCTGTTATGCTGCCGTGGCGGCAGTATTGGTGGATGAGGCAAACTGTGTGCAAAGTGGAAATGCCAGTTGTGCCACTGCCCCGGATTCACAAAGGGTCTCGGCTTTGGATGTCACTCGGTACAGCCGTGCCCCCGAAGAAGGCGCGGATGGGGAAATGTGGCGTGACTACAAGGGACTAAACGAGGGAGGTATGCCCGTCTTCACTCTTTTGAATATCAACAAAGCCAAAGATGCCGTCAGTGAGCAGTGCGCTCCAACGGATCAGATCGTAGCCAGGGCTGGCAGCGAACAGGCGGCCCAGGATCTGGAAATCGCCATGTGGAAGTCGCTGAAAGATTCTTATGAGAGCTTCAGAAAGAAAAATGCCGAATGTACTGAGTGTGGTCTTGAGTATGCCACTGCCAAAGCCAACGATATTAAACAGAATTACAATCTGAAAGCTTCGAACAAAGAGATTCTAGATGCGTTTTCACAAGAGTCCTATTCTTTGTTTCTGGATAAACTTTTGATTCCTAAAGAATGCCGTAAGATGTCGGACATGATCAGTCTTGAGGGTAAGTGGGCGGTAAAGTCCTTCCCTATGGAAGGTGAAAAAGGCGACTACAAGTCGTCGATCAACAAAGTCAAAGAAGTCCTGACACAAAAAAGACCCTTGGCCCTTAGCTTCTGCGCTCAAGATCCTTTGTCGGTGAAATCCAATAAAGCTTGTGGAGAAATCAAGGACGCTTCGGGGAACGTGTCCGGTGCGGGTCACGCGGTGGTGATCAAAGGCTATCGCGAAATCTGTAATTCCAAAGGTGTCTGCCGTCAGGAACTTCAGGTGCAAAACTCTTGGGGTGAAGGCTGGCAGAAATCAAATGATGACGGCTGGGTGGATGCAAAAGAGCTTCTGGATCGCACCTTCTATGAGACCTACGCTTTAAACTGGTTGCAGCCTCGCAGCTAAACTTAAAATACAAGGGAAGCTCAACTTGACTAACTCCATGAGTCCCCATAAATTCGTCGGCCTATGAACAAAGAATTTATGTTAAGAGCCATCGAGCTTTCCAGAAACAACATGCGTGCCGGCGCAGGCGGTCCTTTTGGGGCAGTCATTGTTAAAGACGGCAAAATCATCGGTGAAGGTTGGAACAAAGTGACTTCCTCCAACGACCCGACCGCGCATGCTGAAGTTTCTGCTATCCGCGACGCTTGCTCCAAAATCAGTAATTTTGAACTGGCTGGTGCGGAAATCTACACAAGCTGCGAACCTTGTCCAATGTGCCTGTCTGCAATCTACTGGGCACGCATTGAAAAGATCTATTACGGCAACACCCGCAAAGACGCCGCTGAAATCAACTTCGACGACGACTTCCTTTATCAGGAAATTCCAAAAGACCTCAAAGACCGCAAAGTACCCATGGTTCAATGCGCTCACACAGAGGCATTGGAAGTTTTCAAAGAGTGGGACAACAAGACGGACAAGGTTCCGTACTAAAGCCCAGTAAATAGTTTTGGGACTGCAGTCCCCATCACAAGTCAGAGAGAATAAAGGAATGAAAGCACTTTCATTCCTTTTTCTTTTTTTGAGCGTTGTTGTCTCTTTGTCCTGCCAGCACAAGGAAAAACAAATCCCCCGCGATATCGCCTCTCTGCAAGCCAACGGCGGCATGGAAGGCATTTGGTTCTTGCAAGGAACTTCCTCCACCCGCGGGCCTTATAATGGTGAGCTGGAACTGCGCAAGGCATCCGATGGAACTTTTGATGTGGTTCGCGTGGTCACCTATATCAATTACTTCTTTGATGGTTTGAAAGTGCAGGAAGTGTGGACCGGAAAAGCCGTGGCCACGCATGATTCCCTGACGATTTCCTATGACCTTCGCCAGGGTGATTTCATCACAAAGCTTGGCAATCAAAAGCGAGATCCGTCGGACTTCGATGCTCCGATCACGGTGCTTTCGCGCTATGTGGTGACCCCGAACGGTCTTGCAACTCACTATGCCGATAAAAAAGTTTCTAACTACAACGAATGGATCACCACCCGTCGCGATCTTGAAGCGCAACCGTTGTGGGTGAATCAGCGCCAGACCATCAGTGCCCAGGGACCGAAAGTTCCTCTGGTGGTTCGTGGTGTGATCAATCTTTTCAAACGCGACATCGGTTATGAAAAAGATCCGTTGGTGAAGTCCTATAAAAACCGTCCCGAGTATAAAAACGAAAATCCGTACATTGTCTTTGATCCGACAGACTTCCAGTTTTATCGCAACAACAAGGACGTGATTCGCGTCACTAATAAAATTGTGGATGATATCAGCATCACCGAAGCTGCGGTGAAACGAAATGCGTATGCGCCATCACTGGAAGAAAAAGCCAACAGTTATGACAAGAACACCCGCGATTTCCATATCAATGAAGCTGGCATGGTCGCGCACGCCGTGCTGGATGAAAATGGACGTCTGCTGAATTACTCCTTCGACGGTGACGCCGCCCTGTGGACGGGCATGTATCTGGGCTCTCAGGCTATGCGCTATTTAAAGACCAAAGACGCTGAAGCTTTGGATAACGTGAAAAAATCCCTGCGCGGTTTGATGACGTTGATGGAGATCACCAACGATCCTCAGCAATTCGCAAGAACGCTCGCTCTGTATAGTCCAGCCCAGCCGGTTCCGGCCAAGTGGCATCGCGGTGAAGGCAAGTTCCAGCACCTGATCTGGCTTGAAGGCGGCAACAACGACATGATCAAAGGGATCACTCACGGCTTCCTGTGGGCCGGAATGGTGCTTCCACAAAGTGAAACCGAACTTTGGAAAGAGCTTCGTGCAAATTCCCGCAAGCTGATTGATCTGCAGGTTGTGAACGACAAATCCCAGAACCGTCCGGCGGCGTTGGGACTGGCCGCCTGGCTGACGAATGATGCCGCCTTCAAAGAGCAGTACATCAAATACTACGACAAGATTAAAACCAAGGTGACTGGTTACAGCTTCGACACCACTTTCTACTGGCATGGCTCTGCGGACTGGAGTGGGATCAATTTGGGGTTGGTGGGTGATATCACCGACATCACGCTGGCAGACCTGCTGGGTCAAAGTAAAATCCGCGATCAGTTGCGCGAACGCCTGATGGATGCCTGGGTGACCTATTCCCCGGCGCAAAGACATTTGCAAACACTGGTGGCTTACGGCTTTGCTTATAAACACGGAACCCGTGGTGGGAACTTCCGATCTGAAAGCAGCGAAGCGCAGTTTAATGCTTCGTTGAACCAGGCCGCTTGGGGTCTTCGTGAAATCCCGTATCCGCGCCCGAATCTGGATGTGACGATCGATCATTCATTGCGCCCGGATTGGTGCATGTCTCCGATTCCAAGACTGTTCTGGAAGTCCCTGAAAAAACCGGAACCACCCGTCAGCTATTTCTATCAGGGTTTGTATAACTACCCTGTATTTGAGCTGCAGGCCTTCACCAGTAACTTTGTCTGGAAAGACGGGGCCTTCCTGTATCAGGATTCCCACCGCAAAGGTGTGGAAAACTCAGGGGTGGATTACCTGTATGGCTACTGGCTGGCTCGTTACATCGGGGCTGCCAATATCAACTAGGCGCCTGTAAAAGATACCGTTGCTAATCATGGGGATATCTCTTAAAAAGGTCCCCATGAAAAAGAAAAACGGCCGTGATTCCAAAGAGCTTGCTGATTTCTCCTTGGGTGAAATTCAGACCCACTATCCAGAAACATATGCTCCAGAAGTTCTGGAGGCCTTTGACAACAAAAACCCGGGCAAGATCGCCTGGACAACTTTTGTGTGCACTGAATTCACGTCGTTGTGCCCTAAGACCCGTCAGCCGGATTTCGCAAAAATCTTCGTCAACTACATCGCAGACAAGAAAATGGTCGAATCCAAATCCCTGAAACTGTATCTGTTCAGCTTCCGTAACCACGGGGACTTCCACGAGGACTGCGTGCAGACTATCTGTGATGATCTGGTGAAGCTGATGAAACCCAAATACATCGAAGTTATCGGTGAGTTCACGCCGCGCGGGGGGATTGCGATTTACCCTTATGCGAACTATGCCGCTAAAGATAAGTTCTTCCAGGATCTTTATAAGAAGCGCATGAGCGAATACGCTCCGGGCAAGTACTCTATGGAGCTTTCAAAGCTCTACTAAGCACATACATCAATTTTGAATTCAAAAGGCTCTGTCAGGATTTTTGACAGGCCTTTCTTTTTTTCGGACACGTGAGTTGCTAAGGCAAGAATTAGTGGGCTGCAGTAGTATGGCGTCGATAATAACTATTTTGTGGAGTCCAAGATGAAGAAATTTGCCCTTGTTTCGTTGATGATGTTTTTTGCGACCGCTTCCCAGGCTTCCGAGATGGGAACTTACACTCTTAACAAATCCCGCTCTTTGTTTAGTGGCGCTCAAGTGTTCCAATTGGAACTGTCCGAAGGCTTTCAAATGAGCTTTACCAGCAAGGAACTGGGTCATTGCAGTACCAGTAAAAAGCTGACGAACACCAACTATGTTTATGCTTTGGCAGAGGGCCCTGGCATGGCCGAAAATCTTTGGGGCACCGTTTTCTGCGATAACAAGCAGTGGTTCACGGTTTATCTGAAAGTCAAAGGCGGTTATTTGCCAGGGTCGGGCGAGACAGTTTCTGGTAACTTAAGAATTTCGGATTCTTCTTTTGATGAAGTTTTTGAAGCCAAAGTAGCAATTACGAAACACTAGATAAGTAACGCCCAGAAACACAAAAACCTGCTCGAAGGCAGGTTTAAGTGGCGGAGAAGGAGGGATTCGAACCCTCGGTACACTTTTGGTGTACGAGCATTTAGCAAACGCTTGGTTTCAGCCACTCACCCACCTCTCCGCGGTCGGTTTTCTCGACTGAGGATCCAAATTGCCATAGCCCAGCCCGTTAATCAAGGTCTTGCCTCGACTCTTTTTGTAAAATTATCAAGAATGCTTGATTTTTCCCTGGCCGCAGTCTATCTATACGTCTCTTTCTCAGTGCACTCGTAGCTCAGCTGGATAGAGTACTTGACTACGAATCAAGTGGTCAGAGGTTCGAATCCTCTCGAGTGCACCATTTTTTCCCTTTCAAAAATTCTCCTTAAATTAAGATTTATAATACGCAGCGCGCCAAATCGGCTTTTGCTGATCGATCGTTGTTATTTCGCCTTCACGATCGATCCATCAACCGGGTTGAAGTAGATTTCGACCTTCTTTCCTTCCTTATTGGTTCCGTAAATTTCGTAGCAAGTCCCCGGCTGCTTGAACTTCGAAATTTTGTATCCCTCGGCTTCGACCTTTTTCTTAAAGGCTTCTTCGGTCATCCATTTATCTTTTGGTTCTGAGGTACACTCTTTTTTTGCATGGGCTGAAATTGAGATGGTTGCCAATAGAATTGTAAGGGCTAGCTGTTTCATGTTTTTTCTCCTTTTGATGGGATTAATTCCCTATCGCTTAGACTCAGTATCGCTATTCGCCGAAGATTGAAAATGGTCTGAATGCCCTAAGTGTTGGAATAAAGGCCGGATAGGCCATTTGCCCAATGGACGACTTTTTAAAAAGAGACGATTTTAAAGCTTCAGAAGCACAGAATTCAAAAGGAGGCGTAAGATGCGGTCCACTTTGATATACGATTTGCCGACACGGCTTTTTCATTGGTTGTTTTCAGCCCTGTTTCTATTGTCATTTATCATTGCCAAGACTGTTGATGATGAATCGGTGGTCTTTAGCTACCATATGCTTTCCGGACTTTTGTTGGGCGGGCTTGTCGTGTGGCGGTTCGTTTGGGGCATCATGGGTACAAAGCACGCCAAGTTCTCGGGATTCAGCCTGAACCCCCTTGAGCTAAAGAATTATCTTGTTGGTGTATTAGTGGGGTCCAAAAGGCGCTGGTCAGGGCATAATCCTGCCTCCAGCTGGGCTGCGATGGCGATGTTTGCCTTGGCATTAGGGTTGTCCGTAACGGGTTACCTGATGACTACGGGGAGCAAAGAGACCTTTGAAGACGCACACGAACTTATGGCAAATGCGTTTGTTGTGATTGCAGGCCTTCATGTGGTCGGCGTGATTCTTCATTCTTTGAGGCATCGGGATGCTATCGCGCTAAGTATGCTTGACGGAAAAAAAGAGGTGGATGGTGATGGGGTCGGAATTTCCTCTTCCAAGGGAATTGCGGCGGTGATCTTACTGTCATTGGTTGCCGTGGGTGGCTTGTATCTGACTAAAAATTTTGATTCGCAAAGAAGAACTCTTTCACTGCCGGGACAAACACTGCAATTGGGAGATGCGGAAGTATCCACAGAAGGTGATGACGACTAAAGTAGATTTTCGTAGGATCTGAATATGAACCAAAAAGAACGTGCAGTTCTTATAGCAGTGTTGGCGACCGTTACCTTAATGGTTGCTGTGGATTTGGCGACAGACTCTCAAGAGGGCGTCGCTCTTTGGCATGTTCTGATCGAGGGTGGAGCAGGTTTGGCGGCTCTTTTCGGAATCTTCTTCCTGATGAAAGATTCATTCAACCTGCAGCATAAGTTGTCAGACTCTTTAAATGAAAACGCCAGGCTTAAAAGTGAGGCCCAGGAATGGAAGCAGGAGGCACGAAAATACATCGAGGGCCTCTCCCATTCCATTGATTTGCAGTTATCAAAATGGAACCTGTCGCTGGCTGAAAAAGAAGTGGCTCTGCTGTTGTTGAAGGGACTTTCGCTTAAAGAAATTGCCGAAGTTCGCGGCACCAGTGAAAAAACGGCGCGAGCCCAGTCGATAGCTATCTATTCCAAGTCCGGATTGGCGGGCCGGTCCGAACTGGCCGCCTTTTTCCTTGAGGACTTGCTGCAGCCTCAAGCAGCGGAATAGCCAGTCATGTTATAGCTAGCCAGTTTCAACTCGCCGAGTTACGTTTGAGCGATGAAAAGCACGTTTTATCTTAAAATCGGCATGATGGTTCTGGCTCTGGTGGGTGTCTTCTATGGCATGAAGGCCCTGGATGGCGGCGCTTTAGAGGATAAAGCCTCGGACCCGCAAAGCGCGCTGGGTCTTCTGATCGGCAGCGACTATCGCCCCTTGAATTGGTGCCCGGAAAAAGCCCCTAAGGTTGAGATCTTTGACCCAGCCGGCGCCCTGATTAAAACCCTGGAAAGGCCTGAAGACATCAGTTCCGTCTGTGAAATCATGATGGGGGCCTTTTCCATGGAAGGCATTGAGGAAAGCTCATTTAAAAAGAGCCTGGCAGCCCATGGCGCCGCTGCCGGAGAAATCGTGATCTTGGAACAGGTTCCGGGAAAGCCGGTTTTCCGCGTCAAAGGGATGCCTTTTAGCTCTCCGATGCTTTCCAAGGCTTTGGATAGGCTTGCAGCCCCTTAAGATTATTTCTGTTTGACAAGAACCGCCCAAAGCCGCTAATTTAGCCCTTCACCGAGTTCAGAAGTAGCTCAGTCGGTAGAGCAAGCGGCTGTTAACCGCTGGGTCGGGGGTTCGAGTCCCTCCTTCTGAGCCAATCTTTTTAGATTGTGATTAAGAAAACCAAGTCCATAAGACTTGGTTTTTTTATTTTTACCCCCTGTAAAATTCGATAGCATGGAATCTCCAAAAGGAGTTTGCCATGAAGCTTTGGATTTTCAGCGCGTTGATTCTTCCGGTTCAAGTTCTGGCTTCGCCCCCGGCTTTTCAAGAGTCCATTTCTGGCATCAATCCTCACCTAAAAAAATCCCCGAAATTTGTAATCCCTGTCGCCAACGACAAGGACCTGTACCTGCGCATGGAAAAAGCGCTGACTTCGGAAAATCCCGAGCAGTCTTTGCGCACTTTGGCCGAAGAAGGTGACTTTACGACGTGTTCAGCCTTTCAGGCCACAACGCCTTCCGGATTGCTGCCGATGACGGGGCTTTTGGAGATTTCAAAAAAACTGAATGATGAGGCGATCGGCGCCAAGTCCTGGGAACAAAGTCTGAAGCTGGCGAATTTGTGGTGGCACGTTGGTAACTGTGAAATGCCAGTGATCACCGGGCAGATCGGCATGGCGCTGTTGAAAGATTCCCTGACAGAAATGGCGAAACTTTCCAAAGAAAACATGAGTGACGATGATCGCGCGAAGCTGTCCGAACTAAAACGCAACATCAAGGACTGGAGTCCTTCAGCGCATCTGGAAAAAGAGTTCCGCTTTGAGATGGTGCTCACCCCCGCTTTGCTGCTGCCAGAGCTGAAATCCGGGAAGTTTGAATTCAACAAAGAAGAGCTTGAAGAAGAAAGTTCCGAAGAAACAGCCCTGGTGGGTTTTCCAGGTCTGATCAAACTTTTGTATCCGGAAGGTTATGGCACCTTTGACTGGAATGAAGGTGCAAAGCCCGTGGCCGCGGTGGTGGATCAAATCAAGGGCGCAAAAAATCCTGCCGCGAAGATGGGAAAAGCCGTCGACGAACAGGAGGCAAAATATATTAAATCCTTCTATGAAGAACTGAAGCTGCGCGAACAGGGTGTGAAGTCGGTAAAGGATCTTTTGAAAGATGCAAAAGCCACCGAGCTGATTGAGACTTTGCAAAAAGATGAAGAGCTGCTGAAAGCAAAGCGCGAGCTTGCGCAAAACTATAAAGATAAATCCGCCTTCATGATGGCGGTGCTGGTGTTTAAGCTGACGACGCCGAATTTTTCCAAGTCCATTGATAAGAAAGCACAGACCCTGCACAAGGATCTGATCCGACTCAGCAAGCCGCTGTAGCCGCCACGGGGCCCAATCCGGGCCCGCCTTTGTATCAATTTCCTGTAAAGCCTATTTTGTCTCAAAGTGACCCAAAAGGGCCTCAATTAGGGGTCCAAATCGTTTATATTGCAAATGAGCCATCTTTCGCCGGGCATAGCCTTTGTATTATGGGGACTTGGAATTATCGGACGTCTGCTGGAGGACTCATGCGCCTTATTAAATATCTGCCCCTTGTCGCCTTTTGGAGCCTGACGGCTTTCACTATGAAAGCGGGCGCCGAAGTGAAGAGCTATCGGGAGTGGAAAACTGAAAGAGTTCAACAGGCTCAGGTCAAAGTGACGACTTTGAAGACCCAGATCGACGCCCGTAAAGGCATCCGCCTGGCAGCGGCAGGTACGGACCCCAATATGGCTCACCGCGCGGGTTTGGAGGCGGTAGCTTCTCAGGATATCTCTGTGGAAAAGCTGGAACGCGAACTTCGTGAGGAAATCTATGACCTTGAAGTCGCCAAAGACCTTTCCGTGACGGACTATTTCGTGGGTTATCTTACAAAGGTTCAGGATAAAAAGACCGCTTTTAATGAAGTGGCCGGCAAACTGTCCCCAGAAGAGGTGGCGGAGCTGATGACGGCCTATGCGAACTCCGTGTTCGGAGCGCATTCTTCGGACCTTCCAGCCAGCGCAAATAACTTTGGCAAAGACGGCGTTAAATAAGCCCTCGAAAATTCTAAATAAGTCTTAATCTTTATTCGGCGCGCCAAAGCGTTTCATTCAGGAAAATTGGGCGCCCGACCTTGACTCTTTCTACAGCCGATTCATATTAGCTTCCATAAATACAGTTTATACATAACTGAGTTTTAAACGGAGGCTCACAATGGCTAAGAACGAAATTGGCGTTCGCCCACTTCATGACAGAATTCTAGTTCGCAGAATGGCGGAAGAAGAAAAAACCGCTGGCGGTCTTTTCATCCCTGACACAGCAAAAGAAAAACCACAAAAAGGCGAAATCATCGCGACTGGCAAAGGCCGCGTGACTGAAGATGGCAAGATCCTTCCATTGGAAGTTAAAGTTGGCGATAAAGTTCTTTTCGGCAAATATGCTGGAACTGAATTGAAACTGGATGGCGCTGAATACCTGATGATGCGCGAAGAAGACATCCTGGGCGTATTCAACTAAATTTATTTTTTAAATATCTACTCTGGCGAAGGCTGGAGTGAATCAGATAACGGAGAAAATCATGAGTAAAGTAATTACATTCTCAGAAGACGCTCGTACACACATCCTTAAAGGTGTGAACACTCTGGCGAACGCAGTAAAAGTAACTTTGGGACCAAAAGGTCGCAACGTTGTTATCGACAAATCTTTCGGTTCCCCACTGATCACTAAAGACGGTGTGACTGTTGCGAAAGAAATCGAACTTGAAAACAAATTCGAAAACATGGGCGCTCAGATGGTTAAGGAAGTTGCTTCCAAAACCAACGACGAAGCTGGTGACGGTACAACAACTGCAACAGTTTTGGCGCAGGCTATCTACCGTGAAGGCGCGAAACTTGTTTCCGCTGGTCACAACCCAATGTCCATCAAACGTGGTATCGACAAAGCAGTAGCTATCGTTATCGACGAATTGAAAGCGATGTCCAAACCGGTAAAAGGTTCCAACGAAGTGGCTCAAGTTGGCGCTATCTCTGCAAACAATGACAAAGAAATCGGTCAGATGTTGGCAGACGCTATGGATAAAGTAGGCCGTGAAGGCGTTATCACTATCGAAGAATCCAAAACTGCAAAAACTGAAGTGACTGTAGTTGAAGGTATGCAATTCGACCGTGGTTACCTTTCTCCATACTTCGTAACCAACGCAGAAAGAATGGAAGCAGTTCTTGAGAACGCTTACGTTCTTGTTTACGACAAAAAAATCTCTTCCATGAAAGACATGATCGGTATCCTTGAAGGCGTTGCAAAACAAGGCCGTCAATTGTTGATCATCGCGGAAGACGTTGAAGGCGAAGCATTGGCAACTTTGGTTGTTAATAAATTGCGCGGCACTCTGCACATTGCTGCAGTTAAAGCTCCAGGCTTCGGTGATCGTCGTAAAGCTATGCTTGAAGACATCGCGATCCTGACTGGCGCGAAAGTGATCTCTGAAGACGTTGGTTTGAAACTTGAGGCGGCGACTGTTGCTGACCTTGGTGTTGCAAAACGCATCGTTGTAGACAAAGACAACACAACAATCATCGATGGCGCTGGTAAAAAGAACGACATCAATGGCCGTGTTGGTCAGATCAAAGCTCAGATCGAAGAAACTTCTTCTGACTATGACAAAGAAAAACTGAAAGAGCGTCTGGCTAAATTGGCTGGCGGTGTTGCGGTTATCCACGTTGGTGCTCCTTCTGAAGTTGAGATGAAAGAGAAAAAACACCGTGTAGAAGACGCTTTGAACGCGACTCGCGCTGCGGTTGAAGAAGGTATCGTTGCTGGTGGTGGTACTGCTTTGCTTCGTGCTTCCACTAAAGTTGATAAATCCAAATTCTCTGAAGAAGAGCAATTCGGTGCGACGATCATCAAACGTGCTTGTGAAGAGCCAATCCGTCAAATCGCGGCTAACGCTGGTTTGGATGGTGCGATCGTTTTGGATCGTATCCTTCAGAACAAGTCCACGACTTGGGGCTTCAACGCTTACTCTGACGAATACACTGATCTGATCAAAGACGGTGTTATCGATCCAGTTAAAGTTGTTCGTTGCGCTTTGACTAACGCAGCTTCCGTTTCTTCTTTGATGCTTACTACAGAGACTATGATCGCTGAAGCACCTAAGAAAGAATCTGCAGCTCCTGCGATGCCTGGCCACGACGGTATGGGCGGCATGGGTGGCATGATGTAGTCTTCTGACTACTGACTGTGCTTAACGCAAAAAGCCTGGGTTTATAGCCCAGGCTTTTTTTTTTAGAACAGATACTGAACCCCACCAAACAACGTCGTCATCTTGTGACTGGTGCTGGTGGCACGGGTCGCGCCCGAGAAGTCTGTGCTGTAGTTTTCAATCATCAGCTCGCCGCGAATCTTGAATCGCGTTTTCATTTTATAATCCATAAAGAAGCTGAAGGAATTGATCTTGCTGTCAGACCCTGAACCGCTGTCCTGGGATTCGCTCATGCCGGGATTCATATAGAAATCAAAGCGTCCGCCGATATCCACAGGGATTTCCTCAGACAGTGGGAACTGACCCGCCAGGCTGATCAGGAAGCCGCTATAGTCCATGCTCGTGAACGTGGTGGGCGTGCTGCCATCCACAGTGAACTTGGTTGTCATGTAACCCGCACCGATTTGCAGCTTCGGGCCGAAGAAGTCATTAGTCAGCAGGAAGTTATAGCCCGCGTTCACGCCGTATTGGCCCACAGACATGTTCAAAGACGAAGGGGAGCTTCCGGCCTGGTTATTATCAATTGCGAACACTGACTGGCGCAGGTGAACGCCCATGTACCATTCCGGGTTCAGCCACAGCTCGCCACGCACCAATATATTTGGAGCGAAGTTGTTGCTGCCACTCACCGACTCTGGCGTGGTCAGGCTGCTGTTTTGGGTGTAGTTGCCAAAACCCGCCATCAATTCCACTTTGCCGAACTGCGGAGGCATTGTTGGCAGCCATTCGGTGGGCTCTTCTCCAAACGCCACATCCTTGTCCGGGCGGGTGCTGATGTCCTGCAAAACTTTTCCGGAAGGTGTGGTGATGGGGGTTGAGTACTTCACAAATTCGTCCGGCATCACTTTGGAGCCGACGGCGATCACGCCCGGGTCTTTTTCCATTTCGACGTAACCAAAACTCATGAATGGTTCGACTTTGAAAAGTTTCACGCGGCCCAGAACCTCTTTTTCGGTGCTGACCATGAATTTTAGTTTTGGATGACGGTTGATCTTGATGATCTGAACGACGGACACACGGCTGTCAGGTTTAAGCCCGTAGTTGCTTCCCAGATTCAGCGTCACCTGCTGGCCACGGCGGCTCAGGATGGTGGCTCTGAAAGGCATGCGGTACTTCAGGTTTTCAAAAAGGCGACGGACTTCACTTTTGATTTCCGCAGTTTCAAAACCTTTGTAGTCATTCAGGGATTCCTGCAACAGGGGCAGACCTTCGCGGCCCACAAACAAAGTCAGCGTGATGGAAATTCCGCGGGGACCACGGATGATTTTTGAAGTCAGGGCGGCTTCGCTTTGCGTGGATTGCAAAACGGTTTGAACTTCAGATGGATTTTCATCCAAGGTTTCAGATTTGATTTTCAAATCTTTTGGAAAGTTGGACAAAGACCACTGTTTGTCTTCGTTCAAAAGATTTCTAAGTTCTTCTTCCGCAGGTTTTGCATAAATGCCCCCGACGTTGTCGGTGGTTGGCACCAGCACGATGGATTTGATGGCAAGATCTTGGTCGGCGGCACTGACATAGACGTTCTGGGCATTAGTCTGGGCCCACGCAGTCGGGCTGATTGAAATGAAACAGGACGCGACGAAGAGAGAACCTAGGAAGAATGATTTCATAAATTTATTCTGCCCTGCCTCTGAAAACAGGTCAATTTGGCGTCAAGTAATACGGACCGAAAGCCGAAAGATTTCTTATGAAGTCTTCATTTTCCTTTCTGATTTTTGCAGCTCTTTTTGCTTCTGCCTTTCCGGCATCAGCCCAAGTGGGTCTGGAAGGATTTTCTTCCGGGCGCTATGAAGTTCGTAAAGCCAATAAGCGCAGTCCAGCGTCTGAGACAGAAGCAACTCCGGTAATCACGGATTCCGACGGCGTGGCGGTTAGAACCCTGAAGACCAGCGAACTTGAGGCCGAGAAAAAAGCTGAAGCTGAAAAGAAGGAAAAGGAACTGGCAGCCAAAAAAGAAGCAGAAGCCAAGGCAGCCGCAGAAGCTCAATCCGCGGCGGCAGCGACGGCTGTGCCTGTAGTTCCAGCAGCAGCGTCCAAAGTGGCGGGTGCTGAGACCTCGTCTGAAGTCGAGGAACCAACCATCAGCGAACAGGCCGAGAGCCTTTTCTCTGATAAAGCCTCCAAGATCTTTCAATTTTACCGTGAACAAATTCATGAAGATGACATTCGTAACAACCGTCTTGAGCTGGATGTCATGCCGGTGGTTGCTTACAATGACTCCCAGTCCAATTATACATTCCGTGACTATCAGAGCTTCTTTAATGCGTTGAAGATTCGCACCAACGTTTGGTTCACGCCACTTATTGGTGTGAGCGGACAGATTTTGTTCTCATTTGCCGCGGATGTGGACTCTATCCAGGCGGATCAGTCCCGGGTTTCGGCAAAGTATGAATTTGTCGATCTGGGTTTGAACTTCCGTAAGTTCTTCGGCGTCTCCCGCAAATCCAATTCATTGGAATTTTCTTTGTTGTTCAGTGATAACAAGATGACCGTTCCAAGTGACAACACTTCCCGTGCCCGTCTTAAAACTCAGGGGTTGGGTGTGGGGCTGAAGGCGCGCATTCCAACGTCTGCGAACTATGCCTGGACGCTGGGGGGCAGTTTCTTCCCGCGTCTGCAGCATTCAGAAAGTGCCACGGGTGTAAATATCCAGTCCGGTGCTTCGGAAGAAAGCGTGCGCATTGGTTTGGATGTCGGTGGTGAATGGAAATTCACCCGCGAAAGCCAGATGATCTGGAGCTTGGGTGCTTCGGCTGAAAGAAACGTGTTTGACGGTGCCGCCGGTCTGCCAGACCCTGGTACAGGTTTGACTCCGAACAATGTCAGCGTGACCAACTCGCTTTATATGTTCTCACTGGGCTATCGTTGGGGTCACTAAAATCCACTCACAAAAAAGCCTGCTAAATTCTATACTGGCGGTATGAAGATTCGTTTTGCTGTTATTGATGATGCCGCCTTCTTGCGTGAACTTATCAAAAATATTGTGACCTCTGAAGGGGGCCTTTGCGTCGGCGAGGCTGCCAATGGGGACGAGGCGGTAGCGTTGGTATCAGCGACTCTGCCCGACCTGGTGTTTTTGGATATGGTTATGCCTCTTCGTAACGGCATTGAAACCGCAAAGATTCTGAAAGAGCTTCATCCCGAAATCAAGATCATCGGTTGTTCCACCATCGATCAGGAAGCTTTGGTGCAGAAGGCCTTCGAGGCGGGCTTTGATGCCTATCTGCCAAAACCATTCAGCAAAGAACAGCTTTTAAAAGAAATCACAAAAGTATTACCGCATCTGGGAGAATCGACTCATGGAAGAACTTAAATTTGTATTGAAGTGCTTTGCCGCAACAGCCTTGCTGATTGTTTTGATGCAGGTGAAAGTAGCTGGCGACTCGATTGAATCTCATTCTTTCCGCTGGTTGCAGAAATCCACGGTGTCTCAGTACATTCAGAGTGCGGCAGCCGGTGGTGCCATGGCGATCAGAAATTTGGGGCGTTCATTGGGTGATGGCGTGGCCAGCACAGTAGATGGATTCCAGGAAGGCGCTCACGAAAAGGCGATTCGCTAGGACACCCTGCCCTTTTTAAAAAAGGGGAAGGGAGAGCGACTGTAAGGGGGGGATAGTCACTCTCCCTAGGGGGCATATTCAATTCAAGCCGGGGCGTGGATTAGTTCCAGCCTTTGCTTGTTTTCTCTTTGGAAGTCTTCGTCGAAGTGTCTTTAGCAACCTTCGCTTTAAACTCCTGCTTGAACGCCGTCGTGGAATGACGACCGCTTGCACTGTTGTTTTTGCAAGAAACACCGGTGTTCGCCATTGCCACAGAGGCGATCAAAGACATAGCAATAGTGGCTTGTACGATTTTCTTCATAAAACTCTCCTTTATCTATACACACTTAAAAACATCATTAAGAACTCATAGAGGTCTATTGCATCGCGTGTGCCAGAGTTTTTGTCTCAGGATGAGACGAATCGGAGGGTTTCAGGGCAAAAAGAAAGGGCTTTGGATGTCCAAAGCCCTTTTGTGTAAGGCGAGTGTCAGGTTTCTAGACAGACAGGATTACTGTCTTCCGGTGCCGGCTTTCTCAGATCCACCAGGGGTCGCGCTGGAGCCCTTGACTTCACGGGAAACGGTGTCGTCATGGCGACGGGAGCCTTTGCCAGTGGTAGCGCCTGTACGGTAGGCAATACACTCACGGCAGTCACCCAAAGCGGACGTCGTGGCTTCAAATGGAGACGATCTGAACGCCTCATTAGGGTCTTCGCCTGGATTTACCGGGCGGTTGGCGTTTTCGTCAGCAGAGGCTGTTCCCGCGAAGGAGAAGCCCAGGGTCAGCAAGATGGAAAGAACCAAGAGTCTTTTCATATAATCACCTTCTCCTTACAGGTAAAGTTCCGCAGTTGCGGGAGCAATGATATCCAAGAGGTTATTAAATGTGCTGGCTACCTGCATGGCTACAGATGGCCCCTCTTTGCTGTCCACCTTGTTGATTTCACCATTTGGCTTATAGGATACCACAATTGTGCCCAAACCGGGACGGGTAACTACGGATGGTTTACCATAGCGTTCCTCGTACTCGATTTTAACCACTTTCTTGGCCTGATCTGTAATGGTCGCAATACGGCCGCGGCTATCATATGTCATATTGATCTTCTGGCCGTCGCTGTTCTGGGCATAGGAAAGGTTCCCTTTGCCATCGTATTTGAACTGAGCGGCCTTGGTGGCTACCTTGGCACCTTTTTCGTTGAAATAAGTGCTGTTTACAGAGCTGACCTTTTTAACCTTCGGGTCATACTCAAATGCCATCTTCATATTTGGTGCGGCTTTCACCTTCACCAGGCCATCTGGATAGTATTCGTAAGAAATACGGTCGGCATTACGACGGATGGAAACGGGTTTGCCAAAGACCTCATGGTAAGTGATGTCTGTGACGTTGCCGTTGACAGTCGTCATCACACGCTGCAGGTAATATTGACCGTCAGCGCGCTGTTGATGCCAGAATTCGTATTTATTATCCGCCATCACTTCCTTGCCGCAGGTCTTTTTCACTGTGGACCAGTAGTGATTCTTTGGATCAGTCGGGGAATCTTCGTATTTGTAGGTCTCGATACATTTATCACGATCTGCAAACGCCAGAACCCAGTCTTTTTGTTTGTCGTACTTCAAAGCGACAAACGTTTTATCCGGCCAAGTCGCCTTGGTCAGATTGTGAAGCTCGTCGTATTCGTAAGTGTACGTTTTCAACCAGGCATTCTTTACGGAAGCCAGGTCATCCAGATTTGCGAACTTGTATTCCGCCATCAGACCGTTGGGGCCAGTGATGGTTTTTACTTTTTTGTTCTGGAAGTACTTGAAAGTCAGACGACGACCGTTGTTGTCCTGGAGCGTGGAGATCACGTCCTTGTCATAGTCGAATTTCAGGAAGTTGTTGTTCTTGTCATAGATATGAGTCAGTTTGCCCTGCGGGCTGAAGCGCTGGGAGCTGCCATCTGGAAGATTTCTTGTGTAATACGTTTTGTTGAACGTGAAGTGCTCAACTTCGCGGCCGTTGGCGTAGAACTTGGTGCCTTCTTTAACCGGAACCGTGATTCCGTATTGGCGGGCATATTCCGCGCGCAGGCTGTCGTCTTCAAGCAACTGTGTTTTCAGCGTGTTGATTGCCGCCTCAGTCAGGCCGACTTTCTTTTCCGCTTTCATCTTGTTCACGATTTGCGCGATAGAGCTGTCGACATCCTTGCGCGTGATTTCACGGGGGGAGAAGGTCACTTCAAGACCGCCACCGCATTCTTTCACCTTGATATTGCCTTCGGCCGTGACTTCCATCCCGGTTTCAAAATCAGAGCACCAGCCAAAGCCGAACATACCGTTGAAAAGTGAACGGCTGTTGTAAGTGCGCACGATTTTAAGATCATACCCGCTGCCTGGAACATCCATATCAATCCAGGTGTTGGAGTAGTTGGCATTTTTCATATCCACAAGCGCGAACGCCTGGGCAGAAAAAAGAAAGGCGAACGCCAAGAGTGCTTTCTTCATTATCGATACCTCTTCCTTGAAACTGACAAACTACACTTTAATGGTAACAAGCTTTTTAATAAGCACGCCACCGATTATTTGCAGACCCAGCATCGCTGCCAGTAACACTAGACCTAGGGTTGTGTTAAACATTGGTTTGATGAAAGCCGGATCGATCACAAGGAACACGGCCATCAAGATAAACGGAATCAGAGTGACGATTATCCCTTGCATCATCCCCTGAGCGGTCAAAGCCTGAATTTTTTTCTCTACTTTTTGTCTTTCGCGCACGACCAGTACGATGGTCTGGAAAGTCTCTGCCAGATTACCACCGGTCTCTTTCAGGATGTTGATAGAGGTCACAAACATCTGCACATCCGGTCGCGGGATGCGATTCCCCAGGTCATTCAGTGCGCTTTCAAAACTGTCACCGACTTGCATCTGATACAAAACTTGCGCAAATTCCTGACTCATGGGGTTTCCCATGATCTCCACAACACGCTTCATGGATTCCTGAGGATTGGATCCGGCCTTGATACCGTTGGCCATGATGGTCAGACCATCCACCATCTGATCCACAAACTTGGTGCAGCGCTGTTCATAGATCATGCGCACCAAAAGCAAAGGCAACTGCCAGCCGGCCACGGTGATGGAAGCACCAAAGAATGCACCCATCAAAACACTTGGCCAGAAGATCAGGAACACCAGGGCTCCCAGACCGAAGCTCATCAGCAGGATGATCAGCGTGACTTTCTTTTCGTCAACGTCCATTCCCATCACACGAAGAATCTTGATCACCTCGTCGCGCTGGCCAAGGCTGCGCTTGTGCAACCATGCAATCGCCTTGTCAGCCCATAGGATGACGATGACGAAAACACAGATGCCAAACAGAGGGATCATAACCCATTCGTTAAACAGGAAACTCATGGCTTACCCCGATTTTTTCACTGGAGCCACGCCTGGCATTTTCGGCGCCATCGCAGCTGGGATTGGTGGTTTCGCAGGAGCGGCCGCCGCCGGTGTGCCTGCATTCGGGTCATTGGCAAAGATCTCACGCGGGATCACAACACCCTTGTCGCTCAATTTTTGGATAAAGCTTGGGATGGTACCGGTTGCCTGGAAGGTTCCTTGAATTTTTCTGTTTTTGTCGTAACCGGTTTCTTTGAATCTGAAGATTTCAGCCAAAGTCACCACGTCCCCTTGCATGCCCGCCACTTCGGTGATGCTCAGGATTTTACGGCTACCATCAGACAGACGGGAGATCTGCACAATCAGATTCACCGCGCCAGCGATCTGTTCACGGATCGCACGCATTGGCAGATCCATACCGGACATCATACAAAGTGTTTCCAGACGGGCCACACATTCACGCGGAGAGTTGGCGTGAGTCGTGGTCATGGAACCATCGTGACCCGTGTTCATGGCCTGCAACATGTCCAAAGCGGCGCCGTCACGGCACTCACCGACGATGATACGGTCAGGACGCATACGCAGGGCATTCTTGATCAGATCGCGGATGTGAATGGCGTTAGAGCCTTCCATTGAAGCCGGACGTGTCTCCAGGCGCACCACGTGCTCCTGTTGCAGTTGCAGCTCGGCCGCATCCTCGACCGTGATGACACGTTCGTTGGACGGGATGAAGGAAGACAGCATGTTCAGCAGGGATGTTTTACCTGAACCGGTACCGCCGGAGATCACCACGTTCAGACCGTTTTCCACGCAGATGCGCAGGAAGTCGATCATGTTCTTGGTGATACTTCCGTAACCGATATACTTTTCAGCGGTGATACCACCTTTTTTAAATTTACGAATGGTCAGTGCCGGTCCGTCAATGGCCAAAGGCTCAATCACGGCGTTCACACGTGAACCGTCTTTCAAACGCGCATCCACATACGGAGTGGAGTCGTTGATCTGACGACCCAGTGGCGTCACGATACGCTCGATAATTCGGCGCAGGTGATCGTTGGAGGTGAAGGTCACAGGACTTAGCTGAACCTTACCGCTTTTCTCGACGAAGACACGTTTATTACCGTTGACCATGATCTCGGTGACATCAGGATCCGCCAGCAGATCTTCCAACGGGCCCAGACCCAGGGCTTCTTCCAAAACCTCTTTGATAAGTTTGGAGCGTTCTTCACGGGCCGAATCCGGAGCTTCGCGATCCACGATCAAGGTGATTTCACGTTTGGTCTTTTCGCGAACTTCTTTTTCTTTATTTTCATCCTGCTTGCCGTCGACCAATAACTTTTTAAGATCCACGGTGCGGATCAGTTCGTTATGGATGCGGATTTTCAGCAGGGTGCGTGCATCCATCCCTTGCGTGGAACCCGTGCTGGCGCTGTCGCCAGTGGCCGCTGCTGCCGCCGGGGCTGGTTTCGGACGGGACAGGGTTTTCAGTCGTTGTAAAATGCCGCCGGTCAGTTTACGGGCAACATCATAGTACGCGGCCGTGACCGGAGCTTTCGGAGCGGAGATCACAAACGGCGTGTATTTTTGCAGGGACATCATGGAAGTGGCTTCATCCTGAGGAATGATTCCCAGGAAAGGCAGCTGCAGCTGATTGGAGATCGTCTGCGGGGAAAGACCCGTCGGAGAAGCCTTGTTGATCACCAGCTGGAACATGTCTTTGGGTAAAGTGGCAGAAAGAAGTTCATTCACCAGACGCTGCGTCTGAGTAACCACCAGAACTTCCGGAGTCGTCACGATCATGATCGCAGTGGCTTCCTGAAGCACGGCCATTTGCGCCGGGCCCAGTTCCGTACCCACGTCGACGATGATGAATTTATAAGCGCGGGAGAAGAACTCCACCAGTTTTCCCAAAAGATCCGGATTGATGTTCAGGCTTTCTTCCGGTCCGCGAACCGCACCCAGATAAGCCAAACCTGACTGGTGCATTGTGACGAGTGTGTTCATCGGCTGAGAGTTCAAAGAGCCCTGGAAGCTTGCAAGTTCCTTCAGTGTTTTTTGGGGTTTCAGACCCATGATCACGTTCTGATCGCCGACGCTGCGAGCATCAGCATCGATCAGAAGAACCTGGCTGCGGAGTTCGTTCATGATGGTGCAGGCGAAATTGGCTGCGAAGACGGATTTTCCAACGCCGCCTTTACCGCCAACCACTGCGATGAGATTACAATTAGGATTGATAGCCAAACAGACCTCCAGCTTTCCTATCGGCTGAAACAGGAGGTCCGTTTACGAGACCCTAGTCGCGTAAACGGAACTTCTTCTTAATTTGCTCAGCCCCGGAGCTGGCAGAAGTCTTAACTATCGGTGTGACAAAGACCACGAACTGGCTTTGTTGCTTGATGAAGTCTTTGGATGCATAAAGGCTGATGATCGGGTTCTTCTGACCTGCCGGACGATTGTACCCGGTCGAGGTCGAGTTGCGGATCAAACCACCCACCGCCGCGCTCTGACGATCTCGCACCGTCACGGTAGAGGTCATTTCATTCGCACTGGTGATTGGCGCACCACTTGGAGTGTTACCCAGAAGGCTGGACACCTTAAAGGCCATTTCCATGTGCACGCTGCCGGATTTTTCACCCAGCAATACCGGAGTGATCGCCGTCACTATACCCACTTCGGCAAAGGCGGTCCCCTGGGTGCCGTCTTTACCGATGACTGGATAAGGCTGATTGGTCACCTGTTTGATTTCACCTTTTTTACCGTCTTCCACAATCAGACTGGTGCTTTCAAGCACGCGCGCATGACCGTGTTGTTTTGCCCAGTTTAGTTTAGGCAAAAGATTGGAAACAGTTCCGGTGATCGAGCTGATCACGCCACCCGGAGAATCACCACCGGTCTGGAAGGTCATCTGCGAGTTGTCACCCAGTTCCGGAGTGAACTGGAACTTGAAGGCCTTGGAATAGTCCTTGTTCAGTTCCACATAGTGCACCACCAGCTGGATCATTTTGCTTGGTGGTTTCGCCGGAGCTTCTTTGATCTGAATCAGGTTGATCACACCATCATTCGCCGGGCGGCGTTTCTTGATCACACCTTTTTCCTCGGCCGCCTCGATCACGATGTCGGGCAGATAGGTTTTGGCGATGATTTCGGCACGTTTGGCTTCTTCATCTGAATTGGCCCAGCCCTGCAGGATGATTTTTTCATTCACCGCACGGACTTCGATTTCTGGATTGTTGATGTCACGGGCGATGAACTCTGCGATTTTCTTCTGTGCCAGCGGGCTTAAGGTCACAAGCGAGGACGCCTGTTCACCGAACTGCTGAACCACGTTATAGATACGCGCCAGGTCTTTTGGCAAAAGGATCTGACCATCCACAACCACGCGGTTGTTCACGATCTTGATGTTAATACCCTCAATGTCACCCAGAAGGGCGCGCATTTCCCGCACGACTTTGTCGAGCTTGCTTTTCTTTACGTCAATGCGGAATTCCGCGACGATCTTGCCGTTGCGCTTGTCGTGAATCGTCAGGGTCGCAAAACCCTCACCCTTCGGAGTGAAACGCATGACGTTCAGATCCTTGGCGTAAGCCGCAGTCACGATGCGACGGAAGTCACCTTTGAATTCAATGCTGTCCGGAAGCGGGGGAAGCTTCTCGTCCTGCTCAATGCCGAGGGTGAGATTGATGAATTTGCGAGAGCGGTATACGCCCTCTTCACCTTCTGTGGATGATGTCGGCGAGGCTTCCAGTTCTTCCTGGGTCCAGGCCACACTTCCACTGATCATAAACAGGCTGAGCAGCCCAGTGATCAGAATTTTACGTCTCATATATCCCCCTTAAATTCCCCTAAATCAGACCCAATTACAAAGTTTGAAACCCGTTGGCGCGTGGTCTTTGTGCTGGCGGAGGTGCTGCCCTCTGTTGTTGAACCGGTGGTACGTAAGGTCGTGGCGGCATCGCGATTGCCGGTGCTGCCGGAGCGTCCATAGAAACCATCGGTTTTCCCAATACACTGTCAGACGTCGAACTTGGCATGCGCGGTGGAATTGTTCTGTCGCTTGGATTTCTCAAAGCCATGAACAAGTTCCCCGGAGCCGTGGAAAGAATATAGAACAGATCCTGCGCCTCTTTCGGAGTCGCTTCGACCGTGATCGTGGTGTACTTGGTGTCACCAGTCAGGGCGATCTGTGTCAGGTTCTTTCCGGTTGAATCCAGTTCAAACATGCGTGGAATGTTGTTCACAACACTCACACCCGTTGCCAGAACGACCACGTCGTTCATCATGGTGAAGACTTCACGGCGCTGGTTCACACCTTTACCGGAATCCACCGCGGCATAAATATCAATGCGGTCGCCAGGGCGGATCAGTTTAGCAACCCCGCGCACTTCATCCACTGGGATAGTCACAGCACGTTTGCTGGGCGCGACCTGCAGGGAAATCCCTGTGTCCGGGCCCGGAGTCAGAAGATTGTTCTTCACGACCATCTGGCCTTTTCTGATAGGCACGGCGGCCACGTTGCCGATAATCTCGTCAGGAATCGTGATGGCGTCAGGCTGAATGAAATCCGCCGGCAGCTCTTTGGTTTCAACCATCGTGTCGTAGATGGTCTGCATTTCAGCGATGTCCTCTTTGGCAACAACCACACGCTTGGTGGAACCGAAACGCTTGTCGTACTCGGCTTTCTTTTCCTGGGAATAGCTGTAAAGCAGGAACGTCGCAAAGACACCTGCAGCAATCGAAAGCCATAAATTTCTAGTTTCGTTTGATCCCATAATGTCCCACTCTCTTAGCTTCCGGTGCCTGCGCACTCGGAGTTAAGGCAAATTCCATACGTCGTTTTAATCCAGATCGGATTCACGGAAAGACTTTCGTTTCTTCCGCCTGGAAGAGAACGGGTCTTTTCGTGTTCCGGTTTCGTTCCCGCAATTTCTGCGGCCTCACGCTGCAAAGCCATGAAGTCAATGCGGCGGGAGCTGGCCACCCAGTCGTTCGCACCTTCTTTGGTGTTTTCAGACAGGGTTCCGTGCACCCGCATGCCGACCTTGTCGTAAGTCAGAGCCACATCCGAATTCGGAGTGGAACGGAAGTACGTCAGATTGGCGCGGTTGCGGAAAGTTTCAAAAGCATAGTTGCGGGATGCGATCGAGTTCAGAATCCCGGTGTGAATGGCGCCGAAGAACCCCAAAGAGAAGTTCACCAGCAGCACGATCACAATGATAATAGGGACGAGCTCTAGCACAGCCATCCCTTTTTCGTTATTTATGGAGGATTTGCGATTTTGCTTTTTCAGCATCCGTTGTCCTCCGAGGGAATATAGCCTGCGGTGTCGCGGGCCATTTCTTTAAAGCGTTGATCCAGATTCAATACCGCCTCATAGCGGCGTTTGATCTGAAGCTCGTAGCATTCTTTCTGGGTCGGTTCGCGAATCAGGAAGGCTGTAACCTTGGCGTTGAAACCTGCATCGTCCTCGTTCGTCGGCCCCAGGAAGGCGACTTTCAGACTGAGCAGCTTGGCTGTAAAATCAAAACGCACGCCCACTTGCGGGACGCGCTCTTCGGTGTAGCGATAGTCGTTGTCAAAGGTGCGACCGGATTCACCACCACCACGAACATCAATCTGCGGAGACAGGACGAACCAGCCGCCATCAGGCTTGTTGAACAGAGGTTTAAGCTCTTTGTTGTTGATCAGGGAAAGGTATTTGTCTTTGGCCATCTGTTCCTGCTTGTCCTGATCGATATGCCCGGCTGCGTGAGCGCGGGAAGCAGAGAACGCGATATACTGGGCGATTTCGGCCATGGACAGAGTGAAATTCAGAGCGAAGAAGACAATACAAAGCCCCGCCGCAATGACGATGGCAAAAATGAACTCTGCGGAAATCATCCCGCGTTCATTTTGTATTGTTGTGGAGAAGCTCTTCGTTCTGCTCATTCTCTCCTTTAAGGTTCCGCGGTCAGTGACCTGCGAACCTGGTTGGGATGCTTGGCACGGGCATTTTCCGGGGTGTCCCAGACGCCGGACTCAATCATTCCGGAAACTTTCTGCCATGGGCTGGAGATCAGTTTTGCAAGATACTTGTTCTCGCGCAGCTGACCGGTTGCCCAGATCAGAGCTCCCACCATGAAAGTCATCAGCAGGACGGACTCGACAAGGAATTGGCCTTTGTTGTTGTTAACATGCCTTTTCATCTTGTTTCTCCGTCCCAGCCAATGTGATTTCCATCAATGGGTTTGAAACCTGCTCCTGTCGTGAGCTGCTGTTCAATGCGTGCACCCAGCCGCGGGCCTGATGTTTTAAAGGCCTCGGCCGGAGCAGTCATGAACGCCTTCAGGATAAAGAAGAAGGTCGCAAATAGTAAAAGCACATACTCTACGGTCATTGGGTCCCCCTTTTATTCCCAGCTTGATAGCGGAAATCGTCAGGAGAAACTAGTTACCGCTGAAGCCTGTGATATCACTTGCCAATGAACCCACTTTTTCTTCCATTGCGCTTTTGATTTTATCTTTGAAGATAACCACCAAAGCGACTACAACCACCAGCAACAGGATGTACTCTGTCGCACCTTGGCCGCGTTCATTCTTCAATAGCTTCTTGGAAAAGTTCTTAAACTTCTTCATGGATGTTCCTCCTTAGAGACAATATCGGATAATTTTGGGATTCTCTTTAGAGGACGGATTACAGAAACTGAACAACGCGCATGTCTCATTGTGAGAAAATGAAAAGGGAGGTCCCTGGACCTCCCTGGCGTCTAAAGAATCGACGATTTCTCTCTATTTACACTCAGCTTTGTCGGCGAAAGTCTTGCCAAGATCCTTGCCATCAAATTTGACAGTCACGAATTTCTCAGTCAGCGTGCCCTTGCGGATGATTTTGGAGCTTTTCTCGCCCCATTTCAGGCAGGCTTCTTCGCTGTCCAGATTTTTGGATTCATCAGTCGGGTTTTTACCGTTATAAGGTTTCAACGCCTCGGTTTCCTTGCCAGCACAGGCCTTACGGCTGGTTGTGATCGTGCAATCACCGGCTTGGGCGGCTACAGATCCAAAAGCAATCAAAGCGGCGATCAATGTGGATTTCTTCATGGATAACTCCTTAAATGGCGGACTCGAATTCATCGGGCCCGTGTTTGGTTTCATTTTCATGTTTCTTATTTTCTTTATGTCCGACCAAAATGTGAAGTTCACACATCATTTTGTGTAATTCTTCAGATTGGGTTTGCATGTCTTCGGTGGAGCCGGTGACGGCACCCATGGATGAAGCCACCCCTTGCAGGCTTTGATCAATCTGTGTCAGGGCTTTGTTCACCTGCTCAATGCCCTGGGATTGTTCATGCGAGCCTTGGGCGACGGTTTGAATCAGCTCAGACACCGTGCGGGTGTTTTGCACAATCGCTTTCAAGGCCGTGTCGCTGTCAGCGGCAAGGCTCACGCCTTGCTTGGATTTTTCGGAAGCCTCGTGAATAAGAACACTGATCTCTTTTGCCGCCCCGGCACTTTTTTGCGCCAGTGCGCGAACCGCGTCAGCGACGACGGCAAAGCCTTTTCCTTGTTCCCCGGCGCGAGCGGCCTCAACCGCGGCATTCAGCGCCAGCAGGTTCGTCTGAAAGGCGATGTCGTCAATCATGGTCAGGATTTCTTCGATCTTTTTCGAGTTGTTAGAGATCTCACTGATGACCTGAACCAGACGTTCCAGTTTTTTCTGTCCTTCATCCACTGTCCGCTGACCTTCGACAGAAATATTGGCTGCCTGATTGGAATTGAGAGAGTTCTGACGAACCGTGGCTGTCAGCTCTTCCATGGAGGCGACGATTTCTTCCAAAGAAGCTGCTGTGGAAGTGGAGCTGGATGAAATCTGATCACTGGAGGACACCAGTTCCGTCGCACGATTGCGAATGGTGGAGGAGCTTTCATCCAGGCCGCCTGCAACCATGTTTAAGGACCTTTGAACTTTGCGGATGTTCCAGAAGCTGACGAAAAGCCCCAGCAAAAGGCTGACACCCACAACGGAGGCAAGAATATAGATGGTCAGCTTGAAGTTCTTGGCGACATTTTCAGCGTTGCTCACGCCTGCCATGTAGCTGTCGTCGGTAAGTTTCTTCAGGGAGTCATAGGCTTTGGTGTACTGGGTGTTGGAGGGACCCTGCAGGATCTCTTCTGCGAGCTTTTCATTTTCCTGGTCAACGGCTGCCTTGAACTTTTCGCTTTCTTCCTGATAAGCCTCCCAGCCAGCCAGGAATTCTTCATAGGTTTTGCGAAGGTCATCGGTGGTCAGTAAAGGATCCAGAACCTTGGAGTAGATCGTGATATTCCCGAGCAGACTGTCCATTTCCTCCAGAACCTGCTTGCGCTCATCGGTGCTTTGAGTGGCCAGCAGATTGAATTCCAGCTTGCGATAGTTGGCCAGATTGATATTCAGATCCGCAGCTTTGCTGACGGCCGGAAGCCAGACTTCGCCAATTTCACCGGTGACCTTGTTTTGAAAGCGCAGGCGATCCAAAGAAAGCAGATTGGTGATCAGCGCGATCGCCATCAGCAGTCCGGTCACCATCAAGAAGCGGCCTTTGAGTGAAAGTTGGTTCATATAAGGGTTCCTCCGGCCAGATTCTTCGGAGTCCTTAAATGTGAATCAGAGTCTGGCCCGACTATTTTGGGCGATCCAGAGCCAAAATACGAGGCGGTATTAATTCTGATATAAGTGAGTTTTGTTTAGAAAATTGGACCTAGGTTGGGGTCCTGTGTTGACGAAGGTCTTAAGACTCTCTAGATTGGGGCTTAGGAGACTTCTCAGCATGCCTAAGCACCTAGTTTTTCTCTACGCTTTTTGTGTGGTAATTCTATTCGTCGTGAACGTCGTCGTTTCTTAACGACGTCCCCGTGATTAGTTTTTAAGCGCGTAAATATCCGGATAATTTCTTCCGAGCTCTTCGGAATCCATCCCGTATCCAACTACATAGCGGTCTTCAATAGTCTTCCCGATGTAATCAGCTTTGATTGGCAATTCACGGCGTGCAGGTTTATCCAGCAGGGTCACGATCTTCAATGAAGCCGGAGCAGATGCAAACAGACGGCTTCTTAGGAAACTCAAAGTTCTGCCCGTGTCGATGATTTCTTCAACCACGATCACGTGTTTGCCTGCGATGTTCACAGAAATATCTTTGACGATCTTGATCGCGCCACCGCGCTCAACCGCCTGCACGTGAACGAAATCCACTTGCTGAGGCAGGTCCACTTTGCGCATCAGATCCGCAGTGAAATGGATCGAGCCGCGCAGAGGGCAGATGAACACAATTTCCTTTCCTTCGTAATCAGCTTCGATTTGGGAAGCCAGAGTTTCGACAAGCTCTTTAATCTCGTCGCTTGCCAGGAAGGAAACCATTTGATCTTTAAGTTGTGCCATGTTGTGTGCCTCTTACAAGTCGATGGAAGTGATGCCAGCTGCCTGCGCCATTTTAAGATAGCGCAAAGCCTCGGGATGTTGCGGATCCCGAATAAGGATATTCTCCCATTGTTCTGTCGCTTCAGCAATATTGTTTGAGTTGTAGTAAATCGCCCCAAGCTTCAGTCGAGCTGGAATAAGGTGTGGGTATTCGCGGATCAGGGACTTCAGATCCTTGATCGCACGCTCAGCCTGGCCCAGCTGCACATGAACTTCAGCAATGCGCATGGTGATTTCCGCTTTTCTGCTGGAAAGCTTTTGTGCTTTCAGCAGTTGCTCCAAAGCTTCATTGTAGCGTTTGTACTGATAATACAGGTCTGCCAGTTCCTCGTGTTTGGAGGCGATTTTTTCGTCAACAAACGGGTCCTGCCTGCCGGATTTTTTCTCCAGCTGGGATTGAGCATCCAGGAATACCTGTTTGCCCTCATCGTATTTACCCAGATCATTCAGGATGATGGACAGACCCACACTGGCGTCGGTGTACGTTGGATCGATTTCCAAAGCACGACGGAAGGTTTTGATCGCCTTGCTGAACTGGCCTTTGTCGTAAAAGATCGTCGCCAGCATCTGGTAAACTTCCGGGTTGCGGGTGTTTTGCAGAAGCATCTGGTTCAGAATCGGTTCGGCCATCTTGTAGTTCCCGTTGATGAAGTACCCACGGGCTTCGGAGAGCATATCGTCATGAAGAGCGTTCATTACTCAAGCTCCTTTTCAGCGTCTTTCAGTTCGCGGCTGCCAGGGAAGTCACGGGCCAAAACGGCTTCGTATTTCTTTGCTTTTGCGGTGTCGCCGATTTTTTGTGCCGAGATGGTAGCACGGGAAAGGGCTTTGGCATCAAAACCAAGTCCGCGATAATTGTTGTAAAGACCTTCATAGCGGCCAAGGGCGCTGTCGAAGATTTTACGTTTGAAGTAGAAATCCGCGATGTATTCTTCTTTTTCTGCCAGCATGCGAATCGCAGCGGTGCGCTTTTCTTTGGCTTCATTCACGAACTCAGAGTTCGGATATTTCTTAATCAAATCAGAAAGATTCAAGATCGTGTCATTGGCCAGAGTTAGATCACGGTCAATGGTGGAGGGAAGCTGGTTGTAATAGCTCATACCGATACGGAACTGAACGTAGTCTGAATTCGGAACGGTAGGGTGAAGCTCTTTGAACATCTGGTAAGAGACTTGAGCTTCCGCGTAGGATTCCTGTTTGTAGTAAACATCCGCGATGGCCAGTTCGGATTTCGTGGCGAAATTGCTGTACGGGAATTTGTTTTTTACTTCAGTGTATCTGCGAATGGCCTCTTCATAACGCTCAGATTTGTCGTACTCTTCCGCAATGGCGAAAGCCCCTTCCGGCGTATTGGAGTTCTTTTCAGTGGAGGCACAGGAAACCAGAGTTCCCAGGGCCGCGAGAATGACTATGACTCGGAGCGTTTTCAACATAGAGGTAAATCATATTTTGACCAAGGTCCAGCTGTCAACGCGTCAAAAGCAGGGAGGATTTTTTAATCCAGCCGGTGAGAGAGCCGGGGTAAGTCACCTGCACCCAATCACCTTGGGTGGTGTGGGCGACAACCTCCATTCCGCCGAATAAATCGAGGATGGAGACCTGGTTTTCGCCTGGGGCGGTTTGCAACGCGACTTTCTCTTCGATGATGGTTCCTCGAGTCACAGACAGATCATAGATTTTCAACCCCAGAAGCCCTGTAAATATAACAAAGCCCAAGGTCAAAATGACGGCCACGGTCGGGAATCTTGGCAATGCGGTTTCTTCATTCAGGGCGCGGCGTCTAGCTCCCGCATAACCTAAAAGCAACCAACCAGCGACAAAGAAAAGCAGAGTGGAAAGAATGAGATACGCAGTCAGAGGCACGGGCTGCAGCAGATTTTTTCGCAAGCTTTCGTAGGTTTCAATCTGGTGCGGAACTTCCTTTACCTGCATCTGTGACAACACAAACTTTAGTCCAGCAACCGCCGTGGAAAGCTCTGGTTCTGAATCCAAAGCTTTGCGCAGAAGGCCAACTGCCAGGGGCTTGTTTCCAAGCTGAAACTCACTCAAAGCAAGATTGGTCAGAACCGTCGCGTTGTGCGGATCATTTTGCAGGGCTTTAGAGAAGCTTTCCTTCGCTTTTGCATAGTCTTTCGCGACATAAAACTGAGTTCCCTGCTTAAAAAGATCTGCAGAGGTCTCTGTTTGCGCCGCACCTAGAGAGGGCAAAATCAGAAAAAGAAAGAACACAGAGAGCAATTTCAAGTTCGACATAGCTCTCAAAGTTTACAGATAAAAGTCTCTTGATGTCTAGGGCGTGGCTTGTCTTAGTCCTGACCCAGGAGTAAACTAGACGGGCATTTCAAAAAACAATGGGTCCTGCTTAGATTAGGCCCCGCGAAAGGTATTATGAGTTCTCTTGTAGGTCATCAGATACAGCAATCCGATAAAATCAAATCCATGGTTCAGGATCTTGTTGGCGAAGTTGGAAAACTAAACGCACAGATCACTGGCATTCGCGCTCCGATGGATGAATTTAAAGATTCTGGAAAACAAAAGATTGATCTTGCCGGTCAATTCCGTGGTCGTCCTTTGCACTATCCCTATATGGGCACGGGTGCGGGTCGCGGTCCTTACGTTGAGCTTGAAGACGGCAGCGTGAAACTGGATTTGATCAACGGTATCGGTATTCACCTGATGGGCCATTCTCACCCACGCGTGATCGCTGCGGCTGTTCGTGGTTCTTTGTCAGACATTCTGACTCAAGGGAATTTGCAGCCGAACAACGAGTATCGTTTGTTCACTGAAAAAATGGTGAAACTTGCCAGCAAAAAAAGCCGCATGAAATACGCGTGGATCGCTACTTGCGGTACCATGGCCAATGAAAATGCGCTGAAACTTTCCCGTCAGAAAAATTCTCCGGCTCGTTTTGTGATGGGCTTCAAGGACGCCTTCGCGGGTCGTTCCACAATGATGGCGGAAGTGACGGACAACCCGGCCTACAAACAAGGTCTGCCGGAATATCACGAAGTTCTGCGCGTTCCCTTCTTTGACAAGCGCGATCCAAAATCCGGCGAAAAAGCTTTGAACGTGATGAAAGAGCACGTGGCAAAACATGAAGGCAACATTTCTGTCTTTGGTTTTGAACCGATGCTGGGTGAAGGTGGTTATCAGGCGGCTCCGCGTGAATTCTTCATTCCGCTGCTGGATTTCTGTAAATCCAAAAACATCGCGATCTGGGCGGACGAAGTTCAGACTTTCACACGCACCGGTGAATATTTTGCCTATGAAACGTTGGATATCGGTCAGTACATCGATATCTGCACGATTGCAAAAACGGCGCAGGTGGGTGCAACTCTTTACACTGAAGAATACAATCCAAAACCAGGCCTGATCGCGGGCACGTTCTCTGGCTCCACCCCGTCTTTGACTGCGGGTATGGAAATGCTGGACATGCTGGGCGAAGGTTTCCTGGGTCCTCAGGGTCGTATCAATCAAATTCACAGACGATTCATTGACGGCATCAACCGTTTGAATGAATCATCCTGCAAAGGCATCGCTCAGGATGCGGGTGGTATGGGTCTGATGATTGCGTTCACTCCGCACGACGGCAAAAAAGAAAGTGTGAATGCCTTCCTGAATAAATTGTTCCAAAACGGCGTGATTGCTTTCCCTTGCGGGAAAGACCCGGTTCGCGCGCGTTTCCTGGTGCCGGCGATCATTGAAGACGCTGACATCGACATCGCTTTGAAAGCGATCGAAAAAACTTTGCTTGAAGGAGTCTAGTTGGACTTCATCGAGGCCTGCCGACAACTGATCGCTATCGACAGCTCTCCCACTCACGGCAATAAAGAATTGTCCAAGTGGGTGGCGGCCTTTTGTCGTCAGCGTGGATTGCACGTTGAAGAACAAGAGGAAGTTGTCGGAGACCTTGAACAGGCAAATGTGATTGCCCGTCCGGTGGCGGAGCGCCCGGAAGCCGAGTTCCTGCTGCAAACGCATCTGGACACGGTAGATCCGGGACCGTTTTCACTTTGGACGGATACGGGTAGCAATCCGTTTGATGCGCACATTATCGATGGAAGAATCCATGGCCTTGGGGCTGCGGATGTGAAGCTGGATTTCCTGTGCAAGCTGGAAGCTCTGGCTTCGTTTGGAACCAATCGCGCCTGGCGTTTGCCGCCGGTGCTGGTGGGGACCTTCGGTGAGGAGTCCGGCATGCAAGGGGCCCTGAAGCTGATTCGCAAAAACAAGATTTCAGCAAAGATGGCGATGATCGGGGAGCCCAGTGATCTGCGAGTGATCAATGCGGCAAAAGGTTTTGCCAGCGTTGAAATTCATGTGCCGTTCTCGGATGAAGAAATGCGCTATCGGGAAGAGCACAATCTGCGTGAAAGCACCTCGACGCAGTCCAAGATTTTCCGTGGTAAAGCGGCGCACTCTTCAACCCCGCATTTGGGGGAAAGTGCGATAGCCAAGATGTTTGAATATCTCATGATGCTTCCTGATTCAGTGAACGTCATGGAGATGGATGGCGGGATCAATTTCAACACTGTTCCTAGCCATGCGTTTTTGGAAATCGATATGGTGAACCAGATCCCAGAGCCCATTTCGCGCAAGATTGCCAATATCTATCGCGCAGTGAAAGCTCTGGAGCTGGAATTCCTGGATCATAAGGATGATGATTTTTATCCGACCACGCCGACATTGAACATTGGACTGATCCGCACCAATGAAGGCGATATTCAGATTTCCGGTTCGTGCCGTATTCCTCCGGTGATCACGCACGAAATCTATGAGGGCTGGATGGATCGTCTGCGCCAGGTGTGTGAAGCCAACGGCGCCACCTTCCGCGTGAATGACTACAAAAAACCCTTCCGCACGGAAGTGACTTCGATTCTGGCTAAAGGGTGTCTGGATGAATTGCGGGCGATGGGACTTGATGACAAGCCAATCACCCAGGCTTCCACCAACGAAGCCAGCATCTTCACCCGCGTGGGCATTGAGTGTGTGTGTTTTGGTCCCGGCAAAAGGGAAGGAAACGTGCACACCCCTCAGGAGCATGTCTCTATTGAGGATCTGCAAAAAGCTATTGAGTTTTATAAAAGGATCATCGAAAGGTTTTGTTTATGAGTTTCATAATACGTCCGGTACAGCACGATGATTTGAATCAGCTGGTGGACCTGGCAAAGCAGTTCAATTTATTGAATCTGCCGGGTGATAAAAAAGTGATCGGTGAAAAGATCGATCGCAGCGAACAGTCGTTTGCGGGAAAACTTTCCAAAACCCAGTCCGAATATCTTTTCGTTCTGGAAGATGTCGAAGAAAAATACGTCGTGGGAAGTTCTCTGGTTCTGGCCAAACATGGTAACGACGAAGTTCCCCACAGTTATTTCAAAATTTTCAAACGCGACCATTTTTCTCAGGACTTGGGAGTGGGCTTTATTCATCAAGTTTTGCGCTTTCAGCTGGATTTTGACGGTCCAACAGAAATCGGAGGACTTCTTGTTGATAAATCCTATCGCCGTCGTCCGGAAAAACTGGGAAAGCAGATCAGTCTTTCCCGTTTCCTGTACATGGGTCTTTATCCGGAACGCTTTGAAGACCGCGTGCTATGTGAACTGACGCCGCCACTGACAGATGAAGGCCGCAGTGAATTCTGGGAGGCTTTGGGCCGCCGATTCACCGGTCTTCCCTATCAGGAAGCGGATCTTTTATCCCAGTCCCACAAAGAGTTTATCGAAAGTCTGTTCCCGCAAGATGATATTTATCTGTGCCTGCTGGATGCCAAAGCGCGTCTGGTGCTGGGACGTGTGGGTGAAGCCACGAAGCCTGCCCAGCATCTTTTGGAAAGCATCGGTTTTAGCTATCTGGATGAGGTCGATCCTTTTGATGGGGGTCCTCACTATGGCGCAAACGTGTCCCAGATTCTTCCCATCACTCAAGGACGCCGTCTGCGTGTGACAGAATTCAAGGATGCCGCTTACAAAGAGCAGGGCCTTGTTGCAACCACGGGTGAGGACTTCAAAGCGTCATTGGCTTCTGCAGATGTGCGCGGCAATGATGTGGCGCTGGCGCCGAAAGTGCGTCAGCTTCTGAATATTGAAGTCGGCGAAGAAATTTATATGTCTCCATTTAATTACAATAGAGGAAAATAAGAAATGAGCACCACCATCTTCCCAACCAAATACAAAGGTGACTTTATCAACGGACGTTTTGTTCCGGTCAGCAAAGGGGACGGCGAGTTCAAGGACATCAGCCCGGCCGACTTGTCAGATCTGGTCATGACGGTGCCATTTAAGCACGATCACATCGATGAAGCCTGTGTGGCGGCGAAGAAAGCCTATATGGGCTGGGCGATGCTGTCCGTGGATGAGCGTCGTGGTTATCTGATGCGCCTGAAAGAGCTGTTTGATTCCCACGCTGAACAAATGGCGCAGGTGATTTCCCGTGATACGGGAAAACCAACCTGGGAAGCATTGACGGAAGCCAAAGCTTTGGGCGCGAAGATCGACATCACTTTGAATCAGTCTTTGAATCTGGTGGCAGAGGAAAGAATTCCCAACGCCCTTCCGCAAGTGGAAGGTGTGATTCGTTATCGCTCCCGCGGGGTGATGGCGGTGGTGGGTCCGTTCAACTTCCCGGCGCACTTGCCAAACGGGCACATCATTCCGGCGCTGATTGCTGGAAATACAGTTGTATTCAAACCTTCTGAGCAGACCCCGGCAGTGGGTCAGTTCATGGCGGAAATCTATGAAAAAGCCCAGTTCCCTCCGGGTGTGTTCAACTTGGTACAAGGTGATGGTGCTGCCGGTGGCCGTCTGGTGGCAAGTGAGCATGTGGATGGGATCTTGTTCACGGGTTCCTATGAAGTTGGTTTGAAAATCAAGCAAGAGACCCTGACACACTACTGGAAAATTCTGGCGCTGGAAATGGGCGGTAAGAATGCGACTGTCGTGTGGGATGATGCTGATATGGATAAGGCGATCTATGAAAGTCTTGTTGGCAGTTACATGACTGCCGGTCAGCGCTGTTCTTGCACCAGCAGAATTATTCTGCACCCAAGAATCGCTGACGAGTTCACCGAAAGATTCTATCAGGCCGCGAAAAAACTGACGATCGGTCACTGGACAGAAAACAACTTCATGGGTCCGTTGATCAATGAAGCAGCGGTGGAAAAGTACATCCGCTTCCAGGAAATCGCCAACCGCGAAAACTGTGAAAGCCTGATGCGCGGTAAAGCTTTGGATCTGAAACACAAAGGTTACTATGTGACGCCGTCAATTCATCTGGTGAACAAGTTTGATCCAAACAGTGTTTATCAGAAAAGCGAGATCTTCGGCCCGAACGTGGCAATATATCAGTCTGATAACTTTGACGAGACTATGAATATCGTGAATTCTTCCGGTTATGGCCTGGTGATGGCGCTGTTCTCTAAGAACAAGGAGCTTTACGAGCAGGCTTTGTTGAAGGCGCGCGTGGGTCTTTTGAACTGGAATCGCACGACGAACGGATCCAGCTCCCGTCTGCCGTTTGGTGGCATGGGTAAATCCGGCAATGATCGTCCTTCTGCGCACTTTGCAATCCAGTATTGCACAGTTCCGGTGGCGAGCCTTGAAGATGCGACTCCTTTTGACCCGACAAAAATTCTGCCGGGCATGAACTTGGATATGAAGTAATGAAGAAAACGATTTTGGTTCTGATTCTTGCGGTGGTGATCCTATTGGCCTCTGTCGGTGGCGGCGTGGCCTATTTGGCATATCAGTTTACCAACTCCCGCCCCAGCGATGTGGCTCAGGATGTGGTTTACGAAGTCACTCCGGGAAAAGGCTTCACCACGATTGCCAAAGAGCTTGAAGAAAAGGGTCTGGTGAAAAACGCAGCGTTCTTTAATCTTTTTGCCCGCTTTAAAGGGGATCGTTCCAAAATCAAAGTCGGTGAATATCTTCTTCGCACCAACATGATCCCGGCTGAAGTTCTCGAGGCCATCACTTCCGGAAAAAGCATCGCCCGAAGCTTCACTGTCAGTGAGGGCTTAAGCACTTACGAAATTGCTGAGCTTTATGAAAAACAAGGTTTTGGCACGGCTGAAAGTTTTATGGCTTTGGTGCGCGATCCGGCCTTGATTCAGAGTCTGTTGGGCGAAAAAGCCGACAGTCTGGAAGGTTATCTGTTCCCGGAAACCTACATGCTGACCAAGTACACCGACACTAAAACGCTGATCTCAAACATGGTGAAGCGTTTTTTGTACGTTTATAACGAGGTGATGGCGCAGGCTGAAATCCGCTCCATGACCCGCAATCAAGTGGTGACGTTGGCAAGTATCATCGAAAAAGAAACCGGTGCTCCTGAGGAAAGGCCGCTGATTTCTTCGGTCTTCCACAATCGCCTTGCGAAAAAAATGCGTCTGCAAACCGATCCAACGGTGATTTATGGAAAAGCCGAAGCACTGGGTAAGATCGTGATCAACATCACGCGCGCGGATCTGCAAACGCCCACTCGTTACAACACGTATGTGATTTACGGATTGCCTCCTGGCCCGATCGCAAACCCAGGTCGGGAAGCGATCTTGGCAGCGGTGAAACCTCAGGAAAGTCAGTACTTGTTCTTTGTCAGTCAGAATGACGGGACCCACGTGTTCTCTGAAGATTACAAAGGCCACCAGCGTGCTGTTCAAAAATTCCAGTTGGATCGCAAAGCGCGTGAAGGAAAATCCTGGAGAGACCTGCAAAAACGCCCGGGCACTTCGGAAAAAAACTAGACTTTAAAATAAACAAAGAAAAATTTAATATGTGGTTTTTAAGAGGTAGATCGTATGCCAGAAACCACATATGGAAAACAATTGAGAGAGAGCATCACCGCGTTCTTATCCCATTACCCGGCAGAGTTTGAAAAATATATACCTTCCAAATTCGTGTGGAATGAATTAAGTATTTCTGACCTCATAAGCAATATTAAATACTTACGCAAACGTTTTGAAGATTTAAGAGATAGCTCCTTCGAGCAGGACTTTCCATATAATTTAGTTCAAGGACTTACTGGAAATCTTAATAACCTAAATAGCTATCTGGCCCATTTTAAATCCTCTGGAGATCAGAACTCGTTCAATAATGCGATTTCCACCTCCGAAACCATTCGTTCGCTACTAATTACCAATGGGTTCTCCAACTATTTAGATTTAGATCAGAATAGTATCGAAAAGAAAAGCAATCGAATTCAGGAACAGTCTTCTGAACTACAGAAGAGCATTGAGGAAGTAGAGGACATTAAGCGAAATCTTACTGAGCTTACTAAGGTTGCTACTTCTGGGGCAATAGCAGTTTCCTTCTCGAAGAGAAGTGAAGAAATTCGAAAGACCAGGTTGTTCTGGATGTATGCTGCAATTTTTCTAATTTTAGTAAGTTGCGGGATGGGCATGCATATCGCAAATGTTGTGCAGGAAATGTCTACCATTGAAAATGCCCACACTTCTGCTTCTTCAGGATCCAGTGGCTTAAATTCAACGAAGGCAGATCGAGGATCAACAACCGTAGTTAGCTTAGAAACGGATTATGCCGAAGGACTGTTTGTGCTAATGCTTCGAATTATAGCGCTTGGTCCTCTCGTATATGGATTAGTTTTTTGTATCATTCAGTATTCAAGGGAACGTGGATTAGAGGAGGAGTATGCGCACAGAGCCGCAATTTCCAGCATCCTGCCGACTTATAGTACCTTGATTTCAGAAAGCTCTGTCAAAGACAATATTATGTCAACGGCTTCAGCTGTAATCTTCACGCTTCCGGAATCAGCAGACAAAAAGAATCAGAAATTTGGAGCCTTTATGAAGGAGGCAAAGCAAATCGCAGAACTAGTGAAGGTAGTTCGTGGCGGTGATTTGGGTAAGCCAAACTAGGGTTCAAAGCCCTCAGGAGCCGTGGCCCGGTCGAAGGATTTCGTATGCGGGTTGTAGCGGAAGATATTTAATCTTGGCACCATCTGCTCATCATAAGTTGGTGCCACAATCTCAAAAGTCCCGTCTTTGTCCACATCAGTCAGTGCCAGATTCGTGGCATTTCCCTGAACCAGCACAAATCCGTCGCGGGTTTCATACAGCGGCAGTCTTGCCATCAGGGTCAAACCTTCAGCGGCTGCATCGTAAACCTCTAAGCTCAGGCTGTTGCGGCTTTGGATTTTAAGAACCACCACTTTGGGGCCGTCCGGGCCCAAAGTGCCGTCCACTTTGGCGACGATCTTGCGCTCTGAACTTAAGAAAGCATCTTTGACTTTCCCGCGCAGGGAAGGGATCACGGCGATCACCGTCAAAGCCATGGCAACCAAGGCAAGGGCTCCCATAAGGATGATTTCTTTTTTCTTGAATGTCGTTTCAGAGGTGGTCGCGTTCATAGGGAAAGTCTGCCATAAAAGTCGTTGAATGAAAAAGCATAACCGCATTAGGATATTCCCTGGCCCAAGGGCCAAGGAGTGCATGTGGCAAAACTGGTAGTTTCTAAATTTGGCGGCACCTCCATGGGAGATGCAGACTGTATGCTTCGTAGTGCAGAAGTCAGCTTCCGTCAGGGTTCTGGCCTGGTGGTTGTTTCTGCGACCTCGGGTACCACCAACGATCTTATTGCTCTTGGCAAAACGGCTGAATCCCAAACTTGGCCGGAGTCAGAAAAAATCCTTTCCAAGATTCAGGACAAACACAACAAGATCGCCCAGGATCTGAAACTGCCAGCCGATGCCAAGCTTAAACTTGAAACTTTATTTGAAGAAATGAGCTCTTTGGCAAAAGGTGTGCACCTTCTGAAAGACTGCTCCGTGAAAGCCATGGACACCCTGATGAGTCTGGGTGAAAGAATGTCTTCCGTTCTTTTTACCGAAGCGATGTCTCAGGTTCTAAAAAAGCACGGCTCCGTAAAATCCGCTGAACTTTTGGACGTGCGCACAGTTTTGCGCACGGATGATCAGTTCGGCAAAGCGAAACCACTTACAAACGAAGTTGCCAGCCTTTGTCAGAAGAATCTGTCTTTCCTGCGCGACGGGAAAAAAGTCATGTGCACGCAAGGTTACATCGGCATGACCGAAGAAGGCATCACCACAACGCTGGGCCGCGGTGGCAGTGATTACTCTGCAGCGATTCTGGCCGAGGGTGTGTCTGCCGATGTTCTGGAAATCTGGACAGATGTGGCGGGGATTGCGACGACAGACCCACGACTGTGCCCGAAGGCACAACCTATCA
This sequence comes from Bdellovibrio bacteriovorus, assembly GCF_048286975.1. Classification (GTDB taxonomy): domain Bacteria; phylum Bdellovibrionota; class Bdellovibrionia; order Bdellovibrionales; family Bdellovibrionaceae; genus Bdellovibrio; species Bdellovibrio bacteriovorus_H. Next base: position 711,634 of record NZ_JBLVRT010000001.1, on the reverse strand, counting down.
GCGAAATTTCCTTCAAAGAAGCTTCCGAGCTTGCCACTTTCGGCGCGAAAGTTCTGCATCCGGCGACATTGCTTCCAGCCATTCGTAAGAACATTCCGGTCTTTGTGGGGTCGAGCTTTGATGCTGAGGCCCGTGGCACCTGGGTGCGCATGGATGTGGAAGATCACCCTCTGATTCGTGCGATGGCGCTTCGAAAAAAGCAGGTGCTCGTAACCCTTTCCACTCCGGAAATGCTGTACGCGCATGGTTTCTTGTTCCAGATTTTCAAAATCTTCAATGACCACAAAGTCAGTATTGATGCGATCACCACCTCTGAAATTTCAGTCAGCGTGACTTTGGATGACTCGACTTTGCTGAATAAAAATCTAATCAAGGATCTGTCCCAGATCGCGGATGTGCAGGTCGAAGAAAACCTGGCGCTGATTTCTTTGATCGGAAATAACATCAATCACACGCCGGGCTTGGGAAAAAGAATCTTCGAAACCATTCCAGACATCAATGTGCGCATGATCTGTCTGGGTGCCAGCAAACACAACTTCTGTTTCTTGGTGGCCGATGAACAGGGCCCCGAGGCCATCAAACGCCTGCACGCCTGCTTCATCGAAGCCGGCATCGAAGAAATGGCCTAAAAGGTACCTGCTTACTTTTTCCGAAGCATCGCGTGAGGAGATTTGTGAATGGAAAAGAATGAATTTTACAAGTTGTTGGAATCACGAAAGTCCATTCGTAAGTACAAGGCCGAGCCGGTTCCGAAGGACGTGATTGAAAGAGTGCTGGCGGCGGGAATGCAGGCGCCGTCGGGAAAGAATCGTCAGAACTGGCGCTTCTTTGTTGTGACGGGAAAAAAGCGTGACGAGTATTTGAAGTACTCACAAAAATCCTGGCTGGGCATCAAAGACATTTTGTCGCAACGACTGAAGCCTTCACTTTACGATTTCACAGAAAGATTCTTCTACACACTCGGCGATGCGCCGGTGATTGTGTTTGCGTATTCCCACAATGACTCTGAAGAGCGCTATCACACCAGCATCGGATCGGTGTACATGGCGGTGGAAAACATGAATCTGGCGTGTCTGGTGGAAGGCCTTGGCAGTTGCACGATGGGCGCTCCACTAGAGATCAAAGAAGAGGTCGATCAGTTCCTGGGTGTGGATAAACTTCCGGAATATCAGCGAGGTGAACTGGAACTTTTGTGTGCGATGGTGATGGGATATCCGGATCATAATCCCCCGAAAGCCCCCCGCCAAACCGAGGGTCGCGTAACTTGGTTTGAATAAAGTAAGTTAAGTGCATAAAATTATTAGGTTTTGCATGAACAAAGGGGTCCATTTGGGCCCTTTTTCTTTGGCTTAAAGCCACCTCAATCGAATAGACGGTCTTTCAGAAGGCGCTTTCCCCGTAAAGCCCGTGGTCATCGGGTCTGAAAAACCTATAAGCTCTCGATTTCTTTTGTTTATTCGGTGGTTTTCTCTATCCATAGAATGGGGATTTTGATATATCGCTTCCCCTATGAATCCAGTTGAAGCCTTAAAGACAAATCCCTTTGTCCTTGCCCCTATGGCCGGGATCACGGATCACGCTTTTCGCACCTTTATCAAAAAACTAGATGCCAGTGTTGTCGTCACCGAACTTGTCAGTGCCAGCGGTATTGAATACAAGTCCGATCGCACGTTGAAGCTGATGAGCTTTGATGAATCTCAGCGTCCCATCGGCATCCAGCTTTTTGGTGAAGAGCCCGAAATCGTGGCGCGTGCCGCTCAGGTGGCGGAGGCCGATGGCTGTGACTTTGTGGATCTGAACTTTGGTTGTCCTGTTCCGAAGGTCGTGAAGAAGGGGGCGGGTTCCGCCATTCTGAAAGACCCGGCGGCCGTGCAAAAGATGGTTTCCACCGTCAAAGCGGCGATTAAAATTCCTCTGACAATCAAGATCCGCACGGGCTGGGATGCGAACTCCCGCAACGCCACTGAGATTTGTAATATTGCCTACAACGAAGGGGTTTCCTGGGTTGCGATCCATGGTCGTACCCGCGCTCAGTCCTATACCGGACTTGCGGACTGGGACTTTATCGCGGATGTAAAAGCCAATACCAAGATTCCCATTCTTGGAAACGGAGACATCCTCACTCCTCGTCAGGCCAACTTAAGACTGCAGCAGTCCGGTTGTGACGGGGTGATGATCGGCCGTGGATGCCTTAAAAACCCGTTTATCTTCATGGACGCCCTGTCCTTGTGGCGAGGCGAGCCGATTAAGGACGTGAAGAGGGATTATGTGAGTCTGTTCCAGGGTCTGCAAAAAGAGATCGTGGCGCATTGTGATGAGCACATCACCGGGATCCAGCTCAGAAAGTTTGCAGCTTGGTTCTCAACAGGGTATTCTGGAGCGGCTCAATTCCGTAAGAATCTATTCCAGTCCAAAAGCAATGACGAGATCATGGCCTTAGCGAATGAGTTTTTCGCAAGTATTGGAAATGTAGAACAAGAAGACACCAGTCAGGAAGATTTCTTAATGGGCGGTCACGGTTAACAAACCGTGAACTGCGGGGGCCTCTGATGGCGTTTTGACAAGAGCCTGACGAGCATTTGTTTTGATTTTAGTTTAAGTTTTAAGTGTTTTGTTTTTAGAGAGTTTCATAACGAAGGGTAAATATGATTCAAGATCCGAAGAAAATTAGAAATATCGCGATCATCGCGCACGTCGACCACGGTAAGACGACACTGGTTGACCACTTGATTAAACAAGCAGGTACTTTCCGTGACAATGAGCACGTTGAAGAGCGCCTGATGGACTCCATGGATCTTGAGAGAGAGCGTGGGATCACGATCGCGGCAAAGAACGCCTCCTTCATGTACAAAGATATCAAAGTTAACATCGTCGATACACCGGGGCACAGTGACTTCGGCGGCGAGGTTGAGCGTATCCTGAACATGGTTGATGGTTGTATCCTTCTTTGCGATGCTTCCGAAGGTCCATTGCCACAGACTCGTTTCGTTTTGAAAAAAGCTCTTGAGGGCGGCAAAAAAGTTATCGTTTGTATCAACAAAATTGACCGTTCTGATGCTCGTATTCAGGAAGTTCACAATGAGTTGTTCGACCTGTTCATCGATCTGGATGCAACTGAAGAACAATGTGATTTCCACACTGTTTACGCTATCGCGCGTGAAGGTATGGCGACTTTGGATCCAGCGGTTAACACCGGTTCCCTGGAAGTTCTTTACGATGCAATCGTAAACCTGGTTCCGCCTCCAACTATCGAAGAAAATGCTCCACTTCAGGTTATGGTTTCCAACATCTCTTACAATGATTACGTAGGTCGTCTGGCGATCGGTCGTATGAGAGCTGGTACCATCAAAGTGGGTGACGAAGTTCTTTGCGTTCAGGCGAACGCTCAGAAGAAAGTAAAAGTATCCGCTTTGTTCCAGTACAAAGTGAACTCCCAGGTTCCTGCTCAGGAAGTTGGCGCGGGTGACATGGTTGTTATCGCCGGTATGGAAGATTTCACTATCGGTGACACCATCACTTCTGCAACAGATCCTCGTCCACTTCCGCGTATCCGCGTTGAAGAGCCGACAGTGGGCATGGTCTTCTCCGTCAACAACGGTCCTTTCGCCGGCCTTGATGGTAAGAACGTGACTTCCCGTAAAATCATCGACCGTCTGGACAGAGAGTTGTTGTACAACGTGGCTATCCGCGTGGAAAAAACGGACTCTACTGACGCGTTCAAAGTTGTGGGTCGTGGTGAGCTTCAGTTGGGCGTTTTGATCGAACAAATGCGCCGTGAAAACTTCGAGCTTCTGGTTTCCAAACCGACTGTTGTCTTCAAAGAAGAAAACGGCAAGAAAATGGAACCAATGGAAATCGCGGTTATCGATATCGAAGACGCTTACGTTGGTGCCGTGACTGAAAAGTTGGGTAAACGTAAAGGTGTGATGACTAACATGGTTCAAAAAGGTTCCGGACGCACTCGTCTTGAGTTCCGTATTCCTTCCCGTGGTCTGATCGGTTACCGTTCTGAGTTCCTGACGGACACTCGTGGTACCGGTTTGTTGAACACCCAGTTTGACGGTTGGGATGACTATCGTGGTGAAATCGAACACCGTTTGAACGGTGCGATGATTTCTGACCGTAAAGGTTCTGCGACATCCTACGCGATCTGGAATCTTCAAGAGCGCGGTGTCATGATGGTTGAACACGGTGATGAAGTGTACGAAGGCATGATCGTTGGTGAACACGCCAAGGAAAATGATCTAGAAGTGAACATCACTCGTGAAAAGAAATTGTCAAACGTACGTGCTTCGGGTTCTGATGAAGCTATCCGTCTGGTTCCAGTGAAAAAATTCACTCTGGAAAGAGCGATGGAATGGATCAAAGAATCTGAGCTGATCGAAGTGACGCCGAAGCACATCCGTCTTCGTTTGCGTGAACTTGATCCGCACAAACGTGCAAAAGCAGCGAAGGAATAATGAGTACGAACGTCGCCATTGAAATCAAGGATCTGACCAAAAAGTACGACGATAAGATCGCCGTAGACGGAATCAATCTTGAAATTTACAAAGGCGAATGTTTCGGGCTTCTTGGTCCAAACGGGGCTGGCAAATCAACTACAATGAAGATGATGTATTGCTCAGCCCTGGTTTCAAGCGGAGAACTTTATGTTCTGGGCTTGAACGTTAAAAAGAATTTCCGCGAGATCAAATCTCGCATAGGGGTCGTCCCGCAAGAGGACGGCCTTGATCCTGACTTCACAGTCCTTGAAAATCTTCTCGTCTATGCAAGCTTTCATAATATCCCAGTTGCTGAGGCCGATCTTCGGGCTCAGGCCCTGCTGCGTCTGATGAAGCTGGAAGAATACCAGGACCGTTCGGTGGAAACACTTAGCGGGGGCATGAAGCGCCGTCTGGCGATTGCTCGTGGCCTGATTAATTCTCCGGAAGTGGTTTTCCTGGATGAACCAACCACAGGTCTTGATCCGCAGGCGCGGGTTTGGATCTGGGACTTTTTCAAGCATCTAAAATCTGAGAAAAGCACTTTGGTGCTGACCACCCACTATATGGAAGAAGCCGAGCAAATGTGTGATCGTGTGGCGATCATCGATGGCGGCCGCATTCTGACGATCGGTAAGCCCCGCGATCTGATTCGCGAGCTGATCGGCAAGGAAGTGGTGGAGTTTGACACAAACCCGGTGGATCTGAATTATTACCTGGGCCGACTGCGTGCTGAGGGGTTCTCTTATCAGGTGATCAAAGATACGGTGTCTGTTCTGGTGAAAGAAAATCAGGAAGGCCGCCGCGTGGTGGACCTGATTGCCAGTGACAAGATATTCATTCGCAAGCCCACTTTGAACGACGTCTTTTTGAAGCTTGCGGGTCATCAACTGAGGGACGAATAATGAAGCTGAAAGACTGCTTTACCCTTCCCACAGTGAACAGCGGCGCCATGAAAGTATGGTCCCGCAATTTCATGTATTTTAAAAAAACCTGGCTGGTGTCCCTGTTCTGGATTGTTCTGGAGCCAGTGATCTATCTGGGAGCCATTGGTTTTGGTCTTGGCGCTTTTGTGAACAACATGGGTGGCATGTCTTATATCGAATTCTTCTTCCCGGCTTTGCTTTCAACCACGGCGATGATGGTGGCTTTCTTTGAAGGCACCTATGGGAACTACACGAAACTGACTCATCAGAAAACTTACGCGACGATCATGCTGACTCGTGTGGGTCCAGAGGAAATCGTTGCGGGAGAGCTTTTGTGGGCGACCAGTAAAGGTTTCTTTGGTGTGACGGGTGTCACGATCGTGGCGCTGTTCTTTGGGTTGATTGATTCTTACCGCATTTTGCTGGCGCTGCCGATTTTGTTCCTGATGAGTGCGCTGTTTTCGTGCATTGGAATGATTCTGACTTCTTACGCACGTAACTATGACTCCTTTATCTATTCCACTTCAGGTTTGATTGTTCCAATGAGTTTGTTGAGCGGAACGTACTTCCCGCTGGATCAGTTGCCCGCGGCACTTCGTTATGTGGCGTACTTGTTCCCGCTGACTCACGCGGTGGCAGCCGTGCGCGAAGTGCTTCATCAGGGACCGACATTGTGGGTTTTGATTCACGTTTTAATTCTGCTGGTGGCGACGTGGATCTGCATGAACATCGCCTTCTTCCGCATTCGCAAGAAACTGCTGAAATAATCAATCGACCGGGGTGACCTTGATGCCGTGTTTTTTCAAAAGCTCGGCAAAAACCCCGTCGCCGTCTTTCTGAGCGCCGGTGAAGGTGCCGTCATAGATCTTTCCGCATCCGCACATGGGGGACTTGGATTTCAACAGCGCCTCGGTGGCGCCGACAAGCTTGGCAATTCTCAGAGCTTCTTCCGCACCACGGGTGTATTGCTCAGTCACATCCACACCCTGATTGGTCAGGACTTGGTCGCCGATGCGTTCTGCCGGAGGTCGGGGAGTTGAAAGACCACCCAACTGTTCCGGGCAGACGGGAATGGCTTCCCCGTTTTGCACCATCTCTTCAATCGGGGATCTTGTCTGGGCTTTGCAGTCATAGCGGCAGTGAACTCCGGAAAGGCAGGCAGATACGATCTTCATTCAACCTCCTCGCTGCTTTCAAGCTGCTCCTGGGACTCCAGGTTTTCCAGCTCTTCCAGGGTCGGAACTTCTTCGCCAGAAGTCATTTCTTCCGGTGGAGGTTCGGGTTGGAAGAAATAAGCGACTTGGGCGCTGGCAATATCGTATTCTTCCTGAGAGATGCGGTGATACTGGAAAAGATCATCAACGATACGACCCAGGCGCTTGCGCGCAAACGGAGTCAGCTCTTTGCGGTAATAGGACTGGGAGTACTTTACCGGATTCGGAAGAACCATCGCCAGGAAAGCTGACTCAACCACCGTCAATTCTGCCGGGGACTTCTTGAAATAGTATTTCGCCGCCGCCTTGACTCCATAGATGTCTTTGCCGAACTCCACCACGTTCAGATATCTTTCCAGGATTTCTTTTTTTGTCAGGGTGTGCTCGATCCGGTCGGTGATGATGGCTTCAAGACCCTTGCGGATGAAGGTGCGGTCCTTGTTCAGGAACATGTTTTTCGCCAGTTGCTGGGTGATGGTGGATCCACCACGTTTAAAGACACCGGTTTCCCAGCCCTCTTTGGCGTTCTTTTCAATCGCGTCCCAGTCAAAGCCCTTATGATTATAGAAATTGGAATCTTCAGTCAGAATGATGGTCTTTTGCAGGATTGGGGCGATTTGTTTCAGTGGAACATAGTTCTTGGAACCAGGACACAGTTCCACCTGATACATTTTCGTGACCATGCAGCCGCGAATTTCTTTGTCCGAGGGCAACCAGGCCCACAATGAACCTGCGGCCACACCCATCAAAGTCAGAACACCCAATAAAAAGAAAATCAGCTTTTTGATCATGCGGGGATTACTTTGTCACCAGTCCGTGATCCTTCATCCATTGCACAGAATTGTGAATGGCCTCTCGAGCGGGTCTTGGTGAAAAGCCAAGTTCCTTTTGTGCTTTGGAAGAATCAAACCAGTGATACATTGTTGCCGTGTAGGCATTTTCGCGGCTCAACGGTCCCTTCATGCCCATTTTTTCCATGAAGTCACCAATAGCACCCACGGCATGCAAAAGGCCGTCAGGCAGTTGATGTTTCGGAGCTGTTACGCCTGCTTCGGCGGCAATCATGGCAAAGAGGTCTTTGATCAGCATATTTTCGCCGGAAAGAATATAACGTTCACCTTTGCGACCGACTTTCCAAGCACTCAAAATTCCAGCCACCACATCTTCTGCCGCAACAACATTCACGCCGCCGGAAGTGTAGAAGTTCAGCTTTCCTTGCGCGACTTTGACCTGCATCTTGCGACTGCCCTTTTTGGCATCTCCACGGCCATAGATTGTGGATGGGTTCAGCATCACAGCATCAATTTCGTTTTTGTCGCAGGCGTTTTTTACCAGAATTTCGGCTTGGTGTTTGGTTTCAAAATACCCCAGATTCAGATCGGCGATATTATAAGGGGATTCTTCATTCAGAATCTGATCGGGAGTATATCCGGCGCCGATGGCCACTACGGACGACAAATAAACCAGGCGTCGCACGTTGTGTTCGCGGCAAACTGCAATCACATTGGCTGTGCCTTGCACGTTGACTTTGTCCATCTGGGCGCGCTGGGACTTTTTATATGCAATAACGCCGGCCAGATGAAAGACAGTATCCATGCCCTTGGTGGCTTCCAGCAAAGAATGCACATCAGTGACGTCACCGTGAACGTATTTGCATTTCACGCCTTCAAGTTCAGAAAGGTCACTTTTCGGACGAACCAGGGCATAAACATCGTGACCCTCCTCCAGAAGGGCTTTGGTCAGCCAGCTACCCAAAAAACCGTTTGCTCCGGTGACTAAAACCTTCTTCATGTTGTAACGGTCCCTTCTTCTTCTTTGATGCGATCAAGGATCAACTTGCACAGACGTGCGAACAAAATACCAAAAATCATTCCCAGCAGTGCCCCGCAGATCACGTCTGTCGGGAAGTGCACGCCATTGTAAACGCGGCTATAGGCAATCACCGTCGCCAAAGTATACAAAGGCACTGTGGCTGGTGGGAAAATAGCGGAAGTAAAGCTCGCGAAACTGAACATGTTGGTAGAATGATTGGAAACAAAACTGTATCCGCCAAAGGGAGCCCGCACCTGAACATCCAACCCTTGAGTGTTGGCCGGCCTTGGGCGCTGAACTGTCTTTTTGAAGGCCCAGTTTCCAACTCCGTCAGAGATAGAAACAGACAGAAGAGCAAAGACAAAGATGATCAGGCCTTTTTTTAGTCCCCGACGCCAGATAAACAGGGCCAGAATCACCGGCACCAGCACGTACTTGAAAAACGGTGTTTTGTGCAGATCTGTGATAAACGGGAAGAATTGATCGGCCCAGGCCGCGGTCCAATGTGAATTCACCAATACAAAAAGACTCTTATCGAGAGACAAAATAAAATCGAGCATCAGGGTGACTTTACCCTAATTTTTCGCTCGCAGAAAGTCTAGGTTCTGCACTGGTCCAAGTGTCACCAGCAAGGGCCTATGGCATCATTCTGTTTATGGACAAAGCAACATGGATTGGGATTCTGGTAGGGGTCGGTGGGATACTGCTTGGCAACCTGCTGGAGGGCGGACACACAAGTTCGCTGATGCAGTTAACGGCCTTCATTATCGTTTTAACGGGCACTATTGGTGCCGTGATGGTTTCAAGTTCTGAAAAAGACTTAAAGACCGGTTTACAGCTGGCTAAAAAAGCCTTTCGTCACGAGGAAAGCCGCAGCAAAGTGCGCCTTAATGAAATCGTCGACTGTGCAAGGCTTGCTAAAAAAGAAAACATCCTGGCTTTGGAGCCACGCCTTAATCGCATTGAAGACCCATTGTTAAAAGGAGTCCTCAGAAATGTGGTCGATGGTGTCGACATAACGACCATTCGCGATATCTTTGAAACACAGATTCACACGGAAGAAGAAGAGCTTCTGGGCGGAGCCAAAATCTGGACAGACGCCGGTGGCTTTGCGCCTACCATCGGTATCATCGGTGCAGTTTTGGGTCTTATCCATGTTATGGGAAATCTGACCGACACAAGCAAGTTGGGCGCAGGGATCGCGGTGGCCTTTGTCGCGACTGTGTACGGAGTCAGCTCGGCCAATTTGTTGTTCCTGCCTCTTGGAAACAAGCTGAAACGCCGTGTTCAGGCTTTAACTCGTGAAAAAATGATGGTCCTTGAAGGCGGTCTTCTGATTGCCAGCGGGATGAATCCGGTGGTGCTGGAACAGAAGCTTTACGCCTATCTCGACAGCGATCAAAAATAGGTCGGAAAGAATTCATGGCAAAGAAACACTGCAAACATGAAGAACATGAAAACCACGAGAGATGGCTGGTCTCTTATGCGGATTTCATCACTCTGCTGTTTGCCTTCTTTGTTGTCATGTACGCCACCTCGACTTCCAATGAAGAGAAACAAAAAGAATTTGAAGACTCCGTGAAGCTCAGTCTGCATCTGGTGGGCCGGGGCGGATCTGATGCCGAACCAAATTCCATTGGCAGTATCATCGGCGAGCTTGAAATGCCTGTTGGGAACTTCCCCAAAAAGGGCGGGCCTGGCGAGGTCGAAGACTATGTGGAAAGAGCTCTGGATAAGTCCATGGACAGCGCGCAAAAGAAGCAGGCTATTCAGGATGTTTATCACGATGCTGTCGGGGTGAGGATTGCTCTTGCAGCGTCAACATTCTTTCAGGAGGGCTCCGCGAAGCTAAAACCTGAAGCCCTTAAGAGCTTGGACAAAGTTGCGGATGTTCTAAAGACCCATAAAAAAAGAATCATTATCGAAGGTCACACGGATGATCTGCCCATTGGCGGGACTCTGTTCCCGAGCAACTGGGAGCTGGCCGGGGGGCGTGCTTCCGCAGTGGTGCGCTATCTGGTGAAAGTGCACCAGATGGATCCAAAGCGCTTTGTTTCATTGTCTTATGGTGATCAGAAGCCGGTGGTGCCCAACGATACGGATGAGCACCGGGCGATGAACCGCCGGATCGAAATTTTCATCGTCACCGACAGTTCCAAAGTTGAAATTTAGTTATTCTGGCAAAAGCCCGTCGGGAATCTGACCATTGGCGATCGCAGAAGCGATCTTCAGGTGTTCCGGACTGCCGATGATCTTGATTGCTTCTTCCAATGGAAGTGGATCAGGATTCTGGATCTTTACCTTTTTAAAGTCCATGATGCGACGATAGCTGGCTTCAAGGTCCTCTTTCTTCAAAGAACCTTGGGCCACGGCACCCAGGATGGCGTCGTAGGCCTGCGGCGGAACCTCAGGGTCATTGCAGTAAAGCAGCAGATCCACGCCCGCTTTCAGGGCGCGCACAGGCACTTCTTCTATGCCATAGTGTTTCGTCATGGCTTTCATGCCGAGGTCATCAGTGATAATCAGACCGCGATAGCGCATCTCTTCACGAATCATTTTTCGTACGAATGTCTCGGACAAAGTTACTGGCCACTCAGGGTCAATATTCGGGAACTTGATGTGCGAGGTCATGACCATGTCCACGCGGGACTTGAAAGTCTTTTTAAATGGAATCAGTTCGCAGGATTCCAGACGCTCCAGATCGGTATTTTCAACCGGCAGGTCTTCGTGGCTGTCGACGATGGTGTTGCCATGGCCGGGGAAATGTTTTGCGCAGGTGATGATATCGGCTTTGATGTATCCGCGAACCAGGGCCGAAGCGTGTTTTGCCACCATCTCGGGATCAGAACTGATAGAGCGGTCGCCGATAACGGTGTTGCCAGGGTTCGTGAAGATATCCACGCACGGAGCGAAATCCAGATTGATGCCGACGGCTTTCATTTCAAGGCCCATGCGGTTGGCAAAATGGAAAGACACGGTCGGCGCATCCAGATCGCCCAGCTTTCTTAGCGGCGGCCACACGGTGAACGGAGCCTTCAGACGGTGAACGCGGCCGCCTTCCATATCAATACCAATGAACAACGGTGCTTTGTCGACTTGTTTGTGACGCAAAGACTGGATTTCGGCGCACAGCTCGCGAACCTGCTTGGGCTCTGCGACGTTTCGGCCAAACAGGCACACACCACCGATGTTGTTTTCTACAATGAACTTTTTTTCGTCAGCGGTGAGGGCGTGACCTGATACGCCGATGAACATGTGCTGACCAATGATGTGACTGATACTCATGAACTAGTTCCCTTTTTTCTCTGTTTCCGGTTGAGCCTTGATGATGATTCCCTGTCCTTGTGGGACGCCCATTTGCTTGCTCGGGGCTGGGGCGTTGGCTTCTGCTGCTTTCAGCTTGGCATTGCGAGTGACGACATTGGCGTCGCCGGCAGGAACCTTGCCGAATAAAGTTTTTAGCAGAGAGGCGCTATAAGGGATGTTTCCAATGGCTTCAGAAGGATTTGCCACAAGTTCAGTGACGATGCCCTGGCCCATGGCGTTTGTGCCCAGGACTTCGCCACGTTCATTGACGTAGCTTAAGAATTTGATGTCTTTGAAGGTGTTCAGAATCTTGAAGGACTTAAAGCCGTTGTAGATCTCTTCTTTTCCGACCAGAGCTTGACCCTTATAGATGGCGCCGTCTTCTTCCGCGATGGCCTGATATTCATAGTTGGTTTCTGATTTCAGGCCTTCTTTGGACTTCAACATCAGATAGACCAGAAACGTTGAAAGGAAGGTTCCTTTAGGGATCTTCTTTTCGATGCGGGAAACTTTGGTGCCGTTTTTAATCACGCCCGTCAGGGTGCCACCTTTGAACTTGGCGTCGATGATCTTGGATTCTTTGCCGGCCAAAGAGGTGTATTCATAGGAAATCGGTGTCAGGTCCGCATCCGCATAGGCCTTCAGGCTTTCGGTGGTTTCGCTGGGACCTTTTCCGGTTTTCAGGAAGTAGGTGGAAATGAACTGCTTTTTCTTTGGTTCAAATTCATAGCGGCTGATCACGTAGCCGATGTGTTCTTCGCCGGAGATCACTTTCGCGTAGCCTTCAAACAAAACATCCGCGTGAGCGGGGCCCGCAAACATCAGCGTCAGTAAAATTGTCAGGCAAAGTCGTTGGACCATCGTCGAGTTCTCCCTTCAGAACTATGGATAAAAGTCTGTCATCTCACTATAGAACAAGTCAAAGTTTTAGAGGTCGAGTTGTTGCTTCATGAGACAACCTACGAGACAATGCGGGGATATAGATGTTGAACTCACGAAGCACTTTTATTCAGAATCTTAACAACAAGCGGGGGCAGATTGCCCTGTTTGTGGCGTTGATCTTTCAGATTCTGTTCCTGTTCTTTGCGATGGTTATCAACGTCGGCCTTTTGGTTCATCACAAAATCAATCTGCAAAACTCTGTCGATCTTGCCGCCTATTACGGAGCGATGAAACAAGCCGAGGGCATGAATGTGATTGCCCATACGAACTATCAGATTCGTCAGAGCTGGAAGCTTCTGGCTTGGCGCTATCGTATGCTGGGGACGGCCGGGGATTTCGAGGAGCATCCATTTGATAAGATAGGTGGCGGTCGTTTGCGCAATAGCGATGACGACAGTATCAATCCAGCGGCACAGAACTTTTACGATTCGCCTTCATTCTGTATCACTTATATTCCGTTCAAGCCGATGCCAGATGGAGAAAATACCTGCAAAGCTTTGTCTTCGCATACTGGTATTAGTGTCTTCAGGATCCCGCCTGTATTAATCGACTTGCCGAGTGTTTCCGGAAGAACTCGAAGTCTTGCCCTGAACCTGCGTGCCAGCCTGATTGAGCGTTGTAAGGACTTTGGATCCTTCAACTATCTGATGCTGGGTGGTTTCGTTGTTGCCTTTAATATCGATCAGGGCAACCGTGCTCTTTTGATATCCTATCTTTCCAAGGCGATGAGCCCGAGTTCGCCTGACGCCGATTTCTTTGATATCGACGGAAAAAGTGTCAAGCTGGGGATGGAGAACACTCTTAAGAACAATTTGACTGCGGCCAACAACACGTCTGATCTGAAAATGAGCATCTATAATTCATTGGGGCATTCGGCCTGTAATGGCTCTCAAGGAGCCAAAGGGGAGCCTGCTCGTTGGTTGAAGCAGATTAAGACTTATCCTGGATTCAGTTATATCGATACGATCTGCACGGAAACAAGCATTACGCCTAAGCCGAAAATGCTTTCAAATGTTGAATCAGATCTTCCAAATGCGACGGTAGCAGACGGAAGATTTAGAACCGAAGTTGATGAGCTGAAGAATTATATCGGTATTCGTGAGCCAATCAGTGATATTTACAACTATTCCATCGGGGTGGAAAAGAATCCTTGGTGTATGGCGTATGTCGGTGTTTCGGCATCGGCTCGTCCTAAAATTCCGTTCTCGCCTTTTGGTTCTTTGGAAATTAAAGCCCGTGCTTTCTACAAGCCGTTTGGTGGCCGTATTGGGCCGTGGTATTATAACAAGTATCCGTCCGGCTCTGCTTCTTATAATGGATCGCAAGGGGGTCCCAATGACAAAACTGATCCCAATCTGCCACCTCGCTTGATGGACCAAGCCCATGTGGGTGTGCCAGGGGATCCTACGCGGATTGCGAATTACAGTCGTTATGTCGGTGATAAAGTAGGTTTGAAAAGCCGCCGGGTTCTTTATCAATATGGACGCGCTATCTATAAGCTGGATACGAACTGGAGGATTGGTGCAGACGACAATGTAGAGGTCGGGGCTGCTCCGGAAAATACAGGAGATACCGCTCCGAACTTTGAACATTGGAAGCATCTTCCATTTAATTTCTATCAACGTGGTGGGAATCAGGATTTGCTGGCATGGGATCATGCTAATGATGGGCCTTCTCGTATGCGCATGTTAGAGCTTTCGGCGATTCTCCCTGATCCGTTTGATCTTACTTATTATTCTATCGAGCCTGATTTCTATCACAACTATTACACCCGCTTGCGTGATGGCTTCCTAAAAAGTGTAGGCTCTGGCTACTACGGCGAGAACAAAGAGTTCTTAGGCGACATCGGGACTCACAAAGGTTCCAATAAAGAGGGTATCAACTGGGATAAATTCAGCGTCATCGATCAGTATAAAGCTGTTTCCGGAAATACATTTATGAAGACGTTCGTGGATATCGCAGGGAAACTGACTTATATTTCCACAAAATGGCAGGATGTTCTGACGTCCTGGGCGCCGGTGAGCCTTGTGGATTACAGTTTGGATCCAGCCAAGTTCGGCAAATGCACGATCACACCAAGAGGTGCTGATTCCGGTGAGCCTGAAGTGCCAAACCCAGGAAACTGCGTTTCAGGCGGTACAACGGGCTACTCTGTGAAGATGGTTTCATCGGACTATCTTCGTCGTACTGATCTTGAGTTGGGCGGCACAGGGGTGCGTGGAGCATTGCTGAATCCTCCACCTGAAGACAGCGAGTTCTAAACAGATTTCATCTGAGTGTCTCAAATCGATACAAGACCCAAAAATTTAAGAAACTCTGACCTTTGTCCGAAAAGGATATGGTAGGGGAAATTCTTATGCGTAGTTTGAAGACAAGTCTTCTTTCGATGTTAATTGCATTGTCGTTCACGGCTTCTCTCGCTCATGCTGAGGGCGAAACAAAGCCGGCAGATGGTGGTGTGAAAGCTGGTGATTCGAAAGAAGCCCGATCTGATGTCTCAGATGAAGGTTATACGGATAAAGCAAATAGTTTTAAGGGTTCGGTTGAGAAGGTTATGGGGCTTGCTGATACCGCAGCTGCTGGAGGTCCTGACTTCGCGAGTTTAAAGAACCTTTCTCAAGCGGCATCGTTCTATTCGAATCTACATGGTACTTGTGTAAAATCTCAGTCAACAGCCTCTTGGTTGTGTCGAGAGAAAACAAGCCCTGAGCTTCAAAAAACACTGAATAATATTAACACTGTAGCCAGCATGATTACTGGTGTGGCGGTCCAAGATGCTTGTAGTAACCTAGCGAAGATTGCACGTCTTGCACAGGGTGGATTAACGGCATATACCGCGGCTTGTTCTACAGCGAGAGCCGCCTGTGAAGCTTCCTGTTCGACGGTTTCAAATAACTTAGAGCGTATTGTGAAGATGCAGGTAACTGCTTACGGATGTGGCCATGCAGGTCCTATTCCGCCGACGGCAGCCGGTCCATGCGAAACTTTGGCTAGTGCGCTTACAGCTCTTGATAAAGAAATTAAAGGCCTAGCTGGCACAGATAATTCGAAAGCGGATTCAAAGTCAGTGGCGAAAAAGAATGTAGCCTGTACATATGAGTATGCCAACATGATTGTATCTGCTGGTGCGGGTATTGCTTCCATGATCTCCTCTTTCAAGCAGGGTCAACAGTGCGATGAAGAGTCTAATGGTACCGGCACTGACGCAACAACAACTGCGGCAGTGGATAAGTGTGCTGATGCGACTGTGGCGGCCAATGATCCAGAGTGTATCTGTAAAGCAAATCCAAGAACCCCAGGTTGTTCGAACTCCTACCAGAAAGCTAATGACGGGACGACGTCTCGTTTGGCTTCCCAAGGTGCCGAGCTGGGAACAGCCAACGGCGCCGGGACAAATACTCTTCCAGGTATTGAAAGTGATCCTTTGGCGGGATTGCGTGACCTTGCATCCACCAACTCAGGTGGCGGTGACTCTTCCGGTATCGGTGCGCCGACCGGTGGTGGCAGTGGCTTGAGTGGTTTTGGTGGTGGCAGTGGCGGTGGTGCCGGTGCTCAGGGTGAAGCTGCGAAAAAAGGTCTGAACACTGACATTCTGTCTGGCTCTGGTGGCGGCGGAGGCGGTGGCGGATTCGGTGGCTTTAAGGGCTCTGATTCAAAACTGCGCCAATATCTGCCAGGCGGGGCGAAAGATCCTTCTCAAGGTATGGCAGGTCAGCAGGCCTGGAAAAATGAAGTGACCGGCCAGGGTGGCAAGTCCAACTGGGAAAAGATCAAAGAACGTTACCGCGATAACAAAAACACTCTTTTGAATAACTAGGGGAAGCCATGACAAAATTAACAATCAAGTGCGTTTGTATATTGTCGTTGATTTGGTCTCCGGTTATGGCGGGAGCGGTCACCGTCAGTGGTGGCACTACTTCCACGACGACACCTAAGACTACGCCCGACAAGGGGGTTGAAACCACAACGGGCAAAACTTCGTCACCATCCGTTAAAGATTCTGCAGACAAGTCAGGAAGCTCGAACAAAGGTGCCCAGGCAACTCAGTTCCTTACCGGAGCCTTGATGTTTACTATGGCGGCTGAGAAGTGGGGTGAATGCTCCAGTCAAAACTATGGGGCGTGTGCGATGGCCGCGATCTTCACTGGATTTGGCGTCCTTTCTATGGCTCAGGGTAAAGAGCATGGAAAGGCCGCAGGATCTTCAGGATTAACATCTTTCCAGTCTGACGGTTTGGGAAATGCTTATGATTACGGGAATATCGATCTGACTGATCCAAACAATCCACTTTCAAATGATCCGAATGTGAAGGCCTTGGGAACGAACACTGGAAAGCTAACTACTGGTGGGCTGCTTGATCCAAAAACAGGAGTCATCAAAACTCCGGATGGCAAAACCTACAAGGCATCCGACTTCTCTTCCGCAGCCTCTATGGCCGCGGCAGGCATTCCGCAAGGTGCGATCCTCGCAGCCCAGGATGCTTATGCTCAGGTTTCCAAAAAGTCCGCAGATAAAGTTGAAAAGCTGAAAATCGGTGCGATGACTGCTTCCAACGGCTTCAGTGAAGGCGGCGGCGGCGGTGGTGGAGGCTGGGGTCCAGCTTCTCCAACGGATGATGGCTCAGGCAGTGGTTATGCGGGTGCCGGCGGTTCTGGTTCCGGTGGCGTAAGCTTGGAACGTGATCCATCAAGTCTTGCAGGCATGCAGAAGAACTACAACGGTGAACCTATCGGTGTTGCCGCTGACAGTATCTTCCTGATGATGACTCGCAGATATAAAGTCAAAGAAAGCCAAGAGTCTTTCTATACCGACGCTGAACTGGCTTTGCAGAAGTAAAAGCCAGATATCAGAAGTAAAAAAGGGTGCTGTTTCCAGCACCCTTTTATTTTTAATAAAGCAGGTATTTCTTTCTTTCCTTCACCCAGGATTTTTCATCCTTGGCCAATGCCGCATCCAGATCTTTTGGAGTGGCCTTTGGATTTTCGATCCAGTTCTTCAGCGCCGGTCCGCCGTTAATCACATCAAATGCCAGACGGTCTTTCACGTACTCGTAAGCAAAATCTCGATAGATCGGGTACTTCGGATGCATTTCGCGAATCACCTTCAGCATCAGTGCCGTCAGACGGAAAGGTTTGAACTGATCGTGCTTGTAGCTGATGCCGTCCGTGTGAAACTGGAAGCCGTGGCAAAGCTTGCCCACATGCTTGTGGAAAGTCGGCTCAAAGAAGCATTCACGCAAGGTCACACCCTTGAACCACTGAGGTGCTTTCTTTTTCATGCGGACCAGAACTTCCGCATAATCAATATCCGAAGCACCGATGATTTCCAGCGCACGCGTTGTGCCGCGAGCTTCTGAAAGTGTTGTGCCCTCAATCAGCACGGTTCCAGAATAAGCGCGCGCCATATTCAAAGATGCTGCGTTCGGAGAAGGATTCACCCAAGGACGCTTCAGATCCCAGCCAAAGCCCGGGCCCTTGTCGGGACTGTAGCCTTTCATTTTCACGATCTGCAGGTCCAGATCCATTTTGTAGTAGTCAGCAAAGTACAAAGCCAGCTCACCCATAGTCAGGCCGTGGCGCATAGGAATCGGAGCCGCGCCCACAAAGGATTCCCAGCCTGGAAGCATCTTGAATCCTTCCACCGGACGCCCCGCAGGGTTCGGACGATCCAGGACGATGACTGTCTTTCCAAGCTTTGCGGATTCTTCCATGATGTACAAAAGCGTGGTGATGAACGTGTAAATGCGGCAGCCCAGATCCTGAAGATCAAACAGCACCACGTCGAAGTGGGACATCATCTCGGCCGTTGGACGACGAACTTCGCCATACAGGCTGAAAACTGGAATCTTGTGAACCGGATCCACAAAGTTCGGGCTTTCGATCATGTTGTCTTGTTTGTCGCCGCGAACGCCGTGCTGAGGGCCGAACGCGCAGGAAAGTTTGATTTTCTTGGAAAGCAAATCCATGCTGTGCTGAAGATTTTCATCCACGCTGGCAGGGTGGCAGACCAGGCCCACGCGTTTGCCTTTGAGGTTTTTTATCATCTTTGGATTTGCGAGAAGTACTTCAAGACCGAGTTTCATAAATGTCCTTATTACAGAAAGAGAGTGTCTTTGGCTTGAGTGCCCGCTGGCACCCGTGCGTTGGCTCCCACGATGACGTTCGTCAGTTCACAGCCATTTTCCACAATGGCTCCGGGGCCTGCGCAGAAAGTGCCATGAATTCGCGAGTGTCCCAGAAATGCGGATTTTGAAACCAAGCTGAAGCCTCCGTCAGTAGAGGCCAAAATGGTTTCTTCTTTGGAATATCTTTTCAAAGTTCCTTCAAGAATGGCCTTTTGATAAGTCACAGGTCCCGCCAAATAATGCAGGCACTTTTCAGAAGCCTCCAGAAAGTCGGTGGGATTTCCGGTTTCAAACCAAGTGCATTCAAAAGGATAAGCTTCAACGCTCAGGCCTTTTTTAATCGCCGCTGTCAAAGCGTCATACAGAATATTGGATTCACCTTGTGCTGGAATAAAATCAAAAACCTTGTCAGCAAGGATCTGAACGCCCACGAAGTGCCATGCCTTCACGGCTCCGGCGATCGGGGTTTTTCCAAAGCCCAGCACGCGGTTGTGAGCATCTGTCCAGACCCCACCAAACTTTGTTCCCACGCCAGGATGGTCCATCACCATCAAAGTCGCGATGTTGCGCTGATGACGGTGATGGGTGATCGCTTTTTTCATGATGTCAGCCTCTTTGGGAAGAATGATCTCATCGGCATTCATCATGACGAAGGAATCATCACCCACAAAGTGATCCCGGGCTTTACCCAGTCCGCCACCGCTGCCCAGAATCTGTCCAACCTCATCAGAAAAATGCAAAGACTTCGCATGGTGGCGCAGGCTGTGGAAAAGGTGGTGGATTTCGCCGGGCAGATGATAGGTGTTCACCACCAGCTTGTTGATGGCAAGATTTCCCAGAAAGCTCAGGGAGTGTCCAGCCAACGGAACTGTTACAAAGGGAATGGCTGGTTTTGGAAGTGTCAGCGTGTAGGGGCGAAGTCTTGTGCCTTCACCCGCCGCCAGCAGCATCACATTCATAGAGTTTCGTACTTTCTTTCCAGAGCACCGGAATCAATCAGGACATCGGCAAATACTTTGTATTCCGGGAATTCGTTGATGGCTTTCATCACACGGCGAAGAGTTCCGGAAAGGTATTTCAGATAACGACGGTCTTGGCGCAGGTGATAGAAGCTGGCAAAGCTTCCGCACGCCTTAAAGCAGCGCTGGATTGATTGCAGCTCATAGATGCGGTCAAACTGCTCGCGAGAGAAATCTTTTGGCAAATAAGCCTTGGATCTATCCAGATAGTAGTCAATCAGGGTGCGCGCCATGGAATCATTCATGTCCACGTAAGAATCACGCATCAGGCTGACCAGATCATACTGAATCGGCCCCAGGCGGGCGTCCTGGAAATCAATCACGCTCATCTGATCCAGTTTGATCATCAGATTGCGGGAATGATAGTCGCGGTGAGCGATGCGTTTTGGCTCCCTGTCCAGGCGGCTTGAGATATCCACAAAGATATCCGTGATTTCTTTGTTCAGGGATTCGCCGAATGGAAATTTCAGAACGCCGGAAAGCAGATTGTCTTTACCGTAGTTCATCTCCCACAGGAATTTTTCGGTGTTGAATTCGATCTTGAAAGCGGTGCAGTCAGATTTATCCAAAGTGGCCGGGTGATGGATTTTCACGATCTCGTCGACGGCCATCTGGTAGAACTCCAAAGACGCTTCCTGGCTTTGGCTTTCCCAGAATTTTCTTTCCAGGGTCAGATCGCCCAGATCCTCCAGCAGCATCAGACCTTCTTGCGGGGACTGCGCCACAACGGTCGGAACATGCACGCCGTTTTTGGCGAAGTGATTCAGCACGCTCAGGAAGGGATAGTTGTTGGGATCAAAAGGCTCCCAGCGCATCAGCACCCAGGACTGGTTGTCCTGCACCACGCGATAGTAACGGCGGTTGGAGGCGTCTCCGGCCAAGGAAAAGACCTTGTAGTTGTCGGAGTTCAAAGCTTTTGTCAAAAATGGAACTAGAAATTCATCGTGAGTGACCATAAGAAAAATTCTCACAGACACTCACGGCATTATCAAGGACAAATCAGACGGGAAAATCAGGCGTCGATCGGACCATCTTTAATGAAGAACAGCTCCAGAACTTCCTTCAGTCCCTGTGGCGTCATCGGCGCACGGTCGACTTCAAAGCAGTTCACGGAAATCTCGTCCACGAATTTTGAATCCAGCGTGCTTTCACCCAGTTCTTCCAGACTTTTCAGGGAGCTGGTAACGATCAGAGGTTCGTCGTCCAGATGCTCTTCGCTGATATAATCCATCAGCAGCTCTTGTTCGGCGGCATTCAGGTTTTCAACGTTTTCCACAAAGATTGTCATTCCACCCATGCGGGCAATATCCATGGAAGAGTGAAGCTGACCTTTGATGTCATTGAAAGGAACAAATGCCCAGCGGCCGGTCAGTTCATGCAGTTGCAAAGCGACTTTCTTGTTGTTGTTTTCGGATCGGCCCTCAAGGTGGATCAGGTGAGAAATCAGTTCTGCGGCTGGACCTTCGTTGGGGACGATCGAGTCTTCAGCCAGAAGTTCATCAATTGTTGGCATCGGTTCTTCACCAAACAGTCGAACGTTGTCCAGATTGGGTTGAACTTTGGAAAGCTCTTCAAGGTTGGCTTCTTTCTGATCCAGATACCATTTGTACATGGCTGGTTCCAGAACCATTCTTACCAACTGAGCCACTCCAGAACGCTTCTCACTATTCAGATCATCTGCGGATGGCACCACAGCTGTTCCCAAGAAGTTCCCATTCACTCGAATAGGAATATGAAGGTCACGCCCCCGCGTGAACATTTCTTCCGCGCCTGAAACTTCAGACAGGTCCATCAATTGACGGATCTGTAAACCCTTCCCATAGCGGTTGGCCAGAATCTGCTTTAGTCTTTCTACAAAAGAGCTATCCAATGTTGTCTGCATAAAACCACGTACCCCTTACACAATACCTAGCTGGAACTTCACTACTACAAGAGCAATGCCAAGTCCGAGGGGGATTCGAATTATTGAGTATATTCAGTGGGATAGCCTGTTTTTAGCAAAAAAAGTGGGCTTTAAGATTTGCTCTTAAAGCCCACTAAGTTTCGATCATTTAGGTAATTCTTTTAGGGTCGGTGCCCTTTTTAGCGCGCCAGTTTACGCTTATCCAGGCCGTACTTTTCGACCTTCATGATAAGACCCGCGCGGCTGATACCCAGTTCTTTTGCAAGCTTGGATTTGTTCCAGCCTGTGCGGCGCAGACCCTCGCGGATCATTTCGCGCTCAAGGTCTTCCAACGCATCTTTCAGCTTACCCTGCAAACGGGAACCCTGAACTTTGTTCTTTTCGCCGGCTTCCAAAACTTTCGGGGAAAGAAGTTCCGCCATCAGTTTTGTTTCGTCACCGGAAAGAACACAAAGTCTTTCGATCTCATTCTGCAGCTCACGCACGTTGCCCGGCCATGGATAGTCATAAAGCTTTTCCAAAGCACGTTTGGTGATCTGGCGTTTTGGTCCGCCTTGCTGATCGTGAATTTTGTTAAGGAAGAAATCCACCAGGAACGGGATGTCTTCTTTTCTTTCACGCATCGGAGGAACTCGGATGTTGATAACATTCAGGCGATAGTACAAGTCCTCACGGAAGGTGCCTTGTTCTACCATTTCCTTCAGGTTTCTGTTTGTTGCCGCCACGATACGCACATCCACTTTGCGGGATTCAGTCGCACCCACTGGCATGAACGTACCTTCCTGAAGAACACGCAGCAGTTTTACCTGCATCTGCGGGGAGGTGTCCCCGATCTCATCCAGGAAGAAAGTTCCTTTGTCGGCCATTTCGAAAAGACCTTTTTTGTCTTTCAAAGCACCTGTGAAGGAGCCTTTTACGTGACCGAACAATTCAGATTCCAAAAGGTTGTCATTGAACGCGGAACAGTTCTGAATGATGAAAGGCTTGTCTTTACGGTGAGAGTTGTAGTGAATTGATTTTGCGATCAATTCCTTACCGGTACCGTTTTCACCCTGTACCAATACTGTCGAATCTGCACCTTTGATTTTATCAAGCAAAGCATACAGGGACTGCATTGGTTTGGACTTACCGATCATGTTGTCATACTTGAAACGGTTACCCAGTTCTTTGTTCAATTCTTTGATGCGGTCTTCACGGGAAGAGATTTCCAGGTGAAGAGTCACGATCTCCTGAGCCACCAGTTCGCACAGCTCGTTGAAGTGAGCGCGCTCCTGATCATCCAGGAATTTCAGTTTGCCCAGGCACTTTTCAATCACTTCGCCGGACATACCGAAGGCCGCAAGGCGCTCGCGGATTTCTGTCATGCGGGAAGTGAAGTTGGAATCACGGAAGAAGCCCATAGCCACAACCGTACCCACACAGTCATTTTCGATCATGATCGGGAATACACCCACATCAAAACCAACCATGTCCCACTTGCGCAGGGAGAATCTGTTTTGGGAAGTGCGAAGATCATCCAAAGACTTGGTCACAAGTTCTGCGATGCTTTGCTGACCGGCTTCTTTTCTTACCAGAGCTGTGATTGCCGGGTTGCTGAAGGTGACTTTATCAGAGTCATAACCCTTAAGCATTCCGCGCTCGTCTGTGAAAACAACGTCAATGTTCCACCACGCGCTGAGAATCTGTTTGAGCTTGTTGATGACATGTATATGTTCAAACTCATCCCAATTAATCATAAGTATCGTCCTTTCAGTGACTGTCAAAAGTATCGATACTTTTATCGTCAAGAAAGTAGACGAACTTTAGCGGGACTGTCTAAAGAGCGTGCAAAGCTGGACCAAGGACTGGGACGCACGTCTCAAATTAGGACTTATACTCCGGGGGGATGTGCTTTCCTTCGCCATCACGAAGCGCATGATAGGTTGGGGACATGATTTCGATCTGAGCTTCGTTAAACAAATCCTGAATATTTCTGTATAGATCCGAGTACACATCGTCAAAATTGTTTGCAAGACGGGTGTAACCATTCAGTTCATACTGCACATACGAGTTGTCCAGAGCTGTCTGGAAGACAAACGGTTTAGGATCTTTTAAAACGCCTTCGGTGCGGGCCGCGGCCCCTAATAAAAGCTCGTGCACTTTTCTCCAGTTCACATCATAACCAATCGTGATTCGTGGATTCAGGATCAATCCTTTGGTGTCAGCAACAGCACTAAAGTTGATGATGTGGCTGTTAAGTACGTTGGAGTTTGGAATGGTCACATCCACATTTTTGATCGTGCGAATGCGGGTGATCAGCAAATTCTTTTCCACCACATCGCCGATCGTGGTGCCAAGCTTCACGCGGTCACCGACTTGAAACGGCCGCATGTAAGTGATCACCAGGCCCGCCACCATATTTGAAATGGCAGAACTTGAACCAAGGGAAATCAAAAGACCCAGGAACACTGAAACCCCCTGGAAGGCCGGAGAGCTGGATCCAGGCAGATGAGGGAAGATGATAATCAACGTAAAGGCGAAAACCAGAATGCGCACCAGATTGTAAGTTGGCTGGGCCCATTCCGCATGAAAGCCCTCAATTTTGAGGTAGCCCGCCTCGATACGCAGGAAGAACAAGCGGATGACTTTCAGAATATAGCGCATCACCAGGCAGATGACGATGACATAGATGGCTTTGGGGATGTAGTCGACAATTGTCTTCAGCACTTCCTTCAGGGGATCCAGGATATAGTGAAGCATGTTTTCAGAAATGTGCTGCGTGTCCGGGAAAAAGCCCAGCACAAGCGAGAAGTAGAAATAAAGACCCAGGACAGTGATGATCAGTCGCAGACCTTTCAGCAGGCTGCAGATGCCAGCGGTCAAGGACTGAGCAGTGATGATTTCGAAGTTGTGAATCTTTAGGGCGGGAAGCTGGCTATGGGGCAGCGATTTGATCTTTTTCTGCAGCCAAGGGAAAAACCAGCTGATCAGGGACAAGGCCACAATCAGGATGATGGTGGCAATACCAGTGTTGATAACAGCGCTGCTCAGTTCAGATCCAAATAAAGTAGGCATACTTTATTTAGATCATAGAATTAAGTGTGTTGTAAACTGTGGAAGCGGAAGTATTCACCCTCATTTGACATGAGGTCCTTGTGAGTTCCGATCTCGGCGATCTCTCCTGATTTCATGACGACAATCTTGTCGGCTTTTTGAATTGTCGACAGACGGTGGGCAATCACCAGAGCCGTGCGGCCCTCCATCAGATGATCAATCCCCTTTTGAACTTCGATTTCGCTGGCGGTGTCCAAGGCGCTTGTCGCTTCATCCAAAATCAGAACCGGAGCATCTTTAAACATCGCACGAGCAATGCTGATGCGCTGCTTTTCGCCGCCGGAAAGAAGATTTCCGCGGTCGCCCACGCGGCTTTGATAGCCATGCGGTGTTTTCATGATGAAGTCATGGGCGTTCGCCAGCTTTGCCATGGCCGGGATGTCTTCACGGGAGCGGTTGTAGTCACCAGCCCAGATGTTCTTTTCGATGGTATCGCTGAACAAGAACACATCCTGAGTCACCAAGGCGACATTGCGACGCAGATCCTTCAGGCCGATATCATGAATGTTCACGCCATCAATCAGAATTTCGCCGGAAGTGGGATCAAAGAATCTTTCCAGCAGGTTCACGATGGTGGATTTACCACTGCCGCTGGCGCCGACCAAAGCAACCACTTCGCCGCGGTTGATTTCCAGGTTCAGATTCTTCAGGATCATTTCTTTGCCATAGCTGAAGCTCACGTTTTTATAAGTGATCTTTTTCCAGTCTTTTGGGAATGGAACTGGATTCGCAACTTGAGGAACTTCCGATTCATTTTCAATAATCTCAAAGATTCGACGCAGGGAAATGGTCACTTCCTGAATGCGAACGTAAGCTTCCTGAACACGCTTGATCGGCTGATTGATCATCAACAAGGAAGCCACAAAGCCCACGAAAGTTCCCGGCGTGCTGCGACCAGCGGCGATTTCATAGCTCACATACATGAACACACAAAGAACAATCGCAGTTGCGAGGAATTCGGTGACAGGACCGCTGGCTTCCTGGCGTTTGTAGATGGTCTTGCGGATGCCAAGGTACTTGTCTGATTCCTTTATCAGGCGCTCACCCATGTCTTTTTCAAGGTTGAAAGACTGGATGATACGAACGCCGTCCAGACTTTCTTTGATGGTGGAGGTCATGTACTCCATCACGTCACGTTCTTGAGGAATATACTTGCGCATGCTGCGGGCGATGTTTTTCAGAATAACCGCAATCACCGGTGCAATCAGGAAAGTGGCCAATGTCAGCTTCCAGTCGATGCGGATCAGATTGATCAGCAAGCCGACCAGCATCAGCGGATACAGGAAAATGTCGGCCACAACACGCAGGCCATCCTGGATGATGCGAATGTCATTCAGAATACGGCTGATCAAGCCACCAGAACCTGCGGCATAGTTGTTATGGAAGGACAGATTCAGGCGCATGAACTTCTGCTGAAGTTTCTGGCGCAGCCCCTGAACCACGCGCTCGGCGGTGTAGTTCATCAGATAAATATGGAAGTAACGAGAGGTCGCTTGAACCAGCGCCAAACCCAAGGCCATTGGCACCAGAGTGGCCATGGCCTGTTGCTGATTTGCAGACAGTCCATCGAACAGCCCTTTGATCATATAAGCCAGCTGCGTGGTTGCCAGCGCATTCAGAATCCCTGTGGCGGCGACGATGTAAAGGGTGCTTTTGTACTGTTTAAGTTCGCCCAGGAGCTTCTTGATTTCAGGTGACATCTTTTGTTTCCAGATTACGAGGTTTGGTGGCTCTCGATATAACGCTTGAGATATTGCCCAGTCAGACTTTTCTTCACTTTCATGATATCGTCCGGGGTGCCTGTCGCCACAATGTTTCCGCCCTTTTTACCTGCTTCAGGACCGAGGTCAATCACATAATCTGAGCCACGGATCACATCGAGATTGTGTTCCACGACGACAACGCTGCCGCCCGTCTCGATCAGTTTGTTCAGGACCTTCATCAAAAGCTCCACCTCACGGAAGTGCAGACCTGTGGTCGGCTCATCCAGAATGTACAGGGTGGACTTCTGTTGGACCTGAGACAGTTCTTTGGCGATTTTCAAGCGCTGGGATTCCCCGCCGCTTAAAGAGTTGGCCGGTTGCCCCAGCTGCAGGTAATCCAGTCCGACTTCTTTCAGTACGCTCAAAGGCTTGCGGATATTCGGGTGGGCCACGAAGAAATTCATGGCTTCATTCACGGTCATTGAAAGAATTTCGTGTACGTTTTTGTTTTTATACTGAATTTCAAGGATCTCGGGACGGTACTTTTTACCGTCACAGACGTCACACGGGATAACCACGTTATCCATGAACATCATGTCGATTTCCTCATAACCCGTGCCCTTGCAGGCCGGGCAGCGCCCACCATCCACGTTCAAGCTGAAGGTTCCAGCGGTGTAACCACGGGACTGGGCTTCAGGAGTCGTGGACATGATCATACGAATGGCATCAAACGCCTTCAGGTAAGTGATTGGCGAGCTTCGTGCGGATTTACCAATCGGGGACTGGTCAATCAACAGCACGTTTTTGATATGCTCCACACCGTCCAAGCCTGAATAGTCCTGGGCTGGCATATACTCGATATCCAAAGCGCGAGCCAAAGCCGGATACAGAGTTTTTGAAATCAAAGTCGACTTGCCAGAACCACTGACGCCGGTCACAGTCACCAGGCGATTCAGCGGGAAGGTCACATCCAAATTTTTCAGGTTGTGTCCTTTGGCGCCTTTTAGTTCAATTTTGACTTTGTAGTTATCCACATCCACCGGACGAATCGTGCGTAAAGCCTGCCAGTTTTTGGAAGGCTTTAAGAATGGAACGGTGTTGGACTTTTCATAGTCATAGAACTTTTCAGTGGTGCCAGAGTAAACAACCTCACCACCCAGGTATCCAGAGCCAGGACCCATTTCGATGATGTGTTCGCTGGCTTTGATCACATCGTGATCGTGCTCAACGATAACCAGAGTGTTTCCAAGATCCTTAAGGTCTTTAAGGATCGAAATCAAACGATCATTGTCGCGCGGGTGCAGACCCACGGTCGGTTCATCCAAAACATACAAAGCTTGAGAAAGCCCCATGCCCAGTTGGTTTGCAAGAATCAAACGCTGATATTCCCCACCGGACAGTGTGCGGGTTTCACGTCCCAGGGACAGATAATGAACCCCCACGCGCATCAGGAATTCCAGACGTGAGCGTATTTGCTTTAACACCTCGCCGGCAACTTCCTGCTGGAAAGGGGTGACTTCCAGTTTTTGGAAGAAAGTATTCAGATCTTCAATCGTCAAATTGGAAAGATCATTGATATTCGAGTTGGCAATAAGAACGTGATTGGCTTCCGTGCGCAGGCGCGCGCCTTTGCAAGTCGGGCACTGGAACGGACTGCGGAAGCGGGAAATAAACACCCGCACGTGCATTTTGTATTTGATCTGATCCAGGTACTCAAACAGACCGCGCACGCCGAAGAAATCTTTGTTTCCATTCCAGATCACATCACGTTCGGCCTTCGGAAGGTCCTTCCAGGGGGTGTGAGTGTCGATCTTGGTCTTTTTGCAGTAGGCAAGCAGCTGCTTTTTTTCATGAGCCGCACTGGGCATCCAGAACGGGCTTAAGGCCCCTTGAGCCAGGCTCAAATTCGGATTTGGAATCACTTTTTCTTCGTCGATATCCAGGATGTTTCCGAAGCCTTTGCACGTCGGGCAGGCGCCAATCGGAGAATTAAAACTGAAAAGTTTCGAGCTCAGTGGCGGAGGAGTATAACCACACACCGGGCAGGACGCTTCTTCGCTGACCTGCAGGCGTTCTCCATCAGTGGAAAGAATCGTCGCTCTGCGGGTGATCAAATGCGTGTTGTATTTGATGCTGGCTTCATAGGCTTGAGTCAGTGAGTCTGCCAGACGGCCGCGTTCATCCTCGTTGAAGGACATACGGTCGATCACCAGATAGAAGGTCTCTTTAGGCAGACCTTTTTTGATTGCGGCTGCTTCGCCGATTTCGACGACAGTGCCCATTTCTTCATTGGTCAGGCCACCAGGATGAGTCGCCACAATTTCAGGATTTTCGACTTTTTTGGAGGCTTTCTTGCCGGAAGCTTTGGTTTTTTTGCCAGCTGCTTTTGCTGCCGGCTTTTTAACTTCCGTCACTTTCGGAATATAGATACGCAGATAACCATCTTGCAGCAGCAGGGAGTGAAGTTTTTTGCCTTCAGCAACGCGGCCTTCAGAATTGATTTCCACCAGAAGATAGCCGCGTTTCCCGGCAAAGTTCTTCAGAACCTTGTCAGTGGCTTCGGTCACACTTTCTTTTTCAGTGGGGCAGTGGTGAGTCGGGCAGTAGGACTTTCCGATTTTTTCGTAAAGCAGGCGAAGATAGTCGATGATTTCGGTTGTGGTTCCGACGGTCGAGCGGGAACTTTTAACCGTGTTCTTTTGTTCAATCGAAATAGCTGGGGGAATATTGTTGATGCCTTCAATGTCCGGTTTCGGTGCTTTGTTCAGAAACTGACGGGCATAGTTGGACATGCTTTCGATAAAGCGACGCTGACCTTCGGCAAACAATGTCTCGAAGGCCAGGGAAGATTTCCCGGAACCACTGGGGCCGCAGATCACCGTCATGGAACCAACCGGGATCTTGACCTCAATGTTCTTAAGATTGTTTTGTTTCACCCCCCAGAGGTGAATATCCTTCATTCCGATAAATCCTGTTTGTAGAAGTCAGTTGCTTCTTCAGCTTTGTTGGAGGCGGCTGTAGGTTCAGTTCCTTCAACGAAAGCCTGACGAATGATCTTCTTGGTTGAGGCCGAAGCCAGTTTGCCAGTTTCGCTGTCGATATTAGCAAACACGATACCGTCCGGCACGGGGAAAGTCATCTGCGGAAGACCTTCGTGAGCCGCTTTCATGTAGTCCACCCAAATCGGCAAAGCAGAGCGTCCACCGACCTCGCCTTTACCCAAGCTTTTCTCTTTGTCAAAGCCCACCCACACGCCAGTGGAGATCTGCGGGCTGTAGCCGATAAACCACGCGTCAAAGTAGTTGTTCGTGGATCCAGTCTTACCAGCGACCTCACGGCCCACAGCTCTTGCGCGACCACCCGTACCACCGGCGTCTTCAACCACGCCTTTCAACAATGTTGTCATCACATAGGCTGTGGAGGGACGAATCAGCTGATCGGCATCCTGGAAGAAGATACTTGGATCAAGTTTGGCATTCTTGCCTTCTTTCTTTTTCATTTCCTCGACCTTGGCTGGATCATTCATGGCTTCCAGGAAGGCTTTGCGACGCTCTTCAAAACCGTCATTGATGGTTTTGATCTCTTTGTCAAAACGTGCATCCAAAGAAACTGTTTTTAGCAGATTCTTACCGTTGGCATCATCAACCTTGTGAATCAGCAGCGGTGAGAGTCTTTTGCCAAGACGACCGAATTCAGCGAAAGCCTTGGTCATCTCGTACAAAGTCACGCTGCTGGAGCCCAGAGCCAGCGTGAAATCCGGATTCAAAGGACTGTAGATTCCCAAACGGCGAGCGTATTCCATAGACCAGGGAACACCGACGTCCTCGATGATTTTTACTGTCGGGATATTCAAAGACTTTATCAAAGCGTTGCGGAACAGGATGTCGCCACCGAAGCTTTTGGAGTGATTGGATGGCTTCCAAACCTTCATGTCACCCTGGCCTTCAGCATCGTCAGCGGCGCCACCTTCTTCATATACAATCGGGGCATCCATGATAGGAGTTGCCGGAGTGTAGCCTTTTTCCAGGGCTGAAGCGTAAACAATGGCTTTAAAAGCAGAACCTGTCTGGCGGGGAGCTTGAATTGCACGATTAAATTCACTTTTTGCAAAGCTGGATCCGCCGACCATCGCCAGGACATCCTGATTTTCCTGATCAAATGAAATCAAGGCCCCTTCAACAAGTGGTTCCTGATCCAGCTCAAGACCGATGAATTTGCTTAAGTCCGGCGCAGCGGCGGTTGGCAGGCCTTTTTTCTTGCTGGCCAGTCGTGTGGAGCTGAATTGATCTGCAACCACCTTCACCAAAATCACATCACCTTTTTTTAGTGCGTCTGAAGGCTTTTTGATAGCGGCCAGATCATAGCGAGCCTCAGAATCCGGCTTGCGCGCCCAAGTCATGGTTTCAATGTCAATCACGCCGCGGGTCTCTGGCAGTTTCACGTAAACCAAACCCAGCGCATCGTCGACTTTTTCAACGACACCATTCACGGTGTCTTTCAGTTTGATATACGGAGGCAGCAACGGATGCAGCTTTTCATCCTGCGCTGATTTCACCGGTACGATATCGGCGAACTTTCCGTCCGGAAGAATGATTCTTTCCGGAGTGAAGTCCGAGATCAGCTTCTTTTGATTTTCCTTCAGGAATTCTTCGATAGCGTCTTCATCAGAAAGATTTTTGGCC
This sequence comes from Bdellovibrio bacteriovorus, assembly GCF_048286975.1. Classification (GTDB taxonomy): domain Bacteria; phylum Bdellovibrionota; class Bdellovibrionia; order Bdellovibrionales; family Bdellovibrionaceae; genus Bdellovibrio; species Bdellovibrio bacteriovorus_H. Next base: position 680,429 of record NZ_JBLVRT010000001.1, on the reverse strand, counting down.
GGACCACGGTAGCCCTGACGTTTATCCAAAGACTTCAGACCTTCTTTTACAGAGTCCTGAGCGGCCATCTGTTTGGTCAGATCAAGGCTGGTGTAAATTTTAAGGCCCTTATCCAAAACCATGTCTTCACCCAGTTGATTCACCAGCAACTGACGAACGGTTTCCAGATAGAACGGCGCATATTCTTCGTAGTTTTCACGAACGTAAACCTTCACCGGCTCTTTGATGGCCGCTTCAGACTCTTCCTTGCTGACGTAACCGACATCAGCCATGCGGCGCAGAACATAGATCTGACGTTCTTTGGCGCGCAAAGGATTTGAAACCGGGCTGTAACGGGAAGGCGCCTGAGGAAGACCCGCCAGGATTGCCATTTCGGACAAAGTCAGTTTGGAAACCGGCTTGCGATAATAAGTCTGGGCGGCCTGTTCAACACCGTAAGCTCCCTGACCGAAATAGATCTGATTCAGATAAAGGAAAAGGATGTCTTCCTTGCTCAGATTCTTTTCCATCTCAATTGCCAGCAGAATATCACGCAATTTTCGAGTCAGAGTTTTTTCAGAGGACAGAAGCAGTGTTTTTGCCACCTGCTGCGTGATCGTCGATCCCCCTTGAACGGAGCGACCGGCGCGCAGGTTGGCTAATGCCGCACGGAAGATGGCTTGGGGGTTGATCCCTTTGTGCGAGAAGAACTGATCATCTTCGGCCGCCAGGAACGCATTGACAAGATTCTTTGGAATCTTTTCGTAAGGAACCAAGGTGCGGCGTTCGCGGAAGAACTCACCGATTTTCTTATTGTTGCGATCATAGACCTGACTGACCAGCAGGGGCTGGTAGTCTTTCACAGTGATCAATTGTGGCAGGCCGGATCTGACAGACTGAATGATGAGATAGACACCGAGGATGCCGACAAGACCGAGGGCGACGCAAAATAGCAGGATCTTTTTTAACACTGTGGGGGGCTCCTTTAATAAGCCCCCATTCTAACAGTGCAAATGGGCAGGGTCTAGGGACACTGGCCCGAAGGCTGGGTCTTACTTTCTGCCTGATTTGGATCCCGAACTGCGGGAACGTTTCGAGGAGCCCTTCGCAGCTTCACCCAGGTAGCAATCAATTCCGGAACTAGCTATGTTGGCCTTTACGTCTTCGATAATCTCAGTTTGCGCGGAAATCTCACTAGAAGCTTCCTCAGATGTGTATTCCGCACCACGTTTTGGCGCAGGACCCAAAGTCATCAGGGAATTGTTGGCCCGGTTCAAAGCCTCGGTGTAGCTCTGCTGTTTAGTAGCCAGGGCTTTCAATTTGGTCTGCATGTTTTCCTGAGCCGCCTGCATCTTGTTCTGAGTCAGGGTCATCAGTTCAGTGACCTTCTTTTCGGCCTGTGTTTTTCTTTTTGTTGTGTCCGCTTTCATCTGATCCAACTGCGTGGAAGCCAGATTCAAAGAATCATTCAGCTCGTCCGTGCTGGCTTCAGCATTGCGGATTTGATCGGTGATCGATTCCATCTTGGCAGAGCTTTGTTCATTCAAAGATATGCGCGCTTGCTGGAAGCGGTTCATACATTTGTTGAACGCATCCAGAGCCGCTGCTTTTTGGGCTTTGGCTTTGGAAATATGGCTTTTGTTGGAGGTCGCGTTCACTTTACCATAGGATTCTGCGGCCTTGGTGTATTCTTGATTGCAAGCATACTTGGATGTTTCTGCTGTCAATTCCAGCATTTTGGTCGCTTTTTCACGAACCGCATTTGTCATCTCAGAACGCAAAGAGATGATTTTGGAGTTGTACTCGCGCAGCTTTTCTTTGGCAGCATTTTGGCTGGCCTGGAATTCAGAGATCTTCTCACGCTCTTGCTCGTCCAACGACGTTTTAGTCTCTTCCAGTTCCTGCTGGGCATCGGTCAGAGCCTGTTGTAGTTCCTGAATGGTCGTATTGAACGTTTCCTTGATCTCAGCTTCATCATCAGCCAGTTCGGCGATGTCTTTTTGAGTGTCTTTGATCTCGGTTTCAAGACGCTTTTTTTCGTCGTAATAGTCGCGACCATTCATCTGGGGGCAAGAGCCACCAATATTGGAGCCTGCCGGAAGACCCATCAAAGTTCCAATGGCGTCAGTGGTGTCAAAGCTATCAGTGCCCAAAGTTTCGGAGCAGGCAGCGGCTTTTTCCGCACATCCGGAACCCAGGCCGGCTTTGCGGCAGGCTTCGGCGATTTTGTTTTTAGCAGAAGAGATTTCGCTGCGAGCCTGGTTGCACTCAGATCGCTCGCGTGCTTTTTTGCTTTCAGCTACGTCTTCGGCAGATCTGGTGCCAATTGTGATTCCGCCAGTACTTGATTCAGCAAAGGATACAGAAGGGGCTATCAATGAAAGCACGCTCAGGATGTTGATAACTGTTTTGACAGATGCATTTTTTTTAGAGCTTGAAATCTTATTCATTTGATTTCCTCCCCGATGATAATGAGTGGTGCAATACCAGTACCAATTATCGGCAGACCTGCCCAAAAGGTTTACGTCTCAGAGTGAGATTTCGGCCAAAGCCAGTACAGGTGGGAAAAGAAAATAAAAAAGCCCGGCTTGGGACCGGGCTTCGAGGTGTTTTGAAACTGAAAAGGTCTAGGAAGCAACCGCACTTCCGCAGTGAGCGCACTTGCGTGCTTTCATCGGGATGCTTGAGCAGCACTCTGGACATTCTTTCGTGGTCACTGGGGCGGGCTCTTCGGCCCGCTTCAATTTGTTTGCGGCTTTAATAATCAGGAAGATTGAAAAGGCCACGATGACAAAGTCCAGAACCACGTTGAGAAAGGTTCCGTAGTTCAATGTCGCGACACCGGCGGCCTTGGCGGCGTCCAGTGTCGGGTAGGAGTCGCCATTGAGAACAAGGAAAAGATTTGAGAAATCAACTTTGCCCATTCCCAAAGAAAGAACTGGCGTCAGAACATCTGTTACAAATGAAGTAACAATCTTGCCGAACGCCGCACCGATAATGATACCCACAGCCATGTCCAGGACATTGCCGCGCATGATAAACGTTTTAAACTCCTTAAACATGGTTGCAGTCCTTTCTTAGAATTTTGCCACAAGGTTCATTGTACTTGTGGTTGTTGTGTACTTGCCATCAACAGGAATGGAATTTTGATATTGTAATAGATAAGCCAACTTCAAAGAGAAAACGGAGTTCAACATCACATTCAATGAAGCTTCCGTGTTGAACAAATAAGCATCCGTGGTTGTGAAGTTCGGCAGATACTCCGCCCAGTACTTGAATGACAAAGTTTTATCCAAAGCTTTGTTAAATTCGGTGAACAGACGTCCCATGTTGTCATGAGTCGTTCCGCCGCCTGTGGGAAGTGTTTTTTGATAACGATAACCGACCTCGAAGAACCAGTTCATTTCGTCAGATTTGATCACGCTGTACTTCAAACCCAGGTCGGAAGAGTCCCTTTGGATGTAGCCGTTGAAGATATCGCTTTCTGCCTTTTGGCCGGCAAACACGCCCAGATAGTCGGTCAGTTCACGTTCGTAACGAGCACCGATTTCCCAGTTGCGGGCAGATTCAACACCGTTGGAGTCCGTTTTTAAATAGCGCCCGAACGCGGAGTAAACGTTCTTGTCTTGAGTGTAAGTGGTTTTTGCTTTCGCAGCATAACTCTCAGAATCACTGTTACCGCTGACAATTACGGCACCAGCTTCTGCTTCACCGGTAACCGGTGCTGCGGCGGCAGAGAACGAACAAAGCAAGGCGAACACACTTGCGGCAATCGAGAACATCTTCATACACAAATCTCCTTTTATTTATCCAGGATTTGACTCTAGTTTTAATTCGCCGTTCGTCCAAGAAAAAATTGATGAGAAACACAGTAAAATCTGCTAATTTTTCCGGGAGGTTTGTGCAGGTGCAAAAAGGTTTTAACTCAGATATTACAGTGCGCGGTCAGAAGTTCCACATTCAGACAGAGGATTGGGGAACGCAAAATCCTTATCTGGTCAGCAGAATCTTCTGCAACGGAGCTGTGATGAAGACCATCAAAACACCCTATGACACTGTTTTGAAGCTGGGGTCTGTTCAGTCGGAGGAAGCCATCAAGTTGGCCCTGCGCCGTCAACACACCACGATAATTGATACCCTGATGGCGGGAAGCCTTCCTTAAATCCTTCAAAAACACCAAAACCTCGACTTGTGGCGAGTATTCATCAGCAGTCATCTTTCATAAGATGAAGGGATGATTGAATTCTCTCATGTCTATAAGACCTACCCCGGCCCGGTTCATGCGCTGAAAAATATCGATTTGCGCATCGACAAGGGTGAGTTCGTGTTTTTGACCGGTCCCAGTGGGGCGGGAAAAACAACTCTGTTCAAGATGATCTCGGCCTACGACATCGCCACATCAGGCGATGTGAAAGTGGCCGGTCACGATCTTTTGACGATGCGAGATGCACAGATTCCCTTCTTTCGCCGAAAAATTGGTGTGATCTTCCAGGATTTCAAACTTTTGAAGGATCGAACGATCTTTGAAAACGTCGCGCTGCCATTGCAGGTGCGCGGCGATAAGGCACCGGCCATTCAGCGCCGCGTGTATGAAGTTCTGGAGCAAGTCGGTCTTGCACACAAACATGATCAGTACCCTGATTTTGTTTCCGGTGGTGAGCAGCAAAGAACCGCGATTGCCCGTGCGATTATTCATCAGCCGGGTGTATTGATCGCCGATGAGCCGACGGGAAATCTGGATCCGCGCTTAAGTGAAGAGATCATGGATCTTTTGGAGCGGGTTTGTTCTCAGGGAACCACGGTCTTCGTGGCCACGCATGATCATGAGATGGTTCGTCGTCGCAAGAAGCGTACGTTGCAGTTACAAGACGGCATGATCGTGGGGGACACCAAGTGAGACCACACCAAAAGAACTGGGCGTTGAAGGTTTCCACCTTGGTTGTTGTGACTGCGTGTTTTGTGGTGATGGGCGCAGCCCTTCTGGTATCGCAGAACTTCCGAAATATCCTGACCCTGTGGGGTGAGGACGTGCAGATGACGGTTTATCTTTCTCAGGATCTGTCTGAAAAAGGCCGTCAGGACATCGAAAGCAAAATCAAAGAAAATGAAAATGTGGCAGGCGTTAAGTTTGTCACGCAAGAGCAGGCCTTGGGGGACTTCCGCTCCCAGATGGCCAGTTATGCTCCGGATATTTCCCAGGATGAAGAGCTGCTTCGCCTGATTCCGGCAAGCCTTCTGGTGCAGTTGAAATCCGATGTGGCCGCCGCTGAACAGACCACGGTTTTGCAGTCCATGGCCGGAAAGCTTCGTCAGCTGGAGGGTGTGGATGAAGTCAGCTATGGTCAGGACTGGGTCGAAAAGTATGCTGCACTGGTGAATGCGATCGAGCTGACCTTGCGCGCGTTATGTCTGGTGATTCTGGCAGCGTCCCTGTTTGTTATGTCCAACGCCATTCGTGCCTCGGTTCAGGCTCGCAAGGACGAGATTGTGGTTCTCGAGATGATTGGTGCCACGCCTTCCATGATCCGAAAGCCATTCCTGGTGGAAGGAGCGGTGTTGGGGGTTGTTTCCTCGGTCTTGTCGCTGGGTCTTTGCTTCGGCGTTTATATCGGGATCAAAAATCTGCTGACCACGAAGTTAAGCTTCCTGCAGCTGGGGGAGCACATTCAGTTCCTGGGCCCGGTGCTTTTGGTGGTGTTTGTTGTCGCCGGCACTGGTCTGGGCGCTTTGGGATCTTATCTGTGTGTGCGCCGTATGAATGACGGTTTCGCCGGAAGTCAGGGGTAGTCGTTGAAGCTTGCACAGATTCTTTTGGCATTGGTGTTTTCATTGTCGTTGGGGGCGAAAGCCGCAAACCCCAGCGATGTGGACAGCCTTGCCAAAGACTTTGAAGCGACAAAAAAGAAGCTGGAAGACGCCGAGCTGAAGCAGCGTCAGGTCCTGTCCGCCCTTTATCAGTTGAATAAGAAGATCAAAAAAATCGTGACTGAAAAAGGGGAGATGTCCCAGCAGCGTGCTTTCCTGGAAGTGAATATCCGAAACCTTACCCAAAAAGTGGAAGACCTGGACCAGAAGTCCCGCCAGCAGAGAACCCTTTTGGCGGAACGTCTGCGGGCTATGTACAAGCTGGGCGGGCCTTCGATTGCACGTTTCCTTTTTTCATCCAGCAGTTCGGCTTCTTTGGAAAGAAATCTGAAGATTCTGGGAGTGGTTGCGGGCCGCGATCTTGAGCTGATTAAAAATTATTCCCGGGACCTTAAAGATCTTGAAACCAAACGCAAGACCCTGGCACAGCGCCTGGACAACATGAAGTCGGTCGAGCAAAAGATCGCTTCGCAGGAAAAGGCCCTGCGTAAAGAGCAGGACCTTAAAGGCAAGCTTTTGGACGGGATCCGCAAGAACAAGCTTTTTGCCATCAACAAGATCAATGGCCTTCGTGAAAAGTCCCTGCAGTACAATATCGATGATACGGGTCTGTTTGATCTGCTCTTTAAACCTTCGTTTGCAGACCAAAAAGGTGAGCTTTCTGCACCTCTTGAAGGTGTGATCACCCGTAAATTTGGACTTATGAAAGGTCAGGATCACCCCTATACTTTAACTCACAAAGGAATCTTTATTTCGGCGGCCAAGGGTAGCAATATCAAAGCCGTGTTTGAAGGCAAGGTTTCCTATGTCGGAACGCTTCCGGGCTTTGGAACAACTCTGATTGTGGATCATGGAGATCATTACTACAGCGTCTATTCCCATGCACAAGAAGTGAAAGTGAACACCGGTGATGAAGTCACGGGTTCCCAGGTGCTGGCTCAAGTGGGTGAAGCCCCGCAGGACGGCAGTTCCGGACTGTATTTTGAAATTAGACATTTTTCTGAACCCTACGACCCGCAACAGTGGATGAAAGGACTCTAACACTATGCAATCACTCAAACGCTACTGGAAAACCTATATTTTGGGCGGCGCCCTTCTGCTGGTTTTGTTCATCATGGCAGAAACAGGTTTTCAGGTAAGAGCCTTTGCCCAGGAAAGGTATGCGGATCTGCAGAACTTCAGCAAGGTTCTTAATCTGATTCAACAGTACTACGTTGAAGAAGTGAATACCAAGAAGCTGGTTTACGGGGCGATCAAAGGGATGTTGCGCGAGCTTGATCCACACACGAACTTCATGCCACCGGAAATGTTCAAGGATTTTGAAACAGAGACCAGCGGTGAGTTCGGCGGTTTGGGTATTGAGATCTCGATTCAAAACGGCATTCTGACGATCATTTCTCCGATCGAGGATGCTCCAGCCTGGGAAGCGGGTATCAAGGCTGGGGATAAAGTTGTGGCTATCGATGGAACCACAACCAAGGGGATGAGTCTGGCCGAAGCCTCCGTGATGATGCGCGGGAAAAAAGGCAGCAAGATCGTTTTGCGTGTGGTTCGTGATAACGAAGAAAAGCCTCGTGATATCACCGTGGTTCGTGGCAGTGTGAAAATCAAATCTGTAAAGTACACGGATCTGGGTGATGGTTTTGCTTACGTTCGTATCACGAGCTTCATCGAAAACACCTCCAAAGATCTGCAAAAGGTTGTTGAAACCCACATCAAGAACAACAAGAACATGTCGGGCCTGTTGATTGATATGCGCAGGAATCCGGGTGGCTTGTTGGATCAGGCGATCAAGGTTAGTGATATGTTCCTGAAAGAAGGAACAATCGTGTCCACTATCGGTCGTAACAAAAACGAAAAAGAAGTGGCGACGGCCTCTAAAAAAGGTCAGTACACCAACTTCCCGATCGTGATCCTGGTGAATGAATACACGGCAAGTGCCAGTGAGATCGTGTCCGGAGCTTTGCAAGATAACAAACGTGCTTTGATCGTGGGTCAAAGAACATTTGGTAAGGGCTCTGTGCAGTCTGTGATCAAGCTGGGTGATGGCAGCGGTCTGAAGTTGACTGTGGCTCGTTACTACACGCCGAACGGTGTTTCAATCCAGGCTGAAGGTATTCATCCTGACATTGAAATCGAAGACGTGGATCCAGATGCATTCTCTAAAGCGATTGTGAAATCTGTCACAACTCGTGAAGGCGATATTGCCGGTCACTTGAAAGGTGATCGTGAAAAAGCCGCAGAGAAGCTGGATGTGAAAGAGGGCGCAGAAGAAGGCGCACTGGCTTGGTGGAAAGACGTGGGATCAAAAAAAGATGAAAAGCTGTCGCCGCGCGATAAGCTGTTCAAAGCTGATTATCAAGCATATCAAGCATTTAGCTACCTCAAAGCATGGGATACTTTGAAGGCTTTGACGCGCTAGTTATTGATTAAGAATTTTAGAGGCCCTACTCTAGCCGCACATCCAAGGCAGAGGGGGCCTTTCATGTTAAAGTTTGTTATCTTCATCACAGCGCTGTGTTCTTTGGCTCACGCTCAGAACGTCGGCTTCGAAAAAGGGAACTCCCTCACTGTCACTCCAATTCAAGGTCAGGTTCGTGTTATCTGCGGCGGTTTTAACGGCAACGGAACGGCATTGTATTCTTGTCGTGATATCGTGATGAAACCGGGTGCCTACGATCACTTTGTGGGCCCACGTGATGCCCGAGTCACTAAGGTGGAACTGACGGCGTTCCATCAGGATGGTTCCAATCGTTCCAAAACAGAAGACTATCAGGGCGCTCGTGGTATCAGTGCAGATGCCTTTAATCTGTGGATCTCCACATTGTTCCAAAAACCATTGTTGGAGCTGGGCACGAACAACGTGAACTACCGTTTGGTCAGTGGAAACACCGTTTATGCGGAAGGATCTTTCCAGGCGGTGGTTACGAAAACAGCCATGCGTGAGTGCCCGATGGCAACTTACCAGTCCACGGATGTGAATGACTGCAACTCGCAGTATTCCATCTGCCAGCGCTACTTCAAAGAATTCAATAACTGCCAGTAAAAAATAAAAAAGCCGGCGTCATTACTGACCCGGCTTTTCGGAGTAGAGATCTTCTTAAGTCTTACACGCACTCTTTAAGCTTTTTCACAACTTCCATTGCTTTAGCTTTATCAACGCCTTTTACTTCCATGATCGCATCTACGAATGCCTCTTCAGAAGTGCCGCGTTTGCCGGATTCTACGATCTGGTCGTGGCGCTCGATGATTTGAGTGTAAGAGTCACGCTCTGCTTTAGAGAATCTGGTCAAGATAGCCTCTGGCAGAGTTTCCAGTTTGGACAATGCTGCTGTGGTTTCGGTCAGCTCTGCTGCGTTCAGGTCTTTTGCTGTTTTACGAGCGCCCGTCAAAGAAGAGTTCGCCATCAGTTTCGCAGAAGCAGTTGCTGCTGCATCGATGGATTGACCTTCGTTAGCGTCGTTTTTGCTGATCTCTGCCGCCATCTTTTTAGCTGCAACGATCGTTGCCAGGCTGTCCAGACGTTGTGCGGACTTGGATGGATCTGCTTTCAGAGCCATGGAAAGAGCATTGTTCTTGCCAGAAGGAAGCGCCAGCTCATTGATGATGTTGTCCTGAGCGACTTTCAGCTTCTGGGCATCCAAACCTTTGGAGGTCATGCCTTTACCGAAAGCGGCTGCTTTAACCTGCTTCGTGTATTCCACCAAAGCTTCACGCGCTGGTTTTGCACCAGGGGCTGCGTGGACCGTCAAAGACAGGGACATAGTTGTCACCAGGGCTGCCATACCGAACACAAATGCTTTTTTCATACTCTCTCTCCTTAGTACTTGTTAATTTTTTAAACAGGGCACTCCAATTTTTGGGACTCTCCAATCCCAGAAGCACCTTGCTTAGTTTAATCGTTTCAACACTCTATATATCAAAGGCCGTACCAACTAGTTCTTGCCCGGCATCGCCATGCCTCTCATCTGAGCGATCTTGGCCTGAATCTCATTTTGGAACTGACCTTGTTCCGCATTGAGACGTTTGATATTGCGGATCTTGTCCCAGCTCACAGCATTCGCCATAGAGCCGTACATCATCACTTCCTGCGCCAGGGACTGAAGCTGCTCCAGCGCCTGAACCGCGATATCACGTTGTTGTTGGTTCAAAGCCACCACCGCACCCTCAGTCGCGTCGCCCACACCCAACAGGGTGGAAACGCCCGCCAGAGCCGTTTGAATCTTGGTCACTTGTTCTTCCAGCTGATAGTTTTCCAGAGGGGACTGAATCACTTCACGGCCTTCGATGGTTCTAACTTCAATTTTCTTCAGCAAATTGTTCAGAGCAAAGAACTCGCCTTCAACAGCCTTCAATGCCGCGTGGGTCGGAGCGTTTTTAAGAAGATTTTCAAACTTCAGATCAAACTTCGCGGATGGCTGAAGCATTTCCTGCAACAGCGCCAGGTACACGCGCTCTTCCTGGAAGACAGCGTTGATGATTCCATTTGCCATTGGCCCGCGGTTGAAGCTGCTTCTTTCGTTGTTGTACATTTTGCGAACCATCTTCACGACGATTTCGTCATAGCTCTTGGAGAATTCACCAAAGGCCTTTTGCATCTGGGATTCTGTTTTAGCTGTCCACCAAGCCGGGAATGCAGACTCTTCTTTAGAGCCAACTGCATTGTCACGGGCTTCGTGAACCAGGTATTCCACAAAACCTGTATATTTTTTGCCGCTGGCTGCGCGCACTGGCCAGTTGTAGATTCTTTCAACCGGAGCATCGGCCTTGATGCCAAAGCACGGATCAAATTCATCATTCTGATTTGCCAAAGTCGGTGGCAGGAACACAGACGGGAAGCCCGTGTGAGCACCGGCAATTTTTGGAGTTTTCACAACTTTGCCGTTAGCCTCCACATCCGGACCGCAGATCATCTGCATGACCAGGAAGTCTGTGATCTTCGGAGTTTTAAACAAACCCACCTGACGGTAGTAGCTTGTGCCAGCCAAAGTTTCCGCCGTGCTTGGAGCTTTTTCGTAAGCCTGACCGAACCCACGGCCCACTTCCAGAGAAGGATCCGGAGAACCCATGTAGCTGCGGATCTCGTTCATCACACGGAAATAGTTTTGAGAGCTTGAAACATTCTGAGCAGCAATGCGCATGTTGTTGTTCAGCTCCAGCAAACCTTTGCCGATCTGGTCGCGGTCACCGGTGGAAAGTTTGGCGATGATGCCATTGATCGCTTTCTTTTCAGCTGGGTACAGATATTTCGTTTTGTCAGATTTCATCAAAGCTTCGGCCTTGATCGCCGCTTCAGCCACGGTGTCCAGCTGCATGCCTTCGATAAACTGTGGGTGAGTCAGGTAAAGGTCCTCGCGACCTTCAGCCATATCCAGCGGAGTCACGCCATTCAGTGGAGCCGTGCGCAGCAATGGCTGCACCTGGGATTCGTTGAATCTGGCGTTGCGGATTTCATTCACGAAATCGTTATAGAAGGAATAGCTGCTGTTAAACATGCTCGTCAGGCTTTTCAAAGCTTCAGACCAGTTGTGGTGAGCTTCATAGACCTCAGCCATGTTGATCATGCGCCAGTCCATCATCTTCTGATGGAAGTGTTTCATTTCATGTTTCAAGTTGTCGGTAGAACCATTCCACTTCGCGGTTTTCAGGGTGTTCACATGGTTCACCATGTCGCGGTTCATGTCGTGGAAGTCAGCTCCGTCAAAGATGTTTTTCCAGGCAAAGGTCACATGACGGTTAAACCACATGTCCAAAGCCACGAACGCCGAGATCTGAAGACCTTTAACAATCAAAAGACGCAGACCTTTTACCTGCATCGTGCCCGGAGTCAGCCAGACAGCGATATCAACACCAGTCACACGCAAAACCACTTTCGTCAGAAGAGCCTGACCCAAAGCTGCCGCACCGGAGGAAATCAACATGGAAGCGATACCTGGAGCGTACTCCCAGATTTTCTTGTGGATAACAAGGTACTCGTAGGCTTTGCCGCACGGATCTTCTTCCACACCAGCCGCCGTGTCTTTCTGGGAAACTTTTCCGCCCATCATGACTTTGGCACACGCCTTCACGTTAGGATCCGAAGCGACAGACGAAAGATATGTCTGCAGGAAAGCACCCACGGTCATGCCCAGGTACGGGATCATGTGGTGAAACTTAGGGTTTTTGATGTAAGTGGAAAGCAGGTTGGAAGTCAGACCTTGGGAATACATGAAAGTGAAGAAGCCAAACACTCCCATCGGTGAAAGCTGGTGCTGGATATGCTGTTGCATTGCCACGGGATTTTGCGAATAGTTCGTGATCAGCTGACCGGCCACAACCGCGCCCATCGCCACGAAGAACATCGCAGATTCCGTCGGCAGGTTTCTTACAGTGTGGGACAGGGATGCTTTGGAGGCGTTTTTAATGCGCACCATTTCATCCAGCATCATCTTGTTGATGGATTTTGGAGAGAACTTGCGAAGTTGTTTTTCTTCCCCGAATGGGATTTCCATCGCCAGCTTTTTGGTTGTTTTATCAAAGACTTGAGCTTTCTTGGATTCCTTGTCGACATAAAGGGTGTAGCCCATGGGCTCCAGGAAATCGCGGTACTGGGCAAGTTGAGCTTTCTCTTTCTCAGTCCAATTGGCTGCGGCCTGGGCCACAGGGGCCAGGATCATGTTAACAGCGGCAATGGCAGTCAGAATCTTAGAGAACCATTTCATAGCTTCACCTCAGTCTCTGAATGTATAGAAGCAAGCTTTGGGCCCCTCAAAAGCGATTAAATGGCACGGGACTTGTCTCATACCGCGACGAGGCCGCAAACGGGCACCGGGGTGTCTAAATCTTGTGATTGTCTCATTCTGGGATTTGGGATAAGCCTAGCGCCACAAAACAGGAGGCCCCATGGCTGTCGTAGAAATCACCAAGAACAACATTCAAGAGATCGTTGAAAGCAACAACATGATCATTCTGGATTTCTGGGCGACGTGGTGTGCACCTTGCCGTCGTTTTGCCCCGATCTTTGAGTCTGTGGCTGCAAAACACCCGGACGTGATTTTCGGAAAGATCGACACCGAAGCGGAAGTGGAGTTGGCGGACAAGTTCCAGATCAAATCCATCCCGACTTTGATGATCATCAAAGAAAGCGACATCATCTTCAGCCAGCCAGGTGCTTTGCCGGAAGAGATCTTTGAGCAGATCGTGGTGAAGGCTAAAGAAATCGACATGGAAGAGGTTCGCCGTGAAAACTCTTAAGCCGTTGTTGCCACTGCTGGTGGTGCTGGCAGCATCCCAGTCCAAGGCAGTGTCCTGGAGAATCTTTGGCGCCTGCAAGAACACTCCTGTGCATGAGGGAACCTATCAGGCGGACCTGACTAAATCAGTAGGCGTTCTGAGCCTTGAAATCTTTGATGCGAACAAGATCCCGTACGTGGGATCTGCGGAAGGCATTAATTCCATCATCAACAGCCCGATCGGTCTGGACAGCATTGAAGTTGTGTCCGACACCGAACTGCGCGCTTATGGCTGGTGTTACACTATCAACGGCAAGCAGCCGACAGAAATGCCGGACAAGATTCATTTCAAATCCCAGGACGACAAGCTGACCTGGTTCTATGCGTACTCCACCAATAAGAATAATGAGTGGACGGATTACTGCTCCCCGGCCTACTGGATCGCGGCCGATCAGTTCTGCAAATAAAAAAAGCCCGGTGTTTCCACCGGGCTTTTTAGTATTCAAATTTGAATTCGAAATTACTTCTGGATCGTTACGTGTTTGATCACGATTGGTTCAACCGGGCGATCCATAGCTCCTGTTTTGGAGTTCTCGATGGATTTAACCACGTCCATACCTTCAACAACTTCACCGAACACAGTGTGACGGCCATCCAACCAAGGAGTTGGAACAGTTGTTACGAAGAACTGGGAACCATTGGTGTTAGGACCCGCGTTCGCCATGGAAAGGATGCCTGGTTTGTCGTGTTTCGGAGCGCCAGCTGGGAACTCATCTTCGAAACGGAAGCCTGGGCCGCCAGTTCCAGTTCCAAGTGGGCAACCACCCTGAATCATGAAATCTTTGATCACGCGGTGGAAAGTCAGACCATCATAGAATGGCTTCTTCACTTTCTCGCCAGTTTTAGGATCAGTCCATTCTTTGGTGCCTTCGATCAGGCCCACGATGTTTTCTACTGTTTTCGGCGCTTTATCTGCGAAAAGTTTTACTTTGAAAGTGCCTTTAGATGTCTCAAATACTGCGATCATGTCTTTTCCCTTCTTCGTAGTCTTTGCCTTGGATTCGGTCTTTGCATCTGCGCGGAAGCTGAAAGCTGCCAATAGGAATGCAAAAAGGTAGATCCAAAATACCTTCTTAACATCGATATTCTTCGACATTGGGGTCTCCTGACTTTTGTCCAACCCCTTCACTATTAGTGAGGCAGCCGTCGAGGGTCAAGTTCCTTCAAAAGTGCAACGTTGGCCTGAAGTAGGCCTAAGACTTCATTCAGAAGCTCTGATGGAGGCAGATGAAGCGCCAAGGCAAGCGCATGAAACGACTCATGATTTGGGCTCAGTTCAGCAAGCGACTCTGACGCAACAAGTTGAAGCATCTGCTCAATCTGTCGCAGTCGGTCATAGTTCTTGAGCAAAACACCTGATTTCTCCTCTAAAGCGCTGATTAAATCAGCGGTTCCCGTTGAGGAGGGTTTGAATTTCTTCTTTAAAACTGCGGTCTGCGCCGCCAGTTCCACATCCACAAGTCCGCCTTCGCTGTACTTCAAATTGGGATGTGCTCCCTCAACCTTCAACTGAGTGCGGATGCGCTCAAGTTCATCCAGCTCAGCGGAAGAAAGCCCCAGATCCAAAAAGCCCAGATTATTGTGAGTGCTTTCGCCAATCCAGCGGGCTTTCAAATAAGCCTGACGTTCCCAGGCCGAACTTTGAGTTTGCAGATAATCTTCCAGATCCTTTTGCACAATAACCAAGGGCCCGGCTTTTCCGGACGGGCGCAGGCGCATGTCGATGGAATAGATATTTCCACCACGATGACTTTCAGTCAGACGGGTGATGAAACGTTTGGCGAGCTTAAAGTCTATTTCGACCGGTTCCTCCGGCACGACAAAGATGAAATCTAGATCTGAGCGGAAGCCCATTTCGCGGCCGCCCCATTTGCCCAACGCCAGAATGCGCAGCTTTGAGGGATATTCTTTTTTCAGAGCATCCAGCAACGTGGTCGCCACAGAATCCGCAGTGGAGGTCAGATTCGCGGTCAGCTGCTGAAGGTTTTTATCTTCAAGATACTCGCTTCCGTTGATGACTTCAGAAAGAAGCTTCTTTTCAGCCAGCTCTTCCAGCAGGGTGCCCAGATCTTCCGAGTGTTTGTCCTGAGCGCGGTACACGAAACTGTCCAGCAGTTCAGGGCGGTTGCACAGAATGCGGGAAAGATACGGCGAATGACCGAACAGCCACGCCAGTTCCTGCAGCAGTTCTTTTTCGCGCAATAGCAGCGCAAAGAAGCTGGCTTTGGCCCGCGTGCTGCCGATGAAATCTTTTAACAGCAACAAACCCCGGCGAATGTCGCCTTTTTGTTCCTGCAAGGTTTCTAGAAAAGCCCCCAAAAAGGCTTTGCGTGAAAGCTCATCGCGGCCCTTGTTGCGGGAAAGAACTTCCTGCCCCAGAATTTCCTGCCAAAGTTCCTGCAGATCCTGATCCGGCAAGCCTGTGCGTTTCAGTTCTTCTTCCAGCGAAATCTCTTTCGGGGCTTCCCCCAACAGACTTTTTACGATGGAATCACAGCGAATCATGTCGAACTTCAGATTCGGCAAGGCCTGCATCACAAATTCAGGATGCGTTTCGTTCAGTACCAGTAAGTGAGTCTGTTCATCGTTCAGTGCCTGAACATAGTTTTCAAGCCGGCGCAGATTCCAATAGTGCTGGCGCAGGAACTTGGCTTCTTCAGACGGCAGAAGCTCTTTCATTTCCAGCAGTAATAAAGCCTCAGTGGTTCCGCGCACCTGCAATGTCAGATCGCGGCCACCGTGAATGACCTGAAGGGCGTGGGTGAAAAGCTCGACATCGCGAATGCCCCCGATGCCCAGCTTTAAATCCACCACTTGATCCTGCGAGCGTTCCCAGTAATGCACCTGAATTTTAGAGCGCAGGGTTTTTAAGTCTTCCAGCAAAGTAAAATCCAGATGTTTGCGGAAAGAAAACTTCTGTGCAAATGCCAGCACTTCCTTCTGCACATCTTCATCACCGGCAATCGGGCGCAGACGAACAAAGGCCAGACGTTCCCAGGTTTCGCCATAGTTGCCATAGTAATCTTTGAATTGATCCAGGGTTGGAATCAGCGGCCCTTGTTTGCCGCCGGGGCGCAGGTCAAAGTCCACGCGAAAGACAAAGCCCGCCGCAGTTCGTTCAGTCAGAATCTTTTGAAACTTGCGCAAAGCCGAAAGGCCTTGGGCAGAGTCCTCCTGACTGACCAGTAGAACATCCACATCCGAGCTTAAATTCAGTTCTGAAGACCCCAGCTTGCCCAGGGCGAAAAGTGCGATTTTTTGATTGGAAAAGCAGTGAGCAAAAGCGTGGCGTAAAAGAAGATCCGCGGCCCCACTCCATTGCTGGCAGATTTGATCGGGGGCCATAGAGTCGGTCTTGGCGGCGTCAGCAAAGCGAGACCAGATCTCGCTGCGCTCCTGCCGTAACTGATCCTCGATGGATAAGTTAGTCAATGTTGTTGGACCATTTTGGCTTGTAGTAATTGTTGTTGTCGTTGGTCACACGACGCTCTTCAGTTCCGTCCACGGTGGAAATATAGATCTGATTTTTCCCAGTGCGGTTGGACGTGTACATCACGAATCTTCCATCCGGAGAGAACGAAGGGTCTTCGTTACTTGCCATGCGACCGTTTGGTTTCTTTGCGGAAGTCAGACGGATCATTCCAGTGCCGTCCGCGTTCATCACAAAGATATCAAAGTTGTTGTCGCTCTGGCCGGCAAAGGCGATTTTCTTGCCATCCGGAGACCACGACGGGGACGAGTTAAACACACCTGCAAAAGTGATGCGTTTCACATTGTTCCCGGCAGCGTCTGCCGTGTAAATCATCGGGCGGCCCGCACGGTCTGAAGAGAAGCTCAGCAACCCTTGTGGGGATACTGTCGGCTCCACGTTCAATGCTCCGGCAGGTCCATTGGTGATTTTTCCAACCAGAGTTCCATCCAGTCCCATTTTGTAGATGTCCGGGCTGTTACCCTGGGAAATGGTCAGATAAATGTGTTTTCCGTCAGCCGAGAAGGACGCGCCTGAATTGATACCCTGGCGGTAAGAGATCAAAGATCTTTTCCCGGTCGTCAGATCCAACAGCAGCATGTCGGCGTTGCGGAACTTTGCACCCACACGTTTCACATAAGAAGTGTAGGCGATCTTTTTACCGTCCGGAGACCATGCTGGAGAAATCGAGATACTGCGATGATTGGAAACCTGTTCCATGTTCGCCCCATCCCAGTCCATCGTGAAGATTTCTTTGCTCTGGCCGCTGCCTTTGTCGCTGGAAACAACCACGCGGGACAGGAACGGACCTTCAACTCCGGTCAGGGCTTTCATGACGTCGTTGGCGAAAGTGTGCGCGATACGTCGGGCACTGCTGGTTGGGCCTTTATACTTTTTGCCCAGAACCAAGGCCGCACGGGGAACGTGGTAGGTGTAGGTTTCCAAAGTCACTTCGTTGCCGACAACCGAGTAACCCGCACGGATCAGGAAGTCAGCGCCGATGGAGGACCAGCTTTGGAATTTGAATCCGTTCGGCAGACCCGGAGCCGGCATCAAGCCGGTTTTGGAGGTGTCTTCCAGGAAAGCACTCTGGTTGATGAACTGGAAGTAAGAGGAAACGGTCAGATCGTTTGTGATCGTATTAAAGATCTCAACCCCGACACCCTGATTGCGGGAGGCCGTTGAAGGGGAGCCTGTGTATTGCAAAGGCGGGAACGCCATCAGGCTTTTTTTGGTGCGTGCTTCGCCCAACTTAATATAGATGCCATTGTTGTTTTGGGCATGGGAGAAAAGAGGGAATAGGCCGATAATCAGAGCAAGGGCCAGTATCTGTTTCATCATGATGTCCTCCTAGTTATTCCGGGAATCCGATCAGGATTCCGTCCACAGAGAATACGGCAATCAGTTTTTCCGGCGGAGCCGGGAATGGTGCCGAACGGTCAATGGTTGCTAATACTTCTTCATCGTAGCTGGGATTGCCACTGGATTTAACAATTTTTCTGCCCAGAATATTGCCGCGCGAATCCACGAACACACGCACCTGCGCTTTGTAATCGCGCTTCGCCAGCCATTCCGGGATTGTCCAATTTTGTTTGATGTGACGATCCAGATCGGAAATGTAGTTGTCGTTCTGAAGCTTGGCAATTCCCGTCAAAGATGTGCCAGGCGACAGGACGTTTCCTCTTATCGGCGCACTTCCGGTGGCGGCCTTGCCGGTTCCGGCAGCGGCCGCGGCTTTTTTCTTATCTTCGGCCACGTCCTCTTTGATTTTTTCCAATGCAGCCATGGCTTTGAGTTTGTCCAAAGCGTTTTGCTGCTGGGATTTCACTTTTTCCAGATTGATGCCCTCTTCCTTGGCTTTCGCCGGAGGAAGTTTCACAGGTTCTGGTTTTGGTGGGGTTTTCTTTTCCACCACTTTTTCCGGGGCCTTTTCAGGCGGTTTTTCTTTTACGGGTTCCTTGGCGACTTCTTTTTCAGGAAGGGCCGGTTTGGGATTTTCTTTTGCCGGGGGCGCCAGATCCTTGGGTTCCACCTTGTCCGGCAGGCCCACCATATCCACACGCACGGCTTGCGAGAAATCAATCGGTTCCGGATCAAAAAAGACCGTCTTCAAAGTAAAGATCGAGATAATAAGCGCGTGCAGGGCAAAGGAGATCCCTATGCCGCGGGTTACTTGCTCATCATTCTGCTGATCTTTTTCCTCTAAATAATTCACAGCTCAGGTCATTGATCTTTCGGCTGAGTGATCAGGCCGATGTTAAAGATGCCAGCGGCACGCACTTCGGCCATAGCTTCCGCGACGAAGCCATAGTCCACTTTGCGGTCTGCCTGAATGTACACCTGTTTGTTCTTTTTATTTTCGAAGATCGCTTTCAGTTTCGGGCGCAGTTCGTTCATGGCGATCTTTTGTTTGGCGATGGTCATTCTTTGATCTGAATTGATCACCAGTACAAAAGGCTCTTCATTGACTTCAACACCGGAAGAAGAGGTCTTGGGCAGATCCACTTCAATCCCCTGTTGCATCAAAGGAGTCGTCACCATGAACATGATCAGCAATACCAGCATCACGTCCACCAAAGGCGTGATGTTGATTTCGCTTAATGTCGCCCGGCTTTTTCCGCCGCCGCCACTCATTCCCATGATTAATTTCCTTGGAAGAAGTTACGTTTAACGATGTTCAGGAAGTCGGCGCCGAAGTTATTCAGAACGATCTCCTGTTTGCGGATTTTAGAGATAAAGTTGTTGTACAAAACAACCGCTGGAATCGCTGTTGCCAGACCGATTGCGGTGGCAATCAGGGCTTCCGAGATACCCGGCGCTACAACCGCCAAGCTGGCTGTTCCGGTCTGACCAATCTTGTGGAAGGAACCCATGATCCCCCAAACGGTACCGAAAAGACCGATGAATGGACCGGTGGAGCCGGTTGTTGCCAGAACTGTCAGGCGGGATTCCAGTTTGGAAATTTCGCTTTCAGTGGCTTTGTTCAAAACGCGCTCCAGATTGTCGATGCCGGAAAGGATCGGTTTATCGCCTTCGGTTTTGGAAAGCAGCGGGGATTCAGAGATCTTTTTCATCTCCAGGTACACGGCTTTAAACACGCGGGCGACAGAGGAGTCTTTATATTGGTCGATGTCTTCAAACAACGTGTCTAAAGAATTTACCTTCCAGAATTTGGACAAGAACAGTTCATCGGACTGTTTCATGTTTTTGAACGTGACATATTTGGAGTAACCAATGGCCCAGCAGAAAACGGACATCACAATCAGCATCAACAAAGTCAGCTGAACAATGGGACTTGCTTGAGCGATAGCATCAATGGAGCTGGTGTTCACTGATACAGAGGGTGCAGCTTGGGCCGCGTTGACAAAAATAGGGGACATATCTAGACCTCCGTTAAGGTACGTCTTAAAAAGATATGCCCAAATGCATTTTGGATCAACCTATTGAGCAGGACCTTGGTTTAGAAGACGGAGCAATTCTGGCAAATTCGTCGTGATAAGGCCTTCTGCCTTATAGCGAGTTGCATCAGCAAGCTGAGCTTCATTCTCGATAGGACCCAGGAAGATTCTTTTGTTGCGACGACGCATCTCTGTGATGATCTCGTCGTTGAACGCCGGACGCTTCATCAATGTAAATGGAGCGATGAACACATCACCCTTAAATTGAGTCGATGGCAGAATCCACAACGAATCAAAGCTGAGCAATCTCATAATATCCGGATGGCTGGTGCCGTACACCCATTCTGGTTTCAGCTCTTTGATGGTTGTCATCACGATCAAAGCGTCGCTTTGAATCAGCGTGCGTTTGTTGGGTTTGAAAGCATCAATGGCGTTGACCACTGTGGAATGCACGTCGTGCACGTTATCCACGACATTCAGGACAAAGCGCGTTTCCGGGAACTGTTCGTAGTATTCTTTCAGTGCCGGAGTGGTCTTATAGAACTCGTTGATCTGCTCCCACGGATATTCCGACAGTTTTCCACCGGTCATGATCTTGGCCGTCGGATTGGCTTTTTGTTCGGCCATCTTCATATCGATGAATTCACGGTCGCGGTTGGCCGGCAAAATGAACGGCACTTTGTCCTGGGAGATGCGCACATCGGCCCAGATCACGGCATCAGGTTTGAGTTTCAGGGTCTCTTGAACCTTCTCCAGGGTGTCGGCTTTGACGATCACGATCGGAGCGGGGCCAGAAAAGAAGGCGTGTTCGTAGACCGGGAAGGATTGGCCCAAGCCCCATATACGGGCCATAAGCAGTAAAATACCAAGGATAAGGAAGCTGACAGCGGTAATGAAAAGGATTCTCATAGGACCTTCGTATAGCATCCTAAGACTTTGAAATCAGCACATTTTTTCAAAACAGAAGGAAAGATTCCTGTCATAACCTTAAATACGTTAAAATTAGGCGTATTTCGCCTTGTTTTTCAATTGGCTTTCTATTAGATAGAAGGCGACGCCGTGTCCGCAGAGGACCCTCTGAGGGCGCCGGTGAAGGGAACCTTACATGAATAAAATCAATCGCAAGCTTGAATACGCTCTGATGGCTCTGAAATACATGAGCCAAAAGATCCCCGGGGAGCTCACAACCGCCAAAGAAGTGTCGGATTCATTCCACACACCTTTTGATGCGACTGCTCGTGTGATGCAGCAGATGGCCCAAAAGGGTGGGATTTTGCGCGCCGAATACGGAGCTAATGGCGGATATCAAATCACTAAAGACCTTGCGAAGGTTTCCATACACGACCTTGTTGAGGTGATTGAAGGACCAACTGCGTTGGTGAAATGCCTGCACAAGGAAGCACCTTGTGAAATTCAAGGCACCTGCAACATCGTGTCTCCGATCACAGCTTTGAACGACAGACTTACAGACTTCTACAAAAGCCTGAGCCTGAAAGAACTATTGGTGGAAAGAATGGCAATGCCAGCGAAAAAATCCTCAGAGGCGGTGGCCCATGGATAATAACAAATCCTCCAGCAATCCGCTGGAAAGTTACGAATACAAATACGGTTTCACCACCGACATTGAAACAGATCAGGTTCAGCTGGGTCTGAACGAAGACATCATTCGTCTGATCTCTGCAAAAAAGAACGAGCCAGAGTGGATGCTTGAATACCGCTTGAAGGCGTTCCGTCACTGGCTGACGATGGTGGAGCCTGAATGGGCGCACGTGTCTTATCCGAAGATCGACTTCCAGGCGATCCGCTATTATTCCGCGCCGAAAAAAGCGACGGACGAAGCTGACAAACCAAAATCTCTGGATGATCTGGATCCGGAGCTGATCAAGACATTTGAGAAGCTGGGTATTCCGCTGACCGAACAAAAGCGCATCTCCGGTATTGCCGTGGATGTGGTGTTTGACTCTGTGTCTGTGGGCACGACTCACACCGAAGTGCTGGATAAAGCCGGTGTGATCTTCTGTTCTATTTCTGAGGCGATTCACAAACATCCGGATCTGGTGAAAAAGTACCTGGGCTCTGTTGTGCCTCACACGGACAACTATTATGCCGCTTTGAATGCGGCGGTCTTCACTGACGGATCATTCTGTTACATCCCGAAAGGCGTTCGTTGTCCGATTGATCTTTCCACTTACTTCCGTATCAACGCCAAAGACACCGGTCAGTTTGAAAGAACTTTGCTGGTGTGTGATGAAGGCGGTTACGTGAATTACCTTGAGGGCTGTACGGCGCCTCAACGTGATGAAAACCAGCTGCACGCCGCAGTGGTTGAACTTGTGGCCTTGGACAATGCCGAGATCAAGTATTCCACAGTTCAGAACTGGTACACAGGCGATAAAGAAGGCCGTGGTGGTATCTATAACTTTGTGACCAAGCGTGGAAAAGCTCTTGGGAAGTATTCCAAGATCTCCTGGACCCAAGTGGAATCCGGTTCTGCGATCACTTGGAAATATCCTTCCTGCATTTTGCAGGGTGAAGGCTCTGAAGGGGCGTTCTACTCTGTGGCTTTGACTCACGATCTGATGCAGGCGGATACCGGCACGAAGATGATTCACATTGGTAAAAACACCAAGAGCACGATCATCTCCAAAGGTATTTCCACGGACAAGTCCTCCAATGCTTACCGTGGTCAGGTGAAGATCCTGCCTTCGGCGGAAAATGCGCGCAATTACTCCCAGTGTGATTCCATGCTGGTGGGCGATCAAAGCAGCGCGCACACTTATCCTTATATTGAAGTGAAAAACAAAACTGCGACGATTGAGCACGAAGCGACGACTTCACGTATCAGTGAAGATCAGATTTTCTATTTGCAGTCCCGCGGTCTGGATATGGAAAAAACAATTTCGATGCTGGTGAACGGCTTCTGTAAAGAGGTCTTTAAAGAGCTTCCTCTGGAATTCTCTGTCGAAGCCGTAAAACTGATCGAAATGAAACTTGAGAATAGTGTCGGCTAGGGCCGGCAGAGCGTGGCTGAAGCAGCTCAATAAAGGTGAAATATGAATTTACTAGAGATCAAAAACCTACATGCAAGAGTTGAAGAAAAAGAAATCCTGAAAGGTCTGAACCTGACAGTGAAACCGGGTGAAGTTCATGCCATCATGGGCCCGAATGGTTCCGGCAAATCCACACTTTCCAAAGTGCTTGCCGGTCACCCGGCGTATGAAGTCACTTCCGGTGAAGTGAAATACGAAGTGAACTTCAACATGACCAACTTGTTGGATCTTGAGCCGGATGAAAGAGCCAAAGAAGGCATCTTCCTGGCATTCCAGTATCCGATTGAAGTTCCGGGTGTTTCCAATTTCACGTTCCTGCACACGGCTTTCAACTCTGTATTGCAGCACCAGGGTTCTGAACCAATGCCGGAAGGCGAGTTCCGTGAATTCCTTTATCAGAAAATGAAACTGGTCAGCATGAAGCCTGAGTACCTGGATCGCCCGGTGAACACAGGTTTTTCTGGTGGTGAGAAAAAGAAAAATGAAATTCTGCAGATGGCGGTTTTGTCCCCGCGTCTGGCGCTTTTGGATGAAACAGATTCGGGTCTGGACATCGATGCTTTGCGTGTTGTTTCTGAAGGGGTGAATAAACTTCGCCGTAAAGACAACGCGATCATTCTGGTCACTCACTATCAGCGTCTGTTGGATTATATCAAACCGGACTTCGTTCACGTTTTGGCGAACGGCAAAATCATCGAGACTGGCGACAGCTCTTTGGCGCTGAAGCTGGAAGAAAAAGGCTACGACTGGCTGACGGTATAGGAAGTGACTATGAACCTGTTAACGAGCTATGAAAAATTCAGTCAATCCAACCCTGCAGAAGGCGCATTGTCCGCTTTCCGCAAGGCCGGGTATGACTATGCTCTGAATAAAGGTCTTCCGACCCGCAAGGATGAAGACTGGCATTATACCAGCGTGAAGACTTTGAACGAAGGCACGTTCCTGCCAAGCGCAGTGAACCCGGTAGAGCCCAGCCACGAAACTCTGGTAGAAATCAAAAAAAATCTGAATCCGGAATTTGCCAATATCGTTTTCTTTAACGGTGTATTGAACAAGACCCTGTCGGCAGAATTGCCAGCGGGTGTGAGTCTAAAAGAACTTTCCCAGTATCCGGCACAATTTGATGACACCTTTGATGCCTTGAACGGCGCCTATATGGCAAAACCGTTTGTGGTGACTGTTGCCAAAGAAACGTCTGTGGAAAAACCTGTGAATTTCGTCTTCTTCACGTCTGCGGAAGGGGGCCCATCACTGATGGTAAATCCTCGCCTGAGTCTTGACGTGGGCGCGCGTTCTTCCGTGCGTGTGCTGGAAAGCCATTACGGCAAAGCTGGCACCACTTACTTTGCAAACTCTGTCAGTGATGTGCATGTTGGAGAAAGTGCCAAGCTTGTGTACGTGCGTGTTCAGGCTGAAAGCGAAAGTGCGGTGAATATCGGTCGCACACGTCTGGTGGTTGAAAAAGACGCCAACGTGGAAAGCCTGGCTTTTGCGACGGGCGCCAGACTGTCCCGTCATTCTTTGGATGTGATCTTGAACGGCCCTGGTTCCAATACGGAAATTCTGGGTGTGTACGCGGTTCGTGGCAATCAGCATGTGGACAACACTTCCTTGATCAACCATAAGGTTGGCGAGTGCAATACCAATCAGCTTTATAAAGGAATCCTGGACGGGGAGTCCCGTGCGGTATTCTGCGGAACTGTTCGCATCGAAAAGGGTGCGCAGAAAGCCAACTCGGCCCAGTTGAATAATAATCTTCTTTTGAGCGGCAAAGCGGAAGCTGACAGCAAACCTTGTCTGCAGATTTATGCTGACGATGTGAAAGCGGCGCACGGATCCACAGTGGGTCAGTTGAACCGTGAAGAACTGTTCTATCTGCAGTCCCGCGCCATTCCGAAAGAGAAAGCCATCCCGATGCTGAGCTACGGGTATCTTTCTGAAGTGATTTACAAAATTTCCGACGAGAACATCCAGAAATGGTTGTCTCGCCATCTGGACGAGGCGTTCAGCAGCCTTGCCCTGAATCGGTAAGTGATATGAGTAATCTAGACGACATATTTGCCTCTGTAAGATCCCAGTTTCCGGCTTTGACTCAGAAAGTTCATGGCAAGAACCTGGTTTATCTGGACAGTGGTGCGACAACTTTGAAGCCGCAATCGGTGGTCGACCGTATTGCGCATTTTTATTCTTATGAAACTTCCAATGTTCATAGGGGTGCGCACTATCTGGGTGACGTGGCGACCGGGCATTTCGAAGCGGCCCGCCAGAAGGTGGCCGAATTCCTGGGCGCCCGTCAGTCCGAAGAAATCATCTTTGTTCGTGGCACCACCGAGGGCGTGAACCTGGTGGCAAATTCCTGGGGCCTTTCCAACTTGAAGGCCGGGGATGAGATCCTGATCACCGTGATGGAACATCACGGAAACATCGTGCCTTGGCAGATGGTCGCGGAAAAAGTCGGCGCCAAAGTTGTGGCCGCGGATATTCTGGACAATGGCGAGCTGGATCTTGAAGACTTCAAAAAGAAATTGAACGCCCGCACGAAGATGGTGGCGTTCACCGCGTCTTCGAATGTTCTGGGCACGAACACAGACATGAAACTTTTAACCAAGCTTGCTCACGAAGTGGGTGCGAAGGTTCTGGTGGATGGGGCGCAGATCGTGTCTCAGTTGCCGGTGAATGTTTCTGATATTGATTGCGACTTCTTTGTGTTTTCTGCGCACAAGCTTTTCGGCCCGTTTGGGTTTGGGGCTGTGTACGGGAAAAAAGAGATTCTGGATCAGATGCCCCCTTATCAGGGTGGTGGCAGCATGATCTCCAAGGTGACGATCGAAAAAACCACGTTCAATGATGTGCCGACTCGTTTTGAGGCCGGAACTCCGCATGTGGAAGGTGCCGTGGGTTTGCATGCAGCGCTGACGTTCGTTGAGAACATCGGTCTGGATAAGATTCATAAATATGAGATGGATCTTTTGAACTACGCAACTGGCAAGCTTCTGGAGATTCCGGATTTGAAAATCTATGGAACCTCTCCGGATAAAGGGGCGATTTTGTCCTTTAATCTGAAAGGGGCTCATCACTCTGACATTGGTCAGATTCTGGACCAAGAAGGTGTGGCTGTCAGAGCAGGACACCATTGTACGCAACCCCTGATGGCGCGTTTGGGAGTTCCAGGCACAGTCAGAGCGTCCCTTTCAGTGTATAATAATCGTGAAGATATTGATTCTATGGTTAAAGCCGTGGTGAAGGCCCGGGAGATGTTGTTATGAGCACCCAAGATGTACTGATTCGTATTCAGGCAACTCCAAACCCCAATGCGTGGAAATTCGTTTTGGATCGCGCTGTATTGAATGACGGCAAGGCGACCTATGCTGATGCCAAGGAAGCTGAGCAGAGCATTCTGGCGTCTTCCTTGTTCCAGGTGGAGGGCGTTCGTCAGGTTCACTTCTTCCAGAACGTGATTACGATCACGCACAACTTTGATGCGGATCCGGAAGAGATTCAACGCAACGTTTGTTCGGTGATTCAGACCCGCATGCCGGCGCACAACCCGGCAGTGACTCAGATGGATGAAAAGAAACTTCGCCGTGCCAGCCTGCCTCCGGAGGTCCAGCAGATCGAAGAGATTCTGGACCAAACGGTCCGTCCCGGTTTGCAAGGTGACGGCGGGGACTTGGATGTGGTGAAATATGAAGACAACAAGCTATATGTCTTCTATCAGGGAGCTTGTGGAACCTGCCCGAGTGCCACTTCAGGTACACTGATGGCCATCGAGGGAATTTTGCGGGATC
The DNA here is from genome assembly GCF_048286975.1 of Bdellovibrio bacteriovorus. Lineage (GTDB taxonomy): Bacteria > Bdellovibrionota > Bdellovibrionia > Bdellovibrionales > Bdellovibrionaceae > Bdellovibrio > Bdellovibrio bacteriovorus_H. The sequence goes on along the minus strand of NZ_JBLVRT010000001.1, from coordinate 653,609 downwards.
AATTCAATCCAACAATTGAAGTTATCCCGATGTGAGGATGAATGCAGTCAGCGCAAGGTGCTCAGAAGCAAACTCCGGACAAGGTTGAAAGATTTCGTCTGCTGTGTGAGCGCCTCTCGCTGGTTCTGCAAAAAGAGGGTTTGTCCGTCAAACCCTACCGTGACCCCTCTCTGCAGCACTTCTGTCGGCTCGCAGATGAGCAAAAAGACCTGGCTCTGCAAACTCTGAAAGATTATGTGGAGATCTGCCAGGAAGTTCAGGCTGAAAGTTACTCACTGAAAGACTCTCCGCGCTTTTGCTGGAAAGCGCTGCGCCGGTGGGGTCTTGTGCCTTCTTCGGACTTCTTCGACAAGCTTGAAATGTCGAATATCGTCGAGATCTATACCAGCGACAATCTGCAAATCTTCCGCAACCTGCGCTTCTTTGAGGTTTCAACCTACACTCTGGAAGAGCTTTATACCCTTGAGTGGTGGAAGCTTTACGGGCGTGACGAGGCGGTGACCCGGAACCTCTTTGCGGCGGCCTTGGATCTGCTCAGTGGCAAGGTCCCGGGAACCATGAGGTTTCAGGTGGGAAAGCATCAATTGTGGGAACTGTGTTCAGAGGGCCTGCGGCGCTTTGAAGTGGAGCCTCGTTATGCGAGCTCTCTCCGTCGCAACGGAGAGATTCGTGGGTTTCTATTTACGACGACGGTGGACTGTCTCTGATCCCAGTTGTTCTTCTGCGGATCTTTTCATATCAAGCGCTGTGGCTTCCATGGTGTCTTCGTTGCGGCTGACAATCACCGCTGAATTGCCCAGAACTTCTTCCTGAGCCAAAGCTTTCACCGCCAAAGAGATGGCTTTCTGTTTTTCTTTCGAGAATCCCGTCACTGTGATTTTTAGTTCAACCACCTGGCCGATTTTAACGCCGGACAAAGTGTCAGAGGTGATGCCGTCAACAACGCTCACGCCTTCCGGCAGGGACCAGGTGTATGCCAGATCCCCTTGCAGGGTCTGATTCACCAGAACGCGGCCGACAAGGTTCACTTCGTCGCTGCCGGATTCAGGGATTTCGTCCTCGGATTTTAGTTCAACATGGAAAAGAGCCAGATGCTTGCCAACAGGAGCCGGTCGCCACGTGGACTTGCCAGTGGAGGCGGGTGTGCGGTTTTCCGATTTCCCCGCGAATGAGAAAACGGAAACGCCAACTGCCAGGGAGAGAACTGCGGTGATGGTTATCTTTCGGTTCCACATATGGCGGCCCCCCCTTTGGTTAAGCTGTAGGTCGCATTGGTGTTCATCTGCGATGCTGTTTTGTTATAGGCATTAATCTTAACGTTAAGGATGTAGTATCCTGCCGGCACTCCACTTAGGGAGATACTCTCCGAAGTGGTGGCCACATTGCGACTTTGTTTTACGATGTAATCTGATGAATATCCGGCTTTCCAGTAAGTATCTTCAAAGTAGACGTAGTCTTTCTTGTACAAGACAAGGTCCAAATCCAGTTTGGTACTGGTGTAACTCAACCCCAGGGTCGTGGAAGTTCCATCGTGATAGTAAAGATAGAAGTCGTTGTTCACCTGCTGGTCCGAGCGCTTGACGCTGTCCCGGGCTGTCATCAGCTGTTCTTCTTTTCCGACGGTGAACTCGGTCGTACCTGAACAGGCTCCGCCGGTTGCGCCCAGATAGAAGGCATAGTCCTTGGTGGTCTTGGTCTGCTTTTCTTCCGTCAGAATCGCATCCCACTTTGCGTTGGCGCCGCCGATATTGCGGGAGAGCAGATTGTTAAACAGTCCCACGCTTGGCACCGGATAGGTCGTAGTGTTCACAAGGCTTGTCGTAATTGGATTGGATTTCTTGTGGCCTGAAGTGTCTTCGCCAGCGAATGTTTTCCAAATATTGGTGAAGGTGACGCCGCCGCCGTATTTGGTGGCTTCATACTGTGCATCATCCTTGCGGGTGGCTTTATACAAAGCGCGTGACACAGAAACTTCACGGAAGGTTCCTGTGCCTGCAAGGTCCGCTGACGTATTGTCATAGCTGGCGGCCGTTCCGTCCTGCCAAAGGTTGAAGGAAATGCTGACCCCAGCCGTGTTGCCGGAAGCGCGATAGCCGTAGGTGTCCACGTAATAATGATACCGAGGATCTGTCGGTGCACGACTTTCATCGGCACTGTTGAAAGCGGCATCTGCACCGCTCAGTACGGCCGCCTGGAAATAGTTGGCCCAGCCTTCGCTCCAGGAAAGTCTGGCATCAATGACAAAGTTCCCGGTATGAGATCCCCCTGGAGACCCGGAGTTCCCATAGACGTCTTCAAGGAAATGACCGTACTCGTGCAGGATCACTGAATCATCAAAGTGGTCCGTGTCCGAAGACTTCACATCACCATTCACGCCGCCTAAAATATATAATTTGCGCTCTCCCGGCGAATAAAATGACAGTGGAGAATTTGAGCCAAAATAAGAGTAAGGATTAAATCCGGCTTTCCAGAATACGGTCACTTTGTCAGCCACCCACCAGGCGTTGGTGTCTGTGGACGGGGTGCCACCGTTGTTCTTACCGATATTTCTGCGGATGTATTCATTCGCTAACAGAATGTCATACATGATGTTAAAGGCGCCGCCCTCAACACGGGAAGAAATGCTTTCGTTGGCCTCGGCATAAACCGGGGTCGATGTCAGATCCTTCGTTCCGGCTGTGATGTCGCCAGCCGTGATAGTGAAGGACTTTTCAGCATAGTGAGGAGTATTGGCATAAATGTCTGCCAGGACGCTCACTTTCAAATAGTCATTGTAGGCGCGCGAGAACACTTTGAACGTGTAGGTGCCAGCCGTCTTTGGGATCTTGAAGGACGCAATCCCTTGGGTGGTGGTTTCGCCCTGCTGGATGCGGGTGCCGGAAGCATCATAGATATGGAATTCAGCAAAGGCGATCGGAATGGCATTGGCTGCAGAAACCACGGAGGTCAGTCCGTTGGTAGAGCTGCCTGGAGTGAAGCTTAAACCGCGATAAAGGAACTTCGCCGGCAGTGTGACGGTCACGGATTGGGAGGCATCCATGTCGGTGGGCTTGCCGTAATAGGTCGGTTCAGGGGAGGCCGGGGCATTGGATGAATAGTCGCCGCCTTCAAGGCCGCCACCACCACAAGCTGTCAGAATAAGAGTCCACGCGCTGATAAAACCAGCCATCATCCGGTTCAAAGTCATGTAGAACTTATCGGACTTACGGGGGGTGGGCTGAACGCGGGAAAGCCCTATTTCTTAATCGAAATTATTGAGGAAATGACGAAGTTTTTTGCAGGACTGTCTCGGCTTGAGACAAATAAAAAAAGGCTCGAAGACCACTCTGAAAAAGTAAACCTGTTTTAGCTAAGGTGGGTAACCATGATAACAACTTTAGGCTTCTCAGTACGAGCTGAGCTTGCTCACCATTGTCAGGGACAGTCCCCAAAAATATGCTTGTAAGGTTTATTTTCGATAGAGATTTACGCCGTCGAACCCTTCTGTAAACCATTCTATCATGTCTTTTTATATCGTCAATCGAACCGGACTCTTACTTTCCGGTAAAGCTCCGATAAATTGCTTATGACACCAGAAAAGCTCGATTTTATTTTTCCCTTCGTGGTTTTTTTCTATGGACTCCTGATGGTTGTTGTGTTGGAGAACCCTGTCCTGGCGCGCATCGGGCAGGAGCGCATGGGTCAGGCCTATGCCAATTTGGCCAAACACAAATCCCTGGGTTGGGTGTGCTTTTTCGTGGGCGGATTGTGGTCCGTTCAGAACGTTTGGCACTCCAGTCTATAGGTCGTTGACTCTCAATGTATTGACTCCACCCCGAGGGAGCATTAGCCTCTGCTCCCATGTCGGACTCTCCTAATCAGCCTCTTCGCAAAACAGATGTTTCAGCCCAAGCCAGTCTTGGAGCTGCGGACCTATTGACGAAGAACAACGAACCTTCCGTGCTTTCCGTCGAGCAGCTTAATATCTATGTGAAGCAGTTGCTGGAAGGTCAGATCGGCCAGGTGTGGGTGAAGGGTGAAATTTCAAACTTCAAGGCTCACACCTCCGGTCACTTTTATTTCAGCCTGAAAGATTCCCGCTCCCAGATCACGGCCGTGATGTTCCGTGGTAACAACGCCCGTTTGAAATTCAAACCTGCCGATGGGATGGAAGTCATCGTTCGCGGCCGCATCACGGTGTATGAGCCGCGTGGTAACTATCAGCTGATGTGCGAGATGATGGAACCCGTCGGTGCCGGAGCTTTGCAAAAAGCTTTCGAGCAACTGAAAATGAAATTGAAGGCTGAGGGTTTGTTTGAATCAGCCCGCAAAAAACCGATTCCGACTTTCCCAAGACATATTGCGATCGTGACGTCTCCGACCGGAGCGGCGATTCGTGATATTTTGAACGTTCTTTCCCGTCGCGCCAAAGCCATCCAGGTGACGGTGGTTCCAACCATCGTGCAGGGTGAGGCGGCAGCTCCACAAATTTGCGAGGCCTTTAAAAAAGCCACCGCCCTTCCGGGTGTGGATGTGGTGATTGTCGGGCGCGGTGGTGGATCCATTGAAGACATGTGGTGTTTCAATGATGAACGGCTTGCGCGTTTGATTGCGGCAAGCCCGGTCCCGGTGATTTCTGCCGTGGGACATGAAATTGATTTTACTATCGCTGACTTTGTGGCGGACTTGCGTGCGCCGACACCTTCGGCTGCGGCAGAACTTGTGGCGAAAAGCTCGGGCGAACTGGCCAACAAGGTTGTGTCGCTGGAGCGCATGCTGCATCTGACTTTTGAAAAGAAGATGAAGTTCCTGCGTGAAAAGATGCTGGGTCTTTCCAAGCGCCTGGTGGATCCGAAGCGCCGCTTGCAGGATCTGGAGCTTCGCAATGATGATCTATTGAACCGTCTGGAGTTCGCGATCAACCGCCGTCTGGCGGAGCGTCGCCACCGGGTGGAGCTGATGAGTCAGAAACTGGGAAGCCCCCAGGATCTGATTGATGAAAAGAAAAAGGATCTGGAATATCTGAAGGCACGCTCTGAAAAGGCGCTGCATTTTTCGATTGAAAGAAAAAAGGCCCGCATGGGCAAGGTCATGGCTATGCTGGATAGTCTCAGTCCCCTGAAGGTGGTTGAGCGTGGCTATTCAATCGTGACCAAAAATTCTGAAGTTATTAAATCTGCGAGTCAGGTGAAAAAGGGAGACCTTTTGGATATCCGCCTGGCTCAGGGCTCAGTGACCGCCATCGTGGATGGCGTGAAGGAGGAATAGAATGGATTTTGAGAAGAAACTAGGCCGTCTTGAAGAGATCGTGCAAAAGATGGAAAAAGGCGATCTGGCTTTGGAAGAGTCTTTGAAGCTGTTCGAGGAAGGTGTGAAGCTTTCCCGCGAATGCCATCAGCGTCTGAATGAAGCTGAATCCAAAGTGAAACTGTTGATGTCTGTGGGAGCTGACGGCCAGCCGGTGACCACTGATTTCACTTCAGAGGAGAACTAAGCCTTGGATCTCGCAATTCAGATTGATCAGGAAATCGCCGCGCGCACCCAGGCTGTGAACCAGTTTGTGGAAAAATATCTGTCTGATATGGAGCTGCCAGCAGGCAGCGCCATTTCTGAGTTGCGAAAGTCCATGCTTTATTCCGCCACCAATGGCGGAAAACGTTTCCGTCCGGTTCTGTCTTTGCTGGTCGGTGAGTTGTTTGGTGCCGGTAAAGAGCGCATCTTGCCTTTCGCCGCTGCCGTGGAAATGATTCATACGTATTCTTTGATTCATGATGATCTGCCGTGCATGGATAACGATGACATGCGCCGTGGGAAACCCACCAATCACAAAGTGTTCGGCGAAGACTTTGCCCTGCTGGCCGGGGACGCTCTTTTGACTGAAGCTTTCATGCTGATTGCGGAAAATTATGGGGACAACAGTTTCCTGGTAGGTCAGTTAACACGCCTGTTGTCTTCGGCGGCAGGAATTCGAGGCATGGTCGGCGGTCAGGCAATTGACCTGCGTGCTGGTGACAAACAAATGTCACTGGAAGAACTAACCCATCTGCATCGTCTTAAAACCGGTGCGTTGATTCGTGTGGCGGTTGAGGGTGCGGCTGTGATTGCCGGGGCGAAGCCGACTGAAATTGAAAGTCTTAAAAAATTCGGCGAAGGCCTGGGCCTTGCTTTCCAAGTGGCCGATGATGTTCTGGATCACGGCGAAAAAGGTCAGGATCTTCGCAGCTTCACTGGTATCCTGGGTCTTGAGGGCACAAAGACCTATTTGAAGGATGTCAGTGCTTCGACTTTGGCGGAATTGCACAAGGTTTCTGCCGATGCTCCGCTTTTGGAGTATCTGATCAGCTTTAATCAAAACCGTCAGGTGTAATATGAGCGATAAACTGCGTTTGGATCTTTATCTTGTCGAAAAGGGTCTGGCGCAGTCGCGCACTCATGCTCAGGAACTGATCGAGGCCGGTCAGGTTTTTCTTTTTGAAAATTCGCAAAAGCGCATTCTGAAAAAGGCAAGCTTTGCCGTTTTGGACTCCCACCATGGAAAAATTGAAGTTGAAGCCGGTCCGGCAAATCGTTTTGTGTCCCGCGGGGGCTTGAAGCTGGAAGGCGCTTTGGCGCAAGCCGGGGTTTCCGTGCAAGACCTGAAAGTTCTCGACGTGGGTATTTCCACAGGGGGCTTTACCGATTGCCTTCTGCAAAAGGGCGCTGCCCAGGTGCTGGGTGTGGACGTGGGCCACGGCCAGGTTCACAGCAGCCTTCTTACCAATCCGCGACTGACAGTGATTGAGGGTATCAATGCCCGAAATCTTTCCCGTGAAGAAGCGGTCAATCAGGCGACCCCAAAGGAAAAGTTTGATCTGGTCGTCATGGACGTTTCTTTTATTTCGATCTCTTTGATTGTGCCGGAATTGGCGCATTTTCTTAAGACTGAAGGCTGTCTTTTAAGTCTGGTGAAGCCCCAATTCGAGGTCGGCGTTGACGGCCTTGCCAAGGGGGGTATAGTCAAAGATGTTTCACTGTACAAAGAAGTCGAGACGCGAATAAAGGAACTTTGTTCGCAAAATGGATTTAAGGTTCTCGACTACTTCCCATCTCCGATTCAGGGAAAGGACGGAAATAATGAGTTCTTCGTTTTTGCCAAAAAAATCTAGTTGGATTGTCTTGTTCCTGTTTCTGGCAAGTTGTCAAAACTTGAGAACCCGTGAAGACATCCGCAAAACTCCGCAGCCAACACCAGGTCGTCCGGGAGTCACCCAACCGCGTCCGCCTGAAAACGTCGGCACTCCGCCTCCGATGGAAGCTGACGACGAAGAAATCACTGAGGTGGCGCCACCACCTCCTCCGGCGCCTGTGATTCCCACAATGCCCAAGATCGGCGTGATCCTGGGTGGCGGCGGGGCCAAGACCTACGCGCACATTGGGTTCTTGCATGAGCTGCAAAGAGCCAAGGTTCCGGTTTATGCCATTGGTGGAGTTGAATTTGCCGCTCCGATGGCGGCCCTTTACGCCAACAAAGAACTGGCCAACGATGTAGAGTGGCAGATGTTCAAGCTGAAGGATGAAGAGGTTTTGAAAAAATCCCTTCTGGGCGGCGTGAACAAGAATAACGAGGTGACGGTGTTGAAGGACTTTGTCGGTGTGGCATTCAACCGCGCCAAAGTGGAAGACTTCAAAGTGCCGTTTGCCTGTCCGTCATACAACTTGAAGAAGAATCAGGTATACCTGATGAACCGCGGAGGCATCGATCAGTTGATGTACTCGTGCATGGCGTATCCGCCGTTCTTTAAGCCTTATCAGAACAGTGTGGCAGGCGTTCGGGACATCACGGCTTTGGCGAATTACCTGCGCCAAAAAGGGGCTAACTATATCGTGATGGTCAACGTGCTGCAGGCTCCGGGGGGTTCCAAACCCTTCACGCTGGAGTCCAGCGCTACTGACAACGTCTTATGGAGTGAAGTCGCGGGACTGTATAATAAGCCTTTGCCAGGAGTTGACACTGTCATCTCGCTTGACACATCCAGCTATGGTATTATGGATTTCGACAAGCGTCGTGAGATCATGAACAAGGGCGCAGACTCAGCTGCCCGTCAGTTGAAGGGTCTCACCCGCAAGTGGGGACTTTAGGAGAATTTATGAGCAGAAAACCCATCTATGACATGAACATCTTTTCCGAAAGAAGAAAGAAAGCCGGGGAGCAAATCCCAGGCGGCGCTCTGGTAGTGGCTTCTCATCCGGAATACATTCGTAACCATGATTGCCATTTCCCGTACCGTCAGGATTCCAATCTGTTTTATCTGACCGGCTGGGAAGAGCCCGAGTCTGTTTTGATTCACCGTCCGGGTTTGACTCCGGAAACAGTGATGTTCGTGCGCCGTCGTGACGTGGAAAGAGAAACCTGGGATGGTTTCCGCTATGGCCCGGAAGGTTGCGAGCGCGAATTTAAAATCGACAAAGCCTATCCGTTTGATGAACTGACCAAGGTGGCGCCTCAGCTTTTGAAGGAAGTCGACCGCGTTTATTACAGCCAGTACAAAAACCAGGAGATGGATCACAAGATGCAGGAAATTCTGCAGACAGTGAAAGCTCTTCAGGGTCGCATGGGGAATGGCCTGTTGGCGATTCACGATGCGGATATTTTGCTGGGCGAGCTTCGTCTGGTGAAATCCGAATACGAACTGACTCAGCTGCGTGAGGCGTGCGAAATTTCCGCTCAAGCTCACTTGGCAGCAATGCGTTTCACCCGCCCGGGTGTGACAGAACGCCAGGTGCAAGGGGTGCTTGCGCACAACTTCTATATGAGAGGTTCTGCCCGTGAAGGTTACAACTATATCGTAGCTTCCGGAAATGCCGCGACGACTTTGCATTATAACTTCAACGATCAGGTCTGCAAAGACGGGGATCTGTTGCTGATTGATGCCGGTGCGGAGTTTAATTACTATACGGGCGATATCACCCGCACCTATCCGGTGAATGGCAAGTTCACGGACGAGCAGGCGCGTGTGTATGAAGGTGTTTTGAAAGTTCAAAAGCAGATCTGTGACTATGTAAAGCCTGGAATCTTCTTTAAAGACCTGCACGACATGGGAACGTCTTTGCTGACGGATCTGATGTTGGATCTGGGTTTGTTGTCCGGGCGCAAGGATGATCTGATTCAGGCGCTGGCGCAGAAAAAGTATTATCCACATGGTATCGGCCACTGGCTGGGCATGGATGTGCATGATGCGGGTTTGTATTTCAAAAAGAATGAACCGCGTCCGATCGAAGCCAACATGTGCTTCACGATCGAACCAGGTCTTTATATTCCTGCAGACGACGCGTCGGCTCCTCAGAAATACCGTGGTATCGGTATTCGTATCGAGGACAACCTGCGTGTGACGTCTTCAGGTTCCGAGAATATGACTTCGTCTGTTCCGAAAGAGATTGCTGACATTGAAAAGGTTGTTGGCCAGGCTTAAGCGTTTTATGCCAAAAAGGCTCACCGAAAGGTGGGCCTTTTTTTATGCCATCATGCTGTTGTCAACATGACGAAGGCTTTGTGAAATCACGTAAAGATGATTCTTCAACTCGCTGGATCGAACCAGTCCCCATTGGCTTTCGTTTTCGATAGAGCGCAGGGTCTTTTTAAAGCTCGCGGTCAGATTCTCCATGTCCCCGAGTAAGGACTCCAGGGCGCTGGAAAATTCCTTCACCCGGGCCATTTCGATTTTCCCCACAACGCAAATCACATCCATGCCGGCGGTCACCTTGGACAGCATATTGATAGAGCGGTTCAGGGACTTGTTTTCTTTGATTAATTTCTTGGCGGTTTCTTCCACGTCGGCGAAGTTGGCCGAAATAAGATTTTTCAAAAGATGGCAGTTCTTTAAAAGGAACTCCTCCTGTTCAGAACTTTGAGTCTCGTCGATCAGGTGATTCATCATTTCAATTTGCAGGCGTGACGTGGCCATTGAAAAGTACATGCGCGAAGCCGCGACGCTGAAGTTGGCAAAGATCTCGTCAAACTCCCGCGAACTTTCGGCAATTTCCATCGCCAGTCGTTCCAGATTTTTGGAAACCACGCTGAGGGTTTTCCCGGCTTCGCCCAGTTTGGCGGCCGAGATGGTCAGATTGGTGGTGACGATCTGCACTTCGCGGCAGATGTCGCTGATGTTCTGCGCCTGGTTGTTGCGGCTGAATCGTTGGTTCAGTGAATCGGCCAGATCAAATGCCGTGCGTGCGGCTTTGGTGCATTTACCTGAGGCCTCCTGCATTTCGCCCACGCGTTCGGAGCGTTCGGCAGTCAAAGAAGATTTTTTTTCAAAGTGCAGCAGCAGCTGGTCACGGGACTTCATTTCTTCCAGCAGGGCTCGGGTCATAAAGGCGTCATAGCTATGAAAGCCCCGCTTAAGAAGTTCTGAAAGTAAAAGGTCCTGGCTTTGCTCCACGCTCAGTCCTGAGTTTTCACGGGAAACCAGTTCTGCATAGATCTTTTGCACTTCGCCCAGAAAGACGGAAGTTGGCTTCAGGCGGATCGACAAATACCCATCGGACATCGGAAAAGCCATGGCAAAGACCCAGTAGTACTTTCCGTTCTTCGATCTATTCTTGACGAAGGCGGCAATGGGCAGGTTGTTTTGCAGATAGCTCCAGAACAGTTTGAAAACGCTGCGGGGCATGTCCTGATGGCGAATGATGTTGTGGGGGCGACCCAGTATTTCCTCTTCTGAGTACTCGCTGACTCTGATGAAGACTTGATTGCCTGACTCGATCCGCCCTTTAAAATCAGTCTTGGAAAAAAACAGCTCGTCCAATGCAAAGTCGGCTTCAAGAGTCATCGTATCACCTCGTGCAAGGTCCGCTATATACTCGACAGCAAATTCGCAGCAACAAATATGAGAGATCTAATGGAATATTCCACCGCCTCGGTGGAGGTGTTCCTCGGGTCTGCTGGGTGAAACGTTCGGCGAGTTTCCGGGCGCTGGTTGTTGCTGTGGGAGCGGATTTGCGGCTGCTATCGTGGAAGCTCTGTAACAAGCACCGGTCGGAACGACCCTCTGCTGATCTGGTACGGAACACCTGCTTGGCACAATCATTGATCTCTAAGGCTTTGAAAACTTAAACAGGAGATATCCATGAAAAACAATTCAGTGAACTGGAACAAGCTGGGCTTGGTGAGTCTTTTGATTGCCGCCGGCCCTGCGGGAGCCGCAGATAAAACCGTCCATTGGGACACAAACGCCTATTGGAGAGGTGCAGATCAATCCTATGAGTGTTACGACCGGGTTGGAATTTACCACGAAGGCATCTGTCTGGAGGGCTCTGCTTCCGCTCAGGTGGCGGCGGTCATCAACAATGATCTTCGCCGAGAAGGTGGTAACGAAACTTCGATGGGCGACATGGTCACAGAGGTGGAAGGAAAGATATCCAAAACTTTCGCCAATCGCCATTTCAAGCAAATATTTATTTCGATCAGCGCCATCCCGAAAAATCAGGTGCTCGACTACAATGAAAAAAATGAACAGAACTTTCACAACTCAGATCGTTTGCGCGCGGATGGCTATGTGGATCGTCCGTGGTTCCTGGCCAACATCGGTGCCAATATCCGGATGACCGACTCTCAGGATGTGACGGTTCTGGCCGGAGCGTTCCCGGTCAGCGGCCTGAACCCACTGCAGGGTAAGCCCAGTCGTTACTATGTGACAGCTCCCTATGGCTTGATGGTTCGCTATGACAAAGGCATTCAGATGAACTATCAGCTGAAAGAAGAGCTGGACCGCGTGTTGCTGGCGTCCTTCAGTGTGGTGGACGGGGACACCATCAAAGGTGAATCCAGTCTGGATCCGGCGGACTCACGCGCGAATTCTTATCCAGCCTATGGTGGGACGGTGGAATTGCGCGTAGCCAATGCCCTTCGCAAGGTCTTCGACAAGTCAGCTCCGTATCTGAAAAATCATGACCTGTACATCGGAGTGACGGGTGCGCATGGAGACGTGGGAAGCTTCCCGGGTGAAAAAAGAGCCCAGGATGATATGACCACTTACTTGGGATACATGTTCACATCCAAGTACGGTGAGGCCGAAGTGCGCGTCTTCCGCGCGGACTTCACCCGCAACAAACAAGGTGATGGCAACGGCCGTCGTCCTCATGCCCAGCATGTGAATTCAAAAGCTCATGGTGTGGAAGTGGCGATGCGTGGGGTGGAGGCGGGGCCCTGTGCCTGGGACTTCTATTACAACCAGCATGTGTTCAATACGGACGCTGCGTTTGCCGATGGTGAATTTACGTTTGAAAAGGTTCGCGGGGTGCGCGGCTGGGCTGCCGGCACCACCTGTCGTAATCTTTTGGGTCTGAAGAATCTGGATATCGGTTTTGAGTATGGCAGCACCCAGCTGGATCGCAAAGGTGCCAAGGAAAACTTGAAATATCCAAACAAGGCCAATCAGTTCAATCTGACATTAAGCTATCGCTTTAACATGAATAAACTTGTTCGTTAGATAAAGCGATGGGACAGCCAGGAGAACTTTTCTGCGTTCTCCTGCAGTTCCTTTTCAGTTTTGAAAAGTTTGTCATCACGGGAAGCGGCGCTGACGGCTAGGCTCAGATGCGTCGCTGATTGCAGCAGGTTGTAATCCCCCATGGTGTTGCCGGAAGCAAAGAACGGCTTTTTGCCGCCGGTGGCTTCCAGAAGTGCTTCCACTTTTCCTTCGCAATAAGTGATAGTGCCTTTTTGGCGATCGCTGATCACGCCGTTATCCACCTGCGTTTCCACACCCAGCACGTCGTTTTTGGTCAGTCCCAGCATTTCAGCGCCGGGTTCCACCGCCCATTTTACCGAAGCGGTGATGATGTAGACTTTCACACCCTTGGAAATAAACAGATCAATTAATTTTTTTTGTTCCAAAAAAACAGGAACCGGGAAGTGACCTTTGACCGCATCGATGGCCCACTGGTGCACCTGCTCCAGTTTTTGTCCCTGACAGATTTGGGCTAGCCAAAGGTAGGCTTTGCGCGGATCTGCGGCTTTCATGTTTTCGTAGTGCTCCCAGGGTTGTGGCGGAAGAGTCACAAGTTTGTTGTCGATCTGGTGATGGAAGAAAGTCTCCCCAAGATCGGTATCCCACAAAGTACCATCCGCATCAAAGGCGGCCACGGGTGCAGAATCCTGTTTTAAAACTTGGTCCAGTGTCGTATTTATGCGGTTCCAAATGTCGGTGGAATAGTCTTTGTATTTCATAGTGTCTTAGTATGAAATATGAAAAGTAAAATGACAAGGAGACCTGAGGGCATGAGCCTGTATTGCCGCGTGATTCAGCCGGAAGATTTGCAACAGATTTTGGATCTGGAAAACAAGAAACTCGCAGAAACCTATCCGGATGAAATGGAACGAATGATTGCCACATGGAATTCCAAATTCCGCGTCGAGGCTCTGAACCATTACATTGCCCTGGGCTGGAGCTTTCTGGCCTTGGAGCAGGACACCAACAAACTGATGGGCTATTTCATTGCCCAGCCGTTGTTGTTCCTCGATGGGCAGACGCAGACGCTGTGGGTGGAGCATGTTCAGTACAACTCCTTGCAGGCCCGGGATGAACTTTGTGAGCTGGCCTATAAACTGGGCCGCGAAAAGCATCTGCAACGGGTTTACTTCCCTAACGACAACGGAGTGCCAAACTCTGTAAAAGCTTTCAAGGCCGAAAGCTGGCAGCCGGGGACTCTTTCCGTCAAGACGACAAAAGGATAAGCCATGAAGAATTTCTCCTTCGCAAACAGAATTCAAAATATCAACAAGATGAAATCCCAGGATTTTGATCTGGTGATAATCGGAGGAGGAATCAATGGAGCAGGGGTGGCGCGGGACGCCTCGGCGCGCGGCATGCGTGTGGCTTTGATTGAGGCCCGTGACTTTGCTTCTGGCACGTCGTCAAAATCTTCCAAACTTATTCACGGCGGCATTCGTTATCTTGAAAACATGGAGTTCAAACTTGTTTTCGAGGCACTGAATGAAAGAGGCCGTTTGTTTGAAATGGCGCCGCATCTGGTGCATCCGCTGCGTTTCATGATTCCTCTTTATCAGGAAAGCCGTGTGGGCATGGGTAAGATGGGTCTTGGTATGTGGCTGTACGATGCCTTGTCATTGTTCCAGGCGCCCGAGATGCATGAGCGTCTGAATGCCCAAGCCTCTATCGAGCGAATGCCGGCAATCCGTCCCAACAACCTGCTGGGCTCTTATGTTTATTCTGACGCCTATATGGATGACGACCGCCTGGTTCATGAAACCATGAGATCGGCCAATGAAAACGGCGCGCTGTGTGTGAACTATGTGAAAGCCACCGGGGTTCATTTTGGCCCGGATGGAAAAATTCAATCGGTAAAGTGCGAAGACCAGCACTCCAAAGAAAAGTTTTCTATCAAAGCCCGTCACGTGATCAGCAGCGTGGGCCCATGGACAGATGAGCTGGGTGAAAGCATCTTTAAAGACTGGAAAAAGATTCTTCGTCCAACCAAAGGGATCCACCTGACATTACCGAAGCACCGTCTGCCTTTGACCAGTGCAGTGGTGATGGGTGCGGAAAAAAGTGATCGCATTGTGTTCGGTATTCCCCGTCATGAGATGATCATTATTGGAACCACGGATACCGACTTTAAGGAATCCCCGGAAAATGTGACTACCACACCGGAAGATGTGAAGTATCTGCTTTCAATCACGGATCACTATTTCCCCGGTGCCAACCTGACCGCTCACGACATTATCGCAAGCTATGCAGGCGTTCGTCCTTTGGTGGCGGATGGATCCAGCAGCGAAGGAAAAACCAGCCGAGAGCACACGATTCTGACTGATGATCGCGGCATTACGTTTGTGGCTGGTGGAAAGTACACTACTTATCGTTTGATGTGTGAACAAACCGTGAAGGCGGCGTTGAAGTCTTTCACGTTTGAAGAGCGTGTGACCTGGGCTAAATCAAACACCGTCAAACCATTGAATCAATACACCAGTGTTGATGCCTTCCAACAAGCCAAGATTCAGGCGGATCTGTGGGCGCGTGAAACAGGGCACCCGGTTGAAGACATGCGTCTGCTGGCAGAGCGTTATGGCATGGAAGGCGAAGAGATTCTGAACAAGTATTCTTCTGACATGACCTACTGGCAGTTGGAAGCAGCTCAGGCGATTGATTCCACAATGTGTCTGCATATGCGAGACTTCTTTGCACGCCGGGTTCCGTTATTCCTGGCGGACCGCAATCACGGAGTAAAGCACATGGAAGAAATCGGCAAAGTCTTTCAGGAAAAGCTGGGCTGGAATGAAGTCCGCCTGAAAGAAGAACTGCATATGCTGACCGAATACATGGCCCACGAAGTGGAATGGAAAAAGCATTTCTAATTAAGGAATAAAGTATTCAGAAACGGCCGGCAGACCATTTTGCATGGCCATAAAGACCAGGCGTTTTGGTTTCGGCCCTGACGCCGCTTTGATCAGAATGCGACGGCCCTGACAGGTGATGGAATCCGTCGGCATCGGAAGCTCGGTGATGGTAAAGTGAGTCCCGGAAGCCAATGGCCATACGGCGGTATTTCCCAGATCCCCGGCATTGTGTATCGCAACCTTATATAGTTTCTTATCAACATTTCCACAGTAGTAAATCGCAGATCCTGCGGAATCATAAGCATAGGCGCTTGGAATCTGCGGCAGGGTTAGCAGCGTTTTAACATTTCCTGAGTACAGCACGTGCATTTTTGCCGTCAGGATCGAAGCATTCAATGGCGGCGTGTACATCCAGCCACTGAGCTGATCAAAATACACGGGCGCAGCCACCCGGTGAACCCCGGCGACGCCCAAAGAGCAGTCCGTGGAAAGTCCATCCGGACAGTCGTCGGAATCAGAATCCACGCTAATACGCCCACCGACGTGATGGGTGGTGGTGGGGGTGATCAGACGGAAGGTGGCATTGTTGTGGGCCGTTCCGTTCCAGTAAAGATTGTTCATCAAAAGATCACCGGCCTTGTAGGCCACGATCTCGGGCGAATAACCGGCCAGCAGCAGGTCGCCATAATTGATCGAAGCTTGGGTATAGCTTGGTGTGGCTCCTTCACCGTTCAGAATCTCTTCCCACATGCCGGTGGTGCGATTCAGGCGGCAGATGCTGTGATAAACGGTGTAAGTGCTTGGAGGGGTGGTCAGCACTCTGTTGCTGGCGCAGTTCATGTAGACATCACCATTGTCAGGATTGGTGGCGAATTGGTTGGCATCCCACCAGTTCCCCAAGAGAATGGACTGCAGATTGGCGGCAATGCCGAAATTGACTCCCGCATTGGCGCCATCACCGGCCACGAGACGGACTTCCGGAGAAGCCCCCGGGAATATCTCACGCAGTTTGTTTTGCTGGTGATCCAACAACATCACGCCATCGCCCACACTGTGATCAATGTAGGTGACGGATGCCAGACGCATATCAAATCCGGACCCGCCATCGCCAGCGTCTTTGCGCTGACCGAACAGGGTATAGACCTTTCCATTCACAACGGTGCGGATAATTCCGCGCGCCGAGAAGAAGATTCGGCCATAGCGATCAACAAAGACGTCATCCAGTGCGACCGGGCAGGAAGTCGCGTCGACTCCATCCGCACATTCCCCTTGAGCACCGGTTCCCAGAACCCGCACCCAGGTGCCATCATCCTGCAGCTGGCTGACGCCATTTTCGGTGGATCGATTGGCGCGGTAAACTCGGCCGTCCATGCCCTGAACATCATAATAAGTCAGTGAAGAGTTCCCAAAAGGATGATTCGGGAACACGCCATTACCAACGAGGGTCACCGGATCAAGCTCTGTCATCGGGCCGTAGGCATTGCCCGGCACACTGTAGATTGCCTGAACGTAGGCTTTCTGAATAGCGCTGGACGCAGGGTCAAATCTTAGGCTGAAGAATGAATAAGGCATCGTGTTTAGATCCCAGGTCGGTTGACCAAAGACCCCGGCCCCCGAGAATCGCACGCTTTCGACGCGAGGAACTGCCAAAGAACCTTTATACAGACGGATACGACCCCCGTTGTCTTTGGCAGTCTGGGGTTTTTCCGAAATGAAATAAAGATCCCCGTTAGGCATGGGTATGAACGGGGAACGTCGGCGAATTGACCAGGTTTCATCAACTGACGAAGTCTTGATCAGATTGATTTTCAAGTCCCGTGGATCGGCCACTGTGTCAGCGGTGTCCGTTCCAAGATTTCCTGCCGGATCCGCGCCGATCAGGGTTTCAATCGTCATCGGTGTGACGTTGGTGTCGATTCGACGAATCATGTCGCGGTCATAAACCAGAATGCGGTTTTGATAATCCAGCGCTGTACGCAAGATCGCCTCGGCCCGGGCCTGTTCCACCGGAATGCCATCTCCAAAGGCATTTTCATTTTCTTTCGCCAGACGCAAAAGGACCTTCGAGTTGTTGGTGGTCGGATCGATATAAATGATGCCGTATGAGGAATCGTTGAAGAAGATTTTTCCATCGGTCGTGACCAGCACAGTGCCGGGCGCGGTGTCCGTGTTCACATTGGTATTGAAGACGGTGCTTTTGGCATTTCCGTCATGTCCCGGATCCTGGTTTCCGGCAATAAGATTGTAAGCACCACTGTTCAGCGGGGGGCTGGTGACCTGTGAGGTTTGTCCGTTATTGTCAGTCACGCGAATCTGCAGCTTAAAGAAAGTGTCGTTGGGAACAGTCGAGTTCCAAAGATAGCAACCCGTGCGCGGAGCCGAATACGCACACGCTGTTGCATTGCTGGAATTGTTTGCCAGTGTATCTGAAATCAGAGTGAACGGCTGACCGTCGATGGCATAAAACAGTTCGACTTTCGCGATCGTGCCATTGTCGCTGGCTTGCCAGCTGATGTGAGCGGCAGCGCCATTGGCAAAGTTCATATCAAAAGTATTCGGTGGATTATTCGGGGTGGTCGAATTCACCGTCAGGAAGTTTGCCACCAGGGGAGGTGGATCGTTGATATAGTTGATGGTGTTATAGTCCTTTTCAAGGGTTGCGGAATTGGTGCTGATATTGCCACCGACGTCCATCACCCAGGCATAGATGCTATAGCTGCCAAAATTGATTCCCAGGAAGAAATCAAAATCCACCAGAGTCAACGTCGGCAGTTCAGCAAGGCCCGGTTTTGGCGCTTTTACGCTGACCCAGCAGCTGTCAGAGGCATTCGGTGCGCTGTTGGTGGTCTTTAAACAGAACTTGGTGACGGCAGTTTCCGCATCTGACGCTTTCAGGCTGACGGTGACGTAAGACCGTACTGTATCGTCCGGATCAAGCTGCCCATTGATCTTCATTTCACTTGCCGTGATCACGGGCTTGATGGTGTCCAGAATCACATCAAAAGCATTGCTGGTGCCGGTGCCAGTCAATCCGTGGCTGTCAGTCAAACGTGCGCGCACCAGCACATTGGTGTTGTAGGCATTTGGCGTCCAATTCACGGTGAAGGATTTGTTATTCATGGGACCTGCAAGTCCCAACGCGCGACTGGCAGCCACATTCCAGGTGGTGCCGCCGTCAGTGGAATAGTCCAAATACAACGTGTCTGCGGCAGTCACTGTGGCTTCAGTGATGTACACCACAAATGGATAGCTGATGTTGATAGCCAGAGTCGGCACTGGATCCAAAGTCAAAATCGGCGCTTTGCTGTCATAAGTGATAGTAAAGACAGTCGCGGTGGAAACGTTGCCGGCTTCATCACGGGCGTAGAAGCGCACGTTACGAAGGCCTTGCTGGTCACCATTGGCACTCAGATCAAAAGAATAGTTCTGAGCCGCTGTCGAGCAGGCAATCCAGCCGGAATCACCCAACGCCGGAGGCGCATTGATTTCTTTCATCATAATGAAAGTTGCATCACTGCAGTCATTGACCGTGAATCGTGCATCCGGATTGTTTGTGGTACTGGCTGAATTCAAAGTGACTGACGGAGCCACAATCACATTATCGCGAATCACAGAGTAAGCGGTGTGATTTGTTGTGTTGCCCGCGCCGTCCGTCGAGGACAAGGTGAAGTTTTTTAGGCCATCAACGGCCGTCAGGGTGACGTTAAAGCTGAAAGTTCCTCCAACACTGCAGGTCCCGGCGGAAGGAGAGGTTGTATAGTCACCGGCAAAGCTCAAAGAGGTTCCGGCCTCGCATGTCCCCGAAACAGTGACCGCGGACTTGTGTTTGCTGCCAGCCAACGGGCTTGTGATATTCAACGCCGGACCAACGGTGTCGATGATGACCGAGCCGGATTCAATAACCGCCGTGTCGGGCTGCCAGTTGTCGGCCTGGTCCCCGGCGATGAAACAAAGGCGGTATTCGCCATCACCTGCAAAGCTTAAAGTCGCCGGAGTTCCCGCAGGAACCGGAGTGGTGGCCATGATCGCCGCCCACTGATTGCTGCAATCGGTGTCCTTCACAATCACATAGCGATATTGAGTGGCATCGGCAGGCACGGTCACAGTGATGGAGCGATCCGCATCGTTGTTTGAAAGAGCACTGCCTAAAGAACCTAAAGTCACCGGCAAAAGTGGCGCTAAAGAGTCTTTGTTGAAAGAAGAGCTGTTGGCCGTACCCGTGTTCCCGGCACTGTCAGTTTGCGAAACCTGCAAAACAGTTGCGCCATCATTCAGCGCACCCACAATCACCGGACCGCTGAAAGTGCCATTGCTGCAAGAGAAGGTCGCCAGCGTCGTGCCCTGGAAAAGAATCGAAACCGGACCGTCATCACTTTCGCAGGTGCCATCCACCGGCAGGGCCACAATCAGCGCATTGCCAACTTCAGGCGGCAGCGGTGTGGTGAAACTGACGTTCGGTGCGATGATGTCTTTGGTAACTGCGGTTTCATTCGACGACTTCACGCCCGCCAGGGAGGTCACTTCCAGCTTTACTGTGTATTCCGCATCCGGCCAGCCTTGAGTGTTCACATCCAGGCTGAAACTTCCGTCCTGGCAGACAGTGGTAAATGTCTTAGGCTCCATCGTCGAAAGGCTGTTCAGGCTGGGCTGAATGATCACGTCAATTTTTTGATTCGGGTAATAGCATTCACCGCGCAGATTGTAGCTTGAAAGGCTGTCAGAGGAATTGATGACCAGGGATTCAATTTTGGTCCCGTTGCTGTCGGTCAGTATCGGCGCTGTCAGGGAATTATAGTCCGTAAGATTGCCCACGAGGGTACAACCCGAGACCAGACCCGTGATAAGGAGTATCGATAGTGCCGTTACGTTCATCTACTACACTTATCGGCTGATGTTTCGTCGTATTTAGACGAGGATCACTGGCATTTCGCGAAATCTGGCGGAAAAGTGTCTCAAATTGTCACACCTGTCACGGAAGTAACAGAATGGCACTCTGATTCCCTAACAGTTGCATTATGACGTTGGCAGGGTCTTTGAAGTAAAGGCGGTGTTGACCGTATGTGGAGGTATAGCATGCGCATTCATCTGCAACTTGCCCTGTCTGTTTTGGCTCTGTCTGTGGCAGCCTGCTCCAATGGTGGAGGCGGTGGCGGCGGCGGTGCTGCTCCGGTTCCGACAACTTCCACACCCACACCAGCTCCTGTCGATGTTCAGGGTGAATTCACCTATGAATACAAATTCAACGGCTGCACCACCGGTCGTCAGAAGCTGACCTCCAAGAACGCTTATTGTGATGCCCTTTTGAACGATGCTTTGAACAACAATTGTGCCCGCGAAATGCGTATTGAAACCTACAACCGCATGTGCACCACCAACACTCAAGTCAGCAGTCCCGGAACTTTGCCGGCGATGAGCACGGCTCGTTGCGTGGTTAACGGGATGGATTTGAAAGATCGTACGTTCCTGCAAAACATGAATCCGTTCAATCCGCAAAGACGTCAGATTTATCGCGATATGTTCTGGAGCGGAAAGAACGATCAGGGCTACGACATTCTGGGTAGTCTGGTTGACTCTTATGGGAAGGGTCGTCTGTTGTTGACGCCATCGCAGGCCGGCCGATCCGCTATGGGTGAAATCCAGTTGCACCAGCAGCGTGGTGACAGCAAGTTCTCCGTACGCTCGGGCCTGGGTTCACAGATCAGCCTGAAGGTCACCAATCTGGAAATTCAAAAAGAAGTCGAAGCAGTTTGTCTGTCGGACAAGTCCTTCAAACGTACCAAGGCGGATCTTCGCCGGGTGAAATGCTCCCTGACTCACTCTGAATCCGGTCGAAAAGAAACCCGCCGTGATGAAGAGATCGTGTGGGACGTTGCCAATAAAGTGGAGCGTGAAATCTTCCGTGGACGTTCAACGGAAAGAATCACTCTGCGCCTGAAACCCGCTGCTGGAGCGCAAGAAGAGCGCATCGCCATTGAGGCGGTGGATTTGGATATCGACAAAACCATGCTGGCTGAAACAACCTTGAACGAGGGCTTGGAGGTTCGCTTCCGTGGTCAATTGACGGGCACCGACCTTACGATCCAGTGCGCACCTGCGTCAAAATAAACTCAAAAAAGGCCTAAATATCAGTATTGACTCCGGTTTTTATAGAACCTAGACTTGAACTGTTTAAAGCCCGATGAATATTACACTGAAGTGAGATTCAGCATGAGTTTTTTTGACAAAGTTCAAGACTATTTTTCCAATGACATCGCCATTGACCTTGGCACCGCCAACACACTTGTTTACGTAAAAGGCCGCGGAATCATCCTTGATGAACCTTCCGTGGTTGCGGTCCAAAAAAATTATCGTGGCATGCAAAACCGCGTTCTTGCCGTAGGTAAAGAAGCCAAAGACATGTTGGGACGTACACCTGGCAGCATCGTGGCGATCCGCCCGATCAAAGATGGTGTTATCGCTGACTTCGAAGTCACCCAGTCCATGCTGAAGTACTTCATCGGCAAATCCCTTGGCGAGAAAAAATCCTTCATCCGTCCTCGTATCATCATCTGCGTTCCTTACGGAATCACTCAGGTGGAAAAACGCGCGGTGAAAGAGGCGGCTCAATCCGCAGGGGCTCGTGAGGTTTATCTGATCGAGGAACCAATGGCGGCAGCTATCGGTGCCGGTCTTCCGATCACTGAACCATCCGGCAACATGGTTGTCGACATGGGCGGTGGTACCACGGGTGTGGCGGTGATTTCTTTGGGTGGTATTGTTTACTGCAAATCCATCAAAGTTGCCGGTGACAAGTTTGACGAGGCGATCGTGAACTACGTTCGTCGTCAGTTCAACCTTCTGATCGGTGAAAGAACCGCAGAAAACATCAAAATCCAAATCGGTAACGCATATCCCTTTGAAGAAGAAAAATCCATGGAGATCAAAGGCCGTGACCTTGTGGCCGGTGCTCCTAAAACCATCGAAATCACTTCTTCTCAAGTGAACGATGCTTTGATGGATCCTTTGTCTGAAGTTGTGGATGCTGTTCGTACCGCGCTGGAAAAAACTCCACCGGAACTGGCTTCCGACATCGTGGATAACGGAATCGTTCTGACGGGCGGGGGCGCTTTGCTGGCGAACCTGGACGTGCTTCTGAGAGAAAGAACTGGACTGCCGGTTTCTATCGCCGAAGACCCACTTTCCTGTGTGGTTATGGGCTCCGGTAAAGTTCTCGACCAGCTTGACCTTCTCAGACAGCTTACAGTCGATTAGTATAGTAAGGGCATCCACAAACGGATGCCCTCGAACGCACGAATGGACTTAAAGGTTCTATGACTGAAGCTGACGTACAATCTATCGCTTTGTTTTTCTATTTTTCCCTGCTTGATGATCAAAAAGCGATAGAGGCTTCATCCCAAGCGCTGGCCCTTTGTCGGGCTCGCAAGGCGCGAAATCCTGATTTAAAAAACTCTGTAGCCATAGTTGCCGCCACCAAAACGGTCTGGGACAAATTTAAAGTGCGCGTTTCCCGCGGGCGTCCCAACACCACGGTGGAATCCGGCTGGCTGATTCCTGATGCGGTCGATCTGGGCCCATGGCGTGAATTTCAGAAATCCGCCTCAGAAGACGAGCTATTGACTGTTATTTGGTCTAAAATCCTGAAGATAAGTGACGATGATATTTCAGCCGGTTTGGGCATCACCGAAGGCACCATTCGATATAGATTGGGCCGGGCTTTGCGCAAACTGGGAAGCATGACCCAAGGTGTGAGTAAATTAAAGCATGGCTCAGCAGGAAAATAAAGTTCAGCTCTCCAAGAAAAACAAAAGAGAGATTTCTCCGTTCATCGGGCATGAGCTGCTTTATGACTATTTGACGGGGACTCTGGATCCAGAACGCCGTTCGGCGGTTGAAGATCATGTGAAGTTTTCGCGTGATGCCCAGTTGGATCTGGGTAAAATTGAAAATGGCCAAAAGTACGCTGAACGCCTGGCTGACACCCGTGTGTCTGAACCAATTATTTCACAAATCAACGCACCTTCCAGCTATCTGACAGTTCTGATGCAAAAATCCAATTTCGACAAGTGGCCTCAAGGCCTTAAATGGGGCCTGGAAGCTCTGGTTGTTGTCGGGGTGATTGTGACTTTGCTGTCTGTGACTCCATGGCAAAAAGTCATGCAGTTGGGCAGCCTGACCGGATCCAAAGAAGTGATCCTGGCTGAAGTTTCCAAAACTGAAACCACTACGGTGGTGCAGGAAACTCCTGAATTCGTGGATGAGGGGGCCAAAGAGGCGGCTCCGGCCGTGACGGCGAAGGCTCCGGATAAACCTGCGGCTGTCACTCCGACTCCGGTGGCTCCGGCGATACCGACACCTGCGGCACCGGCTGCGGTGGCGGCAAAACCTGAAAAACCGGCAGAGACTGCTCCGGCAGCGGCTTCCGGTGGGTTCCTTTATCGTGGTGAAATCTCTGCGACCAACATTGAAAGCATTGGCCCCAAGATCAATGAGAAGATCCTTGAACTGGGTGGTCGAAAAGCCGGCTCTGTGGAGCTGGGCTGGAGGAAAACTCCGACTTCCATGTACTATCACCTCACAATTCCTGAAGCGAAGTATCAGGATCTGATGAACTATCTGGGCACTTATGGGAAGACCAAATTTTCCAAAGAAAAACACCCTCGGGTGATGCCAGACGGAATCATCCGTCTGATCTTCACTTTGGATGAATCCAAAAAGTGAAAACACTCCGGAAGAAACCCAAACGATCCCTGCGCACGATCCTGATTATCTGGTTCGTCCTGTTCTCAGTCGTGCCGCTGGCGTTTGTTACCGGTTATTCCATGATCAAATACGAAAAAGCCATCGATCATGAGCTGTCCCAGCGCCTGAGCGGCAATGCCCGTGAAGTCGAATTGATTCTGGCGGATCTTTTAACAAGCATTCAACAAAAGCGTGACCGTTACGTGCGTGATCCAAGTCTGGTGTATCACATGGCGGAAGGCGACAGCGGCACCATCCGAAATATCTCGTCCCAGTGGATCAAGGCAGACAATCTTTCCAGTCTGACTTTCTTCAATCGCGAAGGCCGCATGCTGGCCTCGGTTTTCAAGGATGAAAAAGAAAACGTGCGCAGCTTTGTTCCTGTGCAAGACGCTGTCTTCCTGTCGGCGAAATACATGGCGCAGGTCAAAGATCAGCGAGAAATTTCTTTGGCTGAATTCGGTGACAAACAGAAAGTAAATCTGATCCTGATTTCAAAAATCACCGGGGCCGGTGGCCGCGTTGTGGGTTACATGGAACAGGTGATGGATCTGAACAAAGCCTTTGTATCTAAGATCAAAAGCCGCCTGAAACTGGAACTGATCTTTTTCTCGGACAACGGTCAGGCCATCGTTGCCAGTCATCCGGATTTTTATCTTTATAAAAAAGACTTCTTCCGTCCTTATTTCCGCCCGGGGTCTGAGCCCTTCTTTGATCTGAATGTGCGCAGCACGCCCTATGGTTTTTTGATCTATCCACTGAATTGGGGTATCACAAAGTTCTATGTGGCGTTGGGTGCTTCCAAGAGTGAAGCCAAAGCGGTTCTTAAGAACGTGAACTATGCCTTTATCAGCGTCGTGGGTGCGGTTATTGTCTTGTTGGTTCTGACGATTCTGGTGACTTCAAGCTGG
The DNA here is from genome assembly GCF_048286975.1 of Bdellovibrio bacteriovorus. GTDB lineage: Bacteria > Bdellovibrionota > Bdellovibrionia > Bdellovibrionales > Bdellovibrionaceae > Bdellovibrio > Bdellovibrio bacteriovorus_H. The sequence goes on along the minus strand of NZ_JBLVRT010000001.1, from coordinate 628,646 downwards.
GTTCTGAAGCCGCTTTATGAGCTGGTTGAAGCCCTGCAGTCCTTTGAATCCCAGGAACAGGCCGTCACCATCCCGGTGAAAAACGACACCGAAATTGGCCTTCTGACCGAGTCCTTCAATGAAATGAGCAAAAAAATCTGGGTGGCCCGTTCGGATCTTCGCAAGAAAATCACCGAGCTTGAAGCGGCCAACAAAGAGCTGAAAGACACTCAGACCAAGCTTGTTCACTCTGCAAAAATGGTCAGCCTGGGTCAGTTGGTGGCAGGTGTGGCGCACGAGCTGAATAATCCGATTGGATTTATTTACAGCAACATGACCCACCTTAAAGAGTATTCTGAAAGACTGATCGAACTTGCTGAAGTGGCAGAAAAAGATCCGCCGAAACTGCCGGCCCTGAAAGAAGAGTACGAATTTGACTATATCGTGAAGGATCTGCCGAAGCTGGTGGCATCTTGCCAGGATGGAGCTCGTCGTACGCGTGATATCGTTTTGGGTCTGCGCAACTTCTCGCGTTTGGAAGAGGCCAAACTGCAGGAAATCGACGTTCATCAAAGTTTGGATACTACTTTGAATCTGTTGCAGGGTGAAATCAAAAACCGCATCGAGATTCATCGTCAGTATGAACCAACTCCGTTGATCCATTGTTATGCCAGCCAGGTGAATCAGGTGTTCATGAACATTCTGTCCAATGCGGTTCAGGCGATTGAAGGCAGCGGTCACATCTGGATTTCCACTTCGGCCTTGAAGGACTACAAAGGTTCCAAGGACAAACGTGGCTGGGTGCAAGTCTCAATTCAAGACAGCGGTAAGGGCATGTCCGCCGATGTTTTGGAAAAAATCTTCGACCCGTTCTTCACCACCAAGGGTGTCGGTCAGGGGACGGGTTTGGGGTTGAGTATCTCTTACGGTATTGTTCAGAATCACGGGGGCGAAATTCAGGCCCGCTCGGAAGTGGGCGTAGGTACAGAGTTTATCGTGATCATCCCGGTGTATCCGCCGATTCAGGAAAAAAATCCCCAACTAACGTCCTAAAGCTTTAGTCCAGTTAATCCGAGAAGAAAGACATGCGTATCATGGCAGTCTTTCTTTCGATTTTGATGTTTTCCGGGATGGCAGTGGCAAAAAGTCATAAGCTGCATTTCTCCGGAAGAGTCGCGGAAAAAGTCGACGTGAAGACAGCGAAGAATGGTGAATTGCAAATCACAAAAAATTCACCTCACCTTAAAGTCGTAGTTCACAAGCGGGCTCCGGCTTCTCTCGTCACCGTTCAAGCGCCCTAAGACTAGTTGTTAAGGACTGGTTTAAGATGTCTTCTTTTGCCGAAAAATAGCCCCTATCATTGGGATATATGGCAAAAATCTTCTCAATGTCACTGATCCTGATTTCGGTCACTTTGGCAGTTCCGTCCCTTTCGTGGGCTTTCCGATTTTCTCCAATGGTTGTGGAGTTCGCTCCCAGTGGATCAAGGTCCACGCAAGTGCTGGTGATTGAAAATCCCGGAGATGAAAAACTTCCTGTACAAATTGAAGCCTTCGCCCGCAGCACCAATGCCAAGGGTGAAGAGGTGCGCACTAAGACCGAAGACTTTGTGATTTACCCTGAGCAGGTCGTGCTGCTGCCGAAAGAAAAGCGCAACGTGCGTGTGTCGTGGTCCGGAGAAATCAAAGACGGAAAAGAAAAAGCCTATCGCCTGGTGGCTTCACAACTGCCGGTGGACTTCCGCGAAAAAAACTCTGATCCGAAAAAAACCAGTGTGAATCTGAAGTTCCTTTTGCAGTACGTGGCCTCGGCTTATGTGATCCCGGAAGGGGCCGCACCCAAGGTCATCGTCAAGGAAGTGAAACGTATTGGGGCCCGCAAAGTGGCCGTGACGTTCACGAACGACGGAAAAGCCCACAAGGTTCTGCTGTTCAAACACTTAAAAATCAAAGCCGGTGAATCAGTGATTGCGGATCTCACGACGAACAAAGCCGTTGAATCCATCAATCTTCTGGCCGGCGACACGGCCACGGCCGAAGTTGAAACCACGAAAGATGTCCCGGCCAATCAGGCTTTGAGCGCCACCATCGAATTGAAGGATCTTGAGAATTGAGATCCTGTTTCGTTTTACTTCTTACTATTCTGCTTCCGGTGCTGGTTATGGCCCAAGGCCGTCCGCCGTTGGGAAAACCCTTCCTGATGGCGCCCGTGGTTTTGGATGGCCGTCCGCTGACGGAAGCATGGTTGTTCCCGCGCGATCGTGCTGAAGAGTTTTCCATCGAGGCGCGCACCTTGCTGGAAGCGGTAAAACCTTACATGAAGGATGAATTGTTTTTGCGCCTGCAAAGCAATGTGACACCGGACGGTGTTTTGACCACGCAGTTCCTGGAGGCCGTGGGCTTTTCAGTGTCCTTTGATCCGCCCACGCTGGAGCTGCGTCTAAGTCTGCCAGCCAAGTATCGCAAGGCTCAGGATCTGGATTTGAACTTTGTTGAATTTGAAAATCAGAAATACCTGCGGCCGGATCAGCACAGCGGGTACCTGAATCTCAGAACCCAGCAATCCTGGCAGTATGGGCCTGATGTGGAAAGCGAACGCCGTCCCCTGACTGGAAACCTGGAACTGGTTGAAAACATCAAAGGCTTTGTCTTTGAATCCAGCGCGGATTTTTTAGAGGACGCCGATTCCCAATGGCGCCGTCAGGACACACGCATTCGCTATGACGATGAAGAGCGCATGATCCGCTACACGTTGGGGGATTTAACCTTCCGTTCAACCGGTTTTCAAATCACACCCTCGATCGCGGGTCTTGCGGCCACGCGGGAGTTTGCAATCCAGCCGTATAAAACCTTAAGGCCGCTCAGTGACACGGAAATCATCATCAAACGAACTTCTATTGTGGAAATCTATGTCAACGGCCTGCTGTTCAGTCAGGTGCGTTTGGCCCCGGGGGTTTTCAATATTCGTGATTTCCCTTTGGCAACCGGCCAAAGCAATGTGCGCATCAAGGTGAAGGATGATCTGGGACAGGAAGAAGTTTACGACTTCTCGCTGCTTTATGAAAACAGCCTGCTGGCTCGTGGGGTGGAAGAGTTTTCGTACGCTGCGGGTCTTCCGTGGCAGCTGTCCGGTGGTGACCGGGCTTATGATGATTCGGCGGCCTTTGTCAGTTTGTACAACCGTCGTGGGATCACGGATCAGCTGACGGTTGGTGTGAACTATCAGGGCTATTATGAAAAGATGCTTTTGGGCGCTGAGGTTTCCGGTGTGTCGAATCTGGGATATCTGTCTTTGCAGGTGGCGCAAGGATCACAGTCTGCACAGGAAAGTGGTTTTGCCGAACGCCTGACGTATCGAAGTCTGGACAAGGTTTTGGGTCGTCAGATGCCATTGCTCTTGGCTTTGGAGTTTGAAAATCAGGATCGTGATTTCAGTCCTGTGACCGTGCAGAATCCCGTCGTGGATCCTTTGCGGTACCTGCGCCGTTACGATGCGCAGTTGAACTTCCGTTTGGATTCATCCTGGTTGTGGGGCGTGGGTGCCAACACACTGGAATATATGACGGGTGAAGACCAGCGCACTTACAGATCCAATTTGATGATCCCGCTTAAAAGCCAGATGCGCCTTGAATTTGTCTATAACAAGGTTCTGCAGGACGAGGAAGAAGACCGCTTCCTGATTTCATTCTATTGGAATGAAAGCCAGGGTTATTACAGTGCAAGTTCCTATTACGATTCACTTCAAAAAACCACCAATGCCACCGTGGCTCGCAACAATCGCTATCAGTATGATGATTATCGCTGGAATGCAAATATCCAAAACAGCGAACTGGGCAACACCCGAAGCATTTCGGGGGAATATCTGAAGCAGCCTTTCAGTGTGCGTCTGGATCACATGAACAATGCCCAGCAGGGGAGCGAATACAACCTGACGTCGTTGGGATTGAATACCGGCTTTGCCTGGGTGGGTGGACATGGGGCCTTCACACAACCAGTCACCGACAGCTTTGTTTTGCTTCACGCCAAGAATCTGGAAGACGGTCAGGCCATCATGATCAATCCAACCGGAGATCGCGGGCAGGCTCAGCTGGGGCCGCGCCGAACCGTGGTGCTGCGTGATCAGTCGTCATATTACCGAAATACGGTGAATGTAGATATCACGTCTTTGCCGATGGGCTATTTGCTGGATAAAGAATTCTATGGAACTCAGACCACTTATCGCAGTGGTATCCTGCTGGATTTAAAGATCGCCAAAAAAGTCATGGTGAAGGGGCAATTGCTGAACTCTTCAGGCAAAGCGGTGGAATACGCCGCCGGAGATGTGTTTGATGCCAACGGACAGCTTGTTGATAATACCTTCTTTACCAACAAGCAGGGACGTTTCCTGATTGAAGGTTTGGAACCAGGTGTTTACCGGGTTGTGACAGATCAGTCGAGCCTTGCACCATTCACATTTGAGATTCCAGGCAATGCCGATAGAATGCTGAATCTGGGTACAGTCAAAACCGGAACCAAGGAGCAACGATGAAACTGATCGTGGGTCTTCTGCTTGCAGCCCTCACTTTCGCCGCGGTCAGAGCTTCGGCCTGCTCTGCGATGGGCTTGATTCTGGCGCAACCTGCGCCGTATTTCCAGACGGGCGGGACGATGAAGGACACCTTCAACGTCACCGTCTTTGGCAACACCACCCAAGGTGCTTGCAACTATTTTCTGACTTTCGATTATGGATCTTCGAATTCCTACACGAACCGTTCGGCGAAAAAAGGTTCTGATGTCTGGCCTTATCAGATCTCGGCTGACAATGCGGGATTGCAGATACTAAAAAAGTTCCCGGAAGTGAACTCGTGCTCGGATGTTATCTGCGACAAACTTCAGGGAAACACGTTCTATAACACCAAGACTTCGTCCTACACTGTCGCCTTTAATACTGCCAATGACTGGCGCTCGGCGGGGACCTATCTTGATACGGTGACGGTGCGTTTATATCAGGGAAATACCTCGAATTATACGCTGGTGGCGTCGCAGGCATTTCTGCTGACGTTCGGATCACATAAAAAAGCGGATCTGTCCGTGGTGTCTTCGGGCGGGGCGTTTGATCTTTCCAAAACCACGCACACGATCAACTTCGGAAACAATCTGACCACCGGTGCGCAGGGTACGGCGGATGTCATTGTTAAATACAACTCGGGTTATAACTTGTATGCCTGGTCTGACAACGGTGGAAAGCTGAAGCAGGTCAATGGCACTGACACGATTGATTATACGTTTAAGATCAACGGAACCACTTATGCGATCCCGTGGTGGACTCAGATTGCCACACAGACGGGGACTTCACCAGCCAGCGGGTTGGTGAATCCGGTGACGATCATCATCGGGAACACCAGTGGCAAGGCTCAAGGGTCTTACAGCGACACGATCAATCTGACCATCCAATCCAGCCAATAAAAAAAAAGCCGGTCACTGGGACCGGCTTTTTAGTTTGTTTTTCAGTTCTTAGAATTACTGAGCTGCGATCGTTACGGTCACAACGTCAGAGTATGTGCCGGATGGAAGAGCTGCAATTTCAGCTGCCGTGGAAGTGGCTTTAACAACCACAGAAACCGCAGAGCTTGTTTTTGCCGTCAAACCACCAGAAGATGCTTCACATGCCGCCGTCAAAGCGCAGTCAGCAATAGTGATTTTCGCCGAAGAATAATCCAAAGAGTACTTTACTTTGGCTGTGCCTGGGCCGCGCAATTCACCAGCTTGAGCAGAGGACACCGTGATCTTGTAACCACCCGTGGAGTTTGAAACTTCATGGAAGATACTTGCGAAAGTTTTGGAAGTCACAGCTCCGTTTACGATCTGATCCACGTTCAGAGTCTGGTCCACGTTGGCATCGTTGCCACCCATGCTGGTCAGGGAAAGATAAGTGTTATTTCCAACAACACCAGTGATCGTCAAAGCGCCTTGGGAAGCGGCGAATGCGTTAACAGAGAAAGCCAGGGCACTGACAGCGGCAAGAGTTTTGATCATTTTCATGGAGGGGGATCCTTTCAAAGGGGGTTCGGGGGTAATGAGTTAAGTTGACAGCTTCTTAACTTCACTTTCTATGCCGACACCCGGAAGGCCCTAAAGTGGTTAATGACTCGTGATTGATGCGCAGTTTTTTGACAATTGAGACAAAATTTTATCTCACCCGTTCAGAGTAGCCTGAAAAACCCGCGGCTTTGATCAAGAAAATGTATGGAAGTCTCTGTTTTTAAACGAACTTTAACCGGGAACGTAAGGCTGTAAACCCGTGGATCAAAACCCCAAAAGTGTCTCATTTCAAGACAGTACTAAACTTGAGAAATGGAACACATTGGCCGATAAGGGGGCTATGACATCGCAGAAGTCTCAAAAGGAAAACTCTATGCTTCTGGCTTTGCTGCTCTTTGTGGGGGCGGCAGTGATGATCTTTGTCTATTTGGGTTCAGAGGATCCACCGAAGAAAGTGGCCTCGGCTCCAGCCGCTGCGAAGTCCGAAAAGTTTGAAAAGTCAGTGAACCGCCATCTGATGTTGACCAACGAAAAGATGGAGATGGCCCGCCAGCGTATGCAGGTGGAAAACGCACGACTGATGAATTCAGATTTCAATTCCACCACCGCTCAAAGTGCCTATCACAATGAAAACCGTCTGGATCTGACTTCAGACACACGTGCTCAGGAACTGGCAGAAGAGTTGGGGCGTGGTTCGCGCAAAGAGGAAACTCTTTCACCGCACGACATTGTTCAAAAGGAATTGTTCAACGCCGAACAACAGGCCGAATATTCTCAAGCCTATAAAGAAGAGTACGCACGTCAGTTTGTTGAAAATGCCCGCCGTGGTGGATACCGTGTGATTTTAAGTGAAGACTTGTCCCGCGTTCTGTCGGTGACTCCGATTCGCAATCCAAGTGGTGCGGGCATGAATGTGTTCGACTACAGTTCAGAGGCTATACAGTAAGACTGCGCACCGCCCGCGTCTTTCGCCACTTCTTAAAATACCCATGATCAGCCATACTGAAATAGTTGTTTTCACAGACGACGAGATGATCGTTCAGGGGAATTTCAAACATCTGTGCCAGTTGATGAATTTTCCGGGTCAGGATCAGATCCTGTTCGGATGGCAGCACGTTTTGGCTGGGGTGATTGTGCGCCAGAATAAATGAACTGGCGTTGGCCTTGACCAGGCAGCGGAAGATGTCGCGTGGGTGAATCATGCAAAAATCCACAGTCCCCCGAAACAGCATTTCTTTGCGGACCAGATTCATTTGCGAGTCCAGGGCGATGACCCAAAGCTCCTCGGCATAGGGGTTGATTTCGTTGCGCAGGATTTCATAGGCTTGCAGGCTTGTGGACACTTCTCTCATATTTGTCCTTTGTTGCAAAATTACGGGGTTTTTAATGGAAATCTGGCCTGATTTAGCGGACGGATTTAGGACAGCCGTCCTGAAACGGAGGGGCATGACTTGCGCCCCGAAATACCCCAGCATAGACTTTGGAAGTGTCCGAAATGGACAGGAAGGTATTATGAAAAAGAATCTGACTTTTGCAGCCGTGGCTCTTTCTTTCTTGGCAATGACCAGTTGTGGTCCGAAAGCTTTCGTGAAAGGCCAGTACGACGACGTGAACCGTGAAAATCTTCTGAATGATCAGTGGTCAGAAACTGACATGCAGAAAGCAGTTCAGGATCTGGTGGCAAGTTTGATGACTTCTCCGTCCATCAATGGCGCTAAAAAAATGCCAGTGGTTATGGTGACCGGCCTTCAGAACAAGACCAGCGAACACATCGACACTCAAAGCATCATGGACATGGTTCGTGTTGAGCTTATGAAATCCGGCAAAGTTGGTTTCATCGACAAAGAAGCCCGTCAGGATATCGCTGATGAATACAACTATCAGAATTCCGGCATGGTTGAAGAAGGCACCAAAAAAGGCCCAGGCGGTCAGATTGGCGCAGACTTCATCATCAACGGTCGTCTGGATTCCATCGTTCAGGAAGTGGGCAAAGACAAGTCCGTTTACTACAAACTGACTTTGAATCTGACCAACCTGAAATCCAGCATGATCACATGGTCTGACCAGAAGCAAATCCGTAAAACATTCAAAAAGAAATCTATTGGTCTGTAATTGATGAATCGTTTTGCTCAAAGACTCACGCACGCCGTGGGTCTTTTTTTAGTTTTGCCTCTGATGGGCTGCGCGACTTACCAAAATAAGGTGCAGCCGGCCCGCGAGGCATTGGCTCGTCATGATTTCACCAAGGCACTGGCGGATTTAAAACCGCTGGCCGACAAGGAAAATGACGATCAGCTGGCGTACCTGATGGACTACGGTGTAGCCCTTCAAGTCGCCGGGCAACTGAAAGAGAGCAATCAGATTCTGATGAAAGCCGATCGCCTGGCCGAACTGGTCGACTATCAGTCGGTTTCCCGCATCGCCGGTTCTCTGGCGCTGAATGAGGAAATGGTTCAGTACAAGGGCGACACTTTTGAAAAGATCTTCATCAACGCCTATCTGGCGATGAATTTCCTGGAGATGGATCAGCTGGATGATGCTCTGGTTGAAGCCCGTCGTATCAATGAAAAATATCTGAAATACCGCGCCGATGAAAAACAGGCGTTTGAACTGAACTCGTTCAGTAAATATCTGTCGGCCGTGATCTGGGAAGCCAGCCGCAGTTATGACGATGCTTACATCGCCTATGCCGAAGCCTACAAAATTGACCCGTCGATTGCCACGATCCGCGAGGACCTGATTCGTTCGGCGAAACTGGCCCGTCGCATGGACAGCTACAAGGAATGGAAAAAGAAATTCCCCGATGTTGTGGAATCCGACCGTTGGTATGACCGGGCAAACGGGGAGCTGGTGATTATCTATCAGCAGGGTTGGGGGCCGCGAAAATCCGCGGGTAAAAACAACGGTCACACTTTGCCGACGCTGGTGCCGGTGATCAGCCAAACTCAACGAGCACGCCTGTATCTTTCCACCGACGTGGAGCCTTTCCTAAGCCGCGAAGTTTACGATGTGCAAACCGCCGCAATGAAAACCCTGGAAGAGGATTACGGAATTCTTTTCGCCAAACGGGTGGCGGGTGTTGCCACCAAAGCGGTGTTGTCCGATCAAATCCGTCAGCAGAATCAGGCTTTGGGGGATTTGGCTTACATCGCCTTGTTGATGGCGGATCGCGCGGATGTGCGACAGTGGTCTTTCCTGCCACAGACTATTCAAATCATCCGTGTGCCGTTGCGCGCGGGAACCTACAAGTTCCGTCTGGAAGGCGTGGACTACAGCAACACAGCCACCGGGGAAGGTCTTGATTCCCGCGACGTGGAAATCAAAGCCGGTCAGAAGAAATTCGTGATCTGGCGATCGCTGAAATAACTGATCCCGAATCAAATTGTGTCTTTCAGTTGTGGCTTAGACAGTCGCCACACCATGAGATGAAAATAAACAAACAAATGAACTGGCCCGCTCTTGGCAATCCTTCTTGGCGATGTCGGCCCATGACCTGGGTTGATTGAGTTTTTAATTCAAAACCAAGGAGTTTATATGAAATGTCTTTTGATGAGTCTTGTGATGTTGGCTTCCGCACCTGCTTTTGCGGATTTTGGTGGCACGCCTGAAAGCAAGGATTCTGCCTCCGTGATGGTGGGAAGCGGGGATATGTCGGATCGCGTGGAAAAGGCGAACTGCCGTGTTATTTATAAAGTCGGACAGGGACTTATTGAAGTCTATGGAATCTATGACGAGGATCGCAGACAGTCCGTGGGTCTGGGGGCCGGTATTGCGGTGAACAGCAGCGGTGTGACGCGAACAAAGCATTTCTGCACCAGCATGGGTTTAAAGTTCAGCTATCATCTGGATGATAATGCCATCAATCTGTTCTGTAATTCTGCCGACGGGAACGTGGCTCAAAAGGTCGAGATCATTCTGGATAAATCCGGCAAGCTGGCTAGCTACAGCACACGAAGCACTGTTTATGGCAGAACAGAGTCTTTCAGCTGTTCTCGTTAATTCCGTTAAGAAAAATAAAAAAGGCCCCGCATTGCGGAGCCTTTTTTGAAACCCTTGCTGAAAGGTCTTCTTAGTTGTTCAACAAAGAAGTGCCTGGCAGGTTTGGAGTTTCGTCGTCTTGCTGAAGACCTGGAAGTACAGTCGCTTTTTCAGCAGCTACTTTAGCAGTAGTGTCTGTGTTGTAGCGAGTCGCTGCAGTTGCAACGCGGTTTTCCAAGTTTTGCTTAACGCTGTCAGTAGAAGCGTTTTCAACAACTGTGTTTACTTGTTGCTTGGTCATGTAGTCCTGAGGGAACGCGCCAAGTTTAGCCAAGTAACCAGAGATGCTGCCGTTACCGTTCTGGATGATCTCACGCAGTGTGAAAAGAGGAGCGTACTGAGATGCTTTCTTTTCAGCTTCGAAGATGATCTGAGTCAGAGTCGCAGCAGTGATGTCATTTTTAGACTTGTTGTCGATAACCATCACTTCTTCGTTAGTGCGGATCATCTTAGCGATATCGTCCAAAGTCACATAGCAGCTTTGTTGAGTGTCGTAGAGTTTGCGGTTCTGATAGCGCTTGATGATTTTAACTTTAGAATTTGGCTTCGATGTCATTGTTTCGTTTTGGTTGATCAAAAGTGCCTCCCAATTTGAAATTTCCCCAAAGTCCCAAGGGGTTAACAGTGCCTTATGATTCGGCGTCCCCTTGCAGATGGGCGCAACCTATCCCTGCCGCCACCCCTTGTCAAGGGGTCCTAAAATCAAAAGAAAAGACTCTAGGCGTTATTTATTCTGCAAATAGCCATTCGTTTTTTCGAATTTTACAGACCTTTGTCTAAAGTTTTTTCCAAAGGCCGCCGAAATGTTAAAGAACGACCTTCAATCTTGGGCGGATTATTAATGAAAAACGAGCAAAAACAAGAGTTTAAGTCCTCTGGTGTCTTGGCCCTGCTGGGTCTTGTAGGATTCTCTACAGCCATCATTGCGACCCCCTGGAATCGCCAGATTCAGGACTCTAAAAGTGAGACAGCCCGCCAAAAAGCCGAGGTCGTTGGGTATCAAGTTGTACAAATTTACCGCGAAGCATCAAAAGATACAGTGTCGGAAGACAAAGCCGGAGGCAGGCTGCCAGCTTCGGTTTCAGAGGATAAGTCCGCTTTGAATGCTGAAAACCTGCGCAGCACAGGGACCATGGGAACCGACCCGTGGGGCCAGCCATACCGCTATCGCATCCTGTCCGGAGCTGCCGATGCTGCCGGCAAAATCAAAATCCTGGTGTGGTCTTCCGGTCCAAACCAGAAAATCGAAACAGCTTCTCTTGATGACGAAGGCAGGCCTCTTGAAACCCAGCCTCTATATGAAGGGGATGATCTGGGAGTCCTTTTGAGTGTGTCTCATAACTAGGCACTTTCGCATCCGCGCCCTTGGTCGCGTTTCCTCAATGGGTGCTTAAGCCGCATCAAGCAATTCTCATAAGAAGCCGATCAGCCTAGTGACTAAGGAGATTTCATGTTTCCATACACTAGGACCGCAATCATCGTTCCTTTCCTGATGACCCTCACGGCTTGCGCGACCTTCACGTCAAATGAGTCTGACGACAAAGCCCCTTACTACGAGGCATCATTCAACGATAGAAATCGCGCTCCTGCTTCCTTTGCTCCGGCGGTGGTCTCTCCGGAAGACAATGGTGCGGCCTCCTTGGATCCACTCTACATGCGCACACAAGCGGACTATTACTTCGCGATGGGAGAGGCCTACGCTCTGGAAGGCAACTCCCAGAAAGCAGTTGAAGCTTTCAAAATGGTTCTTATTTACGATACCAATTCCCCGGCTGTGAATATGCGTCTTGCGGCAGAATTCCTGAAGCAGGGCATGATCACTGAATCTTTGGCGCAAGCTGAAGAAGCAGTGGCAAAAGACCCTAAGAACGTCGACAGCCACTTGTTGCTGGGTGGTTTGTATTCCTCCCTGAAGCTTTATCCAAAGGCGATGGAACAATACAACACCGTGATGAAACTTCAGCCCGAGAATACCGAAGCGCCACTTTACATTGGTGCTTTGTACTCTGAGCAGAAGCAGTCTGACAAAGCGGTGAAGTACTTTGAGTCCCTGCTGAAAAACCCTGAATACAACACTCCGTATCTGGCTCACTACTATATCGGACGTGTGCGCCTGGAGCAGTCTGAAGCCAAATACCAAAAGGCGGCAGAGGCTTCCTTTAAGAAAGCACTGGAGTTGAAGCCGGATTTCGCGGATGCGGTTCTGACTTTGGGTGTTCTTTATTCCAAGCAGAAAACGGAAGACAAAGCCGTGTCCCTGTACCGTGCTTTCCAGAAAGAAAACTCTCCAAGCCCGCGTGTGGCGGAAGTCCTGGCGCAGATCTATATCGAGCGCGGTGACTATGAAAATGCGTATGAGCAGCTGGAAGTGATGGAAAATGATTCCGACGAACCACTGAATGTTCGCATGAAAATGGCTTTGATCCTGATTGAACAGAAACGTTACGACACTGCGGTGGCAAAACTGGAAGAGATCCTGAAAGATGCTCCAGAGTCAGACAAAGTTCGTTTCTATCTGGCAGCGGTTTACGAAGAAACCCGTCAGCATGAAAAAGCCGTGAAAGAGTACACGAAGATCCTGTCCACCAGCACTTATTATGGTGAAGCCGTGGTTCACGCTGCTTACCTGCTAAAAGGGTTGGGCCGACTGAATGAAGGTTTGGAAGTGGCGGCCGCTGGTTTGAAAGCACGCCAGGATCAGCCTCAGATCTTTGCGATGTATGCTTCCCTGCTGGATGAAAAAGGCGACTATAAAAATGCCTCTGCGACACTGGAGCAGGGTCTGAAAAAGTTCCCGGAAAATGCTCAGCTTCGTTTCTATTACGGCACGATCAACGACCGTATGGGCAACAAAGATGTGGTTGTGAGCGAAATGCAAAAAGTTCTGGAGCTTGATCCAAACCACGTGCAGGGTCTGAACTATCTGGCCTTCACTTGGGCTGAAATGGGTGTGAAGCTTCCGGAAGCTGAAAAACTGGCGCGTCGTGCGCTGGAGCTTGAGCCGACGGATGGCTATGTTCTGGATACTCTGGGCTGGATCTTGTACAAACAAAGCAAGTTCGCTGAATCCATCAAGTTCCTGGAGGCCGCTTACAAACATCAGTCCACAGTCAGCATCATTGCTGAACACTTGGGTGATGCTTACTACAAGCACTCAATGGTCGATAAAGCCAAGAAGATGTACAAGAAAGCCGCGGATCTGGAAACTGAGCCTAAAAAAGTTCAGGAAATCCGCAGCAAGATCACTGCAATTGAAAAGCAGGAGCTGAACGGCACACCTCGTTTGCCAGCTTCCGTTGAAAAGCCGGTGGCAGAACACGCTTCTGAAAAGTAGATTTGAAATTTACAATTAAAACTAAAAAAGCCCGCGTACTGCGGGCTTTTTCTTTTTAAGCTTAGGAAGCCGGTTCGGTTCTCTTTTCCTGAAGCAGGCCGCGTTCTTTCGTCGCCAGGAACGAGTAATGGGCGGCATAAAAGATCACAGGTAAAGACACGATGAACCCCGCGCCCCACAAGATTCCCGAGATCAGAACCGCCAGCGCCATATAAAAAGCGATGATGAAATATTCGCGGAAGTTCTTCAGCGATGCCAAGGCGGCAATATCCACAGCTTTCGCCAGTGCTGTGCCATTTTCAATGGTCATGCGCAGAGCATGAGTCAGCACCAGATAAAAATACACCGCCAGAATCAAAAGACCCCAGGACATCGGGACGGTGTGCAGGAAATCCTGCGGGCTTTCCAGAACTCCGATGGCGGATCCCAGCAGAGTGCTGGTCGGTAAAAGAATCAAAGAGCAGATAATAAATGACAGGGCATTTTCTTTCAGAAAATTCAGATCACGCGGCCAGGCTTTCAAAGTCAGATAACGATTGGTCACTTCCTGTAAAAACAGCAGGCCGAAGGAAATCAGCAGGGCACTAATATAAGGGGTAAAACGCACCGCCAGAACGAACAGGGTGGCCGTACAGCCCAAAAAGAGGCTGTTTTTCCAGTCTGTTTTTAATTGAATCAAGGCTTGTTTAAGAGAATTCATTTCTCTATGCTAAGGCAATGATGAACAGGTTCAATTATTTTTTCATGTTCGTATTAACCCTTTTCCTTTCCGGATGTGTCACTAAGACAGTGAAAGAGGGTGCGTTTCAAAAAGCGCAGTGGGAAACCAAGGCCCTGATCAAAAATCAGAAGGAAAATAAGACCCAGTCATTAAATATTGATATCTTTGCGATCAAAAACGAAAGAGCACGCTTTGAAATCACGGCTTTGCTGGGGTTTCAGGTGGCCAGTGTTGTGATGAGTCCGACAGAGATCTCTTATGCTGTTTATCCTCAAAAGACGTTCTTTTATGGGCGCAATACCGAACGTGCGTTCGCCAATGTGATTGGCATGCCACTGCATCCGATGAATCTGGCCAATATTGCTTTTGACGAACCTGTCAGAGGCCCCGGTTGGAAATGTGGATTGGATCCCGCAGGGCTTATTTATCAATGTGAGAATATCGCCAAACAAACGCGCGTCGAGTGGTTGGATCGAAAAGAAGGGCAAAAGAAAGTCGTAATTACGGCCCCGCAATTTGAAATGCAGTGGCACTTTGAAGCACCCAAGACTGAGGTCCAGTTTAAACCAGAGCTGTTCACCTTGAGACAACCGCAAGGGTTCAAAGCAATACAACTAAATTAAAAAACTCGTTAACCGTCTAGTAATGAGGCATACTCTAACAGAGTAGGTGTGTCACCAATCACCTTGGGGAGAGAATATGGCCTCTAAGTTTGATCTGCATTCACTGGTCGCCAACTGGCAAAACTCAAGCACTCATGCCAAAGAGCATTGGAGTGGCACCTTCGAGGAATATCTCGACCTGGTAAAACAAAATCCCAAAATCACGCGAAACGCCTATCAGCGCATGTATGACATGATCGTTGAGGAAGGCACTGAAACGTACATTGATTTCAAAAAAGAAGTCATTCGCTACAAGTTTTTCGACGACGTTCATAACAATGGCAAAGACGCGGTCTTCGGCCTTGATGTGCAGTTGATGAAATTGGTGAATGTTCTGAAAGCGGCGGCCCTGGGTTACGGAACCGAGAAACGTGTGATCCTGCTGCACGGCCCGGTGGGAAGTGCGAAATCCACCATCTGCCGCATGCTGAAAAAAGGCCTTGAGCGCTACTCGCACACCAAGCAGGGTGCGGTGTACACGTTTGAATGGATCGATGAAAAGCTTGAGCTTGACGGCATTCTTGGAAAAGGTGTGAAGGTCTTCCATTCGCCAATGAATGAAGAACCTTTGCTGCTGATTCCGGAAGAACTTCGTTCCACGGTTTATGATTCCATCAACAAAGGCCAGGAAGGCAGCTTCCGTGTGCATGTGGATGGTGAATTAAGCCCGCCTTCTCGTTTTATCTTTAAAGCCCTGATGGAAAAATACGACGGCAACCTGATGCAGGTTCTGTCGCACGTGCGTGTGAAAAGATTGTTCATCTCTGAGGCGGACCGTGTGGGTATTGGCACCTTCCAGCCGAAAGATGAAAAGAATCAGGACTCCACCGAGCTTACGGGTGACATCAACTATCGTAAAATTGCCGAATACGGATCTGATTCCGATCCGCGCGCCTTCAACTTTGACGGGGAGTTCAACGTCGCCAATCGCGGGATGATTGAATTTGTCGAGGTTCTGAAGCTGGATGTGGCCTTCTTGTACGATCTGTTGGGGGCTTCGCAAGAGCACCGTGTGAAACCTAAAAAGTTCGCACAGACCCATATCGATGAAGTGATCATCGGTCACACGAATGAACCGGAATACCGTCGTCTGCAGGACAACGAATTCATGGAAGCTCTTCGTGACCGTACCGTGAAGATCGACATTCCGTACATCACGCGCTGGAGAGATGAAATCAACATTTACAAGCGCGACTTCAATTCCCAGAAAGTGCGTGGAATCAGTATTGCTCCGCACACGGTTGAAATGGCCGCAATGTGGGCGATTCTGACCCGTCTGGAAAAACCGAAGAAAGCCAATTTGACCCGTTTGCAGAAACTGAAACTGTATAACGGTAAAACGCTGCCGAACTATACTGAAGACAACGTTCGCGAGCTTCGTAAAGAAACTGTGCGTGAGGGTCTTGAGGGTATTTCAGCCCGTTATATCCAGGATAAACTTTCCAACGCCCTGGTGGCGGCTCAGCAGTCCAACAAAGGATCTGTGAATCCGTTCATGGTGTTTAAAGAGCTTGAATCCGGTTTGAAAAGTCACTCGTTGATCGCCAACGAAGAGCTGAAGACCGAGTTTAAGGAACTTCTGGGTGTGGTCATGCAGGAGTACGAGGAAATCATCAAAGCTGAGGTGCAAAGAGCCATCAGTGCCGATGAAAGTGCCATGCAGCGACTGTGTGCCAACTATATTGATAACGTCAAAGCCTATACGCAAAGAGAACGAGTTCGCAATCAGTTCACCGGCAACGACGAGGAGCCGGATGAGCGTCTGATGCGATCTATCGAAGAGAAGATCGAGATCCCAGAGTCCCGCAAGGATGATTTCCGTCGCGAGATCATGAACTACATCGGGGCCCTGGCTTTGGAAGGCAAGAAGTTCAACTACAAGATGAACGAACGCCTGCACAAAGCCATCGAGTTGAAACTCTTCGAGGATCAGAAAGACAGCATCAAGCTGACCACTTTGGTAAGCAACGTTGCTGACAAAGACACTCAAGAGAAGATTGATATTGTAAAAACCCGTCTCATCAAGGACTTCGGTTACGATGAAATCTCTGCTACGGATGTATTGCATTACGTGGCAAGTATCTTCGCCCGAGGGGACGTAAAGAATAAATAATGTCGATACGCGAAGACCATAACAGATTCAGAGAGATCGTTAAAGGCAAGGTCAAAGAGGATCTGCGCAAGTACGTCTCTCAGGGCGAAATGATCGGGAAGCGTGAAGATGAATTCGTGAAGATTCCGCTTCCGCGCATCGATATTCCCAACTTCCGGTACGGTCCCAAACAACAGGGCGGGGTCGGTCAGGGGGAAGGGCAGCCGGGTCAGGATGTTGGTGATCCGGGTGAAGGCGGACAGGGTCAGGCCGGCGAAGCTCCGGGCGAACACCTTGTCGAAGTCGAAATGTCGATGGATGAACTGGCGGACATTCTGGGTGAAAAACTGGAATTGCCGCTGATTCAGCCCAAAGGCGCCAAAAACATTGATTCCCTGAAGACAAAATTCACAGGCCTTGCGCCGGTGGGGCCAGAGGGCTTGCGCCACTTCAAATCATCTTACAAACGTGCCTTGAAGCGCATGGTGGGTTCCGGAACTTATAATTCCGAAGACCCGCTGGTGCTGCCGATCCGCCGGGATATGCAGTACAAGTCCTTTAAGAAAGTGCAGCAGCCACAAACCCAGGCCGTGGTCATCTATATGATGGACGTGTCGGGTTCCATGGGTGAAGAACAGAAGGAAATCGTCCGTCTGGAAAGTTTCTGGATCAACACCTGGCTGCGCAAACACTATAAGGGCCTTGAAACCAGATTTATTATTCACGACGCCTCGGCCAAAGAGGTGGACGAAGACACGTTCTTCCGCACCAGTGAGTCGGGTGGAACCCTGATCAGCTCGGCCTATAAGCTGTGCCAGGAAATCATCCAGACGGATTATCCCACAAATGAATGGAACATTTATCCGTTCCATTTTTCAGATGGCGATAACTGGTCGGGCGAGGATACGCGTCTATGTGTTAAGATGCTGCAGGAATTCTTCCTGCCGAACTGTAACGTTTTCAGTTATGGCCAGGTGGAAAGCAAATACGGCAGCGGGCAGTTCCTGAAGGACCTGCAAAAGGAATTTGGCGAGGATGAAAGACTGACGCTGAGTCAGATCGAAAACCGCGACAAGATCCTGGATTCAATCAAAGACTTCCTGGGAAAAGGAAAGTAGGGCGGAGCTCGTATGGCTAATCTGACACCCGAACTTGAAGCCGAAAGAAAAAGAATCTGCCAGATCGCGAAGGACGCGGGCCTTGATTTCTTTGAGACGATCTTTGAGCTGATCACCTACGATCAGATCAATCAGTTCGCCGCTTACGGTGGATTCCCGGTGCGCTATCCGCACTGGAAGTTCGGGATGGAGTACGAGCACCTTTCCAAGAGCTATGAATACGGCCTTTCCAAAATCTATGAAATGGTGATCAACACCGACCCGTGCTATGCGTACCTGATGGAAGGCAACGCCATGATGGACCAGAAGCTGGTCATGGCTCACGTGTACGGTCACTGTGATTTCTTTAAGAACAATATCTGGTTTTCCAAAACCAACCGCAAGATGATGGATCAGATGGCGAATCACGCCACACGCATCCGCCGCTACATGGACCGTCACGGTCAGGATGTGGTGGAAAACTTTATCGACGTGTGTTTGTCCCTGGAAAATCTGATTGATCGCTACAGTCCGTATGTGGAAAAGTCTGTGGTAAAGCCGCAGAATCCGCCACCAGCGCAGGAACCAAACTATCTGCTACGCGTGGATCGTTCCTATATGCGCGACTATATCAATCCGCCTTCTTTTGTTGAAGAACAGCGCCGCAAGGCCGATGCCGAAGCGCAGGCCAAAGCTCAGCGTTTCCCGGCGGAACCGGAAAAAGACGTTCTTAATTTCTTCATTCACTATGCCCCGTTGACGGACTGGCAGCAGGATGTGCTGTCGATCATCCGTGATGAGGCTTATTACTTCTCGCCTCAGGGTATGACCAAGACCATGAATGAAGGGTGGGCGTCTTACTGGCATTCCAAGCTGATGACGACCAAGATTTTGAATGATTCTGAAATCATCGACTTTGCCGATCACCATGCCGGCACGATGGCAATGGCTCCGAACGGGTACAATCCCTACAAAGTCGGCATCGAACTTATGCGCGATATCGAGGACCGTTGGAACAAAGGGCAGTTCGGTCGCGAATGGGAAGAGTGCGATGACGTGCGCGAGCGCAAGCACTGGGATAAGAAATTGGGCCTGGGCCGCGACAAGATCTTCGAAGTCAGAAAAGTCTGCAATGACGTGACGTTCATTGATCAGTTCCTGACCGAGGACTTCTGTGTGCGCAACAAAATGTTTGTGTACAAGTTCAATAAAAAGACCCAGAAGTTCGAGGTCGACACCAAGGACTTTAAGGCGATCAAAGCCCAATTGTTGTTCCATATGACGAACTTTGGTCAGCCGATCATTCGCATTGAGGACGCCAATTTTGAAAACCGCGGGGAGCTGCTCCTGACGCATCTGCACGAAGGCATCGACATGCAGCCGGATTTCATGAGCGAAACCCTGAAAAACGTATTCAAACTTTGGAAGCGCCCGGTGAATATCGCGACCGTGATGGATGAAACTCCGCAGCTTTTTAGATTCGATGGGAAAGAGTATACTCAGCACAAGTTGGGTGAAGAGCCCAGCCCTAATCCATCCAATCAAGAGAGCTCAGGTTCGTGAAAAATACTCGCTTAGTTTTTAGTACTGATCCCCGTGACAACGTTACATGTCCCAACTGTAAGGAATTAAAATCCGAATGCCGTTGTCGTCCTGAGGACACGGTGCAAGAAGGTCAGTTCACAGTAGTGTTCCGCTTGGAAAAAGGGGGACGGGGCGGAAAAACAGTCACGGTTCTTGATGGATTCCCTCGTAATGAAGAGTACTTAAAGACTTTGGCCAAAGAATTCAAAGCCAAATGTGGCGTCGGTGGAACCCACATCCTGGGCGACAAAGCCGGGATGATCGAGATCCAGGGTGACAAAAGAGACCAATTGAAGAAGATTCTGGAAGCGAAGAAGATCAAATTTAAAGGTATGTAAAACTGGACCCTGTGCAACTTGCACTTTACATTTGTTGGGCTCATGCTTTTAAATATGAATATGTTTACGACTTCCACTCCTTTAAGGGGAACGGACTTGGCTGCAAAAAAAATCGTGATTGTAGATGACTATGAAGAAAGCTGTAAGCTCCTGGCGGAGATTCTCAGCTCCACGTATGAGTGTTCTTACACCTCTGACAGCACTTCTGCGTTCCGCTTGATCAATGAAAAACGCCCGGATCTGATTCTGTTGGATTATAAAATGCCAGGGGTGATGGGTGTGGATGTGTGTCGTATGGTTCGCGAAAGCGATTCCACGAAAAACACGCCGATCATCTTCGTTTCCGGTGCGGCGACGATTGATGAAAGAATCAAGGCGTTTGAAACAGGTGCTGATGACTTTATTTCCAAGCCTTTCCATGTGAAAGAGCTGATTTTGCGAATCAAAGCTCGCCTTTCTGAAAAAGAACCGGAAGCGGCTTCTGAGCTGAATGCGGCGAATTTGAAAATGAACCTTCTTTCCCGTCAGGTATTTGTCGACGGTGAGGAAGTGAATCTGACGCCAAAACAGTTCGATATTCTGAAACTGCTGGTGGCCGGAAAAAACAATCTGGTCACTCGTGAAAAATGTCTTTCAGAAATCTGGGGCGACACGGAAGTAACTTCCCGAAATGTGGATTCACAGATCAACTATCTGAAGCGTAAAATTCATAAATTCAACGGCCGTATTGTTGCGGTTCCTTCGTTGGGCTACCGACTGGAAGCTCAGGAATAGGCAGAAAGAAACTTGCCCGCAGGGTTTTATGGGTCCACAATTAATTTATGGACACAGCAAAACCCTTGCTGATTGGTCTTTCTCCTCGTCTGCTGTATAAAACTCCGGACGGCTTTGAGATCAAAAGCAAATCCATTCAATATCTCGAACAGAATCTGGCGCACTTGATAGCCAAACACGGCGGCTTGGTGTTTATGGTTCCGTCTTTGGAATCTTCCGGCTTGCTTGAAAAAGATGATCTGAATGTTCATCAATATGCAGAAATTCTGGATGGTTTGGTCCTTCAGGGCGGGGTGGACATCTGTCCGACCTTGTATGGTGAAGAACCTATCGAAGTCATGGCCCATCACAAGACCGATCCGATTCGTGATCGTTATGAGTTGAAGCTGCTGAAGGCCTTTGCGACCCGGAACAAGCCTGTTCTGGGAATTTGCCGTGGTTTTCAGTTGATGAATGTCTTTAAGGGCGGAACGTTATTTCAGGATCTGCCAACCCAGCTTCCCAGCAATCTGGCGCACTTTAAATCCGAACTCTATGAAAAGCTCACGCATCGGGTGGAGATCACTCCGGGCGGAATGTTGCAGAAGATGTATACCGAAGGCGGAGAGATTGTTTCCATTCACCATCAGGGTGTAAAAAAGCTGGGGAATGGACTTCAGGTGGAGGCGACTTCCGAGGATGGACTTGTTGAAGCATTCAGCTCCACTCAGGACGGATTTTTTGTCGGGGTTCAGTGGCATCCGGAGTTTCATATCGACGAGGAAGAAAGATTCCTGTCGTCCGAGCCTTTGGTGAAAAAGTTCCTGGAGGCCTGTAAGGGCCCCCTGGTGAAACCTTCAGAAAAAATTCTGGGTCTTTGATTAATTCTAAAACTTAGTCCTTGTTGCGCAGACGGCTCCAGAAGCTGCGCTTCTTCGGAGCGTACTCGCTTTTGCCAGCAGACTTGCTTTCACTTTTGTTAGCATGCTTTGCGTGAGATGGTTTGGCGTGAGACTTGTGAGAAGCCGCACCCTCGGATTTGTGCTCGGACTTCGCATGCGGCTTGCCGCCACCGTGCGCAGGTTTGTTGCCGCCATGAGCAGGTTTGCCACCGGCTTTCTTTCCGCCACCCTGGCCGCCTTGAGGCGCACCACCGCCACCACCTTGACGACGTTGGCCGCCGCCACGGTTTTTAGCCTTATTCTGCAGGCGCTGGCCTTCAAGAATGGCTTTGGCTTTACCCACAGTCATCACCGGAGCATTGGCAATTTCAGTGGAATGGAACGGATGATCTTCAACCACGTTCACTTTGGTGCGTGTGGTTTTCTCAATCGCAAACAGGAAAGATCTTTCTTCCGCGGTACAGAAAGAAATGGAAACACCCGTTGCACCGGCACGTGCAGTTCTTCCGATACGGTGAACGTAAGATTCTGGAATATGCGGAAGCTCCAGGTTGATCACGTGAGTGATGCCGTCGATATCAATACCACGGGCCGCGATGTCCGTCGCAACCAACACACGCACATCACCGTTTTTGAATTCCTCCAGCGCACGCTGACGCTGGTTCTGGGATTTGTCACCATGAATGCCGGCCGCGGTAACGCCCGCTTTGGTCAAACGATCCACCACGCGGTTCGCGCCGTACTTCATCTGAACAAACACCAGCACCTTGGACAAAGCTTCATCCTTCAGAATGTGCAGCAATAGATCCAGCTTTTGAGGCTTGTCTACGAACATCACATGCTGCTCAACTTTTTCAGCTGTGGAAGAAACCGGAGTTACTTCGACTTTCTTCGGATTCACCAGAATACGGTTGGCCAAAGTCTGAATCTCGTGCGGCATGGTTGCAGAGAAGAACAGGTTGTGACGCTTTTGTGGCAGCAGGGGCAGAATTTTTTTAATATCCTGCATGAAGCCCATATCCAGCATGCGGTCCGCTTCATCCAGGACGAAGATTTCCACGCGATCCAGTTTCAAATGCTTTTGTCCGTGCAGATCCATCAGACGACCTGGAGTCGCCACCAGAATGTCCACGCCACCTTGCAGGGCGCGCACTTGCGGGTTTTGTCCCACGCCGCCGAAGATCACAGCGTGCTTCATGTTCAGGTGTTTGCTGTATGCTTCGATGTTTTCGTGAATCTGAATTGCCAGCTCACGCGTCGGAGTCAGAATCAGGCAGCGCGGGGATTTTGGTTCAATCTTGCGCGTGTGTTTGGAAAGGTTTTGCAGAATAGGCAGGGAAAACGCTGCGGTTTTTCCGGTGCCGGTTTGGGCAATGCCCAACAGATCGTGCCCTTCAAGAATAACAGGGATGGCTGCCAACTGAATCGGGGTTGGAGTTTCGTATCCTGCTTCTTTAAGTGAAAATTGAAGAGGGGCAATCAAAGGAAGGTCGGTAAATTTAGTCGTCGTCATGTGACGGAACTTCTACAGGTCAGGGGCGACTCTGTAAACCTCTATCTTCCTTAAGGTTTTTTGGCAGATCTGGCAGCAACCTTTTGGGCGGTTTTGAGTAGTTTTTGCACGGCCCAGAGGATGTCTTTGTTATATCCGAACACTTTAGCGGCGTCTTTGGCTGAAACCCAGTCAACACCTTTGTGATAAGAGGCATCTTCAATTTTGCCCGGCGGGGCCCATTTTTGATCCAGGACGCCGACATAAAACACTGTACGGCAGGCGTGAACTTTGCCGTCCCAGGGAAAATCATAAACACGTTCAAAGGCAGAATCTTCCAGGATGCGGATCTTGTAACCGGTTTCCTCCAGACACTCACGGGCGGCGGTGCTGGCAGGGGTTTCGCCTTTTTCAACGGCTCCACCTGGCAGGAAGAAATAAGGCACTTGTGCGGTCGGATCCACGGCGTGGAATCCCAGAATTTTTCCTTCGTGCAGAACCACGACGCTGGCGCGATCGCGGAAAACTTTTTGCGCTTTTTCAGATTTCTTTTCGTCGCGGCGGCCTTTGAAAAAGCCCTGCAAAAGTTCACTGCAGTCGTCTTCAAGAATACCGGCGCTGACTTCGACCTGATGATTCAGGCGTGGGTCCTTCAGAATATGATAAAGACTTTCCACCGCACCGGCTTTGGCGTCTTTCGCACCATAAACCACACGTGAAATGCGCGACTGCTGAATGGCGCCCGCACACATCACACAAGGCTCTAAAGTCACATACAAAGTACAGTCACTTAAACGCCAGCTGCCGCGCTTTTGCGAAGCTTTATGCAAAGCCAAAAGCTCGGCATGCCCCAGTGGCGACTGCTGACGTTCGCGGGTGTTGATCGCATAAGAGATCATCCCTTCCGGTCCCACAACGATGGCGGCCACAGGCACTTCTTCACGCTCGGCCGCTTTGCGGGCCAGCGCCAGTGCTTTGCGCATCCATTTTTCGTCGTGGGCAGGGGTGTTCACTATTTTGTTTCCTCGGCGATTCTTTCGCGCAGTTTCACTGGTTCAGAAGGTTTCTTGCGACGCATGCGAATGTTCAGCATTTCCACGCCCACAGAGAACGCCATCGCGAAGTAAACATAACCTTTCGGAATGTGAACTTCCAAAGCTTCCACGATCAAAGTGAAGCCGATCATCAGAAGGAAACTTAATGCAAGAATCTTAAGTGACGGGTGAGAATCCACGAAGTTGCTGATGGATTTTGCCGACACGATCATCACCGCAGCAGACAATACAACCGCTGCGATCATCACGGAAATCTCATTCACCATGCCCACGGCGGTGATGACGGAATCCAGAGAGAAAACGATGTCCAGCAAAAGAATCTGGATAATCACTGCGTTGAAGGAATGCGCCACCGGATTGGACTGGGAGCCTTCCACGCCTTCAAGTTTGTGATTGATTTCCATGGTGGCTTTCACAATCAGGAACAGACCCCCCAGAAGCAGGATCAGATCGCGACCGGAAATTTCCTGGCCGAACACTTCAAACAAAGGTGCTGTCAGGCCGATGATCCATGACAAAGAGAACAGCAAAATCACGCGCGTGATCACTGCCAGACTCAAACCTGCGATGCGGGCTTTGTCCTGCTGGTGTGGCGGAAGTTTTCCGGCAAGGATAGAGATAAAGATAACGTTGTCGATGCCCAGAACCAGTTCAAGGGCAAACAAAGTGAAGAACGCGATCCAGATTTGCGGATTCGCAAGCATTTCCATCATAAAGGGGAACTCCTGTTGTTGTTCCCCAACTTAAACTATTTCAAAGGTGTTGGGTATTTCAGATCGCGGTTCAGGAAGTCCTGCATCCAGATTTTTTTCATCCCCAGGCTGTCCCACTTCTTTTTAAGGTCATAGGTCGCAAACGGGGTTTGAATCTGGTATTCAAAGTCCGCATGTTCGGCCATCACATGGAACGTCAAACTTTCGGCAAAGTCTTCCCAGGGGCTGACCGCCGCATAGGTGCTGATAAAGTCTGTGGGCGCCAGCTGGCGATAGAAGTCTTCCATGTCGGCCACACTCAGCTGTTCTTTGCAGCCATAAAAGCAGAGCTTTGACCACAGTGGAAACATTTGGAGGTCCTTGGGTCTCATGGGCGACTGCCAACTAAGAGCGGTCCAGGAATTTGGCGCGGGGATCATTTTTAAAACATCATCCGGGTTGTTGACCGGAGCGCAGGCTTCCCCGGCCGGACAGATAAAGTCATTGGCTTTGTTGGAAAAATCCAGAATGTGTCCGATTTCATGAACGATCACATAGTGCAAAGCCGACAGGGAATTCGGCAGTACAATGCTGGATCGTGGGCCTTCCGGCAGATGCACAAACGGCGGCGGTGTCAGTCCAAAAGCCTTTTGTTCCTTCCACCCGATCACGGAAGTGGCGTCGTAGTTTTGCTCAAGCAAAGCTCTGCGAAGTCCCATGAAAGAACCCTGCGGCTGGCTGTTGGAGTCCCAGGCAAGAACGCCGGCATAGCCCAAAACCTCTGTGTCGTTTTCGATAAAGATCACCTTCATAGTGCAAAAGGTCTGTTGAAGCTTTGCGGGGATCACATCATAGATACGTTCCAACGCCGGAGCCATGGCTTCACTGCCGGGTTGGCAGCGACGGGATTCTTTTGGATCCTGAATCGGATTCACAATGCAGGCGATTTCTTTCAGGCGCGCGCGGCAGTCTGTGGGTGCTGCTTCCTGTGACCAAGAGCTCTTTGCCTTGGAAAAGCGCAGTTCATCGGGCTTAAGGACATAGAACGCTTCCCAGGCATAGGCTTGGTTGGTTCCGACGAACAACAGTGATATCAGATAGATAAGTGCTTTCATAGGGTCCCCTCTGTTGCATTTGTCCCATCCGATTTTGGCCTGTTCAATAAAAAAGCACCGACTTGAGAATAATATACCGCGTCAGGACCCCAGAACTTGCCCCTTTTGTGCTGCTTTGTTATACACTCTTTCTCTCAAATTCATAATCCACACGGGAAGGAAGGTGATTGTCGTGGCAATGGTTAAGATCAAAGACGGTGAGTCTTTTGAATCTGCGTTCAGAAAATTCAAAAAGTCTTGCGAAAAAGCAGGTATTCTTTCTGAGGTTAAAAAACGCGAAAACTTTGAAAAACCTTCTGTAAGACTTAAAAAGAAGTCTATCGCCGCTCGTAAGCGCGCTGTAAAAAAATCCAGAAAAGGTTGGAACGACTAGTTCCCTTTTTGAAAGTTTGTTTTTTCAAGAGGCGACCACTGGTCGCCTCTGTTTTATGACCGAATCCTCTCTTAAGTCCTTTTGGAGGCACTATGGAAATCAGAGACAAAATCTCCGCTGACGTTAAAGCTGCCATGATCGCAAAAGAATCCGCTAAATTGGGAGCTCTTCGCATGCTCCAGGCTGCGATCAAAAACCGTGAAATCGACATGAGACCGGATCCAATCACTGCTGATGAAGTGATGAACGTGATCAAAAAGCTGGTAAAACAGCGCAAGGAATCCATCGAACAATTCCAGACAGCAGGTCGTACAGATCTTGTTGATCAGGAAACCGCGGAACTGAAAGTGCTGGAAGTTTATCTGCCAGCGCAAATGGGCCGTGATCAAATTGAAGCTCTTGTTACCGAAGTAATTGCAGCATTGGGTGCTAAAACCGTGAAGGACATGGGTCCTGTGATGAAAGAAGTCATCGCGAAATCCGGCGGCGCCGCAGACAACAAAGTAGTGAGCGAAGTTATTAAATCCAAGCTTTCCTAATTTGTTGGAGATACATGCGATTTTCACAAGACTTTATCGAGAAGGTGCAAGAGGCCAACAACCTCGTTGACATCATCTCTCAGTACACTCAGTTGAAACCTAGTGGTAGCGGCCTTATGGGCCGCTGTCCGTTTCCTGATCACGCTGAAAAAACGGCGTCTTTCTCCGTTTCTGAAACCAAACAGGTCTATCACTGTTTCGGTTGTCACAAGAGTGGCAACCTGTTTTCGTTTTTGCGCGACTATCAGGGGATGAGTTTTCCTGAGGCGGTGGAATATCTTGCGGGACGTGCCAGCATCCCGATGCCAGCTCCGGACAAGGAGGATGCGCAACGTGATCAGGCCAGCGATAAAAAGAAGTTGTTGTTAAAAGTAAATAAGCTCGCTGCTGATTATTTTTCAGAGCAACTTAGGCGTGCTCCTCACGATCATCCGGTGAAGAAGTATATCGCCAGCCGGGGGCTGTCCCAGGAAGTGATCGAAACTTTCGGCGTGGGTTATGCCCTGCCGGAATGGGACGGGCTGGAGCAATACCTGCTAAGCAAAAATGTGCCGATGGCGCTGGCCGAAGAAGCCCGCCTGGTGAAGGCTCGCAACAACAAGTCCGGGCACTTTGATATCTTCCGTGACCGCTTGATGTTCCCGATTCTTTCCGCGATGGGTGAGCCCATCGCTTTCGGGGGCCGTTACCTAGAGAAAAAAGAAACTGAACCCAAGTACCTGAACTCTCCAGAGACCCCGGTCTTTGTGAAGGGGAAGGTGTTGTACGGATTGTCACAGACAGCCCGTTACATCCGCAGCGACGATCTGGCCCTTATAGTAGAGGGGTATATGGATCTGGTGTCCCTGTATCAAGCCGGCATTCGCAATGTCGTGGCGACGATGGGAACCGCGCTGACGCCGGACCACGGGAAAATGCTGAAGCGCATGACCAAAAACGTGGTGGCCCTGTTTGACGGGGACAATGCCGGGATGGAAGCGGCCGAGCGCAGTTTGCCGATCCTGCTGGCGGCGGATCTTTATCCCAAGGGACTGACGCTGCCGAATGGAATGGATCCGGATGATTATGTGAAGAAATACGGATCTGAGGCCCTGAAAGTCGAACTGGAGCGTGCTCCAGACCTGTTTGTGATGATTTTGGCCCGTTGGATGGACGGTTATCGCGGTGACGCCTCTGAAAAGGTGAAGCTGGCGGATAAGCTGAAACCTTTGTTTGAGTCCATCCCGGATCTGCGTTTAAGAGACCTGTACTTGGCAGAGGCGGCCCAGAAAATGAACGTAGGGCTTCCTTGGCTGCGTCAGGCTGTGGGAATACAAGGCAGCGGCCCTGTAAATTCACATAATCGCCCTGCGATGACTAGGACGGTGCAGCCAAACCCGAATATGGGCTCGGCTAACCAGAAACCCCCGCAAGAGGTGTCCTCTAGTGTAGAGGGCGGCAAAATCAGTCTGCAGGGTGCCTCTAAAGCAGAGCTGATGCTGTTGGGATTGGTACTCAAAAGTCGTGCCAATTTTGATCAGTTTGTGAATGAAAATCTGCTCGAGAGTGTGGCCCACGAAGGAGTGAAAAAGATCCTCGAAAAAGCCACGGATGTGTATAGACAAGATCTCAGTAAATTTGATAAATTGACCAGTCTGCTTGTCTCTTACGTCGATCAGCCTGAATATTTATTCCAAGTGAGCCCAGCGAATGAGGGCGATCCAGGGTACGACGAAGAGGCAGAAATGAAACTCCTGCGCGATTGCTTTAAGCGCGTAAAAGAAAATTTCCTGCGCGATCAAGCAAAGCGCTTAGCACGTGATCTTAAAAACGAACCTAGTTCGGATAAGTTGGAACAGATTATGAATATTCAGAGAAACCGAATCTCTCTGAATAAAGGGTAAAAGGCGGGTATTTGATGAAACCGAACCTACCAAACAAACAAGAGAAAGAGCCTGTGAAGGTTCTTTCTTTGCAGGAACAGGAAACTCTGATTAAAGAAGAAATCCAGAGATTCCTGAAGCTTGCAAAGGAGAAGGGTGCGCTGACCATTGAGGAAATCAATGAGCTCCTTCCTCCTGAAATTGTTGCTCCATCTGTATTGGACTCGTTCATGCAGGGCCTTGAGGCCGGTGGTGTAGTAATTTCAGACTTGTCTGAAAGTTCGAAAGAGGAAGAGGGCGAAGGCTCCTTCCTGGAAAACGTCGATTCTGAAGACGAAGAAATTGATGACGAAGAAAAAGCGGAAAGTGAAGACGTTAAGGGCAACGACCCTGTACGCCTTTACCTGCGCAAAATGGGAAGCGTTTCCCTGCTGACCCGTGAAGGGGAAGTGGAAATTGCCCGTCGTATTGAAAAAGGGGAGCGCGAGATCGTTCGTGCGATCCTTTTGTCCCCTCTGGGTACCTACGAGATCATCCAGCTTGGTAAGCGCCTTGATGAAGGCCGTATCAAAGTTAAATCGATCTTCCGTGGCCTTGAGGACGAGGACACTCAGTACGATGAAAAGGAATACATCGATAAGATCCATGAGCTTATCGGTCGTGTGACTGAGTACCAGAAAGCGGCGGAAAAGCTGTTTATGACTCTTCGTAAAGAAGAGACAAACACTCCGGCTCGTCAGGCTGCCATGAAAGAGCTTGTTGTCATGAATGACAAGTTGATGGCGAACTTCGAGTCCGTGAATTTCAACCGTAAGACTATCAACCGCGTTGTGATCAAGTTCAAAAACCTGGTGAACCGTATCGGAACTCTTCGTCGTCGTATCAAAGACGGTGTGGAGCGTACATTCTCCAAAGACGTTGCAGCTATGGCTGAACGTATGAAACTGATCGATGCGAACGAAAAAGAACTGACCCGTATGACCCGCGATACTGGTTTGAACTATCAAAAGTTCAAATCCTACGTATTGCAGGCTCAGGAAGCGGAAAAGCGTATCAGCCGTTTGGATTCAGAAACTGAAATGAATCACAACTGGGTGAAAGAAACCTACACTGCCATCTGGAAAGGTGAGCGTGAAGCTGATGCCGCGAAATCCGAGTTGGTTGAAGCCAATCTTCGTCTGGTTGTATCCATCGCGAAGAAGTACACCAACCGCGGTCTGCAATTCCTGGATCTGATCCAGGAAGGTAACATCGGTTTGATGAAAGCCGTTGATAAGTTCGAATACCGTCGTGGTTACAAATTCTCGACTTATGCGACTTGGTGGATCCGTCAGGCGATCACTCGTGCTATTGCCGATCAGGCGCGCACGATCCGTATCCCTGTACACATGATCGAAACCATCAACAAACTTGTTCGTACATCCCGTTACCTGATCCAGGAACTTGGCCGTGAGCCGACCCCGGAAGAGATCGCGGATAAAATGGACATGCCAGTTGATAAGGTTCGTAAAGTTCTGAAAATTGCGAAAGAACCTATCTCTTTGGAAACTCCAGTGGGTGAAGAGGAAGATTCACACCTGGGCGACTTTATCGAGGACAAAAAGGTTATCAATCCTGCAGAAGCGATTGTGAACCTGAACCTTGCTGAACAAACCCGCCGTGTGCTGTCGACTTTGACTCCAAGAGAAGAAAAAGTCCTGCGTATGCGTTTCGGTATCGGGGAAGAGTCAGATCATACTTTGGAAGAAGTGGGTCAGGACTTCAACGTAACCCGTGAGCGTATCCGTCAGATCGAGGCGAAGGCTCTAAGAAAGCTTCGTCATCCTTCTCGCAGCAACAAACTAAAAGCGTTTGTTGATTCCTAGTGGCCAGCGGCCGCAGTGCCGTTAGGCTGAAGCAGCTCAAATTTCAAAGGCTCCCTTCGGGGAGCCTTTTTTCGTTTAAGGCCTAATGCGATGTGCGTTTGCCAAAGGCGGGGGAGGTTTGATAGGCTTTCCCCATTCCAGATCGTGGGGGGCTAGCTTAGTTGGTTAAAGCACGGTGCTCATAACACTGGGATCGGGGGTTCAAGTCCCTCGCCCCCTACCATTCCTCTGTTTCTTCTTATCTGCCGTTGAGACATTCATTTAACTAGAAATTTGCTGGCTTTGTCGGGACGCGAAAGCCGAGGCATCGAGCCTCGTCTTTCTAAGCGTTCGACATTTGCGGCCTTCGCCGCAAGAGCCTCACGCATGCTCCACACTAAAAAGTGCCACTGGCACTTTTTAGCGCGGGCACAACCTCGCCCCCCTGCCATTTTTGTGAAGCAAAAATCCTTTAGTCTCCAATTTCCAATATCTCTGTCGGGACGTCAGTGCTAAAAATATAAATGGGGGTACTCATGAAATTCCTATCTATGGTTTGTGTGTTGATTCTTGGATGTTCGGCGCAGGCGCTGACGGCAAAGGTTGTGAACTCGACAGATGTTCGCTTCATGGCAGATTTGATTTTGACCCGTGCGAGTGGCGGAGCCCCTCTTAGCATTGTGGATGATAAGGTTTTGGCGCCGGGTGAGGCTTTTGAAAAAAACTATGGTGTGCTGGACGCGAATGAACTTGTCCTAAGATACGAAGTCATTTCCACTGACAATAAACCGATCTGTTTGGGCAAGGTGGATTTGAACTCGAAGAGCAGTTTTAAACTTGTCGTCGACGGTCACCCTGGCATGGCTCCTGCGGACTGCAAAGTTACACAATAAACTGCGCTCCTCAGTAGTTAGTGGGAGCCTTTGGCTTCTTTTGTCGGGGAGGCTTTGGTTGCGCTGGCTTCTGTTGGTTTGGCTAGGTGCTTCTCTGCTTTCTTGCAGGCGGCGTAGTCTTTCAAGATTGTTTGCAGAGAGACTGCCGGTGATTTTTTGATGCCGGATTGGATACCCGGGAAGAGGGCGCCCAGTTTTTTCTCTACTTCGGGCATGAAGTCGTCGGCGCTTTTTCTGTTGTAGCTGATCTTGCTGGAAAGGTCGGCGCATTCTTCGATCTTTTTCAGATCGAATCCGTAAGATCCTGAATCCACTTTTTCAATCAGCTCGTGGCAGATTTCGGTGGTTTGCACATCACAGGCGGTCGATTTATTTTCGATTTGGAATTTGCATTCGGCCATTCCAAGCACGTCACCTTTTTTATCAAGCTTCGTGTATTGCAGGTACACGCCGGATTCATTTCTGTAAACCGTCGACACGTATTCGTTTTTCAAGGACACGATCTTTTTGAATTCAGACTGGGTCTTCTTTTCGTAAATCTCGTTGCCCGAGGATTTCACGACGGACTTGTATCCTTGAGCGACCATTTCGTCGTGGGTAAGGCCGAAGCCAAAGTCTTTCACCTGATTTGAGTCAGCAAAAGAAAGTTGAGAAACGAAAATAGTGGCGATGCAGACTGAAGTTGTTCTTAGCATGACAAACTAATCGGCACATTCCCGGGGTGAATTGATACTCGACATTGATCCGGCAGGGTAGCGGCAGATCGTAGGGAATCTGCCGCTACTTTGCTTCTATCGGTATTGGTTCAAGTTGGGCTTAGCAACCCGGCATGCAGCCTTGGATGTGTTCACCCCAAGAGCAGCAAGCGGCAGCTCGGGTTTCAGCTCCTTCGGTGTATTCGCCACAGTTCTGATTCTGGTTCTGGCCTGGGGTCAGGCTTTGAATGTATTGATTGTTGTACGTTTTTTTCGGTCTTCTGCCGCCATAGCATTCGGCCACGCACTCGTTGTGGTTGGTGTAGGCGTCGTCGATGCAGGCCTGATAACACCAGTAAGCCACGTTCTCTTTTGGTGGAAGGTAGCCTGCCAAAGCCGTTGCGCTGAATAGAACCATAAGGGCCGTGTGGGTAAGTACTTTGATCATTGATAACTCCTTGTTGGAATTAGAAATGTCAAAATTAGATACTTTTATCAAATATGTTTAAATTGGTATCCATTAGTGATACTAAACCCATGAATATGGATCAAATTAGCCAACACACCGATGCCAAAAAGCTGCTTAAAAGCCTTCAAGAGGTTTTAAAGTCCAAGAAGATCACCTATGCGGATCTCGCACTTCAGATGGAAGTGTCAGAGGTCACCGTCAAAAGGCTTTTCTCAACCCAGAACTGCAACCTGCAAACGGTCTTTAAGATTTGTGACCTTGTGGGGATTTCGTTCTTTGATCTGGCGGCGCTCGCGAATCAGGACAAAGAAGTCGACTATGTTCTGTCGGAAGATCAGGAAAAGTTTTTTGCGGCGAATCCGGCCATGTTTGGAATTTTCAGAGCACTTCATCGCGGGGTCAGTCCCGACAAGCTGGCCGAAGTCTGGAAGCTTTCAAGCCAGAAGATGTTCAAAGTCCTTCGTAAGATCGAACAATTTGGATTGTTGGAAGTTCTTCCTGAAAATCAGGTTCGCATTAAGGCTGTTGGCAATATTCGCTTTCAACACAAAGGCCCTTTGGCTCGTGCAATTTTGCGCCCGCAGATTATGCAGTTTTTAGATCACGTCGATGTGGTTCTGAAGAACAAAGATGTGTGCATGCATTCGGCTGAAGTGGAATTATCCAAATCAAGCATCACCGAGCTGGTGGAAGAGATTCACGCCCTGGGGGCGAAGTATCGCGCCCGGGCTTTGCGCGACAAGAATCTTTTGTCAGCAGAACAGCTTCAGTCGGTGCGCTGGCTGTATGCGTTTGCACCGTTTGAAACCAACTGGCAGCAGTACGAACTTAAAGATTAGAAAAAGGTTACAGCTCTATCGTGACACGGTTTCAATAGGCTGCGGGTTCCAGATGACTTGTCCTTCGGAATTCAGGTCGTAGCCATAGCGGAACTTGAACGTGCCAGTTTGAATAAGGCGAGCTGGTGTGCACGGGCCCAGTGGCAAGTCGATCTCGTGACCCATGGTCAGGGTCACAACTTGGTCGTTGGTTGTCAGACACGAAGAGGGGCTTCCGTCTTTGTAAGGAATCAGGACATGGGAGTTTCTGTTGGTGGATTTGCCTGTGCCATGCAGATAAGTACAGCCTGTATCTGTGGTTCCAGGCTTGAGGATATCAACACCCGAGGTGGTCAGAGCCCATCCCAAATCCTTGATCTTAAGATCTCGCGTTTGTTTTTGAATTTGTCTTTTTGTAGACTTCGGTTTCCAGCGCGTGCCTTCGCAAGTCCACTGTGTCCACTCTGTAAAGGTCAGTCCCTGCAGCCTATAGGTGCCACCGGGAATTTCACCAGCCAGAGAAAAAAGGGGCAACGAAACAATCAGTGCGACAATAAGCTTCATAAGAAATCCTCGCCGTTAAGTTCTTATGATCAGCTTAGTTGGAGTTGAATTGATGTCCAGATTAAAGCAACGCACAATGTGCATCTTCTTGGCCAGGGTCCTCGAAGAAGATCGAATAACCACAAATTCAAGGAAACTACAGGCGGAGTTTACAAGCTGACGCCGGGCTCTTTTTCTTTTTCGGTTTCAGCAGTCCACTCCAGCAATGACAGTTCAGATGTTTTTGTCCAATCAACTTGTTTGCGGTTGATGATACGGATATTTACTTCGTCACCGTTCACAGTCCACAACAGGGTGTCGCCTTTGGCGATGCCCAAAGCCTGACGAACGCGCGCCGGGATTGTGGTTTGGTTTTTACGGGACGCTTTTGAAGTTGCACCTGATTTGCTCATTGATGTTCTCCGTCCCCTCATTTTAGGGGGCGGGGCTGGTGGTTGTCGTCAATAGTCTTGTTCCAAGCTTGCAAAACAATCCGTTGGTCCGTTTCAAAGACGCCGGTTTGACCCCGAAAACGTGATTTTGAAAATAAAAAGGTCTTTATTTTGGTGTGCAACCTTATGGAACTGCGGGGGAATTCCGCTCTAAAAAAGAATTAATTCTGTTTTAATCGGGGCTTAAGAACCTCTTGGTATTCTTGTTTTCAAGAACTCAGTAACCAAATGGAGGTTCACAATGAGATTCGCAGTTATCGCAATGTCTATGATCTTGTCCGGTTCATTTGCTTTCGCTGAAGGTATGCCTGCCGCATCCTCTACCAACGAACATCAAGCCATCCAAAAAACTGTCGCCAAGGCAGAAAAGAAAGGCAAAAAGCACGGCAAGGAAAAAGACAAGAAAGCTGAAGAGCAGGCAGAAGGAGCTGTAACCAAGTAAGCCCTCCCGTTGTTGTTCAAGGGGACCCTTCTGGGTCCTCTTGTTTTAGAACTGTTTTGATTCCAGTCTTAGCAAAGCTTCTTTGCGTTCCAAGCCCCCCGAGTATCCGCCCAGGCCCCCGCCTGCGGCAATCACTCGATGGCAGGGCACAATAATGCAAATCGGATTCTTTCCATTGGCGGTTCCCACAGCGCGAACCGCTTTTTCTTTCTTAATTCGGCGGGCGATGTCGGTGTAAGACGCGGTTTTGCCATAAGGAATTTTTTTAAGCTGCCGCCAGACCGACTCTTGAAACTCTGTCCCGACAACATCCAGTGGGACATCGAAATCCTGGCGCTGGCCTTTAAAATATTCCGTAAGTTCGGTTTCGGTTTGCTTAAGAATCTTAACGGCACCGTTTTTCCCGGCAAGGGCAGAGGCCAGCGGAATCCCCGCGGTCTTTTCCCAATACAGGGACTGCAGGCCCTTTTCAGAGGCAACCATGTATAGATCCCCTAACGGGGAATTCATTTTCCACTGAAGCTGATTCATTTTTTTCTCCCGGTTTTCTTCAAGACTTGGGAATACTCCCGCCACAACAAGGCGGCGACATAGCCGCGCCACGGGCTGAAACTTTCAAACTTGGTCTTAGGGTATTCAGCAATCGCACGAGCAATAATCAAATCGGTGGCGGGGAAGGCATCGGTGTGACGAAGTGCCTTCAATGCCATGTAACTGGCTGTCCACGGGCCAATCCCGGGAATGCCAAGGGTCTTTTCCACGAAACTATCCACATCCTGGGCCGGTTCCAGCGAAAGGTGGCCGTTGATCAGTGCCTTGGAAAGGGCCACCAGAGTCCCTTTGCGTCGGGTGGTGGTTTTTAAACTTTTCAGATCAGCTTTAATCACCTGCGCAGGAGTTGGGAACAGGCGCACCGATTTTCCATCGCGCAGAAGCCCTGAGTCGCTGCCTGCAAGCTCGATCAAATCATTCACCAGTGCGCGACCCCGTTCAACACTCACGACCTGACCCAGAATGGCGGCGACAACCACTTCAAACGGATCCCAGGATGAAGGCAGACGGATGCCCGGATGTTTTTTAAGCAAGGCCTTCATGTCTTTGTCGGTTTCAAGCGCGTTTGCGATAATCACCGGATCTGAATCCAGATCCAGCAGACTGCGCACGCGGGATATGATGGTGTGCAAGGCTGTTGTGTCGGGGAAGTCGATCTCTAGCTTTATGCACGATTCATCAGGCAGATCGCTCAAAGTGATCTGTCCCACTTTGCCGTTCACTTCAATAATTCTGTGCATGAGCCCTTCTTCAAACCACTCCAACTGTCCCACCGCGTGGGAACGGTAAAAGTGCAGCAGTCCGTTGAAATCAAAAGGGGGGCGGTAAGAAAGCCGGATGGTTAAAGTCGATTTGTCCTTCACAGGCTTTCGGCGGATCTCGGAGGGACTTTTCTTAAAACGTTCTTTGAAGGCATCATTGAATCTGCGAATGGAGTTAAAGCCGGCCGCAAAGGCGACTTCGGTGACAGGCAACGCTGTCTCGGTGATCAGTTGTCGGGCCAAATTCAAACGGTTCTCAAAGGACAACTGTTTCGGCGTCTTTCCGACTTCTTCGATGAAAAGTCTGCGCAGGTGACGAGCGCTCACGCCAAACAATTCCGCAAATTGATCTTCGTTGAATTCCAGGGTTTCAATTTTATCGATCATCTTGATCGCACGGCGGACTAAGGCTGATTTCCCAATCCAGGCCGGTGACTGTGGGGCACTTTCTGGTCGGCAACGCAAGCAAGGACGATAGCCGGCCTGTTCCGCCGCCAGATGATTGGAAAAGAATTCGACATTTTCACGTTTGGGTTTGGCAGGACAAATCGGACGACAATAGATGCCCGTGGTTTTGACTCCGACAAAAAACTTGCCGTCAAAACGGGGATCCCGGGCCAACATGGCATTATAAAATACATCGTCCTTTTTCATGAAGCCAGTATAGCGCGGTTTTCAGACTGACTATAGCCATTTTCGGACATGTTCGGTTGAGGTGCTTCTAAAACGAAAAGGGCTCTGGGTCGTGGCCCCAGAGCCCTTTCAAGTCGAGTTTTGGCAATCAATAAGTCAGGTTCAAGTCATCAACTAAAAGTTGTATGAAAGCACG
Source organism: Bdellovibrio bacteriovorus (assembly GCF_048286975.1). Taxonomy (GTDB): domain Bacteria; phylum Bdellovibrionota; class Bdellovibrionia; order Bdellovibrionales; family Bdellovibrionaceae; genus Bdellovibrio; species Bdellovibrio bacteriovorus_H. The sequence goes on along the minus strand of NZ_JBLVRT010000001.1, from coordinate 591,700 downwards.
GCATTCGCAAAGTTATAGTGGTCTGCGGTTTTGTCGCTGAGCCAGTTATAGATCGTCAGGTACTCGAAACCCACACCCCAATTTGGATTGATGGTGTAGGTCGCTCCAATATTCAAAGTCGGCCCAAACAGGGTTTCGTCGTCTCCGGATGTTTGGATCTGATCCATGTTGGTCAACGCCACCCCTGGAGAGATGTAAAGATCCAGATCATTCTGGTCATACAGGTGAGACGCCACAAAGGCGCCCAGGGTGGTGCTTTCGGGTTTGTTCGCATCCGAGTTTTTCGTGGAGTGCATGAGCATGGCGCCCAACCCGAAAGTGCCAGTACGGCGCTCGTACTCAACGCCAAAGTTTACCGCGGCTTGAGTGGAGCCCAACATGAGCTTTACGTTATTTGTTCCATTTTTTATATCTTCAGCAGTCTGGGCCTGCGCCAGAGTGGAAATACCTGTGGCGATCAATAGACCGGTGAATAGAATCATCAGATGTTTCATGGTGCTTCTCCTTGTTGTGATTTCTGATTTTGAGTTTACGGGAGAGGAGTCGGGGCCCCTCTGAAAGAATGCAGGAAACAGAGGGACCCCTAGGATGCGTCATGGAGGTGACACAAGCCGTTTGTTAAGAAACTTTGTGGAAACGAGTCGGTGGATGCTCGTATTTTTTAAGCAGCGAAGTCAGTTTTTCTTTTACTTCCACTTCATGCAGTTCGCATTTCTGCTGAACCAAACCATAGATGGCTTTGATGCTTCCGCGTGTGCTTTCGATTTCTTCAGCGGTCAGTTCATTCCAAGCTGCACGCAGCTCAGCTTTCAAACTCTTCCAATTTTCTTTTGAGATTTGTTTGTTCATCATTCTTCAACCCCTTGGTATCTGTAGAATGACTAATGCAGGATCGGCTCCAACCGTGAGCACAGCTTAATTTCGTTCTGAGCGAAATGGCGGTAAATTTCGGGGCAAAAGTCCCCTTTTGTGAGGAGAAATTCCGACCTATTTATAGCTCGTCTTTGAAATCATGTCCTATTTTGCAACAGAATCGGACTCGAAGTTCAATATTTCCGCTGGACTGACACTTGGCCATTTTTGCTGCGCACGCGTTCAAGTTCGGTCAGCAGAACGGCCATGCGGTCGTAGGTGTCCACCGAATGCCCGCTCCAGGTGCTGCGTGTTTGGGGTGTGGGCTCTGGGGTGGGGTGTCCGCCACGCAAATGCAGTTGGAATTTTTTGCCTTTGGCGCTGAGGGAATATTCAATGTCGCAGTTTAAAAGTTTGGTCATGCGACGGGCGCGCAGGTAAGCGTGCGCCGCACGTTTAAAGTGACGTTCAAATTTGTCGGCAATGTCTTCGGCGGTCAGTTCAATTTCGATTTCTTCGCCGGTATCGTCATCGCAGTCCGCAGCTTCGGCCTCGATTTCGGCTTCATCGAGTTCTTCTTCGTCCGGAGCATTTTTCACAAAGATCAAACCTTGCGCAAAAATAGACCTTAAGGACTTAAACACATCCGGGCTTTTTCCCAGACGCTCGCAGAAAAGAGCAAAACCGGATTTCAGAAGTTCTGCATCCAAAGGTTCAAAGAACATTTCGGGATTAAATGTCTGGTCTTCCGATTTCAGGGATTCATTCAGCTTCAGAATCGAATCAAAGACCAAAGCATTCGAGAAAGGCCCGATGCTGTGTTCGTCATCTTGTTCCGGACTCATTGATGTAAAGTCACGGCTAAAGAACACCAAGCCGCGTTCTCCGGCTTTCAAGCTGATGTTATAGCGAGGATTGTATTTTTTGATTTCGTCGGTTTCAAGCAAAGCGGATTCCAGCGGCGTCCGGCATTCTGTCACGATCAGGTCATAGGCTTGGGTCAGCATCTCAAGCTTGAAAGAGTCACGGCCCTTTTGCCCTCGGAAATAACTATTCACCCGATCATGCAGGGACGTGGCTTTGCCGACGTATAGGATTTCACCCCATTGCGAGACATAGCGATAAACACCCGGCACCTTGGGCAAATTCAGGCGTTTTTCCTTGGCCATTGGATACTCATACTTGGTGCGCTTCTTGGGGATCTCGGTGGTTAGCCAGGTCTGCATATCCACGAAGGTCAATATTCCTTTGCCTTCCAGTTCTTTCACCAAGTGCTGCCAGATTATTCTCGTGGCTTCAACGTGGCTTGCACCGCGCTTGAATTCACCCGAAGCATGGCCGAAATATCCGGCCAGCCCCTTAATCCCCCGCGCCGGCAGGTTGGGGAAAAGTCTTTTGGCAATTTCATGAGTGCAAATGATTGGAAACTCAGGGCGCTGCAAAGATTCAAAAGCGGCCTTCAGAAAAGGTTTTTCAAACTGGGCAAAGTGAATGACTGCCGTACGATCTTGAATATCCACATACAGACGCTCAAAGATTTCAGGCAGCGGCGTCGCACTTTCAAGTTCTTCAGCGGCAATTCCTGTCAGGGACAAAATGCGACGGGGCACCGGGCGGTCTTCGGTTTGTGCCGAAAGCAAGCTGTGAACTTCGTCTTTGTCGGACAATGACCAAGCCACTTCCAGAATATCAGCAGCGCCGGGTTTGGCGCCTGTGGTTTGTAGGTCTAAAAAGAAAACAGGAAGATCTTTTAAGAGCATGGCACTTCGCTGTTTTTCCAGAAGGTTTCAATATCAGCCAGAATTTTTTGTGATACCAGTTCGCGCGGACTTTCCTTGAACCAGCCCTGCGGCATGGCTTCAGCATAAACCGGATTCAGGAAGCGGCTGTCCATCAGGATGATCACACCCTTGTCGGTTTCAGATCGGATCACCCGGCCTGCCGATTGAATGGCTTTGGCCATGGCCGGATACACATAGGTGTAGTTAAAACCGTTTTCTTTGCCATAGCGGCCGTCAAAGTAAGTGCGAATCTGTTCGCGCTCAAAATCAAAGCTTGGTAACGCCGGTCCAATGACAAAGGCCCCGATCAGCATGTCGCCCGGGAAATCAACGCCCTCAGAGAATACACCGCCTTGAACACCCAAAAGTAAAATCGGCTCGTTAGCGGCTTTCAGTTCTTCCAGATAAATCTGGACATCCAGTTGTTTCATGTCGCGCTCTTGGCGAAGCACACGCAGATGTGGCACTTGAAGCTGTTTTTCCACTTGCGCCAGAAACTCAAAACTTGGGAACAGGGCAATGTAATTGCCTGCCTTCACGCGGGTGACCCGGGAAATAACTTCGGCCACTTTGCCCGAGCTGACCACGCGGTCGCTGAGCTTGGTGGAAATCTGCGGGATGATCATCAACTGACGGTTCTCGGGTTTAAAAGGCGACTGGAATTCCAAAGTCTTGGATTTTTCCAGATCAAACCCCAAAAGCTCCTGATAGTAGGTGAAAGGCTTCAGGGTGGCAGAAAATGCCACGACATTCTTGAACTGCTTATAGGCAATTTTCAGTTGCTCCGAGGCATCACAGCAGGTGACCTTCAGCATTTCCGTGAAGCGGCTGTTTTGATAAGTCGTGAAAAACTCCGGACCGCTGTATTCAAGGGCCGCGATAAAGTCACTCCACAGATTCATCAGGCGCAGCATCGGATCTCGGGTGATGATCTCGGTTTCGCTTTCAAGGTATTCCGTGGTCAGGGCGCGAATCGAGCGCTCATGATCCAGGAAAGGTTCAATATCAATGTCGACCTTACGGGAACCGCCGTCTTCGCCGTATTCCTGAATAAGGGATTTGGCTTTGCGGATCAGGGACCCGGCTTGCAAGGAAAATGTTGGTGGCAGTTTGGTGAAGTCGCCTTCCAGAATGTCCAGCTCCTGCACACTCAAAGATGGAGAAAAATAATCCTGCGCCCGGCTGGGCAGATTGTGAGCTTCATCGATCACCAGATTCGGCTTTTCGCCGGCTTCCAGTAACGGTTCCGAAAGACGACCCAGCAGGCTGCGCGGGGCGAAGGCATAGTTGTAATCACCAATGACAACATCAGCGCGCTCGATGGCTTCGACGGAAAGTTCAAACGGGCAGACTTCGAATTCTTTACCCATTTCGACAAGTTTTTCCTGAGTCAGCGTGCGCTTTTTGGAAAGTTTGTTCACCAGATCATGCTCGGCAAGTTTGGTGTAGTATTCGCGCGCAAATTCACAATAACCAGGATTGCACAGGGTTTCAGCCTTAAGGCACATTTTACTTTTTGCTGTCAGGGTCAAAGAACGGATCTTGCTGCCTTGTTCCTGCAGCTTTTCCACCGCTTCTTCAGCGACAATATGCTGCGAGTTCTTCGGAGTCACATAAACGGTCTTTTGCCCGCGGGACAAAGAGTCTTTCAAATTGGGATAAAGCACGCCCACGGTTTTTCCAAGACCCGTCGGGGCCTGCACCAGCAAGGGGTGTTCATCGGCCACCTGGGCTTCAATACCTTCAATCAGCTCGCGCTGACCGGGACGCGGGGTCGCAAACGGGAAAGACATTTCTTCCGCCATTTTCTGACGGGCTTTGAAAAGCTTTTCTTTCACCTTGGTTTCTTCAACCAGTTCATCCAGACGCAAAGCCAGCCACAGTTCGTAGTGGGCGATGTCCAGTTCCACACGCAGATCCATGGACTTAAAATTGCGTGAAGAAACCAGATGCAGATTCAAAAATGGAATGCGCCCGGTTTCCTTGTAGTGGAAGTATCCATAGGTGCGCAGCTGCCAGATGTAAGGATGATTGTCATCAGCACGAAGTTTGCGCCAAAGTTCTTCGACATCAAACGCAGTTTTGATTTCTTCGATCTGCACTGGGTTTTCAGTGATGCCGTCGGCACGTCCGGAAATATGGAATTCATAAGGCCCGGCTTCAAAGACCCAGCTCATTTTCTTTTCCGGAGTATAATCATCGAATTCGCGCTGACGGCGGCGCTGGATGGCCATATGGATTTCCTGCCCGCTCATTGGAGGCGCGCCATAGCCGGAATGCAGCTCGATGCTTCCGCGTCGAGGGCAGGGCAGGGCAAATTGTCGGACATCCAGGGATACTTTTCTCACCCTCATAAATAATCATAATCGGGGCGTAATAGCGACCCATGGCGATCCACGTTAAGTGGCTGATTCCTGTAATGACAATCGTGAGTGGGCCCCTTAACCTGATTCTATGAGGTTGTTTTCGGTTCTTTTTTGTTTATTTCTAGCTAATCCGGTTTATGCCGAAGAACCTCAAAATCCGCCCGCAGAGCCTGTTCCCAAGCCCGGCGTCGTTCAGGAATCCATGGCTGTGGGAAGGATTTATCTTGAGGACACTCGAGCAAGTTTGTCCAATCGAGTGATCCGTCTTTCTGAAAGCGTTGATGCCCTGTTTGGAAATACCAGAGCCGACGATGCCCGCAACACCAGCACATTGCGTGTGTCGCAGACGTACTATGTCCGTGACGGCGACCTGGGCTCCGAGGATCTATCAACATCTTTGAATCTTTATCTGCCGAATTTTCAGAAATGGGAAAAAAGCATCCGTGACAAATACTTCTCGCGTAAAAACACCGACGAGGAAAGCGGTCTTGAAACCGAGGAACAGGCTCAGCGTTACTGGGATCTGAACACCGAGGCGGGGKTGGTTGTGACCATTCCGGTGAATTACTTTGTGAAGCTTCGTCTGCGCCGGAACTTCTTGCTGGGAATTTTTGAAAATTCATTCTATCAGGAATTCCGCTGGTCCAAAAAAGACGAATGGGAAGAAACAACGTCTTTGACCACGGACTATGCTTTCAATCGTGAATTACTGTTCCGATTTATCAACGAAGCCAACTGGGCGATGACCAACGAACGATTTGGAACTCACCATGGGCCGTCGTTGATTCAAACCTTCACGGCAGATTCGGCCTTGTCCTATGACTTCCGCTTTAACACGAAAATGGAAGGCTATTCTCTATACGGAGACAGTCTGGTGTTGTCATCAACCTACACGCAAAGAACCAGCATCGACTGGATTTATCTTAAGACCACGCCCGAAATCGCCTGGGCCCGCAAAGATGACTTTGCACCGGTTATGACGCTTTATTTGAAAGTGGACTTGATCTTTGGGGACGAGGGCAAAGATTAAAGCCTGTGCTCGCCGATACCTTTGCTTTTCAGCAAGGCAGGCCAGGAGCCATCGTTCAGAACCATATCAATCAGTCGGTTCATCTCGCCGGCGGTAATTGGACTTCTTTCTTTACTGAGCAGAACACCCAGTTCGTAAAGCTGATCGGGTTTCTTGGAAACCAGGATCTTGTCGCGATCATCGGGATGTTTGCTGAGGTAAATATCCAGATATTCTTTGGCAATGACGGCGATATCGGCCCGTTTCATCACGACCGAGCGGATGTTTCCGTCCGGAGTGTTGGTGAATTCAACATTGAATCCCTTTAAGGCTTTGTTGCTGGTGGACAGCCCCAGGAATCCATAGTGGTAACCCTGCATGCCCTTGATGGTTTTACCTTTTAGTTCAGAGAAGAAGCTTTGATCTTTGGCGCGTTCCTTATTGGCGACAAAGACCTCGGCACCAAAGCGGAAGATTTTGCTGGTGTCGACTTGTTCATTGCCCCAACCCCAGGATTTGCTTTCAAATGCAATGATTTGATATCGCCCGGATTTCATATCGTGGTATCTTCGGGTGGAGGTCGTTGGCACAAAGGTGAACTTATATTTGCTCTGCTTTTTGTTTAGTAATGCAATAAAATCCAGCGTCAGGCCTTCGTAGCGGCCGCTGGAGTTGATCACATAGGGTGGGAATTCATAACCACCGACATGGACTTCCACAGGTTTTGCCCATGCGGAAAAACTGAAAAGAAGCAGAAATAAAGTGAAATTCACATTTACGACCTTAAGGAACCTTTGAGTGATCGTCAAATTAAAAGGGGCAGTATGAAAATCAGAGCCAGCCATATTTTGGTAAAACATCAATATGAAGCCGAAGATATTCTGCGCGCACTGAAAAGTGGAAAGACTTTTGAAGAGCTTGCGCAAAGATATTCCCAATGTCCTTCGGCGCGTGCGGGCGGGGATCTTGGAGTTTTCGCCGAAGGTCGCATGGACGAAGTATTCGAAGAAGCGGCCTTTGCTCTCAAGTTGAATGAAACAACTCCGCAACCGGTGCGCACGCGCTTTGGTTACCATATCATTCGACGAACGGAGTAGGCATGAGACCCTTTCTTCCTTTGCTGACTTTCGTTGCGGTTTTTCTGGGGAGTGGATTTTACTATCTGTGGCAGGGTGTGGATTTCGCTTTTTATCAGTTACCGTCGCCGGTGGCGACGCTGCCGGCTGTGATACTGGCCTTTATTCTGATGAAGGGTGCCTTTGACCGGAAGTTGACCACTTTTATGCAAGGCCTGGGTGACTTTAATGTTCTTTCCATGTGCATGATCTACTTGCTGGCCGGAGCATTTGGTGCCGTCGTGAAAGCGATTGGTGGTGTGGATGCCACGATTTACTGGGGACTGAAGGTGATTCCGGAAAGTCTGATGGTGCCAGGTTTCTTTTTTTTGGCGGCATTAATTTCTACCGCAATTGGAACCTCGATGGGAACGATCTCGGCTCTGGGGCCGATTGCTTTGGGTTTGGCGACGGCCGGTGGGGTGGATAAGGCGGCTATTTTCGGAGTTCTGGTTGGTGGTGCGATGTTTGGAGATAATCTTTCATTTATCTCTGATACCACCATTGCGGCGACACGTTCGCAGGGGGCTTCGATGAGGGACAAGTTCCGTGTGAACTTTGCGATTAGTTTGCCTGCGGGCCTTATCACTTTTATTCTTTTGTACTTCACCGTGAAGTCCGGAGTGGCAGTGCCTGTGAATCCGGGAGATCTCTATAAAGCGTTGCCGTATATTGTGGTTTTGATTCTGGCTTTGTTGGGAATGAATGTGTTTTTGGTCTTGATCCTGGGGATCGGTCTGGCTGCAATGCTGGGCCTGTTCTTTGCCGACTATACCGTCTTGCGCTTGGGTCAGGATATCTATTCAGGGTTTAAAGAAATGCAGGAGATCTTTCTGCTGTCGATGATCATGGGTGGTCTGGGTCAGATGATGAAAGAGCAAGGTGGTCTCGGCACCTTGAAGAAGGCGCTGGAGCATCTGCGTTTTCGGAGCAGAAAATGGGAGAGGCTTTGGTCTGAGTTCAGCATCGCTCTGTCGGTGTCGGTCGCAAATTTTGCTGTGGCAAATAACACAGTAGCAATTGTCATCACTGGCGATCTGGCCCGTGAAGTGGCAAGGGCAGAAGGTGTTCCCCCGGCGCGCAGTGCAAGCATTCTGGACATTTTTTCGTGCGTGGTTCAAGGGGTGATTCCCTATGGAGCACAGATCCTTCTTGCCAGCCAAATGGCGAAAATTTCCCCGCTGGAGCTGGCGGGAAGTGTGCACTATTGTTATCTCCTTCTTTTATTGACGATAGTCTCGATGGTCTGGAGAACCTTGCGTTGCTAGGATAATTCCGAAAGAATGTCATAAATATCCGGAGGCAAATTGCATGACGTTCTTTAGAAATATCACCATTGCGAGTGTTTTGTTGTCTGTATGTACGGCGACATCCGCTGAAGTTGTTAAAGACAACTCCTTTTTGATCGAAGAAGCTTACAATCAGGAAGCCGGAGTCGTTCAATTTATCCAGGCTTACCAGTACATGGACCCAGCTCATGACTGGACCTATAGCTTTACAAACGAAATTCCTATCACGGATGAAACCCATCAATTTTCCTATGTGATCCCGGTTTTGAAACTGAACGGGGTGGAAGAGGAAACGAATGTGGGTGATGTTCTTTTGAACTATCGCTATCAACTGCTCAATACGGATCTTGTGGCGATTGCACCGCGCTTTACGCTGATTGTTCCAACCGGAGACTACAAAAAAGGCTTTGGCAATGGAGTGGCGGGCTTTCAGTTCAATCAGGCCGTGTCTTTGACTTTGAATGAAAAATGGACCAATCACTGGAATGCCGGCTTTACTTACACTCCCGATGCAAAAAATGCCGTTGGTGATACGGCATCCATCTTTGGTTTCAATTTTGGAACCAGCGTGGTTTACAACGTGACTCCAAAGACGAACCTGTTGTGTGAGTTTGCATTCAACAATACGGAAACGGTCGAGGGGCAGGACACCAAGGGCAGTGAGTCCACATATTATGTTGTTCCTGGTATCCGCACCGCGTTTGATGTGGGTCAGGAAACCGAAGTGGTTCCTGGTATCGGAGCATTGCTGGGGTTGGGCCCTTCCGCGGTCGAGCACGAGCGCGGTGTGTTCGTCTATCTTTCTATCGAATCCAAGCTTTGGTAAGTGGCCGTCATGGGTTGGACTTTAAGAAAAAGACTGTTGTTTTTGTGTGTGGGATTCATCGTCGTCCTTATTGGAGTGGCGACGTTGTCGTATGTGAACTCCACGACACTGATGAATCAGTTCGACAACGTGGCTAAAGTTCAACTGCCGGCAGTTCGTAATATGACGCTGGCGGATATGATGCATGATGGATTGAGATCTGTTGTGCTGGCCTCTTTGTTGGCGGCGGAAGGAAACGAAGCCGAAAAGTTAAAGGAAACCGCTCAAGAGATGGAAGAAAAGGCGCAGGATTTTAAACAGTACCTGAAGACTCTGGAAGAGCTTCCGCTGAATGAGGGCACTCGCCAGGCCATCGCCGAAACCAAACCTGAAATGGAAAAGTACATCGATCAGACCCGCAAAATTGTAGGTCTTGCCGGTACTCAAGGGTATCGGGCTGCTTTGGGCGAACTGGGAGAGTTCAATAGCAACTTTAAAGTTCTGGAAGAAAAAATGGAGTCTCTTGGCGAGCTGATTGAAAAGGATGCTGAAGTCGCCTATCAGTCCGGCACAGGGCTGAGAACTTTGAATGTGGTGGTGGCGGTCGTAGGTGTTTTGTTCTGTTTCGTCGGTGGATTCCTGGTCACTCAGAGCCTGGTTACCCGCATGACCCGTTTTGCAGCCAACATAGAAAGCTCTGGTGATTCCCTGGATGAAACCAGTGGACATTTAAGCAGAGCCAGCCAGGACCTGGCCCAGGGTGCCACCCAGTCCGCGGCTTCACTGGAGGAAACGGTGGCTTCGCTGGAAGAACTGTCTGGCATGGTGAAGCTGAATTCCGAAAGTGCGAAAACGGCATCAGCTTTATCGGCGGAAAGTTTCGCGGCTTCACAAGCCGGGGCGGATTCTGTGCAAAAGCTGATCGGTTCCATGGAAGCTCTGAAGCAGTCTTCAGCAGCTATTCGGGAGGTCAGTCAGGTCATTGATGATATTGCCTTTCAGACAAATCTGCTGGCTCTGAATGCTTCCGTTGAAGCGGCGCGGGCTGGTGAGATGGGTAAAGGCTTTGCGGTTGTGGCAGATGCGGTCAGGGGGCTGGCGCAACGAAGTGCGGATTCGGCCAAAGGAATTTCGAAGATGATCGAAGACAGTGTCACTCGAATTCATGAAGGCAGTGAGGCCGCGACACAAAGTGGAGAGCAACTGCAAAAGTTTCTGGATTCTGCCAAGAAAGTGCTGGAGATCAACAATGAGATTGCCGGAGCCAGCCATGAACAGGCCCGTGGTATCACCCTGATCAGTGAGGCAATGAACCGTCTGGATCAGGCGTCACAAAAGAATGCGCAGGTTGCTCAGGAAGTCGCGCAGACCAGTGATGAAATGTCGCAAATGTCCCAGGCTATGCAGGGGCTGGTGAGTGAATTGAAATCTTTGGTTGGAAGGTAAACGTGCTTTGCCGGGCTCGCCCAGAGCCCCGTAAACAAACAACTCCGGTTGTTTTTTCATTCAGAACTTGTGCACTTGCATACAATCTGGTGAAAAAAGTTTTTACACCGGGAAAAAGATTAAATTCCTAATGTGAGTCGGCCGAAGACCTCTGTGAACGGAGGTCCCATGGCAGGAACCACAAAAATCACCAAGTCTCTTTTGTTGGCAGCACTTTTGACTCTGGCGGCATGCGCACCAGCCAATGATTTCCCGGCGATTGATGAAACCGGAAACGAAAGCGCCTCGATAGTTCCGCCGACTCCGGAAGTGGAGTCCCCGGAAGAAGAAGCGGGCGGCAATGCCGGTCCAGGCGGTGGTTCTGCGGTCACAAGTCAGAAGTTGTTGCTAAATCAGGCGATGACCCTGCGTTATGAAAAATCCGGCATCCTTGAAAATAAAGTCGAACTTCCGGCGGGAACCCAGATCGAGGTTCCGTCCAATTACGAAGTCAAACATCTGGATTACCGCACCTCCAGCGGAGCCATTGAAAGATCCAGCACCGGATTCCTGTATCCGGTGAAAATCGTTTCTGTCACTGATGCGTTCAAAACGCAGTTCCCGCAAAGCAAGATTGATGAAATCAACAAAACCTCGGGCGGGCTTTTCGTTTTTGCTTCCATTGTCGGAAATCTGGAAGGCACCGAAGGAAACTTTGCAGTCGTTCAGGCGGCAACTCCGGGCGAAGGCTTTTTGAAGTATTATCAGCCCAATGGAAAGCCCAAGTTCAATTACGTTAATTCTGTGACCAAACGTTTTGGTGCGAAACTAAATCAGGGTGTAAAACCCGAATCAATGTCAGCGGCTCAGCGTGAAAAGTACCAGAGCATCTTTGCAGAACTGCAGAAAGCGGTAAACCGTGAAGTGGCCACGCCCAAGTCCTATTTGATGATCGATAAAAAGGTCGCGACCCAAAGATCCATCGACTTTGAAAAAACCGGAGCTATCACAACCACCGGGGCCTGGAGCATAGCGACTCAAGGGACGGCTGTTCGCCACGGGTTTTCTAATGTTCCATGTGCAGAATTTCAGTCAGAACTTTTGCGCCAGGCCTATCAGCGCGCAGGCTATCGGGTGACGGATGACTTTAACAAAACCAAAGGCAATCAGCTGATCTGGTCCAGCACCGCGGCGGTCGTGAATTATTCCATGGCGCTTTATAAGGCTGGCTGGATTGCCTGGGACTCCACAAAGTATCGCCCGATTTTGGGTGCAATCATGATGAATGGCGCGGGATATACTCCGGGGCATACTTATATTTCCGGCAGCAATGACGGTTTAATCATCGTGGATAACGGCGCCCCTCAGGGCCGGGATTTAAGAAAAACGACAGATAAAACGATTTCCATCATGTTCCAAGTGGGTGTGTTCTTCCTTCCTCCGGGAATCAACCCGCCCGCTTGGTAAGCGTCAGCACATTTCCCAGCAGACACAGAACCACACCCAGGATGATATAAGGCGTCCAGTGGAAGTTCTCAAAAAAGCTGGAAAGTGTCAGAGCAATCACCGGAGAAAGCACGCTGGTATAGGCGGCTTTCTCCGCTCCAATTCTTCCTGCCAAAGACAAGTAAGCGCCAAAGGCGATCACGGATCCGAACAGCGCCAGATAGAACAGGGCCCCCAGGAAACGGGCATTCAGGGGAATGCTCAAATCATGTTGCAGCACCAAGGCCATAATCAAAGTGAACAAACTTCCGTAAAGCATGCCCCAGGTGTTGGTGACGACCACGGGAATGCGCTTTTGATAGCTTTTCTGCGCGACCATGTTTCCCATGGAAGCCGAGAGTGTTGCCAGGAAGCCCACCAGCAGACCCCAGATGGTTTTTGAGCTGGGATCAAAATTCAGAATCTCGTTCAGGAAAATAAATACGATCCCCACGCCACCAAGCAAAGAACCCCAAATCACATTCTGTGTGATGGGTTTTTTGAAGAACAGACGCATTCCGAACATGTTGTAGTAAACCAGCAGGGTGAAACTTAATGCCACCATCCCTGAGCTGACCATCGTTTCCGCCACGTAAGTCAGCATGTAGTTGATGGAAAACATCAGCACGCCCTGACCTGCAAACAGCAGATGATCCTGGCGGGAATACTTCAGGTTTTGTTTTTTCCAGAAACAGAAAAGTAACAAGATAACCGTGGAAAGCAGGAAGCGCCAAAACACCGAAGTCACCGGCGATGCCGCATCGATCTGGAAGGTGATCACCAGCCAGGTGGAACCCCAGATAAGGGTGCAGATTGCATATAAAATCAGATTTTCAAACCTTGCAGGCATCGGCGAAATTTAGCAGAAGGTCCAAGTACGGTCACCGGATTCCTGTCGAATCGCATCTGGGCCAATGAATCTTGTCAAAATTCCATAAGACTTCTGCCGATGCCCCCGGGGAAGGCGGATAATGATGCTGTTTAAACAAAGGAGCATCTTATGGAACCGCAAAGATCGAACTTTGAAAAAACACCCAAAGAGATTCCGAAACAAGAGAAAGTCTCGAAACCGATTCAGCGTCCTGAAGATAAGCCGGTCGTACTGGCCGAAAATGAAACCTCGCCCGCGCAGTGGGTGTGCATGGTTGTCGGGGTGGCTTTTGTGCTGGTCGGAATGGCAGGGTTTGTGCTGCCGAACCTGTTTGGAATGCATCTGGGTTGGACCCATAATCTGGTGCACATCTTCTCGGGTATTGCGGCTTTATGGTTTGGCGTGAATAATTCTCTGATTTCAGCTGAGCGCTTCAGCTATATCTTCGGTGCTGTCTATGGAATGTTGGGCCTTGCCGGTTTCTTATTTGGTTCCAACACCACGATGATTCCGCCAATGATGGACTATGATTCCTTCTGGTGGCGTTTGATTCCAGGCTACCTGGAGCTGGGAACCGCTGATCATATCGTGCACCTTTTGATCGGGGCGGCTTTTGTGATCGGAGCCTGGCTGACGGCCCGAAAGCTGGATCGCATGGCGCCGAAGGGAACCACCTGGCATTGATTCAAGGATAAAAAAAAGCCCCGGTTTTCCGGGGCTTTGTCGTTAAGGACTAGTCTTCGTCCTCATCTTCGTAATCGTCGTCTTCATCCTCATCATCATCGTCGTCATCATCTTCGTCTTCATCGTCCTCATCGGCTTCTTCATCAGCCTCGATGCGGATCAACCAACCCTCTTCATACGGGTCTTCCATGATCAAAGATGGATCGTCGATAACCTGAGAGTTTACTTCCACCACAGTTCCGGCAACCGGAGTGTAGATGTCCAGTGGACCGTCATCAGTTTCAAGAGTTCCGATCACAACATCTTCTTCGACCTGTTCATTTTCTGCAGGAAGGTCCACAGAAGAAATGGATTCGAAGTCTTCAAGACCGTCTTCGTTGATACCGATAGTGATGAGTCCATCTTCCTTTCGGATCCACAGATAGCCCATAAAATTTCTTACGTCGTCAGATGCCATATTCTTTCCTTATCTAAAGCTGATCTAGTCCAGTGGTGCGAGCTTGCTCGCACCACATCCTCCGCGTGGCGGGGGGCGCGATTAACAATCGTAGTACAAGTGGAACTCGTAGGGAACCGGTCTTTGTTGAACCGGACGCACTTCTTTGTCGATTTTGTACTGAACCCAGGTTTCGATCAAGTCGTCAGTGAAAACATCGCCTTTTTTCAGGAAGCTGCAGTTTTTCATCAGATGATTCAAGCTTTCTTCCAAAGTGCCCGGAACAGAAGGGATCGCCGCTGCTTCTTGAGGAGGCAGACCATAGATGTCTTTGTCCAGTGGATCACCTGGGTTGATCTTGTTGATGATACCGTCAAGACCCGCCATCAGGATGGCTGCTTCTGCCAGATAAATGTTGGCAGATGGATCTGGAGTACGGAACTCAATACGTTTTGCCTTCGGATTTGGACCGGAGTTCGGGATACGCATTGCCGCAGAACGGTTTTTGAAGCTGTAAGCCAGTTTTGTCGGAGCTTCAAAGCCCGGAACCAGACGCTTGTAAGAGTTGGTTGTCGGGTTGATGATACCGCAAAGAGCCGGAGCGTGTTTCAAAACGCCACCGATATAGTGCAAAGCCATTTCGGAAAGGCCTGCGTATTTGTTGCCGGCAAACAGGTTTTTTCCATCTTTCCACAGGGACATATGGATGTGCATGCCGGAACCGTTATCACCGAAGATTGGTTTTGGCATGAAGGTCACAGTTTTACCGTAGCGTTTTGCCACGTTTTTCACGATGTATTTGAACCACATCATTTTGTCGCCCATGTTCAGAGCAGTGTCGAAGCGGAAGTTGATCTCACCCTGGCTGGAGGCAACTTCGTGGTGATGACGTTCCACTTGCATGCCGCATCTTTCAAGCTCAAGGCAGATTTCGGTTCTTAGATCCTGCTGGGAATCTGTTGGCAGGGCCGGGAAGTAACCCTCTTTCGGACGGATTTTGTAACCCAGGTTTTTTCCACCTTCGTCGCGGCCGGTGTTCCAGACAGCTTCGTCACTGTCGATCATATAGAAGGCAGAGTTGTTTGTTTGTTCGTAACGGATGTCATCAAAGATGAAGAATTCCGCTTCCGGACCGAAGTAGGCCGTGTCAGCAATGCCGGTGGACTGCATGTAAGCGATGGCTTTTTTAACCACTTGGCGAGGATCACGGTTGTAGGCTTGAAGTGTTTCCGGAAGGCAGACATCACAGATCAAAGACAAAGTTGGCACCTGCATGAAAGGGTCCATCATCGCTGTGGATGGATCCGGCATGATGATCATGTCTGACTCTTCGATGCCTTTCCAGCCGCGGATGGAGCTTCCGTCAAAGCCGTAGCCTTCTTCAAAAGCCTCAGCAGTCAGTTGGTGCAAAGGCACAGTCAGGTGCTGCCAAGTTCCAAGCATATCGCAGAACTTCAGATCCACCATCTTGGCGCCTTTTTCATTGGCGAATTTTAATACATCTTTACCGGTCATCGTGAGCCTCCCTGGGGGTTAAAAAACATAATCTAAAGAGCCTGTTCGTCCTTCTCACCGGTGCGGATGCGAAGGGCTGAGTCCACAGGAAGCACGAAGATTTTGCCGTCACCAATCTTGCCTGTGTGAGCTGTTTTACGAATGGCCTCGACAGCGCTGTCGACCAGAGCTGAAGGAAGAACCACTTCAATTTTTATTTTTGGAAGAAAGTCGACAACGTATTCGGCGCCTTTGTAAACCTCAGTGCGCCCTTTTTGCCGGCCGAAACCACGAACTTCTGAGACAGTGATCCCTTCAACGCCGACCTCTGAGAGAGCATCGACCACATCATCAAGCTTGAAGGGTTTTATGATTGCCTCAATTTTTTTCATCTACTTCTTTGTTCGGGAAAACGAACTTCTAAATTTGGATTTTCAAAAGGATAGCAAAGGAACTCAGGAATGCAAAAACTAGAAAGGTCATTTATTTTTTTTAATTTCGTAATAACGCAGACCAGTAAGTGTCACTCCTTGGAAAAAAAGAAAAATCGCTGCCAAAGCGGCTTGCGGTGCCATGTGGTTTTTGGTACACACGGGACCTCATTTTCGGAAAATCAAACTTTGTTGTCGTACTCGGGGGGGATAATGACTACAACGCGTTTTTTCGTTTACGGTTCTTTTTGCGAGGGCATGGTCCATTTCGGCAAGATCCAGAATTTCGTGGAATCTTCAGTATTTGCAAGGGTTAAGGCAACTGCCTACCGCTTGAAAGTGGGCTTCCCGGCGATGGTCAAAGGGGGATCTGACCTGGTTCCGGGACAACTGATTGAACTTAAGGGATCCGATCTATTGTTGAGCCTGATGGATGAGTTCCACGGCTACAATCGCATGGATCCCGACAAGAGCCTTTACTCCAGAGAAGAGATCGAAGTGCACCCGGAAGGCATGTCCGCTCCGGTGAAAGCTTGGATCTATTTCCTGAATCCTCTGAAGCTGCCTGTGAATGCCACGGTGATTTCAGGCGGAGACTGGAGACGCTCCATGGAAGAGCAGCCGGTGCTGACTTCCAAACTGAGTGACAAGCAGGTCACTTATATTCAGAGACTGGGTCGCTCCTCTGGCCGGGAGATTGTACCGATTGATTTGACGCTCTATCGTGAGCTGATGAATCTTGAGCTGATCGTCGATAAAGGTCGTCGACTGGCGCTGTCCAAACTGGGCCAAGAGGTTTACAGACACCTTGCCTAATACAGAAAAGCTTTTCCGCATTGTTCTTATCGAGCCCGAAATCCCGCAAAACACCGGAAATATCGGGCGCACGTGTGTTGGTACCAACTGCGAACTGCACATTGTGGGAAAGATGGGCTTTGAGATCAACGACACCAACTTGAAGCGGGCGGGGCTGGATTACTGGCCTCACCTGACGTGGTACCGCCACGAAACCTTCGAGGACTGGTGGAAACACGTTGAAGATCCGTCCCGCATCTGGCTTTTTACCACCAAGACCCAGCGCACCTATTTTGAACCTCAGTACCAATCCGGAGACTGGTTCGTTTTTGGTAAAGAAACCAAAGGACTGGATCCCGAGTTCCTGCAAAAGCACCCGGAACAAACTGTCACGATCCCCATGATTGGGGAGGGGGCTCGTAGCCTGAATCTCGCCACCAGTGTGGCGATCGCGGCTTATGAAGGTCTTCGTCAGGTGCGATTTACATTGCGATAGTTTAAGGCTTTGGTCGGGGTCGCTCTCGAGGAAGTCTTTGAAATTCTGAATGAAATCGCGTCAATGACGCATCCAGAAATTGCCCCCTTACCTTGCCGCTTATGTCAATTTGGGTCTATCCTCATAGGCTATGGTTACACAAATTTTGACAAAAATGTTCGGAACGAAGCACGACCGTGAGATGAAAAAGATCCAGCCCACTGTGGATCGTATCAATGCCCTGGAACCTCAGATGGCAGCTCTTACGGATGATCAACTCAAAGCCAAGACTCCCGAGTTTCAAGAGAGACTGAAGAAAGGCGAAACAGTTCACGATATTCTGCCGGAAGCATTTGCGGTCTGCCGTGAAGCCTCCAAGCGTGTATTGGGAATGCGCCACTATGACGTACAGTTGATCGGTGGTTATGTTCTGAATCGCGGCAACATCGCTGAGATGAGAACGGGTGAAGGTAAAACCCTGGTGGCGACTTTGCCGGTTTACCTGAACGCTCTTACGGGCCGCGGTGTGCACGTTGTAACTGTGAATGATTATCTGGTTCGTCGTGACGCCGAACACATGGGCCGTCTTTATGGCTGGCTGGGTCTTACCACGGGTATTATTGTTCACGGTCTGACAGATCAGCAGCGCAAACAGATGTACGCTTGTGACATCACTTACTGCACCAACAATGAGCTTGGCTTCGACTATCTTCGCGACAACATGAAGTTTGATTTGAACGACTATGTTCAAAGACCTCACTATTATGCCATCGTCGATGAGTGCGACTCCATCCTGGTCGATGAAGCGCGTACCCCGCTGATCATTTCCGGTCCTGCGGAATCCTCCACTGACAAATACTATGCTGTGAATCAGATCATCCCGCACCTGAAGCGCGATGTTCACTTCAACATGGAGGAAAAGTCCAAAACAGCCTCTCTGACTGACGCCGGAAACGCGAAAGTCGAAGAGCTGATGGGTCTTTCCAACCTTTACGATCCACAAAACATCGAAATTCTGCACCACGTGTACCAGGGTCTGAAAGCTCACTATCTGTATCGTCTTGATGTGGAATACATGATCAAAGACGGTGAGATCGTGATCGTCGATGAATTCACCGGCCGTTTGATGCCAGGTCGTCGCTGGAGCGATGGTCTGCACCAGGCCATCGAAGCCAAAGAGGGCGTTGAAGTGAAGTCTGAAAATCAGACTTTGGCGACCATCACCTTCCAGAACTATTTCCGCATGTACGAAAAACTGTCTGGCATGACCGGGACCGCGGATACAGAGGCAGTTGAGTTCAAAAAGATCTATAATCTTGAAGTGAACGTGATTCCGACCAACCGTCCGATCCAGCGTAAGGATCAGGAAGACGTGGTTTATAAATCAGAAAAAGCGAAGTTCAAAGCCATCACCGCTGATATCAAAGAGCGTATGGCCAAGGGTCAGCCGATTCTGGTGGGTACTGAATCCATCGAAAAATCCGAGGCCTTGAGTTCGTTCCTGCGCAAAGAAGGTGTTAAGCACGAAGTTCTGAATGCAAAACACCACGAACGTGAAGCGGAAATCATCGCACAAGCGGGCCGCAAAGGGGCTGTGACCATCGCCACCAATATGGCCGGTCGTGGTACTGACATCATGCTGGGCGGTAACGCTGACATGCTGGCAAAAGCACAAGTGGGCAACGATGATTCTCCGGAATTCGCGGAAGCGGTTCAGAAAATCAAACCTCAGGTTGAAGCTGAGCGTGCGGAAGTTCGCTCTGTGGGTGGTTTGTACATTATCGGCACAGAACGTCACGAGTCCCGCCGTATCGACAACCAGTTGCGTGGTCGTTCCGGTCGTCAGGGGGATCCGGGTGAATCCAGATTCTATCTGTCTTTGGAAGACAAGCTGATGAGAATCTTCAACGGTGAGCGTATCCAGAAAATCATGGAAATGCTGAACATCCCTGAAGATGAACCAATCACAGCTAAAATGGTGACCAACGCGATCGAAGGCGCTCAGCGCAAGGTCGAAGGACACAACTTTGATATCCGTAAAAATCTGATGGAATACGACTCTGTGATGAATGCGCAGAGAAACGCGATCTACGGCATGCGCCGCAAAGTTCTTGAAGGTCAGGAAATCGAAAGAACCACTCTGGACTGGCTGGGTGATGTTGTTTCCAATCTTTTGGACACGCACATCCCTGAGGGCGGTAAAAAAGAAGAATGGAGTCTGGAAGGTCTGAACAACTCCCTGGCACAAAGCTTCGGTTTCAAAATCGACTTTGCGACCATGGCCGTGAACACCGAGACTGTGACTGATGCTGTGAAATCCGGCGTGAAAGAAGTCTGGGATCGTCAGAAAAATTCCATGGGACCGTTCTTTGAGCAGGTTCAGAAGATGATCCTTCTTCAAAGCATCGATCATCACTGGAAGAACCACTTGTACGTGATCGACAAATTGAAAGAAGGTATCTCTTTGCGCGGTTACGCACAGAAAGACCCTTTGATCGAGTATAAAAAAGAGGCGTTCAAAGCCTTTGAGACTCTGAACAACACCATCAAGTCTGATGCGATCGAAAAAGTGATGCGCGTTCAGCTGGTGGCTCAGCAGAATGAGCAGGAAGTTTTGGAAAGCCTGCGTCCGGAAGAAGCGGACCTGGATGAATTGGATTATTCATCTCCTAGCGAAGCGGACATCGGTCACAGTATTCCTGAGAATGAAGATGCTCCAAAGCGCAAGATGACATTCCAAAGCGGCCCTCGTGACGACCGTCCGATGAACCGTGAAGAGCGTCGTCGTATGGACAAAGACTCGAAGGGAAAAAGATAATTGGCTTCTTGTCCAAGTTGCCACCAGCCGGTAGAGATTCTTGATAAGCATCTGGGGACTCTTTTCACGTGTTCCCAATGCAATGCGGTTTTCTTTGTCGACTGGAATGGACAGCCAGAAATGGCGCAACACGAGCCGGAGCCAGAAACTCCGGCCGATTTTCAGGGGGGACAGGATTTCCAGCAGCCTGGAAATGACTTTGTCCCGCCGATTCAGGATTTCTCTGCTCCGCAGGAAACTTTCACTCCTGACAATTCCATCCCGGAACAATCCTATCAGGATCAGCCTTATTCCAATGATCAGCAGTATGCTGAGCAGGCTTACGAGCCGTCGCAGGATCCGGGGATGAATGCGCCTCCGCACGACGATGTTTCTTATTCTGAACCTGTGCAGGTTCCGGGGGACGTTCCACCGATAGAAGAAGCCCCTTATGATTTCAGTCAGACTTTGGATTCGGTGAATTCGCAGCCAGCCTCTGAACCGGCACCGATGTCTTCAGACACCGCCGATTTTTCTGACGTCACTGACTTTGCCAACGCTGACACGGTTTCAGGGCCCTTGGCCTATACGGTCACTATCGATGGCATCGAGTCCAGTCGACTGCTGGCTCAATTGCGCGAAGCCATGACCGATTCCCGCTTTGGCTGGGATGTGGCGGGATTGCTGGCAAATGTGGGAGGCGGAAGACTTGTGTTGCGGGGCCTGACTCCGGCTAAAGCCTCTGTCCTGATCAACCGAATAAAGTATCTGCCTTTTAAAATTTCCTGGAGGCAAGATGTCCTGTCTGGTTCCTAAAATTTCGTTAAGCTTTTTGACAATTCTTTTGTCTGCGTCCGTGGCATTGGCCAGTGGGGGTGAAGAGCATGGCGGAGGCCACGGCGAAAAGAAGGAAGCCGCTCCGAAAGAGGTCAAATCCCGCGAGGAAAGCTATGGTGTGGTTCAGGCCCGCGTGGCGGCTTTGGAAGCCAAAATTAAAGCCGGTGAAACTGAAATTCAGAAACTGATTCTGGAAAAGCAGCACACCAAGGACCCCGCCAAGGTTAACGAGATTCTAGGCCACATGATGACCCTGCACAAGGACATGGAAAAGAATCTGAAGGACTATGACAGGGAAAGAACCCTGCTGAAATACCGTTACCCGGAAAAGGGGCTGGCGGACAAACGCGAATACGAACGCATTGATTTAAAGTCCATCGAAGAAATGGAAAATCAGATGAGCCTGGGCTCGTCAGTGAAGCGCACTCTTAAAAAGGTTCGCAGTCAGTACGAAACTCCGGAAGATGTAAAAAAGGTGGAAGCCTCTGAGGCTGCTGACGGGCATAAAAAGCCTGCTCCTCAGGCCCCGGCCAGTCTGACTGATCCGGTTATTCTGAAAAAATAAAATTCCCTGTCCCATATTGAGACAAAAGAAAGTTGCTCGCTTTCGAGGAACGGGCGAAGCTGGTACCTTAGAAGAATGGGGGAAGTATGCTCCGATATGCGGCTATACCGTTGATTTCGCTTGGCCTGATGTTGTCTGCCTGCCAGACATCCATGCTGAAGCAGTTTGAAGAAATCACGCCAGGAATGGAAAAAGACGACGTTCTGGATCTGATGGGCAGCCCCACCCAAACTCAAAGATTTCATGGCAAAGATCGCTGGACTTATGTGTTCTATGATAAGCGCATCAAGTTTGTGAAAGAAGTGCAGTTCTTTGAAGGCAATGCCATCTATGTTGGTGATATCTGGCAGCCGCCGGCAGAAAAGAATGCCGTGGCTCTGGATTCATTGAATGATCGCAAGAACCGCGAGATCGATGAGCAGATCGCCCGCGATGTCGAAGGTCACCGTCGTTCCTATGATGAGTATGAAAAGAAGTCAAAGGGCGAGGACAAGGTTCGTTACGTTCCGGATTTCGAGCCGGTTCGTTAGTACTTACTGCCCCTGAGGCAAGACCAGGGGTTCACCCAGGACAGAGATCACTTCATAACCGGTGATCTCTAAAGTGTCTGAAGCATCTTTCCCGTAAAACTTCACACCGGTCCAAGCCCACTCACGCGGCCATTCATCCACCACATTGCGGAAGAAGATTTTGCCACCCTCACGAATACCGGGGGCGGTGATGTCAAATTCAAAGTCACTGACGGGGCTTGCAAAGATCCGTGCAAATGGAATCGGGAAGGCCGCGATGTGATTCTGATCATCGCTGACCACGCAAGGGATGCGCACAACCATCTTCGGAATTTCACCGGAAATCGCCACACCTTCCGCCGAGAACAAAAGATCGACCGTAGGGTAGCGGTCACATACAAACACGCGGGAGCCGGCAGGGCTTTTCATCAGGAACAGACCCAGCTTGATGCCGGGACCATCGCTGAACTGATCCAGCTCGACATTTTTCAGAATCTGGTATTTGAAGGCTTTTTTAAATTCTTCAGGGGACGCTTCGCTCAAATCGAAACTGTCAGAGACCGTGCCCACCGAACTTAGGCCGCCGTCCGAGGCGACTTTGCGCTTCGGCGAAAGTTTCTCGTTCAGTGTATGCAATACAAACGGAAGAGCCGCCATCAGTAAGATCAGGCTCATCATGCGCGACATTTTTTGTAGCGGTGACTTTTGTCTCTTCATATTAATACTCGCACTTTATTGTATCACGATCCGCCTGAGTCAGGGTGTTGCGGATTGTGTCTGAACTTAGAATGCTCCACATAACGCTGGCTATGGTGTTGTCACGGTGTTTGAGACCCAACACATGTCCCAGTTCGTGCACCATCAAGCTTTCCAGATGCACACCTGAACCCATAGACGGGGTGTCGTAAGTAAAGAAGTTAAAGAACTGGTCGTTCAGGATCAGATCCGCTTCATAGATCTGGTTCGAGCGCCAGTACAGGGTCGTCAAAGCCTGATAGTTCTTTTTCGGAGCTTCCTGCCAAGGCCACTCGGTCAGTACGTGTACGGTGCTTTTAGCGTCTTTGGTAGCGGCATTGGCCTGGGAATCTGTCACGCGACTGAAGGTAAACAAAGTCATTCCGGCAGCATCGTTCCAGTGCTGGGCGGCCTTGTTAAGCGCTTCTTCGAACCCAATCGGATAGCTGCTGTGAAGTTTTAATTTTACAGGGATGTTGGATTTCCAGGAAACGCGCTGACCGTAAGAGTTTTGCACAAAGCCACAGTCGGCTTGATTTTCACTGGCTAATAGATCGTCGTCGCCGGGCCCAAGATTGGGGCCCTTTTCGCAGGCGCACAAAGATAGTAGTGTGAGAGAAAGGACGATCCACTTGAACATATACTTGTCAGTTTACACGAGTTTTAAACGCGCAACCTGACAAGAAATGAATACTCGACCTAGGACCTAGTTATAGAACTGAGCGATATCGTCGTGGTTGCGGATATAGGTTTTGAAATCCGGGGACACATAGCTGGACTCATGGATTTTACCCATCGGGCATTTTTCCAAGCCCGACATGCTTTCGCCATCCCAACCACAAGCGCCGACATACCAAGCTAGCTGGCTGTAGTCGACTTTGTAAGCAACCAGGGTAGTTCCTTTAAAGATCGCCACGACTTCTTCCAAAACGGTTTTGCCGTCAGTGTGGAAGTCACCTTGTAAAACGGTGTCGATCCAGATGAAGGCTTGTTTGTCAGAGATGCGTTCAAGTTTTGTGAACTGGAATTTTGTCAGGAAAGAGTCGCGCACGCCGTTTGTGTAAACAATCATCTCGCGGTAAGGCTTCACGCACTCTGCAGATTTACAAACCGATTTGTAGTCTGCGATCAAGTCGTAGAACTTGTTCGCGCCCACGAATTGCTTGTCAGCCAAGGCGTTGAAGGAAATCAGATTCACGGCCAACATCAGGCCCATCATCAGCTTTTTCATAAAAAGTCTCCGTTCAGGTGGACTTGGTATAACCCCCGTGGGGGCTTTTGTATAACTGAAAATGACGGACTTGTTAGAAGCTTTGATTCGCCGTTTCCGCAAGAACGCGCTTCAGAATTTTACCGCTGTCACCTTTGGGAAGGCTCGGCAAAAACACGAAATGCTTGGGAATTTTGAATTTCGCTAGGTTCTGAACGCAGTGCTGGTGCAGGGTTTCCGGCGTCAGGTCATTGCTGCTGCGAACCACAAAGGCTTTGCCGACCTCGCCCCATTTGTCATCCGGAATGCCAATAACTGCCGCCTCTAAGACGCCGGGGTGGGTGCGCAGGATCTGCTCCACTTCAGGGGGGTACACGTTTTCTCCACCCGAAATGAACATGTCTTTCTTGCGGCCGACAACATAGTAATAACCTTCGTCGTCACGGCGAACCAGATCACCGGTGCAAAGCCAGCCCTCTTTGATGGTTTCCTGTGTGGCCTTTTCATTGTGCCAGTAGCCTTGCATGATCATTGGACCACGCAATAACAACTCGCCCACTTGATTGGCGCCCAGCTCGCGGCCTTCAGGGTCGACGACTTTGGCTTCAATATAAAAGTTTGGAAAACCGATAGAACCGATCTTTCTGAGTGCATCTTCTTCATTCAGTGAAAACACATTCGGTCCGAATTCAGTCAGACCGTAACCCTGGCGCACCGGAACGCCTTTTTGATCCCAGGTCTTGATCAGCTCCAAAGGCATGGGTTCACCGCCCACAATCGCATAGCGGATTTTTTCCAGGTTGATGTCGTTGAAGCGGGGGGACCTTGCCATCATTTCCATGGTGGTCGGAACACCGAACAACAGTGTGGCTTTTTCTTTTTCGCTTAAAGATAAAATTTGTTCAGCATCGAATTTTTTTAAGAACACAACCTTGGCTCCACGATGAATGAACGGCGTCGTCAAAACATTCCAGCCGCCTGTGTGGAAGAACGGCAAAAAGATCACCGTGCAGTCGGTTTGAGAAATATTCAAACGCAGGGTTGTGTTGATCGAGTTCCAGAAGATCATCTTGTAAGTCAGGAGGGCCCCTTTTGGGGAGCCCGTCGTGCCTGACGTGTAAAGGATCATGGCCGGGTCCTCTTCCTTCGGTACGAAGGGCATTTCCCCTTGGGCCGGAGGGTTTTGCAGGTCGGTGGCAAAACTGTCTGGACCCTGCAGCAGATAGTGCCGCGTGCCCGGAAGGTTTTCGACGATGTCGCGATAAGCTTCCTGGAACAAAACCAGCTTCGGCGAAGAATCCGTGATGATGTGATTGACCTCTCGCTGGGTCAGTCGGAAGTTGACGGGAACCATGATGGCGCCCAGGCGCTGCAAGGCAAAGAACAGGAATACGTATTCCAGTTCGTTGGTGGCCAGAACCGCCACGCGGTCGCCCTTGCAGATGCCGAACTTTTCGTGCAGCACGTGCGCTCCGGCGTTAGCCAGATCGAAAAATTCAGCGTAGGAAAATTCACGACCCGTATCGCCATCTTTAATGGCGATATTTTTCGGAGAATAAAGCTTCCAGCGTTTCAGCCAATCCAGTTCCATCATTACCTTCTCGTGGATTAAGTGTCGTATCCCCACTCCAGAGCCAGTGCAGCCATGCTCATACCACCGCCAGAGCCCAACATAAAGACCAAGTCGCCTTTTTTCATTTTTTTCTGGTTGGCCGCATCCGCCACCGCCATGCCGATGCTGGCAGATCCGGTATAGCCATAGCGGTCCATCACGTAGTGGGCGCGATCGCGCGGAAGCTCCAGTTTGTCCAAAGTTTCATAGATGCTTTGAACGTTGAACTGGGTGATGAAGAAGTGCTTGATATCAGACGGCTTCTTCTGGATACGATCCAATAAAATGTTAGTCAAACGCGGCCAGTGAATGCCATTGGTCTCGGGCGGAATGCGTTTTGGGAAAGCCAACAGGTGACCTTTGTTTTCCACCACCTGGTGGGTGACCGGCTGGGCGGTGCCCCCGGCATAGATGCCCATATAGTCGTGGTACTGACCGTCGGTGTACATCTGGCTGTCGATGAATCCGGAATCATCTTTGGATGGTTGCAAAATCACCGCGCCTGCGCCGTCGGCGAACAGGGAAGCAATTTTGTAATCATCAAAGTTCAGATATTTGGACATCGCATAGGCGCCCACCACCAGTATGTTTTTATATTTGCTGTCGGCGAAAATATATTTGGAAGCGATATCACAACCCACAACAAAGCCTGCGCACGCGGTGTTGATATCATAAGTTCCCGCATTCACCGCACCCAGGCGGTACGCCACCACCGAGGCGGTGGACGGGGAAAGATAGTCAGGTGTGTCGGTAGAAACAATAATAAGATCCAGATCCTTTGCTGTGATGCCAGCGGTTTTCATCGCCTGTTCGGCTGCGGGCAGAATCAAATCAGACGTGCGCTGATCTTCAGTCATCCAGCGGCGTTCCTTGATGTTGCGGTTTTCCGCCAGGAAGGATCCGATGTCTTTTTTGTAAAGATCATTAAAGTATTGATTGGTGATCACACGCTCAGGCGCGTACATCCCGGTCCCTGCAATTGTCGCTTTTCTTGTCGTCGTCATCATTTAATCCTTTGCGATTTCGCTAATCTAGAATTCAATTTGCGGTCTTTGGCAAGAAAAGAAATTTAGAGCATTCACTCTATACTCCGAGCGAAAAAGTGCTTTTTCCTTTGACGGACCGGGGGCTTGTCGGGGTACTTCAAGTTCATGACAAATATTAATTTTGATTTCAAAAACAAAAATGCCATCGTGACCGGCGGAGCTTCCGGTATCGGTTTTCAAATCACCAAAAGCTTTTTGGAAGCCGGTGGAAATGTTTCCATCTGGGATTATTCTGAAGCAGCTTTGCAAACGGCGAAATCTGAATTTGCAAAGTACGGATCGCAGATTCACATCGCGCAAGTCGATGTGGGCAATCGTGATTCTGTAGCGAAAGCCGCGGCGTCTTTGCCATGGGCTGTGGATATTCTTGTGAACAACGCAGGTATCACCCGCGACAAATCTTTTGCAAAGATGTCACCCGAGGACTGGGATGCAGTCATCAATACCAACCTGACAGGTTTGTTCAATGTCACAAAATCTGTTTTGGAAAAATTCAATCCGAACTCCAACAGCAAACGCATCATCAATATCGCGTCTGTTGTGGCGCTTTATGGAAACTTCGGTCAGACCAATTACGTGGCGGCAAAAGCCGGCGTGATCGGCATGTCCAAGACATGGGCGAAAGAACTGGGTCGCAAAGGTTTCACCTCCAATGCAATTGCTCCGGGTTTTATTGCAACAGCCATGACCAAAGCGATGCCTGCAGAAGTTCTTGACGGCATGAAAGCTAAAGTTCCAGTGGCGCGTTTGGGGGAAGTGGAAGACATCGCCAATGCATGTCTGTTCCTGTCCAGCGAACAAGCGGGTTATATCAACGGCGCTGTGATCAGCGTTGATGGTGGTTTGGTTCTATAAATGATCTGACAACTTTTTATAAGGAGTGACTTCGATGAGATTTCTGTTCTTGGCTTTGAGTGTCTTGGTATCAGGTTTCTTTGTGTCCTTGGAATCTTTGGCAAAGGCTGAAGCGTTCAAAGGCTTCGTTCAGGTTGCTCCACAAAAAGAGTTGTTTGTGGATTATGTTCCCGCCAAAGAAAAGCAGCCCACGGTTGTTTTGGTCAACGGGCTGACCTACAGCACCCGCCAGTGGGATTCTTTCGTGAATGCTCTGCTGGCAAAAGGTGTCGGCGTTTTGCGCTATGATCCGATCGGGCAGGGGCAGACTTTGTTGAAGTATGCTCCGGTGGTGGCGCCGATTCCGGTTCAGGATCAGGTTGCTGATCTGAAGTCGCTGTTAGATAAAATGAATTTAAAAGGTCCTTACAATATTGCAGGACTGTCTTATGGCGGTGGTGTGGCCGCAGGCTTCACCGCCGCTTATCCATCCCTGGTGAAAAATCTGATCATGATGGCGCCGTTCACGCGTCCGCTGGATGGTCAGGATCAGTGGATTCGTGCGCAGATCTGGGCGACACGTCAGATCTTCCCGTTTAATAAAATGTCGGATGATGATCTGTATGACTATTATCTGCACCAGATCATCTATGCGACTTATCCGCAGGCAGAACCCATTGTGCTTGAAAATCCGTTTAAGCTGGAAGCCACCTTCCGTCTGGTTCAGGGTATTCGTAAGTACCGACCGATTGATTTGACGGATTCCATTCCGGCCAAATCCTTACATTTGCTGATTGCGCGTCAGGATCAATACATCAACACCAGCGTGCTGGACGAATATTGGGATGCAGTTCCGGAAAAAGCCCGCGCCAGTCGTTTGTACATCAATGGCTCTGAACACAAGATGGTGGAAGCGGTTCCAAATTTCACGGCAGCCTGGGTTTATCAGATTGTCACTGGTAACAGAAAACTTTCTGAAGGCCGTGACTTTGAAGGTTATCCGTTCCGCGGTGAAGTTCGCAGCGGTCAGGAAGAAATTCAGGTGGGTCGCGAATGATTCATCACGAGGTTGTCGACGGACTGGTTCCGGAAAGTGTTTTTTTCATCCATGGGAACCTGGCGTCCAACCGCTGGTGGTATCCAGCTCAGGAATTCTGGGAAAAGCATGCGGCAGGGAAAAACTATTCCGGTTCTTTGATTTACGCTGAATTCCGCGGGTGCGGTAAAAGTGCCGCCCCCAAAGACAGCAGCGAAGTCGACATGCACCTGTTTGCCGAGGATTTCATCGCGTTGCTCAAGAAACTGAATAAGGGTCCGTACCACCTGGTGGGTCATTCCACCGGGGGTCTGATTGCGGCGCTGATGTTGTCAAAAGCACCCACTCTGTTTAAAAAAGCTGTTCTGCTGGATCCTGTCGGGGCACAAGGCGTCACGTTTGATGCGTCGATGATCACCGCGTTTGAGCAGATGAAGCAGGACCGCGCGCTGACGGCGGCAGTGATCGGATCCACGATTCATAATAATAATCCTCAGTCCCAATACTTCCAGGAAGTGGTGGTGGCCGACGCCTATAAGGCCGTACAAACTATCGGTCACTGGGTGCTTAAAGTCCTTGATGGGCTTGATGTTCGCGAGGATTTGAGGTCCGTGGAACACGAAGTTCTGGTGCTCCATGGAGAGCACGACAAGCTGCTTTCTGAGGGTGATTCTCAAGCTCTGGCGGCGTTGTTTTCGCGTGGTAAATTCGCGCAAATTCCTGACCTGGGACATTGTCCAAATATCGAGAATCCCGAAACCTTTGTGAACATCACTCGGAGTTATCTGTTCTGGTGACGGCGTGGCGCGTTGCGCCGCGCGAAATCAACTCGACCGGGTCGGCGTAATAGGTTGCCCATCAGCCTGTTTTCGGTTAGTTATCGTTTAATATATTACAATACTGTGACAAAACTACTTTGCGTCCCCCAGGGAGTGCCAACCTATGTCTGAGCCTAGAGATGAGTATAACCGTAGTGGTCTGCTGGCGTTTGCCTTTTCAATGGTATTCGTCTGTGCATTCTTCGTTTACATCGTTGCGATCAATAAAGGTGTTGATCTTGGCGAGAACGTTGTAGATCCAAATGCCCCTGCAGTAGAGGGCGCTGTTCCTGTCTTCGATATCACCAAAGTTCAGGATCCTTGGGTTTCCACTCCTGAAATGGTTGCTTACGGTAAGAAGTTCTACTCCACAAACTGCGCTATGTGCCACGGTAACGAGGGTAAAGGCGACGGTGCTGCGGGTGCGGCTTTGAATCCAAAACCACGCAACTTGGTTGAAGGTAAATGGACTCAAGGTGAAGGCGTTATTGCGCACTTTAAAGTTCTGCAAAATGGTATCAAAGGTTCCTCCATGGCGGCTTATTCTCATTTCAAGCCTGCTGACCGTTGGGCCGTGATTCATTTCATCGATTCTATCACTGAAAATAAATCTAAAGACGATCCTGCTAAAGTCGCTGAGTTTGCAAAAACCGCACAATAATTAAGGATTTAATTAATGCTTGCCAATGAGCTGGTATTGAAAACAAAGACAATGGGAACGGTTCTGACGACGGCCGTTCTTGTTTTGTTTTCAGCAGGTGCTCAAGCCTACGACGGCAAGCCGGCTCCGATGGTTGCCAACGAGCAGCCCAAAGAGCTTGAAGGCGTGGGTATCGACGAAAAGTTGGGTTCTAAAATCGACCTGACTTTGAAAGTGAAAGACGACAACGGCCAGGAAGTGGCGCTGGGGTCTTTCTTCGACGGTAAACATCCGGTGATCATTTCGCCGGTGTATTTTTCCTGTCCGGGTCTTTGTAACTTCCACTTGAACGGTCTGACCGACGCGCTCAAGTTGATGGATAAAGATTGGACGATTGGTAAGAAGTTTAAATTGCTGTCTGTGAGTTTTGACTCAAAAGAAACTCCCGACTTGGCGGCAAACAAAAAACAGACTTACATGAAGCTGTATGACCGCGCCGGCTCTGAAAAAGAATGGCACTTCATCACGGCGGACGAATCCACGGTGCAGGCAATGATGCAGTCACTGGGGTTCAAGTTCAGATGGGACGAGAAAGCTCAAGAGTGGGCGCACGCCTCTGCGGCGATTGTAATCACTCCGGACGGAACGATCTCGCGCTATCTGCCGGGGATTATGTTTAATCCTCAGGACATCAAGATCGCTCTGAACGAAGCGACCGATGGTAAAATCGGAACCTTCGTCGACAGCTTGGTGCTTTATTGTTTTAAGTATGACCCACATCAAAGCAAGTACACGCTTGTTGCCTTC
Organism: Bdellovibrio bacteriovorus; assembly: GCF_048286975.1. Classification (GTDB taxonomy): domain Bacteria; phylum Bdellovibrionota; class Bdellovibrionia; order Bdellovibrionales; family Bdellovibrionaceae; genus Bdellovibrio; species Bdellovibrio bacteriovorus_H. Next base: position 560,941 of record NZ_JBLVRT010000001.1, on the reverse strand, counting down.
AACGTAATGAAGATGGGCGGAGCGGTGATGGTTTTGGTGATGGTAATTTGGTTATTGCCTGTATGGATTCGCGCTCGCAGAGAGCAGAACAATACGGCGGGGAGATAAAGGTACATGATGTGGTTTAATATTGCGAAGGCCCAATCCTTCATGCCCACGCAGGGAACCGAGATTGCGAAGCAGGTCGACAATCTTTATGGATTCTTGCTTGTAACAAGTTTGATCGCCTGCGTCCTAGTGATCGGTGGGATGATCTATTTCGTTTGGAAATACAGACGCAAGTCTTCCAACGACAAGACAGCCTATATCTCTCACAACACAGCGTTGGAGTTCTTGTGGTCATTCATTCCACTTGTAATCTTCCTGGGTGTGTTCGGCTGGGGCTGGTACATCTATCACCAAATGCGCGCGATGCCTAAAAATGCGTTGGAAATCAACGTATTGGGTAAGCAGTGGGCTTGGGAAGTTGAATACAAGAACGGTTTCAAAACCGTGAATGAGGTTGTGGTACCAATCAATCAGGACGTGAAGATCCTTCTGACTTCCTCTGATGTGATCCACTCCTTCTTCGTTCCATCCTTCCGTATTAAACAGGATGCGGTTCCAGGCCGTTACACAGCTTTGTGGTTCAAAGCTGACAAGCTGGGCGAATTCCACCTGTTCTGTACTGAGTACTGCGGTACTTCTCACTCCGGCATGATCGGTAAGTTGAGAGTTGTTTCCCGTGAAGACTTCGACAAATACCTGGAACAGGGTCAGGAAGAAAGATTCCTGCCACTGGGTGAAAAAGGTAAGAAATTGTTTGCGGTTAAAGCCTGCGCGTCCTGCCACGCAGTCGACAGCCCTGCAACAATGGTCGGTCCTTCTTTGTTCCAAAAATTTGGTCACGAAGAAGTTATGGATGATGGTTCCAAGATCGTATTCGACGAAAACTACATTCGCGAATCCATCCTTGAGCCAAACAAACACATCGTTAAAGGCTTCCCTAAGGGCGTTATGCCCACCTTCCAGGGTCAGCTGAACGAAAACGAATTGAGTGCTCTTGTCGAGTACATCAAGAATCTGAAGTAAGGAGTTGAGCATGGCGAAAACTACAGCTCACGGCGACAACTATATTAATTTTGAAAAAGGCATCTGGTCCTGGCTGACTACTGTCGATCACAAACGTATCGGTTTGATGTACTTCATCACTGTTATGTTCTTCTTCTTCATCGGTGGGGTTATGGCCCTGTTGCTTCGTTTGGAACTTTTTGCTCCAAATGCGGCTCCAAACGTGGGTCAGATCCTGGCTAACGGTGACGTTTACAATCAGGTGATGACATATCACGGGGCGATCATGGTCTTCATGGTTATCGTTCCTGGTATCCCTGCGATCCTGGGTAACTTCTTCCTGCCTTTGCAAATCGGCGCGAAAGACGTGGCCTTCCCAAGAATCAACCTGCTAAGCTGGTACTGCTTCATGGCGGGTGCGATCCTGGCGATTGCAACGTTCTTCACTACTAAAATCGACACTGGTTGGACGTTCTACACTCCATACTCCATCAGAACGGGTACAGCGACAGCGATGATGGTTCTTGCAGCCTTCATCATGGGTATGTCCTCCATCCTGACGGGTCTGAACTTCATCGTGACCGTGCACAAACTAAGAGCTCCTGGCATGACCATGCACAGAATGCCTTTGTTCATCTGGTCTTTGTATGCAACAGCGATCCTTCAGATGCTGGCGACTCCGGTTCTGGGTATCACATTGCTTCTTTTGGCGGTGGAAAGATTCCTGGGTATCGGTATCTTCGATCCTAAACTGGGTGGTGACCCGGTATTGTTCCAGCACTTCTTCTGGTTCTACTCTCACCCTGCGGTTTACATCATGATCATCCCGGCAATGGGTATCATCTCTGAGCTGATCACGACCTTCTCCAAAAAAGTCATCTTCGGTTACACGGCGATTGCATACTCTTCTTTGGGTATCGCGGCTGTATCCTTCTTTGTTTGGGGTCACCACATGTTCGTGTCCGGTCAGTCTGAAACGACTGGTATCATCTTCTCCTTCCTGACAATGCTGGTAGGGGTTCCGACGGCGATCAAGATGTTCAACTGGGTTGCGACCTTCTATAAAGGTTCCGTGTCCTTCCAGTCTCCGATGCTTTACGCTTTGGGCTTCATGTTCCTGTTCGCTATCGGTGGTGTGACTGGGGTTATGCTTGCGACTTTGCCAATCGACGTACACTTCCACGACACTTACTTCGTGGTAGCTCACTTCCACTATGTGATGGTGGGTGGTACTTTGATGGCATTGATGGGCGGCTACTTCTACTGGTTCCCGAAAATGTTCGGTAAGATGTACAACGAAACCACAGCTCGTATTTCTTTCGTGTTCATCTTCATCGGTTTCAACGTGACCTTCTTCCCTCAGTTCGTTCTGGGCGCGATGGGTATGCCTCGTCGTTACTTCGACTACATCCCGGCGTACGAGAATCTGAATAAGATCTCCACAGTGGGTTCTTGGTTGATCCTTATCGGCTTCCTGTTCGGTCTTTACACAATCGTTCAGGGTCTGTTGAAAGGTGAAAAAGCTCCGATGAATCCTTGGGGCTCTAAAACTTTGGAGTGGCAGACGGCTTCTCCTCCTCCACATGACAACTTCAGTGTTGAACCAGTAGTAACAGCGGGGCCTTATGAGTACAGATAATACAGCACACGGCGCTCACACAGCACACGTAGCTCACCACTTTAAAACGGCTGAGCAACAGTATTCCTCTGGTAAAGAGGGTATCTGGTTGTTCATGCTTACAGAGATCCTGATGTTCGGTGCGATCTTTGTGGGTTACGCTCTTTATCACAATGAATATCCGGCGATGTTCGCTGAAGGTGCGAAGTCTCTTGATTGGAAGATGGGTTTCGTAAATACCCTGGTTCTGATCTTCTCGTCCTTCACTATGGCGATCTCGATCTCCTTCATCCAGAAGAACCAGCAGAAAAAAGCGGTCCTTGCCCTGGCAACGACTGTACTTTGCGGCGCGATCTTCATGGTGATCAAGTACTTCGAATACCAGCATAAATTCCACCTGGGTCTGTTCCCGGGTAAATTCCTGGATGTTGCGAAAGTGGGCGCAGAACACGCAAACCTTGGTTTGTACTTCGGCTTCTACTACGTGATGACGGGCCTGCACGGTATCCACGTCTTGTTGGGTATGGGTCTGATCACCTGGTGTTTGATCCGCACTATCCGCGGTGATTTCCACAGTCAGTACTGGATCGTTGTAGAAGGTGTTGGTTTGTTCTGGCACATCGTCGACTTGATCTGGATCTTCCTATTCCCTCTTCTGTATTTGGTGGGGTAACAAATGGCTCAACATAACGACAGTAATTCGAATGTTCTTCATCCGCACATCACGCCACTGGCAACTTACTTCAAAGTTGCCCTGGCTTTGTTCGGTCTGACCTTCCTGACAATCATCGCCCACAACTTCAGAGCTGAATTGGGTGCTTTGGCTGCGCCAGTGGCGTTCCTGATTGCTTTGGTTAAGGCTACATTGGTCTGCCTTTGGTTCATGCACTTGAAAGACGACACCAAGATGAATCGCTTTGTCTTTGCATCTGGTTTCTTCTTCCTGGCGTTGCTGTTCGCGATCTGCGCGATCGACTTCGCGACTCGCGTTCACGAAGTCAGCCCGCTGTAAGATTATCGTGCTACGAATCTACGCAGATCTTACCAAGTTTGGCATAGTCGTTTTCTCAGTCCTAGCGGGACTGGCCGGCTATGCCACTGGTTTTCAGATCGAAAATCCCTTTGATTGGAAAATCTTTTTAGAAACCCTGCTGGGGATTTATTTCCTCAGCTCGGGCTCTCTTGCGCTCAATCAGGTTCAAGACTGGAAGATCGACCAAAAAATGCCCCGTACAGCCAAGCGTCCGATCCCTTCCGGTAAAATCAAGCCGGCAGCGGCGGGTATTTTGTCGGTAGGTCTTTTGCTGGTCGGTATGAACATGCTGTTCAAGCTGGAGCCCGTGGCCGGCTGGGTGGGGTTGTTCTGCGTTTTCCTTTATAACGGTCCTTATACTTTGTGGTGGAAACGCCGTTGGGTGTTTGCGGCCGTTCCGGGGGCGATCCCGGGAGCTTTGCCAGTGACTATCGGTTACGCGGTGGCAAATCCGGACATCTTCAACTCGGAGTCTTTGTATCTGTTCCTGATCATGTTCCTGTGGCAGATGCCGCACTTCTGGGTGCTGGCAATCCGTTACAAAGATGACTATGCAGCGGGCGGGATTCCGACTTTGCCGGTGGCTTTGGGCATGGAAAAAACCATGTTCCAGGTCGGCCTTTACACCTTCGTTTATGTGGGTGTGGCTTTGGCGGCGCCGATGTTTGTTCACGCCAGCTGGATGTTTGTTCTGCTGACGTTCCCGTTTGTGTTCAAGGTTCTGCAAGAGTTCTATCGCTACTACAAGTCCAATGGGACTGAACGTTGGCTGGCCTTCTTTATGTGGCTCAACGTTTCCATGTTAGTCTTCATCATCATCCCGGTGATTGATAAATGGAACTTCCTCTTCATTCATCATAACTAAAAGAAAAGGCCCGTTTCCGGGCCTTTTTTATTTTTTGAATTCTTCGGGTGTATCCATCTGATTGAAGGGGTGGGCTTTCTTGAAAGCTTCCAGCTTCAGGCAGTTGTTGTTGATCTTCACCAGGGTCGGGAATTTGGTGATGTCGGCTTTGTATCTTTGAGACGTTAAAAGCTGCGGGATCAGGAAGATGTCGGCCATGGTGATTTCATCGCCGAAGCTGTAAGTTCCAGAGAACCCTTTAAGGGTTGTTTCTAGAACTTCCAAGCCCTGATAGATCCAGTGCTGGGCCCATTCGTCTTTTTGGTCCTGATCGTAGCCGTGTTTGCTGGTCAGGTACTTCAGGGTTTTCAGATTGGCCATCGGGTGCATAAAGGAATTGATCACCTCGCACACTTGGCGGATGCGGGCACGTTTGTAGGCATCTTTCGGCATCAGTGGGGTTTGTGGGAAAACCTCGTCCAGATACTCGATGATGGCAAAGGATTCCGGGATGATCTTGCCGTCGTGAACCAGCGTGGGAACACCGCCCAGTGGGTTGATGGCTTTGTATTCGGGGGTCAGCTGTTCGCTCTTCAAAAGATTGATGGGCTTGTATTCAAAGGCCAGGCCCTTGTGGTGCAAAGCCAGACGAACACGGTATGAAGTGGAGCTTCGAAAATAGTTGTAAAGTACTATCGAGGACATATACTGACTCCTATTGAGCCTCACATTTCATTCTGCTTTTGATTTTCAGTCAAAGGACTTTTCGATGCCCAATCGCTTTATCTTTTCTCTGCGCTTTTCCTCTAAAGTATTTTTGAAAATGGCAGTCCTGGCTTTTGCCATGATCGTCTTCATGACCTTATTCCGACTGAATCTCTATTTTCTTTCGGTCTTTCATGCGACTCCGGATGCGGCGTTTGTTGAAATTGCCCAGTCCTTCCTGGCCGGCTTCCGTTTTGATCTTTTGATTTTTGGATTTCTTTTTATCCCGCTATATTTTCTGGTGATGATTCAGGCGGTTTTGCAGAAATGGCCGCGCGCAGGCTTTCTGTTTTATAAAGTCTATTTCACGATTGTCTGGTTCCTGATCTGCGCGTTGACGTTTGTGGACTTCTTCCATTTCGCGAAGTACGGAAAACGCATGCGTTTTGCGGATTACAATTCCTGGAGCATGCAAAGCTGGTTGGAACAGTTCCAGTCCATGCCGCCGAACCAGTCCTGGATCTTCTGTATCATCACAGTTCTTTTGTTCAGCCTTGGATACATGCTGGTGAAAAGCCTTAAGTTCGGGGAGTGGAAAGACGAGTATTCTCCACAGGCCGGGTCGAAGTTTGAAGTCCTGTGGCGTGTGCTGCTTCCCCTGGTGCTGATTGTTTTGGCCGCTCGTGGAACCGTTGAAGCACACCATCTGGCTTTGGAGCACAGCGAGGTGTCGCTGGATAAGGTTATAAACGAGATGGCACTAAATGCTGTGTGGTGTTTTGATAAGTAATTCAAATTATGGGACTATTTGAGGGCTTCAATGAAAGCCTTTAGGAGGATTAAAATGAAAAAGTTGGCTCTAACAGTGATGGCGGCTTTGGGTATGATGTCATCCGTTGCGATGGCAGATATTGATTATGGTTTGGAAGTGGGTATTCGTCAGCAGTCCGGTGAAGTGGATTCTAATTTGGCTTCTGTAAAATCCCAAATGGGTTTCCAGTTCGGTGCAACAGCTCATTTCCCGATCTCCGGTGCATGGCACATGCGCACAGGTCTGCTTTACACTCAAAGACCGGTGATTGTTGAAACAGATGCGACTGGTGATGAAAACAAGATCAGCATGAACTATCTGGATGTTCCAGTGGCGCTTATGTACAAATTCGAAGAATACGCAGGCGTGTTCGCCGGTGTATCTTTGGGTCTGAACCTGGACAGCGATGCTGAAGTCGGTAAGGTGAACGATGTTAAATCGCCACTGACTCCGATCATCTTCGGTGCCAGCTTCAAATTTGCCCCGCAATTGGGCGCGACTTTGTACTATGAAACCGCCAGCGGTGATGCAGCTGACGGTCTGAAAAACTACCGCGCGGTGGGCGCGAACTTGCAGATCACTTTTGACTAAGAATTTTTTGAATAGGATACGACGTGAAATTAGGTTCTCTTAAATCGTCTCAAAGCATGGATGGTGAATTGTGTGTGATCAGCCGCGATCTGAAGACCGCGGTGAAAGCCACGGCGATTGCCCCTTCCTTGCGTGAGGCGATGGAAAAATGGTCCGAGAAAGAAGCTTCCCTGAAGAAACTTTCTGACGACTTGAACGCGGGCAAAGCGGCCGGTGCTTTTGCCGTTAAAGAAGGTGACTTCCATTCCGCGCTTCCGCGCACGTGGTTGTTTGCTGATGGTTCTGCTTTTATCTATCACATCAAGCTGGTGCGCATGGCGCGCAAAGCTCCACTGCCAGAGACATTGAGCACCGTTCCTTTGATGTATCAGGGCGAATGTGGCCAATTCCTGGCGCCGACCGAAGACATCCCTCAGCGTGATTTCGCGCACGGGACAGACTTTGAAGGTGAAGTGGGTGTGGTGACTGATTTCGTGCCAATGGGTGTGACACCGGACGAAGCACTGAAATACATCCGTCTGTATGTTCTGATCAATGACGTGTCTTTGCGTGGTTTGATCCCCGAAGAGCTGGCGGCGGGCTTTGGCTTCTTCCAAAGCAAGCCGGCATCAGCCCTGGCTCCGTTTGCTGTGACGGCAGACGAGCTGGGTGAAGCACTTAAAGACGGGCGCATTCATCTGCCTCTGAACGTGAAGTACAATGGGGAATTCTTTGGCAAAGCCAATGCAGGCGCCATGCACTTCCACTTTGGTCAGTTGATTGCTCACGCGGCAAAAACCCGCAATCTGGCGGCTGGTTCCGTGATCGGCAGTGGAACTGTTTCCAATGAAGATCACGCCAATGGTTCAAGCTGTCTGGCGGAAAAACGCATGATTGAGCAAATCGAGACAGGCGCGATCAAAACGCCATTTATGAAGTCCGGCGACACCGTTGAAATGGAAATGTTCAACGCTCAAGGTGAAAGCATCTTCGGACGCATCTTCCAGAAGGTGAAGGCCGTTTAAGCCTTCACCCGTTCTTTCGGGCCCTTGATTAAAGGGCCTGAATCACTCCACACGCAATGCGCGCGCCAGAGTTTCCTGCCGGTTGGGATTTCAAATCATCCTTGTCCGCGTGAATCACAACCGCTTTGCCGATAATGCTTTCAGCACCTGGCTTCATGGTCATGCCTTTGATAACCAAAGTTGTGATCGCCTTGGATTTATTGTCGGCAATCAGGTTCCCCATATCACCCACATGACGTCCATGACCGTCGTGACCTGCGTGAGATCCTTTGGTCGGATTGAAGTGGCCACCGGCTGAAGAAAAGTCCGCAGCAGAACAATCACCTTTTTCATGGATGTGGAAACCGTGAGGACCTGGTTTGATGCCTTCAACCATGGTTTCGATTTTCATTTCGCCATCACCTTCGGTGAAGTGAATGATGCCTTTCAGTTTGGAACCTTTGATGGTCTTCAGAACCGCTTGGGCTTTTTGAGGAGCGGCTGTCGCCGTCGGGGTTGGAGTGGATTCAGCAGGGGCTGGAGCTTCCGCCTTCTTTGATTTGTACATACAAGAAGTCATCGCAACGGCCAACAAACTGACAAGCAACATTCTTTTCATAGGGATCCCCTTTCAGTGTTGTGCTGAATATTGTCCCTGATCCCTTAGTTGATGTCATCAGCCATTCGCCAGATAGGCTATAATACCGACTACGATGAATGTGGTCAGATAGAAGTATATTACCACACGTCCAAGGCGAATTTTCGGAGCCAGAATAGCTCTTGTTTCAAGAGTCGTCATAGTGACCTCCCTTTACTGAGAATGATTTTCTCATGGTTCTGCGCAATCTCACCAATAGATAAAAGCTAATCACCTCATAGAGAAAATCTTACGTCTTTCCCTTGTGATTTCGAGATGAGCTTGAATACGGAACTAAGTCCAGTTTTGAGAATGAAAGCCCTTTGAGAACGTCGGCATAGGGCATCAAGCAGTGACCTTCCGGAAAGCCGCATCCAAGCTTAAGAGGCAGAAGGAGTTCGCCTATGATCAGCTTGTTTTTCTCTCTTCTAACCACCGTGTCTTTTGCTCAGCAAAAGGTTCAGGTACAGACATTCACTCCACAAGGGTTTGTAAAGTCTGTCGAGCAAGTGCGGGTTGAATTCAATCAACCGATGGTCCGATTTGGCGAGATCAAACTGGATTCCCCGGTGCAGAGCTCTTGCTTTGACGCAAAAAAAGGACAGGGCCGCTGGATCGACACCAAGAACTGGGTCTTTGATTTCACCGAGCCTCTGGCTGGCGGACAATCGTGTGAAGTGAAGGTCCATGCACAGACTTTCAGTTTCAACACCGGCGGGCCGCACATCAAAAACATCTTCCCACAAACCTACCGCGATGTGGATCCCGAGCAGAGCTTTGTGGTCTTTGTGGATTCAGCCGTAAAAACAGAATCCCTGGCTGCGGGTGTGTACTTTGTGATTGAAGGACTGGGCGACCGTGTTCCAGTTCAAGTCATCACCGGGGGCGAAGCCACGAAGACTTATCAGGCGGCTGAAAGCGAATACAAGTACGAAAAAGAGCTGTTCAAAGGGGACTATGTCGTTTTGAAGGCGCAGCGCCCATTCCCCGCCGGGGCACGTGTCAGCCTGGTGTGGTCGAAGGCGGTGCAGTCTCCTTCCGGGTACGCCTCGAAAGAAGATGAAGTTTTTGAGTTCAATGTGCGTGAGCCGTTTAAACTGTCTTTCAACTGTGATCGTGAAGCTGCGAACCGCCCATGTGTTCCCTTGATGGGAATGCGCCTGAACTCGTCCTCCGCATTTTCGGCGAAGCTGGCGCGGGAAATTTATATCCAGTCCGCCGACGGGAAGAAAATCAAGGCCACGAATCTGGATGCAGCTTCGGGTGGCAAAGACACTGTCAGTTATTTGGAATTCAAGGGACCTTTTGTCGCCAACAGCCAGTACACCGTTGTGATTCCGGCAAAAATGAAAGACGAGGATGACCGTCTTTTGTCCAATCAATCTCAGTTTCCGTTAAAAGTAAAAACGGGGGAAGATCCGTCACTGCTTAAGTTTGCCTCCACTTTCGGAGTGATCGAATCCGGTCCTGAAGCCGCGATGGCTGTGACTTTGCGTCGCGTGGAAAAGTCTGTGGACACTCAGTTTGCGGGCTGGACGGGGCAGTTGAAGGCCAATGACTTTAAGTCCGTCATCAAAGCGCTGGGCGAAGTGATGCGCAATCCTTACGGCGAAGAAGCCATTAAAAACTGGCAGGGAAAAAACACGCAGAAAATCAAAGTCGATAAGCCGGCGAAAGCCACCGACCTGGAGGTTGTGGGAATTCCTTTGAAAGCTCCGGGTTTCTATGTGGTGGAAATGAAAAGCCCGCTCTTGGGGCAAAACCTGCTGGATCAGAAGAAGCCTTTCTATGTGCGCTCGGCAGGGCTTGTGACAAACATGTCCGTGCACGTGAAGCACACGCGCAACGAAGCCTGGGTGTGGGTGACAGAGCTTAAAACCACCAAGGTGATCGCGGGCGCGAAGGTGTCCATCTTTGATAATGCCGGAAATGCTATTTCCAGCGCGACCACGGATGCGCGGGGTTGGGCTTCATTCAAGTTCGCAAAACCTGTTGATGATTGGGCGACCGATCCGCAAAGCGGTTTTTATGGTGGCTTCTTTGCCATGGCAGAAAAAGGCGATGACTTCAGTTTCACGCACACCAGCTGGGATAAGGGCATTGAGTCCTGGCGCTTCCAGATTCGCTCAGGCGACACGGATTCCCCATGGCTGGGCCACGCAGTTTTGGATCGCACCTTGCTAAAGCCTGAAGAAAAGCTGTCAGCAAAGATCGTTCTGCGTAAGACCAGCCTTTCTGGCTTCTCTTTACCAGCAGGGAGTGAATGGCCGACTCGTCTGACGGTGGCCCATGATTCGGGTCTTCAGACTTTCAAGCTGCCTTTGACCTGGAATAAGAAAACTGGCGTGGCCCTGTTAACCTGGCCGGTTCCTGCGGGTGCGAAGCTGGGCCGTTGGACCCTGACCTTGGAAAAAGACACACCAGCGATGAACATTGCCATCGGCGACGTGGCAGTGGAAAACTTCCGCGTGCCTTTAATGCAGGTAAGACTGGATGGGACAAAGCCGGTTTATGTGCAGGAAAAGAATATTCCGGTGCAGGTGTCGGGCACTTACTTTGCCGGCGGCCCTACCGGGGAATTGCCAGTGAAGATGCGCTGGAACGTTGAGCCCGGATACTTCTCGCCACAAAATGAAGACTTCCAGGAATATGCTTTCGCCAACGGTGCTGTCAGTGAAGGTCTGTTCCGTCAGGGCGAGGAAGAGATTCAGCGTCATGTCCCACAAAGCGGCACACGTGATTTCAAGCTGAACAAACAAGGCGTGGCCCAGGAATCCATCTCGGGGATTAAATACGCAGCAGCCCCGCAGAATCTGCGCACTGAAATTGAATACAAAGACCCGAACGGTGAAATTCAGTCCCTGAGCCGCACGTTCCCGCTGTGGTCTTCGTCCCTGGTTCTGGGGATGAAGTCCCGCGGCTGGTCCGCAACTCCGGATAAGGTGGAGTTTGATGTGGTGGCTCTGGATCTGCAGCAGCGCCCACTGAAGAATCAGAATGTTCAGGTCGATCTTTATACCAGTCGTTATTACACTCATCGTAAGCGGCTGGTGGGTGGCTTTTATGCTTATGAAGATTTCCGTGAATACAAAAAAGTCGGCGAACTGTGTCGCGGGGTCACGGATACAAGTGGACAGTTCCTGTGTAAGGGAAAAACCAAGGTTTCCGGTTCCGTGATTGCAGTGGTGTCTGGAAAAGATGCCCAAGGCCGCACGAGCTATAGCAACGTCACTCAATGGATTATCCGTCCCGGTGAAAATCAGTGGTTTGGATCTGAAGACAATGATCGCGCGGATCTGATTCCATTTAAGAAAACCTATGAACCCGGTGAAACCGCCGAGTTCCAGCTGCGCACGCCATTCCCGCAGGCCAAAGTTCTGGTGTCGGTCGAACGTGATGGCATTTTGCATTCAGAAGTCATCGACGTCAGCGGCGACAGTCCGGTGATTCGTGTTCCGATCAAAAAAGAATACGCTCCGAATGTGGTGGTATCAGCCTTTGCGATCCGGGGACGACTGGCGGATCCAAAACCAACAGCGTTGGTGGACTTGGCGAAGCCCGCTTACAAACTGGGCCTTGCGCAAATCAAAGTGGGTTGGAAAGAAAACACTTTGAAGGTCGCTGTGGCTACGGACAAAAAGACTTACAGTGCCCGTCAGAAATCCCAGGTCACCATCAGTGTGAAGGACAGTCAGGGGCGCCCAGCATCTAGTGCAGAAGTGGCTTTGGTGGCGGTGGATGAAGGGCTGCTGGCTTTGCGCGATAATGATTCCTGGGATTTGCTGTCTTCGATGATGCGTTTACGCCCGCACACGGTGCAGACTGCGACCTCGCAGACCCAAGTGGTGGGTCGTCGTCACTTTGGTTTAAAGGCGGTACCGATTGGCGGTGACGGTGCCGGAGGCCTGCGCCGCGAGTTGTTTGATACTTTGTTGTACTGGAACCCAAGTGTGAAACTGAACGCCAAAGGCGAAGCCAAGGTGGATATCAAACTGAATGATTCCACCACCAGCTTCCGCATTGTGGCGGTGGCGCTGCAGGGGCAGGATCAGTTCGGCACGGGCTGGACATCCATTCAGTCGTCCCAGGACGTCATGATCATGCCGGGACTGTCCTCGGTGGTTCGTGACGGCGATGAATTCCAGGCAGGCTTCACGGTGAGAAATGCCTCGGACAAGGTTCAGAATCTGAATTTGAATCTGGCAGTGGCTCCAAATGCGGGAACACACCCGGCGCAGACATTGCGTTTGGCAGCGGGTGAAGCCAAAGAGATCTTCTGGAAGATCAAAGTTCCTGCCGGGGCTTCCCAGCTGGAATATATCTTAAGTGCGCGCACCTCTGATGGTCGTGCGGTGGACGAGATCAAAAAGACCCAGCAGATTCTTCCGGTGCGTGTGGCAAGAATTTATCAGAGCGAATTTGGCAACTGGCCTGATTTCAAGAAACTTTCCCTGCAGCAGCCTGCCGGGGCGGATCTTGCCCAAAGTTCTCTTGTTATTGAATTGAACAGTTCGTTGGGTGGTTCCACGGAAGGCATTCGTGAATTCTGGAAGAACTATGTGTATTCATGCCTTGAACAGCAGGTTTCCAGAACTGTGTCTTTGAATGACAAGAAGGCCTGGCAGAAGCTGGAAGAAAAGCTTGATACCTATTTGGATGGCAACGGGCTGCTGCGCTACTTCCCCGGCAATGCCGTTTCCGGCAGTGTGAATCTGACAGCTTACGTCTTGAATATCGCGCATGAAGCAGGCTTCACTTTCAGCGATGAACATGAAAACCGCATGCTCGATGCCATGAACGCTTATGCAGAAGGCCGTCTGCGTGAAAGTCATGAAACCGATCGCGCCGACAGTGTTCTTAAAAAGATCACCGTCATGGAAACTCTGTCCCGCTATCGCCGACTGAATGTCGCCACCATCCCGGCGGTTGAGTATTCGCCGAATCAGTGGCCGATGTACACGTTGATTGAATGGTATCAGATTCATCTGTGGGAAAAAGACGTCCCAGGCCGCGAACAAACCCTGAAAGATATCGAATCCATTTTGCGCAACCGGTTCTATTTCTCGGCCAAGCGTTTGCAGTTTAAGGACGAGCGTTTGGAATCCATGCCGTGGCTGATGCGCGATTCAGAAAGCTCGGTCTTGCGTTTGATTCTGACCATGATGAAGCTTCCACAGTGGCAGTCTGATATTCCTCGCCTTTATCAGGGGGCTTGGTCCCTTCAACAGGAAGGGGCCTGGGCCCTGACCTCAGACAACGCCTGGGGCGCGATTGTGATGAGACGCCTGCAAGAACACTATGGCAAAGAGAAAGTCGAAGGCACCTTCGTGGCCGAGCTTGCTGGCGCGTCTGAAAAGTATGCTTGGTCCAAGGGCAGCTCTGGTTCCTTGAGTCTTCCTTGGCGCCAGGACAAGGCCGAGCTGAAAATGGATCAGCAGGGCGCGGGTCGTCCGTGGATCACGGTTTCAGTCAAGGCCGCGGTGCCGGTGACCAAAGCGGTCTTTGCCGGGTTTAACGTCGAAAAGACCATCACGCCGGTTGAACAGAAAGAAAAAGGCCGCTGGAGTGTCGGGGACATCGCCAAGGTTCAATTAAAGGTCAAAGCCAAGGCCCCACAGACATGGGTGGTGGTGGAAGACCCTATTCCAACGGGTGCCAGTGTGATTCAGGCTTCTTACGCCACTTCGGTGGAAAGAAAGTCTGAACTGATTCGCTTCTATCATTCCTGGTTCCCGCAAGAAGAACAGGTGATGGAATACACCCTGCGCATCAATCAGTCAGGAACCTATGTGCTGCCAGCTCCACGGGTCGAAGCCATGTACAGCCCGGATCTGTTTGCTGAATTGCCAGAATCCGTCTGGAGCGTGCAATGAGAAAGAAACTGATCTGGGGACTTGCAGGGGTGGGAATGCTGGGGGGAGTGGCTGCTATGGCCATCATTGCCAGCAGCGTGCCTTCCTTGCCAGCCTATGATTCGGTGAAAAAGTCCTATGTCAGTTCCGATCTTTTCCTGGTGGACCGCAATGGCAAACCTTTGCATCAGTGGCGCCAGGATCTGAAAGAGCGCACATTGTTGTGGGCGGATCACAAGGATATCGCTCCGGCCATGATCACAGCCTTGTTAAAATCCGAGGATAAGAACTTCTTTCATCACTGGGGTGTGGATCCCTTGGCGATGGCAGCTTCGGTTTATCAGCGCAGTGTGAAGGATTCCCCGCGCGGGGCCAGCACCATCACCATGCAGCTGGTGAAGCTGCTTCATCCCAATAAAAAAACCTGGCAGGGACTGTCCGGAAAAATGCGCCAGTCTTTCGCGGCCATGAAGCTTGAAAGCCAATGGAGCAAAGAGCAGATTCTGGAAAGCTATCTGAACCTGGTCAGCTTCCGCGGCGAACTGCGCGGGGTGAACGCGGCCTCGTGGATGATGTTTGGAAAAAGTGCGGCGGATCTTTCCCGGGTGGATGCGACCCTCTTGTCGGTCCTGATTCGTTCACCAAATTCTGAAACAGCCCAGTGGGAAAAGCGCGCCTGCTGGCAGGAACCGGATCTGTGTGCGACCTTCAAAGACAGCATCAGTCGTATTCAGCCGCAGAAGATGATTTCTCAGAATCAGCAGGCCTTGCACCTGGCGCAGCGGTTTTCCAAAGAAGGCCGTCGTGGGCAGATCCAGACAACCCTGGATCGCGATCTGCAAAGCTATATCCAGGAACAGATCACTTCCCAGATTCGCAGGCTGCAGGCGCAGAACGTGAATGATGCCGCGGTGATTGTGATTGAAAACCGCACCGGCGAGGTCTTTGCCTATGTCGGAGGATCCGGTGATCTTTCCAGCGCGCCTTATGTCGACGGGGTGCAATCCTTAAGACAGGCGGGGTCCACATTAAAACCATTCTTGTATGCCACGGCATTTGAAAAGAAATTGTTGAGTCCGGAATCCTGGCTTGAGGATTCCGCTGTGGATATCGTCTTTGACCGGGGAGTTTACAAACCCCAAAATCACGACCGCCAGTTCTATGGCTGGGTGATGGTGAAGACGGCCCTGGGATCTTCACTGAATGTTCCGGCCGTGAAGGCCTTTAAACTTTTGAATGATGAATCCTTCTGGGGAAAGTTAAAGACTCTGAATTTTAGAAACCTGGAAGAACCCGAACACTATGGCCCGGCCTTGGCGCTGGGAGTGGCGGATGTGACCCTGGAAGATCTGGCGCAAGGCTATCGAACCTTGGCACAGGATGGATTCTTGTCGTCGCTAAAGTTTGAACCTCAGCAGGAAACCGCTGAAGCCACGGAAGTGTTTGAGGCTGCCAGTGCACGCGAAGTGAAAGAAATCCTGTCCGACAATCAGAACCGCGCCTTGGGGTTTGGTCTGGATTCAGCTTTGGCACTGCCGGGGGCGGCGGTGAAAACCGGCACCAGCAAAGACATGCGCGATAACTGGTGTGTGGGCATGAATGACCGCTTCACTGTCGGTGTGTGGGTTGGAAACTTCAGCGGAGAACCCATGTGGAATGTGATGGGCGTCAGTGGTGCGGCCCCGATCTGGAAGCGCACCATGATCTGGCTGCAGGATCACTATCCGTCGGAAGCCCGAATGGCTGAAGTCGTACCGGTCAAAGAGTCTCAGCCTGAAACTTATCCGGGGGCGCGCATTTTGTATCCGCAGGATGGCATGGTGCTGGCGCTGGATCCGGCGATTCCGGCGGGCAATCAGAAGATGCCGCTGCTGGTGGAAAATGCTTTGAAGAAAGATCTGTACTGGAAAATCAACGAAGACAAAAAAATAAAGGCGACCGAGTCTTATCTATGGTCGCCTTCACTGGGCCGTCACCACTTTGTGCTTTATGAAGGAGACAGCAAAGTGGCCGAGGTTTCTGTTCTGGTGAAATAACTAGATGTCATAGTGGAACAAAACCGGAACCTGCATGTCCGGGTGAACGCTTTGTTTCACCGGACAGGTCATGGCGATTTGTTCCAGTTTTTTTCTGTAGTCGTGCGGGATGCTTTGAGGCATGTGAAGAACCACATTCAGCTTCACGATACGGCGCGGGTTTACGCCCATTTCTTTTTCCACTTCAAAGCGGGCGCCTTTCAGCTCCACGCCGTCTTTTTCGGCGGCAATAGCCATCACCGTCATCATGCAGCTGCCCATGGCGGCACCCACAAGATCGGTCGGAGAAAATGATTCACCTTTGCCATTGTTGTCTTTAGGGGCGTCAGTTTCCAGCGCGGCACCGGATGGGCCGTGTTTGATTTCACTGTGTTTGTGACCTTGATAGACTCCGGACATTTTAACCATGGGGCAACTCCTGTGAAGTTAACATGGCCTCAAATCGGGAGCCGGTCAAATCTTAGGACGACATTTCCTCGATAATCTTACGCAGTCTCATCTCAGAGGATTTAGACATATCCGCATAGATTTTGCGAAGGTGAGAGGATCTCACAGCATCGTTTTTGGAGGACTTCATCTCACGGCCGAACTTCAAAGCCGCACAGACGCTTTCAATCACGACTTTGCGTTTGGAGTCCTTGGTGATGAAGTCAAAGGCACCCAAAGAAAGAGCTTCCAGGGCGCGGGAATGATCACCGTGAGCAGTCAGCACCACAAACGGAGTCATCTGACCCAAAGAGCGCACATAAGCCAAAAACTTAAGACCGTTCATATGGGGCATTTCAATATCAGACAAGATGGTGTCGAATTCCTGGGCTTTAACGAACTGAAGGGCGGCAGAGCCGTCCTCGGCTTCCACGATTTCATCCACAAATTCTTTGAGGAAATGCTTCAATAGCTCTCGGATATCGGAATCGTCCTCGACGATGAGCAATCGGCTTTTCTCTTCTTGTGGCGCAGCCATCCTTGGTTCTCCTACAGAGAGTATTTGTTAATGACTCCCAACAGGGTGTCCTTCTTAAACGGCTTGGCGATGTGATCGTTGCAGCCGGCCCGTAAAGATTTCTGCCGATCTTCCGCCAAAGCGTGCGCCGTCAAGGCGATGATAGGAACCGGAGGCTTGTGACTTTCCTTTTCCCATTCACGGATGCGATCGGTGGCCGCGTAGCCATCCATCTCAGGCATTTGCACGTCCATAAAGACGATGTCAAACTCACCTGACTTTATCTGATCTATGGCTTGAAGTCCATTCTCTGCTTCAATTATTTCAAACGGTTCGTTCTTAAGATAATGAGTGAACAGGGTGCGATTGTCCTCGGTGTCATCGGCAATCAGGATCTTCACTTTGTGGCTTGGATCACGCTGCTTCGGGCTTACGAAATCCAGTTCAGGGGTGCGCATTGGCACCGGCATATGGTTCACTGGATTATAGATCTGTTCGCGATACGGAATCGTGAAGAAGAAGGTCGTTCCAGTGCCCGGGCGGCTCTTAAACCAGATCTGACCACCCATCAGCTCCACCAGGCTCTTGGAAATCGCCAAGCCCAGGCCTGTGCCACCATACTTTCGGGTGACGGAGTTGTCGGCCTGAGAGAACTTCTGGAAGATCATGTGCTGGCGATCGTCGGGAATACCAATGCCCGTGTCGGTAACACTGATAAGAAGAGTGTCCTTTTTGGACGGATTTTTACCAATAACCAGACGCACCTGACCTTTATGGGTGAATTTGATCGAGTTCCCAATCAGGTTGATCAGCACCTGCCGAAGTTTGGTTGGATCTCCCATCAGGTGAGGCGAAACTCCCGGAGCAATTTCGCAAATGCATCCCAGACCCTTTTCCAGAGCGCGGGGTTTCATCATGTCTTCAACGTCGGCAATCAACTTTGTCATCTCGAACGGAATATTTTCGATAGAGACTTCACCGGCCTCAATTTTGGAAAGATCCAGAATATCATTAATCAAAGACATCAGGACTTCGCCGGCTTTGCAGAAGATCGTCACATAGTACTTTTGATCGGCATCAAGCTTGGTCTCTTTCAGCAGTTCGGCCATCCCCATGATTGCATTCATCGGCGTGCGGATTTCGTGACTCATCTGGGCCAGGAATTCAGACTTGGCCTGGGAAGCCTTCAGCGCCTCGTTCTTGGTGGTGATCAGGGACTGTTCCACGCGACGAAGTTCGGTGATGTCCTGAGTGGTCACGTACATGAACAGGGCGTTGCCATAGTCGTCGTATTCGGTGCGGCCCTGACAGCGCACCCAGATCAGGTCATTGGAGTCCTGCTTTTTCATGCGCAGATCCACATGGAAGGGGGCGATATTTTTATGCGCTTCAGCCAGAGCCTTGTCAAAGACGGGCAGGTCCTCGGATAAAATCAAAGAGCGGAACAAATCATAGCTGGGAACCACGTTGTCCGGAGTTAAGCCCAGCAGGTGGAATTCTTCTTCCGACCACAGGCATTTGCCAGTGCGTATGTCCCAGCGGAAAGAACCGGTTCGGGAAAGAGACTGCGATTCTTTCAGCAGCTCTTCTTTCAGCTTCAGTTCTTTTTCAATTTCTTTTTTCCAGCGCATGTCGGTGCCCATCATGGCCAGAAGGATCTTGTCTTTGTTTTCCGTATTCACGCGGGCCCAGGAAACTTCCAGAGGCACACGTTCCCCGGTGATCTTTTTCAATGATGCTTCAGCTGTGTGAGTGGATTTGCTGGCATCGCGTTCACGCAATGAGTTTTCAATCACGGAATAGTCGGTTTCAAGCCACAGACTGAGATCGCTGTGCTTCAAGGTCGGCCCTGGAGCTCCGGTCAAAGTTTGCGCCGTCGGGTTGAATCCGCGCACGCGGAAGTTTTTTCGCAAACTGTCTTCGACGTCTTCAACCTCAACAATGAAAAAGACTTCGTTCAGTGAATAGACGACATTTTCAAGGAAGTCGCGGGCGGCTTTGGTTTTGCGGAAGTCTTCGCGGACCTCGTCAAATTTCTGGTACAGTTCCTTGTACTCCTCTTCCTCAGGAACAGGCAGAATTTCCCTGAAATCATGAGACTTCAGCTTGTCCATGCCATCCGCCAGGACCTGCGACGGGAAGAACATACGGCGATAAACCAGCCACGCGGCAGCCAGGGCCAGACTCCACAGCAGGAATCCGCCAATAAAGAACCACGGCAGTTTATAGGACAGCGGTGCCAGGCTTTCATTCAGATCCATCTTGCTGATGATGATCCAGTCGGTGTTGTCGACGACATTCACGCGGCCCGCCGACTGCAGGCTGCGGGTGCCCATGTAGTCTTCGCCGGAATCAAAAGCCACACCGCGCTCCATATAGCGACGAACCTGATTCGGTGGAAGAATCAAAGACAAAGAAGCCGAGCGAGATCGCTCTATGCTTTCCAGGGCGGCGCGGGAGTCATCCTGCTGGCGGACCTTTTGGATGAAGTGATCCGGGCTTTCCAGATACAGGCGAGGGCTGTTGCGCACAAACCCGTCGGTGCCGAAAGCGACAACTTCACCGGTCATGCCAAGACCCAGTTCTTTCCATTTGCGGTTGTGGCTCAGGATCTGATCGATACGCTCCAAAGAAAGCTGGAACACCAGGGTCCCGACAAAATGGGTCTGATCAAAAAGGGGCATCGTCAGGAAGGCGGCGGGTGTGTGCCAGAAGTGGCTGATCGGAGTGAAGTCAAAATACTTGGTGGCACCCTTGGGTGCATTCAGGGACCAGCGATACGCCTGAGCGAGGCGGGAGTTTGAAAGCGGGCCGGAGATAAGATTATCCCCCAGTGCCAGGGACTTCGCTGCCGAGTACGCCACGGTGCCGTTGGGTTCAATCAGCAGGACATCGCTGAGCTGGGATCGTTCCATGACATCAAAAAGTTTCGAATGAAGACTTTCATAGCTGCGGAAGTAATTCAGATCCGAGAACCCGTTGATCGATGCCAGTTGGGGCAGAGGGCGGTTTTGTGTGCGTGCGCTTTGCTGGAACTGGTATTGTAAAAACAGAGGCAGGGCGGTGAGCTGTTCCAGAATACGGGGATAGTCAGAGATCTGGGAAGGATTGCGTTCTTCCATCTCTTTCCGCCAGGCGGTGGCCTTGCCGTTGGCGCGAAGCCAGTTTTGCAGCTGCTGGTGTTCCTGGGGATAACGACGAAGGAACTGCAGGATCGGGGTGTATTCCGACGTCAGCACCAGCGCATTTTTCAGATAGGAAAATTCTTTTTGAATTTCATCTGATTTGAAGTCGCGAATTTGCACCAGTCGTTCGCGGGTGCTTTGTTCCAGGGAAGAACTGCCCATCTTGTAACCGACAGTTCCGGCAATGAGCAAAGTGCCCAGTACCAGAACTGAGGTAAAAAGAAACAAGCGGTTCTTGTGGTTCATAGGCTCCTACATCGGGACGTAATGGATCTCGACATTCAGAAAGTGAATGCGCATTTTCTTCACAAGTTCAGGCAAAGGGGTTGCATCATTTTTCTTTGCGGCAACTTCCATTTGCGCGGCAAGGTCGCTGAGTTCGGCAAAGCCGTATCCAGCAGCGGCACCTTTGATTTTGTGAGCCATTTGCGCGATGGACTGGAGATCGTTTTTCTCCACGAGAGCGCTAAGGGACTCAATGTCCTTCTTCCGATTCTCAATAAACTGAGGAATCAGATCTTGTAGATCAGCATCGATTTCAACCTTCACCTTAGACATTTCCATGCCCTCCTTATCCTCGAAAACAGCTCATGTTTACAATTCATATTAGTTTATGACAGTGTTTATTGCATACATTTAATACCAAGAGTAAATTCGATGAGAAATTTGCAGGAGAGCCCTTTGCTAAAGCATTTGCTGGTCTATTTTTTACCGGTTTTTTTGATTACATGCACGTCACAAAAGGAACTGGGAAGTCGTGAGAAGCCCATTCAGTTTGCATTGGTTCCAGGGCAGGATTCCGCCGTGCTTATGGAAAACGGCAAGCAGCTGGAAAAGTGGATTTTAGAAAAGTCCGGACTGCATGTGCGCATGCAGGTGCCAGTCAGCTATGTGGCCGTGGTTGAGGCCATCGGTTCACAGCGAGTGGATGTGGCGATCTTAAACACGTTTGGCTATGTCTTAGCCCACGATAAATATGGCGCGCAGGCAAAATTGATTGGTGTGAATCGTGGTATTTCTGAATATTGGGGTCAGATCATCTCGGCGGATCCAAAAATAAAAACCCTGAACGATCTTCAGGGAAAAAAGTTCGCTTATGTGGATCCGGCTTCAACGTCTGGCTATGTCCTGCCTGCAAAACTTTTCAAAGATCACAATATCAAGCTGGGCGACACGGTTTTTGCCGGCAAACACGACAGCGTGGTGACGATGGTTTATCAGGGGCGTGTGGATGCTGGTGCGACTTATCACACACCTTCTGAAGACGGCGTTCCTCAGGACGCGCGCCGACTGGTAAAGACCCAGTTTCCGGATGTGTATGAAAAAGTGCATATTGTGCAAAAGACCGACTCCATTCCCAGTGATCCAGTGGTGTTTCGCAAGGACTTTCCGGCCGATATCGGGGCTCGGTTGATCGCGGCCCTGAAAAGCTTCCCGTCCACGCCGGAAGGCGCAAAAGCGCTGAAAAACCTCTATCACCTGGAGGGATTCAAGGATTGCTCGGACAAAGACTATGAACAGGCCCGCAAAATCCTGTTGGAAATAAGCCAGCAGGTTCAGGAACCCGCAAAGTAATCAGTGACTTACGGTCTTTTCGCACTCGACCTTGAAAAAACGGGCTGAGTGCGGTTTAATGACTTAATGGGCCTCGCAACATTCGCAAATCTTATTCTAAGATTCTGTTGCAGCAGAGAAATTCTGCTGAAGGCCTAGTTTTACCTTTTTAGTTCCCCGCATTTTTTTAAAATTCAAATTAACTTAAAACAAACGCTCTTATTCCTTTAGGAGGAGTTATGAACAACAACAACAGCACTGAGCCTCGCATTTTAGTCACTGATCTGGATTTCCATCGTCTGTCTGCATTGGTTTCCCAGGTGGAAGGCCCCTTTGCCGAAGCACTGGAAGAAGAACTGAGCCGCGCCAACGTGATCGCACAAAAAGAGATTCCAAGAAACGTGGTGACGATGAATTCCCGCGTGCAGTTCCTGGATGAAGTTTCCGGTCAGGAAAGTGAAATGACCCTGGTGTATCCGCAGGATGCAAAACTGGAAGAAGGCCGCCTGTCCATTCTGGCACCTGTCGGTATTGCGTTGCTGGGTCTAAGTGTCGGTCAGGAGATCAACTGGAAGCTGCCAAACGGGCAAAGCAAAAAACTGAAAGTGCAGGCGGTGACTTACCAGCCGGAAGCATCAGGAAATTTTGATCTTTAATCGCGAAGCTCTCGGCACACGAGAGCTTTCTTTTCTTCGTTTTTGGTGTAGGTGGCTTTGAATTCACGGCCACCCTGTGACAAAGACAGTTGCGCATCGACGCGAACGTCTTTGGAGTTCCACAGTTGCACATAGGTTTGATTGTCCAAAAGGGGAATCTGATAAACGCGGGTCGGGGTGCTTTCAACGACCACCAGATTTTGCAGCAGATCGACTTTGCCCATCTGCATGTTTTCCGCGGGATCAAAATACTTTTTCATACGCAGGGAAGCAAAGTTCCCGTACTCGCCGTCAAAGCGGCAGGTGTAGACCGAACTATCTTCGGCTTGAGTTGTAGCAGCACTTGCGATGATGAGCCCCAGCAGCCATTTCTTCATGCAAATCTTATCGTGTTTCTGGTCTTCGGGCTTAACGCCCGGCAACTGGCCTATGGCCCAGTTTCAAAGTCTTGACGACGGAAAAACAGGGGCGCATTTTGAATTATTCCCAGAAGGAGTCACTTTCATGCGTGCAGTTGAAATCACCCAACCCGGCGGACCTGAAGTTTTAAAAATCACCGAAAGAACCAGGCCTGAACCTGCCAGCGGCGAAGTGTTGATCGAGATCCATGCCTCGGGTGTGAATCGTCCGGACTGCGCGCAAAGACAGGGAACTTATCCACCACCTCCGGGGGCCTCCGATATTCCGGGGCTTGAGATTGCCGGAAAGATTGTGGCCGTGGGTGCGGGTGTCAGCAAGTGGAAAGTCGGCGACATGGTGTGCGCGCTGGTTTCTGGTGGTGGTTATGCTGAATACGTTGCGGCCCCTGAGGGGCAGTGCCTGCCTGTTCCAACGGGAATGAGTGTTGTTGAAGCCGCCGCTTTGCCAGAGACCTTCTTCACCGTTTGGACCAACTTGTTTGAAAGCGGTCGCCTGCAAAAAGGCGAAAGTGTTCTGATTCACGGCGGAGCCGGCGGCATCGGCACGACGGCCATTCAAATGGCCTCGGCCATGGGTGTGCGGGTTTTCACGACGGTGGGAAAAAAAGAATCCGTATCGATATGTCAGGAGCTGGGGGCTGAACGAGTGATCCTGTACAAGGAAGAGGATTTTGTCAGTGTGGTGAAATCACTTACGGCTGACAAGGGTGTGGATGTGATTCTGGATATGGTGGGCGGGGATTACTTTGCCCGCAACATTGAGGCCCTGGCCGTCCAGGGGCGGCTGGTGCAGATCGCAACGATGCAAGGGGCGAAGGTGGAGCTGGATTTGCGCAAAGTGATGTTTAAGCGTCTGACTTTGACGGGTTCAACCTTGCGCGCACGCCCGGTCGCGGAAAAATCCCGCATTGCCACGGCGTTGTTGCAGAATATCTGGCCGCTCTTGAATAAAAATCAGATGCGACCGGTGATTTATAAAGTTTTGAAATTGGAACAGGCCGCTGAGGCCCACGCGATGATGGAAGCCAGTCAGCACACCGGAAAGATTGTGCTGACGACCCGTTAGACAAGTTTATTCCAAGTGCTCTCTTTGACGGGAGCTCTTGTCGCATTTGCCGGTGAAGGCATGATTCACAGCGCGCTGTTTCGGCGCGTTTTCAAAGAAGCGGCGAAGACCCGGCACATTCACTTCAATCATTTGTTTCATCTGATTCTGGGACGGGGAATGAGTCGTGCCCATTTCAAAGAGCAATGACCACACGCCATGTTTCCAGTAAGCATAGTCTTCAAATGCGCCATCGGCGGCATAAAGAAGTTCTTTGGAGTTCCCCACTTCATAACCACTTTCCACCACGGCGTCTTTGGAAAGGCCGATGAAGGTGCTGTCGTATTCGGTTTTGGTGTCACGTGTGGAAAAACCCCAGGGATATAAAACGGCCGGCCAGTGCGTGTGCAAAGTGGCGGAGCTGACGATCTTGGCGTTTTCCAGGAACTCTGCCAAAGCTTTCGTGGCTTTGGAGCGATGAGAGGCGCCGTTCACACACGGACCCGGGTAATCACGGTTGGGATCCACGGTGCCACTGGAAGTGCGCTCATAGCGATTGCGGGAGTTGTAGCCGGAGATATTCAAAACCGGAATCACGTACACGGTGTGACCTGGAATCGGGTTTCTGGCAAACGCTTCAGCAGCCCCCAGGGCGACAGCGGTGGAGCCGTATTCATTGCCGTGGTGAGTGGCAACAATCAGATCGGCGATTTCACCGTTTCCGATTTTAAGACCCGAGATCATCTGACCGGAATCAGACGGACCGATATCGATCCATTGAGCGTTGGTGGGATTTTCCTGAACAATGCGGCGAAGAGTGTCAGTCACACTCGCGTAATTGCTTGCAGGAGCGGCTTTCGTCATCAGAAATAAAGACAGAATCATTTCTAGCATGAATTCAGGCTCAGCGCGTTCCTGTCTTAAGTCAAAAGCCCCTCCGCCAATCTGGATCAAGGTCCAAAAGGTACCTGCTTACTTTTTCCGAAGCGCTGTGCCAGAGTCAATAGTATGAATTTTCCCGCACCGTTCGTGAAAAACATCCGCGACACTTTTGGCATTGCTGGCGAAGAATGGCTGCACGGCCTTCCGTTTTTGTTGCGCGGGCTTTGTGAACGCTGGGATCTGACGATCACCGGGCACGCCGAAGATCTTTCTTATAACTTTGTGGGATATGCACGCACCAATGCGCAAAAAAATCCTGTGGTGATCAAAGTACTTTGTCCTGATGGAGTTCTGGATAAAGAGCTGCAATGGCTTAAATACTATTCCGAAGTCACTCCGGCAGTGCTGGCGGTGGAATCGGATCAAAGAGCTTTTATGATGCAGATGGTGTCTCCGGGCAGTTCACTGAAATCACTTGTGAAGGCCGGTAAAGATGGCGAAGCCACGTCAGTGATTGCGCAAATGATCCGGTCTTTGGGTAAAGAGCGGCCCGCGGGGATCCTGCCTTACAAGCATGTGCGCGACTTCCTGCCGACACTGTCACTATTGCACGGAAAACTTTCTTCAGAGCTGGTGCTACTGGTGGCTGTTCTTTATGACGAACTTTGTATGACGGCTCCGCGCGATGTGCTTTTACACGGGGACCTTCATCATGACAATATTCTGGCTTCTGCCGACGGTTGGAAGGTTATTGATCCACATGGATATGTGGGTGATCCAGCCTTTGAAGTCGGGGCGATGATTTCAAATCCGCTGGATTGTTATCCTTCAGGACAACTGCTGGAAAAGATTCTTGATCAGCGTCTGGACATTCTATATCGCGAGCTTGCGATGGATCCTCATCGTATTTTGGGATGGACATTCTGCTATTCGATGCTGTCAGCCGCCTGGAGCATTGAGGATCGACAAGAGGTTCCGGAAAACCTTCTGCAGATTGTCCGGATACTTGGCAGTAAGATCGCGTCATGACCTGACGGAATACACGCGGACAAAAACTTCCACTGTAACTAGAATGAAGGCAGGGGGCGTTTATGTTGAATGAAAATCCTCTGGGCGAAATCCAAAAGATTGAAAACGACATCTATCGTTTGCAGCGCCGGCTGGAAATCTTAAGAAAAGAAAATCCTCCGCTGGAAGTCAAAAACTACATTTTTAAAAACTTAAACGGAGAAGTCACCTTGCGCGATCTCTTTGACGGCAAGGACCGGTTGCTCGCCATTCACAACATGGGGCAGGGCTGCCGGTCGTGCACGATGTGGGCGGACGGATACAATGCTTTCTTGCCTGCACTGGAGGAGCAATTCACCGTGGTCATGTTTTCAAAGGATTCTCCGGAAGTGCAGCGGCGTTTCGCCAATGACCGGGGCTGGAGATTCAACATGGTGTCTCATGGCGGAGGTCTCTATATCCGGGAACAGAGTGTGGTGCCGGGCAAAAACAATATGCCGGGACTGGTGTACTATGAACGCCGTGGCGAGCGGATCTTCAAGAAGAACAGCAGCGTCGTGGGACCCGGGGATACTTTCTGCCCGGTGTGGAGTCTGCTCAGTCTTGCCGGCATCGGCATGGATGATTGGACACCCCAGTACCGTTACTGGAGCCGTCCGGAAAGAATGGATGACGGCGGGATGAATCTGAGTCTTTAGCCGAATTTCCCGGCCTGATAGTCTTCAATGGCCTCGATGATTTCTGCTTTGGTGTTCATCACAAACGGTCCGTGAGAAACCACGGGTTCATTGAAAGGATCAGCATGAGCAAAAAGGATCACGGCATCTTCTTCCGCATTCACGCGCAAGGTATCACCGTCGTTGTTAAACTCAACCAGCTGAAATCTTTCAGCGGTGTGACCGTTGACGGTCACAGTTCCACGCACGAGGTAAAAGAAAACATTCCTCGGCGCTGAAACTGTCAGATCCAGCTGGGCTGAGGCTTTGAGGTGAAGTACCTGACACTGAATATCCACTAGGGGATTGAAGGCGCCATTTTGTCCCAACCAGTTTCCCGAAACCACTTCCACGGTCACTTTGCCGTCGTCGGTTTTGATCTTTGGAATATCCGGGGCTTGCAGGCCTTTGTAGCTGGGTTTGGTTCTTTTAAGTTTGGCGGGAAGATTCACCCACAGCTGAAGAATCTCCAGCGGGCCGCCATTTTTCATGAATTCGGCAGAAGAGACCTCTTCATGAACCAGCCCGTCTCCGGCAGTCATCCATTGCACACCGCCGGCGTTGATCACACTTTCGTGTCCGCCGCTGTCACGGTGGGCAATGTCGCCTTCAAGAATAAAGGTCACGGTTTCAAAACCCCGGTGCGGATGGGGACCAAAGGGCAATCCATGATTTGGCGACGGATAAGTCTGTGGACCGTGATGATTCAAAAACAAAAAAGGATCCACGATGCGCACTTGATTGGTGGGAAGTGCGCGACGGGTGACAAGATCGTCTATATCCTCACGGATTGCGGAGGCCACTTGCTTTATTGATCGTTGCTTCATCCGGTTCCTTTTCCGCCAGCCAGGCGCGGGCCTGATCCAGCTCTTTGCGGGTGAAAACCTCGATGTCAGTGCCCACAATCGGATCAAAGAAATTACTGACGTTTTTCACCCAGTGGATGTCTGTGACTATAGCAGCTTTTGGGATTTTCTTGAGATTTTTTATGCCAAAACGAAGGTCTTTCCAGAAGGCCGCAAGCTCTACCTTGCCGATATCACGCACTTCCTCCAGAACACTGACTTCACCCCAGTCGTCGATGCGTTTTTGTATCAGATTCAGAAGGGGTACGACGGAATCCTTATTAATATCTCCATCGACCAGAATTTCGATGTATTTGAATTCGGGGTGTTCAGCGGTCACTTTCAACATGGCAAACTCCTTCTTGCAGATGAGTTTGTTATCGTCTTTCACAAGGCGGAACGGGGACAAATTAAATTCCCCCTCCTTGTTGAACGGCAAAGTGCGTGGTAGCGTTCAGGCATGAAATCAATGACTTCCGTTCTTCCCAGTGTGGCGACAGGCATCGTGGCGGTGCTGGTGGGCTTTGCAAGCTCAGTGGCCCTTCTTTTCCAAGCAGCCCAGGCCGCAGGGGCTACGACGTCTCAGGCGAGTTCCTGGGTCTTTGCCGTTTGTGTCGGGGCGGGGTTGGTTTCGATTCTTTTCTCGTGGCATTACAAGATGCCGATCCTTGCCGCGTGGTCCACGCCGGGCACCGCTTTGTTGGTGGCTAGTTTTGCGACTCCCATCCCGATGCCGGAAGTGATCGGAGCCTTTGTCTTCTGTGGTGTGCTGATCGTGCTTTCCGGGATCACGGGAATTTTTGCCCGCGTGGCCAACCGTATTCCGGTGGCGCTGGCGTCGGCCATGCTTGCCGGGGTGTTGGTGCGTTTTGGGATGGATGTGTTTCATTCGCTGAAGGCACAGCCCGTATTGGTGCTGATCATGCTGGCTGTTTATTTTGCTGCCCGTCGGTTCAGTCCGCGTTTTTCCGTGCTCTTTGTATTGCTGGCGGGTGTGCTGGTGGCGCAGGTGCAGGGGATGTTGGATTTCTCTTCGGTGCACCTCGAATTTGCCAAGCCTGAATTTGTGGCTCCCGCGTTTTCTTTCCCGGTGATGATCGGGATTGGATTGCCACTGTTTGTGGTGACGATGGCCTCGCAGAATCTGACCGGAGTGGCCGTGTTAAAAGCTTCCGGCTATCAGCCGCCGATTTCTCCGGTGATCACAGGAACGGGTCTTGCCACCATGTTGCTGGCACCCTTCGGGGCGTTCTCGGTGAATTTTGCGGCGATCACGGCCGCGATTTGTGCGGGGCCGGAAGCCCACAAAGATCCCGCCAAG
The DNA here is from genome assembly GCF_048286975.1 of Bdellovibrio bacteriovorus. GTDB lineage: Bacteria > Bdellovibrionota > Bdellovibrionia > Bdellovibrionales > Bdellovibrionaceae > Bdellovibrio > Bdellovibrio bacteriovorus_H. The sequence continues at coordinate 532,207 of NZ_JBLVRT010000001.1, read as the reverse complement.
CGCTATATCAGCTCTATTTCCGCGGGTGTTTTCTATTTGTTGATTTCACTTTTTGCCGCCTCGATCATGGCGGTGTTTGCAGCCTTCCCGAAGGAACTGATTTTGTCGGTGGCGGGCATTGCCTTGTTTGCGACGATTGCCAATGGTCTGGCTTCCGCCATGCGTGAAGACTGGAGCCGAGAGGCCGCTCTGCTCACGTTCCTGGTGACCGCTTCGGGTGTAACATTGTGGGGGATCGGCTCGCCATTTTGGGGCCTGGTCGCCGGAGGCATTGGCCTTGTGGTGACAAGGCCAAAATAATCAAATCAGAACCAGATGACGTTCCACATCCAGCACCGGAGAACTCAGAGGCTGGATGGTGACCTTCAGGTCCTTGAATTTCTTGCGGGCCAGAACGACTTCTTCGTCGATCTTTTCTTTGCGGCCTTTTAGCAGGAAGTACCTGCCGCCTTTTTTATAATAATCACGGCTGAATTCCAAAATTACATCGACCGGCTTAAATGCGCGGGAAGAAACCACTTCGATTTTTTCAAGCTTTGGCGGGATCTCGCCGTGTATGCGCAGATTCGGCGCAATGCTTACGCAGCGATTTAAGAAGTCCTGTTTCAATTTGGATTTTTCAAACAGATGATATTCCACATTCGGGAACTGGATCGCATAGATCACACCCGGCAGGCCCCCGCCGGAACCAAAGTCCGCCGCGACTTTCACATCTTTGGGAAAGTCTTTGATCGGCAGCAGACAGTCGATGACGTGATTGTCGATCAGTTCTTCGTAGGTCATTTTTCGGCTGATCAGATTCAATTCTTCGTTGGAGGACCACAACAGATCCAGATAGGCCTTCAATTGAGGCAGAGCTGCTTCGTTGAAACCAAGCTGTAAAAAGACCGGACGACGTTTTTCGAAATGTTCAGACATTCCCCAGTTGTAAAGACTTCGCAGCCAAAAGGGAAGTTCAGACTCTGGGCCGGTTCACTTTTTTGCCGCGAACAGGCCTTCGGTGTGTAGGAAATCCATGATTTTCGGTTTACGGAAAAAGGCCCAGAAAATTACAAAAACTTCGACAGTTTGGCCAACAGTAAAGAGGGCCTCCATTTATGCCGATGGGTTCAGAATGCAAAACACCCCTCGACACAAACTATTTTTCGTAGTCGCCCTGTTGCTTGTTGTTCAGATACTGGCGGGTTGTAAATCCTCTAGCTCCACGACGGTGGCTTCATCGGAAAACTCCTCGTCGTCGACTCCTGATACTGACACCGACACCGGCGCCACGACGCCGGATCCCGTGGAACCGGAAGTGGTTCCACCGGTGACGCCTCCTTCAGTTGATAATAATCTGCGCGAAGTCATTCCTCTTTGGGAAGACAAGGTTGCGGACGGCAAGGCTTGGTCCACTCACGTTTACAGTGCACTGGATAAACTGGGTCCGAATCTGCTGGATGTGATTCCTGCGGACCGCAGTCTGTTCTGTCCGAAATATTCCAGTCTGTCCTATGCACAGCGCAAGCAGTATTGGGCTTTTGTTCTGTCGTCCATGGTCAGATTTGAGAGTAACTTTAAAACCGCAATGTCCTACACCGAGGACTTCAACGACAGCAACGGCAATCGTGTGATCAGCCGTGGCTTGTTGCAGATTTCCATCGAGTCAGGCAATGCCTATGGCTGTGGCTTTAAGTCCACCAAAGATCTTCATGATCCATTGCAAAACCTGAGCTGTGGTATCAGAATCCTGGATCGCTGGGTGGGTCGCGACGGACGTATTGCCGGTAAAGTAAACGGTGCCTGGAAAGGCGGCGCTCGTTACTGGTCTGTGCTGCGCGCCGGTGACAAGACCAGCTATAAGTCCATCGTCAGCTGGAGCCAGAATCTGTCCATTTGCAAGTAGATCGTTTTGATCTTCACCGGATCGGTGCTATGCTGGGTTCGCTTAAACAAAAGGAGCATCCATGGCATCGATCACACTCAAGGGCAATCCCGTTAACACTTCCGGCACTCTTCCTGAGGCGGGCACTGCTGCCAAAGACTTCAAATTTGTGCGCAACGATCTTTCTGAAGTCTCTTTGAACACCTTCGCAGGCAAAAAGAAAGTTTTGAACATCTTCCCAAGCGTGGACACCGGCACTTGTGCTGCATCTGTTCGTCGCTTCAATCAGGAAGCTTCCAAACTGGATAACACAGTTGTTCTGAACATCTCTGCGGACCTTCCGTTTGCTCAAGCCCGCTTCTGTGGCGCTGAAGGCATCAAGAACTGCGAGACTGTTTCCACTTTCCGCAGCTCTTTCGGCAAGGACTGGGGCGTTCAAATCATGGATTCTCCGCTGGCGGGTCTTCTTTCCCGTGCCGTGGTGACTCTTTCTGCTGATAACAAGGTTTTGTATGTCGAGCAGGTGTCCGAGATCGTGAATGAGCCAAATTACGAAGCGGCTTTGGCGTCTTTGAAGTAATCAGGTCTGTTATAATTGCAAAGCGGCTTTGGGCGAAGGCTCAAAGCCGCTTTTTTTTGTCTCTTTTCAACAGGTTGTGGTACACCTGCCCGCTATGAAATTGCATAATTCCCCCGTTCGCGCCCATAGCTTTCAGGAAATGAACCTGGCACCCGTGCTGATGCCGGCTTTGACCAAAATGAAGATCTCCAAACCGACGCCGGTACAAAGCCAGGCCATCCCGGCAAGCCTGGATGGTTCTGATATCATTGCCATTGCTCAGACCGGCAGTGGCAAGACGCTGGCTTTTGCCTTGTCTTTACTGACCACTTTGCAAAGAAAGCCTGAGGCGCGCGGCCTGATTCTGGTGCCCAGCCGTGAAATGGCCCAGCAGATCTACAAAGTCTTTCTGGAACTTTGTGCAGAAATGCCGGTGTCTGTGTGCCTGGCAATCGGCGGGACCACGGGTTCAAAGCAAGCCAACCAACTGAAGAAAAATCCGCGTCTGATCATCGCGACGCCGGGTCGCATGAATGACCATCTTTCCGGCAACAAGCTGCTTTTGCAGAATGTGGAAGTGATCGTCCTGGATGAAGCCGACCGCATGCTGGACATGGGCTTTGCCCCGCAGCTTCGCACGATTCAAAGCACTCTGCGTGGTCCGCGCCAGACAATGATGTTCTCGGCAAGCTTTGGTTCCAATGTGGAATCCATCGCACAATTGTTCATGAAACCTGATGTGGTGATGGTGCGTTCAGAAAAAGCCGAAGCGCCGGTGGAAAGCCTGAAACAAAAGGTTCTGTTCCTGGATCGTTCGATGAAAAATGACCGTTTGCTGGATGAACTCAACGCCACTCGCGGCGGTGTGATCGTCTTCACGGGCAATCAGGAAAACTGCGAGGCAGTCGGGAACTATTTGAAGGAATACGGTTTTTCAACCGACCTGATTCACGGCGGGCTTTCTCAAGGGCAAAGAAACCGTGTGGTTCGAGGCTTCCGTGAAGGCGAAATCCGCATCGTCGTGGCAACCGATCTGCTGGCGCGGGGCCTGGATGTACCGCATGTGGATCACGTGGTGAATTTTGATCTGCCATTCCAGTCAGAGGACTTCCTGCACCGAATCGGACGGACCGCTCGCGCGGGCCGTGGTGGTGAGGCCATCACCTTTGTCACGCCGTCAGACACACGCATGTACGCCAAAATCAAAGGCTACTTGCAGGGCGCTCAGGAAATCAAAGTCGATCCGACTTTTGCGTTCATTGATCGCTCGAAAAAGTTTGATAAAAACAAACCTGCCAAAGGCAATGAACCTCCTCGCCGGAATGCGCCGGGGAAACCTCAAGCCGCGAAAAGCGCGACCCCCGTGGGAAAACCTAAAAGCAAAGGCGGCAAAATCAATCCCTTTGCCGGTAAAACTGTAGCGCCCAAAAAATCAGGACCGAAGAAGTCAGGATTTGCGAAGAGAAAATAAAGAAAAGGCTCTCTGAAAACAGAGCGAGTGTGACTCACCCCGATGAACGGCTTGATGTATTTTGACTGATTTCAGTGTCAGTTCGGCGGTGAGCGACTTGAGGCAGTGTTTTGTATACTTTCTTCATATGCCGATTTGGCTATATCTATCGCCACTCGCGTGTGTTCTACTAAGGATCACACTGTCGTTCACATAGTTCATTAGATGTCCTTTTGTCTTCTGCGAATGGCCCCCAAGCTTTTAACGGAGGCAAAAAATGGGAAAAAAAATTTACGTCGGCAATCTTTCTTTCAATGTCGATCAAGATCAACTAAATGATGTTTTCGCGGAGTTCGGCACTGTTGATTCTGTCAACATGATCACGGACCGTGAAACAGGTCGCAGCAAAGGCTTCGCTTTTGTTGAAATGTCCACTGATACCGAAGCTCGCGCCGCAATTGAGAAATTGAACGGTATGGAGTTGGCGGGTCGTGCAATGAACATTTCTGAAGCTAAACCACAAGAGCCACGCTCTGGTGGCGGCCCACGTCGCAATGGCGGCGGCTTCGGCGGCGGCTCTCGCCGTTCTTACTAAGAACCATGGGAAGGCCGGTTCCTCAAAAGACCGGCCTTGTTTTTTTTAAAGTGCAGGGAGGCCTATGGCAAAGGACGATTTGGTAAGTATTGACGGAAAAGTATCTGACATGTCCGGCGGGGGTGTTTATTTCATCACTCTTGATAACGGTGTTGATATTCGCGCGCGCTTGTGCGGAAAAATGAAAAAGTTCAGAATCAAAGTTGTGGTCGGTGACCGTGTCACCGTGGGTTTGTCACCTTATGACCCCACCCACGGACTCATTACTCATCGCTTTAAAGCCTAATAATTTTCCAGGATCCTTAAGGCGCGAATCGAATTTAGAAACGATTCGCGTTTACAACCGACATATCAATAAACGGTTTCTTGCCTTCGATAAGATCTGCGACCAGCAGTCCTGTGCCGGCGCCGCTTTGCAGTCCCAGCATCTGGTGGCCCACGGCCAAAACCAGATTATTCAGATTGTTATGATATCCAATCAAAGGCACACCATCCGGAGTGCACGGGCGAAGTCCCGCCCACAGTTCCCGGACTTGAAGCTCTTCAGGCAAATGCAAGAATTCTTTCGCACCTTTTTTAATGCTCTCGACACGTCTTTGCGTGATCGAGAAGTCCTGATCGACCAGTTCCAGGGTGCCGGCAATGCGCAGAGAGTTTTCGCGTGGGGTGATGGCGATCTTTTTTTCGACCAGCATGATCGGGTACTGCGGTTGCTTTTCCAAGGTCGGAACGATCATCGCATAACCTTTGCCACCCAGAATCGGCACACGCAGACGCATCATCTTGGCCATGGATTTGGACCAGCTGCCGGTGGCCATGACAATCTGCTTGGCGCGAATGATGCCTTGGGATGTTTTTACGGACTCAATGCCGTTGCCGGAGATTTCCATATCCTGCAGTTCGCAGTTTTCTAAAATCTCGCCGCCGTGTTTGCGGATTTCTTTGGCCAGCGCCTGGACCACCAGATAGGGTTCAGCCATGGCTTCTTTATCAAAGTAAACGCCGCCCAGAAGGGGAGCCTTCAACGCGGGCTCCATCTGCTGGATGTCGTCGCCATTCAAAATCTTGCCCGTAACACCGATGTCTTTGACGTATTCCAGCTCCTCAACGGCGGCGGCCACACCGGCTTGGGTGCGGCTGACCATCATCAGACCTTTTTGCTGGAAACGGATTTCTGGATAAAGCTGTCCCAGCTTTTCATATTCAGTCAGGCTTTTCTGGGAAAGCACCACCAAGGCGTCCACGGCGCGGCGAGCCTGAGTGGCGTTCATGTTCTTCATAAAGTGGTACATCCAGTTTGCCAGATCCAAAGACAAAGAAGGTTTGATATAAAGAGGACCCTCTGGATTCAGCAGCCACTTCATGGACTTAATCAGCATGCCCGGCATTGGCAAGGGCATCGCGAAGCAAGGGGTCATCCATCCGGCATTGCCGTAGGAACAGCCTTTGCCGACTGTACCTTTATCAATTACACATACTTTGGCGCCCCGACGAGAAAGTTCAGCACCCACAGACGCGCCAATAATACCGGCGCCTACGACCAGAATATCCACTTCTTTATTTTGCATTTCTACATTTGATAAAGTTTCATACTCAAAAGCAAGTGGGGCTGGGCCTGAATTTTCGTGGTCATGAGGATATTTGCATTTAGTGAAGGTCGTCGTGAATATCCGCTGGACGATAGCGCAGGAACACGTTTCCGTTTTTAAAACTGCGACACTCTATCAGCTGCAGATCCCGGCGGGACTTCAATCCGTCAAACTGGGACCGTCCAGAACCCAAAAGAAGAGGCAGCACCACAACGGAATATTCATCAATAAGTTTGGCCTCGGCCAGCTGGGCGACGATACTGCCGCTTCCCAGGATGGCGATATCCGGGCCATTTTGCTTTTTTAGCTTTCTGATTTCACTGACCAGTTCACCTTTGATCAGCTCTGAGTTTTCCCAGGTCACTTCGTTCAGACTGTGCGAGACCACGTATTTTTTCATGCGGTTCATGCCCTCGGCAATTTCGGGCATGGCCTCTTTGGCCGAAGGGGTGGGCCAGAAGCTGGCCATCATGTCATAGGTTTTTCTTCCAAACAGCAGGGCACCGCCACCTTTGGCATTCCCGGCGACAAAGGCGGTGAATTCGTCGTCTTGTTCCTGATTATGGGCCCAGCTCATGTCTGAATTTTTATCCGCAAAATAGCCATCCAGCGAGACAGAGTTAAAGACAGTGATAGTGCGCATAGGGCCTCCTTGCAGTGCCCCTATTTTAAGTCCGTTTCAGGGAATTGAAACCCTGCAATTTGTCATTTCGATTTAAGGCCCGGTTGAGGGGTAAATTCTGGAAATTTCTTCCTTTTTTCAATTAAAGGTCCCGCTTTTTCAGGCCCTGTGGTAGATGCTTCGTTTAATTCCAAGAGGTTTTCCGTGAAGTTTGAAAAGTTCCATTTGTCCGAAGATCTGCTGCGTAACCTGAACGACAATGGTTTCTTCCGCACCACCGACATCCAGTACAAAGCCATTCCATCCATTCTCAAGGGCGAGGACGTCCTGGCGATTGCTCAAACCGGAACCGGAAAAACCGCCGCCTTTGCCATTCCAATCATCAATATGATCCACACGGAAAAAAGCAGCAAACGTGCGATCGGGATCAAATGTCTGATTTTGGTTCCAACCCGTGAATTGGCTCAGCAGATCGGTGAGGTCTTCAACAAGCTTTCCAAACACACCAAGGTCAAGCCTTTTGCCCTGTTTGGGGGTGTGGAACAAGATGCGCAAATTCAGAAACTTCAGGACGGGATTGATATTCTGATTTCGACTCCGGGTCGCATGTTTGACCTGATTGCCCAGGGGCATGTGGACATCAGCCGCATTGAAACTTTGGTGCTGGATGAAGCCGATCACATGCTGGATCTGGGCTTTATTGATGACATCACCTCTGTGAAGCGCAAGTTGACGAAACGTCACCAGACTTTGTTCTTCTCTGCGACGATCAATCCTGAAATCAAAAAGCTGGCGTTTTCTCAAGTTCGCAGCAGTGCGATTCGCATTCAGATTTCGCCGGAAGATCCCGTATCTAAAAACATCACGCACTTCGTGATGCACGTTGAAATGGACGACAAGCGTTTCTTCCTGGCGGAATACCTGCGCCAGAATCCGGATGGAAAATTTATTATCTTTGTTCGTACGCGCGTGCGTGCGGAACGTGTAGCAAAAGCCCTGGCTCGCGTCGAAGTTCAGTCTTTGACCTTGCATGGGGAAAAGGATCAGACCGACCGTGCAGAGGTTATGAAGACCTTCCGCAAAGGGGACTGCAAGATACTTATCGCCACTGACTTGAGTGCTCGTGGTATCGACATCCCGGATGTCACTCATGTGATCAACTATGACCTTCCCGAAAAGCCGGAGAACTACGTTCATCGCATCGGCCGCACGGGTCGTGGCTTCAATAAAGGTGTGGCGGTTTCTTTCTGCAGTACGGAAGAAAAGCCGTTGCTGGCAGAGGTTGAGTCTTTGATCACCAAAAAGATCGAAGTCCTTAAGGTCAGCAAACAGGATTATAAGGCTATCGTTGAAACACAAGACCTGTCTTTGGATGCAAGTCTGCAGGAGCTTTTGAACAGCGAAGACAATTACAAGAAGGCTTCCAAAAGAAAGAAGAAGTAGAACGGCGCCGAACGATCTGCCTAGTTCTTCTCTAAAAGCTCCTGAATCTTTTCAAAAGGACGTCCAATGGCAGCGGCTTTGCTGCCAATCAGGATCGGGCGTTCCATCAGTTTGGGTGTATTCACCAGATGCTGAATCACTTCCTCGGTATTATTCACATCAAAAGGCGCTTCAGTATAAAGCGCCTCTTTCGTGCGTACCAAGCTCGACACCGGGGTGCCGAGCTTTTGGATCAGCGAACGCAGTTCGGCTTCACTTAACGGGTTTTCAAGGTACTTGCGCACCTCAAGTCCTTCGATGGAACGAAGGGCTTCGATCGCCTCGCGGCTTTTGCTGCAGCTGGGATTGTGAAGCAGAACCCAGGTCATGACTAGCGAGCCAACTCTGCTTCAATCGCTTTTACGATTGTTGGATCTTCCGGGGTCATGTCTGGAGCAAAACGCGCCACTACGTTTCCGGATTTGCCGATCAGGAACTTTTCAAAGTTCCACATGATGTCAGAAGGACCGCCGGACAGAAGGCCGTGCTCTTCCAGAACAGATTTCAGTTTGCCGCCTGGAACCTGTTGTGCTGCTGGCTGCAGAGTTGTCAGTTGTTGATACAGTGGATGTTGTCCTTCGCCCTTAACAACCATTTTTGCAAAAACCGGGAACTTTACGCCGAATTGAGTGCGGCAGAATTCCTGAATCTGTTCGTTGGAGCCAGGCTCTTGAGCGCCGAACTCGTTTGCCGGGAAAGCCAGAACACGCAGTCCTTTTGATTCATATTTTTCGTGAACTTTTTCAAGGCCCTCGTACTGTGGAGTCAGTCCGCATTCGGAAGCCACGTTCACAACCAAAAGAACTTTTCCTCTATAGTCGGCCAAAGTCGCTGTTTTACCATCTGCGGTACTGAATTCGATTTGATGAAGAGTGCTCACAAGAATCCTTTCATTGGGTGCCCAAGGCCCCGGACTAAGCATTTCTTTATCCAATCCTGCGGTGCAGGTAAAGAGATTTTCTAAGTCGTTGCCACGAGGAACTCTTCTCCTTTGGAGGGCTCTAGCCCGTCAGTTCTGCCTTTGAAGTATCTTTCGATGATCTGCGCGCGCGAGAAGTGTTGAGCATTTGGGAATCCGGCCTGCAAAGCCAGGGCGGTCATTTCTTCGGGGCGGAAGAAGCTAATGAAAGGCGTTCCGGCTGCCTTGGCTTTTTCATAGACCATCTGGTGACCGAGTCGTTCTTCGGGGTCAATTAAGTCCAAGGGCACCATGTAAGTCATTGCTAATGTTGAGCCTTTTGCAAACTGCGTAACCTGGCGAAGGGTTTCTTTATTGGCCTCCAAGGTCAGATACATAGTCACGCCAGTAGAGGCAACTACGGCAGGCTTGTTTGGATTGAAGCCGTGCTGGATCAGCTTTTCTGTCCAGGATTCTCCGACTTCAAAGTCTACTGGCACAAACTGCAGATTGCCGATGGTGTCCAAGCGGGTTTCGTTCAGGCGCTTCTTTTTCCAAGCTTGGGTTTCGGGTTGATCGATTTCAAAGATGCGGACTTTGTCGGAGACCTCAGGGTGGCGCTGGGCGAAAGTGTCCAGGCCCGCGCCCAGAATCACATATTGATCAACGCCCATTTTGACTTCTTCCAGGACCAGATCTTCGAGAAATCTTGCGCGTCCTACGATAGAGGCGCGATAACCTTTGGTCCCCATCGGGTGCATGTCGCCGCGCTTTTGCCAGCCTTCTTCCGGGGCGATCAGCTTCAATCCCACGTCGTCATTGAAAACCGGAGGATATGCATCCAGTTGCAGATGAATGGCACGCCATAAGGCGACGCGAACTGCGGTGTGATCAGGGATGGTTTTTGGTGTGTTGTTCATGTTTATCTCCTGGTCCAGGATTATTATGAGAGACGGTTCCATCCATAGTCCAGTTGCTTGGAATTGGAGTGGATTTTGTGTTCCTAAATCTGGACCTGTGAGCCAGCTGTCCTTGCTGAACTGCAGGCTCAAATCCATAATTATACTATGGATTTATTTATAGTTACCGGCGGTTCCAAGGGACTGGGGGAACAGGTGTGTCTGCAAGCTCTTGAGAGAGGGCATTCGGTCATCAATCTTTCCAGATCGCGTCCAAGTATTAAATCGTCACGTTTCAAACATATAGCGGCTGATTTCAGCCGCGGACTTAAGATGATTCAAAGAGTTGAATCTGTTCTTAAGAAATTGGATGTGACGGCTTTCAGAAAGATTCATTTAATCAACAATGCTGCGTTGATCAGCCCGGTGGGGTCGCTGGTGGATTTGGATCCGGCCGAGATGAATGCTCATCTGATTACGAATCTAATTTCACCTCTTTTGCTTTCACAGGTTTGTGCGCATAAAGCGATGGCAGACAAAAAGCCGCTGACGATTTTCAATATTGGATCCGGCGCCTCGTTTCGTCCCATCCCAGGTTGGTCGATGTACTGTTCTTCCAAGGCGGGCTTAAAGATGTTCACCGAGAACACGGATCTGGATTTGCAAAAATCCAAGAACAAGAAAATTAAGATCTATCACTTCAGTCCCGGTGTTTTGGATACACAGATGCAACAGACTATTCGTGGTTTCAAAAAGAAGGACTTTCCGGATGTTGCTAATTTTAAGAAGATGAAGGCTGATCATCAATTGCGAGCGCCTTCGGATGTGGCTTCTCTTGTGGTTCGATTTTGTCTGACTCCTCAAATGGCCAAGAATTATTCCTGCCTGATCTCGGTTCAGGATTTAGAAGGGACTTTGAAATGAACCGTATTTTCCTCTGTGTGTCTGTAATTGCCATATGTTTTCTTGTTGGTTTTCAAATTTCCAATCCCGGTGGTTCCTCTGAAGAGAATAGAGCGGATCTGAGCTCTACGGCCTCGCAATTTCAAGATGTGACCGAGTCATCCGGGATTCCCAAAGTGCATTCCGGAACTATTGTCTTCGGAGATTACGATGGTGATGGTTGGGTGGACATGCTGGCGGCGGGAAAACTTTTCCGCAACGTCAGTAATGAAAGGAACATCCGTTTTACCGATGTGACGGACTCTGTGGGAATTCAGGATCTGAAAGGGGCACCGTTATTTGTTGATATCGACAACAACGGGTTGCTGGATATACTGACCACCAAGGGACAAGCGTTCGTGCAAGTGTCTGCAGGTCGTTTTGTAGAGTCTTCGAAGGCGCTAAGGTTTGCACTGCCTGATCATGCTCATGACATGGCGATCGTCGATGTCAACAAAGACGGCCTGATGGATGTCCTGGTTGGTTTTGCTGAACCTAAATTCGGTGATCCTTTGCTGCCGGCCAAGATGTACTTAAACATCAAGGGGAAGCAATTCCTGGAAGCGAATCCTTCCATGTTTGCCCAGAATCCGAATTACCTGCGCGGGATTGCTGTCGCGGACTATGATAACAACGGGCAGACCGATGCCTATTTTTCCAACTATCGTCTGCGACCAAACAACTTTTATACTCTGAATCCCACCATCATGGTGGATAAGGCTCCGCTGTTGAATGTTCAGGGCGCTTATGATCCGAAGAAATTCTATGACAGCTCCCGCAAAGAATACTATGGCCCTCGCTATGGGCATACCATTGCTTCGATCTGGGCGGACCTGGATAACGATGGCAATCTGGATTTGTGGGTTTCCAACCTGGTACACAAGTTTGTCGGCATGACCCCGAAAGGAACTTTCGATCAGCGTGGTTATCTGTGTGATGATTCCAAAATCTATCGCAACACCGGGCATCCTTCGTATCGCTTGATCGACGTTCGGGCGGAATCCGGCATTCCTTATCGTCCCATCGGGGACTTCTCGAAATACAAAGGGGATGAGCTGTGGGCACAGACCACAGCTGCTGACTTTGATAACGATGGCCTGCTCGATGTTTACATCAGTCAGGTTTATGATTTGGCCTACTCGTATTCAGTCCTTTACAAAAACACTGGCAACTTCAAGTTTCAAGAGGTCAGCGCCGTTCATGGGACTCGCGTCTTTGACAGCTATGCCGCTGCCTGGGCGGATCTGAATAACGACGGCAAGATGGATCTGGTTCAGTCCGGCAGAGCAAAGAACAAAGAAGCTCCGGCCATTCGCGTTTTGCAAAACGTGATGGCGGATGGGAACAACTATCTGCGCGTGCAGATCAAGGGGATTCGTTCAGGGACTCAGGCTGTGGCGGCACAAGTGCGGGTTTATCATTCTGGTGGCGTGTTCTTGCGCCAAGTGGATGGTGTGACGGGTACGATGAATCAGCAGAATGATCCGACTTTGCATTTCGGTTTGGGGTCGGTGAAGAATATTTCCAAGGTGGAGGTTCGCTGGCCTTCGGGGAAAGTTCAGGTCCTTGATAATGTTTCTGTGAACAGCACTTTGAAAATTGAGGAGCCCCGCTAATGACCACCGAACAACGAGTCGCTTTGGTTCAGGGACAGCTAGAGGCTTACAACGCCCGGGACATTGAGAAGTTTTGTTCGTTCTATCATACCGATGTCACCGCCTACCGCTTGGGGCAGGATGTGCCTTTCATGGTGGGCATGGAGGCTTTTCGCAAGAGCTATGGCGAGAAGTTTAAGAACACGCCGGATCTGCATTGCACTTTGAAAAGTCGGATTGTTTTGAATGGGAAGGTGCTGGATGAGGAGTCCGTGGTTCCCAGTGGGTCGCATGTGGTTGCGATCTACGATTTTAAGGATGGATTGATTAAGGATATTTGGTTTGTGTATTGAGCTGGGAATAAATGGCGAAATAGCAGCCTCAACTGACACCGCGAGACCTGAGTTTAAGGCTCGCGATGGCGCCAAAATTCAGTCGAACTTTTCGACAATTTCAAAAAGTTATACACGGATGTTATCAGCCCTTATCAAGGTTTGATAAGATCTCCTCCGACAAAAACAATGTTGCGCAGGTTAAATATAAGACACCTCCGTCTAACGCAACGCTAAAGACGCAAAGTGCGAACCACAAGATAGAGGATGAGCAGGAAAAATCATCCGAATCGTCAGTACAACCCACGTATCACGGTCTCTACAGACCCCGAAACTCCTTTTACATCGGAAGACTTTCGCAGGCTCTGGAAGATTCTCTGTTCCTTGAAGGTCAAGGAGGCTTCGAGTGAAGCCTAAATTGGTTACATATTTTCGAGTATCCACTCAAGGACAGAAAGAAGACGATACGATTCAACGTCAAATTATGACGTTTGAGTTGCAGTGGACAGTTCTTTCCAAGTCCTTTGAATTGTATGAGCGTGTTCCTGGCGGACGCCAAGAAGACCATTATTTTAAGGACGAGGGCTACAATCTTGAGGAGTGGAAAGTTGATACCGACTTCCACCGCCTTATGATGCTTATCCAAACTGAATGCGTTGATGCAATCTATGTCGATGAAGAAAATCGTCTTTTTCGAGCTCGCTCCCGTGAATTTCGTGGACGTGTTCTTGATCTGATTGAGCAAAACGGTGTTCGCGTTATCACAAAAAACGGTGAAGTATCTACAGGCTCATTGGCAATGGAAATTGTATCGGCTGTGGGCGCCGACGACAAGCGCGCCATGCTTCGCAAATGCCATGAAGCTAAAATCACCCGTTTGGCATCAGAGGGAAGGCCACCGACAGGTAGAGCGCCCTTCGGTCTTCATTGGAATAAAAAGGAAAAGAGATGGGAGCTTGTGCCTGAGGAGGCTCATATCATCCGATGCGCAGTAGGCCTTTCGATTGGCAAGATTTACGAGGATATGCCCGACGGCATGAAGGGACTGATTGAATTGAGGCCTGGAGGGCTGCCTGATAAAGAAGTTGCTCAAGCTCTTACAAATGCAGGCTTTACTAAAAGAATTACAACGCGATCAATTAGCCACGGGATTGATTACAGTGGTGTCAAAGCTATTTTTGCATCAGACACCTATCGCGGAAAGATTATTTTTAAACTAAAAAAAGCCGATCAAGTCGGAAATCCTAAATTTAAGAACGGAAAGGAACAGCGACTATCTTACGAGGTTAGTGTACCCAGAATCTTATCGGATGAGGACTGGGATAACCTCTGTTTTAAGCGTAATCAACGAAGAAAGTGGGCAAAAAGGAATGTCCAGCACGAGTACCTTTGCAAAGATCTCCTCGTATGTTCTACGTGTGAGGTGCCACTGGCTGCCCGCCCTAAGGATACTGAGCGTTTTCTAAAACGTGAGAAGCGTCTTGTGCGTTATCCACCAACTCTTTACTACACCTGCGCTCGTAAGCAAAAGACTAGTGGATTTCGCTGTTCGGCTAATAAATGTCACAGTGCCCCTCTTCTTGATGACCTTGTTTGGAGAAAGATATCTGAGCTTTTGGAATCGCCTAAAAGACTTTTAGATTTGCACGCTAAGCATATGGAGTCCTCCGAGAACCTAGCACGCGTTGAAAGACTACATTCAGCAGTAGAAAGCTTAAGGACGCAGCTCGTGAAACTTCAATCCATTTCTGCAAAGCTCGCCGCCAATGTAGGCACGGGGAAGATTTCATTGGAGGACTATGAGGTCGCGACTATTGAAAACAAAACTACTCAGGCAAGGATTAAAAGTGAAATTCATGCGACAGGAGAGGCCTTGAGAAATTACGGACGCGATCAAAGCAGCGCCCTGAGTCTTGTTCAGAAGTCGACAGCTATGGTGCAGCACGCTTCTTTTCAAGAGAAACGCGATCTGCTTCTCGCCATTATCTCAATGATCAAAGTAAGTCCTGATGGAGAGATTGATGTCTTGATTAAGGGTGGCATTTCGTTGCAAATTTAAATGGTGCAATAATATTAAATATTGTTTGATAATATTTAATATTATTGATTTGATGTTCCAGTGAAGGCAAAAACCATAAAGAAGACTCTAGACATTCCAAAGAAACTCAATGAGCAGATTGATGGCATTATTGAAGCTAATTATGGTTTGACGTTTACGTTGATTGCGCGCCAAGCGCTGGAAGCATGGCTAGAAGATCCGAGATTCGTGGTGAGTCAGAAGAATATGGCAAAGGGAAAGACCTCAAAATGAAGAAGTGCGTAGCTTACTTCCGATCTTTCAAGTGGGAGAGTCAGTCTGAAATTGGTCAAAAGGTAATTTCGTGGGCGCAATCAGAGAGTTTTGAGTCCGTGGATATTTTATCTGATGAGAGGAGCTCCGAAAGCGAAAGTTACAATTTTCTTATGAATAATCTTTCCAATTGGAGCAGCGGAACCTTTGTTATTCCGTCTCTTTGCCATCTTGAAGAAGTTGTCCATGATTTGGATTCGTTTCTTTCTTTATTCCAGCTCTTTCACCTCAATAACATTCATTTTGTTTCGCTTGATGATGATTTGAATTCAAATGAACCCGCAGACATCTTCATGAGTAATCTTTTTGCAGCAACTGTGCGGGCACGCGCAGCTCTTAAGTCGTCAAGAATTCGACATGCTCAATTAGAAGCAAAGAAGTCTGGCTATCAGGTTGGCGCCGTAAAGAAGAGAGATGATGAGCAGATCATCAAACTTCGCGCAGAAGGATTGACGATTAAGCAGATCGCTGAAAGATTGGGAATCTCAACGTGGCCAGTTCAGGAGGCTCTTAGGGAATTTCGCGAAGCGTCAGAATTATAAAATAATTTAGGCTTGCGCCTTGCACACTACCATTATCTTGTGCTCAAATCGATTACACCGAGTCTAGGTTGGGCTTTGGTGTAGAAAAGCAACAAGGAGGAGTGCAGCATGGTAACGCCAAGTCTGCCCGCGGCCACAGCGACCGCACCTAAAAAATTAAAAAGTCGTCCGTCAATCAAAGAATCTATTCAGCTTAAGCTATGGCTGAAAGCCGGAGGGCTCTGCTCTTTTCATGGTTGTCAGGAGCCGTTGAACTATGACTCCCTGACTTTACATGAGACCAATTTTTCCAATATCGCACATATCGTTGCATTCAGTGAGGATGGACCACGCGGAAAGCACCCTTTGCCGATTGCTCGCAGAAATGATTATGACAACTTGATGTTGGTGTGTACTCATTGCCACAAGCTGATTGATTCCAAAGAAAACGAACATAAATTTCCCGTGGACCTTCTTCACGCTTATAAGCGTACGCATGAAGAGCAGGTTGAGTTCGCGAGAGAGCTGGTTCAAAAGCGCAGCAAAACTCATCTTGTGCGCTGTCGCGCGAACATACAAAACGAAATGGTTCAAATTTCTCTTGAGGAAATTCAGGATGCGATTCAACCCCGATATCCAGCCTCCCGTCGATTTACTGATCTTGATCTGACACGATTTGCTGGCGATGATAGCCCAGCTTATTGGCAGTCAAAGAAGCAAGAGGTCTCCCAAGCTATTGAAAAGATGCTTACTCCGGGCGGAGCGACAGATGCCGTCGAGCATATCTCAGTACTTGCAATGGGGCCGATGCCTCTCCTAATGCACTTGGGTAACTGTTTAAGCAACAAGATCCCAACAGATCTATTTCAGCGTCACCGCGACACAGAGCGCTGGGCGTGGAAGACCGAAGGAAAGGTGTTAGATTTTACGTTCACCAAGGTGAAGGATGGCGCGAGTGCCGATGTGGTTTTGGCTCTAAGCTTAAGTGGCCGAGTGCGTTTAGAAACGCTTATAGGTGGGCCTCTTGAGGCGGCTACCATCTATGAGATCTCTTTGGATGGCGAGGCTCCTTCGCCGACATTCCTTAATCGCAAAGAGACTCTAGCGAACTTTAAGACGGTATATAGAAAGGCTATTAGCCAGTTGAGCAATCAGCACCCGGGTTTAAAAACAATTCAAATGTTACCAGCCGTCCCCGCGCCAATTGCGGTGTTATGCGGGCGTGAGCTCCTGCACAAAGCTGATCCTGTTCTCGCGGTGTATGATTTTAACAAAGATAAAAACGGATTTGATTTTACCATGGAGGTAAACAATGGACGCTAATAAATTTCTCAAAGACCTTCTTAAGGCTCACGAAGTTGCGCCAGATAGTAAAGAAATGAAAGCTCTTGAAGAAGAGCGCGCTAAAGTTGAAAAGTTAATCAATGCGGAATATGCCGACACGAAGCCGACCATTAAATTTGGCGGCTCCAAGGCCAAGGGAACCATGATCTTAGAGAGCTATGATCTTGATCTTCCAGTGTATTTCGCGAATGGTGACCGCAAAGATGAGTCGCTTCATGACATTTATAAGTCTATGGCGAAATGTCTTGAAAAGGAATACCATGTTGAGCAAAAGCGTTCTGCCCTTCGCTTGAAGAAAAAGGGCAAGCAGAATGAGCATGAAGACTTCAGAATTGATGTTGTACCTGGTAGATATACTGACGACACGAAAACTGATAGCTATCTTTACGTAAACGATCAGTCTGAAAAAGAGCGTCTTAAAACGAATCTTCAAACCCACGTTGATCACGTTAAGGATAGCGGATTTTTGGGTGAAATTCGCTTATTGAAGTTGTGGAAAGTTCGCAATAATATCGAGGTCAAGACATTCATCCTTGAGCTTCTGACGATCAAGATTCTTTCTGACGACAAGTACAACGAAACTTTTGAAAAGAATCTTAAGCATATTTGGACGAAGATTCGCGATGGTATCGATGATATTACTCTTGAGGACCCAGCAAATCCAAGTGGCAATGATCTTAGCAAGATCTTCACTTCATCAATGAAAGCAGATCTTAAAGCGGCGGCCAAATCTGCTTTGAAGAAAGTAGAACAAGAGGATGGATGGTATGCAGTTTTCGGCGAAGCTAAGCTCGAATCGCAGAAAAGCTATGCTTCTGCTTATGTCTCCCCGAACGATGTACGGTCTAAGCCTTGGAGAGCCTGGTGGTGAAAATCGCTTGGTATGATCGAGATCCTGCTTTGCTAAGGGGATACGAGGAAGAGATCGAGCACAGCTTTCCGGGGTTGCGTCTTGTGCTCCATGAGGGAAAGGTCATTGCCAAAGGAAGGTTTGATGTTTATGCCGATGGCAAGATTTACGACTCTTACAGCATAAGCATTCACTTTCTTGATGGTCATCCGCAAAGCCTCCCCTTAGTGTTTGAAGAAGGCGGCAAGATACCAAAAATTGCAGACAGGCATGTTAACATTGACGGTAGTGCATGCCTTTTTGTCTTCTTTGAAAGAAAGAAATACTGGTCAAACCCGAGATCACTTACGCAGTTTTTAGGTGGAGCTGTAAATGCCTACTTCTATTCTCAGTCATACTATTCAAAAAATGGCACTTACCCTTTTGGTGAACGCAATCATGACGTCTTGGGCGTTCTAGAGGCCATTCAGGAGCATTCGGGGGTGGAAAGCCTCGAACACGCAGTCAAAGTAGTGCGCTTACTTGAGCATAAAGAGCTAAAAGGGCATTGGAGTTGTCCGTGTGGACGTGGCAAAGCTTTGCGTGAATGTCATGGTCCGTATATCAGTGAGTTAAAAAAAATACTAAGCCCTGACGACGCGAAATCCGTTATGAACCGAATAAAAGAAATTCATAAAGAATGGTCTACGCAAAGGCAAAGAGACTTTAATGTCTTGGGTCGACTAGGACGATAGTCGGTTTTTTCACGAAGTTATAAACAGCCTGAGTTGGTTTCGATAAAGTATACCAAATGAGGTTTATAATGAGTGAGGATAGTCAGAATGAAACCGTTGATATTGATGCTCCCTGGTACGTTAAGGTGCCGTTGAAAATCGGCATCTGGCTTAGTGAAACTGGAAGAGCTGATCCGATGTTGCGAATATGTTTCTCGGCGATATTGTGGCTTGTAATCATCTTTGTGGCTCAGCTGCTTGCCTATAGAAATGCACAGATCTCTCTCTTTGAGCTTCCGCCAGATTTGACATTGTCTCGGCTCGGCTTGTTTGAATTAGTTCAAGCTTCAACAGTTTTTCCTTGGCATCTCTTTCTTGCTATAACGGGACTGGTGTTGCTCTTTCCGCCGGTAAGGTGGTTGGGTGATCTTTCAAATCATTATGGGAAAATTAAGGGTAGGAAGTGGCTATCGACGGTACTTCATATAGTAATTTTCCTATTGGTTTCTTTAACCATTCCTGTATATCAAAGGTTATTTCATTCCAGCCTAGAGTATGCGATGTTTGTCGTTATTTCTCTTTCAAGCTTCGCTGCGGCTCTCTACTTTTTGGATCTGCCATTCAATATAAAACGTGTCAAGGACATCAAACAGCACAGAATTGGTGTATATAGCTTCAGCGTGATGTTTGCAATTGCGCTGCTATTCTTTTCTGGATTTACATTAAATGTCGCGCAATCACTGAAAGAGCAAGAGATAAAATTTCTATCAATTATCTGTCCAAGCATCACGCTGGTATCCGCAAAAGTTGGCGATGGATATCGACCAGGTTGGCTTATTTCCAGAAATGACTCTTTTGTTTTGATTCGAGAGCTCAGCGGTGATGTTTACAGAACAGTGGATCTATCTAGAAGTGACGTTAAAGAATTTTCCTATTTAAAAAGGTTTGGATCAAATGAAGAAAGAAATCGCGCTTTTCCTGCTTGCTTTGACTCTTTATAGTGCTGCCCGGGCAAATGAGAGGGGCCCTGGCACGGTCTTTCTAAAAAAGGATGGAACAAATGAATACGTAAAGTCCTTTGAAGAAAAGGATGGAAAGGTAAAAATTGTGCCTTGCAAGGGACAGCAAAGGACCTTAAATAGAAGTGACGTTGAGTTCTTTGCGCAATCAAATGTCTGTGCAAAGATTAGCATTGATGCCTATTCCGCTTTTCTCAACTCAACCAAAGATAGCTTAGTCTCAAGTCAAATCGAAAGTATTGTCATCTTTGTGCCGCCGGAGCAAAATTTCGAACAGGCGGCAAAAGTAGGTAAGGAAGTATTCGGCGACACCGCTCAGGTGGTTAGAGGATCGACTTTCCGAGTTAGTGCAAGGGTGTCTCATAAACCTAAAAATAGCACGCTAGCCGAGAAGAGGTCTGCGACCGGAAAATCTGTTTGGGTAGATCCATCTGGGTTCCTTGAAATTACCAACGGCGTGGCCCCAGATCCTGTCAACAAATAGAAGTAAGCACTTTCCAATAGATGGCTTAAATAAGCGACGATGTCCTCCAGTTCACTTTCGAGTGACATCATTTAGTATGGGGGGATCTGCCATGATCCGTTCGCATCTCCAAATTCTATAAAAGTGGTGCCACAAATATTCAATCGTATGCTTGTCTTTGCAACCGTATTTGATTTGGCGAAAAAGATTCCTGAGCAGTGCAGCATGCGGACGCGTTGTCCCCTAAAACACATAGGGGAAAGATTTTTTTCCTTCCTAATCAAGGAGGACAGCATGTCTCAAGATCTTAGTGTCAAAGAAGCCGCCGCCGAAATTAACGATTGCAAACACAGGTATGGAACAACGCCTTTTCTCAAATTGCCGGATAATGAAAGTGCGCTTTCTGCTGTGGAAGCATACCTTCAATCCTCTGATGGATGGCCTCTTATTGTCCTTGGCCCTGCTGGCTCTGAAAAAACCCACCTGGTTGGCTCTGTCTTCTCTGCTCTAAAAGACGATAGTCCTCAGCTCAGTTTTGAAGACTTATTCACTTCTGCTCCATGCAAGAAATATTGCCCTTTGATCTCGACTGCGCAGCAATAGCAAAATCATTTAAAGCCATTTTCATCGACAGCATTGACTTCGCCTTAAGCAAAAGAGTCTCTGATGAATGGTTGATCTTTCTTGAGGAAGCTTCGCGGATGGGTTGTAAGGTTATATGTACGGCCACCGATCTTTACGATTGGTCAAACAGAAGTTTTCAGATCATAGAAATCAGCATGTCCTTCACAGGTCGCCAGCAGTTGGCGCCGTTCTTCTTCTTTAAGACCTTTGGAAGAAGTCCATTAACGGACGAAGAATTTGCTTTATGTGCTAATGCTTCGAAAGAAGGATCTTTTCGAGTCATACAGGGGCGAATTAAAAGTGAATCTTTGCGTCGTCATCTCGAGGATAGGGGAATACTCTAGGGGAAATAGCGCGACACCAGGCTTCTTCATCTGGTTAAAGGTCTTAATGGAATAGGTGCGTAGCCGCGATTCATTGAAAGGCGTGAACTCTTAAAATATAATGCAAAACAAGTTTATACATCCAGAGGGACAAATGATTAAAAGAGGCTCCATCGACAGCGATAAAATCAGCGTAAAAAATATCTTTGAATTGTGGTTTCGTATTCCCGAGTATCAAAGACCTTATAGATGGGGACGCGAGCAAATAGAAACATTCTTAGAAGATGTATCTCAGGCAGCAATACTCAATCCGGCGGGAGAATACTTTTTGGGTTCTTTCGTTTATCAAAAGAAAGCTGGCACTCGATCCCCAGTAAGCTTCGATGAAAATGATCTTTTGGACGGTCAACAGCGCCTAACAACACTGATGCTTCTTTTTGCGGTCATAAGAGACTTAACCGGTAATCAGACGCGGAAAGACACCTGTCAGAAATTTATCTATCAACAAGCTAACCCTGACTTGCGTATTCCTGAAAGATTTCGCATTTTCTTTGAAACCAGAGACGGTGCTCGAGACTTTTTGGAAGCCTTCGTTAAGAAGCAAGATGCAACTCTTGAAATTGAATCCATAAGAACGGAGGCAGCCAGATCGGATGATGTAACTGTAAAGAGTATGGCTGAGGCGATTCAGACCATGAACTCCTTTTTTTCATCACCCGAAGCCCCTTCTATCGACACTTTCTTTCCGTTTCTATTGAACAATGTTTTAATGGTATATGTTGCCACTGAAGATTTTGAGGACGCTTTCCAGCTTTTTACTATCCTAAATAACCGAGGTTTGCCGCTAAGCCAAAGCGATATTCTTAAAGCCTGGAATCTGGGTGTTCTTCAGAACGATTTAGATAGAAAGAGATATAGCCAGTTTTGGGAAGACACTGAAAGTGAATTCGGCGAACACTTTGATAGGTTTCTGTCTTACATCAGAATGTTGCTTCTTAAGGATAAGGCGCGTTTAAGTCTTCTTAAGGAATTTGAGGACCGTATATATGGAAATGACAATAAGTCAAAAAGACCGCTCTTGAGTAAGGGCCTTGAAACACTAAAGCTTATTGAAAAGCATCGCGAGAACTACGGCACTTTATTCTCAGGTAAGAATCAAAGCTTAGAAATGGACTGGAAGTTCGACAATTTAATTTTGATTATGGCGAACGCGCTTCCATCGACTGATTGGATTCCACCATTGCTTGCGTACTTCGATAAATACGAATTTAAGAGCATCTACGATTTTCTGGTTTTGCTTGATAGAAAATTCTCAGGTGACTGGGTGGCTGGAGAAACTCCAACCACGAGAATCGAAAACATGGCCGCCATTATTACGGCAATTGAAAAGTCTGCGTCGATAGATAGTTTACTATCAAGCAGTATCTTTGCGTTCGATCATGAAAGCTTTTTATCGAATGTTCAAGACGACGTTTATGGTAGAAAATTTGCCCGATACTTACTATTTAAACTCGATTTCTATTATAGTAGCTCAGAAGGGCCGTATCATCTGCCCGAAACAATCAGCATCGAACATATCGCTCCACAAAATCCATCTTCTGACAGTCAATGGTATAAAGATTTCTCGGAGAAAGATCGCGAGGAGTGGACTCATAAGATTGGGAATCTGATTTTGATGGGTAGGGGTAAAAACTCTTCTCTTGGAAGGCTGGATTTTGAAGATAAGATGAAAAAGTATTTTGTTAAGAATATTCAGACCAATCCAAACTCTCTGCGAATCTGGGCTAATTTTGATCAGTGGACACCTAGTGATCTAAGAAAGAATCACTCAATGGTTATCGAAAGAATTCGTAAAGAGTACGATATAAATGTCTAATCGGGCGGTCTAAAAGGCTCTCCGAACGGCAATTTTTGAAATTGTACTGGGCCATTCTGTAATTAGGGAATAGCCCATAGGCCATTCGACAGAACCTTTTTCTTCCGTCAGAAAAGATAAATGATCTTTGCAGGAGCACCTCTTGGCAACGCTTGGCACTCTGTTCTCAACGCACGAATCATTTAAACGTCAGGGCATTGTTTAAACGACTAAATACCCTCACTACACTACAGTGGTTCAAAGTAGTATCCCAGCGGGCACCTTTTAGAGTCGTCTCTTGAGAAGTGCTCTACATGGTCGCGCGGTCCGTGCTCCACTCTTTTTTTATGATGCCGTACCTTGCCATGGCACTGGTAGCATCTTATCTCTTCTCCCTCTACGACCTCCGACACTGGACTTCGTTTCCACTTCCATACTCTTTGGCCATCGATCAGATATTGGCGCTTCACTTCGCATTCATAGATTTTATCTTTCATCGGATCCTCCCTTTCTTAGAGGTTCGAGTTTTTTAATCTGGATTTGTGCGAGACCTTCAAAGACCGTGGTCTGAGTGTAGTACTCATTGAGATTGAAGTTGCTGCTGATCTTGTCAGGCTCTCCGCTCAATGCGATGGCGAGAGAGTATCCGAAGTGATTGCAAAGCTTTTTAAGCTTATCGATTGTCTCCGAAGGATAAGAGCCCTGTATCCAGCCATGAAGCACAGAGGGGGCGCATCCCGCGATTCTAGAGGCCTCAAGTATTGAGATGTTTTGTTCTCGCAAAATCTTCTGTAAGAAAGTCGCGAGTGGTGTTTTGTGTGAGCTTCTTTTCTGTCTTGGCATAATGAATTTCCGCCTTTCGTTTTAGCTTTCGAAAAACGTTGTATTGAAAATCTCATGCCAAAAGTTGCGGAAATCAGCTCGAATAGGGTAAAAATAACGGCAACTGTGGTTTCGCCGTTTCTATTAACTATTTAATTTTTCAGGGGAACTTGCGGTGTCAGTTAGAAATGAAATTGGCGGAGAGAGAGAGATTCGAACTCTCGGTAGGCTTGTGACCTACACACGCGTTCCAGGCGTGCGCCTTCAACCACTCGGCCACCTCTCCGCAAACAGGAACGTAAAGAGAAGCCAACGTATCATAGCGCAACGCGGCAATGCAAGGACTTGTACCAAAAAATTGGGTCTATTCTCCGAAGTATTCGTACAGGTCTTCCTGCAGAACCCGGGCGTAGTGGGCCTTTTGCTTGGCTTTGCGAGCTTGGGCCTCCACAAAGTTCCAATAGATCACCTGATAGACAAAAAAGACGAAGATTCCTCCGGCCACGGCCAGGAACAGCGGGCGGTTGTCTTCCCATTCGGCCATCCCGGTGAATAAAACCAAAGGGTGCATCAAAAACAAAATGGCGTGCAGCCACATTTCTTCGGCTGAACAAAGCTTGCGATGAACCCATTCATCTTTCGTCACAAGCAAGCACGATGCGCCCGCCATAATGTAGTACACCACCTCGGTGACCGGTGTCCGGTCCACAAAGGCCAGAAACAGCAGGCACACAATCACTGACATGGTGTCGATGGGGTGCCCGATGCGTTCCCACCGTGGAAGTCCGCGACGGCGATGAAACACGAACTCATCAAATAGGATGGCCGCCCCTTGAATGCCCGACACAACTAAAAATGCGCTGATCATAGTTTCTCCATCAAACTTCCACACACAGTGAGGCCCGGACCGAAAGCATAGCTGATGATCGGTGTCCCTGACGGAACGCTGTCGTCGCGAAGAATCTGCTCCCACAGGTGCGGCAAGGTTGCCGAAGACATATTCCCGCGCTGACGAAGCAGGGCGCGGCTGTGGGCGACTTGTTCTTCCTTCAGCTCCAGATGCTTCACAACCTGATCAATGATCTTCGGTCCGCCGGGGTGAACGGCGAACAGGCCGTTTTTGACGACATGGGAAAGATCGTACCCACGTTCTGCCAGCCAGCGTGTGGTAAAGTCGCGAATCTTATCACCCACCATCATCGGCACGTCCTTTGACAGACTCATCTTCATACCCCAGTCCGACACCATCCATTCCATGGCGCCAGTGGTGTTGGGAATGAGTTCTTCATACAAGGACTGCATCTTGAATCCCTGTTTGGGCTGCTGAGTGGACATTGAATAAGCAATGCAGCCGTCGGCAAACAGGCTTTGAATCACCATTTGTTCCAAGGTGGGATCTTCGGGATTCAAATGCAGACTGCAAAGCTCCGTGTGCACCAGGTCCACGGTCAGCTTTTTCCCCAGAATGTTTTCATTCGCCAAAAAGCCCGAGGCCATGCGCAGGGCGGGGAAAGCACCATAGCATCCCATGTGATAGGAATGCGTGACGGTGACGGGCTTGGGCGCTTTCACGGCGGTCATCTGAGCCGCACTGGGCGAGATGTATCCGGTGCAGCTGACGTGAATCAGATCATCGGGGAAAGTGCGATCGGCATAGATGCGCTCAAAAAGCTCTTTCACAGTCTTGTGATAGTACTCGTGGCGCATGTGCATGCTGACGCCGTGAGAGCTGGACTTAACCGGATAGATCGGCTTGTCATCCCAGTTGGAGCGTTCCACATCCGGAATGAAGAAATACCTTTTTTCGATCTGCGTTTCCGGGCATCCCACTCGTTGCAGCATCTTCAGGTAGTCCTCTTGCGAGTATCCCTGATTCTTTTGTGCCAGTTTGTGGGCTTCGGAAAGCCATTCAAGGCATTCCTTCTGGTTTTTCTGATAGGGCGGCTGAATGGAGTGGAAGTTTTGTAAGTACATGTCTTGAGGCTAAGGACAGCCTCAAGACTTGAATAGATCCAGTGTTACGAAACAGGCGGCTTAGGTTTGGAACGCCACTCTTTATCGACGATCAAACGCGCACCTCTTTTAAAGGTGAAGTAAGCATAAGCCCACTGCCAGATAACGAAGACTTTGTTTTTAAAACCAATCAGATAATAGACGTGAATGAATAACCACAAAATCCATGCAAAGAATCCGCTGAATTTCAGATTGCTGATTTGTGCGATGGCTTTACGGCGGCCAATTGTGGCCATCTGGCCCTTGTCGAGATACTTAAAATCAAGTCGGGGTTTACCGCTGAGTTCTCGCAAAATCTGATTCGCAGCATGGGTCCCTTGCTGCATAGCCACCGAAGCAAGTCCAGGCAGGGCTTGGCCATTTTCGGTCAGGTAACAAGCTTGATCGCCCAAAACAAACACTTCCGGGTGTTCTTTCAAGCTTAAATCTTTTTCGATGATCACTCGGCCCGCGCGATCCAGAGGCACGTTGAGAGTTTTGTTGATGCTGGAAGGCTGAACACCCGCGGCCCACAAGATGGTGGCGGCTTTGATGACCTCATCGCCCAACACCACGGAATCGGATTTCACATCCGTGACTCGCGTGTTGGTCCAAATCTGCACACCCAGGTCTTCCAGATCTGCCGCGGCTTTGCGGGAAAGATCCGGATGGAAGGCGGCAAGAATTCTTGGGCCTGCTTCAATCAGAATCACGCGGGTGCGTGACGGATCAATGTGGCGGAAGTCTTTGGTTAAAGTGTGACGGCTGATTTCACCGATGGTGCCGGCAAGCTCGACACCCGTTGGGCCCGCACCCACGATCACGAACGTCAGCTGTTGTTTCTGCTTTTCAGGATCAGTTTCTTTTTCGGCGCGTTCGAAAGCCATCAGCAGGCGGCGACGGATTTCGGTGGCTTGTTCCAGAGTCTTCAATCCCGGAGCATTTTCTTCCCATTCGGGGTGCGCGAAGTAACTGTGTTTGGCTCCGCACGCCAGAATCAGATAGTCGTAATCAACATCGCGATCCTTCACGTGGATCTTTTTATCTTTCAGGTCGACACTTTCCAGGTTGTCCATGAAAACAGAGACATTTCTGTATTTGGAAAGTATTCCGCGAATTGGGCCGGAAATTTCTGCTGGAGAAAGTCCTGCTGTGGCTACCTGATAAAGCAAAGGCTGGAACAGATGATAATTACGGCGATCAATAAGAGTGACAGAAACATCTGCGTTGTTTCCAAAAACACGCGCGGCTTTCAGCCCCGCAAAACCACCACCGACGATGACGACTTTTTTTGGCATATGAACCTCTGAGAGCACTGTAACATTGCCTTTTGCAAGAGATGATGAAAATCTTTGTGTCATGGAAGAAAATCTGAACATAGAGTTAAAAAACATCAGAGTTTCACTTCCCAACGGAAGATTGCTCTTTTCTGTCCGTCAATTTGACATTCCCCATGGTCATCATCTGCTTTTGCAGGGAGAAAGTGGTGCTGGAAAAACAACACTGTTGCATTTAATCGCCGGTCTGTTCACTCCTCAGGAGGGCGAAGTTTTTGTGGGCCCTCATCGTGTCAGCCATCTTGACGATGACTCCCTCTGTGATCTGCGCAGAGATAAAATCGGGGTGATTTTTCAAAAGCTGAATCTGCTGGATCATTTGACCTGCGAAGAAAATGTTCTGCTGGTTTCAGAATCTGCAAAAGAGTCTTTGCAGAAAGTGCGACTGGGTGAAAAGGCCCAAGACCGCGTGTCTTACTTAAGCCTGGGTGAACAGCAGCGTGTGGCGGTGGCCCGTGTGCTGGCGCAAAAGCCTGAAATTATTCTGGCGGATGAGCCGACCTCAAGCCTTGATGAAACCAATATGGAATTTGTCATGCAAGCCTTGAAAGAGGCCGCTGCCGGAAAGACTTTGATTGTAGTCAGTCATGATCACCGGATCACGAAGTACTTTGATCAAGTGATGTCGTTCAAGGAGCTGACCGCATGAAATCCTTCCAGTTGGCTTACCTGAATCTGACCCGTCGGCCGGTTCCTTCCTGCCTGGCTATTGCCGCCATTGCGATTTCGGTGGCGTGTGCGGGAATGTTGCTTCGTTTGAACAATCTGGCGGAAAGCCGATTTTCAACTTTGGGAAAAGGCGGGGATGCCATTATCGGCGCTAAATCCGGCGGAACTGATATTTTGCTGGGTGCTTTGCACGCTGAAGGTGAATATCCGGGTTATCTGCCATTAAAACTTTTTGAATCTTTGCGCCAAGAGCAAACAGTGCGCTTTGAAGATGGTGCCCAGATCAAACCTTCCGTTATCAAATCCGTCATCCCGTTTTTGTATTTTGCAAAATGGGGAGACGTGCGAGTTGTTGCGACTGACGAAAGCTTTGTGAGCAGGCCTCGTGCTGAAGACAGTCCCAAGCTGAAAGAGGGCCGATGGGCTACAGGGATCAATGAAGCTGTTGTCGGGTATTTGCTTGCACAAAAACACGGTCTTAAAGTGGGCGATCAGTTAGACGGCAAATTGTGGCTGGGACCCAAGGTGTTTGCGAGCTCTTCAGTGAAGTTAAAGGTCGTGGGGGTCTTTGATTCAACCCATTCCACTTGGGATCGTCTGGTTTTCACTGACTTATCCACAGCGCAAAATGCGATGAAGATTTTGAATATGACCGAGGCCTCTATCTGGGGGCCAGGGGTTTTGAATTACTTCCTGGTTTATTTGAATCCTCAAGGATTCGACAGCCTGGCAAATCTGGTTAACAACCGCACGGTGGGGCAGGCGGTGGATGTTCCGGTCGAAATAAAAAAACTGAATGAACTGGTCGGCGCCGGGCAAGAGCTGGGAATCTTTGTGACGATCTTGATTCTTGTGCTGGGAGGACTATCCATGGCCGCCATGCTGATCACCCGCTTTGAGGCGATGAGCCTGCAGCTCGCAGTTTTGCGCGCCATGGGCTATCGCAAAAGTTCTATTGGTGGCTGGCTGTTGTGGGAAGGTTTCTTGCTGGGATTGGCGGCGGTGTTCTTTGGACTGGTCATGGATGTGGCGGGATTCCCGGCGCTGCGACTGATGCTGGGAACTTCATTGCCGGGGCCGGATATCGTGGCAAGTTCGATTTTTGAAAGTGCGCCGGTGTGGGTCACCGCAATCGTGGCAACGACCGCTTCAGTCTTTGTGCCGCTGTACCGGGTGTATCATCAAGATGTACACTTCTCGCTTAGAAACTAAAAAGGCCCCGTACGGGGCCTTTTCTTTAGGTGCTGGCAGATTTTAATTTCGTATTACTTCGAACCAGCAGGATACATAACACCAAAGCCGGAACCCCGATCAGCGCAGTTCCCAGGAAGAAGAGTGCATAGGATTCCATCAGAGCATGGGTTTCGCTAAGTTTCTGAACCGCAAGTCCCGAGAAGCCTTTCAGAACTTTTCCTAACAAAGCATAGAATGAACTAAGCAAGGCGTACTGAGTGGCCGTGTATCCGAGCGTCGTGAGACTCGACATGTATCCAACCAGCGCCGTCCCGGCAAAGCCCGTGGCAAAGTTATCCACGATCATGGCGCCCGTAAACACTTCAGTGCTGGGTCCCATCATCGCCAAAACCGAGAAGCCAAGGTTGGAAGCCGGACCAATCACCGCACCAATAAGCAACGTCGAGATAAAGCCAAAACGCACGGCGGTCAGGCCGGCCGCAGCCACGCCCACTACCGAGGCGATCAAGCCGACGGACCCGCGAACAGCGCCCACAGTTTCTTTGCTCAGTCCCAGATCCGCATAGAAAGGATTTGCCATCGGACCCATGACAAAGTCAGAAAGGCGGTACAAGCACACTGCCGCCAGAATCAATAAAGCGCGCTGACCGTGTTGCTTGAAGAAAGAGATAAACGGACCTGCGACGGCATCAAACAAACCTCGCGCAGACC
The DNA here is from genome assembly GCF_048286975.1 of Bdellovibrio bacteriovorus. Taxonomy (GTDB): domain Bacteria; phylum Bdellovibrionota; class Bdellovibrionia; order Bdellovibrionales; family Bdellovibrionaceae; genus Bdellovibrio; species Bdellovibrio bacteriovorus_H. Next base: position 502,593 of record NZ_JBLVRT010000001.1, on the reverse strand, counting down.
ACAAAGACACAGCCCCGGGAACATTCGCCGGTCCGTGCTTGGGTTCAGCGGCAAATAGTGTCGCAATCACACCCACGGCCATCAACGCGCCCATGGCAGAATAAGAAACCGACCAGCCAATCGCGCCAGCCAGGATCAGAATCAATGCATCTGTCACCAGCAAAGAAGCGCGGTAACCCAGCTGATATGAAGACGACAGCAAGGCCATGTCTTCACTGGCATCAGATACCTCAATCCTCCACGCATCGACCACGATGTCCTGGGTGGCGGAAGCAAAGGCCGCGATCGCCGCCAGCAGGGTGAACAGCGCCAAGCCGCCTTCAGGTTTGATGTAGGCCATTGCAAACAGACAGATCCCCACCAGAATTTGGGAGATGATCATCCAGCCGCGACGGCGTCCCAGCCAGGCCCCGAAAATCGGGGCATTCATTTTATCGATCAATGGAGCCCAGACAAACTTCAGAGAGTAGGCAAGACCCACCCAGGAAAGAAAGCCGATGGTCGCCAGTGCGATACCGCTTTCACGCAACCAGTAACCCAGGGTGTTTCCGACCAGCATAAACGGCAGGCCTGAGGAAAAGCCCAGGGCCAGCATAATTGAAACTTTGGGACGAGCCAGGGACTTGATTGTGTCCATCCAGCTCAGGCGGCGAGATTTTTTTGCAGTCGTCATCGGTGCGCGGTCTTTCCAAGTTGCTTTCTCATCTTCCACAGAAGATGACTGATGTACGGTCGGCGTATTTCGCCAGTGGTTACCATCAATAGTTTTGTGATCTTCAAATTCACCGCATCGGTGTAAAGAAGGATCAGCATTTCATAAATGAAGTTCGTGTTCAATGTCACGTGGTTGTCGGTGCCAACGCCCAGTTGCACGCCTTTTTTCTCCCACCACGAAAACGGATGGTCCTTGTAGTCTTCAAACTTGCCGGTCAGCTTGTTGTTTGAGGACGGCAGGGACACCAGGGTCACGCCTTTTTGAATCATACGATTCAGAACATCGTGCTGATAGTGTTCGACTTCGCGGGCGGTGTGGAACTTGGCTTTGACGAACAGAATGTCTTCTTCCGCAGTGATCTTGGTCCCTTTCAGGATTTTTTCCAGAACGTGGCGGTTGAAGCCCCAGTCCAGTTCGGTCAGCTCGCGGTACAACGGATCTTTTTCAGAAATCGGCTGACCCTGTTGGTTCTTGGCCAGAATGTCCTGATAAATCCGGTGGAAGTATTTGTTCGGATTGATGCCCAGACTGATTCCGTGTTCCAGAGTGTCGATGTGCCAGATGTTCATGGCATTGTCGACGGCCTGGATGCCCTTTTTCAGAGTGTGCCAGGTTTCACCATGGTGCGAACGGATTTTAAAGCCACGGTACTGAAGTTTGCGGAAGCCCGCCTGCATTTCGTTGAAATGTTCTTTACGGTAAAGTTCGCGCTCATCGCCGACAGTGTCGACATCGCGCAGGTGGCGCTCCAGGAACGGATACTTGTCGATCATGTCGACCAGCTCGTTGATTTGTTCCATGAAGTGTTCCTGGCGGGTTTTGAACTTTTCAGAATCAAAGTGGTTGGCTTCTTTTCTGAAAGACGGCGACAGGATGAAGTCAAAGTTCGGATGCTTTTCCTGGAAGGCACGGAAGCCGTCATACAGGCCCAGCACCACGTCTTCGGATGTCACATTGTCGATACCCGGAATTTGCTCTGACGAGCTGGCGGTTGAACGGGACAGCGAGAACTTCAAACGCACGCGGCCGACGTTGAATTTATAATACAGCTCTTCAGCCATGGAATAGGCCGCTTCCTTGTGAACTTCGCGATTGATGAAGATCAATTTTGGAAGATACAGAATTTTCAGATAGCGCGAGAAGCCTTCATTTTCCTGCAGACGGATCAGACGGTCGACGTCTTCAACCGAACGAATGGGCAGGGCTTTGTCGCCATAGACCTCTTTGATTTTTTGTTCATAGATGTCTTTGTCCGGGCCTTCCAATAGTTTTTTCAGGCGTGGAAAGATGAACTCGGCGGTGATGGCTCCGGTCAGGTGAATGTGCTCTTCGTTGTATTTCAATGGAAAATTCTTGAAAAACTCAAACAGCGCTGCGGACATGGGGTGCTTCAGTAGTGACGAGATCGTCACCTGATTGATCTGAAAACGATTCAGCAGATCACGGAATTCGACCACGAGGCCGTAGGCATCCAGATTCTCTGTTTTCATTTTCGAAGACAAAAGCAGATCAATGGTGTCAGAAAGCGAAATCCCGTTGGTTTCGCTGATGATGGTGGTCAGTGCTGAGGTCAGCTGATTGTGAACATCCTTATTCACCGATTCCTCCTGCAAAGAGGTTAACGGGGAATAAGATGCTTGTACATGGTTTTATGGGGACCGATATCCTTGATATCAAACAGCGGTCCATAGAATGAAAATCCAAGTCTTTCATAGAACGGAAAAGCTTTGATGCGCGCATTGAACCACACCAGGTCACAGCGACGGCTTTTTAATTCTTCCACACCAAAGCGCACCAGTTTTTGTCCCAGGCCCAGACCGCGATAGCTGTCATCCGTGGCCATGCCACGCAGGCGATAAGGATAGCCGGCAGAAAAAGCGGGATGTGATTCCTGGATGAAGGTCGCGACGGAAACAAGATTTCCGGAAATAAAAAGGCCGAAGTGGAACGTGGTCGGAAGATCGTCTCCCGGATTCACGCATTCTTCGGCGCGCAGATGAGGCTTAAGAACTCTTTGGCGGATCGGCAGAGTTTCGGCGGTGGTGATGGTTTTAAATTCGTACTCAGTCGTCATCCGGTATTCAGTCTTAAATAGGGCGTCCAGTCGGGAGGCACGTGATCCTCGCCGATTTCCAGTTGCAGTGTTGGCAACCATGATGGAGCACGGGGCTCACTCAGTAAAGGCATATTGGCGGTGCGGGGAGTTCGGTTTGCTTTTCTTTGATTGCAGTCCCGGCAGGCGGAAACAACGTTGGTCCAGTTTTTAGGGCCGTTATGAGATGCGGGGACAACGTGATCAAGAGTGAGGAGCTTGGCGGCGAGTTTGGTGCCACAGTACTGGCAGGTATAATTATCGCGGATATAAACGTTTTCCCGGCAGAATCGGACGGCTCCGGCAGTCCGGGGTCGTACATACGTCTTCAGCCGCAAGACACTGGGCAGCTGAAACCTTCGTTGTACCGACCGGGCAAACGCAGAGTGATATTCCAATATCTCCACTTTTCCCTGAAACCACAATACCAAGGCCTTTTGCCAACCTACGATCTGCATCGGCTCGTAGCTAGAGTTGAGCAACAAAGACCTCAGCGAGGACATGTGCATCATGCGTTCCCCCCTCAGGCGCGATCCTAAATATGATTATATCTAGCTCTGCGTCTCAATTTCAAGTGTCTCGTTAAATATTCAAAAGAACTGGGTCTTTTCGGTTGCCTGAATAGGTCCAAAATGGGATACCGTCGGCATCAAGCGCACAGGAGGCATATAAATGAAAAGAGTCTTGGCATTTAACTACGTTTTAAAAGGACCTGACGGCAACGTATTGGACGCTTCTGAGCGCAACCAGCCGCTTCCATTCCTGGAAGGTGCGGGTCAGATCATTCCTAAACTTGAAGAAGAAATCAAAGACCTGCAAGAGGGCGATAAAAAAACTGTGAAGCTGGCAGCGAAAGACGCTTACGGCGAAGTGAAAGACAATATGTTCATGGACGTTCCTAAAGCGGAGCTTGCGCACCTTCCACAATTGGAAGTCGGTGCTCACCTGCGTTTGGAATTGGGTCAGGGTGCACACATCGTGCGCGTGACTAAAATCACTGACGAAGCAGTTACTTTGGATGGCAACCACCCATTGGCAGGTCAGGATCTTGAATTTGCAATTGAGATGGTTTTGATTCGTGAGGCGACGGCGGAAGAAGTTTTGCATGGACACCCGCACGGACTCCACGGCAACAGTGGCCACTAGTCGGCCGATGAAAAGGGCCCATCCGACTGCGTTGTCGGGGGACCCTTTTCGCTTCGACGTGCTTGGAGCACGCCTCCGCTTCAAGGGGACCCCTCCGCGTGGCAATCGGACTTCCTGTCCGATTCCCTTCGGGCAAGGCTCGAAATGCCCTTTTGGCATTTCGATGCGGCTGAACCCTTTTGATCAGCCTCATTGTAGTTTGATGGATTGGCTGATCGGATTTTAACTTTGAATTTCTTTTGAATTTATTTGGGAGTTTTTCGATGCCTTCGTTTGATATTGTTTCTGAGATTGATGTTCAGGAAGTGGACAACGCCGTAAATCAGGCGCGTAAAGAGATTGAAGCTCGTTACGATTTCAAAGGCAGTAAGGCTGAGCTTCAATGGGATAAGAAAGAAATGGTCCTTCTGGCGGAGGATGATTACAAAATTGGGGCGATGGCCGGGATTCTGCAAACCAAATTGCATCGTCGTGGGATTGATATCAAAGCGATTAAATTCGAAAAAATTGAAGAAGCTGGTGGCAGAATGCTTCGCCAGAAGGTCACTTTGGTACAGGGAATTGACCGCGAGATCGCTAAGGATATCATTAAATTGATTAAGGATTCCAAGCTGAAGGTGCAGCCGCAGGTTGCGGATGACAAACTGAAAGTGACGTCAAAAAGTATTGATGAGCTTCAGGAATGCATCAGTCTGGTGCGTGGTGGGAACTTCCCTCTTCCCTTACAATTTAATAATATGCGCGCTTAAAATTGGGCTTGCACGTTTTTTGGGCTATGCTAGCGTTATTGGTAGTTAAAAGTCCCCGTGTGAGTGTACTCGATTTCATCTTGTTCGAAGGCTTCCTCGGGTATTATGGCCCAACCATAGGAGGTCTTTGTGGCTAAGAAACTTTATGTAGGCAACTTGCCTTACTCTGTAGACGATGAGGCACTTCATCAACACTTCGCACAGTTCGGTGCGGTAGATTCAGCAAAAGTGATCATGGATAGAGAAACCGGTCGCTCTAAAGGCTTCGGCTTTGTAGAGATGTCCGATGACTCTGCTGCTGATCAAGCTATCGAAAGAGGCAACGGTATTGAGTTGGGCGGTCGTCCTATCAATATCTCTGAGGCTCGTCCTCAGGCTCCTCGTGAAGGCGGCCCACGTCGTGGTGGTGGCGGCTTCGGTGGTGGTCGCGGCGGTGGCGGCGGCGAAAGACGTGGTGGCTTCGGCGGCGGTGGTCGCGGTGGTCCTCGCTAAGCAGCCCATACTTTGACGAAGCTGGACTTGTCATTGTCTTAAAAACTAAGGTCTCATAGGAACCCTATGAGACCTTTTTTATTTTCACTCATTCTTCTTTTTAGTTCTTTTTCGTTTGCACAAAAAAAACTGATCGTTCTGGGTGATTCGCTCACCGAAGGATATGGCGTTGCCAAAGAGGCCGCGTTCCCCGCGGTCCTGGAAAAGAAACTTCACGAGGCCGGTAAGAAGGAATGGACCATCATCAATGCCGGGGTCAGTGGTTCCACCACAGCGTCGGGGCTTAGCCGCATGAAGTGGGTGTTTAAATCAAAGCCTGATGTTGTGCTTTTGGCCTTGGGGGCCAACGATGGTTTGCGCGGTTTGAAAGTCGAAGACAGCGAAAAACATCTGGCTCAGTCCATCGAATACGCACAATCCCAAAAAGTAAAAGTCATTCTGGGTGGTTTGTACATGCCACCGAACTACGGCAAGGACTATACCGACAAATTCAAAAAAATGTACGAGTCGCTGGCCAAGAAATACAAGCTGACCTTCATTCCATTCATCCTGGACAAGGTGGCGGGAAACCCAAAATACAATCTGGCCGACGGGATTCATCCCAACGAAGAAGGTCATAAAATTATCGCAGACAATGTGTTTTCAGTTCTAAAGGGGGCGTTGTGAGTTTGATCCTGAAAGATGTCAAAAAAGGTTTCCTGCAAGGGGAGTCCGAGATTCAGGTGCTAAAAGGCCTTAACGTCACCATCCAGCCAGGACAGGTCGTTTCTGTTGTGGGCCAGTCCGGCAGTGGCAAATCCACGTTGCTTTCAATTCTGGCCGGCCTTGAGCGCGCGGACAGCGGCGAGATTCTGGTTGATAACATCAATCTGACCCCGATGAGCGAACAGCAAATGACTTTGTTCCGTGCCCAGAACATCGCGGTCGTCTTTCAACAGTATCACCTGATCGCGCATCTGACGGCGGTGGAAAACGTGATGCTGGCGCTGGAGATTCTGAAAATGGAAAATCCCAAAGCCCGCGCTGAAGAAGCCCTGACCGAGCTGGGGCTGGGGCATCGCCTGAATCACTTCCCCAGTCAGCTGAGCGGTGGGGAATGTCAGCGTGTTGCGATTGCACGTGCGCTGGTGGTAAAACCTAAAATTCTGCTGGCCGATGAACCAAGCGGGAACCTGGACATCCACACGGGCGACAAGGTCATGGATGTGTTCTTTGATGTGGTTCGCAAACACAAGATCACCACGTTGCTGGTGACTCACAGTGAAGCTCTGGCGAAAAAATGTGAACGTACTTTGCGCCTTGATGAAGGCCAGTTGAAGGAAGCGTAATGATTTTTCGACTTGCCTGCCGGGAGCTTCTGCGCAGCTGGCGCTTTGGGCTCTTTTTCATATTCAATTTAAGTCTTGGTCTGACGGGCTTTGTCTCGCTTCAGGCCTTCAATGTGGCCCTGGAAACAGAAATCAAAGCCAACGCCAAATCCATTCTTTCTGCGGATCTGGCCGTGGCTGCACGCCGCGAACTGACTGACGATGAAGCCAAGAAAATGCGGGAAGTGGTGCCGGCAGGTGCCACTGAAGGCAAGATCTATGAATTCTTTGCGATGTTAAGTTCGTCCAAGGGTTCAAGACTGGTTTTGGTCAAAGCCGTGGATCAGGCCTATCCGTTTTATGGGGAGCTGGATCTTGAATCCGGCCGCCAGATCACCGCGGGCAGTGATAATAAAGATATTCTCTCCGCACCCAAGGCGTGGATCTATCCCGAGCTGAAATCCCAGCTGGGACTTGATGTCGGCGATGAGATTCAGCTGGGGCAGTTGAATTTGCAAATTTCGGATGTGGTGAAAAAAGACGCCACTCAGACCTTCCGCATGGCAAGCCTGGCGCCCAGAATCTTTGTGAACCGCGAGCTTTTGCCACAGTCGGGTCTTTTGCAGTACGGAAGCACGTTCTCGCTGGCGCACTTGTTTAAGCTGCCAGAAACCACGGATCACAAGCTGGTGCGCGATCAGCTTTATAATGTTTTGACCGATCCACAGATCAATGTCGAAACCCCAGAAACGGCGGGTGAAGATTCCGGGCGTCAGTTGGGTTATTTGTCAGACTATCTGGGGCTGGTTGCGATCGTGGCCCTGTTTATGTCAGCGCTGGGGGCGGCCTACATTTACCGTCTGTTCCTCTCCACGCGGATGAAAGAAATCGCCATCTTGCGCACCCTGGGTCTGCAAAGTGGTGAGGCGGTCAGCGTTTACATCCTGCAAGCCTCCATGCTGGGATTGCTAGCCACCATTCCGACCATGCTGTTTAGTTTGTTGGTGTTGCCTTTGCTCAGCAAACTGCTTGCGAACTTCACTCCGTTTGATCTAAGCCCGACGGTGACGCCGGAAGCGTTCCTGATTTGTCTGTTGATGGCGGTGTTTGGCAGCTTTGTGGTCAGCATCCCGTTCCTGATGAAGATCTTTGATCTGCGTGCGGCGAAGCTGTTCAGTGAAGAAAAGTTTGCGGTGGGTGAAGGGCAGCGTCGTTATTGGACGTTCCTGCCGTGTGTGGCTTTGTTCTATTTCCTTTCGGTGTATCAGGCACACTCCTGGAAGATCGGCAGTTTGTTTGTCGGTTCGATGGTGGCTGTGGTGCTGGCGCTGCTTTTGATCGGCTATGGCACTGTCAAAATGGCCGGCTGGATTCGGGGCTTGAACCGCTGGTTCCTGAAGTTCAGCTTCTTAAGCCTTTCCCGCCGGGCGGGGGCGAGTCTTGCGATCTTTGTGGCATTGGGCTTGGGGGCTTTGCTGATCAATATCCTGCCACAGCTGAAGAACTCGCTGCAGGCGGAATTCCAGCTGGATGCCAACAGCAAGATCCCGTCACTGTTTATGTTCGATATTCAGGATGAACAATGGACGGGTCTTGAAAAGATTCTGGCGGATCGTGAAGTGAAACCATTGGGCAGATCTCCGCTGGTGCGCGCGCGTATCCTGAAAGTGAACGATCAGGATTATGAAAGAAAGCTCGACACCCAGGGATTTAAAACCCGTGAAGAAGAACGTGAAGCCCGCTTCCGCAACCGCGGGATGAATTTGTCCTTCCGTGAAGGTCTTTCTGATTCTGAAATCATGATTGATGGCCGGCCGTTCTCAGGTCCTTTTGATCCGGAAAAACAAAAGCGAGCCGAGCTGTCGGTGGAAACCCGCTTTGCCGACCGCATGGGCTTTAAGATCGGTGATGTGCTGGTCTTTGACGTTCAGGGTGTGGAAGTGGAAGGCGAAATCATCAACCTGCGCAAGGTGAAGTGGACAAGCTTCCAGCCGAATTTCTTTATTATGGTGCAAAACGGTGTTTTGAACGAAGCCCCGAAAAGCTGGATCGCGGCGATTCCGTTCCTGCCAGAACAGCAAAGATCTGAACTGCAAAATGCCATCGCCAAAGAATTTTCCAACGTGTCCGTTATTGATGTTGTGCGCACGGTGGATGATGTCCTGAAGACCGCCGAAAAAATGAGCTGGTCCCTGGAACTCATGGCGGGTCTGGCGCTATTGACCGGATACATCGTGTTGTTCTCGATTGTGCGCAGTCAGATCAAGCTGCGCCGTTGGGAGCTGAACATGCTAAAAATCCTCGGCGCCAGCTGGGGAGAGGTCGCAAGCTTCATTCTGACCGAATTTGCATTTCTTGCATTTATTGCCTCGTTCTTTGGGGCGGCTTTGAGTGTGGTGGTGAGTTTTGCTCTGAATACATTCATCTTTGAAAGCGACTTTAAGTTGTCATTGATTCAGCCGCTTTTGTCGGTGGTGATTATCACGACTTTAAGTCTGGTGATTTCATTCCTGGCCAGTCTGGATATCGTGCGTGAAAGCGCCCTGAGCATCCTGCGGGAAGAAAAATAGACGGGAAACCTTTCAATCCCGTCTGCTTTGATGTACAAAAGTATCCATGATGTCGCCAAACGAGGCCTTGGCCAAAGCCAAAATCATACTTGAAGAAGGGGGAGTCATCGGCTTCCCCACCGAGACCGTTTACGGTCTGGCGGCCCGTATTGATATCCCTTCGGCCATCGAAAAGATTTTTACCACCAAAGAGCGTCCGTTCTTTGATCCCTTGATTGTGCATGTGGCGTCCATTGAACAGGCCAAGAAGGTCACGGCCTTCTGGGGACCGGCTTCTCAGGCGCTGGCGGAAGCTTTCTGGCCGGGTCCGCTGACCATGGTGCTGCCACGGGATCCTTCCGTAAATGCGATGATCACGTCGGGTCTTGAATCCGTGGGCATTCGCATGCCAAATCACCCGCTGGCTTTGGAACTGTTGCAGCAGGTGGGTGTGCCTTTGGCGGCGCCAAGTGCCAACAAGTTCGGTCGCACCTCCCCGACGTCCGCGTCCCATGTACGGGTGGAATTTAAAAATGAAAACGTTTTCGTGGTTGATGGTGGCGATTGTGAAATCGGCATCGAATCCACGGTCTTGCTGGTTCGTCACCGTCCTGAAGGTGTGATGCTGTCGATTCTTCGCCGCGGGCATATTCTGAAATCAGATCTTGCGCGTGTGCTGGAAGAAAAAGGCCTGGCTTATGAATTCATCGAGCAGGTGGATAAGCGCGAATCCCCAGGCCATATGAAACATCACTATATGCCGCCAGTTCCGCTGGTGGTGTGTCTGGATCCGTCCCGCAGCCCGGAAAGTGTGCTGAAAGAAGTGAATGAAAAGATCGGCGAACTGCCGGATGAAATTGAAAGCATCAAGATCATCAAACCTAAAGCGGGCATTCATTCCTACGAGGTTTTAAAACTTTCCGAAGACCCGTTGCTGGCAACACGTGAATTCTATGGTCACTTGCGTGACGTGGCTGCGCGCGGGAAAGATTGCATTCTGTTTTACCGTGAAGCCCACCAAACCGGTGAGCGCTGGGAATCCCTGTTTGACCGCCTGAATAAAGCGGCCTCTCTTATTGTCTGAGTTTTCTTTGCAAACGGAAAGTCAAAGCCGGAACCATGGAGGTGATTATCGCCATGGCAACAAGGCTTGTGAACAAAGTCATGTCAATCAGTCCGGCCTTCAAGCCGAAGGTGGCCATCAGAATCTCCATGGCGCCGCGGGCGTTCAGTGACAGACCAATAGTCATGCTGTCGGTGTGATTGAACTTGCGCCAGCGGGAAACCGCGTAAGACCCGACGATCTTTCCAGCGAAGGCAATCAAAGTCACAATCGCCACCTGACGGGCATCAAAGTGCTGGGCCAGATTCAGACCCCAGCCGATTGTGACGAAAAAGATCGGAGCAAAAACCCAGCGGGTGAAGCTTTCAAGTTGTTCAATGCGTTTTTCTGAAATCAAGTTCCAGTCTGAAATGAAAAGTCCCGCCATGAACACAAACACCGGCAGATGCGAGGCAATCCACGGCCCCATGCTTTGGGGTGGCAGCAGGAATGAAAACATGATCCACGCCAGAATATCACACAAGGTGGCAGCACTGACGATCAGGCGGCCCAGATTGGTTGTGTAAAGATTGGCTTCTTTTAAAAGCTGAATGATCACCGGCAGGGCTGATACGGCCATGGCGGTGGCCACGAACAAGGTGTTGCTGTCTTCCGGAAGCAGGTACAAGGCACCAGCATATCCCGTCATCAATGGGAATATGAAAGCGCCCACGCTGATCCACGAGGCTTCTTTCAGATGAGCCAGTGTCTTTTTAAGACTCAGCTCCAGGCCGGCGGCAAACAGAAAGACATAGGCTGCGATCGTGCCCAGCAGGGACACGGTTTCAGTTTTGGGAATATTTAGCAGGGTGGGGCTGAGGATCAGACCCGCAGCGATAAATAGAAACAATTTCATTTGCGGGATTTTCTCCACGCGAAAAAGCCCAGTGTTCCAAACGAGGTCAGGATAGCAAGGACCAGCATTACTGTGTTGCTGGTGGAGGGATCTGCAGAACCGGTGATTCCGAAATAATAGACGGCAGTTTTCAGGATGATCATCGATTGGATCATCACCCAGATATACGGCCACAGCTCACGCGCGGTTTTTTGATCTTCAGTCAGCTCTTTTACGGGCTTTTGTGCCTGAACCGGATAGTTCCAGTTGTTGTGACGGTGATAGTCCACCAGGATGGCATTCCAGCCCGAACGCAGATCTTCAAAGCTGACAGGTTTATCGCAAGTCTTCAGATGTTGCGCCAAACGTTCCGCCGCATCCTTGGTCAGAAGCTCTTCCGTTTCAAGGGAGTAGTAACCCGCGCGATCTGGAGAAAGGTCCTGTGGCAGGTTTTGAATGATTTCCTTCAGGTAGCTTTCAGCTTCCTGATTCAGCGGGATATCGGAAAGTGGTTTGCGAAAAACGGCTGTTTCCATAGATGTACCCTTCTCATAGCATAGCCCTTTAAGGGAATGCCAACAATATCCTGTCGGAGTTCTGACAATCTTCACATTTAAAGCCCGCTACACTGAGGTTGATCTTAAGGGGGGCCTTCGATGATCAACTCTCTGGCTTATGCAAGTCTTGAGCGAGTTTCCACGAATCTGCAGTCGTTCTATCAGCTGCGTCTGAATCGCATCCATAAATTCAAAGCCAAGATCCATATTCAGTCAGATGTGGGGCCTTTTGAAATTAAAACGGTGACCGATGTTGAAGAACTAAAAGAGGCGCTGACTTTGCGTTACGAGGTCTTTCATCGCGAAATGCAGGGCAAGAAAGCCCCGACAGGGGTGGACGTCGATGAATTTGACTTTGACTGTGACCACCTGATCATCAAAGAAAAGCGCAGCAATCGAATTGTGGGAACCTACAGATTGAACTGCTCTTTGTTCACGGATGAATTTTATTCCGGCAAAGAATTCATGATGAATGGAATTCTGGCTCAGCCGGGTGTGAAGCTGGAGCTGGGTCGCGCCTGCATTCACAAGGATTTCCGCCGCGGGGTTTTGATCTCGCTTTTGTGGCGCGGAATTGCTGAATACATGGCGGCCTCAGATTCCAAGATGCTTTTTGGTTGCGCGACAGTGAAGACGGATGATCCCCGCGATGCAGCCCTGTTGACTCGGTACTTTGAAGAGGAAGGGCGTATTGTGCCGGGGCTTCGCACCCGTCCGACGCTGGCCTTTACGATGCCGATGCTGAATCATTTTTTAGAAGAAGTCCGAAGCCCTCTCGCGGAGACTCAGAGAGCCCAGGCTGAGGAACTTCTTCCCCCTTTGTGCCGCGCCTATTTGAAAGCCGGAGCCTATATCGGCGGGGAGCCGGCATGGGATCGTGAATTCCAGTGCATTGACTTCTTGACCATTCTCCATCGGGAAGATTTAAATAGGACCCTGTGGAAGCGATTCAAGCTGGACTCCGCGGAGTCCTAAAACTTACTGTCTTTGTTCTGATTATCCTGACATTCATGTTGTGGTCGTATATCTGCCATCTGGTGGTGCGCGACCCGCAGAAAAGGCTTCAGCGCTTTTCAAATAACTCGCGCTTTTTCTCGGGCCTGATTCTGAAGGTTTTCAATCTGGATCTGACGGTCATTAACAAGCCGGCAAGTGATCAGAAATGTCTGATCGTTTCCAATCACATGGGCTTCGTCGATATTCTGATGCTGGCGTCCTGTCACCCGATGCTGTTTGTGACCTCCAATGAAATGCGTGAAACCCCGTTCCTGGGTCTTTTGACTGAGATGGGTGGTTGCATTTACGTTGAGCGCCGCAGTCGCACGAAGATCCTGGATGAAATGAAGTCCATCGTGAATGCCCTGCGTGCGGGATTCCGTGTGGTGCTTTATCCGGAAGCGACCTCCACCAATGGTGAACGTGTGTTGCCGTTTAAGAAAACCCTGATGATGGCGGCGGCGCAGGCCGGTGTGCCGATTCAGCCGGTGGTGATCAACTTCCGCGAAGTGAATGGTGAAGAGTTCAGCCTGAAATGGCGTGATCATCTTTGCTGGTATGGTGACATTCCCTTTGCGACCTCGATGTGGAAGTCTGCGGTTTTGAGGTCTGTAAAAGGTGAGATCGAGTTCCTGGAACCGATTTACTCGACCCCGGAAGATGACCGTGGTCTGATCGCCGACAAAGCCCACGCGGCGATCTCGGCCAAGTTCGTTCCGGTGAAAGGTCTTCCGGCCGAACCCCAGCCTCCAGCCGAGATGCAGGCAGATCCGACTTGATTTAGTCCCTCTGATATGTAAATAATGTGTAAATGAGGAAGATCATTCACATCGACATGGACTGCTTTTACGCGGCTGTGGAGGTGAAGTACCGTCCTGAGCTTAAGGGGAAGCCCTTGGGAATCGGCGGACCACCGAACACCCGCAGTGTGCTGTGCACCGCGAGCTATGAAGCCCGCAAGTTCGGCGTGCGTTCGGCAATGCCCTCTTCGCAAGCGGTGCGTCTGTGCCCGCAGCTGGTTCTGATTCCTCCACATTTTGACTTATATAAAGCTGAAAGCCGCAAAGTCCGTGAAATCATGGAAAGATTCACGAACAAGATTGAGCCTTTGTCCCTGGATGAAGCCTATCTGGATGTGACGGAGTGTGAGCAGTTCGGTGGCAGTGCCACCTTGATTGCGCAGGAAATCCGTCGTTTGATCTTCACCGAACTGAACCTGACGGCGTCCGCCGGGGTGGCCCCGAACAAGTTTCTGGCCAAGATCGCCAGTGACTGGAAAAAGCCCAACGGGCAGTTCGTGGTCCGACCTCAGGATGTGGAAACTTTTGTGAAGGACCTGCCGGTTGAAAAGATCTTCGGAGTGGGCAAAGTCACCGCCCAGAAGATGCATGATCTGGGGCTTCGCACGTGTGGTGATATTCAGAAATACACCGTCCTTGAATTGTCGCATTGGTTTGGATCGCGCGCGGCGGAGCTTTATGATTTTTCCCGCGGCATAGATCATCGCGAAGTGATCACCGAGTGGGAGCGCAAATCGCTGACGGTGGAGGAAACTTACAACAAGGATCTTCCCACGTTGCAGGATTGTTTAAAGACGTTGCCGTCACTTTACGAGGACTTTGTGCGCCGGATGGATCGTGGTCAGTATCACGATCGCATCAAGGGTCTGGTGATCAAACTGAAGTTCTTCGATTTCAAACAAACCACGCATGAAGAAGTCATCAGCGAGCTTCCCACGTTGCAGGATTTTGAACGCCTGCTGGAAAAGGCCTGGAATCGCCGGGGTGTGCCGGTGCGCCTGGTGGGTCTGGGTGTTCGCTTGGGCACTCAAAAGAAATCTTCCTCGGAATCCGATTCTTCTCAGTTGAAGTTTGCCATTTAGTTGTAAATCACGGTTGGAAACAGGTGGTGCATTTTTTCTGGCATCACTGTTGCTTTAACAGTCCTTTGCCCACCAGCGGGGCCACAACGGCTTCGTTTGTTTTAAGAAAGGACACCACTATGAGAAAAATCGTATTTTCCGGCCTGCTCATAGCCACCTTGTTTCGTTATTCAGGCCTTCACCGTTAGGGCTTTACAGCAGGAGCTGTCGGGTTTGTCGCCGGCTCTGGCATTGATTCCTGGCTCTATGGCGGTCATCACGGTGATGATCGTGGTTTTGCACGTTCTGGTAAATGCAGAGGATCTGACTGAAGGGCAGTCACTGCGTAAGTCTGTGGAAAAATGGCTGGTCAAGCTGGCTGATATGTTGAGAAACAGGCGCTGAAAAATGAATCCGCTCTATTTGCTCACTTTTCTTTGTGGAAAGATAAAGTCAGCGATGGGAGGTAGTTATGATAAGCCTGTCAGTCGTGATCTTGGTGCTGGCATTAAGTTTTGGAGGATTTTACTTCATTCTTCGCAGCCGCAAAAACGGCTTCTTTGAGGAAGAGATCGGTAAGAAGAACCCTCCGGGATTTCATCCTCACCATCGAACAAAATAAAAAGGTCCCGCAAGGGACCTTTTTGCTTTAGAAAACTTTTTTCCATTCATCTTCTTTGAATCCGACCAGATGAGTGTCGTCGCCGATGACGAACGGACGCTTCACCAGTTTGCCGTTTTCAGAAAGAAGCTTGATGGCTTCTGCTTCCGTCATGGACGGAAGCTTCTCGCTTAATTTCATTTCCTTGTACATGACGCCTGAAGTGTTAAACAGGTTGCGGATGCTGCCGCCACGCTCTTTCAAAGCCGAAAGCATTTCTTTCAGCTCTTTTTGAGAAGGGGCTTTGTCGACGATGGGAAGTTTGTCGTATTTGACTTTTTTTCCATCCAGAAACTTCAAAGCTTTCACGCAGGTGGAGCACTTCGCGTACTCGTAAACCTTAAGCATTGCTCTTCACCAGCCAGCCGCACATTTTATACAAAATACGCGCGCCCACGTTGCCATCCCATTCAACTTCGCCTTCAGGCAAGCCGCCGGTGGAAACTTCGTTCAGGTCAAAAGCCACGATCTTGCGGCCGGAAGCATGCACTTCGCGGAACAGGAAGAAGACCTGATCCACGCTCAAGCCGCCCGGAACAGGTGTGCCAGTGTGAGGGCAGAAGGCCGGATCCAGACCGTCGATATCAAAAGAGATGTACACGTTCTGTGGAAGCTCTTTGATGATGTCTTTGCAGACTTGCTCCCAGGTTTCGCCTTTCAGCAGACGGCGTTTCAGTTCCAGGTCGTAGAAGGTCTTGATGTCTTCGCGGGAGTTGCTGAAGTCGTATTCTTCCTCGCAGAAGTCGCGGATGCCGACCTGAACCAGCTTCTGAGGCTTTTTAGCATCAGTCATCACATTATACATAATGGAAGCGTGGGATTGCTTGAACCCCTGATAAGCCGTGCGCAGATCCGCGTGAGCATCAATGTGCAAAACGCCGAACTCGCCTTTGAATTTATCGCTGACCGCGCGGATGGCTCCAAGCGGGGTGGAGTGATCGCCCCCCACCAGACCTAGCAGCTTGCCCTTTTTCAGGACGTCCGAGCACTGGTCATAAACCCATTGGGTCATCTCTTCACAGGCTTCATTGACCTGAGCTGCGAGCTTGTTCATTTTGGCTTCGTCGTCGCTCATGTTGGTGCGCATTCCGATCAGTTCCTGAGCCACGGCCTTGAACTTGTCGTTCATGTTGCAAAGGTCTTCAGGGAAGTCGCGCATGTGGTAGCCAACTTCGTAGGCTTTGCCCACTTCAATGTCAAAAAGGTCAATCTGTTCACTGGCTTGGCGGATGATCTGAGGCCCACGCGAGGCGCCTTCGCCGTAAGAGGTGGTTACTTCCCAGGGAACTGGAACAAGAACGACCTTGGACTCGTCTTCGGTCATCGGAATTCCGAAGATTCCGAACTCTGCAGAGATGGTGGTTGTCGGGTCGAATTTCACAGTCTTTTCAGACATTTTTTACTCCTTAAATTAGCCCCCATGGTATAGCATTTAAGCGCGGCGTCAATCGAGCAATAACTTGATTATTTTTGTCGCATAACCCATTTTAACCCAACTTTGGGAACCACTTAAATTCCCAGCGAAATTCTTTGGAGGAAACACAATGAATATGAAGGGACTCCTGGCTCTTGCACTGAGCTCAGCTTTGACAGCTCCCGCTTTCGCAGCAGCACCAAATGCTAATGCACCAAAAGGCGGAAATTTCGTAAACAACCTTGGCGGTGAACCACCAACAGTTCATCCGATCACAAGCACAGACGTGTACGGTTCCAACGTGCAAGCAATGGTGTGTGAAGGTCTTTTGTCTCGTGATTCTGAGACTTATGACTGGAAACCTCGTTTGGCAGAGAAATGGGAAGTTTCCAAAGACAACAAAACTTTCACTTTCTTCCTTCGTAAAAATGCAGTCTTCCATGACGGCAAGCCGGTAACAGCTGAAGACGTTAAGTTCTCCTTCGACGCGATCTTCGAGCCAAAATATGAAGCGGCTCACCTTCGTCCATACTATGAAGGTCTTTCCAAAGTTGAAGTTGTTGATTCTCACACTGTGAAATTCACAGCTAAAGACATGTACTTCAAAAACTTCGAATCCGCTGCGGGTCTGACCATCATCCCTAAGCACATCTATGGCGATGTTGAAAAATCCAAAAAAATGAACCGTCAGTTGATCTGCACTGGTGCATACTCCATGTCCAAATTTGACCGTGGTCAAATGATCCAGTTGAAGAAATTCGACAAGTGGTGGGGTTTGAACGAGCCATTGTACAAAGGCGCGTACAACTTCGACACTGTGACTCTTCGTTTCTACAAAGACGAAAACGTTCAACTTGAGCGCGCTAAAAAAGGTGAGCTTGATTACCTTGACCTGCGTATTGAATCCTTCATGAAAAAAACTGAAGGCGCTCCTTGGGGTAAAACTGTTCTTAAACACAAGGTTGCCAACAGTGCTCCTAAGTCTTACGGCTTCGTGGGCTGGAACTTCCGCAAAGAATTGTTCCAGGACAAAAACGTACGTGTGGCTTTGGCTCACCTGTTGAACCGCGAAGAGATGAACAAAAAGTTCCGTTATGGCATGTCTGACCTTGCTAACGGCGCTGTTTACATCAAATCCGAATACAACCCAGGCAACAAAGCTTTGGAATTCAATCCGAAGAAAGCTCAGGAATTGCTGGCTAAAGCCGGTTGGACTGACGCTGACAAAAACGGTGTTCTTGAGAAGACCGTTAACGGCAAGAAGTCTGAGTTCAAGTTCACTTTGATCTACCCTAATAAAGACGTAGAGAAATACTGGACTATGTACCGCGAGGACCTGAAAAAAGCCGGTATCGACATGGAACTTAAGTATCTTGAGTGGAACTCCTTCCTGAAGCTGGTTGACGAAGGTAACTTCGACGCTGTGACCATGGCTTGGGGTGGTGGTTCTGTTGATCCAGATCCAAAACAAATCTGGCACTCTTCCGGTGCGATCCCAGGTGGTTCTAACTTCATCGGTTACAAAAACCCAGAAGTTGACAAGCTGATCGACGAAGCTCGCGTTGAGCCGAATAAAGCAAAACGTGTTGTTAAGTTGAAAGAAGTTTACAGAAGAATCGCTGAAGACGCTCCATACGCGTTCCTGTTCAACGACAAGTACGTATTCTATGCAAATTCTTCACGCATGGGCACTCCTGCAGAGACATTTAAGTACGAAATTGGTACAGACTACTGGTGGATGAAGCCTCAATAGGCTTCTTCCTCTGGATTTGTTCATCTGTCTCTTATTAGTTTGGGAGTAGGGCTTTGATCGTTTACCTGATTCGCCGATTACTACTGATGATCCCGACATTCTTCGGGATCACCATCATGACTTTCGTTCTTATCAATCTGGCTCCGGGCAGCCCCATTGAGCAGAAACTGCAGGCAATTCGCTTCGGTTCTGCTGGTGGCGGTGGCGGCGGAGCTGCTGGCGTTAACAGTCGCGGTGACTCCGCGGTTAACGAAGAAGTGATTGAGGCCCTGAAGAAACAATACGGTTTCGACAAGCCTTTGCACGAACGTTACATCATCTGGCTTAAAAATCTGTCCCGTTTGGATTTCGGTGAAAGCTTCACCTACCAGGAGCCGGTCATTGACGTGATCAAAAGTAAGTTCCCGGTGTCCTTG
Organism: Bdellovibrio bacteriovorus; assembly: GCF_048286975.1. Taxonomy (GTDB): domain Bacteria; phylum Bdellovibrionota; class Bdellovibrionia; order Bdellovibrionales; family Bdellovibrionaceae; genus Bdellovibrio; species Bdellovibrio bacteriovorus_H. Next base: position 483,948 of record NZ_JBLVRT010000001.1, on the reverse strand, counting down.
CAGTTCGGTATCGCCTCTTTGATCCTGACTTATCTGGTGTGTATCCCTCTGGGTGTTCGCAAAGCCATCAAGGCCGGCGGCGCTTTTGACCGTATCACCACTATTATTCTGAATCTGACGTACTCCATCCCTCCATTGGTTTTGGGTATCTTCCTGATCGTTGTGTTCGCCGGGAAACTGAACATGTTCCCATTGGGCGGATTGCACTCAGACGATTATGAAGTGCTGACCACCTGGGGTAAGATCGTGGATCGCGCTCACCACTTTGTGCTGCCGTTGATCTGTTACATGATCGGTGGTTTCACGGAGCTTTCCACTTTAATGCGAAACTCCATGCTGGATGTTGTGAAGTCCGACTTTGTTCGTACGGCACGCGCCAAGGGTCTTTCTGACAACGTGGTTATCTTCAAGCATGCTCTTCGCAACGCTTTGATCCCGATCGCAACCGGTTTGGGTGGCTTCTTCGGAGCCTTCCTGGCGGGTTCTTTGATCATTGAACAGATGTTCAATTTGGACGGTATCGGTTTGCTGGGTTATCAGTCTATCATGGCGCGTGACTATAACGTGATCATGGGTCTGACATTTATTTCGTCTTTGCTTTTGATGTTCGGACGTATTTTCTCTGACATCATTTATGTTCTTATTGATCCAAGGATTGACTTCAAATGATCGAAAAATATCTTATTCGCAATGAATTGACGCTGAAGAGATATAAGCGATTTAAGCGCGATCGTGTCGCTGTTGTCTCTGTTTGGATTCTTTTGGCTATGTTCTTCGTGAGCTTCACGGCGGAACTTTGGGCCAACAATCACCCGCACGTGATGAGCTACAACGGGAAGTTGTTCTTCCCATTGTTCAAGGACTATCACCCAACTGCCTTCGGCCGTGATGACATCTATGTGATGGACTATCGTGAGCTTGAAATGAAAGAGGGCGACTGGGCGGTATGGCCGATCATTCAGTGGGACCCGTATGAAAGCAATAAAACCGTTGAAACCTATCCATCCCCACCAACCAAGGTAAACTGGCTGGGTACGGATGAGAGCGGTCGTGACGTGATGACCCGTCTGTTGTACGGCTTCCGTTACACGATGTTGTTCGCGATCGGTTCATGGCTTGCGACTTATGCGATTGGTATCACCATGGGTGCTATCATGGGTTACATGGGTGGTAAGACCGACTTGGTAGGTCAGCGTCTGGTTGAGATCGTGGAAAGCACCCCGATCCTGATCGTTCTTTTGACGATCATCTCTATCTTCACTCCAAGCTTGCCGTTGTTGATCGGGTTCTTTGCGATCTTCAGCTGGACCGGGATCTCTGCTTATATGCGTGCCCAGTTCCTGTCTTTGAGAAAGCGTGAGTACGTTGAGGCAGCTAAAGCGATTGGTGCGGATCACACCCGTATCATTGGTAAACACATCCTGCCGAACGGTCTGACTCCGATTGTGACCTTTGCGCCGTTCTTTATCGCGGGTGGCGTGAATACGTTGTCCTTCCTGGATTACCTGGGCTTGGGTCTTCGTCCGCCGACTCCTTCTTGGGGTGAGTTGCTGGCTCAGGCTCAAAAATGGTTCACGATTGCAGAGTGGATTGTTTGGGGCCCGATGGTGGCTCTGGTTCTGACTCTGACCCTGTTGATCAACATCGGTCTTGCAGTCCGCGACGCCTTCGACTCCAAAATGTAGATAAAAAAACAGGTGGCTTAAGGCCACCTTTTTTTATCCCCAAAAAAAGGTGCCTGGTGACTTTTTACACCTACACCGCATCATACTTTCTGTCTTTAAAGTTGATCCCCCGGTGGCCTCTCGATAAGGTCCAAACAATTACCACTCTATTCCTTGGGGATTCATGAAGTTTGTCGTTGGCCTTCTAGTGTCTGTATTTGCTGTTTCAGCTCACTCTCAAGTTCTTGGCAAAATCAAAGGTGCCGGTGAAATGACGGCGAAGTACTTCCGTTTGGATGGTTCTGCGGATGTTCGCAACGTGAAGTGCACGGTCGCTTTGAATCTGGATCAAACGGCTGACGTGGTTGAGCTAGGTTTTTCTTTCTATGAGTGTGAACAACTGGGTGGTTGGAATGATCTGCCAGTGTCCTTGAAAATTGATGGCAACAAGCTGGTAAACTCTAAAGGCATCGAGCAGGGGCGTATCTATGCGGATGGCACGTTGGAGTTCACAAGTCTTTCCCGCTCCCAGGTGACTTATCATGACGAGAAATACGATGGCTTCTGCCGCTTGTATTCCACGAGTAAAAAGACCCTGAATCTGGACACTGTGATCAAATATACGTTTGTAAAGACGGCGACAGGTTACCAGATGAACCGCGAGGTTTCTGAAGACCGTCTGGCTTATAAATCCCGTCGTGATTATCCACGATGTCCTGCGGTTGTGATTCCAACGGCGGTTAAAATGACCTCCAGTCTCAATGCGGGCCTAAAGTAATATATCAGTTCGGGATTCTTTTCATTTTTGAGGGGCTTGCATAGTCCCTCAATACTTTCCCCCTAGCCTGATCCCATCAAACGCACTTGTTCGTGCGGGGGGATCTTATGATATCCAAAAGGATGCACGCGGGAATCTGGGGATTGTTTCTGGCTCTGATGCTGAGCTCTTGTAAAACGCCGGTGTCTTTCACCGAGGAATTCAGTTCCAAAACTTCTGAAGAAACCACGACAACAGACGATTCCACCAGCGATGACAGTGCTGATGATTCCACTGACGACATCAGTGACGATTCAGAAACGGTGCCGGATTCCGAAGTGGTCGGCGAAGTCTGCGACCAGCTGGATTCTGACTCTCACAATGCCTCTCAGGGCGATATCATGCAGGATCCTTTCTTAAATATATCCTTTGCTTCGGGCAAGGGGCTTGTTTTGCCCCAGGGCCCTTGTGTAAAGCGCACGGTGAAAGAGGACTCGGATACTCGCCGCGAGATTCTGTATGAATATTCCTGCAGTGAAGTTAAAGGCGTCGTGAATCTGATCAGTACCCGTGAAGAGGAAAACGGCGCCGTGATTTCGGTGATCGACACCGATGTTGATGTTTATGGTAAGGCGGGCTTGGTGCGAAACATTCAGTCCACTCACGCGCACACGCGTCTTGCCAGCGGAGCGATTCAGATTGATCGCGAGTTTGAGGAAACTTCGACCGTGGAAGGTGTTCAGCATCAGATCACAGGGGTTTCTTTCTATGACTTTATTCCGGATGAAGATTCTGCCAAAGGGGCGGGCTTTGTTCAGATCAGTGGAAGTGTGAGTCACGTCAAGGGTGGCGTGGCTCAGAATGTGTACAGTGTGTCTTCCGATGGATTGCATCGTGCAGTCTGCGGATTTGATGACGGGGTGGTGACGATGAGATCGTCTGACAAGATCACCACAGTGACCTATTCCGGCTGCGGCAAGCCTGTGATCACTCAGGCTGATGTGGAAGTGGTTGAATAAAAAAAAGCGGCGAATTTTCATCCGCCGCTTTGAATTTTGAAAAGAAAGAATCCGGAAATTATTCCGCTTCTTCCAGGTATGTGTAACCGGAAAGACCTTCTTCGTAGTGCTTGATCAGAAGCTTGGCTTCTTGTTTTGTGATCGAGCCTCGTTGGATGGATTCCTCTGTCGCCTGACGAACGCTGTCGACCATTTCAGAACGGCCGTACTGAACGTAAGACAGAACTTCAGTCACAGTGTCACCTGGAACGTAGTGGTCAATAGTGTAGCCCACGCCGTTCAAAGAGATGTGAACTGCATCAGTATCCCCGAACAAGTTATGCAAATCACCCAGGATCTCTTGGTAAGCACCGGTCAGGAACACACCCATGTAGTACTGCTGGCCATCAGTGAACTGATGCAAGCGGATGGTTTCTTTTGGTTCGCCGGAAGCTGTGTCGATGAACTTTTCGATCACACCGTCAGAGTCGCAAGTCAGATCCGCCAAAGTTGCTTCACGTTTAGGCTCTTCGCCCAGACGGTGAATAGGGATCACCGGGAACAACTGACCAACCGCCCATGAATCCGGTACAGACTGGAACACAGAGAAGTTTGAGAAGTAAGTGTCGCACAGTTCTTTACCCAAAGCTGTCACGATGTCTTCACAATCCGGAGTCGCGCGCGCCAGTTTGATCATCTTGGTTGCGATCGCAAAGTACATGGATTCACACCATGCACGCTGCTCAAGACTCAAGACGCCGTAAGTGAACAATTGCAGAGTTTCTTGTTTGGCCTGTTCAAGGTCATTGAAGCACTCGTTGATATTGTCTTTGTTCACCTTTTCATAGATGTACTGCATGTCCTGCATGATGGAATGATCCGTTTTCGTCGCTGGGCGAGGCGGCTCATGGCGGTGAAGATCGTTCACGCCCATCACGTTGAACACCAAAACCGAGTGGTGAGCCACCAGGAAGCGGCCGGACTCAGTCACGATGTTTGGATGTGGAATGCCTTTTTCATCACACAGAGTCTGAAGCACAGACACGATGTCGTTGGCGTATTCCTGCTCAGAATAATTCACAGAGCTGTCAGAGTGGCCGGAGCCGTCATAGTCCACGCCCAAGCCGCCGCCCACGTCGATGTACTTCAGGCCTGCGCCCATTTTGTACAGCTCAGTGTAGAAGCGTGCGCCCTCTTTCAAAGAGGACTTGATGGACTGGATCTGCGGAACCTGAGATCCAATGTGGTAGTGCAGAAGTTCCAGGCAATCCAACATGCCTTCGTTTTTCAGGAACTCAACGCCTTCCACGATTTCAGTGGAAGTCAGACCGAACTTGGAGCGTGCACCAGAGGAATCAACCCACTTGCCGGCACCTTGAGTGTTCAGCTTCGCGCGGAAACCGATTTTTGGACGGGCGTTGAACTTTTTCGCCACGTCCACGATCATTTTCAATTCTTCTTTACGATCCACCACGATGATGGTGTTGCGGCCCAGTTTCTGGGACAGGATCGCTGTTTCGATGTATTCCCAGTCTTTGAAACCGTTGCAGATGATAAGGGCATCTGGAGTGTTCATCAAAGCCAGGACAACCAGAAGCTCAGGCTTGGAGCCTGCTTCAAGACCCATGGAGTAGTCTTTTCCGTATTTCACCAGCTCTTGAACCAGGTGACGCTGTTGGTTCACCTTGATCGGGTAAACGCCACGGTACTGGCCTTTGTAGCCATGATCAGCAAATGCTTTTTGGAAGCAGCCGTTCAAAAGCTCCACACGGGATTTAATAATTTCCGGAAAACGAATCATGATGGGAACGCGGATACCGCGGTCCAAAAGATCTTGGGTCAGCTCATGCAGATCCACTGTCGGACCTGTAGCACCCATCGGAGTGACAGCAACATTGCCTGCGCTGTTAATTCTGAAATAACCGTTGCCCCAGTTGTTGATCCCATAAAGCTCAGCGCTTTTTTCAGGACTCCAATTAGACATCTCTTCTGGCCCTCACGACTAGGGGGCCCGGATAAAAGGACCCCACGTTGTTTTTTCAGGGGTCCTTTTCGGTAAAAGAACCCAGTTATTTAACGATCAAGTTCAAAATTTTGCCGGCTTTGTAAATCACCTTGTCGGGATTCTTGTCGCCAAGCACTGCTGCCACCTGTTGAACGGCTTTCGCCGCGGCAACAGCTTCCTGTTCGGAGGCTGCTACGCCAATTTCGATCGTGCCGCGCATTTTTCCATTCACTTGCACGCCAATTGTCACAGTGTCATCAGCGCACAGGGTGTTATCATATTTTGGCCATGGAGCCAAAGCGCAAAGTCCCTCTCCGTTCATTTTTTCCCACAATTCTTCAGCCAAATGCGGGGCAAACGGAGCCAGAATCTGTACCAGCGGTTTTACGGCCAAAACAGAGCGGCATTCTGCACGGTAAAGCTCGTTCACCAGGATCATCATGGCGCTGATCGCAGTGTTAAAGCTCATGGACTCGATGTCCTCTGTGACTTTTTTAATCGTTTTATGAACTAATTTCTCAATCTCCGGAGTCAAAGCCTCGGAAGTTGCCACCAGCTGACCGTCGTCGTTCACCACAAGGCGGGTGATACGATCCAGGAAGCGTTTCACGCCATCGATACCCGTCGGAGCCCAAGGTTTGTCCTTGTCCACCGGACCCATGAAGCTGATAAAGGTTCTCAAAGCATCGGCACCGTGGGAACGGGCAATGTCTTCCGGAGAAATCACGTTTCCACGGGATTTCGACATTTTCTCGCCATCCGGGCCCAGGATCATCCCCTGGTGCGCCAGTTTTTGGAACGGTTCATCGTGGGTCACAAGACCGCAGTCAAAAAGAACCTTTGTCCAGAAGCGGGCATACAGCAAGTGACCGACCGTGTGTTCAGGGCCGCCGACGTAAAGGTCGACCGGCATCCAGTACTTTTCAGCCTCGGGGCTGAATGGAGCTTCGGTGTTTTTCGGGTCAATGTAACGCAGGAAGTACCAGGAAGAACCCGCCGCACCCGGCATGGTGTCCGTCTCACGACGGCCTTCTTTGTCGCCGTCCATGTACTTCACCCAGTCCGCGTTGCGCGCCAGCGGTGCTTCGCCGGTGTCAGCCGGTTCGTAGTCAGCCACTTCCGGCAAAATCACCGGAAGTTCATTTACTGGAACGCCTTTGGAGCCATCAGCAAAGTGAACAATCGGGAACGGCTCGCCCCAGTAGCGCTGACGGCTGAACAGCCAGTCACGCAGTTTGTACTGAACTTCGCGAACGCCCAGTTTGTTTTCTTCCAGATGCTTCAGCATTTTGGAGATGGCTTCAGCTTTATTCAGACCGTCCAGGAACTCGGAGTTGATCATGATGCTGTCGCCTTCAAATGGCAGCATATCACTTTCAAGAACGGACTTGATCGGGATGTTGAACTTGGTTGCGAATTCAAAGTCGCGGGCATCGTGACCAGGAACGGCCATGATTGCACCCGTGCCGTAATCCATCAGCACATAGTCAGAAATCCAGATTTCAATCTTGTCGCCCGTGATCGGGTGAGTCGCGTGGGCACCAGTGAACACGCCGGTTTTTTCCGTGGAAGCTTTGCGGTCCACTTCGGATTTTTTCGCCGTGTCAGCGATATAATTTTCCACCGCCGTGTATTGAGGCTGAGAGGTGATTTTCTTAACCAGTGGATGTTCCGGAGCCATCACCATGAAAGTCACACCAAATAATGTATCAGGACGGGTGGTGAAGACTTCGAAGGTGTCTTTTTCGCCGTGAACCTGGAAAGTAATGCGCGCACCTTCGGATTTGCCAATCCAGTTGCGCTGACCTTCTTTGGTTCTTTCCGGCCAGTCCAATTTGTCCAGATCATTCAAAAGACGTTCAGCATAGTCCGTGATTTTCAGCATCCACTGTTTCATCGGAACGCGGATCACCGGGTGACCGCCACGCTCGGATTTACCATCGACCACTTCGTCGTTGGCCAAAACAGTTTTCAATGCCGGGCACCAGTTGACTGGAACTTCCTTCTGGTAAGCCAGGCCGCGCTCATAAAGTTTCAGGAAGATGAACTGAGTCCACTTGTAGTAATCAGGCTCGCACGTGGAAATTTCGCGGCTCCAGTCAAAGCTGAAACCAAACGTCTGCAAAGTTTTGCGGAAGCTGTCGATGGCTTTCTTGGTGGTGATCGCAGGGTGAACACCAGTCTGGATCGCGTACTGCTCTGCAGGCAAACCGAAAGCGTCATAGCCCATCGGATGAAGAACGTTGAACCCGTTCACACGCTTGTAGCGGGAAATAATATCGCCCGGAGTGTAAGAGGCCATGTGCCCCACATGCAGACCGGAAGCCGAAGGGTAAGGGAACATATCCAGGGCATAATATTTCGGCTTGGAACTGGTTGTCTCAGCTTGAAACGCTTTCGCATCAGCCCATTTTTTCTGCCACTTTGCTTCGTACTCGGTGAAGTTCAAACTCATAAAAACATCCTTCAAAATTCAAAGAAAACACCATCACCATAATTAGCGAAAATCCCCTGACAATTCAACGAATAAGACCCCCTTAGCGCCCACATCAGACCCCACATCAAAACACAGAAAATGTAAGAATTCTTCCCCCGTCTAAAGTCCGCAAATCACTTCGCGCGCGGGCGCATCAACAAGGTCCTGACCGATGAAGGAGGGCTGGGGGCTGGGTTCCGCCGCAAGTTCCGCAGGTCCGGGGGTAATCGTGGAACGCAACAGCTCCCGACGAGCCAAAGGGCTAGTAAGGAAGGAAAAAACCACCCGAGCGAGGACTGTTCGAAGCGCCGGAGCCCAGCCCCCAGCCCGGCTTTCCCGGAGGCAGGATTAAAGTTTGGTAGTCTGGTCTTATGATTAGAAAATTGTCTAAATAATTCCCAGAATTAACCGATCAGTATCCCAAACGTTACACTGGTATGTAGATGAGTTTTGAAGTCAGCCCCAAACAACCAAAAAGTCGCCGTATTCTAGTAATCGACGACGATAAGGATAGCCTGGAAATTCTCCTGGAGCCTTTGCGCTGGGAGGGCTACGACGCGCGCGGTGTGACCACCGAGGCGGAAGCTCATAAACTGATCGAATCCTGGATCCCTCACATTGTTATTTTGGACTGGATGGCGCCTTCCATGGCGGGTTTGCGGGTTTTGAAATCCGTGCGTGAGCGTCTGTCTCACGTTTCCTGCGTGTTTGTGTCGGAAAACTCCAGCACTGAAGCTATCATCGAGGCTCTGGACTCGGGTGCGGATGACTACATCGTAAAACCATTTGTGCCGCTGGAGCTTCTGGCGCGCATTCGTTCGCAGCTGCGCATTCGTGATTTGCACGAGCAGTTGCTCTTCGCCAATGAAAAACTCAAAGAGCTTGTTGATACCGATGACCTGACGGGTCTGTACAACATGCGTTCGCTGTATCAACGTCTGGACTTCGAGATGGAGCGCGGTCGTCGCTTCCACCGTGATGTCTGTGTCGTGATGATGGATATGGACTATTTCAAAACCGTCAATGACGGGCATGACCATCTGTTCGGAAGTTATGTGCTGTCCGAAGTGGGTAAGATCATTCGCGCCAACACACGCAATATTGATATCCCAGCCCGCTATGGTGGGGATGAATTCCTGATGGTGCTGACAGAGACTAATCATGCCGGTGCCATGTACTTCTGCGAGCGCCTGCGTGAAAACATCGAAAAGACCACTTTCCGCAATGGTGAGGACTCAATGAAGCTGACGGCCTCCTTGGGCTTTGCCATTACAATTCCGGGTGAAAACATCAGTGCCCGTGAACTGGTCCGTCGTGCCGACCACGCTTTATATGAAGCCAAACGGGCCGGGCGCAACCAGGTGGCTCATTACAAACCGGATGCCGCTCCTGTGGTGGAAATCAAATCTGCCATTCATAAGCGCCGTAAGGCTGCTGGCTAATTAGTCGTTGACCTCGCCCGGGGTATCTAAGAAAACGCTCTTATATGCAAAGTTCTATTTCATCTGCTGATAAAATCCGTAATCGTGCCGCGTGGATTTCCGCCATTGCCAGTGTCGTGATATTCACCATGAAGGTGGTGGCCTATCGCCTGACCAGCTCGACCGCTGTGCTGTCTGATGCATTGGAAAGTATCGTGAACGTCATTGCCGCGATTGTGGCGCTGTTTGTGATTCGTTTCGCCGCTCAGCCCGCGGATGAGGATCATCCCTATGGGCACGGCAAGGCCGAGTATTTCTCTTCAGCGTTTGAAGGCGGTATGATCTTCTTTGCCGCCATCATGATTGTCGCCGAAGCCGCCAAAGCCCTGATCTATCATGAACCAACACAGAAGCTGGAGATGGGTTTGCTGATTGTGGGCGGAGCCGCCCTGGTGAATCTGGCTTTGGGTTTGTATTTGAAACGCGTGGGGACGACTCATCAGTCAGATGCCCTGAAGGCCAGTGGGGCCCATGTGTTGTCGGACGTTCTGACCACCGCCGGAGTGATGGTTGGTCTGGGACTGGTTTTGCTGACCGGAATTCAGTGGCTGGATCCGGTGATTGCGATGCTGGTGGGTCTGCAACTGGCTTATTCAGGATTCAAGATTGTGCGCGAATCTTTGGGTGGTCTGATGGACCAGCAGGATATGGAGTCACTCGAGCTTCTGGCCAGTGCGCTGGAGAAAAATCGGGTGCCTGGTGTTATCAACATTCACCATCTGCGCGTGATTCGCTCGGGTCGATTCCATCACGTGGATGCCCATATGGTGGTGCCGGAATATTGGGATGTTTCTCAGGTTCACGCCATGACAAGTGACTATGAGGCGGGCGTGGTAAAGGATTATGAGTTTGACGGGGAGCTGGCTTTCCATGTGGATCCTTGTAAAAAATCCTACTGCGACAGCTGCGAGGTCCCCCAGTGCCCGATTCGTTTGCAGCCTTTCCGCCACAGGCAGGACTTCTCTGTGAAAAGCTTGACCGACGACCCGGCTCCGACTAATCAAGGGACCCATGACAGATCAGGCTCTAAGAAGACAAATTAATATCACCAAAGACCTTCCCAACCAGAATGCCTACACCCTGGCGTTGAACGGCGAATATGCGCATGTGGCTTTCGATGAGCTGCGTGCTCCGCTGAACAAGGGCAAATGGCGTTCGGACGTTTTCAAAGCCGATACTGGCATGCCGATGGACGTGGAAGTGGGCACCGGGAACGGGACTTACTTTGCTCATCACGCCAAAACCCATTCTGACCGCCTGTTGGTCGGCCTTGAGCTGAAATACAAACCTTTGATTCAGTCCATCCGTCGCGCGGTGAATGCTGGCTGCAAAAATGCGGCGATCACGCGTTTCCACGCTTTCAATATTGATCATCTTTTTGCTGAGGGCGAGATCGACAACGTCTATATCCATTTCCCGGATCCATGGACATCCCCGAAAAAACCGAAGAACCGTTTCGTGTGCAAAGATAATCTGGAACTTTTGTACCGTCTGCAAAAGCCGGGTTCTTTCATCAATTTCAAAACCGATTCTTTGGTGTACTTCCTGTGGGCGATGGATGAAATCCGTCAGTCTCCGTACAAGATCATTTTTGAAACTCAGGATCTGCACAACTCAGAAATGAAAGATCAGAACTTCGAAACGGCTTTTGAGAAAATCTTCCTGCGTGAAGGGATCAAAATCAATTTCGTCAGACTGCAGAAGGTCTAGCGGTCGGTGAAAAGGGCCCGCCTGCTGCGTGAATCGCACTTTGGGCTGGTGTGGGGTGGCAGAAATCCTCGTTTTAAATTTCCTTGGGATATACTGAGAGAGTTTTGGGAACAGGGGGATTCTATGGCATCCTTTCTTCGTTTTTCTTTATTCTTCATTGGTGTATTTTTCTTGTTTGGATTGGAGCCGGTTCTTGGGGCGATCACCCGTGAAACGGATTTTTTGGCACCTGTAGAGCCGACCACGGTTTTACGCAGTTCTGTGATTCCTTGTTACGGACGAAATCAAGCGGGCATTGGGCGTAAAACCAATATGTCCCGGGTTGAAGGGGAGCGCTGCTCGGTTCCGCAGCCGGTAGAAGCCCGTCGTCTGGATCGCCCGGATCACGAGGTGGATGATCCCGGCAAGGACTTCAACCGCCGCGAGCTTTAAGCTTTACCAATATGTCGCGTCGACGGTGATGTTTCCCCGAACCCGCGTCTGACAACTGATGCGCACGTCGGATGCGATGCTGTTTTTCTCCCGCAGAAAGTTTTCTGTGTCGTTTTCGCCAGATAGATTCTCTTTGCCGTCCACAATAATGATTTTGCACTTTGCGCAAACGCCGTCGCCATCACAACTGGAGGCCACGGGAAGGCCCGCCTCCAGAAGCGCCGTCATCAGGACGGTGTCAGCAGGAACCTCTACGGCAGGCATGTTCTTTTTAAAAGAAATCACGGGCATAGCCCATTGTAGCTGACGCAGTCCAAAACGTGCAAAGAACTAATGAAAACGGGGCTATTTGTGGTAGCCTTGATCCGTTATTGTCCCGACCAATTGTGAGGTAATCTATGACTCAGGATCAAAAAGTTGAAAACGTCATCATCATCGGTTCCGGCCCTGCTGGCCTGACTTCCGCTATCTATACTTCCCGCGCCAATCTGGAGCCTTTGATGATCGAAGGTGAAGAGGCCGGCGGTCAGCTGATGACCACGACAGAAGTTGAAAACTTCCCGGGCTTTGACCACGGGATCACGGGTCCTGACCTGATCACGGTCATGAGAAAACAGGCTGAAAGATTCGGCACTCGTTTCATCACTCGCAACGTGACGAAAGTGGACTTCTCACAGCGTCCGTTCAAAGTGTGGATCGGAGACAAACTTCACCTGGCAAAATCCATCATCATCTCTACCGGCGCCAGCGCGAAGTATTTGGGTCTGCCTTCTGAAAAAGTTTATGCCAACCGCGGTGTTTCCGCGTGTGCAACTTGTGACGGTGCCTTCTTCCGCAATCAGGAAATCGGCGTTGTTGGCGGTGGTGACACCGCGATGGAAGAAGCGCAGTTCCTGACTCGCTTTGCCAGCAAGGTGTACCTGATCCACAGACGTGACCATTTCCGTGCTTCCAAGATCATGGTCGATCGTGCATTGAAGAACCCAAAAATCGAAGTGCTTTACAACACTGAGGTGACCGAGGTTCTGGGTGACGGTAAAGGTATGACCGGCGCAAAAATCAAAGGCACTCTTGATGGTGCTGTCAAAGAACTTCCGATTACAGGTCTATTCCTGGCCATTGGCCATAAGCCGAACACCGACCTTTTCAAGGGTGTTTTGGATATGAATGAGACAGGCTATTTGATCACCCAGCCCAACACCACGTATACTAACATTCCAGGTGTCTTTGCGGCGGGAGACGTGCAAGATCACGTATATCGTCAGGCGATCACGGCAGCCGGTACAGGTTGTATGGCGGCGATCGATGCTGAAAGATGGCTGGAAGCCCAGGAAGCTCACTAAGGAAGATATGAAGGACAAAAGAATCAACACCAAGGATTTGATCGAAAAGATCGAGAAAATGACCAAGGCCCGCATTGCTTCGCAGGAAGTGGTGCCTTTGGATCAGTTCCGTGAAGCCAAGAAAAAGCTGGATCCAAAAATCATTCTTGTGATCGAGGATGACGAAACCATGCGCCTGGCGATGAAAAGAATCCTTGAGAGTGAAGGTTACGTGACGAAGCTTGCTGCCGATGGCACCGAGCTTTCCACGGTACTGGATGATCACTCGGTGGATCTGATTCTGATGGACGTTGGATTGCCTTGGATCAACGGTTTTGAACTGGCCCAATTGCTGAAAGAGCACCGCGACCTGAAAAAGATCCCGTTGGTGTTCGTGTCCGGGAAAGCTTCCGAAGAAGACATGAAAAAAGCCTTCGAGATCGGCGCTGATGACTATATCAAAAAGCCATTCGACGTTGAAAAGCTGAAAAAAACCGTGGAAACGCTTTTGAAGCTGAATACGTAATCGAAGCGAATATGATTTAAAAAAATATGGACCCCTCAGTGAGTGATTGCTGAGGGGTTTTTTATTACAGACCAAAGTTCTGTCTCAAAACGGGAACACAGACTGTTTCCATACTTTCCCAATACTTCTTGCAGAAAATAGTGAACGTGGCCCCCTTTTTAACGATAGAATTAAAGGACTCATGGCACGTAAACACGTCATCATCTTACTTATTGTAATCACAGCGGTTGTGGCGCTTTCTTTCTTCCTTAAGAAGGATCAAGAGCCCACTTTGGCGGAATCCTTGAAAGAGGCCGCCGACGTTGTTGAATCCTCTGAAGACCGTTTAAGCGAAGAAGACATCGCCATGCAGTCTCCGGGCGCGCAAGTGCAGGTGACCGAGATTCCTTCGCATGGTCAAAACCAAGCGGAAGAATCACGTCGTTTGCTGGAACCCAAAAGAAAGCAGACTGTTTTGCCTAAGCCTGATGATCGCCGTTTGGCGCAGTCATCTGTTTTGTCCGGCACTTCCTGGAAAGTGTGGGAAGGTGTGACCGCCTATCCGCAGTCTGCGGGCAAGCGCAGTGCTTACTTGGCTGAAATCAACGGTTACTATCTGGTCGAAGAAGACGGCTTCCGAGGCGATGACCGCCATTTCTCGGCGTCACAGCCATTGGCAGTTTATAACGAGCGTAAGGGTATTGCGGGCGTTGTGACCGGCACCATTCAGATCACTGTGAATGAGGGTGTGAATATCGATTCCCTGATTCAGGAATATGACCTAAAGGTTGTGGGTTCGATGCCGGAAGCGAATATGTATTTTGTGACCTCGGCACAGGACACATTCAATTTGTCCTCTTTGAAGGAACGTTTAAGCAGCGAACCTGGCGTCAGTCAGGCCCAACTGGAAATTTTGAGCAGGAAGTATGAAAAGTTTTAGTCCTAAAGCCAAAATGCTGATGGGCCTTACGGTGATAGCTGCTATCACGGGGACTTTATTTACCAACTGCGCGAAGAACAGTTTCACTGCGGTGGGTGAAGAGCTGACTGGTACCGGCGCTGATCCTTTGTTGGGTTACGCTTGGCATATCAATAATACCGGACAAAAAGTTTTTGCGGCTGATGCCGGAACTGCCGGTGTTGACCTGAATTTGTTGCAGACTTGGACGGAGGGGCTTACCGGAAACGGAATCAAAATTGTGATTTCCGATGACGGTGTTCAGGATGCTCATCCGGATTTGAAGGACAACTTCCTGTATGGGGTTTCCAAGAATTATCACAACGCAGCTCCGTACACCTCCAGCAATGCGCCTCCAAGTTCTTCCGATGACAATCACGGCACATCCGTGGCGGGTCTGGCGGCGGCAGTCGGGGACAACGGCGTGGGCAGCAAGGGTGTTGCTTACAAGGCCAAACTGCTGGCTTATAACTTCCTGTCCACTGGAGTTTCACAAACTTACAGTCGCATGGCTGAACAGCTGAGTGGCGGTTATGATGTTTACAATATGAGCTGGGGAAATTCGCAGAACTATCTGCCGGACCCGGTGGCTGCTTGGGAAGCTGCTTTGCTAAGTGGCGTGATCAATGGTCGCAGCGGTAAAGGTTCCATCTACGTTAAATCCGCTGGCAATGACTTCCTGGTGGAATGCAAAGGATCGACGGACACATACTGCATTGGTAACTCGAATCTGGATCCGGACAACAGCACGCCTTATACGATTTTGGTTACGGCTTTAAATTCTACGGGTGATGCGGCTTCGTATTCTTCTGTTGGTTCGAATGTCTGGATTTCCTCCTTCGGGGGCGAGTCCGGGGATGATTCCCCGGCGATGGTGACCACCGACCGCACGGGGTGCACGGCAGGTTATGCTCAGACCAGTATCTCTGGCAAAGTGGAGTTCGAGCGGGGTAACAACGGAAACAGCAATTGCAATTACACGACGACTTTCAACGGAACTTCTTCGGCGGCTCCGGTTTTGACGGGTGCGATTGCGCTGCTTCTGGAGGCCAATCCGAACTTAAACTGGCGTGATGTGAAATACATCCTGGCCAAAACAGCGGTGCAGGTTCGTCCGAACTCAGGGGCCATCAGCAACCATCCTCTTAGAAATTATCCCGGGAACTCTGCCAAGAATGTGATTTTACCATCAGGTGCAGTCTGGGAAAATGCCTGGGTCACCAATAGTGCCGGATTCAAATTCCACAACTGGTACGGCTTTGGCCGCGTGAATGTGGACGCGGCCGTGGCGATGGCCAAGAACTATACTTCAACATTTACGACAAGCATTCAGGCGACGTCATGGATTGAAAACACCACACGCGTCGCAATTCCTGATTACAGCGCAACCGGTGTCAGCAATACCGTGACGGTGACAGACAATCTGCGCATCGAAGGGGTTCGTATCCGCTTGAAGGTGGATCATGACCGCGTGGGCGATCTGGGTGTGGAGCTGACGTCTCCATCGGGCACCAAGAGCATGATTTTGAATATGCGGAATTCGTTGTTGGGTCAGGTGGACTATGACAATGAGGTTTTCCTGAGCAATGCCTTCTTCCAGGAACGTTCGAACGGCACTTGGACAATCAAAGTCATTGATGGTGGTTCGACCTTCAATGGGGATCTGGTCAGCTGGGGCGTTCAGATTATCGGAACGCCTTAATTTCCAATAAACATGGACGAGATGCAGCGGGTTTCAAGATTTCCGCTGTAATAAGACGTTGAACCCACACGGGTGAAGGTCTTCGTCGTGCTGTCATAGCTGAATTTTTCAATATTGTACGGAATGTTTCCCGTCGTGAAGTTCGTGGTCACAGCGCCGCCAGTGGCAACATACAGATGCCCCTCCACTTCGTCATAAACCATCGCCGAAGCCCCATAAATCACACTGGGAACTTCATAAGCATTCACCGCATCTGAAATGGTGTTGGCAGTTTCATCGACATCATAAGTGTAAATGGAATTTAGCATTGAGCCTGAGATCCCCGCATACGCGACAGCAATACGCCCGGAATCAGGCATGTAGACTGAAGACGTTGGATAAGCTGTCAGAGCAGGGCCGGATTGCGCTGCCAGGCATCCCGTGGTTCCGTTCCATCCCGTCAGTCCGTTCATGATGCCAATTCGGTTGTTGGCACTGGAGGCATTCTGGGAATGAGTGTAGATGATATTGTAACCAGCGGCATTGGATGATGTCGGGTAGGTGGCAAGCGAAGTGATATTGGTCACCGAGGCGCTGCACGCGCCACCTGGTCCCTGCACCCAGGCATTGGTGCCAGTGCCGGTTTCGCGGGATTTTCCGGTGTCGAGTTTTTCAATTGCCGTTGTACGGCTGATCAAAAGGCCATCCACGACCGAGAATAAAAAGCGAGCGGCCGACTGTAACGCGCCAATGGGGGCCGTCGCGGAAGTGTTGTTGTAAAAAGTCGATCTTTCGCCAAGCAGTTCTTTTTTGATCAGCTCGATACGACGTTGTCCAGTGTGTTCAAGCAGGGCCAACAGATGCTCATCGTCATGGTCGACGATACTGACTGGAGTTGTGCCCGGAGCATCCAGAACGGAAGAAAAATCGGCGATGCGCCCTTCGTACTGAGCGGTTTCAAGACCGATACGGAAAATCACATTGGAGGAGGTCGTCGCACTGTAAGTGGTGTTGCCGGTGCCGGAATAACAGGCGCCGCTGGCGATGTACAGGTAGCGGGGTTTGGAAGCTTCTTCCAATTCTTTCTGACAACCCGTCAGCAGACCCAATGCGGTCCCCATCACAACAACGTACTTCAGTGTACTCATAAAGACTCCTTAATGGATTTCTCAAATTTAGATATCGGGTTTGTGTTAAAGAGTCTTGACGGTGATAAGAGAAAACTGGCCTCGATCTTTCATTAAGAGGGTTTAACGCAATAATTATTCTGAAAATTTGAAAGATGATTAAGGAGCAAACAATTCAGCTTCGCAATCTATACGACGATAGTCGTGAATAGGGGCAGATGCGCAGTCCTGCGAAACAGTATTTTTTGATGGTGTATGGAGTAAGATTAGCCGGCGCTGCGACGAACTTGATCCTGATAAGCCACGTAGGCTTTCAGCAAAGCATCCAGACGCAATGTCATGGTGACGTCTTGTTCGATGAACATCAAACGGCGAGGATCAGCCAGGTCACCCACGATTTTTGCGCGGAAAAGCAGACGGGCTTTGGATGGATCCGGTTCAAATGGATTTACAATGATCAGATCAAAAGGTTTATTCAGGAAGTCTCTTGGGATTTCATCTTCAAGCATGGTTCCGCTTAAAGAGATGTCCTTCGAGTAAGTGCGGAATGAGCGCACCTTGGAAACCAGCACGACTTCAATTTTGAAATTGTGACGGGGATCACGACGACGATCCGAGCCTTTTGGTTCAGGCTTGGTTTGTGCCTGTGGCACTTCCTCGGGTTCGTCGCCTTTTTTCTTGGGCTTTGGCATTTCGGATTTGTCTTTGCGGATCTTGGCCAGATCCAGATCATCTCCGTTAAAGTCTTTCTGGTGATAGCCACCGACTTCACGGTGCTTCAGCGGAATGTCGCCCACAACCACCTGGGTGTAGGGACTGTCAGCACCACCATTGGTGGCCGGCGCATTCTTGGTCGCAGTCAGTGTGTGTTCGTTTTCGCCCGGAAGTGAAGGCATGCCGTCCGGCTTCGGAGGCTGAACGATGACGAAGTAATTCTGATCAGATTCCAGGAAGTCTTTGATGGACAGCCAGCTTTCCCAGCCAGGTGTCCACAGGAAGAATTTGGAATGAGCATGTTCAGGAATGGAAAGGATCGACACTTGAGCTTGAACCACAGACATTGGCTTTGTCTGCGTCTTGGCCTCAGCATCATAGATGATCCAAATTTTGCCTTGGGTCTTCATTCCACTCCTCAAACTAATTCCTATAGAAGTTATCGGAGTTTTTTGGTTAATCCTTTACACTGCTCCCACGAATGGGACGAAGGTCCAGCGCACATCAGGCTCGGACTGAGATTCTTTCAACCAAACCTGAGAGTTCCTGATAGTGTTCCAAAACGGCCAGGGGTTCGTATGTCTCCAAAATAGGTGTCGCCGTATAGCCAAAACCAATCGCGATGGAGGCAACCCCGGCCCGTTGGGCCGAAACCATGTCCGGGATGCCGTCGCCGATCATCAGGGTGTTGCCGGGAAGGCGGCCTGCCAGTTTCATCATGGTTCTTAAAGGAAGTGGACTGGGCTTTCTTTCTTCCAGAGTATCAGCGCCGAATACATTCACCCATGGGTACTTGTCCAGGCCCAGGTGTTTCAAAATGGCTTTTGCCGGTGTTTCATTTTTATTGGTAATGATACCCATCGGCCCCTGATAGCGGGACAGGAAATCTTCCACACCCGGATAGATGCGGGTTTTTTCCAGCATCTCTTCTTCGTAGGTTTTCAGGAATTCCATTTCCAAGGCGATGATGTCGGCAGGTTCCAGTTTGTCGTCTTTAAACAAATCGGCGATGAGCTTTTTAATGCCCTCGCCGATATGCGAGATGATCAGTTCATCGCTTAGTGTTGGTTTTGAGTGATTCGCCAAGGTGCGATTGACGGCCACGATAATATCCGGGGCCGAGTCAATCAAAGTGCCATCAAGATCAAATACAAGAAGTGGATTCATAGTCCACTATCTTGCCGTTTCTGAAGTTATTCGACAATCTCAAAGTCCACGCGACGATCCCGCGCCATTTGGGACGAAGTGCCCAGGCTGTCACGGGCGACGGCGCCTTTGCCGATTGTTTCAAGCTTGTCTTCATCAACACCGCGAGAAACCAGATAGTCACGCACACGGGTCGCGCGGGCTTCTGACAGGCGCAGGTTGCGGTCGGTGTCCCCTTGAGGGTCGGTCAGACCAGAGATGCGGATTTTTTCATAGGAATTGGCGGTTTTCTTCAGCTCGCTGGCGATTTCATCCAAAGCACGGCGGCTGGAGGCATTCAGCTCGGAACTTCCGACATTGAAGCGAATGTTCTGAGACAGGGTTGAGAACTTGGTGGACTTTCGCAAGTCTCCGGCTGCTCCGGACAAGGCGGAATCGGGGCCGCGGCCGCCACGTTGGCCAATGACGCTTTCATCCTCTTTTTTGGATTTGCTGGAGCAGGCGCCCAGTGCAAACACCAGGGTCAAAGATGCGGCAATTTTAAGAGCTGAAGACACATTCATGAAAATACCTCCGTGTTGATAGAAACAGGTCCCCTTAGGCTAAGCGTGAGGGGAAAAGGGGGCAAATTAACTTCCTGTTAACTTCAAAGGCGGGATGTGCGAAGATGGGGTATGCGTGAATCCGTGTTAAGCCACAAAGACAATTATATGCTGTCACTTCTTTCTGAAGAAAGTGATCTGAAAAAACGTTCCCGTCAGTTTGCTGATGAACTGAATTTGGGAAGAATCAGCATCAATGCCGCGGAAGCGAAGTTGATTCAGACTTTGGTGCGCACGCATGGCTGCCGCAAATTTGTCGAGATCGGCACTCTGACTGGATTGTCTGCACAGTACATCTTTGAAGCCCTGCCTGATGGTGGTGAGCTATGGACTCTGGAAAAAGATCCAAAGCACGGCGAGTATTCATCCCAGATTTTCGCGCAACTGGATCAGTCCAAAAAGAAAATCAATTTGGTGATGGGTGATGCCCGCGAGGAGCTTGAAAAAATCGCAGCCTTGGGGCCCTTTGATGGCGTGTTCATCGACGGCAACAAAGCCGCTTACTTTGACTATCTGACCTGGGCCGAAAAAAACGTGCGTAAAGGCGGCCTGATTCTAGCCGACAACATTTTCCTGTCAGGATCGGTGTGGGGTGAGCCCGCACAGAAGTTCTCGGACAAACAAATTCGCATCATGCAGGACTTCAACAAACGCCTGGCAGACCCCACTTTATTCGAATCCGCCATCATCCCCACCTTCGAAGGTCTCTACATAGCCCTCAAAAAATAAAAGGTGCCTGGTGACTTTTTACACCTACGCCGCGTTATCTCATTCTGAGACAGCGGCTTGGCCCTGCCTTTGCTTTGTTTCTTCTCTATCAGGTCCGCCTCGAACCTCGAGGATCCGGCCCGCGGAAGTGCCGTTTTTCAGTACTCACGCGTAAAGAAAAGGAGCAGTTATGAAAAAGCTTAGCGTTATTCTGGCGATCAGTTTGGGTTTGGCCGCTTGTGCGGAAAAAGATTCTGATTACGCAAGAAAGCACCGCAACAAGGCTGGCGACAAGGCTAAGATGGAACAAATTGTCCCGGGCGCAAGATCTGCTCCGATCTGCGAAACACCAGAAATTAGTATCTGTGAAAAATCCGTACTGCCGATTACTGCCGACATTAAAAAGAACGGCTTTGAAGCTGCGGTTAAAGCTCTGAAGGCAGAACTTTCATTGCCGGAAGAGTTTGACGGCTCAGCAGAGTCCTTTAAAAAACATATTCCCGAGGATCTGAAAAGATATCAGGCTCAAAGTCGCCTTTTGCTCTTGGCCGATAAAGAATATCGCACAATTTATAACTATGATGAAGACGTGAAAGAGGCCACAGAGATTGTACACAAGCTGATGATGGAATTCGTGAAAAGTGAAAAGCTGGATGAAGACGGTCGCATGGGCCTTGTGGGTGCTTTGAATACGACGGTGGTGCAGTCGGTTTCTGAAACATTTGAGCTTTCCTATCAGGGTAAGGACATTGTGACTATAGACATGTCATCAGCTTGTGGAATTGATGGTTTGAATGTGATGGCGCGCTCTTTGTTGCCAGGTGGTGGTCCGAACGGTGTAATCTATATCTGCCCTGGACAGTTGTTGTTGAATGCCGGAAAAACCAAAGTGGAAAGAATCGCGGGCCTGGTGATGACATTGGCGCATGAGATGACACATCAGCTGCAGTACCGTGGATTTGAATTGGACAATCGTGTTCTAACATGTGTGAACTCGGACCTGGCAGACAAGTCGGCAAAGTTTGTTGAAAGCAAAAACAAGGAAACTCAAGCCGACATCGTGGGCTTCCGCATTCTGAATATTTTCCTGAAGCAGGATAAAGAGTTGTCTGTGCAGACGGAAAAAGCCAAAGCGGCTCTTTCTTGGATGTGCCATCTGGAGGAGCATGATACTGAAGGCGACAGCTCAACTCATCTGGATAACAAGTCCCGTTTGAAAAACTTCTTTAAGCTGAAAGAAACCGAAGACCTTCTGGGTTGCAGCAAAGGACCACGCTGCTAAAAAGAAAGCCGCATGATCTGTGATGCAGAAATGCGGCTTTTTTTATTTGGAAGAGTAAGCTTCCACTTTCATTTCGATGGAGTAGTCCTTCGACGCTTCTTTCAGCGGAGCCAGAGTCCAGTCCCACTCCCGCAGCTTGGTAAAGCCGTCAAAGTTCACTGGATAAGACCCTTGATAGATCTTTTCCCCTTGAGGGTTGCGATAGGTGACTTCACGGTCCGTGTATATCAGCTTGTGCCCTGAACACTGGCGCAGATTCTTCAGATGAATTTCCCCGAAGGCCGTGCAGATCTGATCTTTTTCAGTCAAAGTCAGATCCTTTTTCATGTATTTTTCCAAGGCTTCCATCGGCAGCAGGGCCAGCTGAGACAAAAGATTTCCGGAAACAATCAGATCGGCTTGAAAATGGAAAAGCTGTTTTGCAGACAGATCCTGAATCAACTTGTTCAGGTCTTCCAGTGATTTCAGATTTTCAAGTTCGTGCAAAGATCCACCCAGATCCTGCGTGACCAGTTTCAGGCGTGAATTGCGTTTGGCCGCCCAGTGATGCTTCAATGGATGGATGACATCCACCAGGGTGATGCTTTCAAAATTGTCCACCAGCAGGTGCAGCGGGATTTCATGCAAGTGGGCACTGCCCAGAACCACCACGGATTTTTTCTGAGGCAGGTCTTTTACAACTTGCAGGAAAGTGTCCTGACAGTTTTTCAGATGTGGCAGCCAGATTTTTTTACAGCGCTCAAAGCGGTGTTTTAAAGAAATCGAATGATAGACGAATCCGTACTTTTTAGCGACGGATGTGGCAGGAGTGAAAATCATTTCAATGGCTTCGCGGATCATGCCGGCACCATATCACCGTGGGATCGGACTTGAAAAGCACTTTCAAAGCCTATCCCAGCGGCAGAATGCGTTCGGCGCGGATATTGGTGATGGCGCCTACTTTTTCAACCTGGCCATGGATTTCCAGCAGCGAGCGGGTATAAATCGTGGTGCGGTCTTTCTGATAGATCTCAGGGTGAATGACGATGTTCATAAAGCCGAACTCGTCTTCCAGGGTGATAAAGCACATGCCCTTGGCCGTGGGCGGGCGCTGAGTGATGGCCACCAGACCTGCAACCCGCACCTTGGTTTTTGTTTTCATGCGTTTTAGATCGTCCGAAGAAAAATAAGGCACAAAACGTTTTTCGCGCAGAGCTTCGCTTTTGCTTTGCAGATAGGTTCTAAGCACCGACATCGGGTGGGATTCAACGGAATACCCCTTGCTGTCATATTCGCGGCGCAGGCGGTCCCAGTTGGATTCAAAGGGCAGATGTTCAGGTTCATCCTCGTCTTCACCCAGCTCAAACTGTTCTTTGGGGTGGCCCCACAGGAAGCTTTGCTGATCCAGGCTTAAAGATTCCAGATTCCAGATCAGTTCCCGCACATTGCCGTTGAAAGATTCAAAAGCGCCGGCGGCGGCAAGTTTCAGCAGCATACTGCGTGGCAGTTGGGTGCGACGAATAAAGTCGGCCAGATTCTGATAAAGACCTTCGTCTTTGCGGCTGTCTTCAATTCTGCGAATTAATGCTTCGGGAATGCCATAAATAGATCTTAATCCCACACGCAGTTGATCACCCGAGGCGGTTTTTTCAATGGTGTAGTCATAGTCGGACTTCTGCACGTCCAAGGGTGCCACCACCACGCCGTTTCTTTGAGCCTCGGCGATGATTGTGCGGGGAGCGTAAAAGCCCATGGGCTGACTGTTCAAAAGCCCGCAGGCAAATACATCCGGATAGTGGCATTTCAGATAACAGCTGGCATAAGTCAAAAGAGCAAAGCTGGCCGAGTGACTTTCGGGGAAGCCATAGTTGGCAAAACCTTCGATGGTTTTATAGATCTGATCGGCGTATTCACTGGAAATCCCGTGACGGGCAAACCCGGTGCGCAGGCGCTGCTCGATGCCACCCATGGTGGCTTTGCGTTTCCAGGCCGAAGACATCACCCGGCGAAGTTCATCTGCTTCCCCCGGAGTAAAGTCCGCCACAGCCACCACCATCTTCATTACTTGTTCCTGAAAGATGGGAACGCCCATGGTTTTTTCTAGAATCGGCTCCAGGGCCGGATGCGCATATTTGATTTCTTTGGGGCGATTCTGGCGCAGTTTCAAGAATGGATGCACCATGCCCCCTTGCAATGGGCCGGGGCGGATCAGGGCGATTTCAATCACCAGATCATAAAAATTCCGCGGCTGCATGCGCGGCAACGTGTTCATCTGCGCGCGGGATTCAATCTGAAAGACACCGACGGTTTCCGCACGGCAGATCATGTCGTAAGTGGGCTTGTCATCGGCAGGCAAAGTGGCAAGGCTGTAGTCCTTGCCTTTCACATCACGCAAAAGATCAAAGCACTTGCGCAGGCACGTCAGCATTCCCAGACTTAAAACGTCAATCTTCATCAGACGCAGGAAATCCACGTCGTCCTTGTTCCACTGAATGACATAGCGGCCATTCATGGTGGCTTTTTCCACGGGAACCATTTCGGTGATGGGATCCTGAGTGATCAAAAAACCGCCGCTGTGAATGCCCAGATGACGGGGGAATCCGTGCAGCTGCTGAGCCAGCGCCATGAACATCTTCCAGGGGCCCGGCTCCATGCCGAAATCCGCGGCCACGGCGGGATCCAGCAGGCGCTTCATTCCATCGCGGCCCATGAACTTGATCATGGCGTTGATCTTGGCCAGAGGCATGCCGAACACCTTGGCGGTTTCACGAATAGCCATACGGGAACGATAACGAATCACCGTGCACACCATGGCGGCGTGGCGTTCGTTGTATTTTTCATAGATATGCTGAATCACTTCCTCGCGGCGGCTGTGTTCAAAGTCGATATCAATGTCCGGCGGTTCGCGCCGTTCCCGCGACAGGAAACGTTCAAACAGCAGATTCATTTTCACCGGATCAATCGCAGTTAAGCCCAGACAAAAACACACCACCGAGTTGGCAGCGGAACCACGGCCCTGATAAAGAATTCCTCTGGCCGAAGCGAAATCACAGATCTCTTTCAGAGTCAGAAAGTAATCTTCGTACTGAAGATCTTTGATCAGTTCCAGTTCGTGTTCGATCTGTTTTAAGGCTTTGTCAGGAATGCCCTCAGGGTAGCGGCTTTCGGCGCCTTTCAATGTGAGGTGGCGCATGTGTTCGGTGGGTGTCATCCCGGAAGGCAAGCTGGATGCGGGATAGCGGTAACGTATCTCATTGAGTGAAAACGTCACACGTGCCGAGATCTCCACAGTTTTTTCCACAAGATCAAGCCGATCCTGCCACAGCCAAGAGATATCATCGAGGCTTTTTAAGCATCTCTCGGAATTCTGAATCAGTCTGTTTTTGGCTTCGGCTAAGGTGGTGTGATGAAGCGTGCAGGTCAGAACATCAAACAAAGGTTTGCGTTCCGGACTGTGCATGAACGGGCGCTGGGTAACAAACAAACGAGCCTGGTATTTTTCTTCCAGCGCAAATCCCTGTCTGCAGAATTCCTGGGATTCCCAGGTCAGATCCCGCCACAGCGGCAGATACAGACGGTTGTCGAAAATCTTTTCAAGCTTTTCATAGCGTTCGTCCGTCCACGGCGGAATGGCCAGACACAAAAGACCCTGATTGTATTTTTCAATCTGTTCCAGACTGAGTTTGGAAAAGCCCTTGGCCGCCTGACGTTTTCCCAATGTCAGGATCTCACACAGATGCGAATAACCCTGTTTGTTCATCGGGATCAGCACGACGGAACTTTCATCGGTCAAAGTCAGCTCTGAACCAATCAGATAATGAAAGCCGTCCTTCACTTGTGGCGAGGCCGTGAACAAGGACGGGGACTGAATGGTCTGAAAGCCACGGACCACGCCGTACAAGCCGTTCAGATCACACAGCGCCATGCCGTCGTAACCGAACTCCACGGCTTGCGCCACCATTTCTTCAGGACTGGAAGCCCCTTGCAGAAAAGAAAAATTACTGCGACCCAGAAGTTCGACGAAGCCTTTGGCGCGCGGCCGGGGTTTGGCCGGCAGCCTGGAATTTTGTGAAGGAACCAAAGCTTTATTAGTCAAAGTACCCATGCAAGTAGACCTGTGAATTTATGCGATCTTTGAAAACCCACAGCAGTTGACCTTGATGAGAGAGCGCAAAGTAATAATCTCTGTTTTTTAAATCCTGAACTGAAATCTGCCACCAGGCCGATTCAATGCGTTCACTGGGAAGCGACGACACAAACCGAAGCTTCTGCACTTCACCCGCGCTCAGTGCCTGGGGTTTTTCTAGCAGCAGGGACGGGCGCGGGCTGGAAGCCAACGCTTTTGCATAGACCGATTTGATCTGCAAAGCCTCGTCCTGTCTTTCCACCAGATCCTGAGGTTTAAAGTCCTCGGGCCAGTCGGTCACCAGACGGAAACTTTGTTCGGGGAAATGACTGGCTTCCATTTGCAGAAAGCCCATTTCACACTGGGATTGTTTGGCAAAACTGATCAGACGGCGCCAGCGATCCTCGGTGTTGTCGCGCGGTTCAAAGAAATCCAGCTGCTGGATTTTTTCCGGCACGTCAAACAAAGTGATTTCAAATTCCCGGATCGGATTTTCCAGAACCTGCTGTTCTAGCTTTTTGAACAGCAGATCCTCGAACAATTCCTGATCGCGCGTCGGGCTGACGGGTTCAATCGAAAGATTGTACCGTTTGTCCGAGTATTCACAGTGCAAAACCACATCCAGGCGCTGCGCATGACGGGCCAGGCCCTGCAGGCGCGCAAACAGAATGTCCAGATGAACTTTCAGACGGTTCATCAGCAGAGGCGCTGAGCCTAAGGGATCATCCAGGTAGCCATAGCCCACAAGAGGGTCGCGAGGCACAAGAGGTGAAATGACCTGAGAGTCCTGAGAATGCAGACGATTCCAAAGTAAAACACCAAAATCCCCCCAACGTTCACGCAGTGAATTCAGACGAAAATTCAGAACACCTTCCAACCCATACACACCCAGGGTGTGAAAGAAGGCAATCATGTGCTCGACCGGTTTTTTCTGCGCCCACGGGGAAAGACCCTCAAGATCTTTCAGGGCATCCAGTCCCAGGCCTTTGAAGCTTTCCTGTTCTTTGCCGCGCAGACTGATATGCGACGGACGCCACTTGGCCAGCATTTGTGCGCCGGCAGGAGTGTCAGCAATGGCGGCACTGGCATCAGGGGCAAACTTCGAGGCGATTTCCAGCGCTTTTTCAAGGCAGCCCATTTCGCCGCCCATCAAGTGCTGGGTCGAGCCAATGTCCACGAAGATATAGTGCGGGAAGCGGTACTGAGCGCGCGGGCTCAGCACCAAAAAGGCCTCAGCTGAGGAGCTTTCTTGCGGTGTTTTTAAATTGATGCATAAAGTTCGCATGAATCATACTCCCTGCCAGATTGAACGGCGTCGGACGGTGCAAGGCCCTTTGGATGGTGATAAAGTCGCGTTGAAAATGAATCATCAGACTGAACAGCGGATTTACAAACTTGCTGGCCTTCTGATTTACGAAAACCAAAGCGACCTTGTGCAGACGACAAAGTCGTTTCAATTTTTGCAGCTGATGGTTTTTCAAAAACATTTCTTTCAGATTGCAGCCGATCACTTCAAACAGGGAACTGGTGATCAGCTCCTGCAGCAGCCAGAAAAGCTGTTCGTTTTCTTTGGGCTCTTTGACCACCAGCAGTTTCTTCAGATTGATTTTGTAGTTGCTTAAATGAGCGGGGAAAAGCTGAGCATCCCCATTGATCCACGCCGCCCACTTATTTTGTGAATGCACGTTCTGAACGATGCGAATCCACAAGGAAGTGGCACCGGTGCCGGGAGCTCCCTGCAGCAGACTGAGGTCGCCTTGCGGGACTCCTTTCCACAGCAGAAAGTCATCCAGGACATTCACGCCGGTGGGAAGGCCCGGCGGCGGTTGCAGCTGCTCGGCAGAGACAAAGGGGATGTTAGCCAGTTCGGGAAGGGCGAGGGTGCTCATTTGAAGCTCTCCATTTACACATAAATTACTATGTAAATTATGTGTAAGTAAAGAGGCTATTTTCAAATATGGACCAAAGTTTGTGTTTCTAAAAAGACAATTAAAATCAAATATTTAAATTACCTAAATCAGGGCCTGATTATTCGCGAAGCTCTTTCGGGGACGCCACTTTGCTTTGAATGAAGTATCTGATCCCGATGCTGGCGCCGTACTGATCAGCGTACTCGCTGGATTTTTTGGTCAGTGAGTACGAGTAGCGTCCCTCGGCCACAATCGAGAAGCGTTCGCGGTTGATCAATTCATACTGAAGTGCCAGATCCAGGCCGGTTTCAGTGGTGGAGCGAGCGGTGGTGCCCATGTCCTCTTCCGGAGTGAAATCATTGTGAAGCACATCCACGGGCCCCATCGGATAAGAAGTGTAAAGAGCCAAGGAAGTCGAAAAGGGTTCGGTCCACCAGCGGCGATACCCCATTGTGATGTGCATCAGCTGGGTTTTTTCGGCGACGGTTCTGCTGCCGTCCTCACGGAAATAGGTCTTGTTCATATAGATTGCAGCGATTTCCAGACTGCCTTTGTTGTCGACATCGCCATTGGCCACCAAAGAAATTCCGGTGGTGTTTTTATTTTGTCCCTGCTCGTGACCATCATAGTTTGTTTTGAAGTAATAGGGACTGAGTGTGGCCACGACGTTACCACGTTGAGGAATGTAGGCTTGGACTGATTTTGCAGCCAGCAGTGAGATACTCAGCGACAGGAGGCAAAGTATAAGTCTAAAATACTTCATGTTTGGAGACTAAAACGTGAAGGGGAAAAAAGCACTAATATCTTTCGCGCGCAAAAGTGCTCTGGGGTCAGTGATGCTGGCCCTGGCCCTGTATTGCGGAAATGCGCGCGCTGAATACTCGGAAGCCGAGTCGGAGTCCAAGGAAGGCAAATGGGAAAAATCCTTCATCACCGGCAATATCGCCATTTCTGAGTGGTTTGATGGTGTGGCCGAAGGGGTGGATTTATTTCTGGCCGGTCAGCAGTACACCACCAAACAGAATAAAACCGCTTTTTTGATTGAGCCGTCTTTTTATTACAATGAAAAAGAAGGCTACACCGATGCCTTTGGTTTCAATTTTAATTTGCGACTTCCCAATGTGGAAGAATACTGGCAGATCACCTTTACCAGCTATGACGAGACCAAAGAGCGTGGTATTACCCAGACATATCTTCGTCAGACCCCGCGTGAGCGCGACTATGGTGCGACGCTGGGTTTTTTCCGCAAGCTGGGTGATGTTAAAGCATCCTTCCAGCCCCGTATTAGTTTTGCCGGATCTTTTCTGATTTCCCACTCTCTGACATTTGAAAGTGTTGTTGAACGGGGCAAAAACTATCGGGTAAATCCGAAACTGCAGTTTTATGCCGAGGCCGACAGGGGGACCGGGATCTTCCTGGCTTTCAACTTTGCCTTTCAACTATCCCAGCGCTTCAATCTGACTTTTGTGAATGAGGGTGATTATGAAGACCGCGCGCATTTGTTCACGGTGACCAACGGTGTGGCTCTGGGGCACTGGTTCTCGAACCGGTCCAACATGTCTTATAATATTTTTGTGACATCAACAAATCGGCCGAACTATCAGATGAAAAGCTACAATCTTGGTGTGGCCTGGAGCCGCATTCTTTACAAGAATATGCTCGACGTTCAGGTGATCCCGAACGTCGATTTTGCTGATAAATACGATTACGAGCAAAATCCCGGCATCACGCTGAACTTCAATCTGAAGTTTTAAAGAACGCCTTCTTTTGTCAGCAGATATTCTTTTACTTCCGGGCCCCAGTGATATTTCAAAAGATTGCTGCCTTTGCCAATCACACGGTGGCAGGGAATCCAGTAGCTGATGGGATTTTTTCCCACTGCCGTGGCGACAGCGCGCACCGCCGACCCCTTGCGCAGTTTTTTGGCCAGTTCAGAATAGGTGACGGTTTTACCGGCGGGAATTTTTAGAAGCTCCAGCCACACTTTCATTTGGAATTCGGTGCCTTGAAGTTTGATCTGGTGCTGAGTTGTCCAGAAATTACCCTGGTTCCATTTGGCAGGCTGGAAAGAGCCGATTCGCACGGAATAGAATTTTTCGATCAAGGCGGCAAGGTCACCTTCCACCAGCTTTTTACCGGCATTGTAGCTGCCCAGAAAAATCAGCTGGTCGCCTTCAAAGGCTGCCAGCCATTCGCCGAATTCCGAAGGTACTTTGTAAATATTGAATTCAAGGTCGGTCATCTGTCACCTCACAGGGAATGTGACAGATGTACCTTAGATAGAAGGCTTAAACAACCTCTTCAATCGCGATGCCCGTGCAGTAGCGAATATCAAAGGCCTTGTGTTTTCTTAGGATCGGTACCGCCACGTCTTTTTCTTCGACGTTCATGGTCACCAGGCACATCAGGATATGCCCTCGGCGCAATTCATCGTCGGCCTCGGTCAAAAAATGCCATTCGGCCGAGTCTGAAAATTTCACAAATTTACGATAGTACTTTTCCATAAGGTCGGCGTGGATTGAATCCAGATCCACGGCTTCAACTCCATCGTCGCCTTCAAAGACATTGAGGTCGGCTTCATGAAAGCCGGCATTGACCAGCTCTGAGGCAGCTTTGCGAGCGTCCTCGGGGTTGGAGAAAAAGGCCAGTGTGTGATGGTTCAGAGAAGGCAAGCGGCTGGGGTGAGGCAGATGCTCAAGCTGACTCATGGTTTCCTCCTTCGGCTATGATGTTTTTATTATAGTAAAAGAGAGGATCAAGACCGACGCAAAAATCAATCTTTGCTGATTTGCAAATCAAGGCCGGACATTACTCCGGCCTGATGTGAGTTTATTCGAACATTCCATCCATGGTGATGTACTTTTGATTGCCACTGGTCATACGAATGGATTGATAGAAGCTTTTCTGGCACTGACCGCGCAACAAAGCATCCACTGCCCCGATCATCGCGGTATAGACATAGTCCACGTTCAACACATCCATCGAGCTGATGACTCCGGAATTCGGCGCCACAGCCCGTGTGCGGCGCAGGAAGTGATCTCGGGAAGCGCACGCCATCAGCCCAACCACCGGAGCCTGCCGGGAAGAATCCAGTGCACTTAGCATCTTGTTAAACCCGGGGCGCTTGGCTTTGTAATAGCCGCTGTAGTTCAGCTTGTTGGTGCCGGGAATAAAAACGGGAGGATAAAAATCCGGTCCTCCGCCATTTCTGGCATGCCCAAAGTAAAACACGGCGTCAGCTTCCCGCAGAGATCGACTGAAGAAGTCGTCTGCATAGCGGGAGCGTTGATTTTGAGTGTCGCGATATCTGCCCAGGTTTTCGGACAGGATTTCCGTCGCTGATGAGAAGCGAATTTCCACACGGGCCAGCACTTTCTTGCCATGGATTGTGACTTCGCGGGTGAATAGTGAACTGTTCTGCGGATCTTTGCGGAAGCCGCAGAAGCGGGCCTTGCCACCACAAGAGGACGTCAAAAGATCTTTCAGGGCCTCATAAGCACCGATGTCCAAAGAAGGACTGACGCCGTAACTGCGTCCGGCGTAGTGCACGTTGCTTCCTGTTGTCCAGTCGAAGTAACCGATGGCGATGCGAATGTCCAAAGTGTTGTCATTGATGATGGTGCCATAGCGTTTGTAGCAGGCATTGCGCTGGGATGATTCCAGGGTTTTGGGATCATCCGTGCTTTTGTCTTCAAGCAGGGACAGATAGCGCCATCCCATGGATGAAAAACTGGTTTCGTAGATGTAGCCGACGTTTCGTTTTCCGAATCCGAAGCCAGCTAAAGATTCTTGCGCAAAAGTGAACAGGGCAGCGGTCAGCAGCAGTGCTGATGGCAAAATCATTTTCATGGGTCCCCTCCAGGATTCCCAGAATAGAAAATGGGGCCGGATTCAGCTACAAAAACCAAAGCTTGTTGTGTAAGTGCAAATCAGGAACGGTAGATGGAAAAATGCGCGAAATGCTGAGGCTCCTGAATGGCCGTCAGCCAAGGGTGGTCCTTGTGAATGCAGAATCTGGACAGTTTTCCCCGGGCCACCACAGTGATGGACTGGCGTCTGGCAAGGTCTTTCAGGTCGTTCAGGGTTTTTTCAACTGATCTTTGATTGCCGAAATCAAAGATGAAATAAATGTCTGCCGCCGGGGGGATGAAATCAGCGGCCGACAGATCCTGTGCCAGGGCATTCAGATTTTTTCCCGTGTGATGGAAATAAACCCGTTGGGCCTCGTGCACACGTAAAGCTTCCAGTTCGAAGCCAGTGAAGCTGCAGCCGGGATAATGGCGATGCAGAACAAAGGCCATGCGCGCATAGGCGCAGCCCAGATCCACGATATGTTGACCGGGTTGTGGCTGCAAAAGATCCAGAATGTTGTGAATTTCGCAGTATGGGGTTTGAAACGCCTGCAGCGAAAGGTGTTCCCAGTTCTGATGTTCGCCCGCATTTTTCGGCAGAGAGCGGATTTGATTTTCCACCTCAAGGCACTGAAAGCCCAGCCACTCGTCCACCAAAGCCGCATGGGCTTGAGCTTCGTGATAGGCATAGTCCGTCAGGGGTCTCAGGGGGAAAGGGTTTTGCGGATCAAATATCATGTCAAAGGGGTTGCGACACTGTTCAGGAATTTTTCCAGCGTCGGCGCATATTCGGATTTGAAATCACGCAGCCCCGTCAGGTGACCGGCTTCGGGCAGTGACAGTTTGGTCCAATCCAGATTCGTGTGGGGTTCAAACACGTGGTCGATGTGATCCGGTGGAATCAGCAGGTCCTTCCAGCCACGAATGGAAAGAATCTTGAAGCCTTGCGGGAAAGTCTTTAGGTCCTTGTCCAGATCCTTGTGCAGGAACGGGCTCCAGGCAAGACTCAGCACCGGGGTCAAAGCCAGACGCAACGGCAAAGGGCGGATCTTGTATTCGTGCGTGTAAAGGTTGTAGGCCGACGGAATGAACTTTCCGGAGGGCCCGCTATCACACACCAGTGCCACAGTGTCGCTGCAATTGCGTCGTGCCATCGCTTCAATGGCCGAAGCCGTGGGATTTGAAAACGAAAAGATGATTTTTCTGCCCGGCACTTGATTCAGCAGGGTTTCGATCTGATCAGCATAGATATGTTTAAGCCCGAACCCGCCTTTGGAGCTGATGGGAAGCTTAAGTGATGTCAGATCTTTGTGGGTGCCGGTAAGATTGAAGGCGAAGGCATCAAAGCCCATTTCGTTGACGAGCTTGATGTGACGAAGCAGCTGTTTTTTGCTGCCTTCGAAGAAGTGGACGAAAAAGACGACTTCTTCAAAACGTTTGCTGCGGGAATAAAAGAACTCCCCATCGAAGGGGAGTTCTTGTTTTTGCGTTTTGCGCATTAGTGTTTCTGGCTGTGAGTTGCGGATGGCCACAAATCAGTCCAGTGAGCGGCCTTGTGGGAAGCTTGGTTTGCTTCGCCCAATGCCTGTTCAGAAACCATGACTTTTTCAAGAGCGGTCTCAGAAAGAACCTTGCCGCAAGCTTCAACGATCGAAGCGTCGTCAAGGTGGTGGTACTTGAAGATCTCAGAAGGGCGACCGCACTTGGAGTGCTTGCGAACTGCAAGGCATTCCTGGCGAACACCAATGATAGAACCCAAGTTATCCAACAGACCGGCTTCACCATCGTGAACGCTGACAATTGGAACGCGGCGACCCGCAACCGTGATCAGATCACCAGTGGAGATCTCTTCTGCTTTTTTCAGATAAAGATCCGCATTGATGCCCAGTTCGTTGCGTAGATAGTGGTAATCGTTTTCGTGAGCCTGGATACCAGTCAACAGATCAGATGAAGTCACCACGATCACGTTGGCATAGATACCACGAGCCAGAAGAGCTTCAGAAGCTTTCATGGCTTCAGCCACCAGTGCACCCATCGCGAAGATATTGATCACGTTGTCGCCCGGCTCGTAGCCAGCGTAACCACGGTAATCAATCAGGAAGTACGCGCCTTTCAGAACGTCTTCACGAACAACAGCGAACATTTCTGCCTCGCTCATCGCCGCCACTTCTTCTTCGTTCACCGCGCCCGCCACCGGGAATTCCGCGCGGGACAGTTTGCCTTCCAGACCCACTTTGAAGCGAGCTTGTTTGGAAAGATATTTCGTGAAGTCTTTTTGTTCTGCACCACGAGTCACCAGACGAAGCAATACGCCAGAGCGGCCTGCGTTGTCGTTCAATACGTGTCTGCGGATCGCATCCACCATGATCCAGTCAAGCTCCTGGCAGAAGTATGGTTCCCAAGTGATCTGATTTGGAATCTGAACGTCAGATTTCCAGCCGTGCTGAGCACCTTCCGGAGAAAGTGTCACACCTGATGGAGTACCCACGCAGATGAAAGAGGATTTCCAGTAAAGGTTGTAGAAGTACTGATCCAATGCACGTTTCAGGAAGAAGTCATAGACGGTCATCAAAGGGATGATTGGCACGCCCACGATATCACGCATTTTTCCGAATGCGCCCACGCATGACATAACGTTGCCTTCCGCGATTTCAAAACGCAGGAAACGATCCGTAACGTCTTCACCAGGAACCAGATCCGGAAGCTTGCCGTCTTTTACGCCCAGCTCAGCCTCGATGTCCTGAACTTCCTGAGCACCGAAGATCTTGCCATCCATCGCTGGATTCAAGTTCGTGGAAGTACCCACGTCCGGAGCCATGGAGATGAACAGCTCACCTGGCAGTTTGAATGGTTTTTCATTGTCCGTCAGGGCTTTTTGGCCCGCTTTCAATTCAGACTCATTCAAAGAAGTGTTGGAGATACGAGTCAGTTTTGCAGTCAATTGGCCCAGCATCCACTGTGTGTGCGGGTAGCTTGTCATCTTCGTGTTGATTTCCAAAGAAGATGGCATATCGCCGAACTCAGCAAGTTTGGTCAGGAAGAATTCCTGGTTTTTTGCTTTCAAGGCGTTTTGAGCCTTGATGTCAGCATAGATCTTCTCGCCACGAGCAGCCAGGAATTTGCCTTCAACGGATTTGTCATCAAAGCGAGCATAAAGTGTATTGCCAGTGATGCCTTGTTTTGCGCGCAGTTCTTCAACTTCATCTTCGTGTGGAAGAGAAGAGTGGTTGCCCTGCTGAGCCGCCGCCTTCAAGCCCCAGCCTTTAAGGGTGTGAGCGATGATGATGGTTGGTTTGCGCTTGGACTCTTTGGATTTCATCATGGCTTTCGCCAGGGACATCATGTCGTGTCCACCGAAATCACGAAGTGCTTCATAAACGTCCTGGTCTGCAGTTGCAGTCAGGAATTTTTTAAGTGAAGGATAGTCCTTGGCCAAAGTGTCTTTAAGCAGCTTCAGGTCATGAACCAAAAGCAACGCTTGAAGATCATAGTCAGTCAGTTCTTTTTCAAGGAAGTTTTTGAAGGCTTCGCCTTCTTTTTTCGCGAACAAGGCTTCACGCTTGCCGCCGTGACGAACCTGGATCACTTCCCAGCCGTTGGCAGCCATTGTTCTTTCAACACGGTCTGCATCCGTACCACCCAGGATCGCGTTGTTCACCAGACGGTGACCATCCAAAGACTGACGGTTGTAATCAAGAATCCAAGTCAGGTTGCCGATCTCACGTTCAGAGAAGTCAGGCACCGCTTCGTACATGGAACCTTCACGGAATTCAGAGTCACCGCAAACAGCCCAGAAGTGTGCGTCTTTAGGCACATCGTAACCGTGTTCAGCAGCATAGCGGTAAGCCAAAGCCATGTAACCGGCCTCAACAGGAGGAATGCCCACGGAACCAGACGGGAAGAAGTTGTGCTGATCCGGGTCATACGCAGAATGGTAGGACTGGAACACATATTCGTCACCGTTGGAGAACTTGCGCAGACCGTGCATAGCCTGGTTGGCTTCTTCCAAAGAAAGTTTGGAAAGATCGGACTTCAGCAAATTGTCCAAAAGATAGTTGTAAGCGTGATCTGTTGGGGAAGCATGCGGTTTGTTCGCGATGTGATCGAAACCTGATTTTACCAACAGGTGCAGCGCACCCATGATGTGAAGGGAGCTTGCGCAGCCGGCCGGGTGACCACCAATTTTTGGGTCGCCTTTTTCTTTGTCGGTGCGGTGATTGGCTTGCCAGATCATCTGGGTAGCCAGGTAATGGGCGCGTCTCGCGATAGAGTCCAGAACCTCAGGTTTTGCGTTTTTGAGATTAGTGTTATCCACGTGGTTCTCCTAAGTTTTTTCAGTCTTTTATAGCGACTGCAAACTAGCACTCTACAGAGGAGGAGTCCATGCCTTTAAGCCCCGCAGCAAGAGTTCTGGCTCTATTTAGGACGAAGGGGCTGCACCCTGCACAGCCCCGAATGAATATTTTTCAGTTTAGGGGGCCTGTTCTTCGTGGCTTTCCTCTATGGTGCCTTCGGGAGTGTGTTGTACGCGGCCCACCTCAGGTTTTGATGGTTTTTGATGTCGCCCGGTTTCATGCAACGGGGGGCTGCGTTTTTGTGTGGGTTTGCCTGCGGAAGGGACGGGTTTGGTTGGATGATGCTTCACGGAGGACCTCCTCTTCATCAATTTTGATGGATAAGAAGGCCGTGGATGCAAGTTTTGCGCTGTCTGTGTTCGGCTTAAATTGAGTTACACGAAACAAGGCAGGGCAGAGTGCCCTGCAACCGGGGAAATGTGCCCGCAGACGATCAGACGGTTTTTTTCACCAACAAACGATGCAGTGCCAAGGCCAGCACGCCACAGAAGCCGATCATCGCACACATCGGCAAAGTTGTGCCATCATGCAAACGACTGACAGCCGCCGACGACAGCGCCGCAATCCCGTACTGCAAAGTTCCCAATAGGGCAGAGGCACTGCCCGCTGCCTTTCTTTGTGTCGCCATGGCGCCCGCGGTGGCATTTGGGAAGGTCATGCCCAGGGCCGCGATGAACAGGAATAACGGGATTGCCAGACCCCAGAAGCCCCAGTTAAAGATCCCGGCCATAGCCAGGATTGCGCCCAGCACCCCAAGAACGACAAAGATTTTTTCTAAGATCACGTCATAGCTCAGGCGTTTCAGCAGGCGGGCATTGATTTGTGAACAGGCAATCAGGCCGATGGCGTTTGAGCCAAAAACCCAACCAAAGCTCTTCGCCGGAATTCCAAACAGGTTGATGAACACGAACGATGAGCCTGTGATGTAGGCAAATAATCCCGCCTGGGCCGCGCCGCCAGCCAAAGCATAACCCATGAAGTGGCGGTCTTTGATAATCTGCACATAGTTTTTCAAAGAGTCTTTGATATGCACCCGTTGATCCGGCTGATGTGTCTCAGGAAGGAAGATGGCCAGCATCACGATACAGGACGTGCTGATAATCACCATCAAAGCAAAGATGGCGCGCCAGCCGAAGAACTCAGAAATGTAACCGCCAAAGAACGGAGCCAGAATCGGAGCAACCCCCATCACCAGCATCAAAAGTGAAAACACACGAGCGGTTTCCTGGTGGGTGAACAAATCACGCACGATCGCACGTGAAATCACCACGCCCGCACAGGAACCCAGAGCCTGCAGGAAGCGGAACAAAATCAGCATCTCCACATTTTTGGTGAATGCACACACCAAAGACGCCAACGCGTAAATTCCCAAACCCACGTACAAAGGTTTTTTGCGCCCGAAACGATCGGTGATCGGACCATAGAAAATCTGACCGGTGGCAAGGCCGATAAAGAAAGAGGCCAGTGACATCTGCACGGAAGACAAAGGCACATTCAGATTTTCTGCAATCGCCGGAAACGCCGGCAGATACATGTCGATGGAAAGTGGGCCGAAAGCCGTCAGACTGGCCAGCAGAAGAATCAGTAATGCGAAGGGAGTGTTGGGCTTTGCAGAAGTGGATTGCATAGGCCCGTCATAACAGGAAGCGAAGTGATTTGCACGAGGGAAGTCGGCAGAGGCTTTTTAATGAAAAAGCCTCACGAAAAGAGCTTAGGTTTCCAGAACAAAGTCCCAGCGGATTTTCACAGTGCCGTCACCTTCCACAATGCCTTTTGGCGGATTCGGGAATGGAGCAGCAGCGCGGAAGGCCTCGATGGCAGCGTCATCCAGATCCTGCACGCCAGAATCACTCAGAACCTGAACACGCACCAGGGTTCCTTTGTCATTCAGAACAATCATCAGTTTTGTGATGCGATCCTGATTGGCAGCAGCTGGAGCACGTCCTTCTTTGAACATTTTGCTCAGTTTATCACGCACGCGGCCTTCCCAGTGCTGGGACAGCTGTTTGCGAATGCGGTTGTAGTAAGAGTAGTACTTGAACTCGCGAGTGTTCAGCAAAGTCTCAAGACCCACTTCAACGTCTTTAATATAATCATTGGATTGGCTGGCTTCAGCGCCGGTTCCGGTGTTTTGTTCACCGGTGCCACGACCTTCACCCAGTCCAGTTTTTTGGTCAGCAACCTTCTGTCTTTCGATGGCCTCATTGGCATCAAAACCTTTGAAAAGATCCTTGGCGATTTGTTTCTGGGACTCTTCAGACTTGGCCACATTTTTCTGGCGGCCATCGCCTTTTGGACCCGATTTTACAGCCTGGTCTTTTTTGGTGTTCTGGAATTGACCACGTTCAGCGGCGATAGTTTGCTTGTTAACCTTCTGATTTTTGGCGGAAAGGAAGCGCGTGTCGACCTCTTCCTCATTCGCAGAGGTCTCACTTTGCTCTACAATCTGATTGGCAGGCACCTGCAAAGCCTTCTTTTGCAGGGCTTGTTCAGCTTGGGCAAATTGTTGCAATTGTTCCGGCGTCAGAAAATCAATACTGACAGTCTCTTTCAGGGGGGCTTCTTCTTTTAGCAAACTCGTGATGTAAAAGCCTCCTACGACCACAAAGTGCAGAAGCAGGGACAGCACAATATATTTTCTGAAAGTCGGTGACTTCTTCATAAGACCTCACCCCTTTCTATCGGTATTATGACACTTGAAATTGAGAAGATGGTGAGCCGGACTCAAAGATTGCGACCCAAGTCTAGGGCCAGACTTTGACTCTTCTGTCGGTAGTGGGTGAAAATGATACAACTATGAAATTTGACTCGTGGTATCTGACAGATAAAGGTCTTCGTCGTGATTCGAACCAGGATTCCTGCCTTATTAATCGGGAACTGGGTTTGTTTATCGTGGCGGATGGAATGGGTGGCCATATGGGCGGGGAAGTCGCTTCCAGCATGGCTGTAGAGACGGTTGAAGAAATCATGCTTCAGCCCGAAGCTGCAAAAAAATCGCCGCGCGAAATGATTTTGCACGCTTACGAAGAGTCTTCAAAACGCATCTTTGACAAGGCCGCCAACGAGCGTCCCGAGCTTGCCGGCATGGGCACCACCATGGTGATGGCTTACATCCGCGGCAAACATCTTTATGTCGGAAACGTCGGCGATTCCCGCTGTTATTTGTTCAAGCGTCCGAATCTGTGGCAGATCACGGAAGATCATTCTTTGATCAATGAACAGCTGCGTGCCGGTGTGATGAGTGAAGAGCAGGTGCGCCAGTTTGTGGGGCGAAATGTCATCACCCGCAGTGTGGGTTATGAGCGTGAAGTTTATCCTGATATCATTGAGCGCGAGATCTTCCCTGGGGAAATTTTCCTCATGTGCTCTGACGGACTTTCCGGTTTGGTGGAGGATGGAAGAATTTCTGAGATTTTAAATCAAAATACACCTGACAAAGCCGTTAAAGCCTGTGTAGAACAAGCCCTGGCAAATGGTGGAGATGACAACGTCACAGTGATGCTGGTGCATTTTCACGAATAACTCTGGTGAAGACATCTAAGTAGGGGTCAAGGTTTGGATAAAAAGAAGGTCACGCTGTTTATTGTGAGCAATCAGACGGGGAAAACCCGTAAGCTTGTGCTCTCGGCTGCCTGGCTTAAAGCCATCTCCTTTATTTCCGCCATCGTTATCATCATTTTTGCCGCCGGTCTGGTGGATTACTTCGGTCTGCTTCTGCAGGCCATGGAAAACAAACGCCTTAAAGCTGAAAATGCGCAGCTGATCAAACAGTTCCAGGTGGTTGAAAGCAAAGTCAGCGCCTTGGAAAACTCTTTGGAGCGTGTGAAGACCTTCACCACCAAATTGAAGTTGATCACCAACGTCGATGCCGACGACCGTATCACCAAGCTGACCATGGGTCCGAAGCCTGCTGCCGGGCAGCCGGTGGAAGAATACGAACCTATGGAACAGCGTGAAAGCACGGACGTCCTGGAAGAACAGGATCAGGTCTTTGCCAACAAAAAGCCTTTGAATGATCAGGCGGGAGAGCTGGCCAACGAAAATGCGGATAAGGACTATGCCTCTTTGGTGGTTCGCATCGACAAGGCCGTGAAAGAAACCCAGTTGAAAGAACAAAGTGTCATCGATCTTTGGGAAAGTCTTTCTGAACGTCAAAGCTTGTTGAATTCCACACCGAACATGAAACCTGCCAAGGGCTGGATCACCTCACGCTTCGGTTATCGTGTGTCTCCGTTCACCGGCAAGACGGCTTTGCACGCAGGTCTGGATATCGCGGCAGCTCCGGGTTCACCGGTGTATGCTCCGGCTGACGGCGTGATCGTCTTTGCCAGTTACGATGAATCTTACGGTAAGCTGATCACCATCGATTACGGTTATGGTGTGACGACTCGTTTCGGTCACTTGTCACAGATCTATGTTCAAGTGGGTCAACGCGTGAACAAATGGGACGTTGTGGGCGCTGTGGGTAACACCGGACGTTCAACAGGCCCGCATTTGCACTATGAAGTCCGCATTAATGGCACCGCAGTAGATCCAATCAACTACATCTTGGACGAATAGACCGGAACTGTTGAAAAAAGGCCCATCCGACTGCGTTGCCTTGCGGCTGGACCTTTTTGAACGGTCCTCGTTCTTGGTTTTGGCAAATATCATGGAAAATCTTTGAGTATAATTTTTTGTAAGCACTAAACTTGAGGTGAGGTGCTTATGAAGGTTCTATCTTTTGTCTTGGTTCTTTTGGTGTCATCTGCCGTGTGGGCGGCGTTGCCTCCGCAGTTTTCGGAGTGTTTGCAGCAGAATTCGGGTTCGAATATGACGGCGGCGGATGTGACCGAGATCGCGAAGGTGTCGCGTATCACTTATTGCCAGAACCAGGTCAGTTTGATTGGCAAGGCAGAGCTGCTTTCCATGCTTTCCAATCCCAATGTGAACATAGGCCTTTCAGTCAGTAAAACCAGTTATACCAGTCAGGACTTTATCGATATGGCGGCGGCAGGCACTTATGTGCTTTATGTCGATAGCAGTCGTCTTTCCCGTGACAATCTTGTGGCGCTTTTGAATGCGGGGGTGCAACTGGTGGTGATGTCGGGAAGCTCAGGGCTGTCCCGCGGGGATCTTTTGATTCTGGCGGCGGCTAAACCGTTTATTTACAATGTTAATTCAGTGGTGCTGAAGACGGACTTGCAGGACTATGTGCGTGCCGGGGTGCAGGTGGTGATTCGCACGGCGCAGGCGGGTCTCAGTCGTCAGGATATCCTGGATGTCGCTCAACTGAACTCGGAGCGTGTTTCCATCTTCCCTTAAAAAAAGAAAAGGGCCTCTTTTCAGAGACCCTTCACTTGGCATTAATTTAAGAAACTCTTATTGATTCATTACGGAAACAGCTGGCATTGGGCACTGAAGCTCTTTCAGCTTTTTGCTGACCAATGTAGCTTCGTTCTGATAGCCCTTAGTGCTAAGAACTTGCTTCGCCAGATCCACAGTGGATTTAACGTAGCCACGGCCATTTAGCTGAGCGTTACCACGGCAGGAAGTCACAACAGACGCATCCATTTTAACATCCAAAACCGGATCGATCATATCACAGAAGAACTGGATCGCACCGATATGGTCAATCGCTGCAGACCAGTCCAACCAAGCGGATTCAAGTTGCTGACACGCGATTTCGTTTTCACGAGAACCCACTGGCAACTGATCCAGAGTGAAGTTCGCCAGGTTCTGGCTGATCTTCGCACTTGCGACTTGAATTTTAGGGTCGGTATAGTAACCGCCCGCCGGAGTGATGATCAAGCCCTTGCCCAAGCCAGCGTCAGTCAGGCTGTAAGAACCTGCGCGCAGTGCTTTCATGTTGGCGATGAAGCCGGAAACAGCCTGGTCATGCATGGTTTTAGTGTGGTTGATCCAAGCCAGAACCGGTGGTTTACCGAAGCCCCAGGAGCTGCGGGAACCGAACAGACCGGATTTCAAATTCACCATACGCTGAGCCAGCTCAGAGCGGTCGATGATGGAATTGTCCTGAGACAACTGTTGCATTGCTTTCTCAACACGTTTGATCGTAGTTCTTTCTGTTTCGATCAAAGTGTACTGAGCTTTCCACTGACGGTAGTCCGCGCTGCTGGAAAGTTGAACTTCCAGATCAGACTTGGATTTAGCCACCACGTTGCCAGTGGTGTTCACAGCCTGACGAATGCCCTGGATCCAGGAACGGCCGGTCTGCGCACAGGCTTTCAAAGCCGCTTCGTTGTCACCGGATTTTGCTGCGTATTCAGCAACACGTTTCATGGAATTGGTGTGCAGGGTTTTCAGCGTCAAAGCCTGAAGTTTTGTTGTACGGTCCGATTGAACTGTCGCACGCTCCAGGTTCAAGATCGCAGAAGACGGGAAGGTCTTGCCATCCGCACCCCAGTTCACCAGCTCGTTAGCCAGTGTACAAACCATCAGGTCGTCGTTGTTGCTTTGGATTTGTTCTTCAACCGTTGTGATGTCCGCTTTATCGCTGACAAACTGATTGCCCACGGCTGCCAGGTATTTCTCGGAAGAATCCTTATACTTCAGCAGGTTTG
This sequence comes from Bdellovibrio bacteriovorus, assembly GCF_048286975.1. Taxonomy (GTDB): domain Bacteria; phylum Bdellovibrionota; class Bdellovibrionia; order Bdellovibrionales; family Bdellovibrionaceae; genus Bdellovibrio; species Bdellovibrio bacteriovorus_H. Next base: position 441,596 of record NZ_JBLVRT010000001.1, on the reverse strand, counting down.
CCAGTTCGCCAGTTGGCTTGGCAAATTTCGCGTTGTAAAGGTCCACATTCTTTTCAAGCTCCTGAGTGATCTTTTCGATCTTGCCGGATTGAGCCAGTTGCATGAAACGAACTTTTTTCGCCACCTTCGTGTATTGGCAGGTGTTCTGAAGAACCGCTTTACGGTGCTCAGGATTGCTCATGTCCAGAGTGTTCTGATCGATCATTTTGGCAATCGCAGAAATACCGCTGGTAGCAACCGCACCACCGATAACAAATGGAAGTGCCGGACCCAACGCCGCGTTCATGGAAACTGCGAACAATGCGTAAGGAGCCAGACCATTGATCACGTCGTTCAGTGCCAACAGAACTTTACCAGTGGACATCGTCTGACGACCACACTTGGAGTTCAGGAAGTTGTTGTTGTTGACGATATCACCCAGATTGCCCACCGCCGTCAAAGCAGACGCCATTGTGGATTCGATGGAGTTCACATTCACCTGGGAAGGATCCTGCGCCGTCATTAGTTTTTGAAGAGCAGAAATGCTTTCTTTGATCGCATTACCGTTGTCTTCCAACGATTTCGCGGAAGGACTGCCTGTACATTCCGGAGAAGCTTTCACCTCTTTGGACAGGGAGTCGATGGCAGAAATAAGTTCTGCGTGAGGTCTGTTGTCGAAGAGTGGACAGCTGTAAGCCTCCGGAACCTTCGCCGCATTCATTTTACCCGGCGTGGTTGAAGTCGCTTTCACCGTCGAAGAACGAGGCTGTGAAGAAGAGCCGCTGGAGCTTGAGTTGGATTTGCCGCCGCCAGCACCGCCTGTGGATGGAATTGTCGGGGATGTCGAACCCAGGCCTGTATCGCTGTTGTCGTCATCGCCAAATAAATTCAGCGGGAATGTTGATGTGCTTCCAGCCGCCCACACCTGTTGAGGTGTTTGGGGGACGATGAAGCTCGCTGTCAGCGCAAATGCCATTACGCCACATTTAACGTTCTTGAGTTTCATAGAGTCTCCAGTGTTTAACTTTTCGACAAGTAACTAATTTTGTGTGCCGTTTTGAGCCAGTCAGCAGGACGGCTGTGATCTAAGTTCTTGAAATCACAACAAACCCGCTGACTGAATTCTTAGGACCCACAAGTTCACGCACCATAGATGCAAAACCGGTGCGCAGATGAATCGTTTTGAAACAAGTCCATCGACTGGCTGACAATTAGTTGTCATGTGAAGTGCCGCTGGACGTCCTTGGTCTTAGATCCCGCTCTACTGCTGTTATTTGCTCATTATCTCCGCTTTAAAGGGACTGGAGTCACTTTGGGTGGAATGCTCTTTGTATATGGAGGTATGTATGAGACTGCTGGTTTCTTGCCTTCTAATGATGATGGGTTTTTCAGGTGCCTGCTGGGCCAAGGTGGACTTGCGTACCACGAAGCCTCTGGTGATTCCTGAAGATAAAGTCACACCAAAAATCACCAAAGAAGACGTCGCTAAAATCATTCCTTTGGACATTCAAAGCAACGAAAGCACGGGTTCCGTGATGAGCCGAATTGCTGACCGTGGTTTCAATATGTGGTTCAATTCTCCAATCATAAAAAACAGCCTTTTGGGGCGTGCTGTGGAAGAAACCCAGGAAAAGCTGAAAACCGACGTGGTGGTGCCGGCGGCAACTCCGCGCGGAGTCAGTCACAAGTTCTCTTTCCGTGTTGAAGCCTTCCAGGCTTTGGCGAAGGTGGAATATTCCGGCTGGGTGAAGGCTGCGGTCAATTATGATGCGAAAGCTTCGGCAACCGATATTCAATTCAAAGACAAAGTCATGAACAACAAAGATCTGGTTGTCAGTCACAAAGCCAACAAAGAACAGGGCCTGTCGATGATTGGCCTTGCCTGGTCCTGGTAAGCGTCCTACCCTTAGGGCATGGAAAAAATCGTATTTATATCTGGAAAAAGAACTCCCTTCGGAGCCTTCGGCGGCTCATTGAAGGACGTATCAGCAACGGATCTGGGTGTCGCTGCCGCTAAAGCGACTCTGGAACAAGCCGGTCTATCTGCAGACAAGATTGATCACGTGGTTTTTGGCAACGTGGTTCAGTCCGGTGCGGATGCAGCCTATCTTCCAAGACATATTGGTTTGAAAACCGGAGTGCCGGTCGCGGTGGGCGCTTTTGCTGTCAACCGTCTGTGTGGCAGTGGTTTCCAGTCCTGGGTGAATGCCGTGCAGATGATCCAGTGTGGGGAAGCCACCGCTGTTCTTGCCGGTGGTGTCGAGCAAATGTCCCAGATTCCTTATGTGGCTCGCAAAGTCCGCTTTGATGGCATGCGCATGGGGAACTTCGAACTTGAAGATTTGATGACCTCGGCGCTGACGGACGCTTACGCGAAGATGCCAATGGCAATCACCGCTGAAAATCTGGCAGTGAAGTACGGAATCACTCGCGAGGAATCTGACAAGTATTCCATCCAGTCCCAGCAGCGCTTTCATGCCGCGGTTGAAAAAGGTTTCATGAAGCAGGAAATCTGCCCGGTAACTGTTGAAGGTCGTAAAGGCACGGTGGTTGTTGAAAAAGATGAACATCCAAAGCCAGATTCCACTTTGGAAAAACTGGCGACGCTGAAACCTGTCTTCAAAAAAGACGGGATTGTGACAGCGGCAGCGGCTTCTGGAATCGTGGACGGGGCGGCCTGTTCATTGCTGATGAGCGAATCCAAAGCCAAAGAACTGGGCATGAAACCAATGGCGCGTATCGTGAGTTACGCTTCTGTGGGTTGTGATCCTACGATTATGGGTATTGGTCCAGCGGGCGCAGCTCGTCTGGCATTGCAGAAAGCCGGACTGACTCTGGATCAGATGGATCTGGTGGAAGTGAACGAGGCTTTCGCGGCCCAGTACCTGGCGGTTGAAAAAGAATTGAAACTGGATCCGGCAAAAACCAATGTAAACGGTGGTGCGATTGCGGTCGGTCACCCCTTGGGTGCTTCCGGCACCCGCATTATGAATCACCTGGTGTATGAGCTTCATCGCCGCAACGCCAAGTACGCTCTGGGCTCTGCTTGTATTGGCGGTGGTCAGGGTATTGCGATCATCATCGAGAGAATCTAACAGCGAAGGGGCCGTTACGGACAACGGCCTCTGGAACAGGGGCTCATGGAATTTAATTTAAGAGAGCGTACGGCACTTATCGTTGGACCATTTACTTCAACTGTTCAAAGTCTGGTGATGGGTTTGACCCAAATGGGTTCTGACTGCGTGCTGCTGGATTTTGATAACAGTGCCAGCCAGCGTTTTTGCAATCAGATCAATGATGCCCGTGAAATCAATCCCAAGTTCGGTCGTGCCCTGGGCATCAAATCCCCGATGAAGACTGCGGAAGACATCAAGGATGCGGTGGGCTCCGCGGCTCACTCGTTTGGCAGTGTGGATCTGTTCATCGATGCTCAGGCTTATAACAAACCCAACCGTTATAAGATCGGCGACAGTATTGATTATCTGGATGATGAAATTCAGCATAACTTCAAAGCTTCGGTGATGCTGACCCATGCGGTGTTGAACTTCCTGAAAAACCGCAAGCGCGGTCGTATTCTTTATCTTTTGAATGAAGTTTATCCGGATCCGATTCTTGCGGGTTCCCGCGGGGCGCTGGTGCCGTTTGCGCAAAGTCTTTCCAAGCAGGTGGCTGAACACAATATCACCGTGAATGTGTTGAAACTGGGTTTGACCGAGGAATTCATTCTGGCGATGCACCCGGAAGCAAAGTCCATCAAAGAAGCAGTGGAAACTTTAAAAGTGAAAGAACCACACTTGCGCATCACGGAGCCTGAGAAAATCACCAACACCGTGACCTATCTGGTCAGTCAGTTTGGTGCGGCAGTGAATGGTCAGGTTATTTCTTTAAGTTAGGTTTTTAAAATGCAGGCGACTGGTAAAATCAAGATCACTCCTCATTCTCCGATGTTCCAGTGGTGGGACTTCATTCCTCATTACACACTGAAGGATTTTTGGAACAAGGCGACTTTGGAGCTGGATCTGTCGGAAGTGAAGGCGATTTACAAGCGCGGGCCCGCGTATTTGATGGCTTGCCAGCGAGATGGCGTGGATTATCTGATTTATATGGGCTCTGTGCCCGAGATGCTGGGTCACATCCCGGTTACGGATGTTGGGCCCTTTGAAGTGGTCAAAGTCATCCGCAAGTTCCCGTCAAAATGGAAAAAGGCCTTCCCCAAGCTGTTGGGTCTGGCCTTTGTCACGATCATCCTTTTAAAGATGTTCTTTTCTTTCCGAAACTAGAAGCAGGCGGCCTTAAACGGGCCGCTTATAGTTTCAGGCTTTTCAGAATCAATTCTGCCTGTTTTAGATTTTCAGGTGCCACATAGATTCGGTCGATGATACGAGCGCCTTCATAGCGCTGGAAGATCTCCGTCGTCTGATTGATCGGGGATGGCTGCGCCCAGCGGTCATACTGGTCCACCACGTAAATTTGCAAAGCACGCTCTTCCGGGGAAGCCGTGTGATACTTCGACAGACGCGCCTTGGAACTGGTGCGGATCACTTCAATGCCGTCAGCTTCCAGGGCCTTTTTGATCGCTTCCGGGCTTTCCGATTCCGCCGTGTTGTGCTGCTCGATCAGAACCTTGAACGGTTTTCTTTGCGCGATTCTTTGCGCCCACGGGTTGTTGGCGCCGGAAAGATGTTCGTGCAGGCGATAGTCGTTGTATTTGGTATACTCGTTGATATCCCCCGGCAGCACGAATGTGCAATCCGGTGAAGTCAGATAACGGTTCAGCATTTCCTCATAGATGATGCTCTTGTGATGGCAATACACCATCAAGTGCATATGGTGACGGGAAATCAGGAAGTCATCGAAGGAATAAAGCGCCCGGCGGTTCAGGCCCAGATACATTTTGTTTTCACGACGGTGGAAGGTCATGTTCTGAATCAACCAGGACAGATCGATTTTTCCGTAGTTTGTGCCGCAGAAATAACTGTCACGCTCAAGGTAATCCATGCGGTCCACATCCAGCTCACTGGACACCAGCTGGCTTAGGATCGGGCGGAAGTCGACGCCATTGTCGACAAAGAAATCATCCGGGCAGTGCAGGGCCTTGTCGATCAGGCACGCCACGTGGATCGGCTGAATGTCAGGGAAGTTCGTGCGCAGGGTTTCGGAGATCGCAGAATCCGTGACGTATTTAATTGTATAGTCTTCGTGATTGGCGCGACGGTTGTGATTCATCACCGTGTGCGCCTCTTCGCCGTATTGTTCTTGTTCTTTGTATAGCTGAATCTTCAGCTCGGACAAATGCGGCATCACTTGCTCTGTGGTGTGGCTTAAAGGCCCGTGGCCAACGTCGTGAAGCAAAGCCCCCAGGCGCAGCACCTGACGGAAGCGCGTTTTGACTGAGGGTTTTGAGAAGGGATAAACGCGGAAAATCGCATCGAACGTTTCACCGGCAAGATGGCCCACACCGACAGAGTGAATGTAGCGGTTGTGAGTCGCACCCGGGAAGCTGAACTCGGCATAACCCAGTTGTTTGATCGCTCTTAGGCGCTGATATTCTGCCGTATCAAGCACGGCGACTTCCTGTTCAGAGTAGTAAATAGAGCCGTGAACGGGATCGCGAATTTCCATGGGGTCTCCTAGCAGTGAATCTCAATTAGCTGTCATTCATGGGGACTGTCAAACAGCTTCATCTATAGATAAAGGAGGTCTTTGCACTTGCCTAGATATGCCTGTTTGATACAGGACCAAGGGCTAGATACAGGGTTTTTGCCTCTACAGGCTGCGGCGAAAGGGTTTGAAAAAACTTCATTGATAATAGCTATTTAGCTTTGATTTCGGGTGGTGGGGCGAGGGTGCTTGATACAAGCCCTCGGTCCAGAAATGTAAAAAAATGAGACGTATCACTTTAGGAATTTCTGGGGACTCCGATGAGTAAGGTAAGCAAATGAACCACCCAAGGGCACCAAACAGGTGCACTGAGTTTCAAGGATCGAAACTCAGCAAATCTTCAAGGAGGAGGAAACATGGGTCTCAGAATTAATACGAACAGTGCTTCGTTGAATGCTCAGAGAGTTCTCTGGGGGACGAAGATCGGTCTGGATAAGAGCATGGAAAAGCTCGCTTCCGGTTTCCGCATCAACAGAGCTGGTGATGATGCCGCCGGCCTAGCGATCTCTGAGAATTTGAAAGCTCAGATTCGCGGTCTAAAACAAGCATCCCGAAACGCTCAAGACGGTATCTCTCTGGTCCAGGTGGCCGAGGGTTCCATGAACGAGATCTCTTCGATCTTGATCCGTCTGAGAGAATTGTCCGTACAAGCAGCTTCCGATACTATCGGTCCTGTAGAAAGACAGTTCCTGAACGTGGAATACGATCAGCTGGTTTCCGAGATCGACCGTATCTCCGAAGGTACAGAGTTCAACGGAACTCAGTTGCTGGCGGGTGTAGGTTCCATCCTGGACTTCCAAGTTGGTACCAGAAATAATCCTGAAATCGACCGTATCTCTTTCGACGCTTCCAAAGCCGATGCAAACTCTGCCGCTTTGGGTGTGAACCTGACCTCAGTTTCTGACAAAGCTTCTGCACAGAACGCTTTGGCGGCGATTGACCAGGCGATCGTGAGTGTCTCCGCGATGCGCGCAGACTTCGGTGCGATTCAGAATCGTCTTCAATCTACAGTTTCAAACATTCAAGTGTCTGTAGAGAACATGTCAGCCGCAAACTCTCGTATCAGAGATGTGGATGTAGCTGAAGAGACATCTGAAATGACCAAGAACAACATCTTGTTGCAAGCCGGTACTTCCGTCCTAGCACAAGCGAATTCCCAAGCTAACGTAGCACTTGGACTCTTGAACAAGTCATTCCAGGGTTAATCCTGGAGTGACCTAGGTTCCCGATCTTGACTGATCAAGATCACCCTCAAGTGTAACGACCCGAGCTCTGTAAAACGAGCTGACAATTTGATCTGTTTCCTGCGACGAGGCCGTCTTTCACGGCGGCCTCATTTTTTCAGTCAGCCACTGACTGGCGGGGAGTGGAATACGCGTTTCTTCTGACGAAGACCCATCATGGGTGACTTTGTCCGCCACTTTTCAAAGCTGCATTTTTCTGTCGCAGCGACCGAATTTTCAAAAAGATTTTCCTCAGCAAAAAATAAAAAAGAAAAGACAAAAACTGGACTCGAGCAGTTGTATTATTTTTCCGAAAAGTAAGCAGGGAACTGTATCGCAAGTTCCGAATATTAATTTTACAGGTGCACGGATCGCGCCTTATGCCAATGGATGGCACACTTTCACGGAGGAAGAAATATGAAGCACGGAGGATAGAATGGGATTAAGAATCGGTACCAATGTGGCAGCGTTGAATGCACAAAAAAATCTGTACATGACTAACATCAACGCAAACAGATCAATGGCAAGATTGTCCTCTGGAATGAGAATCAATCAAGCTGCTGATGATGCTGCAGGTCTTGCGATCAGCGAAAACCTCAAAGGACAAATCAGAGGTTTAAGACAGGCCAACCGAAATGCCAACGACGGTATTTCCCTTGTGCAGGTCGCGGAAGGCAGCTTGAATGAAGTATCCAATATGCTCATTCGTTTGAGAGAATTGGGTGTACAGGCTTCCTCTGACACAATTGGTGACACAGAAAGAAAGTTTTTGGACGTTGAGTATCAACAGCTGAAATCCGAGATCCAGCGTATTACTGAATCCACGGTCTTCAACGGTTACGAACTGCTCAACGGTACTGGTGGGATGATTGACATCCAGGTCGGCGTAAACAACGACGCTTTCCGTGACCGTATCAGCTTCAATGCTGGCGCGGCCAACGCCTCCATCGATGCCCTGGGATTGACGGCAGAGAATGTGGGGACCAAGGAAAGTGCTCAATTGAGCCTGGGTACTATCGATTCCGCTTTGACATCGGTGAACGCGATTCGCGCGAACTTCGGTGCGCTACAAAATCGTCTGCAATCAACATCGAATAACTTGTTGATCGCTGATGAAAACTTGTCAGCCGCGAATTCCCGAATCAGAGACACTGACGTGGCGGCAGAAACCTCCGAGATGACAAGAAATAACATCTTGTTGCAGGCGGGTGTGTCAGTCCTGGGTCAGGCGAACCAGTCACAACAATTGGCTTTGAAGCTCTTGGGCTAAGGCTGAATTACAACCAAAACCAGAAAACGGCTTCCTTCGGGAGGCCGTTTTTTTTGTTCCCGTCGCTGCAAGCGATCATTTGCATTTTCAACGCGTTTTCATTTAGACATTTCCAACCCCGGCCAGAGCGAATATTGTTGAATCAAAAGCCTCTCCAAGGAACAACCAATCCTATGAAACTGCTAATGATTCTTCTGACCAGCATGGCTGTGCACGCTCAAGCGGCGTGGGACTTGAACGATGTCACTTATCTGATGCCTTTGCCCCAAACAGTGGGCGGGGATGGTCTGCTTAAACTTGAAAGTCCGGCACGTGGGGGCGCTTTGCTTCCGGTGGCCCTGGTCAATCAGCTGCCGGTTTTGGCGATTGATCGCACTCGTCCGGAAGTGAACAGCACTCTGCGTGTGATGGCTGTGCGTATTGATCCGTGTTTTCCGCTTCCGACTCCGCAATCATGCCAGCGTCAGATCCGTCTTGCGTGGCAGCCGATTGAGCTGAACCGCCGCAATGAGGTTGAAGCCGTCGATGCGGCTTTACACAGCTTTTATGTTTTGCAGGACTGGGAGTTTGCAAATCTTCTGAAAGAAATCGACGCCTGGAAATCCAAACACTCCGTGAATACCAAGTATATGCCTTTGCAGGTGCATCCAGCGTGGGCGGCGGAAAAAGATTCTTCTTCGGCACTGGCGGACTTCCAAAAAATTATTCTGAAATATGCCGGGGTTCAGAACTTCAGCCGGGTGACGGCGATGGTTTTGCGTGGCAATGGGGACATGTGGGCTTTTGCCGGGTTTGAACCGCGCAATAGCAAGCTGGAACTTTTGCCGATCCCTCGTTTGAACCGTCTGTCCCAGTCCTTTATCAATATGGCGGTGCCAGCGGATCATTTCTCTGGCGGCGGAATTTCTCCGATTCCAAAGGGAGCAGACACTTTCAACAACATCGCTGCGGAATCCATTCGCATGGGTGAAGGCACTGAAGACACCATCCGCGAGGAAGTTCGCGCCGCTTTCCGTATCGAAAATCCCAAGTTCTTCAACCCGGAAAACATGGACTGCGTCAGCTGCCACGTGGCCCAGCCAGCGATTCACTGGGTGCTGAACAAACGCCCGGAACTGCAGGTTGAAAAACTGTGGAGCCAGGAAATTTACGGCAATCCAAAATATGATCTGAAAAACACGAGTGTAGAGATCTGGAATACCCAGCAGATTCGTGCGTTGGGTTATTTCGGGAAGAACGTGGCGATCAGCCAGCGCGTGATCAATGAGTCCGCCGAAGTGGCGGACTTCATCAACAGAATTACTGCGCCAAAGTAAGAGGAATAAGGTCGACCGCGAAGCGGGCCTTGTCCTGGTACTTGTACTCGATATCACCCGGAAGCAACACAGAGTTGTTCTCCGGATCGTAAGTCCAGCCACCGTTAGCTTTGTTTGGGATCACCTGACCGCGACCGGCATTCAGCTGTTCCGGAGTTCCGTAACGAACGCGGATTTGCAAAGAACCGTCAGCCGTCGCACGTGGACGCTGAGTCAGGAAGATCTCTTTAGCCAGAGTCTTTTTGGTGATGTCAGAACCGATGCGGGCCAGATCCTCACCGAAGTTTTTGTTCACGATACCCACGATGTATTTGGATTTGATCGCGTCCGGAGCACCTTTGTCCTCGTTGGCGCGAACAATCAGCTCTTCCAGCTTCTCAGGGCCAAAGCCGGTGCAAGTGCCGTTGTTCTTAGGCGTCTTCTGAGTCATATCAAAGCACTGTTCGTTGTACTTAGGGTGAATACGCAAAGCCCAGTCTTTGTATTGATCAGAATCTGAAGCCTTCACCAAAGCACCATAGACCGCCAGTTTGTTGGCCTTGCCTTTTTTGAAGTCCAGCAGAGTGCGGGCCATTTGTTCCGGAGTGATACGGGACTGTTTGAATTCGTCCGCATCCGTCAGGAACACCACAACCAGTTGGGCGTCTTCACGGAAGAAACCTTCATTGACACCGCCACGGCCGGACTTTTCCAAAGCCGCTGTCAAAGGAGCAAAGAATTCTTCATCCTCGGGGCCACCTTGAGCGTACGGGGCCACACCCAGATCCAGCGTGGAAGCCAGAAGGTGCTTTTCTTTTTTGGTCACGAAGCGCTTGTTGTAGTTCTGGGACTTGCCGTCTTTGATATGGCGAAGTTCGCCGATGCCGTATTTATCTTTTTTGGTTGCAGAGAAACGCTCAGAGCTGTCCCACGTGGAGATCACACCGATCTGATAATCGATCATGGCGTTTTTGTTGATCCCGTTGGTGAAACGATCCAAGTTGCGCACCAGATTTTCCTGGGCGGACTTCATGGATTCAGAGTTGTCCGTCACAAATAAAATGTCCACTTGCGGATTGAAGTCCAGCTGACTTTGGCCGCCGTCTTCGGTGATCCACTTGAATTCCTGCTGAGCCGGCATTTCATACTGCGGGATCTCAACCGGTGTTTCAGGGATAGGATCCTGCTGGACCATGAGGCCCGGAGATTCAGGACTGCAGCCCGCAACCAGCATCAAAGCAGATGTGTAAATGCAAAGAGCGATGATCTGTTTCACATTTTCCTCCTGATGTTCTGCGGGCAGGATTTGGCTGCCACGTCGTACTTATCAAGTTCATCAATCCATGGACGACCGTCGTCCATGAAAACCAACTGATCTTCACCGGACTTTTTGAAATCGCCCTTGGAGTAAAGCTCCTGAGCCAGTTTCATGTCGGTGTGAATTCTTTGAATGGCTTCAACCTCAATCAGGTTCAGTTTCTGCACGATGCGGAAGTTTGCATCGGTTTCTTCCTGAGCCAGTTTTTTCAGACGGGACTTCATCTTGTCCAGGCTGTCTTGTTGAATTTTGCTGACCTGTGACTGTAAAGTCGGGTGAGTGCCGCGGTTTTGCAGAACCTCCAGAGCTTTTTCAGCCACCTTGAAACGCAGCATCTGACCCTGCAGCTCGGTGTCTTTATAGTAAAGAACCGGAAGATCCAGCAGGGATTCTGCCACGTCGGAAGCTTTAACCGGGAAGCTTGTCACCTTGGTCAAAGCTTTAGCAAAGGCCGCATTCATGCCGGTCTTGGAAAGGTTTTGAACTTCCAAAATACGGGCCTTTTGTCTTTCTTTGAAAATCTCGTGAGTTTCAAAGACGCCTTTGTAGTCACAAATACGCAGCTGAGTCAGGGAACGCAGGAAGTACGCTTCTGAGTTCACGACTTCACCAAATTGCGGGCTGACCAGAGTTTTGGTTTGCGCCAGGGCTTTTTCAGAGTCATTTTGGCGGAAGTAAGCCCAGCCTTTTTCCTCGACAGCCTGGAACCAATAATCACTGCCTTTAGGCACCTGATTGTAAAGCTTCAGGGATTCGTCAAAGTTGCCTTTGGCAAAAAGAACGCGGGCTTTTTTAATCGCGTCCTTGCTGGAGCAGTCCACGCACTTTGGCAGAGCGTCTTTTTCCAGATTTTTGAAGTCCAGCATCTTCAGAGCATCAGAGGAATTTTTGGCATCCAGGGCCGTCTCAAAAGATTTGCCCCAGTCCTTGATGGACAGCTTGTCGGCCGCGCCTGCCACAGAAGCAGAGCTGACCAAAGCCATCATCAGAATGTTTTTCAGGAACAAATTTCCGGAAATCATAAAATCCATCCAAGTCCCAAAGAACCCGTCACAGTGTCCAGAGTTCTGGAACCAGTCACTGGTTGATCTTTGTAAGTCTGGTATCTCATTTCGGCACGAGCAGAAATATTTTTAGTAATCCAGGCGCCCACACCGGCACCCGCCGTCATCAAAGCCGTTGTGCCGCTGGAAAGAGTCATCTGACCGCCACCTGCCAGCAGGTATAGGTCAAACTGAGTCACGCCCATATCAAGGAAGCTGGTTTTGCCATAGATTGGGTACCAGTTCACAACTGCCAAAGCGGCATTTTCAGGATAGTCGATATCCACAGCGTAAGCGCGGCCGCCAGCTTCGTAGTTCTTACGAGCTTGTTCGAACACACGTTTACCTTCGTCCGTCAGGTTGTTGCCGAAGTCCATATAGCGAACACCCAAAGACCAGCGCGGAGTGATGTGATAGTCCATCGCAAGGCTCAGGGACTGAGTTTTCACGTAAGAGTCACCACCGAAAGTGGAACCATAAGCCAAGCCGAACTCAACGCGGTTTCTGCGCTCAACGATACGGTCCTGCACGATGCGAGTGCGAGTCTGGGATTTGATGTTTTGAGCCATCTCTGCCAGTTCTTTGTTGCCGCCCAAGGAATCAATATCGTCAGCCAGTGTCGCTTTTTTAGCGGACGCTTTGCCTTGAGCCATTGCCGGGGAGGCCATAAATGTTGCAGCGATTACAGACAGGGAAAGCAGTTTAAGTGTTTTCATGACTATTGTGCTCCTGTGGTTGCTTGACCCACCGCTGGAGGAGGAGTTGTTGGCTCCTGGGAAGCAAAGCGGATTTTAAGCTTGGACAAAGTCTCTGGGGTGGAGAGGCTGTTCGGGCTGTAAGCTTTAAAGCTCAAGCGAACACGCAGGCCGTTGGCGTTGACCATGAATGAACCGTCTTTCGCCAATTGTGGCTGTACAGAGATATTCTTGGTGTCGAACACCAAAGAGAATTTCCATTTGGAATCACCCAGGTACTCGGGGTCTTTTTTGTTTTTGTCAGCAACAACGTGACGGGAACCATCCAGCTCCAGGAAGTCATTGCCTGTGGTGTAGCTAACACCGTCATAGCTGATAACCAGACGCGGTTTTTGCGCAGAACGACCGTCGATGCCCGGAACTTTCACTGTTACAGAGAATGGAATTTCCTGACCTTGAGCCACTTCAGCTGCAAGACCATCAACTTTCAGTTCAGAAGGAGCTTCCTGGTTTTTGAACAGGAACAAATTCACTTCACGCTCACGAACCAGGCCTTTGAGTTTGTCGGCGTTCTGCTGGCTGGAAACAGAAGTGATTTCAGCAACCAATTTCACGTTGAAGGTCTTCATGTTTTCATTGGAAGAAACCGTGTAAAGAGCCGGATTCCATTTCAAAAGATAAAGATCTTTTTCAGCCTGGGAAGCTGTCAAAGTCGCGCCTTCCGGCAGGTTTTTCGCCGTCAGGGAGATTTGCACACCCGGAACCAGAACGCGGGCATAAACTTTAAACACACCTTCTTGACCTTCGTTGAAAGTCATCTGCGCATCAGGCGTGATGACGATGAATTTCTGGTCGATGGTGGATTCTTCTTTCACCACCACAACCGGTTTTTCAACGATAACGGTGTTGGTGATTTCACGGGGTTTGTCCTGGCCGTGAGTGATCACGTCCTTGGAGTGCTTTCTCAAAGTGTCCAGATCGAAAGCCTCACCTGTGGAAGTCTTTGATTCCGGAACCGGGTTTTTATTCCAGTCACCGCAGCCAGACAGCACCAAAGTGACAGGGACAGCTAGAAGAGTGGTTTTAAGAAAGTTCATATTCTACCTCGCTTAGCGACTGCTTACGCGCATGAGTTCGAATGGATAAAGAACATCTACATTTACGTTTCCAACCGGACGGGGGAACTGCCATGTTTTCATGCGTTGAAGCATGCAGTTTTCCACCATGCGGGAGCCCAAAGAGGACTGCGCCACTTTGGCTGTGGTGATGCGACCTGCAGGGCCGATCACAAAGTCCACCGCCACACGACCACCGATGGATGGCTGGGCTTGCAGACCTTTTTCATAGCAATAAACGATTTGACCTCTGTTTTTGTTGATCACGGCGATGATCTGATCGCGATCCAAACCGCCTTCAACGCTGGCTTCTTCATCCAGAGGCAGGCTCACCGCGGAAGTGCCACCGACCAACGAGATTTTGCCATTACCAGCTCGGCCACCGCCGATGCCTGCTGTCCCGTAACCGCCAGCGCTGACAGCTTTGCCGCTGCCTTCACCCGCAGAACCGGCAATCAGACCGTTGCCTGGCATATAACCTTTGATACCACCGCGACCCGCAGAACCAACGCCACCACCACCGCTGCCAACACCGGCAGAACGAATGGCTTTCATGGAGTTGTTATCAAGACCCTCGTAACCACGAGTGCCCTTTGGAGTTCCACCCAAAGCAGCCAAGGCGCCGAAACGGGAAACGTCTTTGGCTTTCGCCGTGTTGACTTTGTATGGCTTGGTTTTCAGTTTCGCCTGAGCTTTCGGGCGATAGACTTTGTTGGTTTGTTTGATTTTCTTTTGAGAGACCTGAACGTGCTGACGTGGCTCCTCTTTTTCCACCGGTTTTTCCTGTGGAAGTTCAATGGTCACCAGCATTGGTTCTTCAGTTTTAGTAAAATAAGACGCCCAGATCCAGGCGCCCATCATCAGGCTCAACACCGCGGCCAGATGAGCCAGCGAGGTCTTTTTGAGCATGACCTTAAGTTGTTCATCGTCCTGTTCATCCGCCAGCTGATAAGTCGGGCTGTTTTGAGCAGAAGCATCAGCCAAGCGCAGACGACCCAGGCCTTCAAGCGCCACACCCTGATCACCCATCTGGGAAAGGTTCACGGTCTGCAACAGACGGTATTCAATGTCGTTGGAATCAAGAGCCTGCAGGTTGGAAACAGCCTCAATGCGACGGCTGTTTTTCAGGTAAACGATGTTCAGCGATTCGGAGTCCACAGCAAAGGTGCGGACTTTTTGTCCTAACCTGTTTTCGAGAATTAACAACTTTGCAGTACTCATATTTACGTCCTAGTTTCTTTTCTCGTCTTGGTCGATTTTGTCATCGAACCGGTTTCGGCCACCCAGGAGATCTTCAAGAAGCTTGTCGTTCTCTACGGTGGCTTTCGTATTCAGTGAGCTCTGGTACTTGCCTCTCAGCGCACTGCCATCAAATTTGAACGAGGTGCCGAGTTTGGGCCTGTGGCTTTGCTCTTTTTTCACCTTATTCGATCCTGTCGCTTTTTGAGACGCCAGGGAGGGTACCGCTAGTAGACTAAGCAAAAGGGGGGCCACAACAATCAGGGATTTCATAGGCTCTTTCCTTTCTGAATTTGATTTAAACGGGCTTCCAGATACGACGGCATCAGCGGATGGCCCATTTTTGTCTCTAGGTATTTCAGGTTTTCCAAATCACGCACATTGGACGGGTTTTCAGACACGGATTTACGTGCAGACACCAGATCACGGCTAGAGAAGGAAGAAGAACCCAAAGCATCAGAAACCGCTGTTTTCATACGGCCACGGCCTGGAAGGTCTTCCAGAATCTGCATTTCACGCAGAAGCAGCTTCTGGATTTCAGGGCGCGCCATTTTGTATTCAGCAGCCAGTTGACCCAAAGCCGGGGACTGAGCCCACAGTTCATCCATCTTCTGCTTTGCCGTGCGAGCCTTCAGCAGGTACGGCTTGGAACGGCCTTTCAACAGGTCCACATACTGACGCTGTTCTGCCGGGCTCAATCCCTTTGGCATTGGCAAAGAAGCCAGGTCTTTCACCAGACGCTCATTTTCAGACGCCACGATATTCAACATAATGAGCTGAGCTGTGATGTCTTTCAGTGCCAAAGATTCTTTAAGCATGCCGTCGGCTTTCGCGGTCAGGTTCATTCGCTCCTGAATGGATTTCTGAACAGTGCGATCGTTCTTGCCATTCAACTGGTGGGAGGCAATCTTAGGATGGAAGTTAGCCACCTTGTTGTAGAAGTCCTGCTTTTGGAAGAACTGCGCCGCGGACTTGCGACGAAGCTCTTTCATTTCAAACACGGATTTCAAACCGGATTTGTCCATGGTGCGGGCGTAAACCAGCAAAGCGGTTTCGTTCAGCAGATCCGGCTTCTGTTTCAAATCTGGCGCCTGAGCTTTCAGCTCTTTCACCGGGTTGGAAGAAAGCAGAACCAGTCGGGATCTCATGATCAAAGAGCGTTCACCTTTAAGACCGGCTTTCAAAGCAGCCTTATAGTGTTTTTCCGGATTCATTTCTGCCAGATCCGCCAGTGTGCCCAGACGGAACTCGCGGTCTTTTTCAGACACTTTCGAGCCACGCACCTGAGAAGCCATGCGGTAAGCATTTTTGAAATCCAGATGTTTTTCGTAGTGAGCTGCCAGTTGTTCACGCAGTTCATCTTTTTTGGAATCAGAAACTTCGTTCATCGCAATCAAAGCCAGAACAGACTGAACATAGATGCTGTCTTCCCCGGTTTTCTGAGCCAGAACACTGGCATTGGTATAGAACAGAACCTTTTCAGCAGGTTTTGCTGTCGCCACATCCGTGTTCATCACTTTCTTCAGGGCTTTTTTCATGTCTGAAGAAGACGATTTTGGATTGTTGGCGACAGAGGCCACCTGGTTCATCAGAGCCTTGCGTGCCAGTGCTTCAAATTCTGCACGGTGTGCCGGGAAAATCTTTGCATAGTCCCAAGCCCATTTTTGCAGGGATTCTTCATCCTTCAATTGCGCCGCCGAATCCAAAGAAAGATCCGCAGCTTTCTTGCGAAGATCTGCAGAGCCTTTTTTGTCTTCTGCCAGGTCATTGAATGCAGCCGCCGCTTCTTTCAGCTGTTTTTGCTGATAGCTCAGGTAAGCCAGCTGGTAACGAACCTCGAAGGATTTTGCGTCGTTGTCGGAATACTTCAGATAGTGAACATAAGCTTCACGACGCAGATTCAAATCCTGGGATTTTTCCGCCGCGGATACTTCATTGTTCAAAGCCTCTTCACGCTCTTTGGAAGAGAACTTACGGCTTTCGCTGATGCTGCGATAGATTTGGATCGCCAG
The DNA here is from genome assembly GCF_048286975.1 of Bdellovibrio bacteriovorus. GTDB lineage: Bacteria > Bdellovibrionota > Bdellovibrionia > Bdellovibrionales > Bdellovibrionaceae > Bdellovibrio > Bdellovibrio bacteriovorus_H. The sequence continues at coordinate 424,746 of NZ_JBLVRT010000001.1, read as the reverse complement.
AGGATATTTCTTCATGTCCATCGCGATTTGGGAGCCACGATTGGCCATTTCGATATCAGTCGGGAAGGTCTTGTTATAGATAACGTAAGCGTTCAGCAGATCCTGATCCGGATTCAGCTTTTTCAGACGGTGAAGCTCTGTTACATAACGCTTCATTGTCTTTTGCAGTTCTTCACACTTGGATTCATCATCACAATCGGTGGTTTTGAAGGCCGCCGCCGCTTTGGCGAAGTCTTGCGTGGATTGAGTTGTTTGACCACGGTCATAGTTCACTTGTGCCATACGTACAAATGCAGACAGGCGCTCTGATTTGGTCAGATCCGGCTGTTCAAGATAGCGGTTCAGGATTTTGTGTGCGGCTTGTTTTTGCCCCAAACGGTCGGCTTCACCGGCAAAATGGAACAGCAGTTCCTTGCGGTTTTGCGGCGGAGCGAGGGTTTCAAACTGGGCAATTTCCTTGTCGTTGATGTCTTTACGGGAATAGAAAGTCGCCAGATCACGCATGATATCAGCATGGAAAACCGGGTCGTACTTGGAACCCTCTTCCGTGTCGCGGGTGATCAGGTGTTTGTTTTTAAGAAGCGTTTCCAGAATCGTGATCGCAGAGGAAAGTTTGTCCTCGTTGAAATCACACCAAGCCATGTTGTAAGTCACCAGGGCGCGGTTTTCCAGTTTGTCGTCTTTAAGAGCGATCACATAGTGATAACGGGCATCTTTGAATTTGTTCTTTTGGAACAACAGATCGCCCAAAGAGGCGTGGGAACGGGAAACAATCGCCGGATTGATTTTCTTGGCTTTGGCTTCCTTGATGATTTGTTCAAACAGACGAATCGCGTTTTCGTTCTGGCCGGCCATTTCGTACAAATGAGCCAGTTGGAACAGGATAGGACCATGTTCGTTCAGGCTGACCTGACGAAGCAGTTCCTCATAAATACCAATGGCTTTCTGACGGTCGGCTTTCGAGCCTTTGCAGCCGTCACAATTGGCTTCGACTTCCAGCATGAAGCGGTCACGCGCACGTTCAGCCAGCAAATCGGCCAGGCGCTGCTGGGTCGGAACCCAGGATGGATCTTCTTTGCCAATGGCAGATAGGACCCGCTCCATTTTCTGGATAACCAGGTCCTGCGTTCCGGCGTTCATCTTGTCAGCAAGGGCAAGACGACCATTCAGAGCACCAAGGACTACGATACTGATCAGAGTGATTCGTCTTAGATTTTTCATTTGCCCGGCACCACAGCGAATTTAAGTTTTTCGATACCGGCCAGGGATCCGGCTTTTAACAGAGGATCCAGGTCGGCGTATCTCATTTCCGTGTCTGCTTGAACCATCAGCTCAAGTTCTTTTTCCTCGGTGTTCTTTTTCAGTTCCGCCAGCTTGTTTGTGAGGTCGTTGGCGGCAACGCGCTTGTCATCAAGGAAGTAGCTCCCTTTTTCGATGCGCAGAATCGGGGTGATCTTTTCCACACCCTGGCTGTGATTGGCCGAAGGCAGAGTCATTTTATTTGGAATCTGTGTTTCCATCCCGCTGTTTTGAGTCCCGATCAGCAGATAGATCACGATGATCGAAAACGCATCGATTAAGGACGTTAGTGGCAAAGCCAGAGCCAGCTCACGACGGAACAGGCCTTTCTTTTTACCACCACTGCTCAAAGTCAGCGATTCAGTCATTGGCGAACGTTTAGGGGATGCCGCATTTTCCAATAGTGATTTTCTCATAGTTCCTACCCCAGCGGGGACAAGCCCACGCCTTCAAAGGCACTTTGTTTCAGGCGGTCCATCACGCGAATCACATCACCGTAGGAGGTGTTCGCTTCCGGGCGCACAACACTTGTTTTAAGATCCGGATACTGATCTCGCAGAGCCTTCAGCTTTCCTTCCAGCGCCTCCCAGTTCACACCCTTGGTGGATTTGGTAATGCGGGACTCAAGAACCTTGGCCTGGGGAAGATCACGCAAAGAGAGCTGAACGCCACCGTCAGCAGCCATCGTCACCCACAGTGAAGGGGGATTCTTGGCGCCGGCTGTGGAGTTGTCTCCAATAGCCTGCTTGGTATCCAGTGTCCCGATCTGGATCCACACCGCAGTCAGAAGCAAGAAGCAAATCATGACTGACAGGATGTCCAGAATGGGCAGGATGTTGATTTCGAAGTTCAACTCTTTATTGCTGCTCATACAAGAGTTCTTTCTTTCTTGTCAGAAACCGGAGCGTAGTGGAAGCCCAGTTGGATGAACAAATTCAAAGACGCTTTATTAAGATCTTCTGACAGTTTGGTCGCACGATTCTGCAACACTGCATACATGATCAGAGCAGGCACGGCGACAATCAGTCCGTAAGCAGTTGTATTCATCGCCAAAGAAATACCATTGGAAAGAATCGCCGCTTTTTCAACCGGGTTGGCATTGGCAATACCGGCGAAAGAATGAATCAGACCGGTGATAGTACCCAACAGACCCACCAGAGTGGCCACGTTGGCAAACATCGCCAGGAAGCCGATGCGTTTTTCAATGCGGGAGTTTTCTTCAAGCAGGACTTCGTCCATCTTTAACTGGATTTCCTCTTTGCCGCCCATATCAATAGCCGCCTGGATACCAGCGGAAGCAACAACTCCCAATGGCTCTTTGGCGCTCATTTGCAGGGATCTGCGCAGAGCCTTGTCCAAGTTACCGCTTTTAATGTCTTCAGCGATAGTTTTGGAAAGGTCTTTTTGGTTCACCTTGCGGTTCACAAAAAGAGCGATAGAACGTTCGGCGATAATCGCCACGGACACTACCTGGGCAGCCAAAATAGCCCACATCCAGAAAGCGTCAGAAGAAGTGAAAGCGCGACCAAGTGACAATAGGAATTCCATAAGTCCTCCGTTAAAAGAATCCGGAATCCTTATGAGCAAGGGGGGTGCCAGAGCCCAGTGTCTCAATACGAGGCCCCCACAGAGCCCTGTGTGAATAATTTCAACAGTGGTGACGTTTTATGGCGTCACCGGCCCGTCACTGTGAGGGAAAGTGGAATCATTCCTCGATAGCGGAAATAATGTTTTCCCAGAGCATGGGATTGAGCAGTTCGGAGCCGATCATCATCACGGGTTCGGCATCTTTGGCGCGACCGCGTTTTGCTTCGGTGGGAAGATGTCCGGTGCCACCGTGTTTATCAAACCAGGAACGGCGGATCGCCAGGGAATTGGAAACGAAGACATGAGGGAAGTGTTCCAGTTCACGCTTGTTGGCGCGGCCGTATTCGAATGTGGATAGAACATTGAATTTTTTCGAGGATTCAATGTGCTCCAGTTTCTGGAAGCCCAGCTCCATCAGATATTTGAACTTCTGACGGCCCGGTTGTTTGGAGGTGAAGATCAGATCCAGATTCCCGGAAAGGAAGTTGGCCTCCAGCTCATTCAGATCAAAGATATCCAGGGTGATCTTTTTAACGCCGACTTCTTCAAAACAAAGACGGGACGTGTTCAGGGCAAAATCGGAAAGCCCTTCCAGGGTGCCGATATGCAGCTCACCCACCATCTGGTTGTTGCTGATACCCTGAAGTTCGGTTTCAAGACGACGGATGGATTTTTCAAAGATTTCAGAAAGCTGGAAGGCCACGGTGGTCCATCCGGATTTTCTTTTAGCCGAACGATCCAGCAGGACGATTTTCAGTTCGTCCTCGATCTTGGCGATGATACGGGAAAGCTGGGGCTGGCTCAGTCCCACGTGCAGGGCGGCAGCAGAAAGATTCTTAAAGTTGACTGCTTTGGCCAGGACACTGAGTTCATAGTACAACTGTTGCATCTTATCTCCGTATCAGGGTTTTCTAATATAATTGAGAAACGCAAACATGCCCAGGAAGCCTGCGATGATATAGCCGATAAAGCTGATCGTCGGCATTCCGGCAATGTGGCTGACCGTATCGTGAACGTATACAAACGAAGCGCTCATGATCAGCGCTGCGATAATCACACCCAGGAAAAGCAAATTGGAAGAGCTTTCCACCGAGCGTTTCAGTTCCTTGATTTCTGTGACGTTCAATTTAAAAGCATGGTCCGGACTATTCACCTTGCGCAGGAAGAAGTTCAGCTGGCGAGGCAGGGCGTTCAGGAAGGTTTTTGATTCCCGCGCCATTTGCGACATGTCGTTCAGAATTCTTTCCGGGCCGAAGTGGGTTTTGGCCAGATCACCGGCAAATTCCAAAGAGTACTGAAGGAAATCAAAGTCCTTGTGAATCTTGCGGCCCATGCCTTCGATGGAAACAATCGACTTAAAGAACAGCATCAGATCCGTCGGCACCTGAATATGGTGGCGGGCGGCGATACCGGAAGAGCGCATCAGCACTTTTCCCAGGTTCACATTCTTCAGTGTCAGCCCAAAATACGGCGCAATCAGTTCGCGCAGGTCCTTGGCGAAAATATCAATATTCACCCGGTCCGTGAACGGCGCCAGATCGACGTATTCATAGGCCAGGCGTTCATAGTCTTCACGTGACAGCGCCAAAAGCATATTGGCAATCGAGGCTTGCGTGCGTGTGTTCAGGCGTCCCACAACACCAAAATCAATCAAACCGATTCTGTTTTCAGGAAGGACAAAGAAGTTTCCGGCATGCAGGTCCCCGTGAAAAAGACCGTCTTGAAAGACCATCTTCAGATAGGCTTTGAGCCCCCTGCGAATGACTTCCTCGGGATCGATGCCCGGTTGCTGTAAAGAAGCTTCCTGGCTCAGCGGAACGCCCGGCAGGGCTTCCATAACCAGAACCCTTTCTGTGGTCAGATCCAGATAGACTTTGGGGATTTTAACATTTTCATCATCGGCGAAGTTTTCCTGGAAACGGCGGATGTTGTTGGCTTCAACAACAAAGTTTGTTTCCAGTTCCAGGGTGCGGAAGTATTCATCCACAATGCCCACTGGATTGTAAGTGCGGGTTTCGGGGATATAAGTGACCAGCAGTTCAGCCAGCAGATAAAGAACATTCAGGTCATCATTGATGGTCTGAATGATTCCCGGGCGCTGAACCTTGATGACAACGCTTTCGCCAGTGCTCAGGCGGGCACGGTGAACTTGAGCAATACTGGCAGATCCCAGAGGCTCCTGTTCGATGGTTTCAAATTTTTGGTAAAGGGAGTTTCCGAATTCCTCGCGCAGAACGGTTTCAACCGTTTCGAAGGACAGGGGCTGTACACGGTCATGCAGCTTTTCAAATTCAGTGACATATTCATCCGGAACCAGATCCGGACGGGTGGCAAGCAGTTGTCCCAGTTTTACGAATGTGGGACCCAGTTCCTCAAAGCTCATTCTCATCCGCTCTGGCGTCGAAAGTTGTTCGACGTCAGAGCTCGCGTTCAAACGCTGGATGATGAATTTACCGAGCTTTACCTTTTCCGCGACCTGGTGAAACCCGTGCTTTGCGAACACCCCCACGATCGTTCTCAGTCTTGCCGCGTTTTTTAGGGTCTTTCCGATCTGGCGTCCGGTGTTTAAGGCTGTCACTATTCTTCTCCGAATTGTCGTCATTATCCCGGAGTTTAGACTGTTCGGCAAACATCAATTTTTTACTGAGCTTTGGTTTGTCTGCAGCGTCTCCGTTGACTTGCTCACGGTATCTCTCTGGACCAAGGATCATTTCGAGCAGGGACTTGTCTGGACCCCGCTTTTCCTCATTGTCCAGCTGGCGTGGCTTCAGATTGTACTGCTTTTCCACCTTGCGCAGCTTCTCTGAGCTGCCTTCCGGGGCATCCTTGCGAACGTCGCCAAAGAACTTGGACTTTCCTGGCTTCTGCTTGAAGCGGTCCGGTCCTTCCTCGCGGAAGTTCTTTTTGCCGAATTCTTTCTTTTTGCTGCCGAAATCCTTGTCTCCACCTTTTTTGTCAGCGCGCTTTTCGCCGCGTTCAAATTCACGGTCCTGATGTTTCTTCTTACCGTGACTGATGTGATCTTTCGGTCGCTTTTCGCCATGCAGACGTTTTAGAACTGCTGATGCAGATCTTTCCGCCGGAGTTCTGGTGTCGTCATGCTCTTCTTTTTCAAGTCCAGCCACGGCAAAGTTGATCTGACCTTGTTCCGGATCCGCGGCAACAACCTGAATACGGATGTTGTCCCCGATCGAATAGGCAAAACCAGAACGTTTCGCCACCAGGCGCAGGTTTTCTTCGTCGAATTCAAAGCGCTCACCACCCAGGTCATCCAGGCGCACCAGACCATCGATGTCGTATTCACGAAGCAATACAAACACACCGAATTTCGCCACCGAGCTGATCATGCCGTCGAACTCCTGGCCGACGAATTTCTGCATGAAGCGGGCTTTCTTGATGGACTGAACCTGACGTTCAGCTTTGGTGGAACGCTGCTCAGCTGCGGAAAGAATGGTCCCGGCCGTAGCCAGATCATCCTCGCTCATCAGACGATAGCGGGAATTGGGCATCACTTGGGTTTTAAGCAGGCGATGCACGATCAAGTCAGGATAACGACGGATCGGAGAAGTGAAGTGAGTATAGAACTCAAAACCCAGACCGAAGTGGCCGAGGTTATTCATGCTGTACTTCGCCTGACTCATGGATCGCAGGGTCAGGATATTCAGGATCTGTGCTTCTGGACGGCCTTCAAACTCTTCCAGCGCCTTGGTCAGTCGTTTTTGCAGCTTGCCGCTGCCCAGTTTGGTTTTGCCACCGAAATTTGCCAGGTATTTTTCCAAAGTGCGAATCGCCATTTCATTCGGCGGTTCGTGAATACGATACAAAGCGGGAATCTCGCGGCTGGAAAGGAACTTTGCCACCGCGACGTTCGCTGCAAGCATCATCTCCTCGATCAGGCGATGGGCAAACAGACGTTCAGAGCGCTGAATGTCCACAGGCACCCCGGCTCCGTCGATGACCAGTTCGGTTTCCGGGATTTCCAGATCCAGGGACCCTTCTTTAAAGCGTTTGGCCATCAGGATTTTTGCAAGGTCTGAAAGACGCAGGATGTGCTCTTTGACGTGTTTGTGTTTCTCAACTTCGCTGCCGTCAATGATTTCCTGGGCTTCACCATAGGTGACACGCGCTTTGCTCTCCATCACGGCTTCATAGAAGTCGGATTTGACCAGCTCGCCAGTGAAATCAAACAGCATCTCTGCAACCAGGCACAGGCGCGGCACATGAGGATTCAGGGAACAAAGTCCGTTACTCAGAACTTCCGGCAGCATCGGCACCACAAAGTTCGGCATGTACACAGAAGTGCCGCGTTCATAGGCGTCTTTGTCGATTGAGGTTCCGATTTTTACGTAATGACTGACATCGGCGATGGCGACATAAAGCAGGAAGCCCTCATTCAGGGTTTCCACGTATACGGCATCGTCAAAGTCTTTGGCGGTGGCGCCGTCAATTGTGATCAGGGCTTTTTCGCGCAGATCGCGGCGGCCTTTGAAGTCTTTTTCGTCAGGAACTTCTGTGAAGTGTTCGGCCTCTTCCAGAGTGGCTTTTGAAAACTCCAGAGGAATGTTGTTGGCGCGAATCACACGTTTCAGGTCAGTCAGGGGATCCATGGCATCACCGATGATTTCAGTGACTTTGCCGGTGAACGGTTTGCCGTCGTCGGGATAACTGGTGATTTCGGCAGCAACCAGCTCCTTGTCCTTGGCTTGCATGGAGTCTTCGATCTTGATTTTCAGATCCTGACCCCAGCCCTTGCCTTCATCACGGATAAGTCCGGTGCGCTCGTTCATTTTGAAGAAGCGGCCCACCACAGTTTTGGTTCCACGATGCAGAACACTGACCAACTCGCCACGGAATCTTTCGCCACCTTTTTCAGGGGTGACTTCCACAGAGACCTTATCATTGGTCATGATGCCTTCCATGGAGTGGCGGGGGATATAGACGTCGGGGTGTTCTTTGTCGTCGGGGATGAAAAATCCAAATCCGTCAGGATGTCTTTTGATGGTGCCGTTGAGGATTTTTTTCTTTTGCATTACAGGCTGTATTTCCTTTTATTTGAGATTAGCACAAGTTGCGCAGGCTTAAAGTAGAATCTTTTTTTGCTGACTTGTGATCGAACAGTGAGTGGAACTTAGAGATTGGATCAAGATTCTCAGACGAATCTTTTCTAAGAGATGTGGCTTTAAGATAGCGGAATTGCCGAAAAAATGCAACTGCGGACTATTGTGAGTGCTTTCGGTAGCTTAGATAAGACGGGGAGCTGAAGTCCCCGTCGAAAAGTGCGGATACTAGAAGTGCGCCAGTGCGCCCAGGGTCACAACGCTGGCCTTGTCGGTAGCGGCGCCATCGCCGTCCACGAAAGCATCTTCGTTGGACATGTCCTGACGATACTCCACATACAGATTGAAGTTTTCATTCAGAATGAATTTGTCGGTGACGCTGATAGAGTTCACAGTGTCAGCCGCTCCGTAGCCGATCTCATTGGCGCCACGAACCATTTCATAACGCAGACCCAGGTTGTTGCGACCTAGACCATAAGTCAGGAGAACCGTCGTTGCATCAGACCAGTGCAAACGATCGCCATCTGGTTTTGTCGTCAATGAGTCATAGATCAACGCTGCCAGGAAGTTTTCGGTGATTTGATAGGAAGCCCATACGCTGGAGGCGGATCTTTCGGTTTTTACGCTGGATGGATCGTCAGTGCCCAGATAGTAACCTGCAAACCAGGTCAGACCTGCCGCTTTGCCGGTTGCAGACAGCTCTGTTGTTTTGGTTGGAGCATAATCTTCACCAAAAGCGCCGTAAGCTGCTTGGTTATAGGTGGACAAAGTTGCCGTCAGCCAGTCGCCAGCCACATACTTTGCACGCAGACCTTCTCCGTAACCAGGCACGATGCTTTGGTAGGCGATGGTTGTACTGTAGAATGCATTTTCATATTTCATCAGGGACTCATAACCCATGGTGGTCAGGAAGCGGCCGAAGCCTATATATAGATTAGGCATGGCTTTGTAGAAGATCTCTGCCTGGTCCAGCATGCCGAAGTTCGCAGTTTTATTATCAGTAGGTGAGGACTGATACGCTGTAGGGGCGTAGTTCAAACGAGTTACGAAATAAACTTGTTCGGTTTCCTTACTGATCAGCACTTGAGCATTGCGCAGACGGTATGCTTCGTTCGTAACGCCATCTGAGTTTTGAAGAGCGGTGTCTTTGGTGGAAAGGAAGCTGTAATCAAAAGCAACCTCGCCGTTAACAGTCAGGCCGGAGATTTCTGCGGCTTGCACGTTGAAACTGCCAAGCACCAGCAAAGCGGACAATAGCATTGGGATCTTCACATGAACTCCTTATATATAAGTTCAAAAATTGGTTAAGTTTGGGAAAAAGATTATGACCGAGGTCTTGTTGTGTAACGTAAAATGTTTGTAAAGCTAGACCTTGATCCAGCATTCCAGACCTAAATGGAGCTTTTGCGTCAATTGTCATTTTCACATTTTATTTTGGACCAACAAACAGCAGACAATTCACAACTATGCATCTTTCCCGAGGAAAAATTCGTGGTTTTACTTTTCCAATGAAAGCCGCTACTGGCGCGAGTTTGGCTGGAATAAAAACTTTATAAAACCGGATTTTTAGGCCGTGGCACTTGGTAACAAAGTCCTGTGGAGTTGAAGTCACAGTCTTGATGCGTCTTTCGGCTTTTTAGGAGGGGTGAAAACGCGCTGAAAATTTTTGTTGTTGATCTTGGACTGGGTCCTCATTAGCATTTTTTGTGTAAACGATTAAAGCTTTTAATGGATTTAAAAGTTCATAAGATTGCAACGAAACGAAAGGATGCAACAATGAAAAAGATTCTAGTAGCAGCAGCTTTGACTATGGCAGCAGCTCCAGCAGCAATGGCTTCTAAAGCACGTGTAGAGGCTTTGGCTAACTCACGTCACGTTTTGGATTTCCAAACTGCGTTCGACAGACCTTACCAATTCATGGCGCTTTCTGAACAAGCGACTATCGAATGGGGTGATAAAGGTGAAGGTACTCCTCACGCTGAGGGCGGTTTCGTAAAACGTCACGGTGATGACTCTGCATTCGGTGCTTACTTCGGTCGTCGCTCTGCAGACTTCTCTGAAGCAATCACTACTGCAAACACTTTGGGTGCTGGTACTTTCTTGAAAGAACAAAACGGCTTGAACGTGTTCTACGCTTCCAAAATGGGTGACTGGACTTGGGGTGCGACTCTGAAATACTCCAACGGTAAAGACGATGCTAATGATCAAAAAGTTTCTTCTATGGGTGCGGCAGTTGCAGCTTCCAACGGAACTTGGGACTTCGAATTGGTTCAAGGTTTCTCTGGAAAATCTGAGAACGCAAATGCTGAAGTTGAATCCAAAGGTTTGACTAACTTGACTGTTGGTTACCACATGTCTCCAGAAATGGAAGTTTACGCTAATGCGAAAATGTCCAAAGTTGAAGGCGGCGGTGCGTTGGCTGCTGTAGAAGTTGAAACAACTTCTTACAAAGTGGGTATGGTTAACACTCTAGTTAAATCTGAAGAAGGCAACTTCTTCTACGGTGTTGAACTTGCTAACACAAAAGTAAAAGACGGCGATGAGACTATGGCTCTTCCAGTTTACATGGGTGTTGAGCACAATGCGGCTTCTTGGTTGGTTCTTCGTACATCCGTTGCTCAGAACGTGATCTTGAACGAAACAAAAGCTGACAACGGTGACAAAACTGACCTTGATTCCACTACTGTGGCAGCTGGTGCAGGTTTGAAATTCGGCAAAAGCATGCTAGATGTTACCTTCAAAGGTGTAGCTGGCGGCGCATTTGACACGAACAACAACATGTTCTCTCAAGTTGCTTACACTTACACTTTCTAAGACTTAGTCTTAAAGTATAAGAACTCAAAGCCCAGGTAACCCCTGGGCTTTTTGTTTTTTAAGCCCTTAATCCTTTCTTTTCCGCTCCTGCTCGCCCGTTCGGCCGATATCTTTCTGTTCATTATTCTGAAAAACTCAAGAAAAACTCAAATAGATGAGTGAGATAAACTCTTATAATGTCTGCTGACTAAGTTGATGTTAGTTTACTTTTTGACATAGCTTTAACAATAAAGCGTTGAACACATTTCTTTAGTGGTAATATTGAACGTTGGAAGGAGCCATGGAGAAAAAGATACTTCTTGTTGATGACAACAAGGATTTCGCCCTGCTTTTTCAGGCTAAATTCAGTCATTTGGGTAAGATTGAGTGTGCTTCCACTTTCGCGGAGGCGAAGCGATTGATCGAAGATCAGTCCTGGGATCTGTTTTTTTTGGATCATACGCTGGATGAACACACTTGCTTTGAACTGATTCCTGCGATTCGTGAGCGCAGCCCGCGCGCCTTTATCATGATTGTTTCTGGAAATGCTGACAAGGACATGGCGATTCGTGCTGTTAACAGCGGTGTCAGTGGATTCCTGGAGAAGCCCATCAATGAAGGCGATCTTCAGAACCGTCTTGCCGCCATTGGCTGGTATGAAGCGCACATCTCTTTGGACGATAAAAATCGCAGTATTTATGTGTCCGGCAACAGTCACTCACTGACAAAAGTGGAATACATGATTCTAAGAATCCTTATGGATAAAAAGAATCAGCTGGTCACGCGCATTGAGCTGGAAGAAAACATCTGGGGTGGACGTCACATCGTGAAGAACTCTCTGGACACTCACTTGTATAATTTAAAGCGCAAGGTTCCCGAGTTGAAGGGACGACTGTCTTCGATTCACGGGACAGGATATTTGCTGAAGATATAAATAAAACCCCACTCCGAAAAGTGGGGTTTTTTATTTTATCTAACTGGTTGTTGCGTGAAGCAAATGTCTTTTGCTGTAGGGCCTGCTGCTGTAGAGCCGTCAGCATATTTCAGTGTGATCGATCCGCCTTTCAAGCAACGGTCGGTTTCGTCAAAGTTGTATCCTGAAGAAGCAATGCTCAAGGTTACAAGGCCTTTTCCTTCTTTGTAGATTTGGATGTAACCTGTTGCCGTGGACGCCGCGCTGGTTTCCGGGTCAGTCACCGCCAAAGTAAGCCAGAATGCCATATAACCATTTTCAATCTTTGGTTCGACGGCATTGTTGAACCCGCCATCTTTGTAGTTCATGGTCATGGTTGCTTTGGCGATATCAAGATTCAGGCTTCCTGCTGCATAGCCTTTGGCAATAACAGTCCCTGAGCCATTTTTCCAAGTCGTGTCACCTTTGCCTGTCATTGAACCATTTGACGCTGGTGAAGAATCGTTGGCATCAGTGGAAGTCAGGCTGGAATTTTCAGTCCAGGTCAAACCCGCAAAGTCGCCGGATTCTTCAGTCTCAGTGCAGTTAACGAACTTCACACTCAGGTTCTTTCTGAAACCATCCTGATCCTGGTCGACCCAGTCAGATTCAGGAGTGATTGCCTGCATGCAAGAGTCGCCGCCGCGGGGTTTGTGGAATGCCGGGATCTGATTTGTGAATGTACTGATATCAAATGAATTCACCGCATTGTTCAGCAGAGTTGTGGTTTGAGCGCCACTGCCGGTGATGGTGTCCATTTCGGCAGAAGTCCCTTTAGCCGCGGTTGGAGGTGCCGTGATATTTGAATTCGGTGCCGCCGCATCACCACTGGCTGCACCACCACCGCCTCCGCCGCCACCAGAGCAAGCTGCAAGAGAAAGTAAGGCCACAGAAAGAGAACACTTCAGGATTTGAGTCTTCATCAAATTAATCTCCTATTTGTTTGATGGAATACTCATGTTAGTTCGCAGTGATTTGAATTGGCCATTCAAGGAGAGTTCAATCGAAGACCAGTGGTCCTGAAAAGGGAAAACCCAAGCCCTGGGGGGAAGGCTTGGGTTTGGGGGAACTTGAATTAAATTAACTAATTACTGGATGCCAGAGTTTGTAGCAGTCTTAACAACTTTCACAGTCGGGGAGAACTTGGACTGGGAAGCTGTGTGAGCGTGGCGACCCATGTTTGCTTTGTCTGCACATTTAGTAGCGCCGAAAGAAGCTGTAGCTGACATTGTGATGATTGCTGCTGTGATGATTTTAGTGAATGTCATTTTGAACTCCTTTGTAACAAGCGGTATACATACACCTATTGCTATGATCGTGCCATGGCGGGTGTTTAAAGATGAGAATCCTTCGGCCTGCTGTCAGGCACTTAGCAAGCGCGATTCTCAGTGTGAGACTGGCCTGACACTTTGGGCCCAAGAGCGCGCGCACCTGTTAGAAAAGTGACGGAGAGTACCCGAGTGCAACCGCTGTATAAATCCATCTATCTCATTTTGATTGCCATGGTTTCCATTCAGTTTGGCGCATCGGTGGCGAAGGGCCTTTTCCCAGTGGCGGGGCCTGCGGGAACAACTGCGCTCCGGGTTTTCATTTCAGCATTGATATTGGTTTTGGTGATGCGCCCATGGCGGGAAAAATTCACAGCAGCCGGCCTTCGCCGAATCGCCGCCTATGGTATTTCGCTGGGTCTGATGAACCTGCTGTTCTATTTTGCTCTTGAACGTATTCCTTTGGGAATTGCGGTGGCATTGGAATTCACGGGACCGCTGACAGTGGCGTTGCTTTCTTCTAAGCGCATATTGGATCTGGTTTGGGCCGTGCTGGCGGGCCTGGGTATCTATTTGATTTTGCCTTTGTCTGAAGTCAGTCAGGCTTTGGATATGGTCGGAGTGTTGCTTGCACTGGCCGCAGGATTTTTCTGGGCGCTTTACATCGTCTTTGGAAAGTCGACGGGGAAAGAGAACTCTTCCTCTGCAACAGCGGCGGTGGGAATGTGTTTTGCGGCGGCAGTGACTTTTCCGGTGGGTCTGTATACGAATTTTGATCAGGTGGTGGATCCGTCATTGTGGATGATGGGATTTGTGATTGCGATTCTTTCCAGCGCCTTGCCGTATTCACTTGAAATGAAGGCCATGCAAAACATGCCGGCAAAAACCTTTGGAATTCTGATGAGCCTTGAACCTGCGTTTGCAACTGTCATTGGGATCTTGTTCCTGAGTGAATCGTTGATGCCTTCGCAGTGGGTGGCCATCGGTTGTATTATGGCAGCTTCGGCGGGAAGCACGCTCACCGCACGTTAAACGGTCTTTGTGGGAAAGCGCATGGACACGTGCAGTCCTGAAGATTCTAGGCTGATACGGGCTGAAATACCAAGGTCATGCAAGTCGGCATGCAGAATCTCAAGTCCAATTCCGGAGTTTCCACCTTCATTCTTGATGTCGGAGGAAGGTGTGCCCGCATTATCCTGATAGATCAAAGTTTCATTCTTCCAGAAAACTTTGATGGCAGGTGATGGCGTCTTCCTTCTTTCAAAAGCTTCCACGGAGTTTAGCAGCAGATTAAAGAATACGGATCTTAGCACGTCCTCATCAGACAGAACCAGTCGGCTGGGTAATGAGCTGATTTCAATATTTTTCAGACGACGCTCAAGAATCTGAGAGGCGTTGCCAAAGGCCTGGGAAACGCAGACCTCGCGAATGTCTTTTTGCGGTTTGGACATCAGATTTACCGAGCGCAAAACATCCCGCACATGCTTCATTTCATTATTTAGAATTTGCACCTGGGCCTTGTAGCCTTCAAAGGTCCACTGGCTGCCATCGGCGTTGATGGATTCAAAAAGCAGGATGGGCGACGACAGCATGCCTTTCACATCATGAAGCAGGCGCTGGGTTTCATGCCCAATGCGGCTTAAGCGCATCAGGCGTTCCCGCTCGCGTCTGGAGGTATTGATGGCGTACTTTTGGATAATCCACGTCAGAATGAAAAAGAATAGGATGATCGTTACCCAGTCTTTGCGTGAAGGCGGTGGCACTGTCCAGTTTAAATGATCCTGAAGTTCGTACATGAACAGGAAACCCAAGACACCAAAACCAAAGACTGAAGGGAACAGCCATTGTCGTTTGGTTTTGATGAAGGCGCAGCCGATCGCGCACTGAAGATAGGCCGCTTCGTACAAAGGCAGAAACCACATCATAGACAGGCAGTATGCAATACAGGCCACAAAAAGAATAAAACGGGGAGTGTCGCTTGCGGGCTGGCGATTGAAGTAAAAGTGTATTGATATCGCGAGACTTAACAGGATAAAGCCCGCCTTGCTTGCCAGATAAAGGCTTTGCAGGTGGGGTTCCACTCTGAAGACATCGGGATAGATGGTGACCGAAGTCAGCAACGCCGCGGCAAGGGAAACTGCCGCAGGAAAATTGAATGAATTAATCTTCATAGCAATAGCCGCGACCGTGAATCACCTGAAGACTGGTGCGGAATGGAGGAAGCTTGTTTTTTATATTCAGCAGATGCGTATCAAGTGCATTGCGACTGACGTGACTTTCACCCCACAGATGTTGGATCAGCCTTTCGCGCTCAACCGTGGTGCCGCGATGGCGAATGAAGAAGCTGACAATCTGTGACTGGGTTTGGGTCAGAACAATGTCTTCGTCCTTGTATCTGACGGTGCGTTTCTTCAGATCCAGTTCGAAGTGACGTCCTTTGATGATATCGCTTTGCGTTCCTGTAGAAATCGCACTTTCAAGCAGACGCAAAAGATCCGACAGGGACAGAGGCTTTTCCAGGAAACCAAAGACCTGCAGATTCAAAAAGCCAATGGCCATCTTTACGGTGACTTCACCGGTCACCACAATAACCGGTGGCCGCTGTGGATCGGTGTTCAGGGCTTTCAGGACTTCGTGCCCGGTTTCATTTCCCAAATTGAAGTCCAGCAAAATGGCCTGGATGCTTTGTTCCTTCAGGATCTGCCGGGCTTGTTCCAGATTGGCAGCACAGTGCAAACGATAACGCGCCTGAAGAGCCGTAGAAAGGCTTTTCAGGAAAGAGAGGTCATCATCGATAGCAAGAATAGGGACCGGGCTGTTCATCAAATTAAAGTATTAAACGTGCCCTAAACGGTTTCAAGTATAATGGACAGCAAAAGCCCGGCAGGACGAGATTTGAATTTTTCTTGAATGAATTTCGTTATTCACCAGTCCGCACTTTGGACGCATTCAATTCTTTTTCAAGCGCATCAAGTTCAAGAGGGAACTTCCGAAAGTATAACGGCTTCACACATAGGAGGACGTTTATGTCTTTGGTTATCAAAAGTTGGAAAGTAAATCACAACCCGGCTCCGAATGAGCCTATGATCTCTATCCAGGGCCGTCAGGCGGGCTTGATTGGCTTTATGCTAAGTCTGGTGGGTATGGACCCCACAGTGAAATTCACCCTGAGCAACGGAAAGGTGACTTACACCGCATCCTCCTGGGGCGGCACGCGTCGTGTGGTGATTCCGGTTTCAAAAGTTTGCACAGGCTATTTCGGTTACACTCGCCCGTGGAAAGAGGCATTGGTTATCGGCATGTGTCTGCTGCCGGTGTTTGGTATCGGGCTGATCGCGGGTCCTTTGTACTATTTCCTTAACAAGCGCCTTGAGTTCGGCGTGCGCGCTACTTCCGGTGAAGGCTTCCCGTTCGCCTTCCAGCGCAGTGTGATTGAGGGCCAGAATATTGATGAACAGGCCGGTCATACTATTTTGGACATGATTGAAAAGCACGTCCAAGAACACAATCAGATGCCGATGACCAGAGCTGCTTAAAAAACAAAAGACCCGGTTTACACCGGGTCTTTCTTTAGGGCATTGGAGTGAGTTGAACGTCTAGGCAGGTCCCGTGCTATTCCAGGCTAAGCAATCTAATAGATTTTGCTCGCTGATCTTGCGCGAACTTAGCTACCGCGACAAGACCATCTACAATCACCTGTTGAGGTCCAGGGCACTCAGGAGTAGATCTTTCGCATTGTATCTTCGTGGACATTTCAGAAATTTCGGTGCCAAAAATATCCTTCTCTGTAATGAAGTAGCTGGTGTTTGCAGCATAATCGTAGCGTACGCCCTCGAATTCCTTGTGCTTCTCTCCCTCAATTGGGAAAAAGATGGCCTGGAATAGCTCGCCGCTTAGAGAGTATCTTTCTTTTTCCGTAGCTGAGAAAATCGGTAGGTCCCGAGAATCTGTCTTTAGATAAATCCTGCCCCAGCTTAACGGGACGCCAACCAGCTCGGCAACCTGTGCAGAGGAATCCATTCGTTTTACAATAAGTGCAATTTCTTTATTCGCTAAACCCAATTTAGAAAATAGGACATTAAATCCACTGACAGTGTTGCTTCTGAGAAGAAGTAGGAAGCTCGCTAGTCCATGAATGTTGAAGGAACTATGCTTCGATCTTGCCTCCCAAAGGGAGTTCAAGATCTCTTCGGATTGGGTTCGAACTGGAATTGCATCGCTTTCTGACAGAATGTCGAAAAAAGCTTTTGATTCTGACTCTTTTAGAGCATTCAGAATCTCGGGTGGTGTCCACAGGCTACTGAGGGTGGAATGCAAAGATTTAGCATTGGTTCGAAGAAATCCTTCCAGATCGTACTTCATTCTTTTCGCCATGATCAGGCTTGAGAAAACCTTGCCGCTTTTCTCGAACGCAATAATAGACAGCTTCAATAGGTTTAGATCGTTGTTTTTAACCGCTAAAGATATGGGAGCTCCAATGACGGAAAAATTGATTTCCTCCAAAGAAGGTGTAATGAAGTTGTTTCGAAGAAGAGTGCTTAATAGATTTACCTCGTCTTCTGATACTGGAGTTGAAAGTGTACTGCGAAGTTGAACAATGTCAGCGGCACTGTAAACTGCGCGACATTGCTGTAGAGTGCTTAATGTGTGGGCGCTAATTTTCTTTGATCTCAATAGAATCCGAAGGGATTGATCCGAACACAATTCTGAGAGTGTTACTTTGTTTGCCAGAGCTTCGAAGTACGTTAAATAGTCATCTTGAGATAAGTGATCCGTATCAACGAATAGAAATACTTTGCGCGAAACAAAGTCTCTATTCGCCAATAAAATATTATTCTGTTGAGAGGAAATGAGATTGTTGATGCGTATCATTGTTTGATGGGAAGTTCCTTCATTGGCCGCTGTAAATTGAGAGGCCCAAAGACTGAAGTCACTGAAGTCCTTGGAGTTATGATCAACATTTCTTGTTTTTACTATAGTCAGGGTGGATTTAAGTATATTGTTGAATATCTCTTTGTCCTTGGAAATCAAAAGGCCCTTGCTGCTTTTTTGTCTAAATTGAATAATGGCTTGGCACAGCTCATCTTCTTTGTTGCTTGTGCTAAATGCTAGCAATTGAGAGTCGGGAATCGAATCGTCAGGTATAGCTCCCTGACAAAAGAACGTAGGGGTGTTGGATTTTTCTTCTACAATGACTGGTTGCTTTTCGTTTTTATTTTTTTGAAATGAGCATGCTCCGGTCAGGGCAATGACCGGAACAATGAATGCCGCTCTGATTGAATTTAGCATGCTCATTTTCAGCCTCACTTAGTATTTAAGTTCTGGGTGTTTGCGAACGCCTAGGATTTCATTTCTTTCGTCCATTTCGTTGAGAGACTGCCAGGCGTTTTCAATGCGGGAAGAAAGAATTTTTAATCCATGAAGATCTTTTTCTTTGATCTTCTGGTCTCTAATTACCACTGCATCTGCCAGAACTCGTTCGATTTCCGTATTTAGTCTCGGCTGGGAAGAGTCTCTCATTTTGCTAATTTCTGAAAGCTTAAAGTTGATACTTCTTTCTTCAGTTCGAATCTGTGAGGATATCAACTTGATGTCATCTTCGGCCGCATACGTCTTAGTGAGTTGATTCTGGATGTCGAATTCATTTTCTTCGGCATCAAGACGCTCATTCATTTCGCGTGTCGCCTCAATTTTGCTAAGCTGATTTTCGATGTCTTCTTGGGAATATTCTTCCGCCATCGCTTTAACAGAACCCAGAACCATAATGATAGCCATCGCCAATACAATCTTCTTTTTCATGCTCTCTCTCCTTAATAAAAGTTTTTCTCCAACTTTGAAGAGTGCGAGCTTTATGCCCCGGTCAAACAGAGCCTGGAAGAACTGGGCGTCTAAAGATATGACAGGGGCCTTGCAACGGCATACAGCTGTAAATGAGGGTTTCAGAATGAGACAATAAAAAAGCCCGCTTTTGGCGGGCTTTTCGGGGAGCTTAGTTCTGGTAGTTTCTTTGAATATCAAAGTCTCTTTCATCATACTGGCGGACGTCCTTGTTCGGATCGCCAAAGACTTTTCGCATGCTGTATTCAGCCGCTTTGTAAGCCACCGTTCCAGCGACGGCAGTTCCCACTGCAGCCGGTGTCAGGGCTACGGGACCGATATCGCGTCCGCCCACTTTGGGTGGATCGGCGGGCAGCACTGGCACCGTGCCGGGACGAATATCAAAGTATTCTTCCTGAATATAACGGTCTTTCGGGCCGTTACCAACATAGCGATCCCAAACATACTCGACAACGGAAGCGGCGGCGCCTGCTGCAGCGGCTGCCACAAAGGCATTGGCGTTAATTCCTTTCGGATCCATCTCAGAATACTTGTCCAGTGAAACCAGGACAGGTCTTCCCAAAATCTCTTCCAGCTTGCGGTCGCCCAGTTCCTGCCGGAGTTCTTTCAGGCGCTCTTTCACGACGATGGGTGGAACAAAGCCGCCAGCGGGGCGGGTGACCGGACTGCACAATTGCGCGTGCGCTGTTGAAGAGACTAGGACCAAGCCTGCCAGAGCCCCTGAGATAAACTTTTTCATTTTTTCCTCCTTAATAAAGGTATTGTTCAAATGCTTCGGCCTTGTCGGACCAGTGTTTTATAAATTTATAGTTGTCAGTCAGAATCACGATCCTCAGGTCCGACTCCGGTATCACCGCGACGAGCGAGTAAAATCCCGGAGTTGCCCCGTTGTGCCAGTAAGCCTGATAAGACTGCTTTTCCGAGCGCACCCACCCCAGTGAGTAGTGCTTGTCCTTGTTCAGCTTCGGCAGTGTTTGTCGCTGTTGCCCCAACCACTGCATAAGATCCAGGGCTGACGACTTGATGCCTCCGGCGCCGGCGGATTTGTACAGAGAACTATCCTTGTTCAGTTCCCATTGGATGGAGCTTCCCGGGACCAGTGCATAAGCCGGAAGTCTGTCACCTTTTTGAATCGCCGCAGTTGTGGAAGTGGGGACATGCTCTTGCAGGATCTGGGAAAAGTTTTTCTGTTCAATGATTTCCAGAACCCGGGACAGAACCAGATATCCAAAGTTGGAATATCCGAATTCTTTCCCGGGCGCTGAGTTCAGGTCCTTGTCTTCCAGAACCAGTGTGTCGATATCCTGCAAGTTCCAGTCAGCACTCAGGGAGCGTTTTAAAAAGCTGACGAGGCTCAGATCCCGGCCAAAGCCGGACTTATGATCCAACAGCTGTTGCAGAGTGATCTTCTGCAAGTCTCCGGTGCAGAAGTTTTTCAGCCAGTGGCAGACCGGGGTGTCGAGTTTTAAACCCTGCTGCGATTTGTGAAAGTAAATCAAACCCACAAAGGACTTCGAGATGCTGGCGATGGGATAGACCTTATTCAGGTCGCCGTCGGCAAACAGAACTTCAGAGCCTTTTTGGATCAGGATGCTTCCGTGAATCAGATTTTCTTTCTTTAGCTCCTGCCAAGTATTCTGCAGGCGGGTGGCTAATTCTTTTTCCTTCACTTTCTGAATATCGGGGCTGCACGAAAAGAACTGCAGGCCCACCCAGGAATAGATCAGGACGGTGAAAGTATGGCTTAAAACTTTTTTGATTTTCATGCCCGCACCCTTTTTAGTAAGGATCCAAACAGGCCCTGTTCTCCGTCTTCATAGAAAAAGAAGTAGCTTACGCACATGGCGAATCCGAACATGAACAGACCCATCACCAAAGAAATTGAAAGATGCAAAGCCGTTCCCATCAGTACGATGTAAGGTCTCCAGTTGCGCTGCCAGATCAGATAAGGCAGCGAGATTTGGAACAGAACAGTTCCCAACGTCATCGCCGCCAGCAGCAGGGGATAGTTGGATAGGGTGTTAAATATTCCGTGGTTGCCGTATTCACTGACTCCCATGGTGTAGTAAAGGGCGACCCCTTTGTTCCACAAAGGTCCCATGACCTTCAAAAGACCAGCCGTAGCGTAAACCAGAGTCACCTGGATTTTGATCATCAGCGCAGCAAGGTTCGTCAGGGTGATTGAAAATGCGGATTGTGTTTCTTTTGTGTTGATGAAGATCAGATAGAAGGTCACCAGATGCATCAGATTGTTACCGCCATCCAAAGTCACGAAGGCCTTATTATCCAGATTCATCATCAGAAAATAAACCACCGCTGCAGAGGCGCGCGGGGCTTTTTCAAAGAAGGCAAAAGCCGTCGCAGCCAGAATTAACGCGAGGAACACGGGATAAGCGTCGGCGAAGGGCCCCCAGTGCAGAAGGTTCAGGGATTTTTCCAACAGATTCAGACTGTCGAAATCCTTGGCCGGAATGTAAGCACTGCTGGAATAGAAGTAGGCGGCCTTTGTCGCAAGGATCGCGTAGTTGATAAATGCCCAGGCATACACCAGGCGGCGGGCAAAGCGCAGTGCCTGTAGAGATTTCACTTTCAGATGTAGTTCGAGATAGAATTCCTTAAGTTGCTGAATCAGTTCCATGCGAAGGACTCCTGTTTGATGCCGAATGTGAAGGTTTCAGTGCGGACTTCCGTGTTGGTGAAGCGCTTGGAATAGTCTTGAGTGAACACCCTCTGAATGCGCACTTCTGCTGCGGCTTGTTCGCCGCACTGGTCTTGCAAATATCTTTGCAGGATGTGCAGTTCATCCATGGCCGCGTCTGTTTTCTTTAGAATCTTGCTGTTAAAAATTTCGCGGGCCAGGTGTTGCAGAACGTAGGTTTGTTTTCCTGTGGCTGTCACCGGCAGGGATTTGTGGTCTTCAAGCATGTCGTTCAAGGGAAAATTCCACGCTTGAAGGCTGTGGCAGCGATAGGACAGCTGCAGGCTGGAGGTCGCCGGTTCTGGTGCAAACAAGTGCCAGTTCTGGGTGAAGAAAGTTCCCATGTAATTGTCGACGAAGCTCATATATTGAGGTGTCGCGGGATTGTTGGGCGCCAGATAAAGGGCATGAATTCCCAGGTGAGCAACCAGGGTGCCCACCAGAGTCAGTTTTAATATATGTAGAAGTGGCGTGTTCATTTGTACTCCTGCGGATGCCATAAGTCGGATAGCACCGGACGTGCCGCGGCCATCTGCAATAGGTTCCTGCTGAGGGCGGATTTCGCTGGTGACTATCTTAAAATCGAGATTCGGTCCGAGAACGTGGAAGAAGACCAGTGGCGTCCGGCACGGCCGGGGGCGGGCCAGTTTGAGTGGGTTGGTCAACGGTTGTAGAATGAGCGCTAGGAGGTGACTATGGCTACACAACAAACTTCCGCTTCGCCGCAGAAGCCGAATCCTTCGACCGCCTTTGCAAAGGTCAGCGGAACTCTTAAGTCGCTGAATTTCAGTTCTGCCGATGAGGTTCGTGAGTTTCCCAATGGCCGTCTGGAGCTGGTTCGCTTCGGGGAGGCTGTTGTCGGACGGGCGATCTTGCAGCCAGGCTGGCGCTGGTCCAAATCAGTGAAAGAGATCGCGCAAACGGACAGCTGCGAAGCTCCGCATTTTCAATACCATGTTTCAGGAGTACTCAGAATCAAGATGGATGATGGAACGGAAATAGACTGTAAGCCCGGAGATGTATCTTTGGTTCCACCAGGACATGATGCCTGGGTGGTGGGTGATGAGCCCGTTGTGATTGTGGATTTCCAGGGAATGGTGGACTACGCGATTCAAGCCCACAAACATTAAAGCGAAAATGTCCACCGCCGGAAAAGCAGTGGACATTTTTTTGAACTATTTCTTTTCTTCGGTTTTCGGAACTTCGATATAGTCCGGAGTCACGAAATCAACAGTGAACGGGTACTTGTAGGACTTGTAGGCCCCGATTTTTGGTTTGCCAGCAGAAGCATAAGCTTCATCCCAAAGCGCTGCCAAAAGAACCGCACCACGAGCCATTTCAGTCACGATCATCGGTTTCATTTTTTTGAAGGCCACAGAGGAAGGCTGGCGTTCTGCTGCCGTCTTAAGTTCCATGCCTTTTTCCTTTACCAAAGTGGATTTTTTGGTGACCGGATCCATTTTCAGGATTTTAGGAATCTCTTTGTTCGAGATCACGCTAAGAACTTTCATTTTTTCAATGGCGGTTTTCGGTTTCATGAATTCCGGATTTTTCATTGCGCGGGCTGATTTCAGCACCAGATAGTCAAGGTCGCCATCGAACTGGCCAACAACCTGATCTTCAAAATAAGCGTGGATGCCGCCGTGACCAGCAGCATAGCCGTCATAGTCGGCTGTGGTGTGGAATGGCTGGCAGTTATCGCCAACAAAGTGACCCATCAAACCCATGGACACAACCATATCGTAAGCCAGCTTGTTGTAAGGAAGCTCGTTGTCCTGTTCTTCTTTGAAGTTCGTCGGAGCTTTGGCTTTCGCGAAGTCCTCTTTCAGGCCGGCGATGTGGCGCATGAACTGGTCGGCTCTCCACCAGGAAGACCCGAATTCCTGAGGGATGGACTTGATCGTGGAGCCGTCATTTTTGAATTTGTTCGGCTTGCCGGTGAAGTCCGTCATCAGTTGTTTGTAATCAACAGTGATGTCTTTTACATCCAGGCCAATAACTTCGATGTCGATGAAGTGGGTGGAGTTACCCAGCTTTGCAGCGTCGCCACCCAGGCTTTTCCAGTAAAAGTCCGGCATGTTGCACAGGTGTCCCATCATCTGGGGTTTGTGTTGCATGTATTCTTTCAGGCCCGGTTCTTTCACCAGGAAGGTGGCAACACGGCAGATGGTGTCGTGACCACGGCCACCCCAGGCAAATGCCTGAGAAGATCCAAGAAGAAGCAATGCCAACAGAATATTTCTCATAGAGACCTCTTAAATTATTGGTGACCCAGTGCCTTTGGAGCCCGGCTTTTGCCGATAAAGCCCGCAAGAGCAATGACAGTCACGATGTAAGGTAAAATCTGAACAAACTGAACTGGAATTTCCACGCCGCCGATTTGCACACCCTGCAGACGGATCTGCACGGCATCAGCAAAGGCGAACAACAAGCAGGCCGCAAAGGCCGGAACCGGCTTCCATTTACCGAAGATCAGTGCCGCCAGGGCCATGAAGCCACGGCCGCCCGTCATCATCGGGGAATAAGACGAAGCCAGGAACAACGAAAGGCTTGCGCCACCCATGGCGGCGAAGGCTCCACTCAAAGTCACCGCCGACCAGCGGACTTTACGAACACTGACACCACTGGCGGTCAGTGCTTCCGGATTTTCACCGGCAAACAAAACCCACAGACCAGAACGCGTGCGGAACATCCACAAGCTGATCGCGACGACCAGCAGACCGGCCAATAATAAAGGCTCAAAGGTAAAACGGTCTTCCACCAACAAAGCCGGGGTCGACCCGGTGGAGCTGTAAAGAATCTTCGTCACAAACGGAATAAAGCCCATGACAAAAAGATTCACGGCCATGCCCGTGATGATCTGATCAGCTTTCAGTTCAATCACAAACAACGCATACACAGCACCGATAGCAAGACCTGCCAATAAGGCAAAGCCCCAGCCCATCCAGGCCGACGCAAAATACTGACCGGCAATCGCACCCGCGAAGGCACCGATCAGCATGAAACCCTCAAGCGCCACGTTGACGACACCCGAGCGTTCACTCATCAATCCACCCATGGAGGCAAACACCAGCGGAGTCGCCAGGCGCAGGGTGGCCAAAGTCAAAGCCAGAATCCAGGTCATTGTTTCCATCTAACCTTTCCTCCTTTTGATTTTGATCCATTCCCAATAGCCTTGTGCCACCACACCCAAAATCACCAGTGCCTGGATGATGCGGGAAAAGTCACGGGTGATCGTGGTCGTTTCAAGATCCAGATCGGAAGCGCCTTTGTGAAGCGCGCCCATCAGGAAGGCTGCCACGATAATCCCCAACGGGTTGTTGCTGGCCAAGAGGGCCACTGCGATACCGATAAAGCCATAGTCCGGAGAAAACCCCATACGATACTGTCCGGCGCTGCCCAGAACTTCAGACAACGCGACAAAGCCTGCCATCACTCCGGCCAAGGTCATCGCCAGAATGCGCACTTTCTTTTCTGAAATTCCCGCACGGTGAGCGGCTTCGGGATTAGAGCCCACCGCCCGCAATTCAAAGCCCCATGTGGTTTTCCAGAGGAATATCCACATCAAAACAGCCAGCACAATCGCAAAGCCCAAAGAGGCATTGGCCGGGGTGTCCGGGAACAGACGGGCAATCAGATCATAGTCCTTAAACATGTACTGAGGCGCGACCATGGCGGTTTCAGGATTCTGGGATTCAGGATTGGGAATGATCTTCAGGGTGAACCAGCTGGCAAGACCTGCGGCGATAAAGTTCATCATGATTGTGATGATGACTTCGTGGCTGCCCCGCACGGCGCGCAGCCATCCCGCGATCCAGCCCCACAGCCCGGCGGCCACAAGACCCGCGAACAGGGCAATGACTGGAGCCAGTGGGAAAGGAATTTGCGGGAATAGCACACCGATAGCTGCAGTCGTCACCACGGCCATGGTCAGCTGACCTTCAGCGCCGATATTGAAAAGACCGGCATGAAAGCCGATGGCAACGGAAAGACCACAGAAAATCAAAGGCGTGGTGTAAGAAAGGGTCAGACCCAGATCGTACATGGAGCCAAAAGCACTGCGCACCAGAATCATAAAGACATTCCACGGATTTTCACCCGCGAACAAAGTCAGCAGCAAAGCCAGTGTCAGTCCCAGGAAGAAACCAAAGACCCGTTTCAATGTCCACCTCCCATGGCTTTCCCAAGGGAAATTTCATTGAAGGCGGAGCGGGTGAATTCGGCCACCAGATGGCCTTTGTAAAGAACAACAATGCGATCCGAAAGGGCCATCAGTTCATCCAGCTCGGAAGAGATCAAAAGCACACCCGCACCTTCATCGCGGCAGCGGCGCAGTTCATTGTGAATAAATTCAATAGCCCCGATATCCACGCCACGGGTGGGTTGAGCGGCAATAATCACATCCGGCTTTTGAGTCAGGGCGCGGGCCACGACCAGTTTTTGCTGGTTTCCGCCGGACAGTTTTTCAAAAGGCAGATGTTCATCGTGAGGACGGACATCGTATTCCTTCATGATCTCGCGGGTGCGCTCAATCAAAGCGCGGGTTTTTAGCAGCAGGCCGGAATTGAACAGGCCAGAGCGCTGTTGGCCCAGCAGGAAGTTTTCGTAAACGGGACGGGAGGGCAGAACACCAAAGCGCAGACGGTCTTCGGGGAAGGCCTGAAGCTTTCCTTCGCAAAGGACCTGACCTTGCAGGGAATGCTTGTTCAGAGATTTTTGATCCAGTAAAGCGCGGATCAGAATGTCCTGGCCGTTGCCTTCAACGCCGGCCACGCCGACGACTTCGCGGGCGTGAACCTTCAAAGAGATGTTTTCAATGCGATGATTGCCCATGGCGGCCGAAAGGTTTTCAAAATTCAAAAGCACGTGGTTGTGATCAATGGCGGTGCTGCGTTCCTGAGGATTTTGCAGGCAGCGACCCACCATCAGTTCCGCCAGTTCTTCCACGGAAGTTTCGCGGGTCGCTTTGTGGGCGACCATGCGACCCGCACGGAAGATGGTCACCGCATCAGAAAGCGCCATCACTTCCTTAAGCTTGTGAGTGATGATCAGAATGGTTTTTCCTTCGGCTTTCAGTTTGCGAAGGTTGGCGAAGAGCTCTTGCACTTCCTGTGGAGTCAGAACCGCAGTGGGTTCATCCAGAATCAGAATCTTGGAATCCTGGGACAGGATCTTCAGGATTTCAATGCGTTGCTGTTCGCCGACGGACAGATCCTCTACCTTGGCGTCAAGATCGACATGGAAACCATACCGAGAGGCAATGTCATTCAGACGCTGTCGTTGTTCCGTGCGAGGAAGCAGGGAAAAGGCAGAGCCTTTTTGTTGCAGCAGAATATTTTCCAAAGCCGTGAAGGGTTCTGCCAGCATGAAGTGCTGGTGAACCATGCCGATACCGGCGGCCATGGCATCAATCGGAGTTTCGAATGTGACAGGGTTTCCGTGAATCAGAATTTCACCGCCATCAGGCTGGTACATTCCGAACAGGATTTTCATGGCGGTGGACTTGCCGGCTCCGTTTTCACCTACGATGGCATGAATGGAGCCGGAGGGGATTGCAAAAGAGATGTCGGAGTTGGCGCGAACGGCGCCAAAGTATTTGCTGATCCCTTTGAATTCAACCGCCATGGACATGTTAACAGGCACCTATTTCTTTTTGTAGTAATCAGGAACCTGGATCTGGCCAGCGATGATCTTCTTTTTGATCTCTTCGACCTTTTTCTTCATGTCCGCCGTGATCAGTTTTTCATTGTGCTTGTCCAGAGTGTAGTTCACGCCCTGATTCTTCAGGCCGTAACGAATCTCACCTGCCGTGAATTTGCCGGCTTGGGTTTCTTTGATGGTGTCATACACCGCCACATCGACGGCTTTCATCATGCTGGTCAGGATCACGCCAGGCTTGATCCAGTTCTGGTTGGAATCCACACCGATGGCGAATTTCTTTTTTTCTTCTGCGGCATCAAAGACGCCGGTGTTGGAAGCGCCTGCTGCCACGAAGATCACGTCGCTGCCTTTGGCAATTTGTGCCAGAGCAAGTTCTTTGGCTTTGGCCGGATTGTTCCAGGCTTCACCTGTGACGCCCACGTAGTTTTCAGTGATATTGATTTTCGGGTTCACATATTTGGCACCTGCCACATAACCCATCGAGAATCTGCGGATTAACGGGATGTCCATGCCGCCGACAAAGCCGACTGAGTTGGACTTGGAAGCCATCGCAGCCAGGGCACCGACAAGGAAAGAACCTTCATGTTCTTCGAATAACAAAGAGCGCACATTCGGTGCTTTGACATCACTGTCGATGACAGCAAACTTAATTTTCGGGAATTGAGCGGCCACTTTTTTAACCGCTTCCTGCTGGGCAAAGCCCACACCGATGATCAGATCAAAATTTTTACGGGCAAAAGCCCGGTGCAGATTTTCAATGGCGTTGGTGTCAGTGGCTTCCACGTACTTCAGATCGATCTTCAAATCCTGCTCGGCTTTTTTGGCCCCTTGATAAGCAGCGGAGTTAAAAGACTTGTCGTCTTTGCCGCCTTTATCGAGAACCAAACCAACTTTAAGTGAATTTGCGTGGGAAAATGTGCCGACTGACAAGAATAACAGCATCGTAAGGAAGCTTTTTGCCATTTTAGTACTCCACTTAAACCACTCTTGCAGCACCGTCATATGCTGAGTAAGAGCATGAAATTACGAAAAAATTCCATTTTTGGATGGGGCTGAAAGTAGGGGAGGGGCTACTGTGAGTCAAGTCATAAGTATGTTTGTGCGTAAACAGGAGGCCGTTACAAGAGTGTTATGTCGAAATTTCAATTAGGAGGCTGTATAATACCAGTTTAGGATGACTCCAACAATTAACCCAACGAAGAAAGCTCGGAGGTAAAAGAGTATGGAATCTCAGACAATACTCAACGGCGGAGTAAACTCCCTTGGTTTTATGGGTGGTCAAAACCTAAGTATTCCGAATACTTCAAACGTTCCCTATGAAGTCATTCATCTCAAAGAAGAGGAGATGATCTTCAAAGAAGGGGAGCCGGCGAAGGGTCTATATTACGTTCAGTCGGGATGTGTTAAAGTTGTTGTAAATCGATCCCATGCGCGCGGCCGCACCACGACTAACGAATACGTGACGAAGCTTGTATCACCAGGTGAATACTTTGGCTACAAGGCACTTGTGAAAGGTGCTGTAACACAAAGTCATGCCAAAGCTGTGAAATCCACGGTTCTTTGGTTGTATCCACGCGAACTTATTCAAGTGGCGATGGCACAGTCCAGCCCGCTGATTAAGTTGCTTTTGAATCAGGCCGTTAACGACCTGGAATCCTTCGAAACCATCAGTCAGCTTCACTACCTGGCATCTGTTCAGGAACGTATTGCTTATCAACTGGTGCTTTTGGCAGACAGATTCGGGGTTCAAACACCGAACGGTATTTCTTTGAATTTGAAACTGACAAGAAATGAGTTCGCTCAACTTGCCAGCACGATCAATGAGTCCTTGTCTCGTCATTTGACAGAGTTTAAAAACGAAGGCCTTATCGACCTCAATGGTAAAGAAATCATCATCAAGAACAAAGACGGTCTGATGAGAAGATCAGGCAATTTCTAGTCGCAACGCTATCTGCAGACGAAATTGTGAAGACCCCGGGTTGAAAACTCGGGGTTTTTTTATTCCTCAGCTGCAAATCACAACCAGGATTCGGGAACGAAGATCCCGCTGAGTCCCGCTTTAAAGCGTTTCCACCAGCTGGTTTCAGGCTCTTTAGTAAAGACCTGTTCTTTCCCATTGTCGTCGGTGGTTTTCCAAAGCAGGTTCTTTCTGTCATCCAGTAAAACCTGATAACTGTCTTCGCGAAGATTGGCGATCAGGTTCTTGCTGATCACTTCGGCCAGCTCGGGGCTGTCGACAACGACGCCCATTTCGCTGTTTAAAGTGGCAGACCGTGGATCCAGATTCATCGACCCGACAAAAACCTTCCGTCGGTCAAAGATAAAGATCTTTCCATGCAAGCCAGCACTGGAAAAGCTGGAGCCCACACGGCTCTTTTTCGGCATGGTTTTCTGCGGGGTTGGTTTTAGCTCATAAAGCCGAACCCCGTGATTCAGCAGGTCCTTGCGGTAGCCCTTGTAGCCTGAAAACACGGTGGCCACATCACTGGATGCAAGGGAGTTGGTCAGTACCAGAGCCTCAACACCGCGATCATGGAGGTTCTTGAAGAATTTCACTCCTTTTTGGCCGGGAATAAAGTATGGGGAAACCAGAATCAGTTCTTGCTCGGTTTTTTCGATCAGAGGATAAAGCTGATGGGCAAGGTTGTCGGTCTGTTCCTTCGACTGCTGATTGAATTTTTCCGGCGGATCAATCACCACTTCGGCTTTTCCCCAATACAGTTTTAACGGCTCGCGTGTGAACTTTTTCACCATCGGCGTTTCTTTGAGGGCGGCAGAGTACTGGGTTTTTTCGGCTTCCTCGACGGCTGCTGCGGCGTCGGCTTTCAGTTTTTGCAGGTCATCGGCAGTGGGTTTGAATCCATTGACCAAGACAGAAATAGGATAGGCGATTTCGCTGTTCCAATAAGAATCAAATTCCCGCGAAAGATCCTGCACTACTGGACCGATGGCCCACAGATCAAAGTCACCAAAGTTCATTTCTTCGCTGGCCCAGAAATATTCATTGCCAATATTGCGACCGCCCACGATGGCGGTCTGATTATCGACGACGAAGACTTTGTTGTGCATGCGCCGATTGACCGTTGAAAATCTCATCGCATCCAGAATCCGCCAGCTTCGTCCGGCAAAAGGGTTGGCCATGCGCACTTCAATGTTGGGGTGGGAATCCAGAATGGCAAGGCCTCGTTCATAGCGGCCCTGATTGAGATCATCCAGCAGTACACGCACACGCACGCCCCGATCTGCCGCCAGCAGCACTTCATGCATCAGCATTCGGCCGGTCAGATCATTTTCCCAGATATAGTATTGCAGATCGATGCTGCGATCTGAGACCGCGACCGCCGCCATGCGGGCGACCAATGCCTCCAGACCGGAAGCCAGGGGATAGAAGCCTGACTGTCCGGGATGTTTCTTTAGCTGTTCTTCCGTGGCCTGCGCCAGTTGGGTCTTTGGGTCCGGCGGCAGTGCTTCAGAATAAGGACGATTTGTATTGGGTGGGAGCGAAGCGCACCCCAGATAGAAACCAAGAACAATGGGAATGGGAAACAGTTTTTTTATCACAAATAAAAACCCCGTGCTTATGAGGGTACGGGGTTTTTGCGGCAGTCTCAAATTGTAAGTGGGCAGGTGTTTAGTACTTCACACTGCAGCCGTAGGGCTTGCTGGTTTCTTTGGCGATCTTTTCGCCTTTTTCAGCACTGGCCACGGCACGGATGATGTAATTTTCAGAAGAAGCGATTGTCGCAGGGTCTGCGGAATCATTGCTGTCAATCGCCCCGTTGTAGCGAAGCACACCCTGAGGATCAATCAGGTACATATGTGGAGTTGTTTTGGCGCCGTAAGCTTTGCCCATTTTACCGTTTTCATCGACCAGAAAGGCGGTGGCTTTGGAGGCTTCTTTGGTTCCGTTTTTCACCACATCCGCTGCGGGCATATAGCCTTGTTTGCCTTTGGCTGACGAGATGACCGACAGCCACACGATGCCTTTGCTGGTCATTTCGCTCTGAATGTTTTGCATGTTTTTGCTGTCATAGTGTTTACGCACATACGGACAGTCCTTGTTGTACCATTCTAGCACCACGTATTTTCCCTTGTAGTCAGAAAGCTTGTGGGTTTTTCCGTTGGCATCAGTCACGTTGAAGTCCGGAGCTGGTGCGCCGACCTTCGCATCAGCGAAGGCCAGTGTTGAGGTGAAGGTCAAAGCCAGTGCAAATATCAGTTTTTTCATGGTTCTTTCTCCTTGTTAAATAAGTCGAGCACGATACCTTTGGTTAAGATTTCAGGCAGCAGCAGGGCCCTGCGACTGCCTGCTTCGTAATAGACATACAGAGGCAGTGAATTGCGACCATACTGGGCCAGAGCCTCTGTGATTTTTGGATCCCTGTCAGTCCAGTCGGCTTTGTAAAGCTGCACATTGTTTTCAGTGAAGGCCTTTTGAATTTCGGCCGTCTGCAGGACCAGCTTCTTATTGACCTGACAGGTGATGCACCAGGAGGCGGTGAAGTCGATGAACACGGACTTTCCTTGTTCCAGATCTTGTTGGACTTGTTCGGCAGTGAAGGGCTTCCATACCTCAGCGGCGGCTGTGTTTGAGGCAGATACTGAGACAGGTTCTTGCGGAAGTGTTGCCAGCAGGGCAAACGACAAAATAAATCCGGCAAGCAGTGTCAGTTGACGGGCTTTTTCATGGCGGATCGTGTGGGCAAACCAGACCCACAGGGCGACGAGCAGGAACACGCCCAGAAGATAAATAATGGAATCCACCTCAACCTGATGAGACAGAACCCACAGCAGCCAAAGCACGGTGGCAAAAAGAGGGAAC
Source organism: Bdellovibrio bacteriovorus (assembly GCF_048286975.1). Lineage (GTDB taxonomy): Bacteria > Bdellovibrionota > Bdellovibrionia > Bdellovibrionales > Bdellovibrionaceae > Bdellovibrio > Bdellovibrio bacteriovorus_H. The sequence goes on along the minus strand of NZ_JBLVRT010000001.1, from coordinate 392,771 downwards.
GCCAAAAATTCCTTCAGGGTTTGCATCCACAGTCCGGGCTTGGGCAGAAACTTCAAAGCTTGAGGTGTGTAGGACAAAATCAAAAAGGGCAGGGCCATTCCCAATCCCAAACCGGCGAAGACCATCAGCGTGTTCATCGCCGGCAGGGCAAGTGAAGCCCCCAGCGCGGCACCCATGAAAGGGGCCGTGCAAGGTGTGGCCACCACGGTTGCCAGCACGCCGGTCATGAATGAGCCCCACAGGGACTGCGAAGTTTTCTTTGCGCCCAAATAGCTTAACGACTGGCCTATTTCAAAAGTGCCTAAGAAGTTCAGGCCCAGCCAGACGAACAAAAGCGCGATACCGGCTGCGATCAATGGCGATTGCAACTGAAAGCCCCAGCCGATCTGCTCGCCTCCTGCACGCAATGCCAGTAGCAGTCCACCCAAAGCAAGGAATGAACACATCACACCCATGGTGTAGTAAAGACCCGAGATGCGAAGCTTCTGCTTGTCCTGATCCGGCCCCAGAAAGCTTAAGACTTTGATGGAAAGCACCGGGAACACACACGGCATAAAGTTCAGAATGAACCCGCCCAGCAAAGCCCAGATCAGAATAGTTGCCAAGGCCGCGGGAGCAGCTTTGGCAAGCTCCATCTCGTAACCCTTTTTGTTGCCGACAGTGTCTTCCGTGACCAGTAGAAAGCGTGATCCGGTAAAATCAGTTTTGGAAGTATCCTGCAGCGGAAGTTGAATCAGATACTGCGATCCTTGAGGTTCCAAGGCAGAAACACTGCTTTTGAATGTCTCGCCATCTTCGGGGAAAACCTCGAGATTCTTAAGATTCAGATTTGCAGGCAGGGACAGGGTGGTTTTCAGAATCTGGCCGGAGCGGCCATCCACGGACCAGCGGAAAGAAGCGGGGGCTTTTTCAGGATAAATGAACTTGGAAAAAATCGCCGCGGGCGGACCGGTTTGGGACGAGAAGGGAATTTCTTTTCGAAGTTCTGTAAAATAGGGGATGCATTCGACTTTGCATATCAAGAACTCCATATTCAAAACCACACTGATGGGTTTTGCCGGGTCCTGAGGCTCAAGATCAAAGATGAAAAGACTTTCGTGGGAATAACCCAGGTTGGTCAGACCTTCGATATTGATTCGTTCAGGCAGGGGCCAGTGTTCGCCACTAAGCTTGGCGTTTTCAAGCGTCCACTTCCACTTGGGGGCGGCGCCAGAATCTCCGGAGTTCTTCCAGTAGATGTGCCAATGTTCATTGATTTTAAAATGCAGGCCCAGTGAATTTTTCTGCGCAGGATTCCAGCCCGTGTGCGAGCTGATTAATTCCAGAGTGCCTTGGGGAAATTTAAATGAAGAAGAGCCCGCTGCGAAAGCAGGGGAGACTCCGATGCAGATCAAAAGCAGAAAGCTCATCAGGAATGTCATTCCCGGATTATATGGAAAAAATCCGGGAAATTAAAAACATAAGTGCTTAGGTCCGCATCGTATGGTGGCGAACAGCAATTACAGACGGAAGTTCTTGCCGTTGACCGGAGTCGGACGGCAAAGACCTGCCTCCAACGGACGCTGGAAGACTTCCACCGCACCCGGAGGAATCATCGCGCGGCGATTGAAGATGCCGTATCCGCCCTGAGGCAAAGCCACGATCATGTCATTCAAAAGCTGACGGTTCAGACCCGGAGTCAGCAAGATGGGATCAAATGCAACCATCACACGAATCGCCGCCGTGGTTTGAACCGGCACACCCCCACGGGCAACCACATCACGAATTTGTTCCGGAATCGGATTGAATGCGACATCGACGAAACAGTTCGGACCTGTCGGACCAAAGCCCAACAAGTTCAAAGACAATCCACGCTGTTCCCAGTTGTGTTTGGAGCTGACAGCATCCAGTAAATCTTTGCGAGTCATGCGCGGTTCACGGGATTTTAAAATTCCCAAACCCGCAGCCACAATCGCCGCGGAATTGGAGCTGCCACGATATTCAGTGCCATCAGACAGCTTGATGGAAGAAGGCGCCAGAAGATCGGGTTTGTCTTTAAAGAACGAAGTCGAAGAACGGTCCGAATCACTTGCCCCCACGGTGATTGCCGTCGGGTTGTCAGCAGGATTCAAGATACTTTCGCCACGGGAATGGGAGGGCATCACCAAACCATCACCATCAGCCGTGATACGCAATTGATCCCGGTTGGTGAAATTGTTGGATCTGTTTTTCACACGCAGGAAATAAAGCCCCGGCGAAAGTTCTGCGGAAATGATTTCACGCGGGTACTTGGAAAAGCCCGGACGACCTTCATTGCGGTTGTCCGATTGTTTCAAAGCACTGTTCTGAATCACATTCAGCATGTCATCAGTCAGAGCCAAATCCAGATCCTTGGTGGTGCCTTCTTCAACATCATCTTTGAAGTCATTCCAGGAAAGAACAATCTTCGCCGAACATTTTTTCCCAGCCGCCGCCTGACAGCGCAAAGCCAGAGCATTGTTCTGATCCGGCAACAAAACCCAATTATCCTGAACAGTCGTCAGCGGCCCATTGTAAGTGGTCAAAGCAAAGTTACCAGCCGCGTTCACCCAAATGACACCCGCACGAGTGGCACGGTTGACCTCAGCATTGATAAAGCCACCACCATCACCATTGCCCCCGTATTCCCAAACCTCAGAATAAAGAACCAGGTCATATTGACGAGCAATCACATCATCAATAGCCGCTTTAAAATTGGAATACCCAAAAGCATTGTACAAAGTCAGCTCCGGCATCCACTGAGAAGCACGCATATCATTGGTCATCATGGCCGTCAGAATCTGCGCCATCTTCAACCCATGCACGACCTTCAAATTCTCAGGATTCGCCACCGGCCCGGCTACATATCGAGTCCCCGCGGGCAAAGTACGCCCAATCTCTTTCTCGTACCCAAAGAAACCTTTATCCAAAACCGCAACCTTCAACTTGCGCCCAGGATTCTGCGAAGAATAATACGGCGTAAACCCCAATGAATTTTTCAATGAATCCGTATTAGTGAATGGAGACGCCACGCTGACTGTTGTCAGACCAAGCGTCAGAGAGAGAAAGACGAAAATTTTCATAAAAATGACTCCTATCACTTTCTTCGAAGTGCAAGAACAAGGACTTGCTTGAGCCCTTAGGAATGGGGATCTCCGCTGGAATCGACCTCCAGCCAGCGGATGCGCTGGCCGCCAAAGGCGGACAGGCTGGCGAGGGCAGGAGCCCGTGTCGATGCAAGCGGAGATCCCCATTCCTAAGGGCGGCCCGGAAGGCCGCCGTTAGTTTCTACCAGTAGTAGTTAGAGTAGTAATAGTAGGAATAGTACCCGTAGTTGTACGTGTAGCATGGTGTGTACCAGTTGCCGTACCAGTAGACGTAGCTGTAGTAGTTGTAACCGCTGTAGAAGTACCAGCTGGAAGCCCCACCATCCTGATCAAGTTCGTTGCGAACGTTTGCAGATTGGTCGAAGGATCCTGTTTGTGCCAGAACCTGCGCCTGAGCGTCGCTGGTCACAGCTTGTTCGGTTGCCAGTACCGCTGTTTGGTTGTTGCGGTTATCAACACGGATCACCACAGTGCCGTTCATGGACTGATTGGTTACCGAAGACTCGTTATCAAGTTCGCCCGCAAATGCAGAGCCTGAGCCCAACACAAGAGCTGCTACCAAAATAAGGTGTTTCATCAATGCCTCCTAAATGGCTGTTAATTTGCCTCCGTTTTATGCTTTCAGGGGCTCATGTCATCTGAAAAAGCCTTGTTATTCGAAAGTCCTTGACGCAGGAAGACCGCGAGCGGTACGGGCTAGCGTATGGAACCTATTGGCTACTTGGAGTCTTGCTTTAAAGATAAATTTGGAACACCGCGACAGCCTGGACTTGTTAAGCGGGCCGAAGCACGTCTGAAAATCCGCGCGGATCTTCAGCCGGAGGAATCTTTGCAAGGGCTTGAGGGCTTCAGTCATGTATGGCTGATTTGGGTTTTTCATCAAAACAAAGTGGCGCGCTTCCATGCGAAAGTGCATCCGCCACGTTTGGGTGGGGAAAGTATGGGGTTGTTTGCGACCCGCACTCCTCATCGTCCGAATCCGATCGGGCTGTCTTTGGTGGAACTGGTGCGCGTGGAAAAAGACGGCATCGTGGTCGCCGGAGCAGATCTGGTGGATGGCACTCCGATTTTGGATATCAAACCTTACCTTCCTGAGGTCGAAGCCATTCCCACGGCCCGCACGGGATGGCCGGCTGAGATCGCCAAGAACCCAATTACAGTGACGTTCGACGACAAGGCCGAGCAACTTTTACAAGAGTGGCAGGTAAGAAACCCTGACAAGGCTTTGCGTGAGGTGATTGAAGAAACCCTGAAGCAGGATCCGCGTCCTGTCGTTTATCGTGGTTTTGAAGAGGGAGATTCCCCTTATAGAAGCTCGCACGCAGTCCGTTTGTACGACGTGGATGTTCATTTCAAATTTGAAAGCCCCACCCAGGTGCGCGTCTTCGATATTCTTTTTATGCATAATTAGTTGCAGTTGCCTTTTAATTGCGCAGCAGGCTACTCTCCGGATGAACCAATACAAGGGAGGATTCGTGAGAACACTGGAAACTGCTTCTCATTCTGAAAACAGCACTCTTCGTAAAGTGCCAACATTGAGCCTTGCAAGTTACACCAAAGGGACTGCCGGCGAACGCTCAGAGTTCATCGACAAACTTTTCACTGGTCTGAAAGAATATGGTTTCATCATTCTGAAAGATCACAACGTCCAAGCCGCAGATCTGCACAAAGCTTACGACATCCTAAAAAACTTCTACGCACTTCCGACAGAAGTTAAAAAATCCTATATCTCTCCAAAAGCCGGCTTCCAGCGCGGTTACACTCCATTCGGTCAGGAACACGCCAAAGATTCCCCGGTGATGGACTTGAAAGAGTTCTGGCACGTGGGCCGTGAGCTTTCTGAAGGCAACCCCTTGAAAGCGGTTTACCCTGCAAACGTATGGCCGTCTGAATTGCCGGAATTCCAGTCCCATTTCTCCAAGTTGTATGCGGCTTTGGAAGAAGCGGGCGATGTGATGCTGGAAGCGTTGACCATGCCTTTGGAAGTTGAAAAAGACTTCTTTGCCAAGATGACCAAAGATGGAAACTCCATCCTGAGACTTTTGCACTACCCACCAATTCCTGAGGGGGTGGATCCTCGCTGTGTTCGCGCGGCGGCCCACGAAGACATCAACTTCATTACAATTCTTCCAGCTGCAACCGCTTCCGGTCTGCAATTGAAAGATCGTGATGGCACTTGGTTGGATATCGACTCTGAGCCAGACACTTTGATCGTGGACGTGGGCGACATGCTGGCTCGTCTGACGAATGACGTTTTGCCAAGCACTACTCATCGTGTGATCAATCCACAGGATGGTACAAATCAAAGTCGTTATTCCATGCCGTTCTTCATGCACCCGCACCCGGATGCTATGCTGAGCTGCTTGCCATCTTGTAAAGGGACAGGCGCCAAGTACGCTGATATTACTGGACAGGATTTCTTGATGCAGCGACTGCGCGAGATTGGTCTGTTAAAGTAAGCCCAAACTTGTCACCACAGTTGAAATGACTTCAAGAAAGGGATCCACGCGGATCCCTTTCTTGCGTTTTGGGCCCCACGGCCACTAGAACAAAGTCACCTGCGAATTTCACATGAGGGGGAATCATGCGATATTTGATGTTAGTGGTGATGGTCCTGACGGTTCTGTGGTCGGCGTATGGCCAGGCAATGCAGACGATGGAAGCCAATCGTATGAGCTTCCGCATTCAGCCCTTGGGCGGCAAAGGCTATGACTATTCGGCGATCTGGAATCCGCTCAGTGAAACAGCGATGTTGCGCATCGGTCTGGTGCTGAATGCCGCGGATGCATTTCTGGTGAATAAATCCATTTCTTTTGCTTCGGCCAGTGAGGTTGATTTTGAAACCAATCAGGGCTCGACTGTGCGCGGATACTGCCTGGTGGATCAGTGGTATCTGGAATACGAACCCGGTTTGCCAAACTATCTTATGTATGTCGGAATGAAAGGCCCCGGATGTGAAGAAGTGGCCAAGAAATTTGATATTATGCAGGTTCGTTTCAACTTCAAAGGAATTTCCCTGCCGCAGTTTGTACCCATTGACGTCGCTGTTGATATCAGTCGATAAATAAGGGATGAGCAAGAAATCAGCTTTGATTCTATCCCTTGTTGTTGCCGTTCTTTTGATTATCTCTTTCTGTCATTTCTATCAGTCAGCGCCGCCAGAAGATGTCGGGGCTGAGTCTGAAGTTATTGGTGTGCCGGCTCAGCCGGAACAAACGGCGACAGTTTCGCCAAAGGCCGAACCTCCTCCGGTGGATGTGTCGGCGGCCCCCTCTTCGGCGGGCTTCTTGCCTACTGAAATGGAAGATCCCGCCAAGTTCGCAGCTTATCAGCAAAAACTGAAAGAGATGGCGGTTTGTCTGAACATGCAGATGAACACGCTGGACCCCAATGTTGAAATCAACTTTGAAACTTTCAATCAGGTGATCAATCCGGATCTGGGTGACGTGGTCACGCAGTCGGAAGAATGGGTGGCCACGGACTTGCGAACGAAATCCGGTGAAATGCGCCGTATTTATATCGAAAATGCTCCTAGTATTGAAATGGAGTCTTCCCGCACGCTGAAATATTATTCCTTTGATGCTGGGGGGGCACAGAAAGAGATTTCTTTGTCCAAAGAACAGATGGCCAATCCATCCGACACCCTGGTGGCAAGTCTTGAGGCTGACGGGGAAGTGGTGGGTCGTTCTATTTCCCGCAAGATCTTTTACTCCAATGGGGATGATCTTTTGCTGGTGGAAAAAAACGGCAAGATCTTTTCCTTTGAGCTGGCTCATGACGGGGCGGTCTTCCGCTGCACGGGAGCAGACAAGGCTGCGACTTTCCAGTGTCAGTGCAAGTAGGTCCCTGTGGATTCTGAAGAGCTGGGCCTTGAAAACCTGCCGCTGGATCAGCTGAATCTGTCGTTTGATATGTGGACGATTGTAGCGGGCTTGCTTTTCAGTTTGATCGGCTGGTGGCTGTTTCGTCAGGGAAAAAAGAAAGAAAACAAACGATTCAGATACGTGGGCATTTTGCTGATGGTCTATCCTTATGTAGTTCAAGGGGCTTTCTGGAACTGGACCGTGGGTTTGATTTTATGCGGATATGCCTACTATTGGTGGGATTAAACAGGCTACAATTTTCTTTCTTTAATTGGAGGAATCATGGAAACAAATGAACTGCACCGCGGACGCTTGATTGATCACCTGCAACTGGTGGTTCAGGATCTGGAAAAAACCAAAAAGTTTTATTCGGCGGTTTTTGAAACCCTGGGCGTTCCCATGGGTGGCGAGGGTCCTGGGTTCTTCTGGTGTGATGAATTGTTTATTTCTGCGATCGACAGTCCGGCCAGCGCAGGAAAGTTGACAGGTCGAACTCATCTGGCATTTCAGGCTAAAGACCGTGATATGGTGAAGAAATTTTACGAAGTGGCGTTGAAATCCGGCGGCAAGGATAACGGAGCTCCCGGAGAACGTCCATATCATCCAGGATACTATGCTGCTTTTGTGCTGGATCCGGATGGGAACAATATCGAAGCGGTCTTCCATGGTCCTGCGAAAAAGTCGGCGGAGTCGGTGAAGATCACCTTCTAAATGGCAACTACATGTTGAAATGCATGAAAGGCTCTTTGCTTTGGCAAAGGGCCTTTTGCTTTCTTGAGGGTGACATCGGCGGAACTTAAAATAAGTCGTTCACCCCAAGGAGGATTTCATGGAAAGAAATCGATTCAGACATCAGGATGAGTATCGTCGGCGTCCCGAGCGTGAGCCTGACTACAGCGAGTTTATTGATGAATACGACCGCCATCAGACACCGCCTCCGTCATCGGAGGATCGGATTCGATATCGCCGGGAGGCTCAGGCACCCGATGATTACGTGGACTATCGCAGCCGCAGCCGCGGGGACAATCGGGAGCTTCGGGAGGAACGGGAATATCGCCTGCGTCGTCGGGATAATTCTGACAATCGGGATTTTGAAATGAATCGTGATTATGAGCGCGGCACCGAGATGGACTATCGCGATTACGAACCTCATCGTGAAAGACATCCCGATGAAAGAGCTTATGGTCAGTCCGACTGGACGCCGCGGGACTCGTATGAAGCTGAACGCATTCGCAATGGTTATCGCAATTCCTACGAAGCGCGCCATCCCGAGCTGGATCGCCACTATGACAGGCATTTTGATTATCGCTATGGCAGTGATGATATTGATTTCGACAGCCGGGAAGAACGGCCTTTGCGCCGCCCTCGTCGTCATCCGCGCCATCGCTCGGGTTATTGATTTTGAAATAAAAAAAGCCTCCGTGAATTGCACCACGGAGGCTTTTGATTTTTCAGATTACTGGAAGCGGGTCAAAGCATCACGCAATGAATCCAGCTGAACCTTGGACTGTGCCAGCAAGACACGGTCGGCGGCTACAACTTCTTCATCTGCGTTGGCGACAAACTTTTCATTGGAAAGCTTGCCAGAAAGCATGCCGATATCGCGAGTCAGTTTTTCAATCGACTTGTTGATACGTTTTACTTCCTCGTCGAAGTCCACCAGGCCTTCAAGTGGGATGATCACTTTCACGCTGGCGTCTTTCACCACCACCGGAGCCACGGCACATTTCATCATGTTACCTTCAGGTCCGATTTCCATGTTTTCCAGACGACCCATCGTCATCAAAGCCGTGCGGTTGTTGCCAAGGATTTTTTGCGTCTGATCGTTGGTCACACCCAGGCGCACGTTCAATTTGACAGCCGGGCTGATGCGGTTTTCACCACGGATATTGCGGATCGCGGTGATAACTTCCTTCACGATGTCGATTTCCAAAGCGGCTTGGGCAGAACCCAGGCTTAGGAACTCTTTGTCGTTACGGGTGTTCGGGTACTGATCCACAATACACGCAGTGCCTTTGATCGGAAGCTTCTGGTAAATCTCTTCAGAGATAAACGGAGCAAACGGGTGCAGCAGGCGCATGATACGGTTCAGAACCTGAGCGATCACCAGCTGAGTCGCGGCTTTTTCTTCCGCGTTGTTGCCGTTCAGGATCGGTTTGGTGAACTCGATGTACCAGTCACAGAACTGATTCCAGATAAACTGGTACAGAGCTGTGGAAGCATCAGAGAATCTGTCCTGTTCCATCGCTTCTTCAACTGTTTTGGTCACTTCCTCAAGTTTGGTGATGATCCACTGGTCAAAGACGCTGATGTGGGCCTTGTTAGGCAAAGCCTTAACACCTTCAGCCGGAGCTTTGAAGTCAGACAGATTGGAAAGTGCAAAACGAGCCGCGTTCCAAACTTTGTTCATGAAGTTGCGGTAGCCTTCAAGACGCTGTTCGCTGAACTTGAAGTCTTTGCCTGAATACAGGTGTGCCGCAAAGGTGAAGCGCAAAGCATCGGCACCGTGTTTTTCAATCATTTCAACCGGGTCAATGGAGTTACCCAAAGACTTGGACATCTTGCGCCCTTGAGAATCACGTACCAGACCGTGGATGTAGACCGTGCGGAATGGAACGTCTCTTTGGAACTCAAGACCCATCATGATCATACGAGCCACCCAGAAGAAGATGATATCGTGACCAGTCACCAGATAGCTGGTTGGGTAGAATGTTTTCAGTGTTTCGGATTCATTCGGCCAGCCCATTGTGGAGAACGGCCACAAAGCAGAACTGAACCATGTGTCCAGAACGTCGTCGTCCTGGTGAAGTTTCGTGCTGCCGCATTTTTCGCAAGCCGTGACATCTGTTTCAGCCACTGTCTGATGATTACAGTCTGCACAGTACCAAACCGGAATACGGTGACCCCACCACAATTGACGGGAAATACACCAGTCTTCGATGTTGTTCAGCCAGTGCAGGTAAACTTTTGTCCATGATTCCGGTTCAAAGCGGATCGTGCCGTTTTCAGCAACACGTTTTGCCGGAACTGCCAAAGCTTCCATTTTTACGAACCACTGTTCAGAAAGGTAAGGCTCTACCACCGCGCCAGAGCGCGAGCAGTGACCTACAGAGTGAACGTGTGGTTCTTCTTTTTCCAGAAGGTCCTGGGCTTTCAGGTCCTCCAGGATGCGCTTGCGTGCCTCTTGAACTTTCAAGCCGGCATAAACGCCGCCGTTTTCATTGATCTCGGCTTTTTTCGTCAGGATGTTGATGAACTCAAGATTGTGGGTTTTCCCGATCTTGTAGTCATTGAAGTCATGCGCCGGAGTGATCTTCACCACGCCAGAACCGAATTCCTTGTCCACGTAAGTGTCAGCAATGATCTTGATTTTTCTGTTGGTCAAAGGCAGCAGAACGTTTTTGCCAATCAGGTGCTTGTAGCGTTCATCTTCAGGATGCACGCACACCGCAGAGTCACCCAGCATGGTTTCTGGACGAGTCGTCGCCACAATCAGGAAGCCGGAACCGTCTTCCAGAGGATACTTCACGTGATACAAAGAGCCTTTGATCTGCTTGTGTTCAACTTCCAGGTCTGAGATCGCTGTTTCCAGAGGACCTGACCAGTTCACCAGACGCTGGCCACGATAGATCAGGCCTTTTTTGTGAAGGGATACGAACACTTTGCGAACGGCTTTGGAAACACCTTCGTCCAAAGTGAACACGGCGCGATCCCAGTCACAGGAATCACCCAGGCGGCGCATTTGTCCATAGATGCGGTTTCCGTACTGGTGTTTCCAGTCCCAAACTTTTTCTACGAACTTTTCACGACCCAGATCGTGACGAGTGACACCGTCTTTTTTCAACTCACGCTCGACCACGGATTGAGTGGCGATACCGGCGTGATCTGTTCCCGGCAACCACATGGTGTTGTAGCCGTTCATTCTTTTCCAGCGGATCATCATGTCCTGGATTGTGTGATCCAGAGCGTGACCCATGTGCAGGAATCCCGTGACGTTCGGAGGAGGAAGGATGATAGAGAATGGAGGTTTTGTGGATTGATCCTGGGCTTTGAAGTACCCGTTCTTTTCCCACCATTCATACGTGCGCGATTCAACATCTGCGGGATTATAACGATCTGATAACTGTTCTGACATTTTCAACGACCTCTAAAGGTTTTAAGGATATGAAATTCTTAAGTTTTTAACCCCTAGAGGCTAACAAATTCAAGCACTTTGGGATAGGCCAAATCGGCAGAAGTTCAGGTGAAAATAGACGAGGGAAGGTGGGGGGATGGGGAGCGGTGCGAAATAAAAAAGGGAGGCTTTGGGCCTCCCTTGATCTAAGTCTGTATGAACAGTGCTTATTTTCCTTATTTTAGGAAGTCCGCCATCAAGCGGGCACCCAAAACGATTTCCTGGCTTGTGATGTCGTCGCCAGCTTCTGGCTCTTCCTTCACGTTTGCGTAAGCAAGGTGGTAGCGGAAGTTGGTGTCAGTGTATGGTTTGTACTCAAGAACCGCACCATAACCGACGAATTTGTTGGTAGCTTCGCCGCCGATTTCCAGTTTTTCTTCAGAAGTCTGGAACTCAAGACGCGGGGTCCACTGTTCCCAACCAGTGTAAGCGAATTTCGCCACGATGGAAGTTACGGTGTCTTTCTCGCCAGCATCCAATTTTGCTTCAGACATCAAGTAGTCTACAGAAACCATCGCTGGTTTTGCATTCCACATCACACCCGCAGTCATGAACTGGTGTTTGTCACCGTCAGAAGGGCCGTTCAATGTGTGGTAAGAAAGGTTTGTCATCAAAGCTTTGTCTTCTGTCCAAGCGCCTCTCCAAACAGCACCCATCATCATTGTGTTCTGAGTTGCGGCAGGTCCAACAGCCGTTGCGTTGTCAGCTTCGTTTGTCGCCATTACGTAAACATTGTGGCCACCGAAAGTGAAAGTCCCTTTAGCACCAGTCATGTATAGAAGATCAGATGTACCCAGGTTTGCACCACCCAGAGCTCCATCAGGTCCACGGCCTGTGTAGAATTGGGAAGTCAGGTACAAGTCAGCACCGCTCGTAGCACCTTCGAAACCACCGAATTCAGTGTTGAAGCGACCTACGGACAACGCGAACATATCAGACATCTTGTGAGTCAGGAACGCGTATTCAACCGCAGTTTGAGCGCTGTCCACAAGCTGAGTTGCTGATTTATTGAAAGCCAAGCGAACGCGGAAAGAAAGATCTTCCGTGGCTTTGCCCATATAATCCAAGCGACCTGTCTTGAAGTAGAACTTAGAGACGTCCGGTTGAGAAGACTCGTCATAAGTGGTTGAGTTGTAGTCTGCACGCAGGTCCAAATTCAAAGTTCCGGCCTGAGCTGCAGAAGTCATCGTTGTTGTAGCAAGAGCTGCAATCAAAAACTTTTTCATGTTACTTCCTTGTTTAAAGTTCTAAGTTTTGATGTTGCTAGTATGGTATAAAGTCTTGCCTTCAACAACAATGCTTTAAATTTTTGTGTTGGTTCTGTGTCAAATTATTGTTGGCGTTCGATCAGGAGGCCTTCAAAACCACCTTTAACATAGAAACTATTGATGAATCCGGCTTGTTCCAACATGGCCGCAACTTGCGGTGCTGACTTTTCATCGCGATCCAGAACAACAACTGCAAAGTGCTGCGGAAGATTTTTGCCCTTCACCGCCTCCAACGCCCCCTCGGGGGTGGATGGCAGACTGATATTATCCAAATGCATTTTGGTCACGCTTTTGTACCAGTCATTCAGATCCACGTTGTCCAGAATCACCAGAAGAAAAGGCGTGCGGGTTTGAATCAGATTGTCGAATTGGAAAAAGCCGATTGAGTTAAAGTCCATGATCTATCCTACGCGCCCGTGTTCCGGGATGAATTTGTAAATGATGATAACGATGGCAAGGCCAAGGAACGCCATCAAGCCTGATGCCCAGAATGGAGCGGTGATCGCCACGGCTCCGTAAAGTGCGCCACCCAATGCCGGACCCAGAATGCGCCCCAGAGAAGCCATGCTTTGAGTGACTCCCATCGCAGCCCCTTGTTCGTTGGCATCAGACAGCAGGCTGATGCTTCCCAAGGTTGAAGGATTGGCCAGGCCGTTGCCTAGTGACAGCAAGGTCATCGTGATCGCCATGCCGGTGATGGAGTCGGCGATAGCAATCCCGGTCAAACCCAAAGCCAAAAGTAAAATCCCCAGGCGCAGGACTTTGCGTTCGCCCCACTTTGGCAGCAGTCGGCGTACCAGGAAACCTTGAGTGAAAATGATGATCACGCCGATATAGGCAAAACCGAAGCTGACCTGTTTAACGTCCCACTGGTACTTTTCACCCATGAACAAAATCAGTGTCGCCTCCATGGAAGACATAGCCAAGGATGACAGCAAAAACACAGTCATTAAAGGGCCCACGGTTTTTTTGTTCAGATACTGCCACATGATCGAGAAGCGTTTTCTTTTTGCTGCGGATTCGCTTTTCTCGCTCAAGGATTCTTTCAGGAACTTCAATCCAAACAGGAAGTTCGCGAAGCACAGCGCTGCCACCCAGTAAGAGGCAAACGAAGTGTCAAAGTGCGGGGCTGGATTGATGTGGTGACCCCACACTGCCAAGCCGCCACCTAAAGCCGGGCCGACGACAAAGCCCAAACCAAATGCGGCCCCGATCAGAGCCATGCCTTTGGAGCGCTCATGTTTTGGAGTGATGTCTGAAATGTAGGCCGAGGCGGTGGAAAGGCTGGCACCAAAGAAGCCCGCAAGGATGCGTGCAACAAACAGCCACTCCAGGGATCTTGCCCAGGCAAACATGATGTAGGACAGCGTTTCTCCCACCAGGCAGAACAACAGAATCGGACGACGACCCATCCTGTCGCTCAGGCGACCCCAGAATGGAGCAAACAGGAATTGCATCAGGGAATAAACTGAAAGCAACAAGCCTGTTTCAAGGGCGCTCGCGCCGAAGTTGCGACTTAGGATGGGGAGGATTGGGATAACCACACCAAAGCCCACTAAATACAGGAAAACAGTGAAAAAGATGATGGCCAGCTGTGATTTGTTTGATGTCGCAGTCATAGGGTTGTTAATATTAGGAAGTTATGAAAATGGCAAATAATCTTCCGCGTTGGGCGTGTGTCGCTCTGTCTATTTTTTCGATCTCATTGCCAGCTCTGGCTGTGGATAACTACAAGGAATTTCGCCGGGATCACTGGGATTTCGAGGTGAATGCCAACTATTTCTATTCTGAGGCCAATTATCCGGCTTCCGGGGGCGGCAGTCAGAGTCTGGTCAGTGGCAACAGCTACTCGCTGATCGACACTTCTTTTGGGACTCGCTATGTTCCGAAAAGAAACTGGTCGATTTTGGGCTGGGGAACGATCAGTAATGCCGAAAGCAAGGACTCGGTCGCAAGCCGTTCCAACAGCTCGATCAGTGAAGCGGCTGTGGGTTTTGATTTCCTGATGTATTCCGACGCGTTTCAGCTGATTCCGGAAGTCATCGCGGTCATGCCTTTTGAAGAGGTCAACCCTGCTTCGGATACCGTATTGAATTCTGAAGGGGTTTTTGAGGTTCGCTCCCGTTTGATTGCGCAGAAAGATTTCGGAACCATGCGTGGCTATGGCTGGCTGGGTTTCAACTATCGTGGCAGTGGTCGATCGTTCCTGATGCCCTGGGGTGTCGGCGCGCAGATGAAGCTGCAGCGTCTGCGTCTGGGGGCCGAACTATTTGGTTATCAAAGTGTTTCTGATGACACAACCGATGTGACCGAAGCCTTGCGGACTTCCTACATTAACAGCGTCAATGCCGGATCCATGAGGTTCTATTCTGTGAAGCCAAACCTGATGGACAGCCAGTTGTATGCAACCTGGCTGATCAGCCCAAAGCTGAGTGTGCAGGCCAACGGGGGCATGACTCTGACGGGCTCTAACTCGGCAGCCGGATTCCATGTGGGTGGTTTTATTCGCTACAGCTTTGATATGAGCGAAGGTTATTCAGAGCCTGAATATGTTGCGCCGGTTGAAAGCCCGGTGCCGAACTATCGCTCCAATATGTATGAAGAAAGCGACCTGAGTTCTGAAAAGAAAGTCCGCCGCTTCAAAGAGCAGACAAGTGATGGTGTGGATCAGAATCTGTTCAAGGCCCGTCCGACGCAGCCGAAAAAGCGCCCGCGGGTGGATGATGGATTGCAACAGCAGCTGGATGATACGGAATTCCAGATCGAGCTGAAGTCCAACAAGAAGAAACGTCGTTAGTTTTTGGGAAGCCTCAGTGCTTCCCTTATTTTTTCCGCGTCAAGGCCGGTCAGTTCCACCACTTTGTGGCGCCCGGTTTCGCCTTTGATCAAGTGCACATCACGCTTGGGAATATCAAACAGATCCGAAAGAAATTCGATCAGGCATTCATTGGCTTTTCCGTCCACAGGCGGGGCGGTCAGTTTGATTTTGATTTCGCCGTTGTGGGGACCCACAACTTCGTTCTTGGAGGACTTCGGCTGAATAAAAAGGTGGAGTCGAGCTCCACCTTTTGTTGCTTCAATCATGTGGGTCTTTTTGCTGACTATTCAGCAGAAAGAGGGGACACGTTTGGAGAACGGCCTGCGCCATTTCCATTCACGATGTTGTGATTTGGAAGCTGAGCTTGCGGCATGTATTTTTCACCTTGCTCCAGCAGGGACAGATGCGCCTGAGCCAAAGCTTTCAGGTTGGCTTCAAACTGCATGCGTGCGCGCTTCAGTTCAGTCACTTCCTGGTACATTTTCTTCAAAGAGTCGCGGGAATCACGAGTGATGATTTCGGCCTTTTGCTGAGCATCAGCGATGATCAATTTCGCTTCACGATCTGCATCCTGACGAAGGCGGTCTGCCATCTGAGTTGCAGTCGCGATGGTCTCTTTCAAAACCTGATCGCGCTCTTTGTATTCCATCAAAGAAAGTTCTTTTTCGCGAATGGCTTCTTTCAGGGTGTTTCTTTCCTGAATCAAGGACTCCATCTGGGCAGCGATCTGCTGAAGGAAATCCATGACCTCGTCAGCATCAAGACCCATCATCTTTTTACCAAAAGATTTGTGAGCGATATCGATAGGAGTAATTCTCATTTTGTTCCTCCTTGAACAATATGATTAAGGATAAAGGCCGAGTCTGTGCCTGGGCAAGGTTATTTGATTTCCCGGGCCATTTCTTTGTTTCTCATCGCTGCTTTCTCAAAGCTGATGCGAAGAGCGCGTTCAATCTCAAGCTCTCTCATGGACTGAAGTCCAGCCGCTGTGACGCCTTTTTTAGAGGTGACGCGGGCTTGCAGGTCTTCAACCCCTTCGCGGGCTTGGGCTGCCAGCAAAGAAGCGCCGACAAAAGTTTCAATGGTCATCATGCGGGCTTCTTCGACCGAGAAGCCATGTTCTTCGATCCAATCCTGCCAGTACATCATCATTTCAAAGACAAATCCGGTTCCGCTGGAGCAGGAAACCATCAGGGCCTCAAACTGATCTTCATCATGAACCTGAATCACGCGACCCAGAGGTGCGAACAGGTCTTCGACAGTGGCATCAAGTCCGCCGTCATCGTCATCGTTCAAAAGATAACCGATGACTCCGCGTCCGATCAGGGACGGGGTGTTGGGCATCACTCGCGCAAGGCGGGCGCCTTGAATGTAGCGTTCCAGTTTTTCCATGCGGATGCCTGCAGCAACGCTGATGACAATCTTGTGTTCGTCAAAGCTGCGGGTCACTGGCTCCAGCGCGAGCAGCAGATCCTGGGGTTTGATCGCCAGGATGATGATGTCGCAAGTGTCGACCAGTTCGTCATTGCTGAAGACCGGATTTATTTTGAATGTCTCAGCAAGTTTGTGAAGTTTGCCTTCGGAGCGGTTGGAAGCGAAGATATTTTTGGCAGGAAAGCCTCCTTCGACGAGACCTTTGATCATGGCTTGCGCCATATTCCCTGCACCCAGAAAGCCGATTTTTTGCGATTTCAACAAGGGATTCATATAGTGATCCTACCCTTTGGCGGGACGTTCGCCAAATAAAATAGTCCCAAGGCGCACGATTGTGGCGCCTTCTTCAACCGCGACCGGATAATCGTGACTCGTGCCCATTGACAGCTCATTCAGCGGATGGACTGTCGTGTTCGTGGTCGTGGTCGCTTTCAGTCGGTCGCGCAGCTGGCGCAGCTCTGCAAAGTAAGGACGTATTTCAGCACCGGTTTCGGTTAATGGTGGCATGGTCATCAGGCCATAAATATGAAGATGGGGCAGTTTCGTCAGTTCGGCCCACTGGTTTTCAAGTGTTTTCGCGGAAAAGCCCTCTTTGCTGGCTTCGCCTGCCAGATTCACCTGGATCAGAATGTTTTGGCTGACGCCTTTTTGTTCGCACTGGCGGCTGATCACCTGAGCCAGTTCCAGAGAGTCCACCGAATGAATCAGGTGAAACTTTCCGACCACCATTTTGGCTTTGTTCTTTTGAAGATGACCGATCAAATGCCACTGAATGTCTGTAAGGTCAGAAAGCACACTTTGTTTTTCAAGGGCTTCCTGAACGTAATTTTCGCCAAACAGACGCTGACCTTCTGCGTGCAGGGCGCGCACCTTTTCTGCCGGCTGAAGTTTTGAAACGGCCAGGATCTTCGCGGGTTTTGCTTTTTCTATGATCTCTTTTAATGCCATGACGTGAAACCTACCATCCCGGTCGCAAAAATGTCCAATAAAAATACCATCGCTACTTTTTTGTTGACGACCCGGGAAATGGTGGTAGAACATGGTTCATGAGACGCTCCTCCCGAAGAGCCACAACCCGTATAGATAACCCCCGTCTGCAACTTACGAAGCAGTTCGGGGGTGCGCTTTTAAAGAACAGTCACGCCAAAACGGCGCGGCCGCTTTCTTTGAAAAAAGCCATGCATGTTGTGTTGTCGTCAGAATCCGCCCAGGGTGAATGGGCCTTTGAAAAGTCGAAGAACAAAAAGATCATTGAAACAGTTTTAAAGAGTCAGGCGCGAAAGTACGGAATTTCCCTCAGGGAAATCGTCTGTTCCGGCGAAAGCCTGCATGTGTTGATTCGTCTGCGCAAACGGCGCACCTTTGCGCCCTTTATTCGCGCGGTCAGCGGCATGCTGGCCCTGATGATCACCGGGTCAGGTAAAACACGAAAACTGAAAAAGAAGTTCTGGGATCAGCGCCCATGGACACGGGTCTTGGAAGAGATTCGCGGCTATTCCGTCATCGCCGACCGCGAAATACTCGAACATCTAAAAAAAATAGGACTGCAATCACAGCCCTATCCTCTAAGAATCTAAAAGGTACCTGCTTACTTTTTCCGAAGCGCCGCGTTTTGTGCAGGGCTTCGGAAAAAGTAAGCAGGTACCTTTTGGGGTTAGCGGCGGTTTAGTTTGGGGAAGATGTTGCGGTCGGTGAGGGATACGAAACGGTAGCCGTCTTGTTCCAGCATCGTCATCAGACGATCCAGGCTTTGAGCGGTGTTACGGTGAATGTCGTGCATCAGCAGAACGCCACCGTTGGTTTGTGCAACAGCGTTGGCAACATACCCGGCATAGTCACGGCGCAGGCTTTGTGGAGCCTGGCAGGTTGCGTTTTCTTTGTCGCTGACTTGGCCATCAGCATAGGCCCAGTCACAAGTATCGATATCCCAGCCCACATTCACATAGCCCAAAGAGCTGACCAGCTCGTTGCTGGAACACGTTGAGTTTCCGTATGGATAACGGAAGAATCTTGGTGTGCCCACCGTGCGAAGCAGTCGGTCGGTTTGCGAGATTTCAGAGTTCATGCGGGAAGAGCTCAACTCGTGGAAGTTCGGGTGGCTGTAAGAGTGATTCGCCAGTTGATGACCTTCGGCGACCATACGGCGCAGGATGGATTCATTGCCTTTGATTTTGCTACCCAAAATAAAAAAAGTGGCCTTCGCGTTGTGTGCCTTCAGGACATCCAGGATCAAAGGTGTTGTTTCAGGATTTGGTCCGTCATCGAAAGTCAGGGCAATCGTGCCCCGAGTGACTGAATCAGGAATCTGAATGGCGTACTTGCAGCGATTCGGTTTGAATTTGTCGAAAATGCCCCATTCGCTTTCGATGTTCAGGATTTTTTCCATCGCCCGTTTCATTCCCTGGGTCGTCTGGAGCTCAATCAGTTTTTCGTTGGAAGGAGCCTGTGGCAGAGCTTCCTCTTGGGCGTGAGCCAGGGTAGCAGTCAAAGTCAGCGCGGACAGTGCCAAAGAAATAGGGCGTTTCATCAGTTAAGACCTCCGGTAGAGAGCTGAAAGGCGCACCATAACAGAGGATGCGCCGAAGGCCCCAGAGATCTTTCACTGTTTAGAATTTGGACAGTAGATTTTTCACCAGCTCAATGGGAAGTCCCACCACATTGTCGAAGGGTCCGTCGAAGCGTTCGATGAATTTTCCGCCCTGGCCCTGAATGCCGTAAGCACCGGCTTTGTCCATGGGTTCGCCGGTGTCAATGTAGGTCCAGATTTCATCATCAGTCAGCTCACGGAAGTAAATTTTTGTAGTCTCAGTCTGAGACACTTCCTTGCCTGTACTGGACTCGACCAGACAGACCGCCGTGATGACCTCATGATATTTGCCCGACAAAAGTTTAAGAATCCGGTAGGCATCCTGACGATCGGCGGGCTTCCCCAGGGGGGCCCCATTGAAAATCACCTCGGTGTCGGCGCAAAGCACGATAAACGCGTCCTGTCGGCTGGACTTTAGCAGGGGCAAAGCGGCACTCGCTTTTCGTCTGGCGATATCTAAAATCTGATCGTTTACATTCAGGTTTTTATTAGGAATTTCCGATACTTTAACTGGAACCACGTCGAATGAAAAACCCGCTTCACTAAGAAGCTGTTTTCGGCGCGGTGACTCTGAGGCCAAGATCAATGCTGGTTTCATGAGGATACTTGAACACGAAGAGGCGAAAATGGGAAGTGCAGAGTTAATGCTGATTCTGGGATTGCTGCTCGCAGGAGTTGCGGTCTTCCTTTTTGTCAGTTCCATCTTTGCAAGTAACACGGACAAGCAGCAGCTTTCATGGGCGAACAATGATGAACCGGTGAAATCCAAAAATCCGGTTATCAATTTTTCGCGTCCGCTGGTGCATCAGTTCACCTTGCAGCATGCGATGAAAATTCGCAGCGAGTCCTATCGCAAAAAAGTTCGTAAATACATCAAAACCTCGGGCCTGTCCTCAGAGCTGAACGAGGATGAATTCATCGGGTTGCAGTTCCTGTGGGGGATCATGTTCCCGATCTTCCTGCTGATCATGAACTTCTCGCTGCAGCTGGGGTTGTCCCCGATGGTGGTTGTGGGAATGGGGCTGATTGGTTTCTATCTGCCGCAGATTCATGCGCGCGGGGAAAAGAAGCGCAGGGAGCTTTCCGTGCGCGGGGACTTGCCGTTCTTCATTGATCTGCTGGCGCTGTCAGTGGAAGCGGGTCTGGACTTTTTCTCGGCGATCCAGAAGATCGTGGATAAAGCCAACGGCACGGACAGTGTTCTGGCGGAAGAGTTTTCAATTGTTTTGAAAGATATCAAAATCGGTTCCTCCAAAGCGCAGGCTTTGAAGGAAATGGCTGAGCGTCTGGATATGAACGAGATCACAAGCTTTGTGGCGGTTCTGGTGGATGCCGAGTCCACGGGTGCCAGTATTTCCCAGGTTCTGAAAGACCAATCAGTGCAAATGCGTCTGGAAAGATTCGTTCGTGCCGAGAAAGCCGGTGCCCAGGCCTCCCAGACCATGCTGATCCCGCTGATGCTGTTCATTCTGCCGGCGGTTTTCATTATCGTCTTCGGTCCGGTGGCGGTTTCATTTATGTATGGTGGAAAGTAACAGTGATGGCTAAGTTGATGAACACAACCAACAACCAAACTTTGATTGCGGATCTGGAGGTGGCCACCACCTTCCTGAGCCGTGGCAAAGGTCTTTTGGGCCGCGAAAGTCTGCCGGCTGAAAAGGCGTTGTGGATTCATCACTGCAACAGCATCCACACTTTCTTTATGAAGTTTGCGATTGATTGTGTGTTCGTGGATAAAAATCTTAAGGTGCGCGCGATCCGCAGGGATGTGCGTCCCTGGAGACTGGTGCTCCCGGTATGGGGAGCCGCTTCGGTGATAGAGATGGCATCAGGTACGGTCAGCAACGGGAATGTCAGCGTGGGAGATCAACTTTATGTGGGCGCTTAGAATCTTGTCCGGCCCGCAGGCGGGTTCAGTGCTGGAGCTGAAGATGGGGAAAAACCTCATCGGTCGGGCTCCTCAGTGTGACATAAAACTTATCAGTTCCGGTGTTTCCAAGGAGCACACCGAGATTGCTGTATTCAAAGATAAAATTGTTGTGACGGATCTTCGTTCCAGCAACGGCACTTATTTGAACGGTGTTCGTGTGCAGAGCGGTGTGATGCGTTTGGGTGACAAACTGGGCATTCACGACGTGATTGCCGATGTGATCCCGGCCCAGGAATCCCGTGCGCAGCGTCCGCAAGGACAGCCAAGTGCGCAGACGCCAATGCCTTACTATGGCGGTGGAGCCGCTCCACAGATGCCGCAACCTATGCACATGGGTATGCCACAGCAAAATATGGGTATGCCTCAGGGCATGCCGCAGCCAATGGCGGGCATGGGTATGCCGGGCGCAGGCCCCGCACCAGCGCCAGCTCCGGCATTCCAGCAGGGCGGTTTCAAAGGCCTGGTGGATAAATTAAATGAATATATGGACCGCGTGGCTTTGCCAGGGGTTTACAAGCTTCCACAGTTTGTGGAAATGAAAATGGTTCTGCTGGGCTTTGTGGTGATGTTCATCTTCTCCACAACGCTGCTTTCAATGATTCCGATGGTGCAGATCACTCGCGCCAGCATCATTAATGAAAGTAAACGCCGGGCCTCTTCCATTGCCCGTACAGTGGCGACGCTGAATCAGGCAGCTCTTCTGCAAAACAGTTATTCATCCCTAAGCACCAATGCGGCAGAATCCGAAGACGGTGTGAAGCAGGTTCTGATTGTGCAGCAGTCTGATGGTATGATTCTGGCGCCGGCATCCCGCGCGGGGACCACACCGGATCTGCCGTTTGTGCACTCGGCCCGCCGGGAAATGCGCCCGCAGTCCGTGGAAGTGGATTCATCCACTATCGGTGCGAGCTTCCCGATTGGTCTGTTTGATCCGAACACGGGCGAGCAGTCGGTGAAAGCCCATGCGATTGTGCTTTATGATATCGGCAGTCTGGCCTTCGATGACGGCCGGGCGATCAGTCTGTTCATGCAGACCCTGGTGATTGCATCGTTGATTGGTCTGTTGTTGTTCTTCTTCATGTACAAGCTGATTGAATATCCGCTGGTCACATTGAATGCGCAGCTGGACGCGGCGATGCGTGAAAAGACCGACAATACGGTGGTCGACTTCCAGTTCCCGCCATTGCAGGCCTTGATTGGCAATATCAACAGTCTGCTGACCAGATATATTAACGGTGACACCGACAAGGGCGGTGGTGCTGCCGGATTTGTGAACAAGGACGGCGAGGCTGAAAATCTGATGCAGATGATCGGTTACCCATGTGTGGCGATTGCGAAGGAAGGCCGGATTATTTCCTGCAACCCTTCGTTCCTGCAGGTGGCTCGGGCGGAAATGGCGCAGATTCAGGGGCAGATGTACAAAGCTATCCCGGATGTGGCTTTGCAGCAGAACATCGAAGGCCTGGTGGCGCGTTCCCGTGAAAATCCACGCGGCATCCACACAGATCAGCTGGAGTTCAGCGGGCATCTTTGCATCCTGAGCTGTCAGGCATTCTGTACAGGTCAGGAAGTGGACTATTATGTGATCACTGTGTCACCAACTGAAGGAGGCTCGTGATGAGCGCAGCCCCTCAGGTGAAGGATTCCATGAAGTTTGATATTGAGATCATCAAAGGCCCGCATATCGGTCAGAAGCTTTCTTTTGAAAAGGCTTCTGTATCCATGGGCCGTGGTCCGGAAAACGACATTGTCCTTTCTCAGGATCCGCGCGTCAGCCGTCAGCACGCGGAAATCAAACAGCGTGGCAATGAATTTGTGCTCGTCAATCTGAGTCAGAAAAACTTCGTTATGGTCAATGGCCAGAGCGTTCAATCCGAAGTTCTTACGAACGACTCGGTGATTCAGATTGGTGAGACAGAAATTCTGTTCAAAGTCGACATGCCAGTGGTGCAGACGCCTCCGCCTACACCAGCAGCGACTCCGTCTCCATTATTGACGCCGAATCCATTCCCGGCGCCGACTCCGCCGCGTCCGCAGCAGATGCCGGTCAGCAATCCGTTCCCGCAGGCGCAGACGCCGGCTTATCAACAGCCTCGTCCGATGCCGGCGATGCCTAATCCTTCAATGCCTCCGGCGCAACCGATGCCTTATGGGGGGTATACTCCACCTCCGAATCATGGCATGCCAAACATGGGTGCGCCGATGGGTGGAGCTTCTGGTGGTGGCGGACTGCTTTCCAATCCGAAGGCAAGATTCTATGGAATCATCGCCATCGTGGGCTTGGCAGCGTGGTTCTTCCTGTCGGATTCCGGCAATAAGAACAAAAAAGACCCGAATGCTTTCAGAACCTCTGCTTTGTCCATGGCGGACGTGGCCGAAGCTGAAAAACGTTCGCAGGAGCTTTTGACCATCAAGAAAGAAAAATACGACTCGGTTCAATACCGCCGGGCTCAGGAAAACTTCATCAAGGGCTTCCGCGACTTCCAGCAGGGCCAGTATGCCCGTGCACGCGAGGCGTTCCAGGTTGTTTTGAATCTGGATCCGGACAACGAGCTGGCAAAACGGTATTTCCATCTTTCGAAGATCAAATTTGATGAGCTGGTGAAATTCAACATGATTCAAGGCAACAGATATCGCGAGAAAAAGAACTGGAGAATGTGCCAGTCGAACTATTCCAACGTGATGACCATGCTTCAGCACCGCAAGGACGATCCTTCATTCAAGGAAGCCAAGCAGTTCTATGAAGAGTGCACGCTGAATCTGGAGGGCAGATTCTAATGGCTCTTCTGCGTGTGCGCCTGCGTGGCAAAACAGTCTGTGAAGTAAACCTGACGGAGGACCGCTCTTATGTGGCCGGCCGTAAAGAGGACTGTGATATCGTTTTGCAGCCTGAAAAAGGCATTTCCCGCGAGCATTTTAAAGTTTCCTTCAATGGCAGCTGGAATGTCGAAGTCGTTTCCCGTTACGGTGAAGTGATCCATAACGGCGAGCAGGTTCAGCAGTTCCAGCTTGAGCACGGGGCGATGTTCACCGTGCCTCCTTATGAATTTGATTTCCTGAACACGGTGGCGGAAGCCCCGGTGTATCAGGAAGCTCCCGTCATGAACAGTGGTGAAAACCTGCCAGCGGTCCTGGGTTCCGCACCGGAATCTTTCGATGGCAGCGATGAAAAAACCATGATCGGTGTGGCGCCGACAGCCGCCTTCATCAAGATTGTTGATGCTCAGAATGAAACCAAAGAGATGATCCGCCTTGATGCGGGTGACGCGTGGATTGCCGGACGGGATTCGACCTGTCACATCCAGATTCGCGATCAGCGAGTCAGCCGTCGTCAGTTTGAAATCCGCCGGGCCGGATCCCAGTTTGTGATTCTGGATCTGGGCAGCGTGAATGGGACGCTCTTAAACGGCAATCCGATTTCTTCCACGGACATGACACCGATCAAGTCCGGGGATGCGATCAGTGTGCTGGAAAATTATCTTTATTTTGAATTGCACGATGCCAGCTTCCAGAGTCGTCTGGAAATGGTGAATGTGGCGCCGCCAAGTCCGCTGGTGCCAACCAGCTATGACAACGTACCAATGGAATACCAGCAGCAGTCCCATGAAATGATGCCGTATCAGGGGGCGATGCCGCCGATGCCGTATCAGCAGCCGATGCAGTATCCGGGCATGGGGGCACCGATGCCTGGGCAGATGCCGCAGGCTTCGGGTAAATTTGATTTCCAGAAGAATCGTCCGAAACTGATTGTGGGTGCGGTGGTCCTTTTGGCTGTGGCGTATCTGTTCAGTGGAGGGGAAAAAACGGCTCCTCCTGCGCAGCCGGGTCAGGTGATGGCTCCGGGTTCGCCGCAAGAGCTGTTCTCGAAATTGAAGCCTGAGCAGCAGGCTCTGGTTCGTCAGCGCTACAAAGATGCGAAGAATCTGTACATGCAGGGTAAATACCAGCTGGCACAGGATGAAATCATAAAGATCCAGGAGATCATCCCGGACTACGAGGACATCCGCGAGATCGAGCGTCTTTCCAAAGAGGCGATCTTCATTCAGGAACAGCAGCGTCGTCAGGATGAAATTGAAAAAGCCAAAGCCGAAGCTGAGGATAAAATCCAGAAGCAGGTTGTGGAATGTCAGAAGAAAATCAATCCAACCATCACGGCCGCCGAGATGGAAGACTGCTTAAGTCCTGTTTTGCAGTTCAATCCGGAGCATCCACGCATCCTTGATCTGAAATCCCAGGTCGATATGCTGAATGCCCAGCGCGAGGCTAAAGAGGCTGAAAGAGCCGCTTACCAGTCCCTGGTGTCGAAGATGCGCGGATTGTATGGCTGGGCTGAAGGGGTGCATAAAAAAGGCAAACCTCTGGATGCCATTGCCGCTTACGAAAAGGTTCTTGAATCGAAACTTCCGGATCCAAGTGGCTATAAAGGTCAGGCGAAACGCAATATCGCTTCGATTCGTCAGATGATGAATTCGAAAACAGCAAGCTTGCAGGCCGAGGCGGAAAAGAACTATCAGGCTCAGAACCTGAAAGGGGCGATTCAGGCTTTGCGCAAAGCACGCAGTCTGGATCCTACCAATGATGAGCTTCCGAGTCGTATTGAACGCTACACCGGCGAGCTGCGCAAGCAGATGATGACGCTGTATCAGGAGGGCATCCTGGAGGAAAGCTTTGGTAACGTCGATGGTGGCGAATCCAAAGCCGGTGCCAAGGACAAGTGGAAAAAAATCCTGGAGCTGGATATTCCGGACGGTGAGTACTACAAGAAGGCCTACATCAAGTTGAAAAAATACGGAGCATTGTAAAGTGAAACTGCAGGAGCGCTCTTACAGCACCAAGATTCTTCGTCCCAAACCGCTGATTCATCGTGAAGATGATGGCAGCCTGTTCGTGATTGCCACCTCATGGGGGCAGCCTGAGCATGCTCAGCGGGCACTGGATGAAGTGGTGAAGTATGTCAGTGCTGCGAAAGCGGACGTGGAAGTGACGTCACCTTTTGAGTTCCTCACGTGTCTGTCGGATGAAGTAAACTATGTGCGCACCGGGATTCTGATCGCTAATGATCTGCTTTATCGCGGGGAAAACCGCGCAGAATATTTTTCCGGCGTGGAACTGATGGCGATCTTCAAACGTGGTCCCCAAGTGGCGTGGGCGCATGTGGGGTGCCCAAGCTTGTTCATTCAAAGAAGAAATCAAAGACTGCAACCGCTGTCGATCGGACAGGATCTTTCCAGTGAATTGCCAAGACCGCAGGCGTTGCCACCATTGCCGTCCCAGCTTTTGGGACTGGATCCGACCTGTTATATTCAGTGCGGGCATACCTATGTGAACGAAGGGGACCGCCTGGTGCTGCTGGCCAGCTCCAGTGTGGCAACGACGCTGTGGACCCGTGAAGGGGATTCGCTGGATCTGGGCTCTGTCACCACGGGTATGATTCAGGAAGATCCGGATTCGCCGTTCTGGCTGGGTCTGATTGACGTTTCCGCCGAATAATTTAAAAAACTATAGCTCTTCAATCGTCAGGGACTTGTAAACCTGATTGCGCAGCTTGGAAAACTCCGGCAATGCCAGCGCCAGTTCCACGCGGGATGGGGCGAAGATATTGTCACGGGAAGTGTCCCAGATCAGCCCTGCGGCAATGTTGTTTCGCTGAATCTGCTGATCCAGCATGTAGTTGCGGAACGAACGTTCAAAGCGTTTGCGCTGGGCTTCGCGTGAAAGTCCGCGGGCATCAGCACGGATCCAGTCGATCCATTCCAAAAACAGCGCATCATTACAGTTTTTCAAATTGTCTGTACCAATGGATTTTACGGTCACCAGATCAAAGCAGGCATCAGTGACCTTGGCGGTTTTGATATTCAGATTTTTTTCCGCCACAAACTGCCATGCTGAAATCTTATTTTTCTGCCCCAGTTGTTTTAAAGTGTCCCAGTCTTTACGGTTCAAGGCGATTTGTGCTGTCCAGTTCAAAAGATCCAGACTGCGGGGTTGCTGGCTTTGCAGGCGTTTCAGGTCTTTCAAAAGCAGATCTTCCTGATCGGCGCGCATCCAGCGGGAATAGGGCAGACTCAGCTTTGTGGTCCATTCCGAAAGCAGGGGAGGGAAAGACACGAACTGATTGCGATAAAGCAGGTTTTGCAGTTTTTGCGTGGTTGGCAAAATGCTTTCCTGCAACAGCGGTAAAGGGTTCGTTTCGAAGCGGTCCACCAGTGTGTTGTACAGGCGGGGCTTTTCATCGTTGATATATAGAACATGATTGGAAATTGCTGCGGTCTTTAAGGGACCTGCTTTGCGCCAAAGAGCCCAGCCGGATTCAAGCAGCAGCGGACGGTCTTCCGGCCAGGTCGCCGTGGCACTTTTCATCACTTCGGTCAGTGACTGTGCCGGGAAGGACTGCGGTGCCTGATCCACGATGCTTTCGCCCAAAAGATGGAACAGCGTGCGCCCGACATCCACCAAGCTGACATTTTGATCGATCTTCCAATGAATGGCTTCGTCGCGCTTTTTCTTTTGAGAAGGTTTGATGAACAATGCCACCTGGGTGTTTTCACCGTGCAGGTTCATGGAGCTGAGCTCTTTCGGGCGGTCGTTGCCGGTGTGTCCGTTCAGTCCCACCAAAAAGATGGTTGTACTGTCCCAGTGGCCGCTGGATTTCAGTTCCTGGAATAGTTCAAAAAGGCTTTCATCAAGTTCTTCACGCTGACTTTCGAAACTTAGGTTACGGGCTTCGCCCAGATCAGTCAGAGTTTCAGTGGTTGTGAACAGCAAATCCGGAACATAGATCACGCTGAAGAAGGACATGCCCCCGACATCCTGGTGGACCCATTGTCGAAAAGCATCGGCATTTTGTTTAAAAGGACGAATCAGGCTGCGGAAGCTGGGAACGATATTGTCATCAAAAAGTTCGAAGCCTTGGTTCAGTCCGGTACGACGAAAGACGGGGGCGCCACCTGAAAAGAAACTGGTTCGGTAGTCCTGATCCAGGGCGACCTCAGAAGCCAATTCGACCTCCGCTGCCAGTCCCGGACCACCATTGTGACGAACCTTGTGTTGATAAGGATAAAGACCCGTCAACAGGGACGCCAAAGCCGGAACAGACATCGGAGACGGTGAAAAGGCATGGGTGAAACGCACGGACTCACTGCAAAGCAATTGAAAACCAGACCTCTCGGAGGAGTCCTGACTGCAATTGACGTCGCTGATGGTCAATTCGTCCACCGCGATGATCAATATGGAGTTCCTGTCTTTTGTTTGGCAGGAGAGCTGGACCAAACTCAGAAGGAAGAGTGTGAGAGTTAAAATGATTTTCCGCATACCTTGACCGTATGTAATGGTTTTAGTGATAATGGATCAATTAGACAGCGCAGTCAAAGATTTGGAGGAATCACCCATGCTCACGGAAAAGATATTTACTATTGCTCACTTGGCGGATCAGGTCGTTTTGTGGATCTTGCTTGTTCTCAGCGTATTGAGCATCGGCATGATTCTGGAACGTTATTTTGCCCTGAAGAAAATTTCCGCAGAGTCGCAAAGAGTGCGTGCTCGCATCAAGCTGGCGCTTCAAAGCAACAGCCTTGAAGACGTGGAGGATCTGGCGAAAGATCCAAACTCTATCGAAGGCCGTGCCGCAGGTTACGCGTTGAAACACATGAGAGACGCGGGCAGCAAAGGTCTTTCTGAAATCTTCAACACCTTTGCTTTGACTGAGCGTCCAGAGCTGGAAAAATTCCTGGGTTTCCTGGCAACGGTGGGTTCCAATGCTCCGTATATCGGTTTGTTCGGTACGGTTTTGGGTATCATGAAAGCCTTTAATGATCTGGCGACGGCTCCTGAAGCGGGTCAGCAGACAGTGATGGCGGGTATCTCTATGGCCCTTGTGGCAACGGCAGCGGGTCTGTTTGTGGCGATCCCTGCGGTAGCAGCGTACAACTATTACAGCAAACAGGTTCGCGGCGTGTTCCAGAATCTGGAAAGCGTGAAAGAGTTGTGCCTGGCTTACGCTAAGAAAAAAGGTGTTTAAAAATGGCATTTAATAACAGCGACAATAATGAAGCCATAGCGGACATTAACGTCGTTCCGCTCGTGGACATCATTCTTGTGGTTCTGATCATCTTCATGGTGACGGCACCCATGTTTATGAAGCCCACGATCAACGTGAATCTGCCCAAGGCAGCCAGCGGTGATCAGACAGCTCCGAGCAAGCTGAATATTGCTTTGACTGCTGACGGACGCATCAATCTGAATGGAACCTTCGTATCTGAAGAGGACGTTCGCGCCAAAGCCACTGAAGAAGTCGGCAAGAACGCGGATGTTCAGGCCATCATATCAGCGGACAAAGATGTGCCGCATGGAAAAGTGGTGGGACTTCTGGATATCGTCAAAGGATCCGGGGTTAAAAAGTTCGCGATCAGTATTGATAAAAAATAGAAATGAAAAAGGGCTCATTAAGAGCCCTTTTTTTATCTTCGCACCCATTTGCAGGTGTTTGAGATCATCTTGAGTTTCTTGTTGCGGCACTCAAAGGCAACATTGCCGTCGTACCTCCATTCGGAAGTGTCTTCATACCGGTCGCCATAGTCATAATAGTTCGGATTTACCGCCGGTGTGTGAATGCGTGGGATCGTTGAGCGGCAGCTGATCCAGGTCTTGTCCAGATAGTTCAAATTTGATGGAACGTTGAAGTAAGTCAGCTGACTGTAGCTAGGATACGGGAACAGCATATTGTAAATGTCATAGCTTTGATGCAGCAGGAATTTTCCGCGCGGACCATCAAAGAATTCAGTGAAATAGTTGTATCCCTGATCGTAAGTGCCATTGGTGAAAGTGAAGTACTTGCCAGCGGTGCAGCCAACAGTGGGCTCAAGAATCGTCACGCGCGCCATCGTGCTTTGCAGGCTCTGACCTTTGGAGTCTTTGATAATCACATAATAGGTGCCTTCGTTTTTCCAGCTGTCAGCACTGCCGGAATAGAACGCATAGTTACCAAAGCCGCCGGAGATGGCCTTGCTGTTGACATACCATTGATAAGAATAAGGCTGAGTGCCGCCCGCTATCGTGACATCCAGCTGGAAGTCACCATTCTCCTGAACGCTGACGCCTTCAGGCTGACGAGTGATGCGGAAAGTGCCGTCAGAAGAACCGCCGCCGGAAGAGCTGCCTCCTCCGGTGCTGATCCCGCCGGAAGAACCACCACTGCCGCCGCCGCCACCGCCGATAGTGACAGCACCGCCGCCGCCCGTGGAAGAGCCGGAGCCGGAACCCGAGGAGTTGGAGCCGCCACCCATATTCACGCCACCAGAACCACCGGGACGCGAGCCCCAGATGTCTGTGCGACCGCCCGAGCTGCCACCGCTGCCTTTGGAAGCCTCGGTGGTTGAGCCTTCTTCCGCGCATTCGCCACTGCAGAATGAATTTTGTGGAGCACAGTTTTGGAAGCTGACAATAGTAAGGGAAGCGATGATCAACGCCGAAAGGACGCGAAAATTCCGAATTTTCCGAAGAATACGGCCATTCATAGTTACTTTCCCCCAAGTACCTGGACTTTAATACGGAAGAAATGTGGAAAAACTAAAGTAAAATGGCTGTTTTTTGATCGGCTTATCTCAAAATGACACAGCTAAAGTCCTGCGCCGGTATTCCGATGATTAAAAGGTATGTTTAAAGCACAACCTTCAGACACTCAGTTCATTATAGTCACTTTCGTGTTGGTTCTTCTTTTGGGAATTCCGACGTTTATGAATTTGACCGAAGATTCTGTTGTCGTGGCGGAAGAAGAGGTGTTTGAGGCAGCCAGTGCACCCGCGCTTGCCGGTGGACGTCAGCCCGCCAGCATTCCGAGTGCTAAAATAATGGCGGCCAGTCGTCTGACGCAGTTTGATCTGAGCTGTGCAAAAAAGGCTTCAAGTCCTTTGAGTGTCGATAGTGGTTATGTCCAGTTCGAGGGTAAAAACTGTCTGCGCGGCTTCAAAGAAGGCGACGTAGAGATCATTAATAAGAGCAATGGTTATACGGCTTCTATTTTCCTGCGCGGCACTGACAAATATCAAACGGATCTGATCCAGCTTAAAAAGGGCGATAATGAAATCACGATTCGCTATCGTGAACGCTCCGGAAAGGCTGTAGAGGAAGTCCTTTTGGTCCATTCAAGCCAGATTTAATCCTTTAAAATCAACATCTTAATGCATCCAGCTAGAGTAAGATCAATTAAATTGATCTTCAGTTACTCTGCCTTTAAGTTAGCCCCCGTCCCTGCGTTGAAGCGCGGACAATAAGTGGATTTATACTGATGCTAATTGAAGGATTGACCCAACCTGTGGATCTAAAAAAACGTTCGGACATTCATTATGCTCGAAAGATCTGGCATATGTCTGGAGTCTTCGCGATGTTCCTGGCTTATGTGTACATGCCACCGGCTGTTTCCATGACCGTGTTGATCGTTGCGTGGAGTCTGTTTGTTCCTTTTGATTTTCTTCGTTTGAAATACCCTGCTTTGAATGACTGGGCGATGCACGCATTTAAGCCCATCATGCGTCAAAGCGAAGTGAAAAAACTGGCGGGAACGACCTTCCTGCTTAGCGGTGTTTTGATTGTTAATATCCTGTTCCCTCGTCCGATCGTGGCGTTGACGCTGTTGTTCCTGGCTTTTGCCGATCCAATCGCGAGCTACTTCGGGATTCTTTACGGTAAAGACAAGATCTTCGGTCATAAATCCATTCAAGGATTCATGGCGGCGTTCTTTGTTTGCGCCGCTGTCACGTTCATTTATCTGATCTACCATAATTATCTGATGGATCGTCTGATTGTGGTCAGCTTGTTCGCCGGTTTGGTGGGCGCTTTTGCAGAATTGATTCCTATCGCCAAGCTTGATGACAATCTGACTTTGCCTCTGATGAGCGCTGTCGGATTGACTATCCTGTTTTATTTCTTTGGATTTTTCGCAGCCGTAAGCTAATGTCG
This sequence comes from Bdellovibrio bacteriovorus, assembly GCF_048286975.1. Classification (GTDB taxonomy): domain Bacteria; phylum Bdellovibrionota; class Bdellovibrionia; order Bdellovibrionales; family Bdellovibrionaceae; genus Bdellovibrio; species Bdellovibrio bacteriovorus_H. The sequence goes on along the minus strand of NZ_JBLVRT010000001.1, from coordinate 360,640 downwards.
TTGAGGTTGGAGACGGGTCTTTTCCGCCACTCCAACCGCATACATTTTCTAGCTTAGGTGGACGAAAAATGGCTACTGATACTCATCTTGATAAAATCGAATCTGACGATGCCAAAGCTCAGCGCTTGGCGATGTACATTTATATCCTTCCAAATTTGATGACCACGGGGAATCTTTTCTGCGGTTTCTTTGCAGTTATTCAATCCATCAAAGGGAATTATCTTTTTGCTGCATACGCGATCGTGGTTGCTGCTGTCTTTGACCAGTTGGATGGCCGTCTGGCGCGTTTGACCCGTTCAACGAGCAAGTTCGGTGCTGAATACGATTCTTTGTGTGACTTGGTCAGCTTCGGTATGGCTCCGGCTACGATGCTGTTCCTGTGGGCCTTGCAGCCATTCGGTCGCCTGGGCTGGGTTGCGACCTTCCTGTTCGTAGCCTGCGGTGCACTTCGTTTGGCGCGTTTTAACGTTCAGGCGAACGTGGTTGAAAAGAACTACTTCCAGGGTCTGCCGATTCCAATGGCGGCAGGTATCGTGGCTTCTTCCGTTCTGGCATTCCAGGATCTGGAATTGGAACCGCTGGGTAATTACGGTTTGTTGGTAATGACTATTTTGCTGGCGTTGGTGATGGTTTCCAACTTCCGCTTCCGCAGCTTTAAAGATCTGGATCTGAAAGAGCGTCTGCCATTCCGTTACCTGATTCTGGGTGTCGGTGTTCTGGTTGTCGTGGCACTTCGTCCGGAAGTGATGCTGTTTGTTCTCTTCATGGCTTACGCAGTTTTGGGCGCTGTTTTCGGTGTCTTCAAACTTGGAAAAAACATCCGTAAGATCAAGCCAAGCGTGTACGCTCCTGCATCTGTGCATGAAAGCGATCTGGTCCTCGAAGACGAGGAAGAAGAGGCGAAGAAAGATGAAAAGAAAACTTAAAGTCGGTGTGGTGGGCGCGACCGGAATGGTCGGCCAAACCTTCATGAACATCCTGTCAGAGCGCAGTTTCCCAATTGAAGAACTGCGCCCCTTTGCTTCTGAAAACTCTCTGGGTAAGAAAATTGAACTGCAAGGTCAGCAATGGCCTTGTCAGGTATTGAAGGACGGCTGTTTTGACGGCCTGGATCTGGTTTTCTTCTCGTCCGGAGACGACATCTCTGCTGAATGGGCTCCGAAGGCCGTGGCAGCAGGGGCTTTTGCCGTGGACAACTCGGCAGCCTTCCGAATGGATCCAAATACCGTGCTGATCGTTCCTGAAGTGAACGGGGACCTGGTGAACAAGGATTCCAAACCTCAGATCATCGCCAATCCAAATTGTTCCACCATTCAGTTGGTGGTGGCGTTGAAACCTCTGCTTGAAAAATTTGGTCTGGAAGAAGTGCGTGTCAGCACCTACCAGGCGGTGAGTGGAGCCGGTCAGGGCGGTCATGACGAATTGATCGAACAGACCTCGAATCATCCTAAACCAACAGATCCAAAAACGTTCCCGCACACGATTTTGTTCAACTGCATTCCGCAGATTGGTTCTTTCAACGATGAAGGTTACTGCAGCGAAGAAGTGAAGATCATGAAAGAGACCCGCAAGATTTTGGGTCAAAAAGATCTTAAGGTGTCCGCATTCACCGTGCGTATCCCGGCTTTGAACGCTCACAGTGAATCCGTCTGGGTGACTTTAAACAAGTCCGTCAGTCGTGACGAAGTCATGGCGGCTTTGTCCGGGCAAGAAGGCATCGTAGTTCAGGATGAACCCAAGAAAAGCGTTTATCCTTTGGCCCGCGATGTTTCTGGCAAAGACCCGGTCTATGTGGGCCGTGTTCACCGTGACCCGGAAAATCCAAAGATGTGGCTGATGTGGGTTGTTTCAGACAACATCCGCAAAGGAGCCGCCCTGAACGGCATCCAGATCGCGGAAAAGATCTTCTTTAACTAAGTGTGGAAAGGGCTGTCTCAGGACGGCCCTTTTTATTTCGACCTTGGTCCGGGGGGACCTCATTTTTTGACTTCCGGACCTTAGCATGGTTCGATTAAAGGATGAGACTTCCATGGACGGGATATCAGCATCACCTTAGAACTTTTGCACTTTCCACCTTGCTGGGGGGAATGCTGCTTTCCGCACCGGCTTTAGCCACGATCACACTTGTTTCTGTGGATGGGGCTTCCCGCATTGATCTGGCAACAACTGAAACCAAGACCACGCTGTATGCGGGTTTTGCCGGGACTTGTACTGCCGATGCGAACTCGGCAGCGACTTGTGACAGCTGCAGCGGTGAAACTGTTTCCAGTTCCAAACTATGGCCGTGTAACAAGAAAAACGCCTATAACAATCTTCGTATTACGATCCGTGTTCAATCCAGCAATACGTCAGCCGTCTTGGCAGATGCGATTATCAAAGTCGGTGAAGACACACTGACTCCTTCCATCAATCCAACACTGGCGGATGGTATTTTGAATGTGCAGGTCACCTGGGGTGAGCTGTGCCAGAAGCTCGGTCAAAGTGGCGGATGCGTAGCGGATTTCAGCGGTGAGCTTTCTGTGGGCTTTAAAACCACCACGGACTCAACGACCACGAATGACCTGATGACTTTCAAAGTGATGGGTCGGGTGGCGAAAACCGATGGATCAGACTGGGTTTACGCCAACTGTCCGACTGACGACGACACGGCTCTTGCGGGTTCTGGTTATTGCTATTTCAGTTCTTATCGTGGGGATGAAAAGATTTACGCCGATCAGTTGCGCCGATCTCCGGATTATCCAGCGACGACGGCGCCAGGGATTGAATACGCAGGTCCGGTGTTCTTCTATGAAAAGCAACTGGATGGTGAAGATGACAACACCACCATTGCGCGCATCTCAAATGCCTCTGGATACATTCAGCTGGTGGACCCTGAAAGAGACAACCGCATCGACGGACTGGAAAATGACGTCCGCTATTGCATGGTCATGGCCAATCAGGACAAGACCGGAATTGTCTCTTATTATTCTCCACTGCCGGGAACAACCGGTGGGGTGGATGCCATCAGCCTGTGCGCGACTCCTTCGAAAGTTGTGGGCCTTCTGGATGACAAGAGCTGCTTTATCGCCACGGCGGCCTTTGGCAGTGACATGGCTCCGGAAGTTCAAAGCTTCCGTGACTTCCGTAATAGATATCTTCTCAGCAACAGCATCGGGACGAAATTTGTGAAGCTTTATTACAAGCACAGTCCGTTCTATGCGAATCTGATCGCTGAAAATGAATATGCGAAAACGGCAGTGCGCACCGCTTTGTGGCCCCTGCTGTTCTTTGCCCGCCTGAGCGTCACCTTTGGTCTTTGGGTGACTTTGCTGTTTGCAGTTCTGGCAGGTGTGTCCGTTTATGAAATGTACCGTCGGTTTGTCGCCGGTCGCAGAACGCGGGGTGAAGCGTGAATGCCTGGCATAAGTATTTTGTAGTTCTGCTGGCAGTTATTTCCTTCCACAGCGCCAGGGCCCAGGAACAGGGGCCTCCGCAAGAACCTCCATTCGTTCAGGAAGAAACCGAATTTGAAGGTGAAGACCTGCAGATCGAGGACGAGATTCAAAGTGCCGCTCCCGCCAAAGAATCCGGCACCGTTAATCTGAACGAACAAACTCCAAGTGAATCCAATATCGAAGAAGATCTGATGATCGAGGAAGAAGCTCCGGCAGTGGTTGAAGAGGCTGCTCCGGTGGTTATTCCTGAAGAGCCACCTCAGCAAGTGGCTCCGGTAAAGAAAACTCCGCAGGTCGAAGTGGTTCGCAAATCCAAAAGCGGAGGCGTGGAATACATCCAGCATCCGCAGGCGGCCAAGGGTCTGATGACCATCACCAAAGATGGTGCTTACATTTATCGTGTGAAGCCCCCTTCGGCTTCCAAAGAATCCGGCACCTTCCGCGTGGGCATGATGGATCCTCCCAAGATTGATTCTGCCGACGGCGTGACCAACTATGATTCCATGTACGGTGGATCGTCCCAGGCGATGTTTATGTTTGATTACGAGTGGAAGCCCTTCAATGGTTATGGCAGTCTGGGCATTCAAGCAGGTCTTGGCTTGCTGTATGCCACCGGGCAGGGGCGATTCATCACGCCGGATCCGCAATTCCCGAATCAGGAAGCCAAGGAAGAATATTCCTTCCTGGCGATTCCGCTTAATGTGGGTGGTGTGTATCGTCTGGAGTGGAGTGATCGTCAGTGGATTGCGCCGTACATTTCTGCCGGGGGCACGTATATCGGTGTCGTTGAAATCCGTGATGATGGCAAGTCGCCGTCCGTGGTGGGCACGCCGGGTGTGTATGGTGCGGGTGGTTTGCTGTTTAATGTCGCCGCGATGAGCGATGACACCGCTTTCACCCTGAGTTCTGAATACGGCATCAACAACCTGTGGCTGTCATTGGAATACCGCCAGTTGCAGACGTTCAGTGAAGACGTCGATTTCTCGGGCGGGATCATCGGAGCCGGAGTGACGGTCGACTACTAGGCTGGTGAAAAGGGCCCACCTCCGCGTGGGCTTCGCCTCAAAATGCCAGAGGCATTTTGTGCATCTGGACCCTTTTGACCAGCCTTGGCTCTCGGTTTGTGAAATAAAAAAGGTGCCTCCTTCGGAGAGCACCTTTTTTTTGTCTTCAATTTTGAAGAATCAGAACTATTTGTCAGAGCAAGCTGCGAAGTAAAGAGTTCTGTTGTGACGGTGAGTGACTGTCTGACGGCAAGTTTGAGCGTACTCAGAGCAGTTGTATTTTACGTAAGTTTGGCCTTGGCTGTCCTGGCCCATTACGTTGTTGGAATCGCACCAGCTGATGAAGTCTACATAGTACTCGTCAGTAATACGAGAGTAGTTAACGTCAGAAGCAACAGCGGAACCGGAAACAAGCATCAATACTGCGAACAATGATTTCATGGAATAACTCCTTATTTTTTAGATTTAAAAAAGTGGGACAGGAAATACGCCTTTCGCCTGTGGTCGTCAATTCCCCGTGAATCTTGTGAAAAAAGGGTAATTACCAAGTTTGGGCATTACCGACGGCAACTGGCGGAACATTCAAGCCTCAGTCTTTCTTTGATTTCCAACAAGTAATTAGGGGATTTCAAAACTCTTTTGTATTTACTCTCTATAAATCTAGGAGCTGATTTGACCCGTCTGTATTGGATTCTGCCAATTCTGCTTGCTTGCGTGTGCGCGCAGGCCAAAAGCTATCGTGTCCTTGCCGAGGACAACTGGCCTCCATTTTCCTATGTGGAAAATGGCCGCCTGCAGGGGGTTTCCGTGGATCTGGTGCGAGCGGCTCTTGAGATTGAGTCCTCGGAAGTGGAGCTTTTGCAGGTGCCTTACCTTCGCTGTCTGGCTTTGACGGCTATCGGTAAAGAACCGGGTTGTTTTAACTCGGCAAAAAATCAGGAGCTGGTTGAAAAGTACGTCTTCCCTGACGAGCATCTGTTCCGCAGCCGGGGGTTGATCGTCACCAACCTCCATGTAAAAAAGACCAAAACCATCCGAACCGTCCGTGATCTTGAAGGTGAAACTGTGGCTCTGCCCAGTGGCTTTCCGTTCGGGAAGGAATTCGACGATAACAAAAAGATCCTGAAACACTTCACGGCCAACGACATGACTTCTTTGAAGCTCGTGATGACTGGCCGGATAAACTACGCCGCTATCGACGAGATGGTTTTGTACTATTACTTGCAAAAGAATCCGCACTTCCGCGGCAAAATCAGCACTCTCCTGGAGCTTAGCAATGAACCTATCTATGTTCATTTTTCCCGGTCCCACCCGCAAAGCCGGGAACTGCGTGAAAAGCTGGATCGGGGCTTGAGGAAGCTGAAAGCCTCGGATGACTATGCCCGCATTATGCAGCGCTGGCTGGGAAAGGACATCCCTCTGGCAAACTTCCGTTAAATCCCAAACGGTGCCTATTTTGGGTTTCCTGTCACAGGGCTGACTGGGGTCATTACCCCTTTGGGCCTTATAAGCAATTTAGCAGAGATAATATGCTTTTAAGGGCCTTTCTCTTATTTGCCGGCTGGTATGCTCGTTGCTCTTTTAAAGGGGAACAGGAGATCCCATGGCCATTCGTACCCTTTTCAAAAGCCTGCTTTTGATCGCTGCCGTTTCTTTGACCGGGGCCCAGGCCTATGCCGAAGACGACGCCAATCTCCTGCTTTTTGAATCTGCCCCCAGCCAAGCTGAATCCCAGAAAGCCCCGCGCTCTGACATGCCTGACGAAGCAGTGATAAAACTGGATTTGTCTGAAGTGGTGGAGGCCGACAAGGACTTCAACCGCAAGGCCTTTGTGGAAAGAGCCCGTGCTGCGATGACGGCTGAAATTCCCGCTGACAAGCTTTATGAGTTTGAAGGACCGCGCACTGAAGCAGAGCTGGAAAAACTGCTGGAACTTTCTGATGCAGACATCGCCAAGTTCCTGGCGAAGAAGTCAGCGTTTCTGGGCAAGTTCGCGCGTGTGTTGTCTTTCTTCCGCTTGAAACCAGGCAAGATCAACAAGGCTTTGAATGAACTGAACAATCGTTTCTATGAAAGTTCCCATGTGGTGTCCCGCAGTAATGTGAAAGGCGGGACGATGATGGTTTCTGTGGGCGCCGGCTTGGCGCTGCCACAGAAGGTGATGGAAGCGCTTCGTGGCAGAAGCATCGGTCGCTTCATTCCTGAATCCGGTGGATTCTTTTACATGCTGGGACTTGGTGCTGGTATTTCCCGCCAGGTGGGCGCAGACGGCAAATCTAAAATGGTCTTTGAGATTTTCATGGACGTTGAACGCCTGAAGAAAACTCTGACCGGTGTGGCCGAGATTTCTGCGGCGGGTACTTATGGCCTTGTGTTTGAAAAACGTGATGGTGCCTTCACTCATCAGAAAAACACCACCATGTATGGTGGCGCGACGGGTGTCTTCCGTCAGGGGCCGAGTCAGTTTGGCTGGGCGGCTTCGACGGGAATGTCGATGCCTCCGGGGATTGGTATTTTCCTCGTGTATCAGGATCATGCGACCCGATATTATCTTTTCCGTATGGAGGGCTTGAGAGCGTCTCTGCCTGCCTTGAAAGGATTTAAAGACGGTATTATCTCGGCCTTGAGGAACTATGCCTACTTCGGTGGCAAGGTCGTCACCTGTCAGGGAGCTTTGCTCTAGGCTGTTAAAAGTTCCCGCCATCTTGCGGCCCTTCTGGGAAACTGGTAGGTTGCCGCGCATGACTACTAAAGTGCGCTTTACCGTTGCTTATGACGGAACAGGATTCTGCGGCTGGCAGAAACAAAAACCCGAGGACCAGATTTCGGTGGCTCAGGTTATCGAGGAGGCCTTGTCCAAGGTCTTCAATGAAAAAATCACCCTGTTTGCTTCCGGTCGCACCGATGCCGGGGTTCATGCCCTGAACCAGGTTTGCCACTTTTCTACGCATCGCAAGATTGATCCGAACAAGAAATGGGACCTGTGCTGGGCTTTGAATTCCCACCTGCCCCCAAGCATCGTGGCTAAAAAAGCCTGGATCGCCCCGGATGATTTCCATGCGACTTTGTCGGCGACCCATAAAACCTATCGCTATCTAATAGTGAACAAACCCCGTCCCAGTGCTCATTTAAATAGATATGCGGACTGGGTGCGCCTGCCGATCAATATCGAACATTTGCAGGAAAGTTCTAAATATCTCTTGGGAAATCAAGACTTTAAGAGCTTCCAATCGGTCGGAACCCCGGTTCCGGATACGGTTCGCGAGATCTATCAGGCGGACTGGGAATGGCGTAAACCCGGTGTCATGCAGTTCACGATTACCGGCAGCGGCTTTTTAAAGCAGATGGTCCGAAATATTGTGGGGACCTCAATGTTTTTGGAACGCAAAGGCCTGGCTCCGTCCACGATGAAGGACATTATTGCGGCCCAAGACCGCATGAAAGCCGGTCCGCCGGCCCCCGCGCAGGGCCTGTACTTGATGAAGGTTTATTATCCTCAGGACCTTGACATTAGGTGCCTAGAACTTTAAAACATCCCTTCCCGCAAAATAGTGTAAGAGCCCGTTGTTAAACTCAAACATATTTTTGCCGAGCAGACGGACGGTAAAACCGGCTGTTCAAAATGAAACTGGAGACTCTAATGAAGACTTTCAATGCTAAAGCAGATGAAGTTGAAAGAAAATGGTGGATCGTTGATGCCGCTGACCAAAAAGTTGGTCGTGTAGCAACTGTTATTGCAACTATCCTTCGTGGTAAAAACAAAGCTATCTACACTCCTAACGTTGATACTGGCGACTTCGTTGTTGTTATCAACACGGACAAGATGGAGCTTTCTGGAACTAAGTGGCAGGACAAGAAGTACTACTCTCACACTCGCTTCTTCGGTTCTATGAAAGAGATGACAGCAGCTCAGGCGAAAGAGAAAGATTCTACTTTCATCATGCACGAAGCTGTTCGTGGTATGCTTCCAACAAACAAGCTATCCCGTCATGTTATCATGAAAATGAAGGCTTACCCTGGTGCTGAGCATCCTCATGCTGCTCAAAAACCGGCTCTTTACACCCTTCCATCTAAGAAATAATCGGAGATAGAAAATGGCAGCAGCTGATAAATTCTATTATGCAACTGGAAGAAGAAAAACAAGCGCAGCGCGTGTTTTCTTGAAGCCTGGTAAAGGCACTATCACAATCAACGGTAAAAAATCTGAAGATTATTTGACTCGTATGCAATCCCGCATGGTGATTGTACAGCCTCTTGATCTTTTGAACCAAATCGGTAAGTTCGACGCGAAAATCACTGTAGCAGGTGGTGGTGAGTCTGGACAAGCTGGTGCGATCCGTTTGGGTATCACTCGTGCATTGATCGCTTTCAATCCTGAATTCAAAGGGATCTTGAAGAAAGCTGGCTTCGTTACACGTGATCCTCGTATGGTTGAGCGTAAAAAATACGGTAAAGCGGGTGCGCGCCGTAGATTCCAATACTCCAAGCGTTAATTTGCTCGGACGCATTCTTTCGAGAATTGCGAATGGAAGAAAAAAGGGAGCTTTCGAGCTCCCTTTTTTTTATCCAAAATCTGTCGTCGTTTCTTCTTCCGGTTTCTAAGTACTACTTTCTGTTTACAAGTCTCTTGGAATTGTAATTTTACTCTCATTGCAACGCCGTCATGTGGGTGCTAGTCCTCTATTTGGGGGAGGCGCTGCATGAAGATTGCTGCTGGTGCATTGTTATTGTTCTTGGGATCGGTGGTGCAAGCTCATCAGGCCCCCATGTATATGACGACACCCAAAAGCGTTGAAGAGCGTCTTGCTGAACTGGAAGCCAATCAAAATCTTCGTTATTTCAATCTGTCGGGCTTTTTGATTTCCACTTACGACCACATCTCGGCTGAAGAAAATTACCCGGAAACTTTCGATAATCCTGATTTGCAGTATCTGCGTTTGCGTCTTTCATTGAATGCGGATGCCGAGATCAATCCGCAGATTCGTGTCTATACCCGCTTGACGGCCACCAAGTTTATGAACAACTGGCGTTCGCAGGGTGGGGATTCCACTTACATTCACGATGTCGAGGGTGTTTATTCGAACTCAGGTTCTTTGATCTATCTGGAAAAGGCCTATGTCGATTTGTCCTGCCCCGAGTCTGTCTGGACTTTGTCAGTCGGGCGCCTGCCGACGGTGAATGGCAGCCCTGAACATTTCTGGGACCTGCTTCCGAGGCAGGGGACATATCCTTTGCTGACCTTTGATGCCCCTTTGGATGGAGTGGCTGTCACCTTCCGTGCGGACTCTTATCTGCCGTTGAATCATGAGCTGTCTGTGCGTGTGCTGTACACTCCGTTCACTGACGTGGTGTGGGGTGGAAATGGAAAATATTTACGGCCGCCTACGGATGATACCAATGGCAATGCTCAGATTGGTGACGATACCGAAACATTGATTAACATGGGTTCGGTGCAGCTGGATTACACTTTGAAGAATCAATCCTGGACCGACGAGCTGGGCGCTATCCTTCAGTACTACAAAAGTGGACGTCTGCCTTTTGCAACGGGTGCCGGCACTTCCGATTTGAATCTGCAGGGTGATGGCCTGACGGCATTGCTTGAACTCAACAGCCTGGCGCAGACAGCTTTGGATGTTTCGCTCAGTCATACTTATACCAACACGATCAGTGACGGTTTGCTGGCTCCGGGTTTGGGGTTCGGAACAGATCAGGATTATGGGACCAACTATGGCAGCCTGACTTTGCTTTCCACCCGCTATCGTTTTGCAAAATGGGCAGTGGGTTTGGAATGGTTGACCAGTTCCGGTGTGCCGTTTTATTTCTCTGCTGCGCCCGAGGATCTGACCCGGTTCTATTCGACGCCGGGTAACAGCGAACATTTGTATGTCACCACCAAGTGGATGAGTCTTGTGACTTTGCGTGCGGGCTATCGTCAGCAGAATTATTCGGCCATTCCCATTGGGTTTGGTCCGGTGCAAAGCACAGATCGTGTTTTGAAAACCTATTACCTCAGCCTAAGAACGGATTTCTGATGAGCGGGGTTGGGGTTTTCTTTTCGATGGTTGTGATGACATTCGTGGTACTGGGGCCGACGTCAGCGTATGCCGGCAAGGTCGAGTCCATCCAGGAAGTGATTGTGAAGGAATGCAAAAAAAAGATCAGCTATGAAGAAGCACTGTCATTGATTCGGCCCTTGTATCTGACCTGTGTGCCGGGAACAAAGGTGACCGTGTACGACAGCTGTCGGGTCAAGTGCCTGAAGTCCAATGCGGGTGCAGTTATCGGACGATAAAAAAACGCCTCGAAAGAGGCGTTTTTCATTTCATCTTGAAAGCTCTGCTAAGAACAGATTACTTCGTGCAAGACAATGGGTAGATGTTACCGTTAGCAGCCAGGAAGCCACCGAAAGTGCCATCAGACTCAAGGCTCAGACCCAAGAAACCAGTGTTAGTGATAACACCGTCAACTTGAGAGGACTTTTCAGTCAAAGCCAACAGGTTCAGGAAGCCGTTCTGAAGTTGTTGAGCGATAGTGCCTTTGTCCATCTGAGAGAAGAACACAGCAGATTTAGAACGCTCATTCAGGTTAACCATCACGAAGTCAGCGGACTGATCATCAGCCAAATCAACTGCCAAGGTAACAGCGTTAGTTTCGGAAGGAACAACACAAGTCATGATTCTTGTGTCTGCCATTGCGGAAGAACCCATAAGAATCATCGCAGCCATAACAAGCTTTTTCATTAAAACCTCCTATAAGGTGAACGGGGGGAGGCTATTTCAGTGTGCTGGACCATGCAATCCAAATGCATCGCACTATTTGTCTAGACTTGACGACATTGTCCCACATTGGACGCAAAGCTGGCCCTAGCATTAGGTCTTAAGTACTCTGATTTAAAGGACTTATTCGCATTTATTAGATTATTCTTAGTGTTAACGAAATTTCGCATAAGGAACATCTGTGAAGAGCTTGATTTCATCATTGGTCGTCATCTTCGGTTGCCAGACTGTTATCGCACAAGAGGCAGCAAAACCCTCCACTCCCGAAACGGCTCCAGCGGCAGCTTCCGCGGAGGCTCCTGAAAAAGCTGAGAAAAATGATACGGAGTTCACAAGACCTCTGTTCTTCTCGGTTATGGATCAAGAGTTGAAAATCAAGAATCCGTTGGTTGAATACGATCTGAAGAAATCAAAAGGCAAACAGCTTGATTTGGGCGGTCTGGTTTTCGACAGTCAGTCTTTGTCTGCCCAGGTCGAAGCAAACACTTTGAACCTGACTTGGAATCATGACCTGGTTCCGGGTGGTGAAGTGTCGGTGATCAGCCAGCAGGGGAAAGAACTTTGGAAACAGCCGGTAAAGGGAACTGGCACCTGGTCTTATGCGGGTATCAATGAAAGCAAAGGGCCTCAGTGGAAAGATGGAGAGCGTTTCCGTTTTTGTCTGCGTGCTGAAGCCGGCAAGGGTTATTCCAGCATTTGTTCCCAGTGGTACGGCGTTGAAATCAAAGAAGGCAATGTACAAATTGGTGTGACCAAATCTGAAGCCAGTCCGCGTGTGATCTTCCAAAATGAAGAAAAGAAACTGCAAGGGGCCGAAGAGGTGGCCGTGGGAACTCCGGTGCAGTTCCTGGCAACGCTGGACTCTGATGCCACTTATGAATTTGTTTCTGAACCAGTGGCTCCGGTGATTCGTGACATGATCGAATCTGAAAAGAAAGCCGGAGATGTGACCCTGATCGGGGATATGCCACGACCACTGAAGATGGAGTCTGAAAACATCGCTGGTGAAGACTATGGTTCAGTCACCAAAATGCTGGGCTTTGAAAGTACGATCGGGGCCCGCGCTGATATGTGGCAGGCCGATGTGACTCAGAAAAATGCCCGTTTGGTGTTGCCGGGGAAATCCGGCGGGGTGTTTGTCTATAATCTGGAGATCACCGAACCGCCTCGTCAGAAGGACCGCCGGTTCATCTCCACACGTGCGCTGAAGGGCACTTATCTGTCCAAAGATCAGATGCCTGTTCGTGATGTTGAAGACAAAGTGACGGTCTGGAACTTTGAAACCCCTCAGAAGTTTGCCATGAATACGGCGACTTTGGATGTGCCGGGTGAAAAATCCACACACAAATCATACCTTGAGATCTATCGGGCTGGTGCGGGTGAAGCCAGCTTGCGTTTGACCGGTGTTGTGACCAGTGAATCTGACTATGTGATTCTTGGTGAAGGCCACGTTTCCTGGTGGTTCAATGATCTGTTTGGCTGGCAAAACTACTGGTTGTCGAAACAGCGCTGGGGTGTGAGTGCCAAGTACTTCACGTCGCTGACGAATCTTCCGGCTTCCACGGCGGGTGGAAACTCTGAAGACGTGAAACTTGCCGTGATGGATGCGGATCTGCGCTATCGCTTTACTCCGGGCCTGTGGGAAAAAGATGAAACCCTGGGTCTGATTGTTGCGTATGAAGCAATGACTTTGGGTGACAGCAATGTGCCGAAGATCGGTGCGGGTCTGTTCTGGGCGCGCTCCATGCCGCGTGCGATTGATTACTGGTTCTCGAAAATCCCGTTCATGAACTATCCGAAATGGGTGGACATGGAATTTATCAAGTACTTCTCTTCCACTGACAGCGATATCACTTTGGGTGACGACTATGTGCTGAACTTCCACGGGAAGGTGTTGTGGACTCCGCGTTTCTTCGGTGAAGCCGGGTTTGGCTTGAAGAATTATTATTATGAAAAGAACTCTGACGGTTCCGGTGCGAAGCTAACCACTTTTTATGGAACTGTTGGATTGGGTGTGAACTTCTAATCTGCGGGAAGAATGAAAAAGAAGCTGACCTTTGTCCATTTATTCCTGCTGAATCAGCTGGTGACAACCCTGGTGCTTTTGACAGTGCTGGGGGTCTATGGCACGCATCTTTTCATTCAGGAACAGCGGGCCATCCGCGAACGCATGGAACCGGCTTCAGCCCGTGAGGTGGACAGGATCAACAATGATTTTGCCACTCTGGAAGCCAATGTTCAGAGACTGAAAAGTATGGTGGAGCTTTTCGATGTGATGCCCAAGAGCACACGAATTGAAAAGTTCCGTCAGTTTTCCTCAGACACGATCGCTGGTCACAGCACGCAGTTTAATGCCTGGGTGGCTTTCGGACCCCGTCTTGCCAGGGAATATCTGGGGCGCGAAGCCTATGTCTATGTGGTTCATCGTGATTACTCTTTGTTTGCCAGTCCCAAATATAATGATTCATCCACTTTTGTGTCAGAGGTTTTCACCGAGCCTGGTTATGACAAGGATCCGGATGTTCAGTGGTGGTGGATCAACGAAAAGAAACCTGGAGTGAACTATTCGGACTTCTATTTCGACAAGGGCTACATGGAAAAGGTCATGTTCAGCACCACCATTGGTATTTTCAGCAATGCCGGAAAGCTTGAAGCTGTGGTGGGAATTGATACGCTGGCCGGGGACATAGCACACCGTTTGGGAATTTTTAAACTGGGCGACACTGGTGGGGCCTTGATTGTGGATGAGCACGGTCGCCCTGTGTTGCCCCTGATTGCCAAAGATGCTCCAGTCCTGGGTTTTAAGTATCTTCGAGCATTGAATCAGGATGAGTTCAGGGCGATGCCCAAGCTTTCCCAGAAAGTCTTTAACATTCAGAATCAGCGCCAGCTTCAGGAATTTCCTGGAGCCGACGGTAAAACCTATCTGACATATTCCCGCCCTATCAAAGGCAAGCCATGGCACCTGGTGATTTACCAGGAAAAGTCCGAGTCCTATGCCGGCTTGTATTTCCGTTTGTTCTTCTTCGGTTTTGTCGCTTTGGTTACTTATGTGGTGTTCACCCTGATGGTTTGGATGACAGGGAAGTATGTGATTGCCCAGGACAAAAAAGCTCTGGCGCGTTTGCAGGATTCCCGTGACCGTGCCGAGGCGGCGACTCGCGCCAAGTCGTTGTTTCTTTCGACCATGAGCCATGAAATCCGGACTCCGCTGAATGCGATGCTGGGATCGGCTGAACTTCTGAATGAAACGCATCTGAATTATGAACAAAAGGAACTGCTGACGTCCCTGCAAAGTGCCGGGGATACACTTCTCAGCATGCTGAATAACATCCTGGATTTCTCAAAGTTTGAATCAGGCAGAATGCAATTGGAAAGCCGGGAATTTCTTCTAAGCGATCTGGTGCGCGAGGTGCAGGCTTTGATCAGTACGTCCATCTTGCGCAAGAATTTGCAGTTCACTTTTCATCCGCCTGAACATGACCGCTGGATTGAGGGTGATTCTCTGCGCTTGAAGCAGGTGCTGATGAATCTGCTGGGAAATGCCGTGAAGTTCACCGACCGGGGGGCGATCGAGTTGACGGTGCAACCCTATCCTGGCAAAGAGCCGGGTAAAGAGACATTCTTCTTTGAGGTCAAAGACACTGGTATCGGGATCGCCAAAGAGAATCTAAAAAAGGTCTTCGATGAGTTCGGACAAGAGGACTCTTCGGTCACGCGTCGCTTCGGTGGCACGGGCCTGGGTTTGAGTATTTCGCAAAAGATTGTGCAACTGATGGGTGGCGAGCTGTACTGTGAAAGCCGGCAGTTCGTGGGATCGCGCTTTCACTTTTCAGTTGAACTGCCTTCACGCAAGGCCGAGCTGTGGAGCACGCGATTCAGTCTGGAAATGGCTCCAGCGCCGCAGATGGTGCGGCCTGCTTCTGAATCGGGGCGTAAAAGCATTCTGATTGTCGACGATATGGAAGAAAACCACACGCTGCTCAAAGCCTATATCAAGCGTCTGGACTATGTGACCACAGAGTCGGCCTACAACGGCTATGAATGTCTGGAGATGTGGGAACGGGGTCATTACGACATGATTTTCATGGATGTGCAGATGCCGAAAATGTCGGGTCTGGACACGATCCGAAAACTGCGTGAAATCGAGCGGGCCCGGGGCCTGCGCCGTACGCCGGTGGTGGTGATTTCTGCCAACAGCTTTACTGAAGACATTGAAAAAAGCCTTATGGCCGGGGCCGACCAGCACTGCGGCAAGCCCGTGCGCAAACAGACCGTTCTGGAAATCGTTCAAAAATACTGCTCTGAAGACATCGAAACAGCCCCTGCAAACTCTTAAGACAGCGTTAAGTTTCTAACAGCTTATCCCGATATTACGAAGGTCCGACCGCGGAACGGATCTTGCCTCTATTCATTATGAAACGGGCAAACAGGGGGAATTCATGACTAAACGTTTGGCACTGCTGACCGGGACTGTGTGTCTCATTCTGGGATTCCAGAACTGCAGTCAGAACTCGCTTCAGACATCTGAAATGGCATCATTGAATGATGTTTCTGTGGCGCTTCCTCCATCCGGTGGTGGTGATTCCGCAAGCACTCCCGCCAAGGTCACTTATGTTGAAATTCCCAATGTATCAGACTCTGTCGTTGAGGGCCTTGCTGCCAAAGCCAGCGAGCTGGGTCAGTATCGACTGGTGATTGCGACCGACTCGGGCCGCATTCAGCTGGTGGATGAAGTGAATACTGTTATTCAGGAACGCTGTCTGTCTGCGGGCAGCCTGTCGGAACTGAAAACGATCCTGAGCGGTTCTTCCGTATGCGCAGCCCCGGTGAAGTCAGCAGACATGTGCGCGATGAGATACAAACCAGCCTATGCGTCTTTGTACGCCAATGAAACTCGGGTGAATCTGGGTGAAGAAAAGGATTCCTGCGGGACAGGTCTGAAGGATCTTTGTGGCGGCCTGGCAGATGTGTTCCAGGCCTATGTCTCCCACGTTCGTAACAACTGGACAGCGATGAACTGCGAATAAGCAGATAAAGAAAAAGGGCCGTTAGGCCCTTTTTTTTGGTCTTAAAGACCCAGCATGGATTTTACTTTACTGAACGCTTCGTTCAGCTGCGCACGGTTCGGTGCAGCCCCTTGAGCGAAGTCGGGACGACCGCCACCTTTACCACCCATAACACCAGCAACCTCTTTCAGAAGATCACCGGCTTTTGTTTCGCCGGAAATTTCTTTCGATACGCTGACGATGATCGGATGACTGCCGTCACCCTGACCGACAACAACCACGATGCCGGACTGGATTTTGTTTTTCAGATGATCGGTGACTTCCGCCAGAACCTGACGGTCATCCAATGGAACATCGGCCAAAACCAGTTTCGCTGAAGCGCCTGCTTTGGTTTTGAAGGTCAGTGCATTTGCTGCCAGGTCATCCACGTTCACCTGACCGCCCTGAAGCTTTTTCATTTCTTTCTCAAGCTGCTTCACCTGGTCTTTCAGAGACTCCACGCGATTTGCCAAAGTGGCCGTTTCACCGGTGGTTTCCAGATGCTTGATGTAGTGCGGGCTTTTTTGGAAGCCGGCAGCAGCCAAAGCATCATCCAGATGAGTCACAGCACTCATCATGTACTGAAGGGCATTGTCAGCGGTGATGGCCTCGATACGGCGAACACCGGAGCTGACGCCTGCTTCTGAAACGATTTTGAACAGGCGGATCTCAGACGTGTTCTTCACGTGAGTACCACCGCAAAGCTCGCAAGAGAAATCACCCATGGTCAGAACACGCACGTCGCTGGCGTATTTTTCACCGAATAAAGCCATCGCGCCTTTTTCAAGGGCCGCTTTGTGCGACATCATCTCGGTTTGCACCGGATTGCAGCGGGCGATCTGTTCGTTCACCAGATCTTCGATCTTTTTGATTTCTTCAGAAGAAACCGGTTTGTTGTGAGTGAAGTCAAAACGGGTTTTCTGGGAATCAACCAATGAACCGGCCTGAGTCACATGAGTGCCCAGAACTTTGCGCAAAGCTGCGTGCAACAAGTGGGTTGCGGAATGGTTCGCAGCAGTGTTGCGTCTTTCAACCGGATCCACCCCTGTGACAACCGCAGTGCCCAATTTGAAAGAGCCGTGTTCGATTTCAACGTGGTGAAGCACGATATCGTCGATTTTAGTGGTGTTGATCACGCGGGCACGGTTGGTGTCGTGCATGATGTAACCCACGTCGCCGGACTGACCGCCGCCTTCACCATAGAAGGTGGTCGCATTCAGAATCATCAGACCGGTGTCACCGGTTTTCAGTTCCTGAACTTCGGCCTGACCGTTGGAAAGACCCATGACTTTACCATCACCGATCGTGCCTTCATAACCCAGGAAGGTCACAGATTTGCCGGACTGAAGATAGTCTTTGGCAAACTTGATCATGTGCGCTTCATCAGCGCCCATGGATTTGCCTTTCCAGCTGGCTTTGGATTTTGCGCGGTTGTCTTCCATTTCCTTTTCAAACGCGGCTTCGTTCACTTCGATGCCTTGCTCGTTGGCGATCACGCGGGTCAAATCCGCCGGGAAGCCATAGGTGTCATACATGCGGAAGACCACTTCGCCGGAAAGTTCCTTGATGCCTTTGGATTTGGCTTTTTTCAGCTCATCTTCCAGGATCGCGGTGCCTTTGTCCAAAGTGGCGATGAAGCGGTCTTCTTCGTCACGGATGGTGTTCAGGATGTGATCGCGGCGGGTTTTAAGTTCCGGATAAACAGAGCCCATGCTTTCGATCAAGGCTTCCGCCATGCCCGGCAGGAAGGATTTGTCGGCAGAAAGCTTGCGACCGTAACGGATCGCACGTCTCATGATACGGCGAAGAACGTAGCCACGGCCTTCATTGGATGGCAAAGCGCCGTCTGCAATCAGGAAGGAAGTGGAGCGGCAGTGATCGGCCAGAACACGCAACGCCGAAGTGACTTCAGCAGCGGCCGGATTTTTCGCCAGCACTTCTTTGTCAGTGATGTATTCGATATTGCCGATCTTGCACGCCAGCTGAATCATCGGCTGGAACAGGTCAGTGTCGTAGTTGTTGAACACGCCCTGCATGGCTGCAGTCATACGCTCCAGACCGCCACCGGTATCAACTGACGGCTTTGGCAGTGGAGTCAGTGTGCCCGGAGGATTTTCGAAGTACTGCATGAACACCAGATTCCAGATTTCCACGAAACGGTCTTCGCCTGCTTCGATGCCTTTGAATGGATCGGAGATAGTGCCGGCTTTCGGGCCGTGATCATAAAAGATTTCAGTACAAGGGCCGCAAGGACCGGTGTCGCCCATTTTCCAGAAGTTGTCTTTGTCGAAGCGGAAGATGCGTTCACGTGGCACGCCTTCCTGCGTGTGCCAGATATCGGCCGCTTCATCGTCAGAAAGGTGGACGGTCACATAAAGCTTTTCTTTCGGGATCGCCAGTTCCTTGGTCAGGAACTCCCACGCAAAGTGGATCGCGTCTTTTTTGAAGTAGTCACCGAAAGAGAAATTCCCCACCATTTCAAAGAAAGTGTGGTGACGGGCGGTGAAGCCCACATTTTCAAGGTCGTTATGCTTACCACCGGCGCGCACACATTTTTGTGCCGTCACAGCGCGGGAGTAGTCACGCTTTTCAAGACCCAGGAAGGTGTTCTTGAACTGATTCATGCCGGCGTTGGCGAAAAGCAACGTAGGATCATTTTCAGGAATCAGGGAAGAGGACGGAACAACTTTGTGCCCGTTCTTTTCGAAGTATTTGATAAAGGCGTTTCTGATCTCAGAGCTTTTCATAAATAACCTTTCTTACGGTCTCAGAATCGAATCCACGGGAAGCCAACAGCCGGCCCACTCGGGCTTTTTCCTCTCGGGAAAACTTGTGGTCTTCGTCGTACTTATTTTTGACAATCGCCAGCGCCTTTTCAAGCTCCAAAGCACGATCTGTCTCAACAGCGGGAAGACCTTTTTCCTTGAGGTAGTTGTTGATGTAATAGATGCCCTTGTTGCGGCGATGAAGCATGTCAGCCAAACGATGGGCCAGGTCCACGGGGTCGCCCAGCCAGCGGTTGTCTTTGGCAAACTCGATGGCTTCATCGATGATATCCCCCACGTCCTCTTCGTCCGAGAACTTCTCTTTCAGTTTGGTGCGAAGTTCTTTTTCCGAATGGTCCCGGCGCGCGATCATGTCCATGACCTTTTTCTTGGCGTACTGACGGGTTTTGAGGGGATCTTTCTCTCGGGACATAGGGGAAATTAATACCCCGTTTTTTAAGCCTTGCGAAGGATAATTTCAGTCAGTTCGCAATAAGTTCCCAGGCGCAGTTGCGGACCCCAGTATCCGGTTCCCTGATTGACATAGAGCTGCATAGCTCCCACCTGGTAAAGGCCTTTGGCATAGCGTTCAAAGAACACGATCAGCCAGTTCCATGGGAAGAACTGTCCGCCATGGGTGTGGCCGGAAAGCTGTAAGTCCACCCCCAGTTTTTCCACCTGCGGGGCCAGGGACGGCTGATGGGACAGAAGAACTTTGAAAGCGCCGGGGCGCAGTTGGCTGGCGACCTTCTCCAGCTCGGGTCCTTCTTGGCGGAAGTGCAGGGCGGCGGGATCGGGAATGCCGGCCACCTGCAGTTCGGCCTTACCAAAATTCAGCGTGGCGGCTTGGTTGATCAGGACGTGGAAACCCAAAGACCGGAATGCCTGAAGTCCCTTTGGGGCGTCCCAATAGTATTCGTGGTTTCCGGGAACATAAAAGATCCCATGGGTGGCCCGCATCTGTTTCAGGATTTCAAACTCTTCCTGATGTTTTTCAACGAAGCTGTCCAGAATATCACCGGTAAAGACAACCAGATCCGGCTTCATCGCATTGACCTGATCGACCAGTTTTTGCACCAGACGCAGGGGCAGGCTGGGGCTGATGTGCAGATCGGTGATGTGGACAATGCGCAAGCCCACGAGTTCGGAAGGCAGATTGGCAAAGGAAATCGGCATGATTTTGGCCCGGGCCCCGCGGCGGACAACAGCATTCCCAAGGGCGATCATTGCCACGGGAAGGCCCATCAGAGCTGCCGTGGCCTGAGAGCTGTACAGCATGTCCAATGAAATCCAGGTTCCGGTCACGTTGTCAGCAAAAGCCAGCAGATCCCGCAGAATCACCAGCGTGATCAGAAAATTGATATAGGCCATGACAGTCAAAGAGCCGTTCAAAAGACGATCCCGCCATGGATTCACGTCCAGCTTTTTTTCTTTCCAGAAGAACAGAAACGTTCCGATCACCAAAGCAAAAAGGAATGCGAGAAAGCTCACAATCAAAGTTGTCCCCTGCCACGAAAAGTCCGTAAAGCGGGTTAACTGATGAGAGATATAGACGAAGATGGCAAGAATTAAAGAGCTGGCAACTGTACGAAATATTCCCATGCATTTTTTTATCACGATTGGCTTGTCCTTGCACAGTCCAATGTAGAAACACAGATCGGCGAGTCGAGGAACAAATGTTAATCTTGGAAAATCGCGGGAGGTTTGTATGAGTTTTCGTAGTGAATTTGAGCAGGCGAGGGACTTTCTGATTCTGCACCGTTCAGACTATAAACATGCTTACAGCCAATTCCGCTGGCCCCGCTTTGATGATTTCAACTGGGCTCTGGATTATTTCGACCCCATGGCCGAAGGCAATACCAAGATCGGCCTTTGGCTGGTCGACGAACTGGGACATGAAAAGAAGTTCAGTTTCAGCGAAATCTCGAAACGCTCCAATCAGGCAGCGAACTTTATGCGCTCCCGAGGATTGCAAAAAGGGGATTCTGTCTTTTTGCTGATCGAAGATGAGGTGGCTCTTTGGGAAATCATGCTGGCGGCCATGAAAATCGGCGCCGTGATTGTTCCGAATAATCCTTTGTTATCCCAGCAGGAACTGAAGGACCGACTGAATCGCGAAAAAATCAAAATGATCGCGACAACCAAGGCGCACACCGAAAAATTTGATGTGACCTCTTCCGGGGTTATCTCTGTGGTGGTGGATGCCGAAATGGATGGCTGGATCTTTTATCCGGAAGCTTACAAGGAAAGTGCCGAGTTTGAAGTCACGGAGCGAACCAAGGCGACCGATCCGCTGTTCCGCTATTTTACGTCCTCCAGCGCGGTGAAACCGAAAATTGTTGAACACAGCCACGCGGGCTTTACGGTCGGACATCTTTCCACGATGTACTGGATGGGGTTGCATCCCGGTGATGTGCACTTGGGAGTCAACTCAAGTGGCTGGGCCATGCATGACTGGAATTCGTTTATCGCCCCTTGGAATGCCGAGGCCACAGTCTTTGTCTTTAAAGAAAAACGCTTTAATGCCAGTTTAATTCTGGATGTGCTGGATGAATACCCGATCACCACATTCTGTGCGCCGCCGACGGTGTGGCGCATGTTGTGTCAGGAAGATTTGAAATCCTATGACGTCCACTTGCGCGAAGCCTTAAGCACTGGTGAACCCTTGACGGCAGACCTGATTTCAAAAGTTCATCATGCATGGGGGCTTTTCATTCGCGATGGATACGGACAGACCGAATCTGCCACTTTGATTGGGGTCCCCCCTGCAGAGAAAGAAAGTTTCGGAACTTCCGGGAAAGCCATGCCAGGCTTCAAAATCGCGCTGCTTAACGACAAGGGGGAGGAGGCAGACAGCGGGGAAATCTGTGTGGATATCTCAGAAAGCCCCTGGGGGCTGATGTCTGGTTTGGATTCTTCACAAAAGTATTATCACACGGGAGATTCCGCGTACCTGGATAACATGGGTAACTTTACCTATTGCGATCGCATCGACGGTTTGTTCAAGTCCTCGGACTATCGCATCAGTCCATTCGAGATTGAGTTCGTGCTGAAAGAATTTCCTGCCATTCGAGAGGCGGTGGTGATTCCAAGTCCTGATCCGATTCGTGACAATGTTCCAAAAGCGCTCATCACAGTGAGCAAAGGTGTTGAGCCCAGCAAAGAGCTGGCCCTGGATATTATGAACTTTGCACGCATGCGCCTGTCTCCATTCAAACGTATTCGTCGAGTGGAATTCATGGAAATTCCCAAGAACACTTCCGGCGAAGTGCTCCGCTCCGATTTGGTGAATTTGGAGCGGGAAAAGAGAAAACGTGGAGACAAAGCCCCTTATGAGTTCTGGGAAGAAGATGCCAAGATCGTGATCCCAGACACCTGGGCACAAGAACTGCCTTGAGTTTAGAGTTGTTACAAAGCAGAAATGAAAAGGGCTTCTTATTCGTTCTTTGATGAATCGCTGTTATAATTTCATTGTGAAAACACGGTTATTCACTCTGCCAATTATTATTTTATGCTTTTCTACAGTGGTTTCCGCAAAAGACTGCGGCCGTCGCTTTCGTATTATTGTAAACAATTATGCTCCTCTATTTGATGTGAACAATGAAGGTCATGTTTACGGTATGACCTTTGATTTCATGAACGAGCTGTCGCATCGCTTGGGCTGTGTGGTTTCGCAAGCTCCGATGGATGCTCCTCGCATGCATGATGACTTCAAAAATTGGCGAGCCGATATCGTAGGCCTGGTTATTCCTTCTGAAAAATTCCGGGCTTCGGGTGAATATGTTCCCGTGTATACGACTGTGCGTAAGCTGCTTGTGAACAAGGCTTATTACGATCCTTCACGCACTGTCGCGGACTATATCAAAGATGGCCGCATCAAGTTCGGCGATCAAATCGGGACAAGTTTCTTTTTAAAGCCCGACGAAAAGAGTCAGTTATTCGGATCCGGTCGAATTGTCGAGTATCCCAATCCTGCCATAGGTTATCGTCAGGTGGCGTCGGGCCGGGTGCAGGCGATGTTCACCTCGCCAGTGGTGTATAACTATTATCAAAAGGCGATTCCAGCGTTCGTTCAGAATGTGGTGGCCGTTCCTGATCCCAAATACGAAATGCAAGGCGGGATTTATCTTTCCTTAAGAAGAATTTCAAAGTCCGAAGCAGAACAAATCAAAAAAGCCATCAGTGACATGAAAAAAGACGGCACGCTTCGCCGGATTGTCGCCAAATATGCCTCTGCCGAGGATATGAATTATTATAAAGACCTTTAGGTTGCTCACGAATTGGTTCTCGTATTAACTGAAGTTAACTGGAGAACCACGATGAACCTTTCTGCATATTCCTCTTTGAATCTAAATGGCAAAACCGCAGTCGTATGCGGGGCCTCTGGTGGCATTGGCGAAGCCGCGGCTTTGCTTTTGGCTGAGCGAGGGGCGCGCATCGTTGCCGTAGCCCGCACGGAAGAAAAACTAAAAAGACTTGTGTCATCCCTGCCGGGTTCAGGCCACCTCTATCTGCTGGCAGATCTGGGTGACATTGAAGCTTTGAAAGCCAATGTGCTTGCGCCCTTGGCATCTGAAACGGTCCACATTCTATTGAACAACACCGGTGGGCCCAAAGGCGGTCCGCTGCACAAGGCTTCGATTGAAGAATTTGATCAGCCTTTGCGTGCCCATCTGAAAGCCGCGCATCTGCTGGTGCAGGCGGTTCTGCCGTCCATGCAGAAGAATCATTATGGCCGTATCATCAACGTGATCTCGACATCCGTAAAAACACCGATCCCGAATCTGGGTGTTTCCAACACCGTTCGTGGGGCGATGGCGAACTGGTCAAAAACTTTGGCTGGTGAACTTGCAGGCTTTGGTGTGACCGTCAACAATGTGCTGCCGGGATATATTCGCACCGATCGATTCAAAGGGCTGGTGGATGCTTCCGCGAAAAGTACAAATTCAAATGTGGATGAAGTGGAAGAGGCGTGGAAGAAAACAATTCCCGCAGGAAGAATCGGGGAACCTGCGGAGATGGCAGAGGCGATTGCCTTTTTAGCCAGTCCCGCCGCCGCTTACATCACCGGAATCAATCTTCCTGTTGATGGCGGCAGAACTCCGTCACTGTAATGGCAGGGGGATTTAGATCCCCACTCCCATGATCGCTTTCATTTCTTTCAAAGTCTGACGGGTTTTTTCCTGAGCTTTCAGGGATCCCTCTTTGCAGATTTTCAGAACCGCTTGTGGATCCTGAGCATACTGTTCACGGCGTTCGCGCATTGGTGCGATGATCGTGTTCAGAACTTCAGTCAGGCGCACTTTCAAAGTGCCGTCGCCCAAACCACCGCGCTGATAGTGTTCTTTCAATGCTGCGACTTCGTCTTTTCTTGGGTCGAAAACATCCAGGAAGCTGAAGACAACGTTGCCTTCGACTTTACCCGGATCTTCAATCTTCAGGTGACCCGGATCGGTGTACATTTTCTGAACTTTCTTTTTGATCACGTCGGCCGTGTCAGAAAGATAGATGGCGTTCCCCAGGGATTTGCTCATCTTCGCTTTGCCGTCGATACCTGGCAGGCGACCCGCCACACCCGGCATACCTTTGACGGGCTTGAAGAAGTCCGTTTTGTAGATATGGTTGAAACGCTGGGCGATTTCGTTGGTCTGCTCGATCATCGGGTTCTGGTCTTCACCGGCAGGAACCAGGTTCGCCTTGAAACCAAGAATATCGGCGGCCTGACTGACCGGATAAGTCAGGAAACCTGCAGGCAGGGATTTTTCCAGATTCTTCTGCTGGATTTCGGTTTTCACGGTTGGATTTCTTTCCAGACGTGCCACGGTCACCAGATTCATGAAGTAAGTGGTCATTTCAAACAGTTCCGGCAGTTCGGACTGAACAAAGATCGTGCTTTTCGCAGGATCAATACCAGCCGCCAGATAATCCAACGTCACTTGTAAGATGTTGTCGCGAACTTTTGTGGTGTCATCATAGTTGTCGGTCAATGCCTGAACGTCAGCGATGATGATGTATTGATCGTGGGAATCCTGAAGATCCACACGATTTTTAAGAGATCCAACGTAATGACCAAGATGGAGGGGACCTGTTGGACGGTCGCCCGTAAGAATGATTGGTTTCATATGATTTCTATAGCATTAAGAAAAGGGACTGGGAACATCAGAAAAGAAAGAAAATAGGTCGGCCCCGTAGAGTCTTAGAGGTGAAACCAAACATTTTAGTTTCCGGCGTTTGATCTACAACTGCAGAGCTATCAGGGTGTCTACAAAGTAGACCAAGCTAGCCAGCAGAATCATCCAACGAATCATGGGGCCTCCGTGAGGGCAGTATGCGAAAATGGTTCCCATAAGTCGAATCGCTAATTTTGATGGAATCCATAAGTTTTTCGCACTGAGACATAGATCCTTGCGTCCAAGCTGAAAACCAAATGGATAGCGGTTTGGTGTTTATTTGGAGCTCAGGAAGTTCCCGGTTTTGACCTTGCCTCAGTTTGGAGGCGGGTGTTTTGGTGAAGGGGTATGAATTCCCAAGGCGCTGAGATCTATAACAGTCAGAACGGGTGCTACTATTCGTTTCGCCCCTTTTCCATCGATCGTGATTTTGATGTTTATTACAAGTGGATGCATCAGAAATATGTTTCGCAGTGGTGGGATCTGGCGAAAACCCGCCAGGAACTTGAAGCCCATCTGATCAACGAACTTTCCGACAAACACCAGGATCTTTTCATCGGTTTTATTGATGGCCGGCCGGTCAGCTATTGGGAGCGCTACTGGCTTCAGGACGACATTCTGGGGAAGTACGTCGACGCCCGTCCCTTTGATCAGGGTTTGCATTTCCTGATCGGAGAAACCGCTTATCTGGGGCGTACTTACACGCCATCGCTGATCGCCGCGTTCTTGAAATTCCAGTTTCAGGAAACCCGCACCCAGCGTATCTTTGGTGAGCCTGACATCCGCAACCGCAAGGTGCTTCGCTATGCCGAAGAGACGTGTTTTGAAATGCAGGGGATTGTCGAAATGCCCGAGCGCGCTTCGGCGGTGATGGTCTGCCGTCGCGAGAATTTCTTCGCCAAATACTCGGTCAAACCGGGGAAATTGTGGGCCTCCGCAGTCCGTGAATCCGTGTCGGTTTCCGAACCGGCTTTAATGCTCTGACGCTTCTCATTCTGCATTGCAAGGCCTACGGGTCCGGCGTACCTCATCGGTATGGTGACAAACTTTCTGATACAACTTGCGACTCTGTTTGGTGTGGGCCGATTCCCGAAAGGGCCCGGCACTGTGGGCACCCTGGCGACCATTCCAATTGTCATTCTTTTAAGCAAATTGGGCCCTTTGGTTTACATGGGGGTGGTGATTTTGCTGCTCCCGGTCGGAATTGCGGCCTGCGAGGCTTACGAGCGTTCCAAGGGTGGTCATGATCACAAAGAGATCGTAATTGATGAGGTTTTGGGTTTTCTGATCACCATGGTTTGGATGCCCATGACATGGCAGGCCATTTTAATCGGTTTTGCCCTGTTCAGAGTGCTGGACATCACAAAGCCTTTATTCATAGGATATTTAGATAAGAAGATCCAAGGAGGACTTGGAGTGATGATCGATGACGTGGCCGCGGGGATAATTGCGAGCCTCATCATGCAAGTGATCTACACTCAAACCAATTGGTTGGGCTCGCAAATTGTGGTGATTAACTAAATGTCACTTAACAACGAAAAGCTTCAAGAACTCATTCGATCCCTTCGCGACCAAAAACTCACAGTGGGTTTTGCGGAAAGTTGTACTGGAGGTGCACTTTCGGCTTTTTTAACAGAGCAACCAGGCGTGTCCGACATATTTCTAGGCTCTGTGGTTTCTTACTCTAACGAGGCGAAGGTGGATCTTCTGGGGGTTCGTCGAGACACTCTCATGCAAGAGGGTGCGGTGAGCGAGACAGTCGCTCGTCAAATGGCGCACGGAGTGCGTCGTCAGCTTAAAACTGATTGGTCTGTGGCAATCACAGGTATCGCTGGTCCGACAGGTGGAACACCGTCAAAGCCAGTGGGCACTGTATGCTTTGCCATCGCTGGACCGGGTTTTGAAGATTCCCGAAAAGAACTCTTTTCAGGCGATCGCAAATCCATCCAGATGACTTCGGTAGACTACGCGGTGGCTTGGCTGAAAGAAGTTCTCGACAACAAATAGTAAAAGGCCCCCGGCCTGATTTTTAAACATAATTTGTACTCCGACAGAGTCGGAGTGTAAAAAAGCGTCGTGGCGATAGTCACGAGAGAGAGGGATAACAGATGGCAAACGCTACTGTAGACAACAAAGCGAACTCAGAAAAAATCAAAGCTCTTGAATTGGCTGTTTCGACTATCGAAAAGCAATTCGGTAAAGGCTCCATCATGCGTTTGGGCGCGAACGAATCTTTGGTTAAAGACGTTGAAGCGATCAGCACGGGTGCATTGAGCTTGGATATCGCTTTGGGTATCGGCGGTCTTCCTAAAGGTCGTATCTGTGAAATCTATGGACCAGAGTCCTCTGGTAAAACAACTCTGTGCTTGTCTGTTATCGCTCAAGCTCAGAAAAAAGGCGGCGTTGTCGCTTTCGTTGATGCCGAACACGCTTTGGATATCAACTATGCTCGTAAACTGGGTGTGAACACGGAAGATCTTTTGATCTCTCAGCCAGACACGGGTGAACAAGCTTTGGAAATCACTGAAACACTTGTTCGTTCCGGCGCGATTGACGTATTGGTTGTCGACTCCGTAGCAGCCTTGGTTCCTCGTGCAGAGATCGAAGGTGACATGGGTGATTCCCACGTTGGTTTGCAGGCTCGTTTGATGTCCCAGGCTTTGCGTAAGCTGACTGCGGCGATCAACCGTTCCAACACTCTTGTTATCTTCATCAATCAGATCCGTATGAAAATCGGTGTTATGTTCGGTAACCCTGAAACAACTACGGGCGGTAACGCTTTGAAATTCTACTCTTCTGTTCGTTTGGATGTACGCCGTGTTGGCGCGATCAAAAACGGTGAGGACGTGACTGGTAACCGTACTGCGGTGAAAGTTGTTAAGAATAAAATGGCGCCTCCGTTCACCAAAGTTGAATTCGACTTGATGTACGGCGAAGGTATCTCTGAAGAGGGTGACCTTCTTGATCTGGCAGTGACTGCGAACATGGTTGAAAAATCCGGTGCGTGGTTCTCTATCAATGGTGAGCGCATGGGCCAAGGCCGTGATGCTGCGAAAAACTTCCTGAAAGAACACCCAGAGTACATGGTTGAACTTCGTAAGAAGATCCTTGCAGCAAACGGTATCGGCAAACTTTTGGTTGATACCAACGGCAACAACGGTGAAGACCACGAAGGTACAGAGCCAGTTGAAATCGAAGCAGAAGATGCTGCTCCGAAAAAAGGTAAAAAGGGCAAGCACTAGTTCGGCCCTGCCGGCAGAGCTGTGGCGACGGACGTCGGTACAGCTGAAGCAGCTTCCTTTTAAAAAAGATAAGTCTTTTCAAAGCCCTGACTGGCAACGGTCAGGGCTTTTTTATTTCCTCTTTCGGAAGCCTTCAAATTCGGCTATATTGGGTTCAAGGCTTCGCGAAAAAGCCTGCACCCGCAAAAGAGAATCTCATTTCGTGATGCGATCTAAATCGTGTCTTCAAAAAATCAAAATTAATTCTTTTGGTTGCCATGGGCGGGGAAGGCGACAAGACCAAAGGATGTTCTATGTCTGTATCACGCCTTGAATCGTATAGAATCAAAGCCAAACTTCTGCAAAAAGCGAAATTGAAAGCCGGTCAGGATTTTCAGTTAAAGGATGCTTTTGCCCTGATTGCCAAGACTGCAGGTTTTTCCTCGTGGAATGACCTGAAAGCCACGCTGGAAAGCCAGGTGGACTTTTGCAAGAAGGGTCACAGCGCTTACTGGAAGGTCTGGTATGCCTCTTATGACGAAGCCCGGGCCCATCTGGAATCGGATGGCGGCTATCTGCTACCTTATCAGAAAGACTTTTTCATCTGCGATGAAAACTTCATTCAGTGGCTGGGGCTTGAAGTGACCGACGAGGACCTGCTTAAAGTCGGTCACGACTGGGCGAAGCCTGCGGATGCCGATGCTTACTCGCGTCTGTTGAAGAAAATGGAATAAGCTGCTTCAGCTGTATCGACGGCCGTCGATACAGCTCTGCCGGCGTAGCCGACTGGACGAAGTGAGGGTTCATCACTGACTTCGTGATTTGGTGCCTCCGTTTGGATAAATTTCTAAACGGAGGTCGTTTGTGAAAAACCTGTCTTTCGTTTTTGCCGCCGTTGCTGTTCTGGGACTTAGCTCCTGCAAATCAAAACCTGTCGTTGAAGTTCCGCGTTCGGACGCCCTGTGGAATATCATCAGCACGCAGTGTTTGCCGTTGCATAAAATCGGTGAGGAAAAAAATCCGTGCATCGAAGTGAACATCGCACAAGGTGAGGAAAAAGGTTATGTCGTCTTTAAGGACCGTGTTGGTGACTTGCAGTATCTGCTGATGCCGACCGAAAAGATCACCGGCATGGAAAGCCCGGAAACCCGCGCTGCAGATGCAACCAATTATTTTGATCTGGCCTGGAAGGCTCGCAGTTATATGGATAAAAAGCACGGCTCAGCCATTCCGGCAGAGGTGGTGTCGTTGGCGATCAACTCCCAGTTCGGGCGCAGTCAGAATCAGCTGCATATTCATGTGTCTTGTGTGAAGCCTCAAGTGCAGCAGCAGCTACAGGAACAATCTGCAAAACTGAAAAACGGGTGGACCCCGTTGCCGCAGCCATTGCTGGGTCATAAATACTATGCTCGCAAGATCAGCGAAAAAGAGCTGGAAAAAGGCAACGCCTTCCAGATGCTCGCAGACGGAGTGCCAGGTGCCAAAGACCATAGCGGTGAGTTTGGATTGGGCCTGGTGGCAGTGAAGGATAAAAAGAAGGGCCACAGTTTGATTTTGCTCACAAGTCGCTTTGAGCGTGGCACGAACAATTATGGCTCTGTCGAAGAGATTCAGGATCACTCTTGCCCTCAATTGGCCCGTTAATGATAGAATTGTAAGTGTTGCAGCGCTTCGGAAAAAGGTACCTGGTACCTTTTGGTACCTTTTGTCGCACCGGTTTATGTCTTTTACCCGAAAAGACCAGCTGGCCCCTTGAGTTTGTTAGTATGGGGCCATGTTGAAAGTGTTACTGACTTTAGTTCTGGCCACTTCTTTAAAGGCACGTGCCGATGATTATTCGGAGGTGCCTATGCCTCCGCCATTGCCGGAACCGCAGGAACCTCTGTACCTGAACCCGACCATTTATTATAAGCCGATCATCAAATTTGACGTGGACAAGTGTCAGCATGAAACCCGGGTTGAAATGCTGTCCCCGGATGACAAAGTGCTGACCCGTCTTTGTTCTGCGGATTTCAACAACTGTGTCATGCAGGGGGCTTGTTATGTCCATGATGAGGACGGACGTTTCCGTTCTTTCAATTACTTTGCCAGAGGAGCAGATGGCATTCCGCGCTTTAAAGAAGTCGACATGCGCAAGTGTCCTTACGGCTATGGCATGCGCAATGTGTGTCTGGATCCGTACTATACGGTGGCAGCGGATTTAAGTATTTATAAAATCGGCGATGTGATTTATGTGCCCAGGCTGGATGGGGCCGTCATGCCTAACGGTGTGACTCATGATGGGTTCTTTGTTGTGCGGGATGCGGGGGGAGCAATCAAGGGGCCGGGACGATTTGATTTCTATACCGGATTCACGAAACCTTATGCCAAGGAAAATACTTTCAATCGGATGGGTTTTGCCAATATCAAAAACAGCTTTCCATTCCGCATGGCGACCCCGGAAGAGGCCGAAGCGGCCAGAGCGCGCACCGGGTATCCCGGCACGCGCAATATCATCATTATTCCACCACGAAGATAACTAGGGACCGATGTCCTCTTCCAGATTAGCGCAGGAAATCTCGGTGTCTGTCTGCCAGCCCATCAGTTTTTTAACCTGACCGATCACGCTGATGGAGGTCAAAGTGCCGTCTTTCAAAAGACCCAGTTCCGCAGCTCCGCGAGTTGTCAGGCCGCCGTTTTGGTTCTTCGCGCACTCCATTTTCAAACCTTTGGACGTGTTGGTGATTTGTACGTCGTCGCAGAAAGCCGCAATGTCACCCGTGGACTTATCGTGCAAAATGCCCACAAACGCGCGCTGACCAGCGATCTCAATGTCGTAAGTGGTGCCGTTGGTGCGGGTTTCCTGAATCACCGAGCAACCATCCGCATTCGTATACACACGCATCTCCGTGTCCGCTTGCGCCTGAACACCAGCCATCAATAATGCAACCATCAAAACCTTTTTCATAAAAACCTCTCTTTTTAAAACTTTCAATTTCTAATCTCTAATTTCTATATTCCAGTGAATCCAGGCGGGACTCAAAATAGTCGATGACCATCTGAGTGCTGCCGTGGGCTTTCAAGCCGTCAATCTTGGTTGCGATAGCCTGCAGGGAAAAATCCGGGTTGAGCTGTTTTCCATTCAGGAACCGTTCTTCCAGGGTCTTTTCCGCCTTATCCAGTGCCAGTTGAATCTCCTGCTCAAACACACTCAGGCCGCCGCGGGCGTTCATGTACGATTCCAGAGTCTGGCAGCGATAGGCCATTTCAGTCAGACGGCAGTCCTGGCGTTCGATGCCCAGCTTTTTGCATTCACGGCCATCGGCAGAGCGATATTTATTGAAGATGTGTTCGCTGTTTTGAACTTCGTAAGGCGCTTGCGGCATCACGCCGTTTTTGGTGAAACCGATGCCAGAACTTAGTTGAGTATAACCATGCACTTCTGAAGCAAATGCCGCTGGCAACACCCGGCCATTGCGGTTCAAACGGCGAAGGGCGATGATGTCTCCGGCTTGCGCTTCCGCGCGGGAAATCCGGGTGCACAGCGGGGATTCAAGCACGTTGGCAAATTCACTGGCGACCGTGTGGTGAATACCTTTGGATATTCCCGCCAGATAAGTGGATGAATTCCAGCAGTTCGGTCCTTCAAGAATCGCGGAACGCCCTTCCAGTTTCTTTATCTTTCCTTTTAGCAAAGCCGCTTTCAAATCCACATAACCACGGGACTTGATCGGTGCCGGAGTTTTAGTGACCTGCGCCGTTTCAATAAAGAGCTGACGAACCTCCGTCGCCGTCAGATGCGGAAGTTCAGTCCACAGCTGCGCAATCAGATTCACCATATAAGGTGTCGCCATCGAAGTGCCCGAGTGTTCAATCAGTCCACCACCTAAAGAGGCCGCGTTGACTTTCACTCCCGGAGCCAGAATGTCGACGTTGTCCTGACCGAAGTTGCTGAAATCAGCCATTGTCGCATTTTCCGGGGTGACTTCTTCGATCGTGGCTGCATTCAAAGCACCCACTTTCATCACGTTGGGATGAGTGAAGCTTGCCGGGTACTGACGGTTTTTGCTGATATCGAGGTCCTGGCCGGCGTTGCCCGACGCCACGACGAACAGGGTCTCTGGATTTTCTTCGATCATGGTTTTATAGGCACGGATTCCATCGCGCAGACCCAGCATGTCCTTGTTGTCGGAAGGGAAACCCAGGCTCATGTTCACCATACGGATTTTATGTTTTTTAATGAAGGCGGACATCTTTTTGATGTATTCCGCACGGGTGTAGTCCCCGGCAAAGCCCACAAGAGCTACATTGTTCAGCCCTTTGGTTGCGATGTGCGCCACGTGAGTTCCATGAGAAAGAGGACGGTGATCTTTATTCAGTCCGCTGGTGGATTCCGTCGGCAGGCCGATATCACGAACCTGATCCCATCCGAAGTTGTCATCCACCCAGCCGTTGCCGTCGTTATCAATGCCATCGACGGGCTCATCAGGGTTGTTCCACCATTTCGTCACCAGTTCGCTGTGATTATAATCAAAGCCGGAATCGATGATGGCGATAACAAATTTGTCCGGGTCTTCGCGCTGGGCTTTCAGCACTTTGGTTTCGGCCGCGGATTTGCCGGCCTTTTTCAGGGATTTTTCCAGGTCATACTTTTCATAAAGGCTGAATTCAGCCACCGTTTTGCCTGCCGGGTTCTTTTCGACAAAAGCATAGGGTTTTTCATCCGTGCCTTTGTAGTATAGGTAAACCGAGCTGGTGACGTTTTCGTTTTTATCCAGATAGTCTTTTTGTATTTCGCGGAAAGGTTCAGTTTGTTCGTTCCAGCCCACGTATTCAAGATTGAAAGGGGCTTCTTTGGTAAAGTGCCACTTGCGGATCAGGCGGGATTTTTCATTTTGGGAGTTGTTGGCATCAAGGCCGGTCCATTCCTCACGGGTTTGAACAAGTCCATAGCTTTCTTTTTCAACGGAAAGGTCGGTGACTATCACCTGGCCTGCAACCGGATAAGTAAAGCGTGTCCAGCCGGTAAAGACGCCATCAATGTTAAAGTAACGGCGTTCGACCAGGCGGGTGTCCTGATAGTACGACTCGCGGGAGACAACTCCGTTATCGAACTTTTCTTTTTCCACTTTAAGGGCGGCAAAAGCAGTCGATTGTCCCAGAATGAGACAAAACAGCAAAGCTTTCAGCAGCGGGCGGAAAATCATCATGGATCCCTTCCTTGTATATGAGGAAGAGATAGCAACGAGGGTGCCAGAAGGTGGCGGTGAAAGTGGGGGATCTGGCTGCTGTGGCTGTGTTTAAGCCACAGACAGTCCGGTGACGTTTATTTGTATGTTCCGCGACGATCTAAGACAGAGCTTTTTTGACGTCGTCTGCGATGTCTTTGGGTTCATCCTTTGGAGCAAAACGCTTTAGCACTGTGCCACTTTTTCCAATCAGGAATTTCGTGAAATTCCATTTGATCATTTCGGTTCCCAATAGACCCGGAGCTTCCTCTTTCATCCACTGATACAGAGGATCGGCATTGCTGCCGTTTACATCGACTTTGCCCATGACCGGGAAGGACACGCCATAGTTCAGTTCACAGAACTGCTGGATCTCTTCATTGCTGCCGGGCTCTTGCGAACCGAACTGGTTGCAGGGGAATCCCAGAATGACCAGACCCTTGTCTTTGTTTTGTTGATACAGTTCTTCAAGGCCTTTGTATTGAGGAGTGTAACCACACTTGCTGGCCACATTTACCACCAACACCACTTTGTCGCGGTATTGATCCAGGGACACCGGCTGGCCATTGGCGGCTTTGACGGTGAAGTCATAAAGGTGCTTTTTCATAGAAAACCTCCTCAGAGGGGCTGCGTGTATAGACTGCTGATCTCATTCTGAGACAGAAGAGGGCCTCTAATCAAGATTATGATTTGTTAAATTAATTTGAGAACAGGGAACATTAAAACATGAGAATATATTGTGAGGTACTGTAGGAACTGTATGGAGGGGCCGAAGAGAAAACCATGGGGAACTGGTACTTTGGGTGTATATCCCTCTTACTTTCGGCACTTCTTTTCGGCGCACCGGCGACGGCCGATACTTTTTTAGGCTGTGCTGAATGGTGTGCTGCCAGATTCTTACCCAAGTCGGGCCAGGCTGACCAATCTCAAATGAGAAAATATGACATGTGCGTGGTGCAGACCCAGAACGAAGGACGTTGCGGAGGCGCACCTCGTTCCTCGGGCACGAGTCGACCGACACAGCGTCAGCAGGAACCAGATCAAACTTCCAGCTATAATCCCGAACCGGGATCAGTTCCTTGTGGCGGACGTTGTCCAATCTCAGAATGCGTGGATGTGAATGGCAGTGGGCGGGACTATCAGTGCCGCATCGACATCATTAACGGCACGGCTCAGCCCAGTGCGAATGACTGTACGTCACAGTACACGGAACTTCTTAATGAATGCTCCAATGCGGTTCAGGAAACATCCCACACTTGTGATGAAAAAAATGATTCTGGCATGTCGGGAGTTGCCAATACGGCTTCGCAACTGGGGTTGATGCTGGGGCAGCAGACCTCTGGAAGTATCCAGTCAGCGTGTTCACAGATGGCCAGTTTTTCGGCGGCAGCCAATGCGGCTGTTGCGGCCTATCGCATGAATTGCAACAGCTCGCTGGGAACTTGTCGTTCCACCTGCAGTAAGCTTGTTGATTTCGTGCAGAACAATCCAACCTGTACAGTTCAGGGTTTCCAGGGAACTGCGGGAACCAATGCGATGCTTTTGCAAAATGCCGAATCCAAGGCCGAGCGCTGCGATCAGTTTGAAAGCAAGGTGCAGGAAGCCACTCAGGCTATTAATAACGTGGCGGGCACCATGCGAAATGCAGCCAGTTGTGCGGCAGCCACTTCCGGATCCGGTGCGCCGGTTCCGGAGATTTGTAAAACCAATCCAAATCTTCCGGGTTGTGTGGCCACGGGCCCGGTGGATTGCACTAAGCCTGAGCTTGCGGGCACCAAAGTCTGCGTCTGTTCAAAGAATCCGACGGATCCTATTTGTATGTCTGAAAATAACAGTGGTGGATCCACATTCCTCAGCAGCACCAATCCTGGGGCGCGCTTAAACACTTCCGGTGTTGAACTGTCCGGTGGTGATTTGCCTTCTTTGCCGGGTATCGAACATGGCAAACGAGGCTCTGGCGGGGCCGGTGAAGCTGTTGATGGAAAAATGGGCGGCGGTGCGGGTATCTCCAGTTCAGGTGGTGGTAGCGGCGGCGGTGTCGCTGGTGCCGGTGAAGGTGGTGGTGCGGAAGGCGAAGACGGTGGTCACTCGGTGAATGCCGGATTCTATGGCGGCGGTGGATCCTTCGGGGGATACGGAGGCGGCAGTGGTGAAGGCCGAGCTGCTCAAGGTCAGCCAGGTCAAGCCGGTGTTGCCGGTAAAAGCGGTGCCCCGGATTTGCGTCAGTTCCTGCCGGGTGGAAAATATGATCCGAAAGCCCGGGGTGTTGCGGGGACCGGAGGACCTGATGGTATTACGGGTCCCCATTCAAATATCTGGAAGAAAATTCAGAATCGTTATCAGGTTCTGACACCGACCTTAATTCCATAATCTCACTCTGAGATTCCTTATACTTTGGTAAAGTTCCCCTCTGAAATGCCGAACAGTTTGTCATGGGAATGAGATCGTTTTTATCAGTGACTATGTTGCTCGCGCTTTCAGTGATTCTCATCCCTGTGGATGCAGAGGCTCGCCGCTGCCGGGCTCAGTGCGCTGAAGGTTTCACCTGCTTTATGCCGGATCCGACGGATGCCAGTGGTCGCAACGACATGTGTGTGGCCGCAAATCAGGTCAACAATACCGATTGTCTTTCTCAATACAACCAGCTGCGTGAGCAGTGTAGTGCTCAGGTCACCGACACGTCCTATACTTGCGATGAAAAAAATGATTCAGGCATGAGCGGCATCGCTAATTCGGCTTCACAGCTTAGTTTGATGTTCGGTCAACAGACTGCGGGAAGTATCCAGGCGGCCTGTTCAAAGATGGCCTCTTTCAGTTCCGCAGCGAATGCGGCAGTGGCCGCGTATCGTTTGACCTGTCAATCATCCATTACCAGCTGTCATTCGGCTTGTGATCAGGTTGTCGACTTTGCCAACAGCAATGCCGCTTGTTTGGATGCCGCTGGCGGTGTAGGATCTTCGGCTCAGATGAGATCTTCTGCCGAAAGCGCTGCCCAACGTTGCAATGACTTCGATGCCAAAGTGGCGGAAGCCAACCAGGCAATCAATAACTTTGCCGGAACCATGCAAAACGCCGCTCAGTGTGCATCGTTGACGGCGGGTGACACAACGGCATTGGAAGAACTTTGTAAAACCAATCCAACGCTGCCCGGCTGTGCCGCAGTGGCAGCAGCTGATTGCACGAATCCAGCAAATGCCGGAAGCAAAGTCTGTGTTTGTTCAAAGAACCCGACCGATCCGGTTTGTATGAGTGAAAACAGTGCAGCAGGATCCACTTTCATCAGCAGCACAAATCCAGGTTCGCGTCTGTCGACATCCGGGGCAAGTTTGTCCGGGGGGGATCTGCCAAGTCTTCCTTCCATTCTTCCTGGCAAACCAGGTTCTGGTGGTGCCGGTGAAGCTGTGGACGGCAAACAAGGCGGTGGCGCAGGCATTTCCAGTTCTGGTGGTGGCGGCGGCGGCGGAGCCGGTGGTGGTGCGGGAGGCGAAGAAGGTCTTGAAGACGGCGTTCAGGTGAATGCCGGGTTCTATGGTGGTGGCGGATCCTTCGGTGGTTCGGGTATGGGCAGCGGCGGTGGTGAGCGCGGTGTCGCCGGTATGGCCGGTCAAGCCGGAGCTGCCAAAGGCAAAGGTGCTCCGGATCTGCGTCAGTTCCTGCCAGGTGGTAAGTTCGATCCCAAGACCCGCGGTCTTGCGGGGAATGCCGGGCCGGACGGAATTACGGGGCCTCATTCAAATATCTGGCAGAAAATTCAGAATAGATATCAGGTTTTAAGTCCGACTTTGATGCCTTAATCTCAGTTTGAGACGGCGCTCAATACCTTGGTAAAGTTCCCATGTTGGAATGCCGATCAGAGATACCATGGGAATGAGTACTTTGTTCGCGTTGAAAACACTATTCACAATTTCGCTATTCTTTGTCGCGAACGACGCTGCAGCAACGCCTGCTTGTAATATCGTGTGTCCAGCAGGCTCGAGTTGCTTTGTCAGTGAATCAGGCCAACAGCAGTGCACTCCCAACGACAGCTTTGTCGGGCCGCCAGCACCAACAAGCAACGTGATGTTCACTTGCAGCACGCAGCTGCAAACTATGATGGATGAATGTCGCACCCAAATTTCCGAGACCTCTTATTCCTGCGATGAAAAAAATGACTCTGGTATGAGCGGTGTTGCCAACACGGCTTCACAGCTTAGCTTAATGTTCGGTCAGCAGACAGCAGGCAGTATTCAGGCGGCTTGTTCCAAGATGGCGTCATTCAGTTCGGCGGCCAATGCGGCGGTGGCGGCTTATCGAATGAATTGTCAGTCTGCCATCGGCAGTTGTCATTCCGCCTGTGACAGGGTTGTTGAATTTGCCCAGCAGAATGCCGCTTGTTTGGATGCGGCAGCCGGCGGCAACGGTATCAGTCGTCAGGCAATTGCTTCGGCGGAAAACTCTGCAAAACGCTGTAATGACTTTGACTCCAAAGTTCAGGAAGCCAATCAGGCCATCAACAACTTCGCAGGCACAATGAAAAACGCCGCTCAGTGTGCGGAACAAACTGCAGGCGACAGCACGGCTTTGCCTGAGCTTTGTAAAACAAACCCGAATCTGCCAGGTTGTGCGGCGATCGCCGCCGCTGACTGTACGAATCCTGCAAATGCGGGCAGCAAAGTGTGCGTGTGCTCCAAGAATCCGACCGATCCAATTTGTATGAATGAAAACAGTGCCGGAGGTTCTACTTTCCTCAGCAGCACAAACCCAGGAGCTCGGCTGGGCACTCAGGGTCTCGAAGGCGCCGGGGGTGATCTGCCAAGTCTTCCGTCCATTCTTCCGGGCAAGCCAGGTTCTGGTGGTGCAGGTGAAGCTGTGGATGGAAAACAGGGCGGTGGTGCGGGCATCTCCAGTTCTGGTGGCGGCGGCGGCGGTGGAGCTGCCGGTGGTGGCGCAGGTGAAGAAGGTCTTGAAGATGGTGTTCAGGTGAATGCCGGATTCTATGGTGGCGGCGGATCCTTTGGTGGCTCTGGCGGCGGCAGTGGTGGTGGAGATCGCGGTGCTGCCGGCATGGCGGGTATGGCTGGTGCGGCAAAAGGCAAAGCCGGACCTGATCTAAGCAAGTTCCTTCCCGGTGGACAGTATGATCCGAAGTTGCGTGGCTTGGCTGGCAGCGGAGGCCCGGATGGAATCACCGGACCGCATTCCAATATCTGGCAGAAGATTCAAAACCGCTATCGCGTGATGAGTCCGACTCTTCTGCCTTAAATCAAAAATCAAATCAAAGGATGAAGGCACTCGATGACCTGCTTGCGCAGGGGGGCTTCGACAAGAACGGTCAGGCTCATGGCGCTGATCAGGATCTTTTGTGTCTCCAGGTTCTTTCCGGTCAACGTGTTCAAAACCTTCTGGGTCATTTCCGGTGACGTCGCGCCCGTGCAAGTCAGGGTGACTGTGGAATAGTCGGTTGGAAGCAAAGTGAAGTCCGGATGTTTTTCCAGCTCTTTTTTCACGGCAAACATGATTTCTTGCGGACCGGTCAAAAAGATTTCGGTTTTATCCAGGCTGGTTTCACAGCTAAGCAGCTGCGGGAAGGCAATCTGGTTCTTGTCCAAAAGATTCTGCAACCCTTGTAGGGCCTTGGCCGGATTCTTTTCGCGGCAGTGAATGCCCAGAACCAGTTCGTGAGAATTCAAAGAAAGAGCTTTGCAGGATTCAAACATATTCAATCCTTTTTTGACGATGGTTCCGTCAGAGGTTTTGCTGGAGGCCGGGCCGATGTAAAGGGTCACTTCACGCATTTTCGCAAGTTCCACGGAGCGATAGTGCAGAACTTTGGCGCCCCAGAACGTCATCTCCATCAATTGATCGTAATTCAGTTCACTTAAAGGGCGCGCGGATTTCACGATGTTCGGGTCGGCGGTAAAGACCGCGGGAACATCTTTCAGAATTTCGCAGCGCTCGGCATTGAAGGCCGCCGCCATCGCAACAGCCGAAGTGTCCGAACCGCCACGTCCCAGAGTGGTGATTTCCTTGGTTACCGGGGACACGCCCTGGAAACCGGCCAGAATCACCACGCGGTTGTTTTTCAAGGCCTCATCAAGGCGCATGGGTTTGACGTCTTTGATAAACGCATTGACGTGGGAATCATCAGTGAAAATCCCGGCCTGACTGCCGGTGAAGCTGATCGCAGGACAACCCAGATCATTCAAGGCCATACTGACCAGGGACATGCTGATGCGCTCACCTACGGTCAGCAGCATGTCCATTTCGCGGCGCTGAGGATGACTGGAAACCTGGTTGGCAAGGTCGATCAGGGAATTGGTGGTTTTACCCATGGCACTGACCACCACAATCAGAGAGTTTTCTTTCGACTGGGCGGCAATGCGGGATGAAACAGATTTGATCTTTTCAGGATCTGCTAAAGTGGCGCCGCCGTATTTCTGAACAATCAGGGGTTTCATTCCAAAGCAACTTTCCGAGAGTGCTGATAGACGTAAGTGGAAACCATTCTTCCAGCCCCTTTCGGAACGCGAATGAAGTGTTTCTCAACCTGTCGAGGAATGTATCCCAAATACAGCTCGGCGTTCAAATCTTTTAATGCTTTTCTGGTGACTCCCAAATGATCCGCCAAAGGTTCCAGGTCGGTGCCGCCAGGCACAAGTACGACGTCGTATTCCAATGGGTCCATTTTTTCCAGATCGCGGAAGCCATAAAGGTTCGGTGCTTTGGCAATCAACATGGCTGCCAGAATCTTGGGAACGTAATCTTGGGTTTCTTGAGGAAGCGCATCCAATTTGATGAGTGCCCAGTAATCTTTGGTGCCATATTTTTTGATGCGACGGCGCAGACCGTTTTCACCCATGTTGTAGCTTGCCGCCACCAGATACCAGGAACCAAATTCGGAATGCAGATCCTTCAGGTAACGAATCGCTGCCAGGGTGGATTTCTTCAAATCCCGGCGCTCATCCAGCCACCAGCTTTTGCTCAGGCCGTAACGAGTCCCTGTGGATTCGATAAACTGCCATGGGCCCACGGCATCGGCGGTGCTGATGGCGTTCGGGGCAAAACCACTTTCGATCATCACCATATAAGCAAGATCCGATGGCAGACCCGCACGTTTCAGTTCTTCCTGAATGAAAGGCATGTACTTGTACGAGCGTTGCATCCAGGTGCGGAACCACTTGTTGCCGCTTCCCTGGAAGTAGGCGATCCACTGACTGACTTTTTTATTGTAGGTGACGGGCAGATCAAAGATCAGATTGTCGGATTGAACGTGGGTGGACTTGGCGGTAAGGGCTTTTAATTTTTCTTTCAGGCTGAGCGCCGGATTCACCTGCGGGGTGACGGCAGTCGCTGCTGTAGCGGGGGTTGCTGATGCCACGGAAGCCGCGCCAGCTCCAGTGCTCAGTTGAATGATGCCAATAAAAATGAATGCAACCCACGTCCTCATAGAATCAATTATGAAGCCGATTCTTTGACACTGTCGACAAAGATCTGACAATTCCCTGGCACCATCGACGAAGGTCAATGCAGCGGCCAAATCGAAAAAAACTTGAGCCCAGATTTTTTTTCCTGAACAAAGGTCTGGCTTGGAACCTTTTTCCCAGACCAAGATCCGTCCTGTCAAAAGATGGCACACGCCTTGCTGCTCAACACTGTGGAGGGGTTTTCATGGCGATAAAAGGGGTCTACACAGCACTCAGTGGGGCGATGGCTCAAAGTACAAAGCTGGATACAATCGCCAATAATTTGGCGAACGTGAACACACCTGCGTTTAAACGTGACCAGCAGCTCTTCCAGGAATATCTGACGGCCAACGAAAAGATGCCAGAGACCACACAGATCCCGCGCGATGTGGCGGCGATTGAAAGCTTCTATAACATGCAAGGTGGCGACAAGTCGTATGTCGACACAAAAGGTACTTTCACTGACTTTTCTCAAGGTGGTTTGAAACCGACAGGCAACAGCCTGGATGTGGCCATTGATGGCAAAGGTTTCTTTGAAATCGCCACTCCGGGCGGCGTGAAACTGACCCGTTCCGGTAATTTTACATTGGATGGCAACGGACAGCTCGTGACCAAAGAAGGTCATCCGGTGCTTCGTCAGGGCGAGCCGGGATCTGATCCTGCCTCCCGCGTGATTCGTTTTGCCGGTACGGGCGCCATTGCCGTTGCCGACAACGGCGATGTCTATGAAGGCACAGAAAACCTGGGGAAGCTTTCCCTGGTCAGCGTGAACAACCCGGATTCTTTGCAGAAAACCGGAAGCTCTCTTTATACATTCAAGCCCAATATCGCTCCGGATATGCAGAACATCGCAAATCCAAGTGTGAAACAGGGTTTTCTGGAAACCTCGAACGTTAATATCGTTCAGGAGATGACAGACATGATTTCCACCAATCGTGTCTTTGAAAGTACGCAGAAGGCCATCAGTGCTTACGATCAGATGGCCGACAAAATGATCAATGTGGTGGGAAAAACAAACTAGCTGCTTAGGATTTGCAGCCGGTTTCTGAAATTATTTATTAAGCCAACGGAAGGATTCGTGAATGCTTAAGAGCTTGAACACAGCAGCTACAGGGATGGCGGCACAACAGACCAACATGGATGTTATTGCCAATAATATTGCCAACGTTTCGACGGCTGGCTTTAAAAGATCCCGCGCTGAGTTTGAAGACCTCATGTACCAGACCCAAAAGGAGCCAGGGACGGCTTCGGGTCTGAATGCATATTCCCCGAATGGGGTTCAGGTCGGTTTGGGTGTGCGTACAGCAGGCGTGCAAAAGGATTTTGCCGGCGGCCAGGCGCAGATCACCAAAAACCCTCTGGATATTCAGATCGAAGGTTCCGGCTTCTTCCAGGTGCTGACGGCGGATGGTGAAACAGCTTACACCCGCGACGGCGCTTTCAAAAAAGATCCCAACGGCCGTCTGGTCGATAAAAACGGAAATGCTTTGCAGCCGGAAATCACTGTTCCGGCAAATGTGTCCGGCATTGAAGTGGCACCCACCGGTGAGGTTCGTACAATCACTGGCATGAATGATGTTCCTCAGACTATCGGTCAAATCGATATCGTTAACTTTGTAAACCCGGCGGGCTTGAAAGCCATGGGTAAAAACCTGTTCACACAGACTCCGTCCAGCGGTCAGGCAATTGCCTCCCGTCCGGGTTTGAATGGCACAGGCTATCTGGCACAAGGGCAGCTGGAATCCAGCAACGTGAACATTGTGGATGAGATGGTCAATATGATCACCGCCCAGCGTGCGATGGAAACCAACTCCAAAGTGATGCAGGCTTCCGATCAGATGCTTCAAGCCATTAACAATCTGAGATAATTGATGAAGAAGATTTTCGCGCTCACATTTCTGGTAAGTCTGCAGGCCTTCGCAAGGCCTGAGATCTCCATTCCTTCCAGTGTGGAGATTTCTCAGCGTGAGCTTTTGCGTCTGGGTGATATTGCGACCGTCACGGGCGGCACCGAAGAGCTGGTGAATGCTTTGGACGCTGTGGTTCTGCGCGAGGACTGCCGGGAATTGTTGTTAAGCCAGCATCTGAATTCCAGCGAAATTCTGGTGAAGATGCGTGCGGCCTTGAACAGTCAGGAAAATCTGCGTCGTCTGAATCCTCAATTCAAGGTGCCTTCCCAAGTGCAGGTGAGCTTTGCTGCCACGCCGGTGTCGCGCCAGGAAGTTGAGAGAAAAGTTCATAATATCCTCAAAGCGCGCTGCAATGAGTGTGAATATCAGATCAGCATCCAAAGCACGCCACGTCCGGCGTCAAAGCTGTGGGATCTTGATTTTACTCAGCTTTCCGCCAAGGGCGGCTTCCTGCTGCCACTTCGCGATGGCGATCAGCGCCAGATCAAATGGATTTCCGGCACAATTCGCGTTTCAAAATTAACCCCTGTAACGACCCGTTTGATCTTACAAGGAGAGAGAGTTCAAGCAGATGACCTGCGCATGTCCATGACGGACGTGACTTTTGCCAAGGATGGCAGTTTGCGCATGGAGGATATCCAGGGTCAGATGGCAGCTCGCTCACTTCCCGTTGGAAGCACCGTATGGGCTTCTGATCTCAAACGTGAACCGGCAGCTAAGAAGGGACAGATCGTTAAAGCATTGCTTGGCGATGACAGTTTCGAGATCTCCGTCAACATGATGGCGGAGGACAGTGGCTTTGTTGGGGATCTTATCAAGGTAAAAAATCTGGAAACCCAGAAAGTTCTGTCCGGTCTGGTCACTGAAAAAGGTGTGGTGAAGTTGCAATGATGAAGATGATTTCTTCTTTCTCAGTTTTGGTTTTGATGGTGTTCACTGCAGGTTGCGCAACCATGCAGGATTTCATGGCGTCTTTGGACGGCCCGAAGGAAGCACCGGCGCTGAAGGATATCAACACGGCGCCAAGATATTCTGACAACCAGAACATGGGTGTGCCGACGGATCGTCAGTACAAACGCATGACGAAAAACCGCATGGAAGAAGAATCCGACCTGGGCGCCAACGCCGGATCCATGTGGGTGATGGAAGGCCAGGGGGCTTATCTGTTTGCGCAAAACAAAATGCGCAAAGAAGGGGACCTGCTGAATGTGACCTTGGATGGTCCGGCGAAGAAGCAGGTCGACACCAAAGTGTCTGTGATCAAAAAACTTTTGAAGCAGCTGGAAGAACAGCAGCAACAGCAGCTGAATAATTCGTTGGCGCAAAACGGGGATGAGGCCTCCCGTGCCCCGGCGTCAGTGGAAGCGGCAAAAAAGCCTGAACCGGCAAAGGTTGAGGAAAAGGATGATGGAGCTGCTGATG
Organism: Bdellovibrio bacteriovorus; assembly: GCF_048286975.1. GTDB lineage: Bacteria > Bdellovibrionota > Bdellovibrionia > Bdellovibrionales > Bdellovibrionaceae > Bdellovibrio > Bdellovibrio bacteriovorus_H. The sequence goes on along the minus strand of NZ_JBLVRT010000001.1, from coordinate 316,241 downwards.
TGGCCAGCATCCCAACCCGTATCGTGGAAAAAATGGCCGACGGCAACTATCGCATCAAAGGTCAGCAGCCGTTCATGATCGGCAAGCGTGAATACAAAGTCATTGTGACGGGTTTGATTCGTCCGGAGGACTTCAATGATGCGGGGATCAACTCGGATAAACTTCTGGATCCACAGTACGATGTGGTTTCTTTGAGAAAGACAAAGAGCAATGAATAAAATCACAAACTTTCTGATTCTTTCCGCTGTCTTGTTTTTCTCTTTGATCGAGTCGGCCAATGCCGCCCGCTTGAAGGACATCGCCAGCATTCGTGGCGTGCGTGAAAATCAGTTGATTGGCTACGGCATCGTCGTGGGTCTTAAAGGCACCGGCGATGGCAAAAATGAATTTATGAGCAAGAGCATGGTGCGTATGCTCGACAAGCTGGGGATGAAACTCGATAACGTCGATTTTTCCAGCAAAAACGTGGCGGCGGTGATCGTGACGGCGACCATGCCGGCATTCGGTAAAGCCGGAAACCCGATTGACATTAATGTCAGTGCGATCGGTGAAGCGTCTTCCTTGCAGGGGGGGACCCTGCTGCAAACGCCTCTGCGCGCTGCCAACGAGCAGGTGTTTGCCGTGGCTCAGGGAAGTATCGTGATTGGTGGTGATGGCAAAGATTCACACACCACTGCAGGCCGCATCCCGAATGGGGCAACGATTGAACGTGATATGACAGCGGATTTTTCTTCCAGAAAGATGTACCGCCTGACTTTGATCAATCCGGATTTCACGACGGCAGCGCGCTCTGTGCTGACGATCAATAAAGAGCTGGGGGGTCTCTATGCTTCAGCAAAGGATTCCGGCACGATTGATATCATCACACCGTTTGCCTATGAAAATCGCGGTGTGGAGCTTTTGGCGACGATTGAATCCATTGAGATCAATCCCGACATGAAAGCGCGTGTTGTGGTGAATGAAAAAACAGGAACGATTGTTATCGGTGACAAAGTGAAGATCTCACGCGTTGCTATCTCACACGGAGCACTGTCAGTGAAAGTGGGCGATGGCAAAAAAGGTGCGGAAGAAAAAGTGGCGGTTCTCGACAGTGGTGTCAGCGTCGGTGAACTGGTCCAGGCACTTAACAAGCTGGGAGTCTCGCCTAAGGACCTGATTACAATACTTCAGTCCATAAAATCAGCTGGAGCTTTGCACGGGGAACTCGAAGTTTTATGAGATTTCTGTTTCAGAATGACACAGCATTTAATACAATCAAAGTTATAGTTTCAGACACATGGACGTGTTTGAAACGCGGGGAGGGTGAGAAAGAGATCGCGAACCATGGAAGGTCAAGAGTCAAAAGTTTCTCGCAGGAAACAGGAGCAACAGGTCAGCAGAGATCACGGAGTGATCAACACGAGCCGAAGCTACACTCTCAGAATCGAGTGCAGGATGCACATGATTCTCCGACTCTAACTCCCCTTTTTTTCTCTTTCAAAAAAGGTACATCCGTACCTTTTTCTTTTTTGATCTAGGAGTCTCGCAATGAGCGATGTGGGATCCGGCGGTTTTAAACCCCTTGGCAATCGTATGATGGGGCGGCCTGAACAAAAGGCGCCCGAGCAGAAGCTGCGCGAAGTTTCTGACATGTACGAAAAACATTTCCTGCGCGAAATGATGAAAGCCATGCGTTCCACCGTCAAAGAAGGCGGCTTCATTCAGTCCAATCAGGCTGAGAAGATTTTCAAAGAACAACTTGATGACCAGTATGTTGAAAAGTGGGGCGAACGTGGCGGTATCGGTTTGTCCAACATGATCTATGATCAGCTGATGAACAAGTTCGGCGTGGCCATGGGTGTGCGTGCACCTGTCACAAAGCCTGTAGGACCTTTGGCCATGGATGAAAAAAGCAACCTGGCTTTGAAGCCATTCCAGCACCCGGGAAAGAAGCAGGCCCTGTCTTATCGATTCGACACTGAATCAGCCCCAGGAGCGGCTTCCGAGGTGAAGGCTCCCTGGGATGGCGTGCTTCTTGGCAAGCGCAGTCTGGCCGATGACCAGACTCTGGTCGAGATCGGTCACGACAATGGTCTAAAGAGCCAGATGGTTTTTAAAGGCGGACTGTCAAAAGTTTCGACAGGGGAAAAACTGCAAGCTGGCGACACCCTTGGCTTTTTAAGTCCAGAGGCGAAATCGCTCTACTGGACCATCGAACCCCAGAGTGAACCTAGACCAGAAACTGTCTCAGAATGATTTGGTGTAATTGTCCCATTGTGATACTATGAACAGAATAGAAGAGTGTATTTTTTCACTCTTGACGGAGGAGGATCTCGATGAAGATCACGCACAATAAAGTCGGTCAAAATTTGAATCTTACTGATTCTTCCAGAGCTGACAACGCCGCTGGTATCAAAGGCAAAGCGGACAATATCGGCGCGGCGAAAGCTGATGTTCTGACTTCCTCCAATCTTGGCGAATCTTCTCGCGTGGAACTTTCTCCTCGTGCGCAAGAAGCAAAACGCATCAAGGAACTTGCATTGGCAACTCCGGATGTTGATGAAGCTAAAGTTGCAAAATTCCGTGCCTTGATTGACGAAGGCAAATACAAAGTTGACGCCAAAGCCATCGCCGACAAAATGGTCGACGAACATTTGGAATTTTAGTCGCCGCCCCAGCGGGCAGAGCTCCGCCTCAGCGGGCAGAGCTGAAGGCCCGGTAGGGCCTGAAGCTGAAGCAGCTCAACTCCAGCGAAGCCGGAGTTAAAAAAAAGCTGCCTCGAACATAAATCTTAACCGCCCACGGCGGCATCAAGGATGATGAAGATGATGGATGCAACAGTCGAAAGAGCGTTTCACAAGTTAGAATCAAATCTCGAAGAACTTACCAAAATCTACCGTTCACTGCTGGATATCGTTCGCAAAGAAAAAGAAATTCTTTTGAAGGCGGATCGTGAAGCATTGGATGAAAGCAACAAACTGAAAGAAGAGTTGCTGTTCAAGCTGCGCGCTCAGGATTCCCTGCGTTCCCGTTATGCGATGGAACTGGCGACCCTGGTTGGTGCAGATGTTGAAAATCCACGCTTGCTGGAGCTTGCACAGAAACTTGCAGGCACTCCGGCGGCAGACCGTCTGCGCACGCAGCACGCGGCGCTGGACATTCTGATCAAACGCATCACTGAAATTAACAAAGATAACGAAGAATACACAAAGTCCGCTCTGTCGACATTGAACGGCGCTTTGAACAATATCAAAGACACGCTTTCCGGCAAGAAAACTTACGGAGGCAAGGGCCAGGTAAAACAAGGCCCGCAAGTCGCAGGCAACTTCGTAAGTAAAGAAGCCTGAGGGGGCGCAAGCCCGCAGTGCTGGAGCGCCGGAGGCGCGAAAGCTGAAGCAGCAGCAGTAAACGGAACCCACCGGAGATGAGGATAGGATGTCTAAAATCTCGGCTATGATGGATACGGGCAAACGCTCTCTGATGAACTCTCAGACGGCGTTGCAAACGGTCGGTCATAACATCGCCAATAAATCGACTGAAGGTTTCTCTCGCCAGAGAGTGGAGCTTCAGACGAACACGCCTATCACTGAAGGAAATCTTCAGATCGGGATGGGTGCCCGGGCAGGGGTCGTTACCCGCGTCAACAATCCATGGCTTGAAAAGCAAATCCAGCGCGAAGGCATGAGCATGGGCTTCCAGGACTCCCGTGCGGATGCTCTGGGTCGTGTTGAGCAGATTTACAATGAACAAAACAACAAGGGTTTGAATCAGTACATGACTGATTTCTTCAACTCTTTCCGTGAACTTTCCAACAACCCTGAAAGTCTGGCTTCCCGTACGATGGTGCGTGAATCCTCTGTGGCGCTGACCAAAGATTTCGGTCGCGTGGTGGGTCAGTTGAAGGCGGTTCAGGAAGACCTTGACGGTCAGATCAAAACGACCGTTGAAGAGGTCAACCAGTTGTCCAAAGAGATCGCCTCCCTGAACGAAAAGGTTCAGATGGTTGAGGTGCAGGGCACACCTGCCAATGACGAGCGGGACCGCCGTGATCTTTTGCTGAAAAAACTGGGCGAAAAAATCGACATTTCCTGGGCCGAAGGCAGAGACGGCATGGTGACGGTGACTGCGGGTCGCACGGCGATTCTGGTTTCCGGTATCGGCTCTTCTGAATTGAAAGCCCGTCAGACGGATGCTCGTGACCGTGTGGAAGTTTTCTTTGAGGGCAGTGGCTCCACTTCCGCGAATATCACAGAGCAAATCACCGGGGGCCGCATTGGTGGCGCCCTGGATGTGCGTGACAAGGTGATCGAGGATCTTTTGGGGCATGTCGATAACATGGCCTACACTTTGGCTAAAGAGGTCAACACCGCTCACATCGAGGGTTTTGATAAAAGCGGCCGCAATGGTGTTTTGTTCTTTGATATGCCTGATCAGGTCAAGGGGGCCGCATCGGTTATCGGTCTGAATAAGACCGTCTTTAACGATGTGGGAAGAATCGCGACGGGAGCCCAGCCGGGTGCTGCCGGTGATAACACCGTGGCCAATGTGATCTCGGCTTTGCAATATCGTCAGGTGATGGATGGTGGCACCTCCACACTGGATGATTACTACAGCACGCAGGTGGGTCAGATCGGTGCGGTGACCCAGCGGGCGGTGAAAGCCCAGGAGTCGCAAAAGAATGTGATCTCCCAGCTGACCAATATTCGTGAAAGCATCAGCGGCGTCAGCCTTGATGAAGAAACCACGAAGATGATCGAATTCCAGAAGACTTACGATGCGTCTGCGCGTTTGATCAAAACCGCCGACGAAATGTTTGATACAGTCCTTAACTTGAAGAGAATGTAATAGATGAGAATCGCGGATAAGATGTCTTTCAATCAGGTGAACCAGAATCTGACCAAGAACCGGTCGGATATGGCTGATTTGCAGAATCAGGCTGCGACTCAAAAGCGTATCAACAAGCCGTCAGATGATCCTTTGGCTTCCGCGCGTGTTCTGACGGCAAGAACCGAAGAACGCGGCAACACTCAGTTCATTAAAAACATCAATAATGCCCGAAGCTTCCTTGAGTTTTCGGATCAGTCCCTGAGCGAGCTGACCGAGATCCTGGTGCGCGCAAAAGAACTGGCCGTCAGCCAGTCGAATGATGCCAGCGGTAACGAAGAAAGCCGTATGGTCACGGCCAGTGAGATCGAACAGATCTACAATCAGTCCATCCAGATCGGGAACCGCAAACTGGGTGAAAGATATATCTTCGGGGGTCAGAAGACCCAGACAACGCCATTCAATCAGTCCGGCGAGTACTTTGGTAACGATTCGGACATGAAGATTCAGACCCAGAAGGACTCTTTCGTGGCGATGAACCTTCCGGGCAGCAAAGTGTTCCTGGGCCGTGGTTTGGGCGGGGACGGGATCGTTCGTGCTCAGTATGAGACTCCGACCGATGTTCAGTCCCTGAAGGATTTCCAGAATCAGGAAATCGAGCGTCAACAGGTCAACGAGGAAGTGGACTCCAACTTCCTGACAACGCGTGGTCCTGCGTCAGAGTCGGGCCGCCAAAGCCGCGCGGACAGGCAGGATCCGGTCACGGGCTCTGTGGGCGTGAATTTGTTCTCGACGCTTAAGAATTTGGAAATTTCCCTGAAAACCAATGATAAAGCGGGGGTTCAAGAGTCCCTGGATACCCTGGATCAGGCTATTTCCCAGGTGGTTTTGGCTCGCTCCGAAGTTGGGTCCAGAATTATGGCCGTCAATAGCACCAACGATTCCCTGCAAAAGGCCGTGGTGGACAATAAAGTAACGGCTTCCCAGCTGGAAGATGCCGATGCTTTCCAGGTTATTTCTGACATCAACAAGACCGATAGCACCCTCAAAGCGACTCTCGAAACGTCCGGTAAGCTTATTCAGCCAAGCCTTCTTGACTTTCTAAGATAAAAATAATACCTACAGTTCCGCTTAAAACTACCGATAACGACTGCAGCAAAAGGAGTTGTCATGCTGGTTCTCACACGGAAGTTGGGTGAAAGCATCGCTATCGATGACCACATCAAAATCAGAGTAGTTCAAATTAAAGGTAAACAGGTCCGTCTAGGCATCGAAGCGCCCAAAGATACCAAAATCCACCGTGAAGAAGTTTACGTTGCGATTCAGGATCAAAATCAGCAGTCTGCTACGACAGATGCCGATAAAACACGCAATATCGCTAAGTTGTTGAAACCATAGTAGGTTTTAAAGACTTGTGAGTGAAAAGGCCTAGGGCAGAAATGCCGGGCCTTTTTTCGTTTCTAAAGACGGGGGCATTTTTCCAATGTTAGGGACGTCTTTCTCTTTGTAGTGGCCGCTGTCAGCCTGAAGCGCCCAGTCAATTCTACTAGATTTTAATTGAGTCTCCCTAGATTTAGGTCCAGATTTATACATGTATTCACCATCATAGCGCCTTGGTGTGTCTAAAATAAGGGTGAATCCTGAGTACCTTTTGGGAGGATGAATGATCATTTCAACATCGCGATTCGGCCAAGTTGAGCTGAAACAGGAAGATGTTCTGACTTTCACCGAAGGCCTGTTGGGCTTCGCTGATTTGCGCAAGTTCGTTCTTCTTGACGATCCGAATGATGAAATCTTCGCTTGGTTGCAGAGCTGTGAAGCTCCTGCGATTGCCTTCCCGGTTCTTGAGCCTGAATTGTTCGCTCCTCAGTACAAAGCAACCCTGACCAAAGGGGACATGGAAGCTTTGAAACTGACGGCTCAGGACAAAGCTCGTTACTTCTCTATCGTGACTATTCCGGATGATCCTACTTTGATGACTGCGAACCTGAAAGCTCCAGTCGTTGTGAACATTGAAGCCCGTACGGCTCGTCAGTGTGTTCTTCAGGATAACAACCTGGCTATCCGCGAGCCTATCTTCACCAAGCTGCAACAGCGTGTGGTGCAGAACCCGGCTGTCGCTATCAAAAATCAATCCACCGGCATCGATGTGGCAACCAAGCTGCATGTTGTTCGCGACGCTGAACTTTAATTTTTAAAGATTCAGAAAAAGAAAAAGGAGCCCCTGAGGCTCCTTTTTTTATTTGGGCCCCAGTCAGTTATTCCAGGGCACTCAGCTCGGCGTTTTTTTCAATCAAAGAGGATTCCAGACGGCGGATCTGCTGTTGCTGTTGTTCGACCGCACGCTGGGTCTGCAGCAACTGGCGGCGCAGGGAGTAGTCGTTGGTGGTGGTTTCATAGATGTTCTCTTGCAGGGACTGGATCTGGGAACGGCGGATGGCGATTTCTTCCTGCAGGCTGCTGCGGTCCTGATTCAGATCCGACAGGGCCTGTTCGCGGGCCTGCTGCACGCTTTGTGGGCCTTGAAGGGCTTGCGATGAAAGCAGCAGCTTTTCATTTTGCATAAGTTCCAGTTGCTGTTGTTGTTGCAGCTGCAGATTATTCAGTTCATCCAGACGCGCCTGTCGTGCTGTCAGGTCGTTGGTGTTCTGTTGCCAATAGATGATTTCATCCTGGGTCTGGCGAATGTAGTATTCCTGCGAGCGAATGTTTTCATCAATCTGATTGCGCGCCACCTGCGCCTGACTGCTTTGCAGTCGCAGGGCTTCGTCGGCCCGGCGGTTGATGTCTTCCGCCAACCGGTCATAGGAATTCAATTCGCTCACGAAACTTTGTAGCTCCAGACTGCTGCTTTGAAGTTCCGAGGAAAACGAGTCCGCGGTCGGCGCCTGGCTTTCCTCCTGTTGTCGAGCCCGCAGGCTTTCCAGGGCCTGCTGGGTTTGCTGCAGGCTTGTGTTGGCTTCTATCAGCTGCTGCTGCAGGGTCAGGGCCTCTTGCTGCAGACGGGCCTTGGTGGCGGTGACAGTGCGGTTTTCAGGCGGGGGTGACATTACAACTGGGATCGAGGCGGGGCGGCGGGCACGGGTCAGCTCGGCCTGTTCAACCAAGGCATCTTGTGTGGTTTTAATTCCCTTATAGGAAAAATAGAGCCAGATGGATGCGCCGACAATCACGGCCAGACCCAGCAGGAAAAAGTTCTTTCGTGTCATGAGGCCCCTTGAACAGGCTAAGTTTCAAGGCGGAAAGTCTCAATCAATTGCAGTGATATTTGCGGTGGAACAAGTCAGGGCCTTGCGCGAACACAGGGCCCGCAGCCTTTAGGCCTGTTCCAGTTGTGGCAGGGACTTTTCTGTTTTGGCGCCCAGACGTTTCAAGTCTTCGACCTGATCAATCAGGTTGCCACGGCCTTCGGATACTTTTTTGATCACGTCTTCGTGGGCTTTCTGGGCGGCACCCAGTTTTTCACCCAGATGCTGAAGGTCTTTCAGCAGGCCTGCGAATTTTTCGTAAAGCAAGCCACCGCGTTTGGCGATTTCCAAAGCATTCTTTTCCTGACGGTCCTGTTTCCACAAAGCTGCCACAGTTCTAAGGGTCGCCAGTAAAGTCGTCGGGCTGACGATGGCGATATTTCTTTCCCAAGCATATTGGAAGATTTCAGGCTTTAGCTTGAAGGCCAAGGCAAATGCCGGCTCCAAAGGCATGAACAAAATCACAAAGTCCGGAGAAATCAATTTATCAGCTGCGTGGTATTTCTTTTCGGAAAGTCCATCGATGTGTTTCTTCAGGGAATCAATGTGCTGTTTGCCCAGACGTTCCTGATCTTCAGCGGTTTCTGCGGAAGAATACTGCTCATAGGCAATCAACGTCATTTTGGAGTCGACGATCAGATGCTTTTCATCCGGCAGGTTCACGATCACATCCGGGCGCAGAATCTGGCCGTCTTCGCCGCGCAGATCCATGTCGGTGCCCTGGATCACGTATTCTTCACCTTTGCGCAGGCCGGATCTTTCCAGAATGTTTTCCAGAATCAGTTCGCCCCAGTTGCCTTGGGTTTTGACTTCACCTTTCAGCGCTTTGGTCAGGTTCTGGGTTTCAGCGGACATCACTTTGTTCAGTTCCATCAACTTGGTCAGCTCTCCACGCAAAACACCGCGCTCGGAACGTTCGGTGGAATAGGTTTCTTCCACTTTTTTCTCGAAATCCTTGATGCGTTCTTTCAGGGGCTCCAGCACAGAAGCGATGTTCTTGTGATTCTGGTCGGTGAACTTGGCGGACTTTTCCTCGAAGATTTTTTGCGCCATCACCTCAAACTGGGTGTTCATGCGCTGGGACAGCTCTTCCTGCTGTTTGCGGGTTTCGACCATCAGGTTTTTTTGTTCCGACAGGCTTTGTGAAAGAAGATCATTTTTCATCTGGGCCGTGGACAGGTCGGCTTCCAACTGGGATTTTTCAGAGGCAAACTGCGCTTTCAGCTTGAAATACACCAGCAGTCCGGAAACCACCGCGCCGGCAGCAAAAGCCATCAAAGTCATGCCATTCATAAAAACCCCCTTCATTCGGAAAACCTCCTTCTTTTGCCCTTAGAAATTCTTTTGGTCACGCGAAAAGAATCTGATACAAAGAGGTTGGATTTTAACCCTTAACAATGCGATGCAAAATGACCTCTGCCACCCAGATTAAAAGTATTCTTCTCGCTTTTCGCCCCAAAACTTTGACTGCTGCCCTGGTGCCCTGTGTGGCGGGGACGGCTCTGGTAAAGGCTATCGGTCTTTCCTGGGATGGCTGGGTTTTGTTTTACGCATTGATGGCCTCTTTCCTGATTCAGATCGGGACCAATCTGGTGAACGATGCCGTGGACTTTAAAAAGGGTGCGGATACGGAAAAACGCATCGGCCCTCAGCGTATCACCCAAGCCGGCATTTTGACGGCCAATCAGGTGATGTTGCTGGGGTCGCTTTGTTTCGCCTTGGCCGTGATGTGCGGGATCCCGCTGGTGCTGAAAGGCGGCTGGGTGATTGTGGCCATTGGTGTGGCTTCGGTTCTGATGGGTTATTCCTACACCGCCGGTCCGTTCCCGTTGGCTTACCTGGGATTGGGCGATCTGTTTGTGATTATCTTTTTTGGTTTGTTGGCCGTGACGGGGATTGTGTTCCTGAACACCGGTGAGTGGCTGTCCGAGGCGTTTGTATTGGGCCTGCAGATCGGTTTGCACGCGACAGTGCTGATTGCGATCAACAACTTGCGCGATCATGCCGGTGATCGTCTGGTGAACAAAAAAACCCTGGCGGTGCGTTTTGGTGTGAAATTCTCTCGCTGGGAAATTGCGGCCTTGGCATTCCTGCCGTTTGTTCTCAATCTGTACTGGTGGTTTGAAGGTTACAAGATCGCGGCGATTGTCTCGATGTTTGCTTTGCCTTTGGCAGTGAAGATCACAAAAAATGTTTTCGCCACGGAGCCAAGTCCGGCATACAATAAATTCCTGGGGCAGGCAGCGGGATTGCATCTGCTCTTTGGACTTCTTATTGCGATTGGATTTGCCTTTTGATCAAGATCAGCTACAGCCCCTACACTCTGAAGCCTGTTCAGTCCCTGAATGCCGCCACAGCGGCCACCGTGCGTGAAGGGATTCTGCTGAAGGTTGAGTGGAATGACGGGCTGTATGGCTTTGCGGATCTGCATCCGTGGCCTGAGCTGGGGGATCTGTCCCTGGAAGAACAGCTTTCTGATCTGCGTATGGGGCGCATGACCACACAGATTGAGCAAAGCATCTGGCTGGCCCGTCGAGACGCGCTTCTTCGCAAAGAAAAGAAACACGTCTTTGATGGCGGCGAAAAAATCAAAAACAACTATCTGCTTTCGCACTTTCAAGACCTGAAGCCCGGTTTTTTGGATGGACTGAAAAACGAAGGCTACACCACCGTCAAAGTCAAAATGGGCCGTGACCTGCAAAAAGAAGCAGACATGTTGACCCATATCGCCGCTTCGGGCATGCGCATGCGCCTGGATTTCAATGCGTTGGGAAGCTGGCAGACTTTTGAAAAGTTCATGGTGAATCTGCCGCTGACGGTGCGTCCGCTGATTGAATACGTTGAAGATCCCTTTCCGTTTGATTTTCACGCGTGGGGTGAAGCCCGCAAGCTGGCCAAAATCGCGTTGGACAATCAGTACGACAAAGTGCCGTGGGGTAAGATTGCTTCAGCGCCTTTTGATGTGATCGTGATTAAGCCCGCAAAGACCGACGTCGACAAGGCGGTGGCCCAATGCCAGAAGTGGAACCTGAAACTGGCGGTGACCAGCTATATGGATCATCCGGTGGGTGTGGTGCATGCCGTGGGTGTGGCGATGGAATTAAAAGACAAGTACGGGGATATGATTCTTGAATCCGGCTGTCTGACTCATCGCCTGTACCAGATGGATTCTTTTGCGGCCGAGCTTTCCACCCAAGGACCGTATCTTTTGAAGAACAAAGGCACCGGCGTGGGCTTTGATAAATTGCTGGAGGCCCTGACGTGGTATCAGCTCAAAGTCCGATAGATCTTCATTCTGAATCTAACGAAATCCTGCTGAACCCACGCTGGCCTGAAGCCGACTATCAGGCTTTGTACCGTCTTGCGGAAAAAAGTCAGATTGAAAAAAACCTGAAAGGCCATGTGTGGATCGCAACATCCGGTTCCACCGCGAACTCGATTTCAGCGACCAAGCTTGTGGCTTTGTCGAAGCAGGCGCTGATGGCATCGGCTCGGGCGGTGAATTTTCATCTGCAAAGTTCTGCTAAAGATGTGTGGACTCAGGTGCTGCCGCATTTTCATGTTGGGGGCCTGGGTATAGAAATCCGTGCGCATCTTAGCGGAGCCAAGGTTGTGAAGGCCCTGAAAGACGGGCGCTGGGACGTTCAGCACTATTACGGTGTGCTGGCTTCTGAAGGCTGCACTTTATCGGCATTGGTGCCGACGCAAGTATATGATCTGGTATCACAAGGCTTGAAGGCGCCTGCGACTTTGCGGGCGATCGTCGTTGGCGGCGGAGCTTTTGAAGCGGATCTTTACAAAAAAGCGCGCGCCCTGGGGTGGCCGGTGCTGCCAAGTTATGGGATGAGCGAAACCGCCTCCCAGATCGCCACGGCGTCTTTGGACAGTCTGAAACAAGATGAGTTCCCACCCGTGGGTTTGTTGACCCATGCAAAGGCCCGCCAGAATGACAGCGGATATCTGGAAGTGTGGGCGGAATCTTTGTTCACTTGTTATGCGCAGAATTCCGAAACGGGTTTGCGCGTGTGGGATCCAAAAACGGCGGACGGCTGGTTTACGACTGAAGACAAGGGCTCGGTCGCGAATGGCAGTCTGCTGATTGAAGGCCGCAGCAAAGACTATGTCAAGATCGGTGGCGAAGCGACCAATGTGGCAAGACTTCGTTCGGTGCTTGAATCCTGTGCCTTTCACTTGAATCCGCATTGGCCCACACAAGTGACATTGTTGGACGTGCCTTCTGACAGACTGGGTGCTGAAATTCATCTGGTCAGTCTTTTATCTGAAGCCGACACGGACAAAGTCCTGCAGTTGTATTCAGAAAAAGTGCTTCCCTTTGAAAAAGCACGTAAAATTTATTATATGAACGAAATCCCGCGCAGCGATTTGGGAAAGATCCTGTGGGCGGAGCTGAGGAGAAAACTATGAAGCGCGAAGAAAACCCCTGGTCCCAAGGCATCGTTCTGATCTGCACGAAGTGCCACAAGTCCATCAGTCCCAAGTTGCTGGAAGAAGAAGGCAACAGCGCTGATAATCTGAAAATGTTCCTGAAAAAATCATTCAAGGAAAGTGGTGACGGTTCCAAGATTCGTGTGGTGACAACCAGTTGTCTGGATCTTTGCATTGACGACACTCAGGCCGTGACGTTTGCTTCCACTAAAGGTGAAACAGAAACTTTCGCGATCCATCCGGAAAAGGACCGCGAAAAGCTTCTGAAACATCTGCACGAAAAGATCAAATAGCTATTATTGGAAGGTTCCGTTGAAGGCGGAGCCTGACACTCCAGCGACTGCGGAAACAGTGAGGTCCAGCATCTTGCCGTTCAGGCCGGCAGTTTGTATATACAGAACAGCCGCCCCCATGCCTGATCCCACGGTGATGTAGTTTGATGAAGCCGCTACGCTGCAGCTCGGATCCGCAAAGATCACATTGCTGCCTGGTGTGGGTGTGATGGAAATTGAAATCGGTGCACTGTAGTTCTGGTCGGCGATACGGAAGATCCCTGCTCCATCAGCCACTCCAATAGAGATCGCTTTGCATGCTCCGGCAGTCATATCTATAGGCACAATTTTAAATTGCGTGATCGGAGTTCGAATATTCACGATTGGCGTGTGGTTGGTCAATCCCGATGCATTCACGTTGAAGTGATAAGTACCTGCATTGGCAGCTCCCGCACGGAAATACACTTTCTTAAGAGCCGTATTCTTGGCTACGACAGCAGTTGTTGTTGGTGTTGCACAGGATTCATCAGCATAGAACTGACCCAGATTGCTTTCCTGGGTTGCCAGGTTGACCGTCAAAGCCCCGTTGACTGGCAGCATGGTGCCGTTTGCGTTCATAGTCACAACATTATAGGCATTGCAATAGCCGTTGGCGATATCACGCGGTCCCCAGAAGTCGAGCTTGGCAGCGATGGACTTGCTGCTGAGATCCACACGGAAATTCAGAGGGACTGCATCGTAATAATAGGTGTTTCCAGTCGCCCCGGTAATGGTGAGGTTTACAGAGGCCATGGTGTCTGTTGATGAGGCTTCAGAGAACTTCACATAGCCGACAATCAGGGAATTATAGCTGCTGAAAGTGTAACTGGAGGTGACAGTGCCGCAGGAAGCATCGGTATAGAATTTCATGCGCGCATCACTGGCGACCAGATCCAGAGTGCCGCCGAATTGATCGTAGGCTGGACTGTTGTTGAAATTATTGGATCTTAAGCGGATCGGATAACAGATATTCTTGTAGATCTGGAACATGTGCTCTTCCAGAGACAACCAACGATATGTGGAGGAAGCTTCGGAGTTTCGCAAAGTCACTGCTGCCGCCGTTGTGCTTGCGCGCAGGGCTGAGGTGTTGATGATCTTGAAATTCAATACAGCATCCAGCGGGGTGGATGGGAAACGATAAATGATTTCTGTATAATCAGAGCCGGCCGGAATGGTGAAGGTGTCAGTGATATTGGAATCACTGTGACAGTCGCTCCAGTTCTTATAGGCAGTGATTCCTGAATAGGTGGAACCTGCCACTGTTTTGCTGAGCTTGAAGCTGACATCCGTCGTGTGGGTGGCGCGCTGGCCGTTTTCGGTATTTAAGAAAGCCATGAAGGAGCTGCATTGGTCTGAACCCGCAAAGCCGCGTGGCCAGTTCTTTTCAAGAACCACCAATGCCGCCACCCCCGAGTTTGTGCCGGTTCCCGGGTTGTTGGCATCACCATCCACCAGAGTCAGTGTTTCAGTGTCACCAATCACGGAAGAACCTTTTATATAGATATAGTCCACATCGCTACCGGAGGAGCCGGTCGAAATCCCCCAGATATTCTGAAGATCATTCTTGGTCAGGTAAATATCAAAGCTGCCATCAGCGCAGTCAGAATCATTGGCAAGGCCGGCAGACAAAGTGGTGTCGGTCAAATCTGGTGAAGACGGCGGTTGGTGCCACACGCTTTTATCAAAGCTGACCAGGATCGTACCCACTCGCGTGTCGCAGCTTCCCTGCACGCGTGCATAGTTCTGACTGTCGAAGTCCTGATCAAACGGACTGCCGCCTTTAAGGGAAGGAGCCGGAAGCTTCTTACCCAGGGTTGAAAGCTGCATCTCGGGCTCTTTACACCCAGTCAGTGCAAACACTGTCAGGATAAAAACTATGAGATTCTTGCCACTTACGTTCATCATGACTTTACTCATCGACAGGTCCCGTGGCCCCCTAAAGATTCAAACTGAGAATCTTTACCAACTTTTGTCGGATGTAAGATTGCCGCATCATTCTGAGCTTACAATCCTTGAGTCCCCTCACATAAACGGCCATATTAGGGATGAGGTCTCGCTATGAAACAGATGGTACTTTTCGTTTTGATGTTGGTTTCGGCTCCAGCCCACTCGATTCCGGTTCCGGATCCAATCCCGGGCCTGCAGGCGGCGTTGCAGTTCTGCCTTGCGATCGAGGAGGACAGTGAAATCCCCCCATGCGTCCGCCTGGAAAGCGCTGCCAACTGGGTGACTAAAGAGGCCTTACCTATTTGCCGCAATCAAAATTTTGATGCCGACCGTGTGAACTGTCTTGCGGGTATTGTGAACCGAGATATCCGTCCCGAGGAAGTGGACGTTTGTGAGTCTTTGACTTTTGATGATGAAAAGGCCCGTTGTCTTGCCGACATCCAAAGACCTTTTCCGTACCGCACGCGCCTGAAAGTGGACCCTCGCCCGGGGTTGCAGGCGGCAAGCCGTTTGTGCCAGTCCTTCTTTCATGATGAAGATAAACGTCGTTGTCTGAACGAAATGTCCGCCGCGGAATTATTTACCGTGGAGGCGGTGGGATTCTGTGCGGATCGTTTTAGTGATGACGAAAAGATTCAGTGTCTGGGAAAGCTTCGTAACAAGTTTATTGTGCGCGAGGAAGTTCTGATGTGTGACCGGGTCATTGATGATGCGGGGAAGATGTCGTGTCTTGAAGGGGTGCAGCGCAAGTATCAGTTGCGCCGCCCTTAATATTTCAATTCTTATTTGGTTGGGCTGATTTTGCAGACTTCAACCAGGGTTCTTTCTTTCACAAGTGCGTAGATCTCTTCGATTTCCTTGTTGGTCACGGCGATGCAACCCAGTGTCCAGTCATACGGGTGAATCTTGCTGATGCGCTCGTATTTCTGTGGGTTGGAAGGTAGACCGTGAATCATGATGTCACCACCTGGGTCTTTACCCTGGGATTTTGCATAAGCGATATCGGCTTTGTTCGGATAGTCCACGTGCAGGGACTTGGTGAACTGGCTCTTTGGATTTTTGTAGTCGATGGTATAGATGCCTTCCGGAGTTTTACCGTCACCCTGGAACTGCTTGTGACCGATAAAGTTCCAGCCGAAAGCCACAGTGTAAGTTCTTAGCAAAGTGTCGCCGGAAACCAGATACAACTGGCGTTTGTCTTTGGAAACGACGATGCGTTCGATATTCAAACCTTCGCGCTGGATACGCTCTACAGATTCGCGGCTGCGATCCAGCAACTTGTCGATTTGGGTCATGTCATCGCAGTACTTGTAGGAACGGTCCGTGGCTTTGGAACCGGCGAAAGACTGCAGGGAAACAAGCGTCAAAGCAATAAGGGGGAAGATGAGTTTTTTCATGAGGTCCTTTGTAACACAAGGGACCTCACTTCTTAGAATTGCAATGATGGAATTTGCTGGATAACGGTAAGAAATGCCCGACTGTCTAAGACTTTGACACTGAAGCAGCTTACTTGCCCCAGCCCTGTTCGCTTTTGATTTGTTCGCGAATCTGTTGCTCGATTCGCTCAGCCGGGATCACAGGGCCTTTACCCACGCCGGGGCAGAAGGCTTTGACGTCCTTGGCCCAGGATTTGGCGTTCATAACCTCGGGCCAGAACGGCCAGGTACGGCATTGGGTTGGGCGGGCCTCATAGACGCTGCAGCCTTTGCCTTTCAGGAACATACAATCCGGGTTTTTCGGGTCTTCTTTCAGGTGCCAGATACCGCCGGTCATATCACAATATTTGCGGGTGAAATCGCCGGTGCGCATTTTCAGGTGTTTGGCAAAACGCTGGCGGTCCTCCAGGCTCAGGTACACAAAGCCGTATTCGCCGTGGGAAGTGCAGCATTTGCCGGAACCTGTGCATTCAAAACGAACGCCTTCGCGCCACCATTCTTTTCCTGTGAATTTAAACTCTTCCATGCGCGCTCCTCTAGCAGCCTTGACCGGTGGATTCCAGATAAGGCTCCAGACGGGATTTCATCAGCGACGGCAGGGTCGCCTTTTGTTTTGTCTTTCCATCAATCACGGAATGAACCATGGTGACGATGGCGTGGGTTTTGTCTTTTTCGGTGAAGACGTACTTCATTTTAAAGGAAGTCTCACCAAAACTTGCGACGGACACATTCACGTCATAGGTTTCGCCGGGGATGAATGGCGCCAGAAAGTTGGATTCTGTGTGGCGCAGGGGAATCAGCAGGTCGCGGGTGGAAAACCACTCGTTCCAGGTGTAGCCGGCGTCGACGATGAATTCTTCAAAAGCATCGTGGGCGAAACCAAAAATATTTCCGAAAAACATGATTCCCGCAGGGTCGGCATCCCTGAAGGTGATGGTCTTTTTCGTGCGAAAGACTTTATTCATAATGTCTCGGACTTTACGGCCTTGAAGCCCTTGACAGCAAGCAGATAAATCGCGAAGTTAGCGGGACTATTCGACCTCTTCAGGAGTTAAAATTGCAACGCAGCGTCATTGATCTTAAAGTCTATGATCCAAAGGATTTTCCGGCGTACCTGCCAAAGCTGAACAAGCTTTACGAGGACCTGTTTTCCGGCGGCAAAGGCTTCCGCGCAAAATTGATCCGCATGATGTCGGCTCACCTGGGCATTGAACCTAAAACTGAGCTGCTCTTGTCCCAGACAATCGAATTCATTCATAACGCCTCTTTGCTTCATGATGATCTGATCGACCGCTCTCATCTTCGCCGTGGCAAGACAGCTGCGTGGCTGAAATACACGCCGGAGTACGCGGTTCTGGCGGGTGACTATCTGCTGGCGCGTGTGATGGTGAACCTTTCCGGTCACGGGAACATCAAGCTGGTTCAGTACACAGCGGAAGTGATTTCTGATCTTTTGGAAGGTGAATGGCTGCAGGACTCTGTGGTGGGTGATTTCTTCGTCACTATGGAACAGCTGGATCGTATTCACAATCTGAAGACCGCAAGTCTGTTTAAGTGGTGCATCCGTGCGCCGTTCATCGCGCAGGAACGCTACGACGAGGAACTGCACAACATTCTTTCTGAAATGGGCACGCTGCTGGGGCAGTTGTTCCAGCGCAGTGATGATCTTCTGGATTACGACATCCGTAACGACGAAGGCAAAGCGATCCTGGGTGATTTGAAATCCGGTTATCTGAATTCCTTCGGGGCGTTCATGTGTGCCGGGGCCACTCGCCATGAAATCGACCATATCGTGAAATCCAAAACTTTGGAGCAGTACTACGAAAACGTCGGCGGCAAAGCGCGCTTTGACCAGAAACTGGCGGAATTCGATGAAATCAACCGCGGCCTGATCAAAATGTATGATCACCATCTGGAGCGCCTGCAGTCCCTGTTGAAGCCGGGCGAAGAAAAGCTGATTGATCAACTGCGCCCGCTGACCGAGATTTTGTACTGGAGAAGGAAACCTTCGTGAGTGAACTGATCACGCTTTCCAAAAAAGACGCCCAGTTTGAATCCTATTTGCTGGGGACGTTCTCCAAAACTCACCGGGCTCTGCCGCAGCAGACCCTGAACGTCAACTCTGCTTCCGAGCTGGTGACGTTTCGTGTGCTTCCGTTAAGCGAGATCACCAAGCCTTCTTTCGGGGCCAAGATGTCCCAGATCTACAAGGTGCGCACGTTCCTTCTGATTTTCCTGCCGCTGTTTTTGATTCTGACCAAGAACATTGACGATCACACCATGCAGGATCCGGTGACCACCGCGATCGCGACCATCGGTGTGTTGCTGGCGTTTATCTCCATTAACTTGCGCAACGACTATATGGACCACATGAAGGGTGTTGACCGTGTGCTGGAACGTTCCGGCAGTCGCGCCATTCAAAATGGCTGGATCACAGCCGCACAGGTTAAACATCTGTCGTCCTTCTTCCTTTTCATGGCGCTGGTGTGTGCGGTGCCACTGGTGTTTGCGTTCCCGCAGCTGGCGGGGATCTTTGCTGTCAGCCTGACGGTGGGATTATGGGCTCAGTTTAAAAAACAAAATTCCTTCAAGTACCGTATCGGGGGCGAGTTCGCACTGTTTGTGATGCTGGGGCCGCTTTTGACGGTGGGCTTTCAGATCGCGATGGGTGTTCCCGGCGATATCGAAGCTTTCTGGCTGGGCTGTGTGTGGGGTTGGCTGGTGCTGTTCGTAGTGCACCTTAGAAACTTCATGAACATCTTCCCAAGCAGTCAGGCGGGTTTCACCAACACCGTGAACTGGCTGGGTTTTGATAAGGCCCGTCGTCTGATTGCCGGCTGGTGGATTTTGTTCCTGATCTTCAATCTGACTTATCATCTGAATTACGCCGGTTTTTACTGGGGCGTTTATCTGACGGTGGTTCTGGCATTTGCCTCAGTGGGTTTCATCTACAAACTGAAAAACATCTCCAGCCCCGTGGGCAGTGAGATGCGCAAAGTGTTCCGCGCTGGATTCTATCTGTTCCTGATCGCCATTGGCATGTGGGTTTTTGAGTGTCTTTGGTATCTGCTTCGCTAGACGGCGGCCTTCGCATTTGTGTTCGGGCTTCCGCCCAGGAAGTCCATGACAAGGCTGTCGAGTGGGCGTCTTTTCTAAAGGCGCCACTGAATCCTGAAAATCCCGAACAGTACTTCTTTCATTTCTTCGTCGAACCTGAGGGCGTGTATGTGCGCGATCAGGAAAAGCGCCTGCTTGAAATTGATTTCGATAAAAACCATCTGGACTACGAGCGCAAAGGTCATCGCGGCAAAAATGAACTGATCGCCAAAGCCCTGGGCGTGGCCAAAGGCGCACGGCGAATTCTGGATCTGTCTGTCGGTATGGGTATCGACAGTGTGTTTTTGACCCAGCTGGGATTTTCGGTGATCGGGGTGGAGCGGTCTCCGGTGCTGTACGCTCTTTTGAAAGAAGCTTTTGCCCGCACAAAAAAGGACTCTCTGAAATCCTATGAACTGCACTTTGCCGACAGCCTGCAGTTTCTAAAACAGAACAAGGGTCTGCTTGAAGTGGACGCCATTTATTTTGATCCGATGTATCCGCACAAAAAGAAATCCGCACTTCCCAAGCAGGAAATGGTGGTCTTCCGTGTTCTGGTTGGTCACGACGATGACGCCAGTCTGGTTCTGCAAGAGGCCCTGACCTGGCCGGTGAAGCGCGTGGTGGTGAAGCGTCCGATGCAGGCTGAAGAGCTGCTGCCGGGCGTTCGTCATTCTTACGAGGGAAAGGTGGTTCGCTATGATACTTATGTGGTTGGGTAGTTTTGTCATGATGATGCTGGGGCTTTATCTGTCACAAAAGTACGTGGCGGTGGTTTTCTCTGGCCTGCAAAAAAGTTTTTTGGACAAGGGGCTGGAAACAACCCTGGGGAAAATGTTCATCCGCGCTTTGGATGTGGTGGTGCTGGAAGCATCTCCACAAAAGTCTTTGTACTCGGGAATGGCACTTTTAAATTTGCGGGTATTGGGAACTCGTCCCAGTGCTTTGCTGATGTGTCTTAGTACCCTGGGTGCATGGTGGGTGCTGATACTGGGTTTGTTGTTCATGAGCTTTAACGGCTACTTCCTGCTGGGGCTTGCGGGCGTGGGTCTGCTGACGGTGTTTTTGTCCGTGCAGATTAAAAACATTCTGGGCTGGGTTCTGGGCACCGGATTGTTCCTGGTGGGTGGTGAAACCATGCTTCGCAATGCCAGTGTTCTGATGACGACCCTGGGGCAAAGTGATCTGGCTTACTTCCTGGCGGATGGCCGTTTCCCGACGGTGATTGCCTTGTTCTGTCTGGCGGCTTTGGTCAGTTTGATTGTGCAGCTGGAATTCTGGTCCCTGGCTTTGGCTTTGGGGTTGCTGTTGACCAACACCATTTCTTTCAACGCGGCCCTGGGGTTGGTTGCGGGGGAGCGTGTGGGTCGTATGCTTTTCTTCTGGTGGCAAAGCCGTTCGTTGAATCAGGAATGCCGTCGTATTGGTACTCAGTTTGCGATGGTGTCGGCCAGCGGGGCGTTCCTGGGTATGATGATCGCAGGTGAAGTGCGCACCTTGCTGAATCTGGGTTTCACCAGCGGGACGGCAACGGCACAGGATAAAACCCTGCAGTTTGTTGTGTTGTTTGCTTTGATTTTAGGTGTGCAGTGGATGGCGCAAATGATCTGGGGTCACTTCGGCGGCAACGTGAAGGTTGATGAAATGCAGGCGTCCCGCTATTTCGGTCCGACCTGGAAACGCTGGGAGCTTTTGTCTGCCACCGTGATGTCCTGGGCCCGTGAAAAAGTCCACAAGCGACACAGTGAGATCCGCTATCATCTGCAGGGTCTGGGCAGTTTGAAAGAAGGGCAGGTGCCCGAGCACATTCAAGCCCGACTAAAGGCCGAAGAAGAACAGCTCAATATGTTCCTTCACGACTGGGCGTAAAAAAGAATTTAATATAAGCCGTCATGGCAAAAGAACAAGACGAACTCAAAGAGCGAATTTCAGAACTGGAACATGAACTGGCGGTGAAAGAGGCAGAGCTTCACCGTTATCGCCTTGAGCTTTCCAAGGCCAACGGTGCCCTGGAAAAGATGATTGCTCAGATCAGCCAGGAGCTGAAGCTGGCGCAGATCATGCAAAAGTTTCTTTCGCCCACCGAACTTCCCAATGTTCAGGGTTTTGAGTTCAGTACCAAATTTCTTCCCGGCACTCGTTCGGGGGGTGACTACTTCGACATCTTTGAACACGAAGACAAGCTCAAGTTCGGCATTCTGATTTCCAGTGCCAGCGGTTATTCGCTGTCTTCGGTGCTGCTTTCCGTGATCATTAAAATCTCTTCGCAGATCGAGGCCCGTCGGGGCTTGGAGGCTCACAAGGTGCTGGCGTTGCTGGCCAAGGAAGTGGTGCCGTCCATCCAGAATGACGACAAGGCCAGCGTGTTCTATGGGATCGTGGATCGACGCAGTTTTGAAATGCAGTACTGCTCTGTCGGGAACATTGACGGCTTTATGCAGGTCTATGGTCAGGACAGTCTGGTGGAGCTTCTGCCGACCGGTCCTAGCCTTGGTAAGGACTTTAACACGGAGCCACAAAGCCGGGTGATCCAGCTCAATCCGCGGGATCGCCTGATACTGGCGACCGAAGGTTTGAAGCTGTCCCAAAATTCCCTGGGTGTGAACTGGGGTGGACACGGGATTTCTGAAGCGATTTCTCGGGCCCCGAAGCAGGGTGTGCACGAATTGCGCAACGAGATTCTGCTCTCGAATGAGCGATACTCCGGAAAGCCAGATCCCGTTCGGGATCAGACTTTGATCGTCACGGAAGTGAAGGATCGGGTCATTAAACTGGCGTCCCGCTAATCTGATTTTTACTATGTTTTCAGGTTCCCTGTTTATGCGACCTAGGGGCGGGAACCGCGTGACAACTTGTGAAAACTCCTGTTAAGTCTACAATGTTTAAAAAAGAAGTATTTGATAAGTCAGAAAGGAAACTACGATGGCTGAAGTAAATATCTATGAAGGCGCCTTGGACAAGGGTTTGGAAGGCGTTGTTGCATGTACGACGAAAGTATCTTTTATCGTCGGTGATTCTCTGAATTTCCGTGGTTACACGATCGATGATCTTGCTGCGAATTCAACTTTTGAGGAAGTAACTTATCTTCTTTGGAACGACAAACTTCCAAATGCTCAAGAGCTGGCGGCATTCTCCACTCAACTTCGCAATGAAATGGCTTTGAGCCCTGATTTCATCAAAGTTTTGAAAGCAATCCCTACCAACGTTCACCCAATGGGTTGGTTGCGTACGGCTGTTTCTTTGATGGCTCACTGGGATTCTGATGCTAACGACAACGGCGCTGAAGCAAACTTGCGCAAGTCTGTTCGCTTGACTGCGAAAATGGGAACTCTTCTTTGCGCATTCGATGCCATCCGCAAAGGTAAAGAGCCAGTAGCTCCTAAAACTGACAAATCCATGGCTTGGAACATGATGTACATGCTGGGCGGCGGAGCTGAGCCAAAAGCTGAGCACGTAAAAGTGATGGACACTTGCTTGATCCTTCACGCTGACCACGAGCTGAACTGCTCTGCGTTCGCAACTCGCGTAACGGCTTCTTCATTGTCTGACCTTCACTCTGCAATCGTTTCTGCGATTGGCGCGTTGAAAGGTCCTTTGCACGGTGGTGCGAACGAGCAGGTTATTTTGATGCTTCAAAAAATCGGCACGATGGAAAAAGCTCAGCAGTTCGTTAAAGACGCATTGGCAGCCAAAGAAAAAGTTATGGGTATCGGTCACCGCGTTTACAAAAACGGCGACCCTCGCGCTCGTATCCTTCGCAGCATGTCTGACAAGTTGACTAAAGATGCTGGTATCCACCACATGTACGAAATGTCCACTTTGATTGACGATACCATGTTCAACGAAAAAGGCTTGATGCCGAACGTGGACTTCTACTCTGCAACTGTCTACTTCTCTATGGGCATCCCGACAGATCTGTTCACGCCGATCTTCGCGGCTTCCCGTATTTCCGGCTGGTGTGCACACGCTTTCGAGCAGTACGCAAACAACCGTATCTACCGTCCTCGTGGCAAATGGGCAGGCAAAGAGGGTCTGAAATGGACTCCAGCCAACCAACGCTAAGAATTTCGGTTTAAGATCGAATGAAAAAGGGAGCTGCAAAGCTCCCTTTTTTTTATTGGTCAGAATGATCAGACAGAATTTTCAGATTTTTATGGATCCAGTCCATTTGGTTGGCCACGTTGACATAGGCCGCCCGGCTGTAACATTCGTTTGAAGCGATCGGGTCCCCTTTGTACTTGAAAGTGGCGTGGGTGATACCGATGATCACGGGTTCACCATTTTCATCCGCTTTCAGCAAAGGTCCTCCGGAATCCCCCTGGCAGATGCCGATGCCATTTTTCTGGTTTCCGATCAGATGGGTCTCATTGATCTCAGAAATGATGGTCGGGGTGGAGTGTAAAATTCCCCGTTCTTTAACCCGGGCCCCGTCGGATGTTTTGCCATAGCCGATAGCCAGATAGGGGGTCGGTTGATCCAAAGTTGTTTCCGCCTTCAATCCCAGGATTTTCAGGCGTGATGGCTTGGGGTCTCGGATTTTGATCAGGGCAATGTCATAGGCTCCCAGTTTTGATGTGTCCCGAACAAAGTTTTCGTGTGGGATGACTTTGTCTATACGAAGGACTTTTCTTTTTTCTTCCAGTGGATTCAGGCCATAGGCAATATCATAAGTGGCGCCTTTTTCATCCACACAGTGGGCCGCTGTAAGAATCACATCTTCAGCAATGAAAGCGCCAGTGCAGATGCCCGAACTTTTGAAAAGGAAAGATCCTTTGCTCCCGCGAATCATGACGACCCAGTTGGCGCGGGGGTCGGTGTTGGTGACACGACGGCCACCGACGATGGCGGAATCATCACCGTCAGGTAAAGAGTGCTCGGGCGCGGTCTCTTGTGCAGACGGCGCGCAGGCACTCAGTAAAAATAGAAAACTCAGGAAGCACTTCTTCACAAATTATATCTCGCAGGAATTAAGGGCTTTGGAGTTTTGCGCAGACACCAGTTTTTTGCAAGTGTCTGGGATTGTTTCTTTACGAACCTGCGCAATTTGCAAGGCGCGGTACAGACCTGAGGAATGCACAGCTTCAACACCTTCAACAACCTTAACTTTCAAAGACGGATCTTTTTCTTCAGAAGCGAAGAAGCATCCATAGTTCGATTGTTTTTTAGGCAGAACATTTTGCAGTTGTGACACAACCTTGGCTGCCAGTACGTCCGAGAAGTCTTCATTAAGGAACTGGGCGGAATCCTGCTTTTCTGTCAGGCATGCTTTCGCAGTTTCAAACTGTTTTGTATGCGCAAAAACGTGGTGAGCGAATTCATGTGCCAGAATTGAAATGCCATAGGCGGGCAACTTCACCGACATCCAGCTGACTTTGATGCCAGTCAGACCGGGGCTGGCAAAATCAGAAATACTCAGATTCACCAGATCGTCACAAAGCATGTCGTTTTCGCCCAGTGTCTGCGACAGCAAAGCACCCAGCATCAGTGTTGTGGATGCGTCCATTTTTTGAAGCATCTCCACTTGCAGTTTGTCGGTGCGGGCTCTGTCGGTCAGTGATTGCGCCAGGGACTTGGACAGATCATTGATGGACTCAGGCATATAGACGCTGATCTTTTTTACGATTTCGTATGCGGGATCCTGGGAGTTCAGGTTTTTTAAAACCTGTTCGCGCACCACTTCCACTTTTTCCTGGAAGGCAGTCACGTCTTTGACTTCCGGATACAGATTGAGCCCTTGGTACATGCGCACTTCGCAGGCTGATTTCAGACCCGGAGCTTCAGCAAGACGCTTTTGCAGACGGATTTTCAAATCGGACTTCGCCAGATTGGTGCGGATGGTTTCGGCTTGCAGCGGCAGAGCATCGGCAATAGCCGTTTCTTTCAAGGTCAGTGTGTGCACCAAGCGCACGCTGTAGGAGCTTTGAATGAGATCCTTCAGTTCAGTTGCGTCTGCAGTCCCACCGGCTTTCAAGCGGGCGAACACACCGTGATCCAGATCAATAAATCGGAAGCCGATAGCCTTATTTAGGGCCTCTTGCATTTCAAGGACAAGGTTGATTTCGGCACGGGCGGCATCCATCACAGTTTTGTCTGGATGCATTGCCAAAAGATAGGCCTGAGGTCCCTGCAAGTGCGCTCTGTCATTAGCCTTTGCAAAGTCATATCCGCCAATCTTGGCAAAGATGGCCTTTCTGTCGGCTTCAGAGACATCTTTTCCGCTCAGGATATAGATGACTTTGATCAAACGCATTTGCGTTTCGTTCAGTTCCGCATTGGCAAATTCAGATTCTTTTGCCTGCAGTTGATTCAGGGTGGTGGTGTGCAGTTGCACCTTGGCATTAATCACTTCTTTTAAGCGGCCTTCCAGATGTTGCTGGTAATAAGCCTTCTGAGTGTCACTTGGTTGGGCTGCCTTCGCCATCAAATTTGTGTAGGAAATCTCGGTCGACTGCGAGGCGCACAGATCCTGATAGCAAAGTTGTTCTGAGGTCATTGCGGCTCTTTCCGCCTTTTGTGTTTCAGTCAGGGGAGCTGTGGTTTTGGCGGCCTTGGCAGTGCGCACGGGATTGTTGGACTGCTTTTTACATGCAGCCAAATTTACGCTGACGGCAACCAAACCCAGAGTCAGAAGTGATCTTGACCATCTCATTTTGAGACCTCCCAAAAAAGTTCAACAGCTGTAGATCTTTTATGCGATGAACTCGCATTGGATCGCAGCCGGGGAACGATGTTGTAACTGATAATGATAGGGAGCAAAGTCAGAGCCAGTTTTCTGTGGCAAAACATCCAGTTTGTTTTGTTTTGGAAATCTTCAAGTCCGTCGACCAGACCCAGCCTAACAATGCCGCAAGAACGGAGACAAAATTAATTTAAAAGAAGACATGAGGAGGGGTTATGGAGTTGGTGCGTCTCATGGGTTTCTTGACTGTTCTGAGCCTTGCTTTGAGTGCGAACGCGCAGAATTCAAAGGACTACCTGGTCGTTGTGGACAGAATTCCGGTAAGTGAACTGCGCTGGGTGATGACACAGTCAGGGGATCACGGAGTCAATGCGAAGAGCTACTGGTCGGATTCAATGGAGCAAACTTTTTTGGTTGATCCACTCAATCCCACTTTGCGAAATCAGGCGAGCGTTAACTATCTGCGCCTGCTGCAGAATGTTTCCACTGGAATTGTCGATCCCGCCCTGGTCGGTGTGGATGTAAAACTCACTAAGAAGAAATTCCCGACAGCGATAGAGCTGGAGACCGCGTTGGCTGCCGCCGGACAGAATCCAAATGTGCTGCTGGAATCCATGTCCTCACAAATGCCCCAGTATCTGGCATTGCGGGACAGTCTTCGCAAAATGAACAATGCCTGCGTGAATAACCTGTGGCCGGCGCTTCCCAAAGTTAAAAAAACTTTGAAGCTGGGAAGCAAAGATCCCATCGTGATTCCATTAAAAACACGCATGGTCCAGCTGGGTTATCCCATGAACAGTCTCGACAACGTCTATGATGACAAAGTGGTGGCTGCGGTGAATGACATTCAGTGGAATCTGCGCTTTAAACCTGACAGCAAGATTTCTCCGGGCGGCAAAACCTGGAAATATCTGAATGTGTCCTGTCAGGATCGTATGCGACAGATCCGACTGGATATGGAAAAACTGCGCTGGTTCCCTCAGTATGTGGAAGAACGCTATATCTTCGTGAACCTGGCGATGTCCTATTTTAGCCTGGTTGACAAAAGCGGGGGAGGCTTCTATTCAATGAGCTTCCGCACAATCAATGGCCGACCTGAAAGAAAATCGCCTACGATGAAGGACAAAATAGTCTACATCGTGATCAATCCATTCTGGGTGGTGCCTCCGACCATCTTCCGCGAAGACAAGGTCGAAGAGATCAAGAATTTATGGCCCTGGGAGATCCGCGAATACTTTGATACCCGACATTATCAGGTTTGGAACAAGTCTTTCACTCAAAGGTTCGATCCGGCCAGTATTGACTGGTACAACATGGATCCAAATCAGGATGCCAATATTTATATCCGTCAAAGCCCGCATCGCATGAATGCCCTGGGTTCGCTGAAATTCATGATGACCAATTCCTATGCGATCTATCTGCATGATACGAATCAGAGGGAATTGTTCGCCGAGCCTCATCGACTGCTTAGTTCCGGTTGTGTGCGGGTGGAAAAACCCGTGGATCTGGCAGAATACCTGATGAAGGGGACCGAGTGGGATCGCGCCGCGATCGAGCGTTATATGGCAAAACCGGGGGAAGTGCTGGATAAAGACACCAAGGTTCAACTGAAACAGCAGATGCCGGTATATATGGTGTTCCTGACGTCGCAGCTGAGCTCTGATGGAATTCTGCGCTTTGCCGAGGACTCTTACAGACAAGGCACCCGTTTGTTAAGGCTGGGTGCCTGGTAGATTCTTGAATATTAACGTCCGGATGGAATCGTTGTAGTGGTTGTAGAATTGATGATCGGTACCGGTGCCAGGGAACTGGTGCCGGTGGAATAGATCGGTGTTGGTCCCGACGACGTGCTGGAGCTGAGTGTTCCACCCAGATAGCTTGTGCCACCGTACTGCACCTGCTGAATTCGATACATCAGGTTGTACATCTCTTGCTGCAGGGAAGACACAGTTTGGTATTTCTGCACCATCTGTTGCTGGTATTGCTGCTGATACTGCATCGCTGTTTGATACTGTTGCATCTGCATCTGCATTTGCATCATCTGCTGTTGCAGTGCCATCGAAGAAGAATCATATCCGGTCATGGATCCCATCATCGAACCGTAGCCCATCATGCTTCCACTGTAGGTGCCCATCATAGAACCCATCAAACCGCCATAACCCATCATACTGCCAGTCATGGAACCCATCATGGAACCCATCATTGAACCATAGTTACCCATCATGGAACCCATCATTGAACCATAGTTACCCATCATGGACCCCATCATTCCACCATAGCCGACAAGTCCGCCGACCATGCTGCTCATCATGGATCCGCCCATCATACTTCCCATCATGGCGCCACCGTACATGCCGAGGCCCCCCATGCCGCCCATGTTCATTCCGCTCATGCCCCACGGGCCCATGCCGGAGGAATACATTCCGCCACCCATCATGTTACCCATCATGCCGGCCGGGTAACCAAAAGCCCCGCCCATACCAGCGTTGCCATACATACCACCCATACCATAGGCGCCCGCCATGCCCATGGCGCCATTCATGTTGCCCGTGCCGTTCATACCACTGCCGCAACCGAAGCTGCCCTGACCGGTGCCACCGCTGACCGCGCCATAAAGACCTGCCATCAGATAGGGGTATCCATAACTCAAAGCCGGGTAGGACTGCGTCGGCCAACCGGCGTTGGAGTTGTATTCAGCAACCATCTGATTTTGTTTGTAACCCACATACGAAGCGAACAATCCTGTGCCCACGTTAGCGATCACATTGGCCCAGTCTGTTTTCGGAGCGGAGGCCTGAGATCCATTTCCTTGAGCAATACACTCGACGCAAACGCCACCTTCAGTTTCAGAAGAGGCAAGGCCATTGCGGCGGTCCTCCAAAGCGTCGGCTTTGGCGTCTTTCAGATCTTCTTTCAGGTTGGTGATCTGGTTTTCCATGCGTTCGATTTCACGTTGCAGTTTTTCTGACTGGGAATACTGCTTGCGATAGTCAGACAGCCCTTTTTTACAGGTGGTGGCATCGCTGCCCCGGCCGCCATCAGTTTCACGGTATTTGGAATTGGAGCAAACGGATCCGCTGACAGAGCCCGCTTTGCCACGGTCGCAGTACTGTTTCCATTCCGCGGTGGAAAAACCATACACCGGAATCATGTCGGCGTTGGGGGCTGCGGGTTCGCCACCTTCTTCGCCTTGAGCGACAAATTCCCCGGACTGCTCCTGCAGGCCCTTGTATTCTTCACAGCGGCGGGAATTTTCCATGTGTTCAAAGATAAAGTCGGCATAGTCGCTGGAGATGGATTTCTCCACATCAGTGCGGGTTCGTTGCAGGGTGCGGTCGATCTTTTTCTTTTCGGCCTTTTTGGTTTTTAGCTGCTGCTGGGCCTCTTGCAGTTCGGCCTGAATTTCTTTGGTGCCGTCATCGACGCTGGTGGCACCGTTGCCCGCGCGCATTCCGGTGGAACAGCTTTGCATCCCGCCGTACATTCCAGTGCCCCACATCGAAGTTTGTGCCGTGGCCAGCGCCGGTGTGATCAGAAAAACTGTCAGAAGAATTTTTTGTAACATGGTCCCGCCTTATTTACACATTCAGGATAGCGGGCAAGTATTGAGCGATTATGGAGTTAGGACCTCACGGTTTAAAGTGAGATCCTGCGGAGGGATGGGGATTAAACGGCTTTTTCCAGGCGATAGCCCTGGCCATAGACGGAATTGATTTTCACCATGGTGACACCGTTTTTGGTCAGCTTGGAACGGATATGGCTGATGTGGGAATCTACGGTGCGATCAAATATTTCCTCGCCCGAAGCCAGGCGTTCTATCAGCTGTTCGCGGGTCACAATTGTTTCCGGGTGTTCAAAGAACGTCGTCAGGATTTCAAATTCACGACGGTTCAGATTGATCAGCGCTTCACCATTCTTAAGCACCTGCTGATTTTTGATCAGGGTCAGGCCGGCAAATCGAACCAGTTCCAATGTGGCCTTGTTGTCAGTCAGCTGGTTGCGGATGCGGGCAATCAGTTCGCGCTGACTGAAGGGTTTGCGAACATAGTCATTGGCACCCTGGTCAAAGCCCTGCACAACACTTTCTTCATCAGTGCGTGCGGTCAGGAAGATCACGGGATTTTTCTGGTCTTGGGCGCGCAGCCAGTTGCAGAACTCCATCCCGCTGCCATCGGGAAGGTTGATGTCCAAAAGATAAAGATCTGCTTTGCATTCTGCGTTTTGGCGTTTGGCATCAGCAAGGGTTTGCACCCACTCTACTTTATAGTTTTCGAGTTCCAACTGCAGTTGGACGGCTTTGCCAATTACTGGGTCATCTTCAAGCAGAAAAATAGTGCTCATATAGTCTCCAGCCTACCATAGGCCTCGTGGTTGTCTCAGGTCTTATTCTTACCGGGGAGTATTGAGCAATTGTGGAAGCTGGGCCAATGTCCCGGTTTGAAACGGGGACCCGGGGTGTTGAAGCTGGTCAAAGCCCGTGGGATCAGGCATGATTTTCCAGAGTTTTTAGTAAATGTAAGGAGACCTCATGGCTTCAGTTTTCACCAAAATTATTTCCGGCGAATTCCCTTGTTACAAAATATATGAGGATGACCGCATCCTTTCCTTCCTCGCGTTGGATCAGGTCAATTTGGGACACACGCTGGTGATCAGCAAAGAAGAAATCAACCATTGGACTGAAGTGCCTACTGAAACCTACGCTCACCTTCACAAAGTTTCCCAGAAAATCGGCAAAGCTATTTTGAAGGCGTCAGGTTCCCCGCGTGTGGGTCAGATTGTCGCAGGCTTTGAAGTTCCGCACTATCATTTGCACCTGATCCCGGCATGGTCCATTCCGGATCTGGACTTCAAACGCGCCCAGCGCCGTTCCGATGCTGAGATGAAACAGATCCAGTCTGAAATCATCAAACACCTGGAAGCGATGAAATAACTTAATACGGAGGCCCTATGAATCCCTGGCATGATTTGAGTCCCGGAGAAAAAGCTCCGGAAGTGGTGACCGCGCTGATTGAAATTCCCGCAGGATCCAAAACCAAGTTCGAGCTGGACAAGGTTTCAGGCCTTCTGAAAGTGGACCGGGTGCTTTACAGCTCGGTTCACTATCCCGCCAACTACGGCTTTATCCCGCGCACTTATTGTGGTGACCATGACCCGCTGGACATTCTGGTGTTGGGTCAGGCGCAAGTGTATCCACTCAGTATCATGCGGGCCCGTCCGGTGGGTTGCATGCGCATGCTGGATCAGGGTGAGATGGACGACAAGGTCATTGCGGTGCATGAAGATGATCCCGAGATGGCGCACATCCATTCGATCAAGGATCTGGCGCCGCACCAGTTGAAGGAAATCCGTAATTTCTTTGAGATCTATAAGGGTCTTGAAAACAAAAAGGTCGAAGTCGAAGGCTTCCATGATCTGCCGGAAACCCTGAAGATCATCAAAGAGGCCTTTGATCTGTACAAACAGGAACGAACGACGCTGTTGAAGCAGTCTGAAAGCGGCCATGATTAAAGAAACAGCCCACGACATCGTTGCTGGCGGTATCTATCAGCATTATTCCGGCAAACAGTACCGTGTGATCGGCGTCGGCCGTCACAGTGAAAGTCTGGACGAGATGGTGTTCTATGAATCTCTTTACAACAACTCCGTCGGTCGTCTGTGGTGCCGTCCGCTGCCAATGTGGAATGAGATCGTTGAAGTCGACGGACAAAAAGTCCCGCGTTTTAAATTTCTGTTCAAATAACGAGGTTCGACATGACTGCATCCCGCTGGCCACTGACAAAATTACCTGTGATTCAGGGACCGATGGCCGGGGGATACACCACTGCGGAATTGGTGGCCGCTGTCAGCAATGGCGGGGGACTTGGCTCAATCGGGGCCGGCTATATGTCCCCGGAGTCTTTGCGCACGTTGATTCAAAAGGTAAAGGATCTTACGACAAAACCCTTTGCGGTGAATCTTTTTATTCCGACGTCACCGGCTGTGGATTTGCCCCAGGTTGAAAGAATGAAAAAGCATCTGCTGCCTTATTATCGGCAGCTGGGCTTTGAATCCGTACCAGAGCTTGCCTATGACCCGGGCCTGTTTCAGAAACAGTTCGCTGTCGTACTAGATGAAAAGGTGGCAGCCTTCAGTTTCACTTTTGGAACTTTGAAGCCCGCTGAAATGTCCGCTCTGAAGTCTCAGAATGTTTTTGTCATGGGTACTGCAACCAGCGTGGAAGAAGCCGAGTATTTGCGCAAGCACGGCTGTGATGCGGTGGTGGCGCAGGGCTTGGAGGCCGGTGGGCACCGGGGCTCTTTCCTGAACGGCAAGTTCCCGTTGGTGCCGGCTCTGGAACTGGTGCGTGAGATTTCACTCAAAGTAAAAGTTCCGGTGATCGCGGCCGGTGGCATTGTAACTGCCGATGATCTTCGCAAGATGCTGGAAGCCGGGGCGTGCGCTGTGCAAATCGGAACGGCATTTTTGGTTTGTCATGAAAGTGGAGCTGCTCAGGAATACCGCGAGCTTTTGCTGAAGGGAAAACCAGAAGACACGGAACTGATCAAAGGATTCACGGGGCGATGGGCAAGGGGTTTGGCCAATCGTTTTTCTCGCGAAATGAAAGTTTATGATTCCGATGTTCCCGACTATCCAATTCAGCATTGGCTGACCACACCTCTAAGAAAAAAAGCGCAGGAAAGTGGTCGTACCGAGTTTCAGTCACTATGGTCAGGACAAGGTTTGGGCTCTCTGCGACCGTGTTCTGTGGCAGATTATCTGGCCACATTAACCCAGTAGAATTTTCCAATTATTCAGGAGTTTCCGCCACCTAGGGTGGGCTTATCATTAAGCTTTCAGTTGGCGTTCAAGGCCTTCTCACTTATCTCGAAATAGGGTGGGGGCCTTTACAGTTTCCAGGGGCGGGCCTACAAACGGGCCTCACTGGAGAACTAGATAAATGAAATGGGCCCTTGCACTTATTTTTGCCATGTCTTCTGCTGCCCAGGCGCAGGAGCAAACCACTACAACAACCACCACTAACGCGGAAGTGGCTCCGGCAGTCACTCAAGTCGCCACTGTGACAGAAGTTAAGAAGGAATTCCCACAGTTCGAGTTCACATCTTATGGCTACATCTCTTTCACTCAGGGCGAGACTTTCAAAACCGTTCAGAATCTTGAGCCTATCGTTCGTCGTTCCATGGATCTGGCGGAGTTCGCCTTTGAAGGTGAGTACAAACTGACTGACAGCTCCAAAATTGAGTTCGAAGTTGAAATTGAACACGGTGGTGTCGGTACGACCATCGAATTCGACCCATTTGAAGAGTTCGGTGAATTTGAACAGGAAATCGAAAAGGGTGGGGAAATTGTTCTTCACGAAATCTACTATAAAAAGGATTTCAAAAGGACCGACACGTCGGTGCGTTTCGGTAAGTTCCCTTTGTTCATCTCTTTGGGCTCTGTGCTGACCAAGCCGCACAAGTACCCAACCATTCTGGCGTCCGATCTTGAAGGCCGTATGATTCCACTGGGCTGGACTGAAACCGGCGCGGGCATTGAGCAAAAATACAAAGGCTTCACCGGCCGCGTGTCTTTGGTGAGCGGTTTGAATTCAGAGTTCTTCCGTACCTACTCCTGGGTGGGCGGCGGTTATCAGCGCCACTTTGAAAGTATGAACGCCGACAATCTGGCGACGTTATTCAGTCTTGAATTCGGCTCCGTCTCCAAAGGTGCGGGCATCGCGGTTTCCCAGTACTCTGGTGACACCACGGACAACCGCTACAAAGTCGACAAACTGAAAGTTCCTGCTGTAGTCCGCATCACATCCGTGATGGGCAACTACAAATGGAAAGGTCTTGGTATCGCAGCGGAGTACATCGAGGGTTCTCTGGACAATTCAGACAAAGTATCCGCAGCCAACGCCACCTTGGGTGGTCTGGCGAAACCAAAGGCGTTTGCGCCACTGGGTCACAAAGCCCGTCTGGAATCCGTGCAGCTTTCCTATGACTGGGAAACTCCGGGTCTGGTGTTCTTCCTGAAAGCCGAACACGTGAACACCTTTGCAGATGTTCAGGGCAGCATCGTTAAAAATCCGCGTTACGATGTCAGCCGCCGGTCGGGTGGTTTCATGTGGATGTGGGACACGGCGGCCTTCATGAAGGTACAGTATGCCCGCGACAAAACCGAATTGGAAGGTTTGCCTGAGACCTACCAGGCCAACGTGGCCTTCGGTTTCGATCTGTCCGCCTTTGAAAAGTAATTTAAATTTTTTATTAACAACCAAGGAGACTTAAAATGAAAGCTCTTAAAATGATGTTGGCAGCAGTGGCGTTCGCCGGTGCGACGGCTCAAGCTGCAACCAACAAAGAAATTATCAATCACGTTTCTTACAATGTGATTCTTGCGACTTACAACGACCTGGCGGTTAAAACTGCGGAATTGTCTGCAGCCGTTGACGCTTTGGCAGCCAACACCAATCAGGAAAATCTGGATAAAGCTCAAGCCGCTTGGCGTGCAGCTCGTATCCCTTGGGAAAGCTCTGAGTCTTTCCTGTTCGGTCCGGTGGACTCTTTGGGTATCGATCCTTTGTTGGACACTTGGCCTTTGAACAAGTTGGACCTGGACTCTGTTATGTCCTCCAACCGCAAGATCACAGTTGATCTGGTTCGCGCACTGGGTACCAACCTTCAGGGTTTCCACACTTTGGAATATCTGTTGTTCGGTGACGGCAAAGTTTCCAACACAAAACCGGCAGCTTCTTTGACTGCAAAACAACTTGAGTACTTGAAAGCAAGTGCACAACTTTTGGCAGAGCACACGGCGGAACTGGCGCACGCTTGGACGACGAACTATGATCCGGAAAACCCAGCGGCTCCAGGTTATGTAAAAGTGATCAGCACTCCGGGTTTGAACAATGAATTCTACTCTTCTGAAAGAGCCGTCATGGAAGAATTCGTTCAGGGCATGATGGGTATCGTTGACGAAGTTGCCAACGGTAAAATGTCTGACCCAATGGGCGCTGACATCGGTTCTGCGAACATGGCGCTGGTTGAATCTCCATTTGCCTGGAATTCTTTGAAAGACTTCCAGCACAACATCCGTTCCGTTTACAGCATCTACACTGGCCACTACAAAAACAACAAAGGCCCGGGCGTAAAAGCTTTGGTTGAAAAAGTGGATGCGTCTTTGGCGGCTCGTGTTGAAGCTGACATCCTGAACTGCATCGCTTTGATCGAAGCGATCCGTCCAGCAGGTGGTGGTGACTTCGGTCAGGCGATCTTGACTAAAGAAGGCCGCGCCCGCACGCAGGCGGCAATTGATGCTCTGAATGCACTTCACGCAACACTGGAGTCTGAAGTTCTTCCGACTCTGGACATGTAATCGGGAAATATATGAAGGCTTGGATTGTACTGACTGTTTTGAATTTGATGGCAGGGGTGGCGACAGCTGCTCCTCAAATTGACATGGACTATGTTCATGCGGAGAAATCCGGTGGCGAGACCACAGTGTTTTTCAAAGGCCAGTCCATCTGGGCCTTCCGTAACCCGGCTGCAAATTTGTCTGAAGAAGAGATCGCTCGTCACCTGACGGGGGATGCTCTTTTTGAGAGAAATTTCTCTGATGATCCGAACCGCTTTGAATACGGTCTGGGTCCGGTCCACAACAACACCAGCTGTAATGCCTGCCACGCCAAAGATGGCCGCGGGGCTTTGCCGGTAGTCCCCTTCAATAAAGAGTGGGTGCCTTTGCGCCAGAATGAAGCGGTCTTCCTGCGTATCAGCATCGAAGACGGCGTGAAGAAGCCAAAAACAAAAGAAAATAAATTTGGTGCTCCAGTGCCGGTTCCGGGTTTCTCGGATCAATTGTTCCACCTGGGTTCTTTGGGGGTTCGTGAGGATCTGCCGGGGACAGGTCAGGCGCAAGTCTGGATGAAATATGAAAAGACCCAGTTCACCTATCCTGATGGGGAAGTGGTTGAATTGCGCAAGCCGGTGTTCAAAGTCACTGGCGCGTATGACGAATACTTCGACTCTGTGACTGGTGAAATGAAAAGCCGTCTTTATGAAAAAGACGTTCGCATGGGTGCGCGTATCGGGACTCCGATGATTGGTCTCGGTTTGCTTGAGGCGATCAAAGAATCCGATATTCTGGCATTGGCCCAGCGTGATCTTTCTGCGGAAGGTGTTTCTGGAAAAGCCAACTGGGTGTTTGATATCGAAAAAAGCATGGCGGGTGATCCGTACCCGGTTTCCATGGGCCGGTTCGGCTTGAAGAACAACACTCCATCCGTATTGCACCAGTCTTTGGGGGCTTTGCGGGGTGATATCGGCGTGACGAACTATGCCTTCCCGGATGAAAGCATTGCGGGAACTCCTTTGTATGAAGCTTACAGAAGCGGACGTGAACCTCACGCCGGTGTGGAAGCGACTGATCAGGTTGCCAACGATATAGTATTTTATTCTCAGACCCTGGCTGTGCCGGCTCGTCGAGGGGTGACGGAAGCCGAAGTGATCCGCGGTGCGGGGATCTTCCATCAGGTCAGCTGCACAACTTGCCATCAGCCAAGCTTTACGACTGGCGATCATCCGATCAAAGCGTTTGCCAATCAGAAGATCTATCCCTACACCGACATGCTTTTGCATGACATGGGGGATGGTCTGGCTGACGGTCGCCAGGATTTCGATGCTGACGGACGCGAATGGAAGACTCGTCCTCTTTGGGGTATGGGGCACACGCAAACCATCAATCCGCGTGCGGGATTCCTGCATGACGGTCGTGCACGTAATCTGGAAGAAGCGATCTTGTGGCATGGTGGTGAGGCTGAATACTCCAAAAACAAATTTGCACGACTTCCCAAAGCGGATCGTTCCGCTTTGATTCAGTTCATCAAGTCTTTGTAATGACTTGATTCAGTCTGAACTGATTGCGTGAAAACTGGACCTCAGATTTGTGGCAAAACACAGTTCGAACATAGTATCATCTAATCTAAGCTTCTATTGGGGCTGGTAAGGAGGTGATGCTTATGGTTAAAAACGTAGACATAACCAAGGCGGAGGTGACGTCCTCTTAGGACGCCTAGACCTTCGCCGAGGGTTCGAAAGAATCATAAACCTAAGAGCGCCCGTAAGGTCGCTCTTCTTATTTGTACCACTTGTAATTCAAATCTAGCCTAAATAAACCGCCGTCCGTTCTAACTTAAATCCCTGAAATACCGATAAATTCCCTAATATGTCGGACGAAAACAAACCCCAGGACAGCCAAGAGGTGGATCTTTCTGCCTTTATCGACTTTGAACAGGTCGAAGAGGTGTCCCGTGCGTTTTTCGAAGAGTCCAAGGAAATTCTGGAAGACCTCGACACTCTGATCTTGAAGCTGGAAAACAATCCGGAAGATCAGGATCAGGTGAATGTGCTTTTCCGGAAAATTCACACGATCAAAGGCAGTGTTGGCGCTGTTCCCGGCGGTCAGCTGCTGGGCTCCCTGTCACATGAATTCGAAGCGCTGCTTACCCGAATCAAACGCGAATCCCGTCCGGTCACCAAAGCCTGCATCGATCTGTTCCTGAAAAGTTCACGCATCCTGAAAGTTCTGGCGCAAAGCCTGCGCGACAAGCGTGAAGTTTATCCGGAAGAGCTCAGTGAAGCCATTGAGGTTATTTCTGCCTACGGAGTCTTTGATTTCGGGGATGAGTCCGCCGTTCGCAGTCCGCGCCCTCAAGTGGGTCGTGCTGTATCCGCTGCCGATGACGAAGGTGTGTGGCTGTCGGTAAAACAACTGAATGAATTTCTGCGCTTGTCCGGTGAACTTCTGGTGTTGAAAAACTTCTTCCAGATGATGAATCAGACCGTGAACTTCCGCATACAGCCGGAGGTCTTTGAGCGTCGTCAAAATGAATTTGCTCAGAATCTGGGTAAAATCAGCGATCAGTTCCAAAGCCAGGTGCAAAGTGTGCGCAAGGAAAAGGCCAGTGACAGTCTGTCCGGACTGCCGTTGCTGGTGCGTCAGGCTTCGACTGAACTCAACAAAAGTGTTCATTTGGAATTTACCGGCTCAGATCTTCTGATCGACAAGGGTCTCGGTAAGGATCTGTATGAATGCCTGGTGCATCTGGTGCGGAACTCCATCGATCACGGGATCGAGGATCAATTTGAACGAGCCGTGCAGGGGAAACCCACTATTGGTTTGTTAAACCTGGATGTACATGAAAAAAACGGTGCCGTTCATGTGGTCTTTAAAGATGACGGAAAAGGCCTGGATCGCGAGCGCATTCTTCAGAGAGCGGTTAGAAATGCTCTGGTGACAGAAGATGATGCCAAAGCTTTGAGTGATGAACAGATTTACAAATTCATCTTCAGCGCCGGTTTCTCGACCAAAGAAAAAGTCACTACGATTTCAGGTCGCGGTGTCGGGATGGATATTGTTCTTTCCACGGTGGAAAGATACAAAGGCCGTATTCATATCGAAAACAACCCGGGGGCCGGGGCGACATTCCATCTGGAAATACCAATTCCTCAGCACATCATGGTGGAAAGCGCCTTGCTATGTGCGTGGAACTCTTACCAGTTGGCGGTGCCTTTGACATCCGTGGCCCACATCACATCCTGTGACGAATTGCAGATCACCACTGTGGATCATCTGCGCTATTGCCAGTTCAGTGGAATGACTGTGCCTATTTTGAACTATCACGAGATCCTGAACCTGCGCACGTCCATTCCGGAAGAGGCGGTTCGCAGGTCTTCTGCTGTGTTTATCCGCCTGAAAGAGGCTGTGTTTGCCCTTCTCGTGGATCGTATCGAGGCCCAGACGGATCTGGTCGTGAAATCCTTTGGCCCCATGATCGGTGAACAAAAAGGCTTCAAAGGCATTTCCATCCTGGCGGATGAAAAAGTGACTTACATTGTGGATCCGGAAAGAATGATGGCTTTGATGATGTATGAACAGAAGGTGCACGAGGAGGCCGCATGAGTGATTTCTTCGGTGATGACTTTACAGCGGAACTCAAGGCCTATTTCCTGGACAGCGTGATCAGGGAGATCGACAAATTCATCGATCTGACTGATGAAAAGTTGTGGCGCCGTATCTTGTCTGAGGTGAGCGAACAAACGCGCGCCTGGGCCGTGGACGCCAAGACCAATGAGTTTTTATATCTGGCTGCATGGCTGGAAGGTTTTGATGAAAAGAGCCGCAACCTGGAAGGGGCTGCGGAGTTGATCAAAGCTTTGAAAACTCTGAAAGGCTATATTGAGGCTCTGGGAGTTGATAAGACCGACACCGCTGATCTGGCGACGCGTTTTGCACTGAATGCGCAAAACCTGCGTGAAATTCTGCTTCTGCACTGCCGTTCGGGGGCGCAGGAGTTTGCGGTGCCGATTTTAAGTGTGATCGAAATCAGCGGCAAGCTGCCGTTGTTTGATCTGCCTGAAAGAAAAGAGGGGCTTTTGGGGGTGATTCCATTCCGCGGTGAGGCCGTGCCGGTGGTGAACCTTCAGGATCATGGCTTTGCCCGAATGGATGCTGATAATTTCTTCTATGTGATTTGTGAAGAACAGGGGGTTCGCTTCTGTCTGCAGGTTACGGACACCGAGGATATGATCAGTGTTAAAGAAGCCGATCTGCAAAATTTTGAAAACCAATCCACTATGATGTCTGCGAACTTTGTGCACCAGTTTTTCATCAAAGACCGCCGCAGTATTATGGTTCTGGATCTAGAAAAACTGGTGGCTTGATGAACACTCACTATCTGTTTCCCGGTAAACTTGCGGCCTTTAAAGAAGAGACCGTGATTTCCACTTTGTTGGGTTCCTGCGTGGCGGTGGCTTTGCATGATCCCACGACCCGTATTGGTGGCTTGAATCACTATCTGCTGGCCGACGGCATGCCCGATGAACGCGAAAACACCCGCTATGGTGCCCACGCTATTCCCTTGCTGATTGAAGAGTGTGTGCGTCTGGGGGCCAATCGAGGCCGCCTGCAGGCGAAGATTTATGGTGGCGGCAATGTCATCAGCGTTTCCCAGATCGGGGAAGGTATCGGCAAGCGCAATATCGAATTTGCGGAAAAGATGCTGCGTGATTGTGGTATTCCTGTTGTGGAAAGAAATGTTGCCGGTGAATCCGCGCGCACGATCAAAATGAACACCGCGACTTTCGATGTTATTCACAATTCTTCCGGTGGCAGTGTTGATAAACCTGTGGATGTCTCTGGCTTCAGACCCTTGGCAGTGGCCAAAAGCGTGAAGGTGCTGGTGGTCGATGACTCGGCAACTGTGAGAACTTTATT
The DNA here is from genome assembly GCF_048286975.1 of Bdellovibrio bacteriovorus. GTDB lineage: Bacteria > Bdellovibrionota > Bdellovibrionia > Bdellovibrionales > Bdellovibrionaceae > Bdellovibrio > Bdellovibrio bacteriovorus_H. The sequence goes on along the minus strand of NZ_JBLVRT010000001.1, from coordinate 276,019 downwards.
TACAAATATCTTCACGAAAAGCGGACTTGAAGTTGTCGGCTCTGCTGCCGATGCCTATCAGGCCCGTGAAATGATTTTAAGCAAAAAACCCGACGTGCTGACTTTGGATATCGAGATGCCGAAAATGTCCGGCGTGATGTTCCTGGAAAAGCTGATGAAGCATCACCCAATCCCGGTGGTGATGGTCTCTTCACTGGCCAGTACCGGGGAAGCCGCCATGAAATCCCTGGAGCTTGGTGCGGTCGAATTTGTGCACAAGCCTTCGCAATTTGATCCGGCAGTTCTGAAGGATCTGGCGGGCATGCTGGTGGACAAAGTCCGCGCAGCGGCGTCGGTGAATATTCTAAAAAAGCTGAAAGAGACTCCGGCGCCTCAGGAAATCAAGACCACAACCTTTGCGACTCCGACCCGTCGTCGTGCGGCCGAGTTGAAAGTGGTGGTGCTGGGTGGAAATGCCGGCAGCGCGGATGCGCTGGAAAAGTTTGTCAAAGGCCTGGCGGCCGACACGCCTCCAGTGGTGGTGGCGTGCAGTACGGTGGCGAACTTTGTGACGGCTTTCATCAGTAAGTTGAAAGTCGGCTCCAAAGTCACACCGGTGGTGGGTAAAGACGGTGATTTCCTCAGAATGGGTCATGTTTACTTTATCCCGGCTGAACATCACGGAAAAATTGTGACCGGTCCTCAGGGCCCGGTACTGAGTCTTTCAAAAGGGGCTCCCGTGGCGTCACAATTACCGTCAGCGAATGTGCTTTTCAACTCTGCGGCGCAGTCTTACGCACAAGGTGTGTATGCTTTGCTTTTGGGTGGATTCGGCACAGACGGCGTTGATGGCCTGGTGGAAGTGCAAAAACGCGGTGGTGCCAGCGTGGTGCAGCACCCGGAAGAAGCTCAATTTCCCTATGCTCCACAAAAAGCGATTGAACTGGGAGTGGCGGATGAGATACTTAAAGCCGACATGTTGGCGCATCACCTGATGCAGTATCGAAACCAAAACTTATACTAGGATCTTCGTTGGAACTGCAAAACTTTATCGGAGGGGCGTTTGTCCCTTCCGACAGTCAGAAAACCTTCGCAAAAATTTCTCCTTTTGATGGCACGGAACTGGCGCGCGTGACGGCGTCGGATGCCATGGATGTGATCAAAGCCATCCAGTCCGCTAAAAAAGCTGCACCGGTGATGAAGGAACTTCCGTTGTCTGACCGTGCTTCTTTTTTGCTGAAGCTGGCCTCAGCGCTGGAAGAAAAATCCTCTGAGTATGCCTATCAGGAAGCTCTTCATCAGGGCCTGCCACAAAGTTTTGTTCTGCAGCACAGTCTGCTTCCGGCTATCAAAATTCTTAAAGACGTGGCGGCAAGTCTGAATCAGCCTTTGCCAGCTCAGGTGTTGCCTCAGCCCGTGGGGCTTGTGGGTATCATCACGTCGTGGAATCTGTCTTTGCTTTTGGTGATCGAGCGCATGGCCCCTGCTTTGGCGGCGGGGAATGTATGTGTGGTGAAGATCTCGGAACTATCACCGATCACAGCGCAAATTCTGGGCGAAGCTTTGCAGAAAGCAGAAGTCCCGGCGGGTGCGGTGGCGTTGCTTCAAGGTGATGCGGAAGTCGGCAAGATCGTGGCGGGTCACCCCAGCATTCATGCGGTGACAGCTGTAGGGAAGACCTCAACCATGGAACAAATTGCCAAAGCAGGTCTTTCGCAGTTTAAGAAACTTCAACTGGCTGGCAGTGTGAAGAACTCTTCCGTGGTGTTGGCAGGAACTGACTATCAGTCACAGATGGCCGATATTATGAATTCTTTCCTGCTGGGTCAGGGCCAACTTTGCTGGAACAGTTCTCGTTTGTTCCTTCTGGAATCCATGTCGGCTGAGTTTATCGAGGCGATGAAGGCTTATCTTGATAAGCTGGAACCTTTGATGGACCCGAAAGGCCAATCCCCATGGACGCCTCTGATCACGTCCGCCCGTCGCGAAGAACTGCAGAAGAAAGTTCAGGAAGGCAAAGTCGAACACGGCAAAGTTCTTTCCGGTGGCGACAACGGTCCGGGCACAGGTTTTCACATGAAGCCGGTGATGATGCTGGATCTGCCGAACTGTTCGGTGCTGCAGCAGGATGAGTTGCAGGGGCCATTGTTCCTGATGACTCCGGTCAAATATCAACATGAAATTCTAAAATGGGCGAACACGTCTTACCTGGCTCAGTCCGCGGTGGTCTGGGGTCCTCAGGAAAAACTGGGTAAGGTGGTTTCGCAATTGGATTGCGCACAAGTGTGGCTGAATCAATGGCAGCCCAATTCCGAAAGCAATGTCTTTGGATTCAAACAATCCAGCTTCGGAAATCCGGACAGGGCCTGGTCAGGCACCTTCTATTCGGATGTTAAGATCTTGACGGGGACACTGTAACGTCAAAGAGGTGACGAAATCCCCGTCGAAAAGTTGACCGGACCCTAGTTCAGAACGTGGGTGCGGTTGCGGGTTTTGACTTCGCAATGAGGGCAAAAAGCCTCTTCCTTCACTTCAGAAACTTCCCGGTCGGCAATGTGTTTTAGCTCCAGGACAGTGCCGCAAAGTATGCAATTGTTTTGGGAAATGATGAACTCACGGTGTTGTGGAGAGTCCGCTTTTTCAAAGTAGTTGATCTTGTTGTAATTCATGCGCCTCAAATCCTTGGCAGTTCATCGTCATCCTGACGAAGTCTCTTTCCCAGAGCATCTCTGTGCCACTGCAAAACCCGTTCACAGGCCAAGGTCCGGAATCCGACTGCGGTAATCCGCTATACTCAATCGGCCCCGGGGCGGAACTTGTAAGGACCCAAGCGATGTTCAACTTTTGAAAGGAATTAATATGAAATACGGAATGCTTGGATTTTTGGTGGCGGGCCTGACATTAACAACTGGATGCGTGGAGGTGAGGGACAAAGACGACTCAGCCCCTGTAAAACCCATGGTTCAGGTCAATAAGGTCAGTCGCATGGTGGTGGATGGTGAGATGTACCTGTTTAACGGTGCATTTTTGAACAGGGTCGAACTGGAGCTGGAGCTGCGCAAAGCCCCTAAAATCTGGCCTGTGGAGGAACTGGAATTTCACTATAAGGAGGTTATTCTGAAAAAGAACGCCGTCCTATACACCATGGGTCACCGCGTGCGCCTGCATATCGATCGCCTGGAATCCGACGGTGCAAGAATTCAAACCCTGCCCACAGAATTCAAAGCTGGTGTTGGTCAGTCCGGACGCCATGGCGGACATATTCTGTTGGATGTGGGAACGGCTAAAGGCTCTTTGCGAATTCAAATGCTGGGGCAGGACGGCGCAGCTGGGAGCGCCGGAGCCGCGCCAGATGAATCCATGCGAGGACTTGCTGGAGAAAACGGTAAATTCGCCCTGTGCGCGAAATCTGGCGAGGATTTCGAACTGGCCAGTGGAAAAGACGGCGGCAGAGGTCGTACAGGCAAATCCGGCAGCAATGGTTCGCCGGGTGGCGACAGTGGCACTCTGGAAGTGGTGATACAGTCTGGGAAAGAATTTCAGTTGGATCACTATCGCAATCCCGGCATGGGCGGCGCAGGAGGCTCCGGAGCTAAAGGTGGGCCGGGCGGTTATGGCGGGAAAGCGATGGGGATGGTGAAAGGATCGGACGGAACGTTCCTTCTTTGTCCATACAAAGCTTTGGACGGAAACCAAGGACCGGAAGGTCATGCTGGCGTTAATGGTCAGCCAGGCCCCCCGGGGGCTTTGCAGTCTGTCTGCATCACCCGTCAGAAGATCATCGAATGTATCTAAGTGGTTTCCATCGAATAAGTCAAAATCGTATGAATCAGTGATTCCACCTGCACGGGCTTTGTCAGATAGTCCGTGCAGCCAGCTTCAAGGCAGCGGTCGCGATCATCTTTCATCGCGTGCGCCGTCAGGGCGATAATCGGTTTGGTATAACCGGCCTGACGCAATTTGCGGGTGGCTGTGTAGCCATCCATCACGGGCATTTGAATATCCATCAGGATGATATCAAATTCCTTCTCCAGCGCTTTGGTCAGGCCTTCCTGCCCGTTTGTCGCCAATGTCAGATTAGCACCTCGTTTGGCCAGCATTCGCTGAATCAAAAGGCGGTTGTCTTCAACGTCATCGACCAAAAGAATGGAAGTGGATGAAAGCTGTTCGCCCAGATGAACTTCTTTGGCAGGAGCAGGGGCGATTTTCGCCGTGTGGATTTTCGGGATATCCAGAGCGATTCGAACAATGAAAGTGCAGCCCTTGCCTGGTTCAGAGTCTTCCAGAACAACGTCACCACCCATCATCTGCGCCAGGCGGCGGGACAGAACCAGCCCCAGGCCGGTGCCTTCATATTTGCGCGAAACCGAGTTGTCGATCTGCGAGAAGGCCTGGAATAGATTCGATCTTTGCGAAGATGAAATCCCAACACCGGTGTCTTTGATGGTGAACAGCAGGTTGTTGCCGGAGATTTCATAGGTCATGCGCACATACCCTTGATCGGTGAACTTGATGGCGTTCCCGATGATGTTGGTCAGGATCTGGCGCAGACGCAAAGGATCCGTCCGGATCATGTCGGGCACAATGCCGCGGCGGTTGAACTCGACATGCACGGGTTTGTCGCCCACACGAGCCACCATCAGGATGTGCAGGTCCTCCAGCAGTGAATTCAGATTCACCGGATTGCTTTGCATTTCCAAGTGACCCGCTTCCACTTTGGAAAGATCCAGAATGTCATTGATGATGCGGGTCAGATGTTCGCCCGTGCGGTGGATAATGTTCACGTACTGCAGGCGTTCACTTTCATCCAGATTCGATTCTTTCAGCAAATCCGAAAAGCCAATGATCGCCGCTAAAGGTGTGCGTATCTCGTGGGACATGTTGGCCAGGAACAAACTTTTCAGCTGACTTGCTTGTTCCGCCTGCTGTCGTTCACCGATACTGCTGCTTAGATGGTGGGCCATTAAGTTAATCGACTCAGCCAGCTGCCCCAGTTCATCGCCCGAGCGAACCGGCACGTGAACATCAAAGCGACCCTCGCCCACTTCGTGTGCGGCTGTGTTCAGTTCGGAAAGACCTTTGGAAAGATTGCGGCTGAAGCTGATCGTCAGGAACAGGCCGGTGCCTTCGACAATCAGCACGGCAAAGATCAGCGTGACCATCAGCATGTTTTCCAGCCAGCGCGAACCTTCACCCAGAGTGTAAGAAAACGACGCTTCCAGAACGGTCAGGCGGTCATTCAGATCATCGACACTGTTCAGGGCTTTGAAGATTTCTGATTCGGGCGCATTTTTTTGAATCAGCATGTGCAGGTTTTCACCCATGACAATCAGCTCTTGAGTCATCTGGTCACCTTCGCGCCAGATCTCAAGGGCCTTTTTCACGTGTTTGAAATTATGAAATCTCAGCACCAGTGAAATCACACCGGGAATATCATCCGGATGAACTTTTCCTTCCAGCAGACCTTCTTTGGCTTTTGCTGTGTCCGGTGGAGCTTCCTCCAAAGCACTGCGTGCTTTGCTGTCACCCAAAGGCACACGCACGTTTTCCTGGAAGGTGGTGTAAAACTGCGGATCACGGGTGCGGGCATACTTGTGCAAAGTGATGACGGCGTCTTTTTGCCCCTTTGACCACATGCTTTCCCCGGCAACGAATGCGCGCACCGAAGAAAGAGAATTCATGGCAAAATAAAGCGTGAAAAGCTCCAGGGCAATAAGCAGTGCCATGACGCCGATAACGATATACAGCTTATTTGCGACCGAAAGATATTTCCAGAAACGTCTGATGCCCATGATAGTAGTGTATCGACTAAATGGACGACTAAATAAACAAAAATAATTTTTAACGGCGCTTCAGGACATAGGAAGGAAGACCCTGAAAACTTTCAGGGTCTTTAATGCGATTATTGCAGAAAGTTAATCTAAGTAGCTGGTCTTGAGGCTTTGCTCGCTTTCAAACTTTTCAAAGCCCAATTGAATCAGTTGAGTGATCAATTCCTTGTAGTTCAGGCCCGAGGCCTCCCACATTTTAGGATACATTGAAATCTTGGTAAAACCAGGAATGGTGTTGATTTCGTTGATGTACAACTCTCCGTTGGGACGAATAAAGAAGTCCACACGGGTCAACCCATCGCAACCCATGGCCTGATATGTTTGCTCGGCCATCTTTTGCACGGCTTTGGTGGTCTCTGGTGACAGCTCTGCCGGAATTTTCAGAAGGGCGCCGTTGTCATCGATGTATTTGGCTTCATAGGAATAGAATTCGTGCTGCGGGATCACCTCGCCCGGCAAAGAGGCTTTGGGAGCGTGGTTGTGGCCCATCACGGAGCACTCCACTTCGCGGCCCTGGATGAATTCTTCGGCCAGCACCTTGGTATCAAACTGGAAAGCATCTTTCAGCTTCACGACAAAGTCTTCAGCCGTTTTGATTTTATGAACGCCGACAGAAGATCCGGCATTGGCCGGTTTGATAAAGAACGGGGAGCCCAGTTCCTTTACGATTTCGTTGTAATCGTTTTTCTGATGCGGAGTCAGCAGCAGATAGCGGGCATTGGGAATTTTCGCCACGGCCAAAAGACGCTTCATGATCTCTTTGTCCATGCCCGCCGCTGAAGACCACACGCCGCAACCCACAAACGGAAGCTGAACCATCTTAAACAGTCCCTGAATCGTTCCATCTTCACCCATGGTTCCGTGCAGAATAGGGAAGGCCACGTCGACCGCGGTCTTGGACTGATCTTTCAAAGAATAAAGAACCGGCTTACCTTGCAATGACATCAAAGCCACCGGCTCTGCCTTGGAAGGAAGGGCACTATCAACAATCTTGGTCGCTTCAGTGAAAACACCCATATCCGGGAAGCGATACCAGCTGCCTTCTTTGCTGATCCCAATCAAAACGGGCGTAAACTTGTCTTTATCCAAAGCATCCGCCACATTCTTAGCTGAACGCAAAGAAACTTCATGCTCCGCAGACTTGCCACCAAAAATCAAAGCCACAATTTTCTTCATACTCAAAATCCTCTAACGTCCTACGGCTTACGCCAATTTCTAATCTCTAATATCCAATATCTATCAAGCCCATTCCACGATTTCGTGGGCCAAGCCAAAGATGCCGGCAAAGACCTCATTCGGTTTTGCATCTCCGTACATGTAAGCCGGAGTTGTGACCACTTTGCTTTCGCGGTCGGTGATATAGTCATTCACCGGGCACTCTTCGTGAATGGCTCCGGTTTTTTCAATTTCCGCCGCCGTGGCTGCATCATCACCAATGGTCACCGTGACTTTCTTGTCGCCCAGAACTTTTGCCACCAGAACCGGAGCAATACAAAGGGCTCCGATAGGCTTGCTGGCCGAGTGGAATTCCAGAATCACCCGCTTTACATCCGGATTCACTTCACACTGGGCCCCTTTTTCTGCCCAGTTGCTCAGATTCTTCGCAGCACCATAGCCGCCGGGGAACACAACGGCATCGAAATCTTTGGCGTGAAGTTTGTCCAGGCTTTGAATGTGGCCGCGGGCGATGCGGGCTGCTTCAGCCAGCAGACTGCGTTTTTCGTTTTGGGTTTCGCCATTGATGTGATTGGTGATGGGAATCTGAATATCAGGTGCGAAGCAGTGAACTTCGGCACCAGCCTGGTGAAGGCCGATCAACAAACTGACGGATTCAGTGATTTCACTTCCGTCGCGGTGACCGCAGCCGGAAAGTACAACGGCAATTTTTTTCATAAAACCTCCACAGGAGGTTTTAGCCTACAAGATTCACCAGGTGTTGGCAACGAATCGCGGGGCGGACTAGGTGCCGCCCGGTTTATAATTTTTCAATCGAGTGCAGACAGTCACGAGAGCTTTTTGTGATCCGGCTTGCGCCAGCGCACGATAGCAGTAATCCGTCACGCGAGAGAAGAATGGCAGGTCCGGAGTAATGGAGATGCTGTAATTGACCTTCTGCTTCTCGGTGGCTTCGCCTTTTTTATAGTAAGCAGCCCAGTCAAATGAAACGGTTTTCACTTTCATGGTGCAGTTGGCAAGTCCGCCGCAGTTGGCCTGAGTTTTCATCAAATCCGGAGCCGGGCGCATTTCTTCCGTCACCTGCAGGTTGGAACACTTCACCTCGCAGCTGTCATAGCCAAGAGTTTCCGTGCAGATTTTCATCTGTTCGCTTGTCAGCTGGCAGGCATAAGCCAGGCCGATCAAACGCTCAAAGCCCAGAGACATTTGCAGGTCATCGGCTTTGGCGGATATTTCACCTTTCAATTTCGGAGCACGGGCGAAGACTTCCATCGCTGGTTCCGCTTTGGTGACCGAGCGGTGATCTTCCCGGGTGGACTGCTGGGTGTTGCCGTCAGAGGTCAAAGACTCGGTCTGGTACAGGTACGTGTACAACCAGTCATTGGCGCGCTCTTCTTTTTTGGAAATGGTAATGCCTTCCTGCAAAAGCATACGGTCTTCGCCAGTTTCAATTTTGCGGAAGGTCTGCTGCAGCAGGAAATCATTCGGAGTCATGGTCATCGGGTCCGCAGAACCCCAGGCTTCAGACAAAGAATCCTGAACCTGCGCCAAAGATGAAGGGTTTTCCTCCTCTTCCAGCTCCGGAGTTTTAATGCATGACACAGCGGTCGCTGCCAGAAGCAGAGGCAGCAGGGGTTTTAAAAATCGGTTCATATAGAGTCCCATCCCCAGATCCACAGATTCAGTGGCAGTATTTTTTCAAGTTTGTTCGCGGTTTCTTCTTTGAAGATTCCCAGGCCGCGGAAGTCCACCGGGCCAAACAGCAGGCGCACCATGTCTGTTTCGTTATTAATGGTGTAAAGATCCTGGCCCACCCCGAAAACAAAGTGGTTGGGATGTTTTTCCAGCACGATGTCGGCAATGCCTTCAGCGCGGAATGCACGTTTGATCTTGGCTGCCAGCTGGTCAAAGTTCACCAGTTTGATCATGCCCAGATAACCGTGATTCATCGTCACGTCCTTGGTTTGCAAAGCCTGAATCAGGTTGGTTGCATGACGTGGACAGATGATTGTGTAAGGCTGATCTTTTTGGGCGCGAATGAATGCAAACAGTGCCATCAGTTTGGAAACCGAGCCGCCCCATTCATGGATATAGCCACCCAGATCCGCACCTTTGCCTTCAATCGCATAAGCCGCCAGCTGACCGGTCGGTTCCCAGGCAGTGTATACTTTTGTTTGCGGGATTGAGAGGAACTTTCTGGTTTCTTCAATCGTGCGCACAGAGTTGACGGAATGAGCCGCATAAAGGCGGTAAATCGCATCCGGCGACACTTTGTTGTCGGTAGAGAAGCGCAGATTGATCGGCGGAACATCAAAGTTTTCCTCGATCACAAAGCTGACCTCAGATCCCGCAAGTTCAAAGCCCATGCGGCGGTAGAAATCAAACAGGTCCGTCCAAAGAATCGCGATGTCGCAGGATTGCTCGGTCGCGGACTTCAGGCAGTCGTTGATGATCTGCGTGCTGTAGCCCTGACCCTGGTGCTGATCGTCGGTAACAACAGAACCAATCGCGCCCACTTTAAAGATCACATGGGGGCTTTTAATGATAAGCGGTTTCATGACCGCGTGGGATAGTACGGAGCCCTCATCGGCGATGATACGCATATTATGCAAGTTGTTAGAGGAAAAGGCCGTTGGATATTCCGCAGCAATGGACCAAGCGGCATCATTGCGAAGCTTTTTGTTGAGGAAATCCAAAACCTGAGGAAGCTCAGCTTCCAGGGGGGAACGAGGTCCTTCCATGAACTCTCCTTATATCTACATAGAGCGCCCCAGAGGGCCTTTAGGACCAAACCGCTTCGGACACATCCTCGCGGACGTGGTCCCTTTCGGGACCTACTGCTGCGGAACTTGCGGTTTGTTCCTAAAGGCCCTCTGGGGCTCATATATAGATACTATACGAGGGACGGGGTGGGGACCCAGTGAGTAACATAGGACGGCCTGAAAAATGCGACCCAAGTCGGGAAGGGGGTTTGACATCAAGGGCAAAAGCCTTATATTAAGGCGGCTTGGCCCCCCTAAGGAGTTTGTAATGGCAGAGAAAAGTCAGTCTTGGAAAGAAAATAAGCCCGGCAAGATGTTCGTGGATCAATCTTGCATTGCTTGTGATGCCTGCGTTCTGACGGCGCCAAAGAACTTCTCTATGCATGAGGAAGACGGCCACGCGTTCGTATCCCGCCAGCCAGAGACTCCGGAAGAAGAAGCTCTGTGCAAAGAAGCGATGGAAGGTTGCCCGGTTGAGGCAATCGGAAACGATGGCGAGTAAGAAGTCCCCGGCAAAAAAGCCCTCTGCCAAAGAGGCGGCGGCTCTTGCAACTATTGAACTTCTCAAGAGATATTACCCTGACGCTTATTGCGCCCTGAACTATACCAATCCCTTTGAGCTTTTGGTGGCCACCGTTCTTTCTGCCCAGTGCACGGATGAGCGGGTTAATATGGTGACTCCGGCGCTGTTTAAGAAATACCCAACCCCGAAGGCCATGGCGAAAGCGCCGGTCGAATCCCTGGAAGAGCTGATCCGCTCGACCGGTTTTTATAAAAACAAAGCCAAAAATCTGAAAGCCTGTGCGACCACCCTGGTGGAAAAGCACGGGGGCGAAGTCCCGCAAAATCTCGAGGCTTTGGTCGAGCTGGGCGGCGTAGGCCGCAAGACCGCCAATGTGGTGCTGGGAAATGCCTTTAATATTCCAAGCGGGATCGTCGTGGACACCCACGTGACCCGATTGGCCAACCGCTTTGGGTGGGTAAAGACTGACAACGCGGTGATGATTGAGCGTCAACTGTCAAAGTTCGTCCCCGTTGAAGATTGGATCATGTTACCTCATTGGCTGATTTCTCATGGTCGAGCTGTCTGTAAGGCGAGAAAACCTGCGTGCAGTCATTGCTTTCTCGAGGAGACTTGCCCTAAGAAGGGTGTCTAGTTCACAATGGCTTCATGTTAGTTTCATTCTTTGAGAGCGTTAAATACGTAGGTCATCTTCTTCCGATCTCTTTTTTAAGAATCTTCCTGGGTTACTATTATCTGGAACATGCCCTGATGAAATATCGTGGTGATTTCCTGACCCGCCCGCGCATTGCGGATCAAATGGCTGAATGGCTTCCGGCCAGTCATGCTCCGAACTGGTTTAAAATCTTCGCCAGCTCCACGATGATTCCCAACTGGCAGACTGTGGCCTTCATTGTTCTGGGTCTGGAGTTTGCGGTCGCTATTTCCTACATCATCGGATACGTGGTTCGTCCGGTGGCATTCCTTGGGGTGCTGTTGTGTGTGACCATGCTCTTTATCTCGGGCCCGGCTATGGAGGATTTGTATAAAACCTTCCTGGCGATTCACCTGATTCTGGCTTGGGTCGGAGCGGGACGCTGTCTGGGCTTTGACTATTATTTCTTCAAGCGCCGTCGCGGACTTTGGTGGTAGAGCGTGAAGCACTTTGTTCTTTTCCTGACTGTTGTATTTTTGGGCCTGTTCCTGGCAGTGCTGAACCGCACGGATACGTCAGCCCCGAACAGTTCACTTCCCACTGTGCGTGTCTTTGGTTATGCGTCCTTCACCGGTCGCTGGGGACCGGGACCGGCATTGAAAGACCTGTTTGAAAAAAGCTGTAAGTGCAAAGTGGAGTTCATCGAAGGCAGTGATTCTGGAATTTTGCTGCAACGTCTGAAAATCGAAGGTGAAAGCCTTGGTGCGGATGTTGTGGTGGGCCTGGATCAGTTTGATCTTTCCAAAGCGGTGTCTGAGCAAAGCTGGAGAAAACTTAGCCTGGGTCAGCTGGATGTCTATGATGCCGTGAAACCAGCCTTGGCTAACAGCTTCTTTGTTCCTTACGACTGGGGTGCTTTGACCTTCGTTGCCCGCAAAAATGAACTGATGCGCATGCCATCGTCTTTGGATGATTTGCTGGCGCCAGAGCTTGCCAAGAAAATCGCCCTACAAGACCCGCGCACCAGTTCGCCGGGGATGCAGTTCCTGTACTGGGTGATTCGTTCCAAGGGCGAGGAAGAGGGTTTCCGTTATCTGCAAAAGCTGATGACTCAGGTTCATAGCTTTTCCCCGACATGGTCCACGTCATATGGTCTTTTCACCAACAAGCAGGCCAAATTGGTTTACTCCTATGTGACATCGCCGCTGTATCACGAAATCGAAGAAAAAAAGAAAGACTATGTGGCTTTGCCGTTCAGCGAAGCCCTGCCAGTGCAGTTTGAATTTGTGGGCATTCCTGAATTCTGCCGCCACTGCGATTTGGCTGAGCAGTTCGTGAATCTGATGCTTTCCAACGAAGGCCAGAAGATCATCATGGAAAAGAACTATATGTTCCCCGTGATGAAGGGTGTGATGGAAAACACCGCCTTTGCTCCTTTGATGAATGTCAAAACCATGCAACAGGTTGAGATTCTTTCTTCCACCGAAGTGGACCGCCTGCTTCGCCGTTGGACAGAGATCCGCCGGGGCGATCTCAATTGAACCTGCGCCAGTGCCTCAGAATTGGCCTGGTGCTGTTTCTGATTTTTCCATTCCTGTTTTTACTGACTCAGTTTGGTTTTTCCGGCTGGCCCGACATGGGCGAGCTGGTCTGGGCGTTTAAGAACAGCTTCCTGCAGGCATTTTTTTCTTCCGTCTTTTCACTGATCATGGGTTTTTGGGTGGCGCTGGGTTTATTGACCCTGCACTCGGCCCGCGGGACCAGGATTCGCTGGGGGCTTGAGATTCTGTGCCTGCTGCCGAACTTTATGCCGCCGATCTTTATTCTGCTTTCCACTCTGAACGTGATTGATCCGTTCCCGATGGGAATCCCCGGGATTGTGATCGTGCACACATTAATGAATTTCGGCCTGGTGGCGGTTTTGTTGGCGTCGACCATTGAAAACAAACTGGGCGGCATGATCGAGCTTGCTTATGTCGAAGGGGCGGGCCGCTGGCAGTTCCTGCTGCGCGGGTTGTTCCCGATGCTGAAAAAAGATTTCTGGCTGCTGGGTTTGTTTATTTTTGTGATCTGCTTTGGCAGCTTCGCGGTGCCATTGATCGTCGGCGGTGGGCGTGGCACCACCGTGGAAGTTCTGATTTATGAAAAGATCCGTCTTTCCAGCAATTGGGGAGATGCGGTTTTGCTGGCCTTCCTGCAATCGGTGTTTATCTTTGCCCTGTCCTTTGTCGCCAGCCGCGGCAAAGGCGTGCACAGCACTCGCACAGCGAACTTAAGTCTGCTGAAAACACCAACTGGGATCATTGTTATTGCCGGGCTTTCCTTCTTGTATCTGTTTGGGTATGTGCAGGGTTTCTTGTCAGGACTTTCGCAGATTTCCACTTTCTATGAATTGCAGTCCGCTCTAATCTGGAACTTTATTGGCAGTCTGACATTGGGAATGAGTGTGGGGATTTTATCCTATGCCGGCCTGATGCTGATTGCTTACTGCTGGCCGAAGGCTTGGTTTGAAAGATTCCTCAATGGCTATGTGGCGCCGTCAACTTCCTTGGCCTGTTTCTGTCTTTTGATTTTAGGCCCCAATGAAGGTTTCTATCCGTTTATCAAAATTCCTGTGGCATTGACGTTGCTCAGTCTGAACAGTTTGTTCCGCATGGGCTGGGACAGCGAGCTGCACGCTTTGCAAAATCAGATGACGGTGGCTTATTCCATGGGGGCTTCCAAGGCGCAGATATTTAAAGAAATCCTGTTCCCACAGCTTTCAGGGCGTGCGGGGTTGCTGGCGGGGATTGCGTCGATCTGGGCTGCGGGTGACTTCGCCGTATCGCGGATTCTGGCACACCGGGATCTTAGCATCGCCATGATGACGGAAACTTTGATGTCAGGTTATCGCCTGAATCAGGCCATCGTCTTAAGCAGTTTGATTATTGTCGCCGGTTTGATTTGTTTTGTTTTATGTGTGGGAGGCAGCCGTGTCCTTGGTCGAAAATTTGCACCGTGATTACGGAGACTTCAAGTTGGACATCGATACCTGGGAAATCCTGGATGAGGGCGTCACCGTGTTGTGGGGGCCGTCGGGCTCTGGAAAAACCTCGGTGTTTCGCATCCTGCTGGGGCTTGAGAACTGCCCGGGATTTAAGTGGACTTATCAGGGGACGGATCTGGCAAAGCTGAAAACTCCGGATCGTCATTTGGGCGTGGTGTTTCAGACTTTGGATCTTTTTCCGCACCTGAGTGCTGAAGAAAACATGATGTTTGCGGCCCGGGCCCGCAAAGTGGATCCGGCGAAATCCAGTGCGCGATTAAAGGAACTTTCATCAATCCTGAAAATGGAGTCCTTCCTGCAAAGGCCGGCGGCGGTTCTTTCCGGTGGAGAAAAGCAGCGTGTTGCCATTGCGCGCGCCTTGATGGGCGAGCCTCGTTTGCTTTTGCTGGATGAACCTTTTTCCGCTTTGGATCAGGAGCTGCGCGATGAAAGCCGTAAACTGGTGAAAAGTGTGATTGAGACCGAGAAAATTCCAACCTTGCTTGTGACCCACGACCAGCGTGACGTGGAGATCCTTGGCAACAAGGTCACCACCATCCGCAACGGCCGCTTCGCTTAACCGGCTGGTGAAAAAGGCCCATCTGCTGCGTTGTCGGGCGGCCTTCTCGCTCCGACGTGCTTGGAGCACGCCTGCGCTGCGAGGGCCTACTCCGCCTTGCATCTGAACCTTTTTGACCAGCCTTAAATTTTGGTAGGCTGTTATCCCAGGTATCTTTGAATCATTTCCAGCAGGGCTGATTTTTTGATGGGCTTTGTGACGTGTTCGCTGCAGCCCACATCCAGGGATTTTTGCATGTCTTCAGCCATGGCATTGGCGCTCACTGCGATGATCGGAATCGGTTTTAAGCCCTGGTCTTTTTCCCACTGACGGATCTTGCGGGTGGCCGCATAGCCATCCATCACCGGCATCTGAATGTCCATCAGAATCAAATCAAATGGTTCAGCCAGAACTTTTTCAACAGCTTCTTTGCCGTTTTCGGCCTGCACAACTTCAAAGGGCAGTTTCTTCAGGTAAGTCAAAAGCAGGAAGCGGTTGTCTTCGGTGTCATCCACCACCAGAATGCGCGCAGAACGGGTGACCGTCAGTTCACTCATCGGTGTTCGTGGTGTGGTGTCGGCCACCGGCATTTTTTCCGGTGCCGCCAGCTCTCGCGGAGCTTCGGTTGGAACGTAAGGAACTGTGAAATAGAACGAACTTCCGGTGCCTTCTTCACTCTGGAACCAGATGCGGCCGCCCATCAGCTCAACCAGATTTTTTGAAATGGTCAGGCCCAGTCCGCTGCCGCCGAATTTGCGGGTGATGGAACTGTCTGCCTGAACAAAGCTTTGGAACAGCAGATGTTGTTTGTCTTTAGGGATCCCGGTGCCGGTATCACGGATCGTGAAGCGCACAAACTTTTGCGAATTGCTGTCAAAGTCCAAGGACACGGCGATCTCGCCTTGCTGGGTGAACTTGATGGCATTCCCGATCAGGTTGAACAGAATCTGGCGCAGACGGGTCGGATCCCCGATGACCAGAGGAGCGCGGTTCTTCGGCAGATTCACACTCAAAGAGAACTTCAGATCTTTTTCCGTCGCCTTTTGTTTCAGGATGTCGCAGATATTCGTGGTCGTTGATTCCAGGTCAAATGCGATTTTTTCCAGACGAACTTCACGGGCTTCGATTTTGGAAATATCCAGAATATCGTTGATCAGCGCCAGCAGATTTTCACCGGCATTCGCACACACACGCACCAGCTGGGATTGCTCCGGCTTCAAATCGGATTCCGCCAGGATGTCGGTGATACCGATGATGGCATTCAGCGGGGTGCGGATCTCGTGACTCATACGAGCCAGGAATTCGGATTTTGCCTGAGATGCTTTCACGGCCTGTTCACGCGCCTCGATCAGGGCGGTTTCTGCGGTGATACGGTCGGTGATGTCGGTGCAGACGAACACGAAGGTCAGATCTTTGCTGGTTCGGTTGGGAAGGGCCGCCCAGTTCATCAGGACCGGCAGGCGACGTCCGTCCTGAGCCGTGATCTCGGCTTCGATACTGTGACGGGTTTGCAGCAGCCAGGTGTAGTTATTGAATTCTTCCTGTGTGTTGATCAGTTGTTTAAGATCCACATGGGAAATCTGATTCATGGAATAGCCCAGGAACTTCAGCGCCGATTCATTGGCCTGGGAGATCATGTACGACGCCTGTCTCCAGTCGTCGTGATGGCTCACTTTGACGATGAACAGGAAGGCCTTGATGGATTGAATGACACTGTCCAGGAACTCTTTGGAAACGGTGGTGGTTTCCAAACGGTCGGCCAGCTGATTGTACTTGCTTACCAGCAAACCGATTTCGTCTTTGGAATTGTAATTGATCTTCTGGGTCAGGTTGCTTGTTCCCAGCTTTTCCAGGCGGTCGGTCAGAAGCTGGATCGGTTCCACGACTTTTCCGGTGGCGGCAAAGGTTGCGAAGAAGAACAGGATAAAGATCAAAACAGCCGCAGCACTGGAGGCAATGGCGATGCGATCCAAAACGGCAAAGGCTTCGCTTTCGTCAATCTTGGTCTGGATGTACCAAAGCTCTCCGTTGGGCAGATAAATCTTTCCGATGGAACGAATGACTTTTTGCCCGCGATAGTCGGTGCCCAGTTCGCGCACCTCGCTCAGGTTTTCAATTTTCTTGATGTCTTCATCGCCGCGGTTGGAGGAAAGGACTTCGGCTTCAAGGCTGCCTTGGGCGGCTTGGCTGGCCTCGACACGGAATCTTCCGGTGTTGCGCAGACTCCAGTCTTCACCGTAGATCAGCGTCTCGCCCGTTTGGCCCATGCCGTGGGTTGGCCACGCGAAGTTGTCACTGGTGATACGATCGATCTCCGAGATTGAGATTTTCAGGACCAGAACACCAACGGGGCGCAGGTTGCGATAAATCGGAGAGGCAACAAATCCGGTGGCAGAGTTGGGGTTCAGGCTGTCCTTGTCGAAGTCCAGGAAAAGGGTTGAGCCCTCTTGAGCCTTCACACCCCAAGTGTAGATGTCCTTGAGTTTTGATCCTGGTGCCAGACCGGTGGACACCGAAGAGCCGTCTTCGATGTCTTTGCGGGTCGTGTAGACCACAACGCCCTGATTGTTGATCAGCGCCATGTCGTAAATGTTGAAGTCCAGGACATAGTTGTCCAGCAGGCGGCGGAACTCAGGCAGGCTGTCGACTTTCTTTTCGTGCAGCAGATCGTCCGTCAATTCGTGAGAAGAAATCAAATTGATCGCCGTTTGCAGATCACGGAAATAGTTTTCAATGGAGCTGGTCTTGCTGATACGGATTTGAGTCAGACGTTCATAGGTGCTGTCGATAACAGTGGATTCGACAATTTTGAGGCCAATAAGCGCAACAACAAACGTCGCAAGAAAGACGGAGATTAAATTGAATAAGAAAATTCTTAAACGTAATGTCATGCTTATTGATTAGCCTATGCATTTTTAGTGATATCGTATACGTCTTCCTAGTTCAATCAGCGAGTGACATACAAGCAGGAAACTAGGCTTGGGAGTAGAGGTTAAATGAATGTAATCAAGGCGATCTTTCTGACGGCAGTGCTGCTGCTCACAAGCTCGCGGTCCTATGCGGAACGCTGGGTTGTGATGACACTGGAATGGCCTCCTTTCACCTGTTCTCGCTGTCCCGAAAACGGAGCGGCAGCAAAGGCTTTGAAAGACACTCTCAACAAGGCCGGTGTGAGTGTCGAGTTTGTCTTCTATCCTTGGACTCAAACACAGAAAAAAGCCGAACAGCCCGATGTGATCGGCTATTTTCCTTCTTGGAAAGAGGTGCTGCCGGGTTTTACTCGCTCGGAGCCTTTGTTTAAATCTCCTTTGGGTTTCATTCAGCAAAGAAGCAAGCCTCTGGTCTGGTCAAAGCTGCCGGATCTCAAGGGAAAGAAGTTGGGAGTCACAGACGGGTACAGTAACACCACGGAGTTCAATCGTCTGGTAAAGGAAAAAGTGCTGACTGTCGAATCTGTGCAAAGTGACGACACCAACGTAAGACGGGTGGCGCTGGGGCAGATTGATGGTGCCTTGATGGATATCAACAACGCCCGGTATCTGATTTCAAGAACTCATCCGGACTATGTGGGCCGGGTTTCTGTCAATCAGAGAATCCTGGAAGACAAAGAGCTTTACGTTGCCTTTAACACCCATAATCGTGATAAGGCGGCTAAGCTTAAAAAGGCCCTGGAGAAGGTCAATTTTCAGCGCATCGTCGATGACTATCTGCTGAAATACTTTCTGCGCATTGATTAAACTTTTGCCATCAGTGTAAGCCTTACATGTGCTCTCTGTATTTTTCCTGCCAAGTCGGAAAACCCCTCTGAAGTTTGCTATAAATAGCAGGAACAAAGGAGGGCCTAAATATGAAAATTTCCATTCAGATTCTGGCTCTTCTTGCGTCTGCCTTGTTGCTTAATGCCTGCGCGGCTTCGAAATCCAGCGACGGTTCGGGGTTAAGTCCGACCATTTACTACAAACCCACAATTCAGCTTGATAAAAACAAGTGCTCTTCTGCATCACTGCGCGATCTGCTTTCACCCGACGGGCGTGTGCTGACGACCCTGTGTGATTCTGATTATGCCCAGTGTCTGCTTCAAGGTTCCTGCCTGATAGAGGATGATGGTGTGGCGACCTCTTACAACTATCATTCAACCAAAGACGGCGTGGCTCGTTTTATCGTGACGGACACCAAGGCTTGTCCTTTCGGTTACGGTGTCAGCAATGCATGTCTGGATCCTTATTTCTCGGCGGCGGCGGATTTGAAAATCTATAAGTTGGGTGATGTGCTTTACATTCCACGCCTGGTGGGTGCAAAGATGCCAAATGGTGAAGTTCATGACGGGTACATCGTCATTCGCGATGCCGGTGGTGGAGTCAAAGGGGCGGGCCGTTTTGATTTCTTCACGGGATACATGGATCATCGCAATAAGAAAAACACCATGGCGCGGCTCGGTTTTGGGGATCCCAAGAATCGCATTGAATATCGTGTGGTCCGGGGTGAAGAAGCGGCCAGTGCACGAGAACGCCGGGGATTCCCGGGGCTAAAAAAATCCATTCTTGAAGAACAGCAAAACTAGGTTAAAAGCTCTAATTTTTTGCTGTTGCCAACACCCAGAGCCTTTGTTACTTCCAGCTTCATGAAAACAATCGCTCTGTTCATTTCAGTTTTTCTGGTATCACTGACAGCCGCGGCCAAGGTTCAACATCTTCGTTTGGGAACAGGCAGGGTGATTGCCTATGAATACATCCAAACCAATAAAGCCTCTTCCACTTTGATTTTACTTCCCGGAGTCAACCGCGCCCTTGGTGCGGGCGATCGGTCGGTGCAACTGCTGGCAGAACAGGGGTGGAATCTTTTGCTGCCTTCATTGCCAGCCCATCCTCTTTCCATTGAAGGCCTTTCAGCAAGTGAGACGCCGTACTTCCTGTACGATTCGACAATTCGTTCTGCGGATTTTTCTTCTGACATTGAAAAACTGGTTGCGGCTTTGAAAATCAAAGACGCCGTTCCGGTCACGTTGTCTTACACGTCGACCGTAGGGGCATTTTTAAATCCAAAACTTTTCCCGCATGTGATTGAAACTGTGCCGTTGGGCATTCCCACTGAAACTAATCCTGAAGCGGCCAGGAACGCCGAGCTTTGGGAAGGCTGGCTGCGCATGAATCCGCTGATGGCTCCGTTCTGGATTCGTCAGTTCCGTGATCAGGCTTACACTAAGCACTGGGGGGCGACTGTTGATGCGAATCTTGCCAGTGACCCCGAATACTACGGCGCAAATCCGCGCACGGCGGATATCAAGGCGGGATACGTGACGATTGCCCGCGCGGCGGAAGATTTTGATCTGACCAAGGTGGATTATAAAGCAGACGCGGTGACTCGTGATTTTATTCTGGCGGGCGAGGAAAATTCGGAACGTTTAAAAAATCAGATTGTGGCTTTGAAAAACTATCTGCGCACAGGTAAGCCCGTGCGTGTGATTGTGGTGGCAAATGCCGGGCATGTGCTGCCGTCGGAATCCCCGTCGGTGTATGCGGCGGCGATTGGATTACTTGCGCAGGAACCAGTGTCTGCGACGGTGTCTTTCATGGTGGTGCGCAAGGCAGCGGATGTGCGCAAAACCCAGTGGCTGGGGGCTTCTGAACTGGAGGCCTGGATGAGCGAGGCCGTGAAGTAGCGGCTTTAAATGTCGCTGTGTCAAAGTGATACACAGTTTTTGTCGGCGAGAATGAATTAAACGGGGGCTCTTTGAGTCCCCGTTTTGCTTTGTAGGGGAATGCTGGATTTTCATGAGGTGACTATGAAACGTTCTCTGCTTCGATCACTGCTTGTGTCCTCCCTGATTATGGGGATGGTGCCGGCTTATGCGTTGGCCGAAGTCACCGGGACAGAGCAGCGCCTGCAAAGCCTTTACACCTCAACAGCGCAATTGAATCAGGGGCAGGGCAAAGACCGTGTGTCGTTGTTTGCTTTGCAGTTCCTTTCTGAAAAAAGCCCGTACATCGTGGATCCTCTGGGTGAAGGCCAAGGCGGTGATGTCAGCCAGGGACCGCTTTATCGCTTTGATGGTTTTGACTGCACGACGTTTGTGGAAACAGTGCTGGCATTGTCGTTGTCGTCGACTCCGGAGCAGTTCCGTGTTCGGATGAATCAGATTCGCTATGAAAAAGCGGTGGTGTCATACGAGTCGCGCAATCACTTTCCGAGTATCGACTGGATTCCCAACAATATCGAAAACGGCTTTGTGAAAGACATCACCGGGTCTATTGCCGGGTCTAAAACCAAGTGGTCGCAGACGTGGATTGAGAAAGACGTGTGGTTTGCAAAGAAGGGGCAGGCTTTTGTGGGCATGAGCCGCGACTTCAAACCCGAGCTGGGACAGCTTCCTTATATCGCCAAAGAGGATCTGCTGAAAAGTCCTGAGCTGATGGATAAAATCCCCTCTGGGACCATCTTCCATGTGGTACGCCCGAACTGGGATTTGCGCAAAGCTATCGGTACGCGTCTGGATGTTTCGCACATGGGCTTTTTGATTCGTGAAAAGGGTGTGCTTTACATGGTTCACGCCAGCAACGGGGCTTCTCGTGATGGCAGTGACGACGATAAACGTGTGAAGAAAGAGTCTTTGCACGGCTATGTCGAGCGCGTGATGATGGCTTCGCCGACCACCGCGGGAGTCAACATCCTGGCCGTTCGTAAAACACCTTAGGGTTTTATGCGTGTAACATAAGTCTTCGATAAAACATCGTTTTTTAGCCCTTGGTCGGGCCTCACCTAGACCTTGGTCAAAAATTTTTGAGTCCTTAATATCCAGTAAAATCAAGCACTAGCAAAACCGCCAAAAAAAATCCTAGACCTTGGGCTAAAGTTTTCTGGACCTAGGTCCGAAGAGTTTGTTGTACACGTTGGGCAAGCTAAAAAGGATCTCCAGATCAAATCAGGATACCTCCTCTCGAAGCTCAAGCTCCTCTCAAGAAACGTCCAATCACCGTTTCTTAAGAGGGGCGGCTCCAACCTTAAATAAATTTTTTAAAAGTTTTAAGAGTTACTAAAAACAAAATCAGATCACGGGACGTAGGCGGATTTCGGGTGTTCAAAGGGTAAGTGGTGCTACCTTAGATCATTTTAGATTCCATCAAAAACCAGCGGCTCGGATCTCTAATCCCAAGGGGGGTTCTATGGGCTTAAGAATCGCAACAAACACCGCATCTATCGCAGCACAACGCGTGCTATCCAAACAACAGAAACGCGCAGAGCATGCCGCACAGGCATTGGCTTCTGGTAGCCGTATCGTAAATGCGGCCGACGACGCCGCGGGCTTGGCGATTTCTGAGAACTTCAAAGGACAATTGAAAGGTATCGGTCAGGCGCGAAACAACGCCAACAATGCCATCTCATTTGTTCAGGTCAGTGAGGGGGGCTTGAATGAGGTCTCCAACATTCTGGTGCGTCTGCGAGAGCTGGGCGTACAGGCCGCTTCCGATACTGTGAGTGACACAGAGAGGGAGTTCCTAAATAAAGAAACCCAACAACTTATCCAAGAGGCGGATCGTATTGCCAAGACGACAGTCTTCGGTACGAAGAAAATGCTTGATGGTTCTGCCGGAGCTATGGAGTTCCAGGTGGGTGCCTACTCGGATGAGAATAACGTAATCAAATTTGAATTCGATGCTGATGCCACTTCAAGTGCGCTGGGGATTGATGGTATTGCGATGGCCGAAAGGGGCGATGCGCGAGACTCTTTGGAAACGGTGGATAAGGCCATCGAAAAGGTCTCGGGTATGCGCGCGAACTTCGGTGCGATGCAATCCCGAATGGAGTCCGCAGTGAGTAACCTGGATGTGTCCTATGAGAACTTGTCAGCGGCAAATTCTCGTATCCGTGACACCGACGTGGCCAAAGAAACTGCCGAAATGACGTCTGCAAGTATTTTGCAGAATACGGCGGTGTCGGTACTGGCACAAGCCAACCAGTTGCCTCAAGTGGCGATGAAACTGGTCTAATTATAAAAAAACAAAATTTTTAAGATTCACATTCGCGATTAAGGAATGTCGGGAGAAGCCTGTTCTGGGATAAGGCTTCTCTCGGGAAGAGGGGTCGCCCACATATACTCCTCGTCTTAAGCCCACCCCGGGGACACCCGTCCCCGGGGATTTTTAGAAGGTGCCTGGTGATTTTTTACACCTACAGCGCGTCAACTTCTAAATGGGACGGACGACTTTTATAGGGGCTGATTTTAAAAATACTTCTTCTCAGACCTTTTTGAATCTTTTCCCAATCTTCGTGTCCGGGATCCGTATTTAGCCACTCTAATGTGGCAAACCGTGAGCCCCAGGTCTCCCAGTGAGTGTCATCACATACGGGAACTTCCATCTTTTCCAATCCAAGAAGGCTTCTTAATGTCGAATATCGATAGTCTTCGACTCTTTCGCAAAGCCCCGCCATGACCGGATTTCTATATAAGTATTTATAGGCATGTTGATAGTAGAGCTGGTTCGACAGCAGACTGCGGTGAAACCTTGATCCGTAGGTGACGTTGATTCGGTCGCTGAATGTCCGAAGGTCTCTTCCGGATTCCGACATGAAGAAGCGCATTGCTTCACTTAAATTTCCATCGGGTGCTGAGGCAATCAGATGGAAGTGGTTACTCATCAATACAAATGCATGAATTCGAATTCCAAACGCCAGATGTATGAAGTGCAGATGCGTGGTCATCACTCTCCAAACATTCTCTGGCTCTACAGAAAACCAGTCGCGATTAATGCATCTGGCAGTGATGTGATATGGCAGTTCCGTATGACAAATGAATCTGTTTCTTCCCATACATAAGTAGTCATTCAAATGAAATTCCTAGATCAAAGCCTTTCAGACCTTCGTTTTAGATCCGGATTCTGACTTTTTGATGCGGTGTAGGTGTAAAAAGTCACCAGGCACCTTTCTTTTGGTCGGGTTGGACGTTGGGTGGGACTGGACCTTGGTATTGAAAAAGGCAGGGTTTTGGTCTGTTTTTCAGGATCTTAGTCCAACTTTTACTGGATCATGGTCCAGAAGTGCTGGACGCGACTAAAGCCTTTCAAGACCTCGCCGAAAGGTATGTCAGAAGCAACGACGCAAACCAAGTCGAAGCTCTCGAGGAACCCGCAAGGAGTGATTGCCTTACGAAGATTCGCTTGAGAGAGCCAGACAAAAGTTTGGGTCAACAACGTGTACAAACTGGCTAGCCTAAGTAGGTATAAGGCGGCCGATTTAATGGAGGTCCCAAATGGGAATGAGAATTTCTACGAACGTATCCGCTATCAACGCACAGAGAACAATGGTGAACTCTCAGCGTGAAATCGGTAAATCAATGTCACAACTTGCATCCGGCTCCCGCATCAATAAAGCGGCGGACGACGCAGCAGGGTTGGCGATCAGTGAAAACTTGAAATCACAGATCAGATCCCTGGGCCAAGCTTCCCGAAATGCGAACGATGGTATCTCCATGGTTCAGACGGCAGAGGGTGGTTTGTCCGAAATTTCCAACATCCTGACTCGTATGAGAGAATTGGGTGTACAGGCTTCCTCTGACACTATCGGTGATACAGAGCGCGGCTTCCTGGATAAAGAGGTTCAGCAACTTAAATCTGAGGCTCAGCGTATTACTCAGACTACTAGATTCGGTACAACAAAACTTCTGGATGGTTCCGGCGACAAGTTCGACTTCCAGGTAGGTATCAACAATGACCCTGAAGCAGATAGAATCTCCTTCAACGCCGGTGAAACAAATGCATCCACGTCTTCTTTGGGAATTGACGGTTTCGACTTCTCTTCCAAAGAAGGTGCACAAGAGGCACTGGCAGCAGTGGACTCTGCACAATCTCAAGTGAACGGTTACCGCGCAAATCTTGGTGCCCTTCAGAACAGATTGCAGTCCACAGTTGATAACTTGGGTGTGCAACACGAGAACATCTCCGCAGCTAACTCTCGTATCCGTGATACAGACGTAGCAGCAGCAACTGCAGAGACGACTCGTAACCAGGTTCTATTGCAGGCGAATACATCAGTGTTGTCTCAAGCCAACGCGATGCCAAACTCTGCACTAAGACTGATTGGTTAATATTAGAATTGTTTTATAAGGATTTGACCTGAGAGGATACCTCCGTTTCCTCTCGGTACCAACCTACCCAGGAAGACATGGGTCTTCCTGGGGTACTTTACGGGTTGGGATTCCTCGCAACATAATTAGGATCATACGGTTGCCTCGGTTCACGGGGTTTTTTGCGTTTGGTCTGTCAGTCTGATGTCAGCCTAAGCCGTGGAGCAGTTCTTGCTTTGCTGTAATTCCTGAAAGTTTAAGCCTGTTAAGTTGGATATGGTGTCCGGCTTAGACCCAATTTTGGGTTCGCTGTCTCGTTTTTAGACGGCGGCAAGTGGTTTAAATCGATTTGGGAGTACGTATGCTGTCCTGGAGCCGTTCTGCATTTGCCATGCTTCTTTGCTCATCCATGCTGGTTGCTTGTAGCAAAGAGACTGAAAAAATCATCGTCAAGGACTCTCTGCCTCCCGGGAAAATCGAGGCATCCGCCAAGGTCAGTAAAAATCATGTGACCTTTGAAAAGTCCTCTTTGGGAAAGCTGTTCATGCTGGTTCCGACGGTTATCGAGTCGTCCAGGTCCGCTGCGCCCAGCTTCTTCCGCCCTCAGTTGATTTCTTTTGAAAGAAGCGGAGATCGCATCGCGATTTTCAATCAGACCGTCAAAGACGTCGTCGAGACTGTCACCGCTGACCAGCTGATCCAGAGTTTTGCAATTGTCGATGAAACCGCCGATCAGGTGGTGTTCGACATGGGTCAGGGCTTCCTGTCCATGAATTTACAGGATTCGATGGAAATAGTTCTGCCGTACACGTATTCCGACGTGATCGAACGTGGCGAACGCAAGCTGGAATCTCATCTGGATATCAAGGATTCTTACGTTAGTTCTTTGTCCCTGCGTAACAACTCGATCTTTATGAAGCAGGTGATCCGTGTTGTGGAAAAGGCCCGTGAAGCGGGCGACGCAAGCAAGGAGGCCGAAGAAAAGCTGAAACAGATCGGTATGAAAAAGCCTGAAAAGTTTGAGACCAGCAAAACTCTTTTCTTCGAGATCAAACCTTACGTTCAGAACGATGAGTTTAAGTCCAAGCCCATGGATGCGCAGAATCGTTTTGGGTTCTTCATCAACAACACCTTCAAGAAAGGTGAAGACAACATGAAAACCCAGATCATCCGCTGGAACACCGATGAAAAAGCCGGTGACATCCGCGTATTGATCGACGCCAACGTTCCGAAGAAAATGGAGACAGCAGTCAGAGAGGGCGTGACATACTGGAACCGCGTTCTGGGGCGTGACGTTCTGAAGATTGAAACCGGCTACAAGGATTCCGATCCGCAAACAGACCGTTCAATCGTGATTCGCTGGATTCACTGGGATAACGGGTTTGGTGCTTACGCCAATGCCCAGGTGGATCCCCTGACGGGCGAGGCCTTCCGGGGCTTTGTTTATATGACGTCCTCTTTCACCAAAAAAGAAGACATGACGGGCGGTGGACAGAACGATTTGTTCTCGTTCAAACATGGCGATCTGTGCGGGATGAGAGTCGATATGAATCAGCCGGATCAGGAAGACAATGTGCGTGCTGTGATAGCCCATGAAATGGGTCACGTTCTGGGGCTTCGCCATAACTTCGCAGGCAGTTCTTCCGTCGACCATTCGGATGCCGAAATCAAAGAGGCTCTGGAACAGCGTAAGAATGGAAATCCAGTCGCGGAAAAGTCTGTCGTTACCACGGTAATGGATTATACGGATAATGCCGCATCTTTGGTGTCGGGGGCTTTCATCAAAGACAAGGTCATGCCTTATGATCAAAAAGCCATCGACTGGGCTTATAAAGGCATCGAGTCCGTGAAAAGCAAAGGCATGTATTGTTCGGACGAACATATTCTGGAAGCGGGAACTGGCGGAAGAAATATCATTGGTTGTGATCGTCAGGACACGTACCGCAATGTCTTCTTTGCAGAGCGTGAAAAGATTCTCAGCAGTGCGAAGGACAGTTTGAATGGCACCATTTCTTCTTTGGAGTACATGAAGAAGGCCGGATACAAGATCGAGCACAAAGCCTATGTTCAGGTCACCTTCAATCCGTCATTGGAGATTGCAGAACTCCTGTACAAAAGCGACAAGAAAAATCCTCTTTTGACAATTGCCGATGTGGTTGAGGACTACATTACTCCGTACATGCGTTGGGGCTACACTGGGAAAGACTTTAACAGTGGGAGTACAACAGGGGACGCTGAAATCAGCGAGCAACTGAAAGAAGTGGGCGGATTGACGGCTTATCTGAAGAGCTTAAGTCCGACGGTGAACGATCCTGAATTCTTCCAGAATCTTGCCAAAGAAGCCCTGGCGGCGGGCAAGTTCGACAAGATCGGTTTGACCCCTGAAGAGCTTGTCGTGGTTAAAGAAGGCCTGTTGGAAAATTCGGCGAAACTTGACGCCGAAGCCACAGACCTTGCCATGAAGGCCATCGACGTTAACAAGCTTCGCGACACCATCACTAACCGGTAGTCAGCATCCCACTGGCAACACCGGTGACTGTTTCCCGCAGCAGCTTGATATCTTTGGTTTCAAGGGCGACAAGCTGCAGGACGTTCAAGGGATGAATCAGCGGCGAGCGCAGGCCGATGCTGGTTTCAAGCCACGGGCGGTACCATAAAAGACTTTTCTCCCGGGCGATTTCCCGGATGCATTTGACAGCTTCCGCATACTCTTTGCGGAAGCTGTTTTCGTATTTAGCGATGGTGCCTTTGCTTAAGCGTGAAGAGCGCAGATACATAAAGAACACGTCCATCTCGATTTTTTCCAAGGTGAAACCCACGGCCTTGATATAGCTGCGGAACATCGCGGATTCTTTAAAGGCACTGCGGTACTGGTTCTTCTCTGAAGCTGTTAGATCTTTCCAGTGACTTCCCAATCCCCACCATGTCGGGAACAGGGCGCGGGTTTGGGTCCAGCACAGAACCCAGGGAATGGCGCGCAAGCTTTTAAGTTGCACCGGCCCCTGGCGCTTGGAAGGACGTGAACCCATGCGCAGGTCCTTCATGAACGAATAGGGCGTCGCTTTTTCAATCAGCTCCAGAAAGTCCGGCTGTTGCAAAGTCTGCTGATAGCTTTGTTGAATTGAATCTGACAGCTTCTGCAGGACTTTGCGGTTGATGGTTGAAGTCCGTGTTGCCGGGGCCTGTTTGCGTGCATCGCGGTTTTGAACCAGCAAGTTCAGTTGTCGCTGCAAAATAGCCGGAGAATTGTAACTGCGATAGATCATTTCCCCTTGAACCGTCATCTTAACATTCTTCAGGGCCGAAAGCGGCCACCACTCGGTCTGCTCTTGAATCGAACCGCCACCGCGTTCGATGCTGCCACCGGACCCGTGGAAGAAGATCGGAACCAAGCCCTGTTTTTCAATGACGGACTCAAGCCCCTGCATCGCAGACTGGATCAGGAATCGAGACGGGAAGGATCCATTTTCTTTGGCCGAGTCAGAATACCCCAACATCACTTCCAGCTGAGCTGACCAGTGCTTTTTGATCAGGGCTTTGTTTTTCTTTACGGCCAGGAACGTGCTTATGATTTCCGTACTGTTTTTCAAAGAATGCGAACTTTCAAACAGCGGCACCACCGGCAGTCGGGGGCCTTTTAGCATTTTTGAGCTAAGCTGGATCCCAGCCTCGATGTCTTTTGCGGATTCGCACTGACTCAAGATAAAGCCACGCACATAGTTGCGCGGACTATGGTCAGGACTTAGGCGTGCCAGGGTCTTTAACATGCGGCTGATGTTCATACGCGACCTTGAATCACCCAAAGCCTCATGCACCAGGCTGCTGTCTTCGCGAATTTCAAGCGGCACCACAAGGCCCGGAAAGATTTTTAGCAGATAGCGGATGCGGTTCAGGGTCGGGGACTCGGCTCCAAAAATGCTCTGCTGTTCCATCGCAAGGTCATGGACTGATTTGCTTAAGGCGTGCACCCGATTGGCATCGCCGGTGGAAATACGACGGGTTTTTATCAGGTTTCTTTTTACAGCCACAGCGTGCCTTTGCAGTTTTCGAATGTCGTTTTTTTGCTGCAACCCAGATCGTGACAGCGGAGCCAGGTCGGCAAGATAAGCAGTGAATTGTGTTTTGACCCAGCTGTGCAGGCGGGCCCGGGACATACTAAGGCTTCCCAGCATGGTTTTGTCATTTACTCCCGGATGTCCGTCCTTGTCTCCGCCCACCCAGGTGCGGATGTAAAACGGAATCTGGGCATGGCGTTGTTGCAGATAGATTTCAATGATGTCGTCTTGAAGCACCAGTGAGTAGATGTACTCGGCCTCGTTCATGACTGAGGGCTTTCGCTGCTTGGACATCGGAAGCTGCCAGGCCATCCGAAGCAGTGCATGCAGTTCTGCGGTCTGATCATGCCTTTCTGTGGTCAGACGCTGCAAAAGCAGCTGATGAATCTTGCGGAAGTAAAAAATGATGTCGCTGTTGCGGGATTCCGTCGGGTGCGCCGTCAGCACATGAATAATGCGCCCATAAGCGTGGCCTTCTTCACTCAGCGGCGCTGTCTTTTCTTCCAGCAGGCGGTGAGTGCGATACGCAGATTCGCAGGCATTGATCAGCTCCAGCATCAGAGCAAAGGAATGGGCGATCTCAAAGCGCTGCTGGGGCGAAAGAATTTCCATGTCGTTCTTCAGTTTCTGCAAACCCTTAAGCTGTCCGCCTTCTTTGGACTTCACAAAGCGGCGGATATTCTCGATTCGCTGAGACTGCTTGGCACCCAGTTCGGCTTCGATGACGTGTCCGAGTTCCGTCACAGCCCAGTTCACAAGTGAGGTTAATTCTTTTGCCAGAGCTTTTTGCATGCTTGCTCCTATCCGTTGGAATAGTTTAGGACCCTTTCCTTCGTCGAGGGAAGTCGTATATTGGGACGACTTCTGTCTGGTTATGATGCGGTGTAGGTGTAAAAAGTCACCAGGCACCTTTTGGGGAGGGGGGAATGTGCCGATATGTTGGGCATGAATATCAAGGGACTGATTTCCAACATTATACCGAACAATGAAGTTCGCCATGTTGATTCGATCGGAAAGACGATTCAGTCCGACTCTACTCACGATCGTGATGCCAATGGGCAAGAGCAATATCAGAATCAACAGCAGCAGCGCGAGCCGATGACGGAAGAGCAGCTTGAAAAAGCCATGGAGCATCTTCGTAATTTGCCTGCGATGAAAGAACACAAGTGGACTGTCGAGCTTGAAGACGAAGGCGACGGCCGCTTTGTTGTCGTGAAGGACAACCTGGGAACGATCATCCGCCGAATTCCTGAATTGGAATTATGGACCTTGCCATCTGATAACTCTCCTCGAGGACAGCTACTTAAGCGTTCGGCTTAAGTTTTAATTTCAAAAGTGCATAAGATTCCCGGCAGGAGGTCCAGCAAATCAGGACCCTGTCAAAATCCCTGTGGGTTTATTTTCATTAGAGCCCTGAAAGCCTCTCCGCTGGCCTTTCCTAGAGACATTTAATTGACTCACGGTCACTGAATCATTTTGACACAATGAATTCATGGCAGGGATTCGTATAACCGGCATGGCCTCTGGGCTACCACCAAATATCGTTGAGCAGCTGATGGAAGCTGAGCGAATTCCCGTGAAACAAATGGAAGTCGGTCGCGCCAAGCAGGAAGACAAGCTCAAGTTGGTGCAGGATCTGGAATCAAAGGTGAATGATATCACCAAGAATCTGGGTGAGATGACTTCCACCAGCGGTTTTGTCGACAAAAAGTTTCTGAGTGGCGATCCCAATGTAGTGGAGGGCCAAGTCGACCCGCAAATGGCTATTCCCGGCGAATACTCTGTGGAAGTAGTGCAGCTGGCGCAAAAACCAGCGGCCATGTCCAATGGATTCCCGGATAAGGATCAGACTCAGATCGGTGTTGGCTACATCAAATTCCAAACCCCCGAGGGGACGAAAGAGGTGTACATCAACGGATCCAATTCCACTCTGGAAGGCGTGATGAAGCAAATCAACGCTGCCAACGTGGGATTAAAAGCCCAGGTGCTGGAAGACCGCAAAGACAAGGAAAACCCGTTCAAGCTGCTGGTGTCGGGTCTTTCCACCGGTAACGACAGTCAGGTGACCTTCCCGAAGATTTATCTTCTGGACGGGGATCAGGACATGTACTTCGAAGAGTCGCGCAAGGCGCAGAACGCGAAGGTCAAAGTCGACGGCTTTGAGATTGAACTTCCCGACAACAAATCCACGGATTTGGTGCCGGGTGTGACTTTGGATTTTAAATCTGCGGCGCCGGGACGCGAGATTCGTCTTTCTGTGAAGGAAAATCTCGAGGTCATCAGCGGCAAGATCAAAAGCTTCGTGGACGCTTACAATGCGGCTCTGGATTTTATCCAGAAGCAGAGCAAGCTCCAGGCTGGTAACGGTAAGAATCCGTCTCTGGGCCCTTTGGGTGGTGACGGTATGCTGCGCTCGATTGAGAACAGCCTGCGCCGGGTGATTCTTAATCCGCAGATGGGTGTGGAATCTCCGATTCGCCGTGTGGGTGAGCTGGGGATTGAGTTCAACAGAAACGGTACCCTGAACTTCTCGCAAGACAAGTTCAACAAAGTACTGCAGGCCAACCCTCAGGCGGTGGCGGCGTTCCTGCGCGGAGACGGTTTTAACACAGGTTTTGTGGCGACCGTGAAGCGTGAGATCGGGAATCTGGTGAACGGGCAGTTCGGCACCATCTCCAATCGTAAGCGCGGTTTGGAGGATCGTATCAAGCAGGTGAACAACCGTATTGAAACGAAAGAACGCCAGTTGGAAAGAAAAGAAGACAGTCTGCGACGCAAATTCGCGGATCTGGAATCAAAGATGTCGGACCTCAATGCGCAGCAGGCACGCTTCGCAGCGATGGCACCCAAGGCATAAGAACGTTGAATAAGTGAAGGACGGAGTGAGGGGTCTATGAATAAAAATGCATATCAGAAGTACAAAACGACTTCGGTACAAAGCGCCAGCCGCGAAAAAATCCTGCTGATGCTTTACGAGGGTGCCATTAAATTCACGAAGCTGGCAATCAAGGCCGCTGAGGAAAAGAAGATCGCGGATCGCGGTATGAATATCGGACGCGCCTTCGATATCATTATGGAACTCAACAACACTCTGGATCACAAGGTCGGTGGTGATGTCGCGAACCAGCTTGAACAGCTTTATATGTTCATGATGGAGCAATACACCAAAGCCAATATCACAGGCAGTCCTGAGCCATTGAAAGAAAACTTGAAGCTTCTGAACACGCTGTATGACGGCTGGGTTCAGGCAGTGGAAAAGTTGAAGCAGGAAACCAACAATTCACCAGATAAAAAAGCAGGCTAAGAATGAGTCACTGTGGAGGGGACATGACCAGAATTATCACCTTGTTGAACGAAAAGAATCATTACCTGGAAAAGTTCTATGCACTGAATGAAGTGGAGCTTGCAAACTTCGCCCAAGGGCAGTTTGACAATCTGGAGCACTTCTATCAGACCCGTGACCGTATTCTGGATGTGCTTAAATATGTGGATGCCCAGATTGAAAAGGCGCACTCCGAGATCGGTGCCGAAAGCGTCATCGCTGAAAACGAACGCCGCGAGGTGAAGTCCGCGTTGTCCATCAAGGATGAATATGTTGCCCGCATTATCGAGCAGGATATTCAAGTGTTGGCATGCATTGAAATGGCCAAGAACTCGATTATCCGTGAACTGCAGGAGGTTCGCCGCAACCGCAAGGCTGTGGGTGGTTACAAGACCAAGACCTTCAATCAGCGTCTGGATGAAGAGGTCTAGGAAAAAATTTCCTGACAAAAACATGACGGCGAGTTTGGCCAAAGAGTCAAACAACTGGCTGAACTTGCCTCAGATTCAATTAAATCACCAACGACCCATTGGCATCTGTGTTGCTCCATCAAGTCTTCGCGAGGAGAGCACAACAGATGTTGGAAAATCAGATCGTTCAAAAGTCCAGTGAAATTTCCGGTGACCATTCCGGTCCTGAGTTTGTTCAGGAATCCACTAAAATTTATTTTGATCCGCAACAGGCTATTGCCGATTTCGATGCGGAACTGCCGGAAGTCAAAGAAGAGAGAATCACGGACCCTCGTGTTGCCAACTTCATTCGTCACGCTCAAGTATTGATGAAACATCGCGAATACCCTCTGGCGATGAATCTGTTGCGCGAAGCCAGCAAAAAAGATTCCAAAAATCCTGCGACTTTGAACATGCTGGCAAACTGCCTGGACAAGATGTCCCGCAATTCCGAAGCTTTGATCGTCAGAAAGACCCTGGCACAAGTGGATTATGGCTTTGAAAGCCTGCATGGCTACGCCACGTCTCTCTATAAATCCGGTCGTGATCAGGAAGCTTTGGACAAGTACTTTGAAGCTTTGGCGGTTCTGACTGATGAAACTGACACGCTTTTTGAGACCTATAAAAACATGGGCAATATTTTCGTGCGTCAGGGCGACTTCGACGGTGCGGAAGAATACTATAATAAAGCCTATACCATGAACCCGCAGTCCGATGTGCTGCTGGTGAATTTCGGCACTTTGGAAGTTCAGCGTGGCGACTATGACAAGTCCCTGTACTGCTTCCGTAAAGCCGTTGAAATCAATCCGGAAAATGACAAAGCCTGGGTTGGTCTTGCCATGGTACACAGTCAATTCGGTGATATGGAACTGGCTTGGGCCAATATTGAAACGGCCATCGATATCAATCCACAAAACCGTACGGCCGTTCATCTGGCGGCGAACTGGGGCCTTCGTGATGGTAAGTTACAAAAAGCCATCGAAGCTCTTCAGGGTTATCTTGCAAGTGTGGAAGAAGACGAAGACATGTCTCTGGTTCTGATCAATCTGCTGTGCAGCGCGGGTCAAGTGGACCAGGCGATGCTCGAGATCGAGCGTGTCCTTCTTTGGAATCCAGATCACAAAGAAGTCAGAAATCTGAAAAAGAAAATCACCGCATCACAGAAGGTTGCTTAAAATGCCTATGATCACATTCTCTGAAAATCACGAATCATCCTTGGTTGCTTTTGAAGAGGGTCAAGCCCTGGCTTCTCTGCGCGATCCGCGCGGTGAAGGTTTGAAGTGGGCATATTCTTTGGGGGTTTTACCGGCAGAGCATGTTGTCGTCGTGGGCCTTGGTGCCGGATTTCATGTGGCGGCTCTGGCGGATGTGGATCCTGATGTGCGTATCACGGTGATTGAATCCCGCGAATCCCTGATTCCGGTGTTCCGTTCTCAGTTCCCTGATCTTGAAGACCGTGTGGAGATTCGTGTGGTGCAAACCGCTCAGGATCTTTTCAAGTCTGAACTTTTCCAGGAAGTGCTGAATCACCGCTCTTTTGTTCTTTCCTTCCAGGAATGCTGGGGGGCGCAGGCTCAGTTCTTTACTGAGTGTTTTGCGCACCTGACCGGTCGTTCAGTGGAATCCGTTCGCTACCATTTCGAAGAATTCGGAATCAACATGAAAGCCCTTTACCTGCAGCCAAATCAGTTGTTGTCCATCAACGACGTGATTCCGGTGATTGAGGCTTCTGCGATGCCTGAAACTAATAAACAGATTTTCCGCGTGCTCGGTGAATTGGTGAAATAAATGAAGATTCTGGTTGTCTCTCTTCTGAGGCTTGGTGACATCATCCAGCAGGAACCTCTGCTGCGCGGACTGCGGGAAAAACATCCCACTGCCGAGATTCATCTGCTGATGAACCGTCAATTTGCAAATGTCGAACGCATCCTTCATGGCGTGGTGGATAAGTACATCCATTTTGACCGGGAAACTTTGCAACGGGGCTTGGGCGAGAGCGGCTTTAATATTCTGTATTCCTATTCTGTGCTGGAAGAACTTGTGCAATCGCTGAATGGCGAGAAGTACGATCTGGCTTATAATTTTACGCACAATAGGCTGAGTGCCTATTTGCTTGGGGCTTTGGAAATCCCGGAAAAGCGCGGTCTTCATCAAGAAGACGGCCGCTTCCGTGGCATGGACAACCGCTGGCTTAAGTACTTTAACGACCGCTTTTCAGGAAGCCAAAAGTCTCTGTTCCATTATGTGGAGCTTTTGGGAAATTCCTTCAACCTTCCGGTTCGCCCTCAGGCGGCCGGGGTTCGCAAGAAAAGCAAATCCATTTTGTTCCAGTGTCTGACCAGTCAGGCTGCGAAAAACTGGGGCCTGGATAATTTCGTTCAGCTGAAAAGAACCATTGAAATGTCCCTCGTGGACTACAAGGTTCAGATTCTGGGGGCGCCGTTTGAACGGGAGACTTTGTTAACTGCATTTTCTGAAAAAGATCTTTTGATCTGCGATCTATCTGAAGCCCGCAAACATTTGCAAGACTGTGCTTTGCTGGTCACGGGCGACACCAGTATCAAACATCTGGCGGCGCAAATGGGCGTTCCTTTGGTGGAACTTGTTCTGGGCACCAGTGATGCCGTAAAAACCGGTGCGTTTTCTGAAAACGCAAGAATCCTGACTGAAGACATCACCGTCGAGCGCGTGTTTGGTGAAGTCTGGGATGAACTCAGTGGTGAATCCAAAAATATTGAAAATACGGCAGGCTCTTTGGAGCGTGTGACTTGGAAGCTCTATTTGGATAAAGCCTCCCGAGATGCAGAGCCGGCGTATGTTGCGGCTTTGCAACAGCTCTTGGATTCTCATCCGGAAAAGAACCTGTTGCAGGCTTTGTCCGGCTATCAGGAAAAGACGCAAGTTTATCTTTCCTGGCAAAAACGCATCATCGCGGCGCTACCGTCGCGGGAAGTGCTGGCCAGCCGCAAGGCAGTTTCAGCAACAGATGTGGCTGAACTGATTTTGGTGGCTCAGGATATAATTAAAAGTAAAAAAGATGACGCGGGATATTTCCAGGGGTTCGTGGAATCCCTGTTGGCCCGGTATTCACAGGCGACCCAGATTTTGGATCGCGTGCAGGCGGACCTGGAAGATCAAGCCGAGCTTCTGGCAATTCGTGAAACATTGACTCGTCATTTGCAATCTCTCTCCATGGAAGGAGCGTACTATGCAAAAGGAATTGGACAACTATCTATCAGTGGCTTTGAAGAGACTGGAAAAAGCCTACAGCGAGATCTTGAAGACGCAAAGTTATAGCAAGGAAGCTGAAAAAGTTCAGTTGTTGAAAGAACTCGTTAAGGAACAGATTAAAAATGAAAATACTCATCCTGCAACTCGCTAGGCTCGGGGATATCTATATGACCTGGCCTGTTTTGCAGGGCCTGCGTCGTACTTATCCCACGGCAGAGATTCATATTCTGACTCGTCCGCGCTTTGAAAGCGCCCTTGAAGGGTTGCAGGCGGTGGATCGTCATTGGTCCCTGCCTTCAAGTCATATTCTGACGCCGCTGATTCAGGCCGAGCCGGATCTGGAAGCGTCTTTGAGTCATATGGATGAATTCGTGACGACTTTGAAGTCCGAACAATTCGACCGCATTATTAATTTCACATTCTCGCCCTTCTCAAGCTATCTGACTCACGCGTTGTCTGGCGCGAACACCGTGGTGAACGGGTACACCCGCAACGCCGACGGCAGTTTGTGTTTTGCTGATGACGTCAGTGCTTATTTCTATGCTCAGGTGGGGCTAGATAAGCCCAACCGCGTTCACGTGGCTGACATTCTGGCGTCGATGGTGGATGTGCAGTACACGGAAGAAGACTGGGGCATTTCCACTTATCAGGAAGTTTCAGTGACTTTGCCAGAACGCTACATGGTTTTGCATGTCGGTGCCAGTGATCCACAGAAAGCTTTAAGCCCCGATGCGTGGGTGCGCGCCTTGAAGGTGACTTCGCAGAGATACGCGCATCTGCCGGTGGTGCTGATTGGTTCCGCCGCGGAAGCCCCATTGGCGCTGCAGATTGAATCCCAGGTGCCGGATATGACGTTTGTGAATCTGGCGGGCCGCACGCAAGTGTCCGAACTGCCAGCAATCATCAAAAAAGCCGAAGTGCTGGTGGGGTGCGACAGTGCGCCAATTCATATCGCCTCTTTGACGGACACACCGACTTTGAACGTCAGTGTGGGTCCGGTGAATTTCTGGGAGACCGGCCCGAAAGCAAGTCTGTCCTTTATCTATCGCCGTGAAAGTGAAGCCGAAGTGGTGGCCGAGGATCTGGGCGCTGTGCTGGGGGATCTTTTGGATGGTCAGGTGCGCGAAGGACTGATCGTCAGAACGGGCGGCCTTGTGAGCTATGCTCGCGAAGAGGCGCCTGCTGAAAGCTTCCAGTGGCAGCTGGTGGAGGCCCTTTATATGGGCGGCAATTTCCCGATCGCCGACCGCATGGAGATCCTGCAGGGGGCGATGAAGCTGAATGATATCAATACTTTTGCTATGGAGCAGCTGGCGTTGATTCCCGAGCTGGGGGTGGCCAAGGTTGCTCCTTTCCTGGACAGCGCCGAAGAAGTTATCAACAACATTAGCCGAATGGTTCCGGAATTGAGTCCTCTAGTAAGCTGGTATCACGCGGAAAGAATCCGCATTGCTCCCGGCTCGCTCGAGGAAATCCGTACCGCAACATTGAATGTGCATGAGCGATTCAAACGCTACCTTCATGTATACATTCCGCATGAGGCACTCAAGGAAGAGGCAGGCAATGGAGCGGTTTAAAGTCAGCGGAGACGATCTTCGCAATTTCTATAATGAGAATATTCCCTTAGCGCGTGTGTTCAGTGATATCGAATCAGACCTGCGCCATACCAATCAGGTTGTTTGCCGTTACATCGTCAACGGCCTGGAAGTGGCTGAAGCCGATGAGGCGCGTTTTTCAACAGTGACTTTGGAGCAGATTGAAACTCTGGAGTACCTGACTGAAAACAGCCGCGATCTGACGGGCATTGTTTTGCGCGGCTGGATTGAGGCGATGCCGGAACTGATTCAACAGACCGAAAACCTGGCCAAGCGCATGCGTGCTCAGGGCCTGAGCGGTCTTTTAAAATCCATTCACGATCTGGTTCACAATTGTGAGTTCCTGATCGACAGTGCCATGACGATCAAAGAAACCATGGGGGATCAGTTCTTTGGCGCCACACCTCTGGACTGGGGAAAAACCGAAGCTGAGAGCAAAAGAACAGTTCTTGAGGCTTTGCGCGCTCTGGAAAATAAGGATTTTGTTCTTTTAGCGGATGTCCTGGAGTATGATTTAAACAATGTTCTTCAGATGTGGCTGGACCACCTGAAGGTGTTGGAGAAATCACTTAATGGCGAATACACAGGAAATCAGTTCGATTCCGAACAAGCTCGATCCCATTCTATGGGTCGGAAACGTATCGCCAATTAGACTTCCGCACTTCTTCCCGTTTCAAAAGCGGGAAGTGGAGATCATTTTCAGGGCCTCTATTGCTGAGGCCCTTTTGCTTTTGCAGAATCAGCGCTTTTCCTCGATCTTAGTCCAGGAAGTCGGCAACTCCGATGCGTTGGAGTTCCTGTACCAAGCCCGCCTGTTGCAGCCGATGGCTCCGCGTATTTTGATCGCAGAAGAGCTTAACGAACAGGAAGTCCGTGAGGGCATCAACAAAGCCCAGGTGTATCGTTTCATGCGTTGGCCTTTGACGGAGCATGAGATCTGGGAACAGCTTGAAAACGCTTTGCAAAAGCACGCGATGTTTCTGTCGCGCTCTTTGCTTCTGAAAGAATCTTCGCACCAGAACAAACAGTTGGAAGCTCTGACCCATTCCCTGGAGGGCATGGTTGAAGAGCGCACCCAGTACATTGAAATGTCCCACCACGAGGAAAGCGAAAAGCTGACCCGGGAGCGCCAGCTGATTCGTTTCATCAAGGATCTGGCGACGCAGACGTCGTTTGAAGAAATCCTGGCGATCCTGCGTAAGGAGCTTCGCAAGTTCCACAAGATGGGGGATCCGATCTTGGCCTTCCGCTTGGGTGGATCAAAAACCTTCTTCTTAAGTTTTCAGTCCGGGCATTTTACGCAAACGGAGTCTTCGAGTTATTTTGAGTTCCCCAAGACCGCTCAGGTACCCAGCGCCGAGCTGATTCGCTCGTTTGCCAATCACTTTGGCCGTCCATTCGTTAAAGCCTATGTCGTGCCTTTTGAACTGCGTATGACCAGTCACCTGACCAGCGGTGAAGGTGAAGCGATTTTGTGCATTGAAAACTCGCTGAACGACAAAGAGATGGGCCCGTTCATGGATTTCATGAATGACCGGGTTCGTCCGCTAAGTATGGCTTTGGATCGTGTTCTTTTGGAAAACCAGCTTTCCAGTTTCTCGTATCGTTGGGAAAAGACCTTCGATGGCATGCGCGACCCTATTGCGATTGTGGACATCGATTACAACGTGGTTCGTGCCAATCGCAAATTCAGTGATCGTTTCATGCATCACAAATGTTATGAAAGCTTTGCTCACCGCAAGGCCGCTTGTGAAGGCTGCCCGGTGCCTCAGGCTTTGAAAGAAGGCGCGCCGGCCGCAGGCCAGATCCAGGTGGATGGGCGCATCTATCAGGTGCACAGCTATCCGGTGCTTTTGGATCAGGGCAGTCGTCCCACGAATATTGTGAACCAGTATGTGGATATCACCCAGTCCCGCGAACTTTACCTGCGCATGCTGCAAAGTGAAAAAATGGGAGCCATTGGTTTGCTGGCTGGAAACATCGCCCATGAGCTGAACAATCCTTTAACGGGTCTTCGCTCGTTGTCGCAGGTGCTGCTGCAGGAAGCCGAAGAGGGCAGCAATCTGCATTCTGATCTGGTCGAGATTGAAAAAGCCACCGCACGGTCTCAGCGCATTATTAAAAACCTGCTCGATTTCTCGAAAGGGGAAGACCAGCCGTCTGAATATATCAGTGTGGACGAGGTTGTCGAGCGCACGTTGCCGATGTTGAAGTCAGCGTTGCGCACCCACCGCCTGGAGGTGGATTTACAAACTTTGGGCTCCACGGTTTATGTGGAGCCGCATTTGCTGCAACAGGTGGTGTTTAATCTGATTAACAATGCCTGTCAGGCCATGAAAGATCCGGGCCGCTTGAGCTTGCGCACCAGTTTGGTCAATGGCTCGGTGGTGCTGGAGATTGAAGACTCCGGGCCGGGCATTCCGGAAGACATCCGCCGCCGCATCTTTGAACCTTTCTTTACGACAAAAAAAGAGGGACTTGGTACCGGTCTTGGGTTAAGTATGTCTAAGTCAGTCATTGAAAAATTCGGAGGCACCATCGAGTTCCGAAACGTGGATCCCCACGGGACCTGTTTCACGATCGTGCTTCCGCAAAGGAATTCGCCTTGAAGATTTTAATTGTTGATGATGAAGCTCTGGTCCGCCGCTCTTTGAGCCGTGCCTTGAAAGGCAAGGGTCATGAAGTGCTGGAGGCCGGTGATGGCAATGAAGGCCTGCAACTGTGGCAGACTTCAAATCCGGATCTGGTGTTTTTGGACGTGCTGATGCCGGGTCGTACCGGTCCTGAAGTTTTGAAGGAAATGCGCGATCAATCCAAGGCCAAGGTGATTCTGATGTCGGCTTTCGCCGGTGAACACAACATGGAAACCGCTCAGCAGATGGGCGCGAATCTTTTTGTGCCGAAGCCTTTTGAAGATATTTTTGCCGTTGTGAAAATGGCAGAGGATTTGTAGTCATGAGAATTATTGCGGGGAAATATCGTGGACATCAGCTGGTGGCATTTGATGCCGACCACATCCGCCCCACAACGGACCGGGTGAAAGAAACCCTGTTCAATAAATTGCAATTTGATATCGACGGCGCCCGTGTGGTGGATTTGTTCTGCGGCACCGGCAATCTGGGCATTGAAGCTTTGTCCCGCGGGGCGGAGTTCTGCACCTTCGTTGAAAAGAACCCCAAGTCTTTGGTCATCACGCGCAAGAATTTTGAAAAGCTGCGTGTGCCGGCTTCGGATTACAAGATCGTCAATATGGACGTGATCGCTTATTTGAAATCCTACGAGGGCGAACCGTTTAATATTATCTTTGCCGATCCTCCGTTTACTGAAAAGATGGCCCACTTCGTAATGGAAGCCGCCAGTACCAGTGCAGCGTTTGGGAAAACGACCCTGCTGGCGATTGAATCCCAGGCCAAAGAACGCATGGAAGATCGTTACGGCTCTGTGGTTCGTTACAGCAAAAAAGAATATGGCGATAAAATCCTAAGTCTGTTCTGCCACGAAAGTGCCTTGGAGCAGGATGAAGAACCGGCAGCCGAAGAGGAACATCATGAGTAAAATTGCCGTTTACCCAGGAAGCTTTGACCCCATCACAATGGGGCATGTGGATATCATCAACCGTATTTCCCCTTTGTATGACGAAGTCATCGTGTTGGTTGCACAATCTTCACAGAAGCAAAGCATGTTTTCTGTTGAAGAACGAAAGACTTTGATCGAAAAAGCCTTGTCCCATCTGAAAAACGTCAAAGTCGATATATTTGGCGGCCTGACGGTGGAGTACATGAAAAAAGCCAAAGCCCAGGTGATCGTACGGGGCTTGCGTGCGGTTTCGGATTTCGAGTACGAGATGACCATGGCGAACATGAATCGCAAGTTGGCGCCGGACTTTGAAACCCTTTTGGTCTTTGCCAGCCCCGAGTTCTATTATATTTCTTCGCGCGGGGTGAAAGAGGTCGCCATCAACGGTGGCGCCTTGAAAGGCCTGGTTCCCGACGTGGTGGTCGAAGCCATGGAGAAAAAAATCAGAAAGTAAGGAGCGAATCTTGATTCAGCTTTCCAAACGAGCGCAAAATCTGAAGCCTTCTCCAACTCTGTTTCTGGTGGCAAAGGCCAAAGAGCTGGCGGCCCAGGGGCACGATGTGATTTCCCTGACTGTTGGAGAGCCCGATTGGCCCACTTTCAAGGGGGCTTCCGACGCAGGCATTGAAGCCATCCAAAAAGGCATCACCAAATACACACCGGCCAACGGCACGGTGGAGCTTAGAAAATCCATTTCTGAAAAATTGAAATCTGAACTGGGGTTTGAATATTCCCCAAAAGAAATCACCGTGGCTTCGGGTGCGAAGTACATCATCTTTTCGGCGCTGCAGATGATCTGCTCGCCGGGGGATGAGGTGGTGATTGCGACGCCTTACTGGGTCAGTTATCCCGCGATGGTGGAGCTGGCGGACGGTGTGCCCCACATCGTTGAATGCGGAGAAATGGAAAACTTCAAGATCACCCCAGCCAAACTGGAAGCGGCGATCAATGCCAAAACCAAAGGTTTCCTGTTCTGTTCACCGAGCAACCCGACGGGTTTGCAGTATTCTGCGGAAGAACTAAAAGCCCTGGCTGAAGTTCTGCGTAAGCACCCGCAGGTTGTGATTATTTCTGACGACATCTACAACCGCCTGGTCTTTGACGGCACCAAGGTGGCTCCGCACATTCTGACGG
Organism: Bdellovibrio bacteriovorus; assembly: GCF_048286975.1. Taxonomy (GTDB): domain Bacteria; phylum Bdellovibrionota; class Bdellovibrionia; order Bdellovibrionales; family Bdellovibrionaceae; genus Bdellovibrio; species Bdellovibrio bacteriovorus_H. The sequence continues at coordinate 234,111 of NZ_JBLVRT010000001.1, read as the reverse complement.
TGGCACCGGATCTGAAGGATCGCACGGTGCTGGTGAATGGCGGTTCTAAGGCCTATTCCATGACCGGCTGGCGCATTGGCTGGGCTTCGGGCCCTGAGCGCCTGATCACGGCGATGGCGGACTATCAAAGCCAAAGCACGGGTTCACCTTCCAGTATTTCCCAGCATGCTTTGCTGGCGGCGATTAAGACTTCTGAGGCGGACATCAAAGGTGTCGTGGATAAACTGGTGGCCCGCAAGAATTCAGGTTTGAAAGAGCTTGAAACCGTGCCGGGCTTTAAAACCGCAGAACCGCAAGGGGCTTTCTATTTCTGGGTCGACATCCGCGCGCACTTGGGTAAGTCCTATCAAGACCGCGTGATCCGAACTTCAAAAGACTTCTGTGATGTGCTGCTGGAAAAATTCTTTGTGGCGACCGTGCCGGGGGCAGAATGCGGAACCGAAGGGTTCATGCGTTTAAGCTTTGCGGTTTCAGAAGAGACCATGAAGCGGGGAGTGGCCCGCATGAAAGATCTGGTCAGCCAGCTAGTTTAATCTCGAGGCCTTGGTTCCCAAGGCCTGCGGAACACTTCCCTGTTCAATTGAAGGAGTCTGAGCTGGAGGGAAAGGGCAAGGGAAAGTACTTGGTAGTGCTGTATCAAGCCTCCCAGTCAGTTGCGGATAATTCATGTGAACTTGTAGTAATTAAAGTTAATGGAGGTGTTGTGGGGGATAGGACGGTCCTTCATGATAGTCTATCAATTGGTAATTGCGCTTTCTTTGAGATGCGAGATTTGGACGGCAATGGGATTGAAGAGGCTTTAGTTACTACTGTAAATCTAAAGGCTGTAGAGAACCCACCTAGTATTTTTCATTGGAACGGTCGTGGCTTTGTTGAAGTAACGCCTGTTGATTCAAAAAAAATGAATTTGCTGAATAGCTTTTTAATTACCGATGCTAAGGTTGGGAAAAGTGCTTTGATGGTTGGCTATAGCGATGAAATGGCTATTCCAGACCGATTTACTCGGACATTTATCCTGAAGGATTCAAAAGTCAGTCAATTGGGAGTCTTCGATTGGTATTTGTTCAGGAAGAAAGCTGCGGCATTGCCAGAGGTTGATACGGGAGGTTTCAGTCTTCCTGCAGGCGACTACACAATCAATGTAGAAAGCCGATCAGCAGATCCAACAAAGGCCGTTCGTGTGGAATTTAAAGTTGGAGACAACGTTATAGTTAAGGCCTCAGACATGTGCTCCGGCCCAGCGCCGAAGGGTTATAAGCCACCAAACGACGGTGATGGCAATGAGGATAAGAACAAAGGTTGTATCGCCAGAAAGTCCACCTATACGGTTGTGAAGTTGACAGGTAAAGAGACCTTCAAAATGACCGTCTATGGGGCGACGGGATCCATGGTGGATGTTTCTTTGAAGAAAAAATAGGAACTACGGTAAATCCAAAAAGAAAAGGCCTTGATCGCTCAAGGCCTTTTTTATTTTCATTTATTATCGCGGATTAGAACAAGTTACGGAAGAAGCTCAGCATTCGGCTTAAGAAGCCTTCTTCTTTCAGCGGGGTCACTTTGCCGCCTACAGAGCTTGGGCTGCGGCTGTCATCGGCACACTTATAAGTGATGTCGATGGTGCGGCCTGCAGGAACCGCCGTGCTAAAGACGATGCTTTGACCTTCCACGCGGGATTCAACAGTCCCGATACTTGGTGTGATGGTCACATTCACAGTACCCACCGGAGTACACTCCAAAGGCACAGAGCTTAAAGAGTCTTTGATCTTATCAATGAACAGATTCAAGTTCGTGGAATAGTCACTGTCACAGATACTGCCGATCCCACCACCAGTCAGCTGGGACAGTTCCGCGTACTTAAAGCCGTAATGGCTTTTCGCGCCGCCAGCGTCCTGGGACGCCTTACAGGAAGAATCACCCGGCTTTACGATGATGGAATTCACCGTGAAACGCTGAGTAGCTCCGAAAGTGGAGCGAACATAGTCGACAAACACTTGTGGCTTGTCTTCATTTTCAAGAGCTTTCAATTCACCCGCGTAAACCTGCTGGGAAGCATCGCCACCGATACTGCGCTCGTCTTCGTCAGAGATAATGATATAAGCGATACCGGCATCCGCACGATAGCAGCCGTTGTTTGGATTGTAGTGATAGTCACCGTTATAAACATGGTGATAAGCGGCTTTGATCGCGCGCTCATCGTCAGAGTTCTTATAACCGGCACCAATGTATTCAATAGTGTGGGCGAATACGGTGTTCAAATCCACGTTGCTGGATTTTTTAAGCACCATGCCCAGGGAAGTGGAAGCAGTGGCGTTTTTCTGCCAGTAAATGGAAGCACCCCACGCATTTGTCGTGTCAGTCACCGGAAGGGCGCGGGTGACGGTGGCACACATCTGCCAGTCGATATTGGAGTTTTGCAGTTTGGTGATAAAAGCTGAAAGATTCGCCGCCAGTTTGCGGTTGTCCGGAAGCATGGAGTTGGAATCGTCGATCACCAGAATGATATCCAGCTTATTGTCAGAGGCTTGAACCGTGCTGTTATAGTGAACGTCACGAAGAGTGGCGCCCGGAGTTGGAACCGGATCGGGAGTTTTTCCATCTGTACCGACATCATCTTTGGAAGGGGCAGAAAATTTTACAGGTCCACAGGCACTCAAAGCCAACACCAGCAACACAGAGGCCCAACGCGCCCCTTGCCATTTTTTCAACGACATAATCCACACTCCCCTTTGTTGCATAATAACACACGGGTTTTTGTGTCCCAAAGCGAGTTAGGGTCTAGGTCCTGCTTTGATACATTTAGGACCTTGGTCTCATTGTGAGACGGACCTTCGCCAGTCTAAAATAAATAACAGAATAGCCGGGGAGGCCATGGGTGAGCTTTTGGGTCTTGCTTCAAGTACTTGTGAATTTGATTTTGTTGGCGGGCGTTGTAGGTATGTGGGTGCGCTTGAACCGACCTCCTAAAGACGATCCAAGACTGAGCAAAGGTTTGCAGTTGCTGCAATCCAAGATCGCCGTTTTGGAAGACCTTTCCGATCGCACGGAAACTCAAGTCAATCAGCTGACCGCGCTGCTTGAACAAAAAGTAAAAGACATCCAGGCCAAGATTCAGGCTGCCGACAAACAAATCGGCAAGATCGACCAGAACATGCAAAAGAGCATGGAAGTAGCCAAGATCTTCCAGGATCGTATTCCCCACACGGAAATCATCGAACGCCAGAACACCGTAAAATATGTGAAGGCTGCGCGCATGGCCCATCAGGGTTCCAGCGTGGATGAGATCGCCCGGGAAGTGGATCTGTCCCGCGGTGAAATTGAATTCATCGCCAAAGTGAATCGCGATCAGTTGATGTTCTGCGAAGACAGCCTGCCAGAATGGGCGAACGAAGAAATGGAAGAATCCGCTCAATCTGACTTGAGCGACGTGGATAACATCAGCTTCATGACCCCGCTGCAAAGAGAAATCCCGATTGAAATCAGCACCGCTTTTGAGGTTCCAAAAACTGATCAGGAAGCTTTGAAAAAATTGGGTGATGCCTTTAAAGCTGCCTGCAATGAAGTGAAAGCTGAAGAAGCCGCCGCTCAGCAGACCGCGAACAACGTATCTGCTTTGTTCAACGTGACCCAGAATATCGCGCAAACTTTCCTGAGCGAAAAGCCAACTCCGGCAGCGCCGACGGCGGCTCCGGTGGAAAAGAAAAGACCGGTCCTGCATATCGGTGAACCAGAGATCCGTCCGGTTCAGTTCCGCCGTATTGATCTGGCGAAGGACTTGGACTAAATGGCATCCCGGGCCTTTCTTAAGTCTTTGGAGAAAGGCCAGATCCTGCGCGCCCAGGTGGAAGAGGTCACATCCCCCACCGAAGTTCTGTGTAACTTTCAAGGGGAGCTGCTTCTTATCTTTAATCACACGGGCAGCAAATTTAAAAAGAACGACCCTATTTCCTTGCAGGTTCTCAGTATCAATCCCTTGAGATTTCAGGTGTTTTCGCCCTCCAGCCCCAAGTTTCAGCGGGTTGTGTAATTAGGTAAATCGGCCCTTTCAGACAAAAACCCCACAAAAGTGTCAACCAATACGCTGGAGTATCCAGGCCCTGTGTAATAAACCTCCGCCCATACAAACGGAGGCTTTATGAACAAAGCATTACTATTGGTTTCTTCCCTTTTCCTGATGGCTGCTTGTGCGCCACAGAATTCCCCGAATCTGACCGTAGCGGATAACGCAGCTATCGTAGGTGGTGACAAGGTTGAAGCTGCCAGCAACATCGGTCGCAGCACCGTGGGCATCTATGAATCCAAAATCGGTTACATCTGCTCTGGAACTTTGATTGCAAAAAATCTGGTTCTGACCGCGGCTCACTGCGTGGATCCCAACGCGAAAGACCTGGCGATCTACTTTACTGCTGAAATGAAGAAAGCCAGCAAAGAACAAATCCGCCGCGTGACTGGTCAGGTTGTGCATGATGGTTACACGGGTGCGGTTCAAACCAAAGACACCAACGACATCGCGGTTCTGCGCTTTGAAGGCGAAGCTCCAGCGGGTTACACTGTGGCGCCAATCTTGTTTGAACAAGGTCACCTGAACAACGACGTAAAAACGATCGTTGCTGGTTATGGCTTGAACTGGACAATTGTGATGAGCAAAGGTGCGGGCACTCTGCGCACGACAAGACTTTCCATCGACGATATCAATTTTTCCAGAACCGAAGTGATGCTGGGTCAGTCCCTGCGTAAAGGGATCTGCAGCGGTGACTCCGGTGGTCCGGCGTACCTTGAAATCAACGGCCGTCTGCATGTGTGGGGTGTGGCAAGTCGCGGAGACTCTTTGCCGGGTCTATTGACTCCGAAGTGCATGCTGTTCTCTGTGTTCACTCGTGTGGATGCTCATCAGACATTCATTCAAGATGCTGTAGCGGAACTGTCCCGCTAGAGAATACAAAGAAGATCGACGAAGGCTAAAGATGAATTGTCTTTAGCCTTTGAGTATCCAGGCGCTCAAGTTCGCCTGCATTGCCTTCTCGAAGGACATGTTTAAATTCTGAACTCTGTCTTTATGTACAAATACTGTGAATCCCCCGCCGACCATGTAGGCCAGAGGGATATAAACGGCCACCAGTTCGTCCATCGAGTCCGCCGTCGGCAGGGTGTTCAGATCTGTTCTTGTCAGGAATCCCGCAATTCTAAATTCCGGATTTTCAAACCTCACAATGACCGCTTGTCCGTGGGGACTGCCTTCGGCTTTTCGAAAGAAGTCCGTTAAGTCGCTGATAGAAACAAAGATGGATCCCAACACGGGGATTCTCTTGATTGTTCGTGTAAGCCATTCCTTGATAAATTTGGCGACAAAAAGATCCGAGGTTCTTCCCAGCACATAGATCAAAATGAGTCCCCCGACAATGCCAGAACCGAAAGGCAGGGTGATTCCAAGTGGGACAAGTATTCCGGAAAAAACTTTGTCAAAAAAATCTGCCATCCAGTAAAGAAAATAGAAGCTCAGGATAAACGGAAGAAGGACAATAGCCCCTTTGAGCATATTGTCAGAAAGGTTTTGTCTGAGTCCGTTGGTTTTCATAGGCTGCCATTCCTTTCCCGCTTCGACAAAGTTCGCTTGATCGCACACAACAGTCCTACCCTTGCCGGGACGACAAAGGAACTAGGACCTTGATTACATTTTTATTAGTCGCGGCTCAGGAGATAATTGCGTTCGCTCTTCCTTTGATTGGATGGCTCTGCAAAAATGAAAAAGGCCCCTTCCGGGGCCTTTCTTATTTGGAGCTCTCTTTGATGAAGAGAGTCAGATAATGGCGAACCATGTATTCCAGCTTTGCCGGCTGGTTCTGGTATGTCCAGATGACTTCGCCGAAGGCACCCCATTTGGCTTCGATGATGTGTTCGTCCATCACGTTGGTCGCCGCCTGAGCCGCTTCCGCGCCCGGAGTAGGGATGTAGTTGGTTCCGATAAAGTTAAAACGAATGCTGATCTGGCCCGGAGCTTTCAAAGAGAAGATCATCTTGAAGCCGTTACGGAACAGCATGAAGTCAGCGTGGGTCTTCGCGATACCGTAGATTTTGATGCGCCCCAGAGCCGAAGGTTTTAGTTCGTTGAAGGATGTGGATGCATCCACGAACTCAGTTTTCATAGCTAGAAGGAACTGAATCGTCTCGTTGATCAGAATCTTTTCGGCATCAAAGCCGAAACTCATGTCCACAAGACCGGACTCTTCCATCTGTTGTTCAGCCTTCACAAGTTCTTTAATCCAGCTGATTTTTTCCATGAATCCCCCCAAAATGACAGCGCAGCATCCTCGCCGCTAGTTGTCGATATTCTCAATAATTTCGAGGGGCTGTGTCTTTGTCAAGATGGAGCGGTTTGGCTCACCGCAATAACAGGGTCTAGAACCCCGTTATTTGCAATGCCGTCGCCAGAACACCCTCGGGTCCCTTCGGCGCTTGGAAGGCGACATAGTAACCAAGGACCACATTCACCGGGATCACGTAACCCAAAGTCGTTTCCAGTTTGGCTTCGACTCCGGCGCTGTAATACGGCTTGTTCATGCTGGTGACTTCATAAACCAGATCCACGTCGTTCACGAAGCGGCCCTCGGCAGCAGCGGCATCACCCACCACGGCGGCAGATAGGCGGCGCAAGAACAGGGCATCCGTGCCCGAGCCGCGATAAAGATCCTTCAGTGGCAGGCGGTACTCGGCATTGACGGTTACCAGATTTCGGCCAAACAACTGCCCGCGTTTGTAGCCACGCAAAATATACTGAGGCAGGGGACTGTTCGGGATAAAGACCATGGATTCAGTGGAAACCCCGTAAATCGGCGACACCTTTTCCGGAGTGTACACGCCGTTCAGTCTTAGCATGATCGCATGGTGTTTCGGCAAGAAGCGGGAAAGATAGATTTCCCCACCCGCCAAAAACTGCGAGTGGTTCAGATAACCTTCCTGCGCGATATAGTTGTAGGCCCCCAAGTACGCTCCGCCTCCGGATTCAGGAGAAATTTGCGCGCCGGACTGGGAATAGTTCGCGTAACTTAAATAAGCAAAAGGCCCCGTGCGTTTCACCTCGGTCGTCAGGGTGGATCTTTCCAGATACTGCCAGCCCACTTGCAGGTTGGAATAAATCGACGCCCAGTGGGTGTCAGGAAGCACGGACAGTTGTGCGCCGAAGTCTTCAATCTCGTTCGACACCGTTCCCAGATAATAGCTGCGTTTATAACTTAAAACCGCAAACGGCCACGGGGTTGTCTGGTTGATGTAGCTTCCTAGGATGCTTCCTTTGTTGATACCCGTGTCCCAGGAGGCGGCAATTTCATACATGTGCTTTTTGAGCGGATCAAAGCCCGAGGTTTGAGCTTCCAGCACCAGACCGGTTTCGCTGGAAGAACCTGAGATGAACGGCATCCAATACCGTGGCAGCAGATAGCCATAAGGAGAATAGTCATCAAGCTCGGAAGCTTTCACGGCATTCTTAGCTTCTTCTTCGGCCTGAGGGTTGCGTTCAGCTTTGCTGTAGCGATCCCCCATCAAAGAGCTGACCTGAGGCAGAGTGTTCGGTGTTTTCTGCCATTCATCGGGTTTGATTGCCGAAACACGCAAGCCTTGGGAGGTCATCTCGGTGACAAAGATCTCTTTGTTTAAAGGATCCATGTCGGCGGTGAAAAGGGCGGTCAGGGTGTGGGAAATCGGGCGGACGTTTTTAAATTCTGAATCTGACAAATAAAGATTCGGCACGCCGTTTTTAGCCGAGGCAAAGATCACACCATCGGCCGTCTTTCGTGCAAAGCGGGCGTTGGGGTAGTCCGTCAGCACCGCTTCGGAAGTTTTGGTTGAAATGGAATAGCGGTGCAGATTTTCACGGCCATCTTCGGTGCGAAGGGAAAACACGATCGTGTCTTCGTCCAGGAATGTCGGATAGGACACCCGCTGCTGCATCGGCGGGGAGAAAAGCAATTCTGATGGCGGATTCTTTTCGCCCGTCAGGCGAAGCAACCCCAAGTGAGTGCGATTGCCATCCAATTTAACGAACACCACCTGGTTGCCGGACGGGGACACGGCAGGTTCACGTCCGCGAAGTCCCTTGGTCAGGGCCTTGGCTTTTCTTTCCCCCAGCTCATACACGAACAGGTCGGAATATCTTTGGATGCGGTTGGTGTAGTCGATCTTGTCGTAAATCAAACGCTTGGAATCCGGGAACCAGCTGATGCGCTGAATGCTTCCCGTTGGTGGGCCGTCTTTTTGGGTGGCCGGGATGAAGCTTTCACTAAACCGTTCAATGGTGTCGGTCATGCGCGAATCCAGGAAGCTTTGACCTTCCTTTTCTTTGGTCAGGATTTTCACCGCGCGGGAATTGCCGTCATCTTCGGTGATCAGGGCCAGATGCTTTCCGTCAGGTGAAATCGCTGGTGCACTGACCGATTGGAAGTTGTTTTGTGGGGTGATCGTGGCAGTCGGTGAAACTTCGCGCAGGGTTTTTAGCTGCTCCAGGGCGCGCAGTTCGGTTTCTTTCATCATGCTGTCGTATTCGGTGCTGTAGCTGGCACCCAAATAGTCCCGAGCCGGGGTTTCAATAAAGTACGGAACCCGGCCGCCCTGGCGTTCGTGCAGTTCGCCGACAACTTTGGTGCCTTTGTCTGCGATCATCTGACTCCACATCAAAGAGCCAAACAGATAAGGCCGTGCCCCTTGGGGCCAGGTGTAGATGTTTTCGTTAGCTTCGGCGATATCAAAATCATGCAGGGTTTTGGCGTCGACCATCGCCCGCAAGGTGGCATCCTGATAGTGCGAACGCAGACGGCCGTGATCAGACAGGCGGGTTTCCATTTCTACGGCCACACCCTCTTTCCACCACTGGGGCATCAGGATGTTCGGCGCGATGATGGTTCCAAAAACCGCACGCAGGGGTTTCATGATCCCGTTGGCGGGTTCGAACGTCAGGATGTGGGTGTATTCATGGGCCAGAAGCTCAAACGCCCAGTCGCCTGTATCAGAAAGACTTTCTTCGGGGCCGGGCAGAACCGGATAGACCATGATGTGTGGATATGGGATTCGGGTGGCGTATCCATTTGTGACATCGGTTTTGTCATTGATAATGACGATTGTTTTGTCAGGGCGGGAATGAAAGTAAGAGCGAAGTTCTGAATAGGCTTTCTCTAATTTTTCCGCATACAGGTACCCAAGGTCCTGCTGCTCGGCATTAAAGATCGCTTCGAAGTGAGGAGTTCTGAGAGTTTTCCATTTTAACTGCGGAGGCACTTCAAGTTGTGCCTTGGCTTGGGACATTGAAAGTAGAATTGTCAGAAATAGAGACGCCAAGCTGTAAACTGCGGAGTATTTTTGCATAAATCTCTGTTCGTGGTCCGGCTGTACAGCAACGCAACATCAATTTTGGAAATCTAAGGTTTGACAATGAGCTGCTATAAATTAAAGTTTTTAATGTTATAATAACGACTCGAAGTTCATAGGAGGACATCATGGTTCGTAAATTGGCTCTTGGTCTTGTTGCCATCGCATTCGTAGCAGGTTGTAAAGGAAAACAAACTCAGTCTGATCAGTCTATCGAGACTTTGCCTACGGGCGGTCAGTCCACAGCGATTGACTCCACTCCGCTGAATTTTGATCCAATGGGTTCTGATTCCGGCAAGATTTCTGGTTTGGTAACTGTTCACTTCGGTTATGACAAATCCAGCCTGGATGCTTCTTCCAAAAAAGATATCGCGACTAACGTCGAGTGGATGAAGGCAAATCCTTCTGTTCGCGTTCAAATCGAAGGTCACTGCGATTCTCGTGGTACTATCGAATACAACGTGGCTTTGGGTGAAAGACGTGCCAACGCGGTGAAAGCTTACATGGTATCTTTGGGTATCGCGGCTGACCGTTTGAGCACTATCAGCTACGGTAAAGAAAAACCACTTGAGACAGGCGACACTGAAGCTGCATGGGCGAAAAACCGCCGTGCGAACTTCGTACCTGCTCAGTAACATCTAAGCAGAAAGGCGCAGAGTGAACCTACAGAGACTTTTCATCGGAGTTTTACTTTTCACGGTGATCGTCAGCTGTCAAACTGCGCCTGTTCCCCTGGATGACTATTCCTTAGCTCGAGCCGCACTGGATGCGGCTCGTTCTGTTCAAGCGGCCCGCCATTCCCCCGGATACTGGCATCAGGCGGAAGAGGCCTATCGTAAAGGCCGCATCTATTTCGAAGACCGTGATTACGGCAAAGCCAAAGAACAATTCATCCGCGCCCGCATGGCAGCTGAAAAAGCTGAGAACTCGGCTCGTCTGATTCGTCAAAAAACTGGAGATGTCTTATGAAGTTGATCATTCTTGTTGTCGCTGCCGCGACTTTGTTGACGGGCTGTTTGAAAACCCGCACCGATGTTCGTGAAAATGAACAGCGTCAGGTGATGCAGCAGCAGGTTGTGACTTTGCAAAAGACCAATGCGGATGCTTCCGGCCGTGTGGCCGACCTTGAAGAGCAAATGCGTGAGCTGAACGGCCGCGTGGATGTGGTTGAAAACAAGCTGGGCTCCAGCCACTCGGGTGTGGAAAATGCCCTGAAAAGTTCTCAGCAGCAGAATCAGGATCTGAACGGCAAAGTGGCCATAATGCAAGAAGCCCTCACAACCATGGAAAAACAAATCTATGCGTTGAATGCCGAAGTAAATGCCCTGCGCGCTGAAAAAGCCGCGGTTCAGGCTGAAAAGTCCGCGAAACAGGCTAAAAGGGACGCTTTTGAAGCGGCTCAGGAGTTCTTTGGTAAAAAAGACTGGAAACAGTCCATCCTGAACTTCCAAAAATACCGTGATGAAAACCCGAAAGGTCCTAAGTTTGCGGATGCGACCTATAAAATCGGGGTGTCCTTCCAGGAATTGGGCATGAAAGACGAGGCAAAAACCTTCTATGACGAGGTGGTCAGCAAGTTTCCGAAGTCAGAAGAGGCTCGTCGTGCTAAGATCCGTTTGAAGGGTTTAAAAAAGTAATACTGTGATTGAAAGAGTTCTCGCCATTGAAACCAGCTGTGATGACACCTCTGTCGCGATCGTCGATCGTACCGGCTGGGTTCACTCTGTGGTGGCGGCCTCTCAGGATCTGGATCACGAAATCTATGGCGGCATCGTCCCTGAAATTGCCGCCCGCAACCATTCCATCGCTTTAATTCCATTAATCGAAGAAGCCTTTAAGAAAGCCAATATGAATTGGTCTGACGTGCAGGGAATTGCCGTCACCAATCGTCCGGGTTTGATTGGCGCTTTGATTGTGGGGCTGGTGACAGCGAAGTCCTTGTCTCAGGCAAAACATTTGCCGTTTCTGGGTGTGAACCACCTGGAAGGGCATCTGCTGGCGCCGTTCTTGCGCGATGATAAATATGCTCCACCGGAAGATTTTGGTTACCCGTATGTGGGTCTGGCCATCAGCGGGGGGCACACAAGTTTGTATCAAATCAAAGGACTGGGCGACTATCGTATCTTGGGTGCTACCAAGGATGATGCGGCCGGGGAGTGTTTCGATAAATTTGCAAAGATGGCAGGCCTGGGGTTCCCGGGTGGTGTGCGCGTCGATCAAATGGCCAAGGCGGGTAATCCGCAGGCGTTCGAATTCCCCCGCAGCATGATCCATGATGACACTTTCGACATGAGCTTCTCGGGGTTGAAAAGTTCCGGTCAGCGCATGCTTGAACAACTGGGACCAGAACTTGTGCAGGAACGTCTGCCGGATCTGTGCGCCTCGTTCCAGGAAGCCATCGTGGACGTCCTGATCGCAAAGCTGGATCGGGCGGCGAAAGTCTTCCGCTCCAAGCGTGTGATTCTGACCGGCGGGGTCAGCGCGAATTCGCGCCTTCGTCAGCGTGCTCAGGAATGGGCCGACAAAAAAGGTTATACGTTGGTGATCCCACCTCTGCGTTATTGCACTGATAATGCTGCTATGATCGGCTATGTCGGAGCTTTGCGTATGGCTCGCGGTGAAGTGTCGGCTTTGGATCTGGGACCGTCCCCTCAAGCTCTTGCATCGGATTTTAAATGAGTTATTCACGCGAACGTCTGCAGCGCGCGCAAGAAGCCATGGGCATTGCCGCGAAAAAATCTTTGGGCCAGAACTTTCTGGTCAGCGACACGGTCATCAATCGTATCATCGATCAGGTGAAGGCCTTTGCGCCGGAAGAACTGCTCGAAGTGGGCCCCGGCCCGGGGGCATTGACGGATCTGTTGTTAGAGCTGAATCTGCCGATGCAGGTTATTGAACTGGATTCTGCGATTGCGGCTTACTGGCGCGAAAAAGGTCTGACGGTTATCGAAAAGGACGCCCTTCGCTTGGACTGGAAGCAGTTCTATACCGGCAAGCGCGTGGTCTTTGTCAGCAATCTGCCGTATCAGATTTCATCCAGCATCGTGATTGAGCGTTCGTTGGAAAATGAAGGTGTGGCGGCGATGGTGCTGATGTTCCAAAAGGAAGTCGCCCAGAAAATTCGCGGAACCGTGGATAGCGACCTGTACGGTCTTTTAAGTGTCTTTGCACAAGCTTTCTGGAAGATTGAAACCGTGACCGATGCGGGGCCAAGGGATTTCCAGCCGCCTCCCAAGGTGGCCAGCCGGGTGCTGTCCTTTGAGCGTATTGAGTCTGACGTTAAAAACCGCAAGGCTTTCCTGACATTTGTAAAGTGCGCCTTCGCGCAAAGACGTAAGCTTTTGAAGAAAAATTTGTCTGGTCTTTTAAGTCAAAAGAAGCTAACTGAAGAGCAACTGGTCGGCTGGTTGGCCGAGCTGGGCTTTAAAGAAACGGCCCGCGCGGAGGAGCTTTCTCCAAAGCAGTTTGTGGCCCTGTATAAGCATTTTGGATTTGAGTAAATGAGCGAAAACATCCTGATTGTTCATGAGAACAAAAAAGCACGCTTTGACTACACGATCGTGGAAACCTACGAGGCGGGTCTGCAGCTTATGGGCAGCGAGGTGAAATCCCTGCGCAACAAGGATGTTCAGTTGAAGGATTCCTACATCTCTTTCAAAGGGGATGAAGCGTATCTGCAAAATGCGCACATCGCGGAATACAAGGCTTCCAGTTACAACAATCACGTGCCTGAAAGACATCGCAAACTTCTGATGCACAGAAGTGAGCTTGATGAAATTTTCGAGGCTTTGCGTGAAAAGGGTTATTCTTGTGTGCCGCTGAAGATCTACTTCAAAAACGGCCGCGCCAAGCTTCAGATTGCATTGGTTAAGGGTAAAAAGACCCACGACAAGCGCGAGGCGATCAAGAAACGCGACGTTTCTGATCAAATTCGTTCTTCTCTACGACGTTCTAGATAGTTCCTTAATCCCGGAATCGGGAATTAACTCAGAAAGAATTACAGCGAAACAGTGCTCAACTCCATTTTACGATGGACCGGGCCCGATTTGGCGTGGGCATGAGCTATGCAATACTTTGATTCGGAGGCTTCGTATGGAATCAAAGATCAGAACTTGGGCCAATACTGGAATTTCCGTTCCGATGGGCGTGGTTGTTGTAGCAGCTCTTATTTCGAGTTTTGCGCCTGAAAGGGTCAGTCACTATGGATGGTCTTTGGTGATGGTGGCGATTTCGTTTCAGTTTCTGGCGACGAAGAATGTGGGAGCTGCTGTCGGAGGTATCAATAAATTCCTACGTCTTTGTCTCGCAGGTCTTTGGATCGCAGGGTTTGTTTTGAACATCAGTATTAGAAAATGAAAAAGCCCTCTCCGGAGGGCTTTTTTTATGAAACTCTTCGTTTCTGATCAAATTCGTTCATCTCTACGACGTTCTCGTTAAGGATAAACTCTTCTTTGATGCCCAAGCGGGCCCGTTTTTCAGACAAAAGGTGTTTCCACGCGGCATAGGCCTCGCGGTTTTGTGGATCGATGCTGAGCTTTTCCAGTAGCTTCAGTTCGGTCTCGGTGTTGGCTTTCAAAGCACGATAGAAATAGTCATAAGTCATGGACAGGTCGCGGAAGTCATCTTCTTCCGGCAGGTGATAATCCGGAATATGCCACTGACCCAGCATCAACTGGTGCATGTGTTTTTCCATCGCCACCAGCGGGGACAGCAGATTTTTGGTCATGCGGATCACCAGGAATAGAGTCACTCCGGTCAGGACGATAAAGCTTGCTGCCAAGAACACTTGCAGCCAGGTGATCTCACGCTCCAGATGCTGAACCAGCGTGGGATGGGTATCGTAGGCAAGACTTTTGAACAGTTCGTAGTTCTGATTGATGAAGTAATAAGCCGGAAGCAGGAACAAGATAGCGCCACCCGCAACGGCCGTGATCATGTACCAGCAATACTTGTACTGGAAGGCTTTGTTCAATATGAAGCGGCGGGGACCCTGTCCCTGAGGCACGCGTTGAGGTTCGATCACTCTTCTTCCATACAACATATGTCCCACTTATCGGCGGGTTGTGTTTTGTGTAGAGTCCAATTATTCTCAAAAAGAAGCAAATTCACGGAGGACAGCATGAGTTTATCACCGGCTTTCGCAACTGCGGGGTCCAAGCCGCAAGATACATTGAGACTAAGGTCTCATGAAAATCAGAGACTAAGGTCTTTGATTTACGTTCTATTTCTTACCTTGGTCGTCCTGCTGTCAGCGATCGAGTCCCGCGCTCAGAACGAAGGTCCTGAATCGACCACCCTGGTCGATGAAAGTTACTCTTTGAAAGCCGACCGCGAGGCTTTTGAAGAGCTTCGTAAAAACATCCCGGCCAATGTAAAAAAAGACAACGATGAAAAGGCCTTCATGGATGGTCTGGTTTCGGATTTGTCCCGCACACCTTCCGAGGTGCGCGGCAAGTTCAGCTCTATCGTGAACAAGAAGCGTGATCTGTTTAATAAGGACATGACCAAGGCGCGCGAACAGTTCGGCAAGATTCAGAAAAAAGAGCGTGATGAATTTACCAAGGATCTGGCGGACAAACGCAAGGCCTTCGCCAAAACCAAGTCGACATCCGATGAGCGCAAAGAGTTCTATGACGAGCACGAATCCAAGCGCAAAGACTTCTACGAAAACCAGAAAGAAAAGCGCGACGAGTTTGAAGCCGACATGCGCGACAAACGTAAAAACTTCGACGACTACATCCGTTCAAAGACGGACGAGTTCAATCAGCTTCACCGCGATTACACCAAGCGCTTCGATGAAAACAAAAAAGCCCTGGCAGATCAGAAGAAACAAGCCGAGCTAAAAAAGAAACAGCAGCAGCAGGATCTGGAAAAAGAATACGAAGCGATCCGCAAACAGGATCCGACGATTCTCGGACCCACCGGCGAATAACGCGCTGTAGGTGTAAAAAGTCACCAGGCACCTTTTAGCGGCGGAAGACTTCTTTGTGGATTTCTAGGGTGATGGCGAAGAGTTTGTTTTCCAGGATTGTTGGCAGGGGGGTGAACTCTATGCCGAAGGTTTGGATGACCTTGTTGCCGTCGTCGACTTTGATGTGGCGGACTTCGCCTTGGACTTCGATTGGACTTCTTTTGCCGATCAGGAGGTGGCCTGTGACTTTGTCGCCCATCTTTAGTAACGGAGCGTCCATACGGTAAACCACGCGGCAGCCCTGGCTGCTCAGATCGGCCAGCTGGCCGGTGATCTTCTGGGGTTTATCGTTCACCAGAATAATATTATAGAAAGCCTGATAACCATCCGGGATGCGCACGCGATAGTTCTGGCGGCGCTGCAGGTGATACAGCTCCTGCGGGACCGGGATCAGCACCTTGCCGTTAACGACTTGGGCTTTGGCTTGGAAATAGTATTTTTCACCACCCAAAAAGAAATGACCCAGGTATTCTTCCTGATCTTTCATCAGTGTCGGGGATTCAAAGGTGCACTCCAAAGCCTGATGTTTGGAATTGAACAGCACCACACGCAACTTACAAATCGAATCTTCCGTGCCCTTGCACAGAAACTCGCCGCGAGCTTTGGCCATATCATCCCAAAGTTTCGCTCGTTCATCAGCGCGTGCTATCAGCTTGAAGGTGCTTTGATCCATACCGTGACCTCGTGCTTGTTGTGGTGCAAGTGCAGTATACGTACGTTCTCGAGCGCCAGAAACTTTTTCAAGGTTTCAAAGTCGGTCTTACCTTGGAATTTTATAGTGCAAACGAAGTTTGAGCAAAGTCCTGAAGCTTGCCAGCTTAGAACTAATTCGAGCAATTTCTCGGGATAGCAGATGATATCGGAGTAGAACCAATCAATGGCCCCAATGTCCTCGGGCTTCACGTTGAAGGCATTGGTCTTGATGAACTTCACACGTGGCAGTTTTTCAATTCTTGGCTCCAGCGGGGCACGGTCGATACTGATGACCTCGCAACCCATCTGTTGCAGCACCCATGTCCATCCACCCGGGCAGCTGCCAAAGTCGACGACCTTCTGCCCCGGTTTCGGGCGAACGCCATAGACGGTGAAAAGCTCCCACAGTTTCAGGTAAGCGCGCGAAGGCGGGGTGTTCTTGTCTTCATTGAACTGAACCTCACCCAGCGGAAAACGCGAATTCGTGGTCGGAGAGGCCAGCAGGGTGTTTTTATCCAACAGCATCCAGGCACCCAGATTGTCTTCAGGCAGGGGCGACAGGAAGTCCATCACGCGCGGGCGCAGCTTTGGCAGCTGGTCCTGAATCAGTTGGGCGCGGCGGTGATTTTCAGTGGAGTAAAGGGCCCAGAACTTACCCAGAGCCTTTAAAGCCTTGGAAGCCTGAGTGATGGATTCAAAAGGAATGATTTGAGCATCGAGCCAAATGCATTGGGCCCACACAGAGTTCTGCAGGGGCCCATCAGTAAGAACCAGGTTTCCGTGAACAGACTTTACGTCTTTAAGTTCCTCTAGAAGCTCTGGCAGAAATTTATCCGGGGCAAGGTAAGCGATCATGCCGCCTTAGTTGCCACAGCCGGAGTCAGAAGTCCACGGTTATCCCAAACAACCATGCAGTCTGCCCAGAACTTCTCTTTTAGTTTTACATCCGCAGGACCCATTTTCACTTTTGGGAAATCCTGTTTTTCAAAGTGTTCAGTGAACTGGGATTCGTTGCACGCGCGAACCACTTTCATCATCAGATTAAAGTGCGCTTCTGTGAACGGCTTGTTGTCCACGAGCATTTTTCTGAGACCGCCCTCTGGAGTGTGCAGAAGGAAATTAAAGAGGTTCGGTACATCATATTTTTGACTCATATTGAGACTCCCTTTTTGTTGTTTACCTACCCCTTTATTATCGGAGGACCGTTGGCAGTTCTTAAACCCAAAGTACGGTCCAAGGTCCAGAGGGTTTCTGTTTATTAATTTTTCAGTTTTCCCAGACTTTACCAAGATCCTGAAAACTGGACCTTAAAATGGTCCAGAACGCCTTTAGTCGCGCGACCTAACTCCGATCTAGGAGGTATGAAAACACAAAAAAGCACAACCAACATCCTGATGGCTCTTCTAGTAACAACAACTGTTTCCTCCACGACCTTCGCCATGGCGAAGAAGCCGGTGAACTCCGGCGGTGGCAGCAACGCAGGGACAACTCCTCCTGCTACGACGCCTCCGACAACAACTCCACCAACGACAACCCCTCCGGTTCGTGAACCCGCGGCGGTGACCGACTCTATCACTCCAGAAGGTTTCAACGTCTTTACAGAAGTTGCATACCCAGTGGGTGGTGTGGTTGATGCGAAGTACAGCAACTACCGCGAGCTTTTGCCGGTGCGTAACGCCCAGGAAGCACACACTACAGATAAGTGTGACACGAACCTTGATACTAATGACCGTTTCGCAGATCGTATTGCTTACGCAGTTGAACTGAAAATGCAGCCAAGCAAAGCGCAACTGGGTTATGTGGCTTCTTATTTCAATCTGAATAAAGACGTGAATACATATCTGCCAAACAGTTTGATTTCACATCCACTGTGTAACGTGACGTCCTCCACTTTGAACACGACCTTTGCGGGTAAAAACATTCCCAGTGCAGCGACAATCAAAAAGATCAATGACTTCACAAATCTGATGAACGGCTATCGCCGTGAAGCTTTGTCCGGCAACCGCGAAGGTTACGTGAAAGCTTCCAAACTTTGGTCCAAGTTCATGATGTGTCTGTCTTACATGGAGTCCTTGACGACAGCAGATACAGCGAAAGCTCAGAAAGTGGCGGATAAGTATGGTCCATCCGGTTATCGCCGCCCAGCTGGTGTGAACTTCTATGAAGATCCAAATCAGCCAGCTGAATCCCGCTTGAACATCGGTCTGTTCCAGTTCACTCCGGACGCCGGTGGTAACATCCAGGCTTGTATCCGTGAATGGAATCAGCTGTATCCTAAGTGCGGTATCAAAACGAATGCATCCCAGTCTGAATTGATCCGTGTTCTGGGAAGCTCTTTGCAAACCTTCAATGCCTTCTGTGCGGCAGCGAAAGTGACAGGCAGCTTCGCAGTTCAGGTGAATGCGACCAGCTCCAAGAACACGCACCCGTACAACGTGAACTCCAATGGTTCTTTGAAAGCACCGGCAGAGCGTTGCGTGAGCCCGCACATGTCCGTGGGCAGATCTTATAACCACTTCGGTCCGTTCCAGAATACATCTGGCTTTACTTTGGACAACATCATCAGCTGTACGATGGCTGGCGAGTAGTCACTGGAAACTGGAAGTGTGAGAAAGAAAAAGCCCGCTGTTGTAAGCGGGCTTTTTTTATCTATTCGGCAGCGGGTTTTTGGCCGATTTCTTTCATTTGTTTGATCAGGCGTTCGAAGTAGCCGTTGATTTGATCTTTTTCCTGGGATGGGAATTCACTCCAGAATTTGTTGATGCGGGTTTGATACTCCGGCAGGATTTCGCCGGTTTGTTTCTTGCCCTTTTCCGTCAGCTTGATCACGTAAGAGCGACCGTCTTTTTCGTGCGTGGTTCTTTGCACAATCTCGGCCTTCTCAAGACTGTTGATCAGCCCAGAAATAGTGGCTTGAGTCACACCCACCATCTGCGCCAACTCTGAAGGCATCAGGCCATTCACATATTTGTTCAGCAAAATCATCAGCGTGAAACGACCTGAGGACAAACTGTACTGCGAGAAAAATTTGTCCAGGTTGATTTCAAACTCCGTGGTGATTTTGCGCAAAAGAATATGCGAGTACCACGCCTCGGGATTTACCTGAGGATAAAGAACACCGGCCTCTTCTTGAATGGCTTCACGGGAGGGGATTTCAGTAAGAAACAGCTTTGCCATAGAACCTCCTAGAACTGTCAGCAAGCATACTAAAGCTTCCTTATCATTTTAATTAGGGGGCTAAGATGAGGCAAGTAAAAGGACGCAAAAAAAGCATAAGGTCTCTCGCCTTTTCAGGTGAGATCGCACTTAATCGAGATGAGCGAAGACGAAAAAAAGGAAGAAGTGTTGAAGCACTTCTTCCTGCAAATGAAATGATAATCGCGTTGAGCAATTATTCCAGAGTGTAAACGATCACTTTCACGAAATCTTTGTCGCTCAGAGATCTTTCAAGGCACGCACGGGAAGTTTCAAAAGAGGATGGAGACTTTGTGCCAGCGAAAGTGATCAGCACAACGCCGTTCATCGCTTCACCCACAACCTGACAACGATCATCCAACAGCTTCATCACGCGGCCTTTGGTCACAGGAAGCTCACCATCAGTTGTGAACTTGATAGCGCAAGAGAAGAAGCTTTGAGGTTTGTCTGTCGCACCAGATACGTTCTTCAAGCACGTGTTGTAAAGGTTGGAGATTTCTCTTTCAACTGCGATGATGTTTCCGACTTTACGGTCAGAAGCTTGAGCAGAGAAAGCCACTAGCAAAGAAGCGATAGCAAAAAACAGTTTCATACAGTCCTCCGATTATTTTGGAACGACATCAGCCTTTCACCTTTTTCCTCTGGCTCAAAGCCTTTCGGCAGTGTGTCGCGGAATCTTGTGTTTCAATTTCCTAGTCGATCCTTGATTTTGTCGATTCCAGCTTGAGCGCACTGGTCGTCCAAAGGACCGCCTGGAGCACCACCCACGCCAATAGCACCAATGACGATACTGCCAGCTCGAATGGGAAGGCCCCCGCCGAGCAATAGGAATCCGTCAATGGCGCCAAGATTCTGGGCGGCAGGATTGCTTTGAGATGCTGCAAGCATTGCGGAGGTTCCGTTCTTTGCAGAAGCGGAAGTGTAGGCTTTGCGACGGCTGGCATCGACGGTGTGAGGGCCCGCGCCATCGGCGCGAAACATCGCTTTAACGTCGCCTGCCTTATCGACGACGGTAGCGGCCACTTGATAGCCCTTGGTTGCGCAGTTGGCGACAGCTTCTTTGGCAGCTTCTTCAGCCAGGGCCAGAGTGATGTTGGATTCTATTTTGAATCCTGCGGAAGGGGATGCGGCTTGTGCGATGGGGCTGGCCATCAAAGCCACGGTCAGAGCGGCGATGCGTTTGTTCATAAGGTCTCCTAAGGGTGAGGAGAAAATCTTAGAACTTTTAAAAGGCTCTCTGCAAAGAAAGCCCTCGTGTATTTAAACAGAGTCAGGAATGGTCACGATCAGAGCGCGGTCCTTCAGAACCACCATAGTGTGTTCGAACTGGGCGGTGCGATGTTCTTTGCCGGCCACCAGTGTCCAGTTGTCGGGTTCTTCATCGACGAATCTTGCGCCGGTGGAAACAAAAGGCTCAATGGTGATGACATGGCCTTCTTTCAGTTTGCGTTTGTCGGCCTTATCAAAATAACCCGCGATGAATTTTGGTTCTTCGTGCAGGCCGCGGCCCACACCATGACTGCCCAGATTTTCAATAACGGTGTAACCGTGGGACTTGGCGACTTTTTCGATATTGTAGCCGATCACATTGATCAGCTCTCCGGCTTTCACGGCCTTGATCGCTGTGTCGAGCGCCAGACGGGTGACTTTCAAAAGATCTTCGTCCGTTTTCTTTGCCGGAGGCACGATGAAGGATCCGCCGTTATCCGCAAAGTAGCCGCCGAATTCAGCCGACACGTCGATGTTGATCAGGTCACCGGCTTTGATGATCTTCTTGTCAGAGGGCACGCCGTGGGCGACTTCGTGATTCAGGCTGATGCAGTTATAGCCAGGGAAGTTGTACGTTGCCATGGGGCCGGACTTGGCTCCATGCAATTCCAAATAATTACCACCCAGCTGATCCAGCTCTTTGGTGCTCATACCGGGTTCCATTTTGCGAGCCATGTATTGCAGGCAGTTGGCGACGATTTTCCCGATTTTTTTAAGACCTTCCAGGTCGGCTTCTGTCTTTACGATCATGGATTTGGTTTATACACTAAGGTTTATGGAAAAAGCCAATGATCCCGTTCGCATCCTGAAGAAATCAACTGCGCGGAAACTTTTACCCGCTGTCAGCGCCCATGATAATAAAGCCACAAGGGGCCGCAGTCTTTTGCTGGCGGGAAGTGCCCAGTACCCCGGAGCCGGGATTCTGGCCGCCCGCGGGGCTTTGCGCATGGGCAGTGGCTATGTGATGCTGGCCCCGCAAGGGGTGACGATTTCGTCTTTGGAAAATCCGGATTTTTTGGTTTTGGACCTTAAGAAAAGCAATTGGCAGCAGCAAAAATTCGATGCGCTTTTGTGCGGACCTGGATTTGGAGTCACTCCATTCACTGCCGAGGTGATTCGCGATCTGAAAGCCCGCAAAGTTGAGCGAGTGGTGCTGGATGCCGATGCCCTGACCGTGTGTGCGGAACAGGATCTGTTTCCGCTGCCCGCAAGCTGGATAGTCACACCTCATACCGGGGAGCTTGCGCGCTGCCTGGGGGTGGAGGCTGAAGAAATCGCCGACAACCGCTATGGATTTATTCGCATTGCTCAGGAGCTGATGGGCTGCGTGGTTTTATTGAAAGGCGCACAAACTTTGGTGGCCGGTCCCAACCGGGTTTATGGGATTTCCACCGGAAACGCCGCCTTGGCGAAATCCGGAACCGGTGATGTGCTGGCGGGGATTATAACGGCTTTGAGGGCGCAAAAGGTGCCCCCTTTGCGGGCAGCTCTGCTGGGGGCCTACGTTCACGGAGCCACCGCGAACCTGTGGAAGTCGCGAAAGAGGGATCTTTTAAGCATGACGGCGTCCGACGTGGTCGAATATCTGCCTCAGGTGCTCTATAAGTTACGTGAGGGATTTTAGAAAAAACTACCTGCCCCGTTCCATAACAAAAGCATGACTTTCCTTTTCCCTCTTGGGCGGGTACAACCTGCCGAAACTTTGGGGGATTTAATGACTAAAGGGCTTTTGTTCGCGGCAGTGCTGGGTCTTTCGTTGGCAGCCAACGCTCAGACTTCTTCTACCACTCTTTCCACTCCATCTGTGGAATCCGGAACTCAGAAAACAACCACTTCTGTGGGCGACGTTCTGAAAAACAAAAAATTCGAAGACGACAAAGACATCACTGATTCCAAGCTGAAAGCGGAATCCGGTTCCTTGTCCCGTTACTCTTTGAAATTCTCTTTGTCTTACTTCGGTCCTCCAATTGGCGATCTTGACAGCAAACTTCAGCCGAATCCAGATGGATCCATCGGTGTGAATCAGGTTTCCCTGAGCGGTTCCATCAGCGGTCGTTACCGTTTGGACTCCAAAGCAGCGATCAGCGCGGGCACGGGCATCAATGTTTTGACTCCATTCCAGGGTGCTGAGCGCACGGATGTTAAAACTCCTTTCATCAGCTATGACCGCAATGCGCGTTTGGGCGATGTTCAGGTTCGTAACTCTTACGGTGCCTCCCTGACGACAGTTCCCAACTTCCGTGACGTGGGTCAGTACTCTTCTCTTTCTTATGACAACTCTCTGGTTTACAACATCGGTTCTTCCGGTGTGGCCGTGGGTCTGGATACAGGCTTGAGCGTGTTCTTGTATGAGCGCGGTTATGAGCCCAAAGACGGTAAAGCTTCCCGTTACCACCTGGGCTTCTATCCACAAGTGAAATACAACTTCTCTGACAAGCTGAACGTTTACACTTCTGTGGCGATGAACTTCTGGAATCCACGTTACCGTGACGGCGAGATGGATTTGCTGAACAAAACCCTGAGCGGCCGTGTGGGCATGGGTTATGCGTTCTCTCGTGACATCTACTTTGCACCTTACCTGAATTACTACCCTAAAGATGCTCGTACAGAGTCCACGACTCTGAGCTTCTCCACGATCTTCTCGATCCTGTAGTTTCGGACGGCATTTAAAAAACAAAAAAACCAGGGCGCCTTAATCGCTCTGGTTTTTTTATTTAATCACCAATCAAAAATCTGATCTTGTCGCTTAAGGTGGACCCGTCTCTGTCAGGAGAGCCAATTCACGAATCTCCCGGTTCCAGATATATTCCTTACGTACGACATGCTTTTTAGCCATTCAAGGCTCCTTTCGCAGAACCTAACCTGAGGTTCATAAAACTTATCGGCCAGACCTTTGGATAGTTGAGCGACTTTTTTTAAATTCTGGAAAAAAACGAACGTCGTCCAAGCGTGAGACGTAAAATTCACTGCGAACAGCGATAAAAAAGGGGTGTCGTTCTTTTTGACGATCAGTGGTGAGACAATTTGATGGTTATTTGTTCGCGGCTGCCAGAACTTCGAGCAGATTCAGGGTCATCATGTACGACAATCCCCATAGTGGCGGCTCACGATCCAGATGCACGGCAGGAAGTTCAAGGCCGATATTTTCCCGTTGCAGACGATAGGTGGTCTTTCTTTGCGGATTCTGGATTTCTTTGATTGGAATCCAGAAAAAATCAGCCACTTCTGTCGGATCCAGCACAATATTGAAGTCACGCTCGGTGAAAAACACGAACGGGCGGATATAAAAATCCAGCATCGTTCCGGCCTTGCGGGCCTGAATATCATTCAAGCGACCCAGCAGTTCCGGGTTGGTCAGATCAATGCCGACCTCTTCCAGCGTTTCACGAAGGGCGGCATCCAGATCGGTTTTGTCGGTG
The DNA here is from genome assembly GCF_048286975.1 of Bdellovibrio bacteriovorus. Lineage (GTDB taxonomy): Bacteria > Bdellovibrionota > Bdellovibrionia > Bdellovibrionales > Bdellovibrionaceae > Bdellovibrio > Bdellovibrio bacteriovorus_H. The sequence continues at coordinate 210,213 of NZ_JBLVRT010000001.1, read as the reverse complement.
TCTTCGCGTTTGCCGCCGGGAAAAGCCAGTTGACCTGACCAGCGGTCGGAATCACTGAAAGCCCGCTGGATAAAACCCAGCTCCAGACTTTCCAAAGAATCTCCGCGCAGGATCAAGGCCACGCAGGCATGACGACCCAGCTGCGTGGAAAGATCCACGGGCATGGTCACATTGATGGCGGAATAAAGAGATTCTTTGAGGGAATTCATGACTCCCTCAAAGATAACCGGAAATTCGAACTAGCGGCAAGATCTGCGCGACACTGTTTCATTCTTTTCGTTGCAGGAAGTGATGCGGCAGTTGCTGTAGCGGTAGTGGCAGCGGTCAATGGCCTCGCGTTCAGCAGCGTACTGAGTGTTGCCACGGCTTTCGATCGTCATGCGATAACCGCGATAGTCGACACCTTCGGCAGTGCAGGCATAATATTTGGCAGAACAAGTTTCGATACAGTTGCCGTGTTTTTTCAAACACTCGCGACAATCACGGTGTCCGCTCCAGTGTTCCTCCCAGCCATCATCGCTGGCCGAACAGCTGACTTGCGGGCGTCCATAACCAGGGCGGTCTCCTGGGCGGTCAGGCTTCACCCAGTCAAAGATACTGGCGGCAAACACGTTCATCGAGAACAGACAGATCATTGCGAAAGTCATTAGTGGTTTCATTTTTCCTCCGTTATTGGTTCACGCAGGAAAATATTTCAAAGAAAGTGCCAGTCCGTTCAGGGTCAATGTGACACTTAAATCAGATACAAGAGAATGCAGAAGTACTGACACGCACTTCCACCCAGAACGAACAGATGCCAAATGCCATGGAAGTGTTTGACCTTTTCATCATACAAAAAGAATCCGATGCCGCCAGTGTACAACAGTCCACCCAACGCCAACCAGAAAATCCCGGCTGATGGCAATGCCGCCGTCAGTGGTTTCATCGCGACTACCACCAGCCATCCCATCAGAACGTAAATAATCAATGAAGGGATGCGCGTGCGATGTGACAGCGTAAGTTCATAAATGATTCCCACAAGTGCCAGCGTCCAGTTGATACCAAACAGCCACCAACCCCAGGGGCCGCGCAAAGTAATCAGTGTGAAAGGAGTGTAAGTTCCGGCAATCAAAAGATAGATCGCTATGTGATCCAGCTTTTGAAAGATCTGTTTCGAGCGCCCCTGAAAGCTGTGGTACAGAGTCGAGATGGTGTAGAGCAATACCAGCATGCCACCATAAACGCTGGTGGCGACGATCTTCCAGATGTCCCCAGTGACCGTAGCCAGGGTGATCAGGACAGAAGTGCCTGCTACTGACAAAGCGGCGCCAACCAAGTGAGTGATGCTGTTAAAGCGTTCGCCGTGGTAGATATGGACCTCCCGTTTTCTTGAGCATAGCATGATTGCCGCAAGAACGAGAGGTCAAGATTTGATGTAAGCGCATCGAGAAAGTTAGCAAATCTCTGGTTAGGCTTTGCGGCGATACATGATTGCCCATGAGATGAAGCAAATCAGTGCGCCGAAGTAATACGGTGCCCCCGGGAGGTAGAGAGTTCCCGGATTTCCCGAAGAGAAGTGTGCGAACAGTTTGGTCGTGACCAGCGGCGTGATGATCGCGGCCAGGCTGGACAGACTGACCAAAGAACCCTGCAGTTCGCCTTGTTCCTGGGGCGGTGTTTTGTGGCTGATCAATGATTGCAGCGCCGGAGGTGAAGTCCAGAACACCGCTGACAAAATCAGAATTGCATACATCATCCAACCTTCTGTGGCCATGCCATAGAAAATAAAAGAAACTGCGTAACCAAAAGCCCCAATCACCACGGTGCGATGTTCACCAAACTTTGGAATCACCAATCGCGTCAGCCAGCCTTGGGCGACGGCAGATAACAATCCGACCACTGCCAAAGAAAGTCCCACCTGTGCCGTCGTCCATCCGTAACGGGTTTCCGTGTAGAGCGTCCAGATGGATGGATGCGTCTGGCCTGCCAGCTGGAAGAAGAAGTAAACCAGCAACAGAGCCAACAGGTGTTTAGAACGCAAAACCCCCAATAGGGAGTACAGCGGATTGGTACGGCGCAAATCGATTTTGCGTCGCAGGTTTTTGGGAAGTGATTCCGGCAGAATCAGCAATCCAAAGAGGAAATTCAGCAGATTCAGTCCCGCGGCCACCAAGAACGGGTATTCTGGTCCTAAATGTCCTAGCAGTCCCCCGATAGCTGGTCCAATGATAAAACCCAGGCCGAAGGCGGCGCCCACCATCCCGAAGTTGGCTGAACGGTTTTCATCATTGCTGACGTCGGCAATATAGGCCATTGCCACGGTGATGTTGGCTCCGGTCAGACCCGCGATGATTCTACCGGCAAAAAGGATTTCTAACGTCGGCGCATAAGCCATCAGGATATAGTCAAAGCCCGCCACCAAAAGTGAAATCAACAAGACGGATCGGCGACCGAAACGGTCTGATAAAGCTCCCAATAGTGGCGAGGCCAAAAACTGCATCAGCGCATAGATCGAAATGAAATAGCCAAAGTATTCCGTGACCGAGGTTTCGCTGGATACAAAACGGCGCATAATGTCCGGAAGGGACGGGATCACCAAACCCAGTCCGATCATGTCCAAAGTCACGGTGATAAAAATAAACCAGATGCCTGCAGTTTTCTTTGTCATAGGCCTCAGACTAAAAGATCGTTCCCGGCTTGTCACAGGAATCTTGCCGGGATCAAAACAGCTTGATACCTTCGTTATCATGATTTTACATGAGCAGCTTCTGCAGATTCTTGCGTTCCTTGGTTTTTCCGTCGTTCTTGTTTCTTTGTTTCAAAAGCTGGGCTTGGGAACCATTTTGGGTTACCTGGCAGCCGGGATTCTGATTGGTCCTTTGGGATGGGGATTGATTTCAGACTTCCAGTTTGTGCAGACCATTGCGGAATTTGGCGTGGTCTTCCTGCTCTTTATTATCGGTTTGGAGCTTCAACCTAAAAAACTATGGGGCTTGCGAAAAACCCTTTTGGGTTTCGGTGGCCTGCAGATCCTGTTTTGTACCGTGGTTTTCACGGTTGCGGGACATCAACTGGGGATTTCCTGGGCCAGTGCCGCCGTGGTGGGATTTGCCCTTTCACTGTCGTCAACGGCATTTGCCCTGCAAAGTCTTTCTGAAAGAAAAGTTTTAAACACCGAATTTGGCCGGGCTTCATTTGCGATCCTGCTGATGCAGGACGTGGTGGCCATTCCGGCCTTGGCAGTGATCCCAAGTCTGGGGCTGGTGACAGCCTCCACCCGCGAAGTGAACTGGGGCGGGGCTTTGGCGATCTTTATTGGACTGGCACTGGGCAGTCGTATCTTGATGGGCCGGTTCCTGCAAGTGGTGGCCGAAACCCGCAGCCGAGAGCTTTTTACCGGGGTGACTTTGCTGACGGTGATCGGTGTGGCTTTCTTGATGGAAAGTGTGGGCTTGTCCATGGCTTTGGGGGCCTTTCTGGCCGGGGTGCTGTTGTCTGAATCAGAATACCGTCACGAACTGGAAGCCGACCTTGAGCCTTTCAAAGGTTTGCTGATGGGTCTGTTCTTTGTTTCCGTGGGTATGTCAGTCAAGCTGTCACTGCTGCTTGAAAGTCCGGGACTGATTCTGGGAATCACCGTGGGCTACATGGTGTTGAAAGGCTTCCTGATTTATGGCGTGGGTCGGGTGATGAAGCTTCACCGTCCGGCCTCCAATAATCTGGCGGTGTATCTGGTGCAAGGCGGGGAGTTTGCCTTTGTGATCTTCGGGGTGGGTCAAAGCGCGCAAGTGCTTTCGCCGGAATGGACTCAAAGATTCACTTTGGTGGTGACCCTTTCCATGATCGCAAGCCCGATCATCATCGTACTGAATGAAAAGATTCAGGCCATGATTGCCTGCAAGACTCCGGCAGGGGGGCCTCAGTACGATAAGATTGATGAAGCGGACAATGGCAACACCGTGATTATCGCAGGCTTTGGCCGTGTCGGTCAGATCTTTGGCCGTATTCTGCGCACGCAGAATGTGAAATTCACCGCGATTGAACATGACACTGAACAGATCGATATGCTTCGTCGTTTTGGCAACAAGGTTTATTATGGTGATGCCTCCCGCCCCGAGATTCTGGAGGCGGCAGGTATTAAAAATGCGAAGTACTTTGTACTGGCGGTGGACGATGTCGAGACCTCGAACAACATCGCGCAGATTCTGCGCACCGAGTACCCGCACGTGAAAGTGTTTGCCCGGTCCCGCAACCGTCAGCACACGTTTGATCTGATGGAAGCCGGTATCACCCATGTTCGCCGTGAAACGATTGATTCCAGCGTGGCGCTATCTGAACAGCTGCTGGTGGCGATGGGGACCCCTGCCAAACGCGCGCATGAAATTATCGAACGCTTCCGTTTGCACGATGAACTGATGTTGCAGGAGCAATTCAAGGTTCGCCACGACCAGAAATCCTTTATCGACGTTTCCCGCCAGGCGACGCAGCAACTGGCTCAGGTTCTTAAAGAGGACGCGGAAAAGACGTATATTGATCCTCAGCACCCGCCAGAGGCCACTAAATAATTATTTAACCGACCGAAGCCCTGCTTGTTTCCTATAAATAGGAACAGGAGGGCACGGATGCGCTTCTTAATAATTTCACTGATTTTAATGTCTGCTTCGTTATCCCAAGCTGAGGTTCAGGGATTCAACGAAATGATCAAGGAAGCCTCAATCAGCGAAAAGATTCTGCGCAAAAGGTTGCTCAGAATTCTGAATAGCTCGGAAGTGGCGATTGCCGCCAACGAACAGGCCCAGGAACAGCTTCAAAAAAGCCCCTCCCAGGATTTTGAAGTGAAACTGGTGCGAGTGAATCAATAAGTTATCCCCCCAAAGACCGCCATCCCCCGGCGGTCTTTTTTTTGGCCTTGTGAAAAGGGCCCATCTCCTTCGTTGTCAGCCGGCCTTCTCGCTCCGACGTGCTTGGAGCACGCCTGCGCTGCGAGGGCAGGCTTCCGCCTCGGACCTGAGCCCTTTTGACAAGGCCTCGTCCGGGCAGTTTCGGTCTTTTTTAGTAGATGTCTTTGTAGAAGGTTCGTTCTGGATTATTCGTTTCTAATTTAATCACTTTGAAATAGATGCGTCCGATTTCGCGGCCGTCGGTGGTTTCCACGCTGATTCGCCAGTCTCCGGCAGAATAGTTTTGCTTTGAGGCGAAACCGCGATAGCCGTTCTTGCGGCCTCCGGTGATGTTCATCGGAATCTTGTCGGTGGTTTGCCAGCCGCGGACCGGGTCTTTGAAGTACCAGTGCAGGATCACGGAATCGCTGAATCTTGCCGGGGAAAAGATCTCGGCAAAGAAGTAAACTGTGTCACCGGGTTCAGCATAGAACTCCTGATCCCCGCGGCGCCAGAATCTCCATGAAGCCTGTTCGTGGGAAAGGATGTATTTGCCCTCGGATTTTTCCACGCTGTGATAGATACCCATGTTTTGAATCGACAGGGGCACCGGCGGAATCCAGCCCACCAGATAGAAAGCCAAAAACAGAACCAGGATTGTGGCGCCGGGAAGCAGCAGGGACTTTTGCAGGGTGCGCTGATCCTGGATTTTTCTTTTCAGCAGCAGGAAGGCCCCATAAATCGCAACCCCGGTAAAGGCGATGGACAGCAGGAACGGGAACAGTCCGACAAACCCCAGGATCACCGGGATCGTCATGGAAAAGAATGAAAACACGCAGATCACATACAAGCCGATCTTGATGTTGATTTCACTGCGTTGAACCCGCTTCATTTCATTGGCGACCATCAGACCCATCAACAGGGCGACAAAGACCACGGATGAAAACAGCGATGCACTTTTCAGGAAGAACAGTGAATACACGCTGAGAAGGCTGCCCAGCAGGAAGTGCACGATCAGTTGGCGGTACTCCCAGACTTTACCTAAGCGACGGGAAGGTTGAAACAGTCCGTGGGTGAACAGGAAGTCATAATAAAGCACCGACCCCAAAATCAGCAGATAGATGATTTGTTGGGAAACACCCCACAGATCATCTATGGCCGACAGGGTCAGGATATCAAAGAAGAAACCACCCAGGAAAAAGGCGATGTCGACCTTAATTTCGTTTTCTTCGTAGAATTTTAACAAGCGCTCTTTAATCTCGGTCATGAAACGAAGCTACCACATGACAGTCCGTTAATGAAGGCATGTTAATTTGTCTCAAGAAAAGTTCTGCACTATCCCTTATGTTCCTCACGATAAGGAGTTCTTCTAATGAAAACATGGATTGTGCTATCCATTCTGGGTTCTTTTGTCTTTTCTTCCGCCGCATTTGCCGCAGAAAGCCGCCAGTTTACCAAAGTTGATGCTGAAAAGGCTGTGGTCAAAATCGTCACTGATGAAGGGCAAGGAATTCAGGCAGCCATGTTTGTCGATGGTGAAGAAAACGAAAAGTTCATGAAGATGCTTTTGGAGGACTCCAACACTCGTTTGGCCAGTCTGCGCGATGAGCTGGAAAAGGAAAACTGTGATCCTTCCGCCCAACGCTATGACAGCTGGATCGAGGATTGTGGCTCTGTTGAGTTCACAGATCCGGTTCAAACTTCATTTGCTCGTGGTGGGTGGATGAGTGCCGGGGCTCAGTACACTTACTTTGTGGGCTTCCGTCATGCGGGGACCGGTCATATCTTTGAAGCGACTTATATGGTTGTGATTCAAGAGGAAGTGAACGCTGAAATGAATCAGCAAAACGGAACTCCCAGTGTTCTGAAGAAGGACTTGTCCCTGGTTCGCATCGTGCGCATGCCGGGTCAGATCCGGATTCTTCCTATCCGCTAGATTTCGCATGGGATCCAACTTTTGTGCTATCGGTCTATGCTCTGGTTCATCTTGAGATGAACCAGATGTGAGTTAATTCAGAGAACTGTCCCAACTTTACAATTTCGTCCAAGTCCTTCAGATGGTCCTGTTTTCCTCCGAAAGAAGAGAGAATCTTTTAAATCAACTCTTTTAGAGGTTTTCAAAAAAGCTATGACAATCACTTCTTGGTTCAAAGGAATTAAAGGCAAGCTCTTTGTGTGTGCTCTGATCCCGATGGCGGGCTTTGCAGCTCTTGGTTGGGTCGCCTATCAAGACATGAACATCGTGGGCACAATGCTGAACGACGCTTATGTTAATGTCATTCCGAACATGAAGGCTCTTGGCGAGATCGAAGGAAGTCGAGCCCGCATCGGTCAATATCTTTGGGGGGCGCTGGCGAACAAAGATGTTCCCAAGCACCGCGACAGTTATGTAGGCAAAGCGAAAACCGCTATCAATGAATATAAGGACGCGATCAAGGCCTACGAAGCGGCCTCCTTCCAGCCCGGTGAAGCCGAGATGTATGAGCCGGCAAAGAAAATCAATGCGGAATATATTCAGGAGGTTGAAGCACTAATTGCTGCTTTGGAAAAGCCGGGTGCCGACTTCGACAAGTTGCGTGAGGTGATGACGGAAGGTTCCTACTTGAAGCATTCCACGGTCATTAAAAAAGTGGCAGGCGACGTGGTGGTGATGTATGAAAAACTTGCTGCCGATAAAAACCTTTTGCAAAAAGCTGAAATCCACAAAGGCCTGATCATGCTGGCTGTCATTGGCGGTGCATCAGCGGTCTTGGTGTTTGGTCTGTTGATGTTTATTGGTATGTCATTGAGCCGTACAGTGAACAGCACCGTATCCCGTCTTGCGGGAGCAGGCCACCAGGTGAATGAAGCCATCACCCAGCTGACACTGGCGGGGCAGGGCTTGTCCCAGTCTTCTACATCCGCAGCGGCATCTTTGGAAGAAACAGTGGCATCGCTGGAAGAAATGACTTCCATGGTTAAAATGAACTCGGACAATGCAAAACAAGCGGCGACTTTGTCCCAGTCCTCCCGTACTGCGGCTGAAGACGGCGAACGCGAAATCAAGAATCTGGTCGAATCCATGCGTGATATCTCTCAATCGTCCAAAAAGATCGAAGAGATTATCAACGTCATTGATGATATCGCCTTCCAGACCAATCTGCTGGCCCTGAATGCGGCCGTCGAGGCGGCCCGTGCTGGCGAGCAGGGGAAAGGATTTGCGGTTGTGGCGGAAGCGGTTCGTGCATTGGCACAAAGATCCGCGTCGGCGGCGAAGGATATCACTTCCCTGATCAAGGATTCGGTGGAAAAAATCGAAAATGGAACCCACATTGCTGATAAGTCCGGGGATGTTTTGAACAACATCGTGAATTCCATCAAAAAAGTGGCGGATCTGAATAACGAGATTTCCGCAGCCAGCGCCGAGCAGACGACGGGCATTCAGCAGATCAATAAGGCCATGAACCAGCTGGATCAAAGTTCTCAGTCCAATGCGGCTTCGTCTGAAGAGATCGCGGCGACGTCTGAAGAGATTTCCTCTCAGTCCGAGCAAATGCAGGTCATGGTTCGTGAATTGAGCAACTTTGTGACCGGTTCAACTGAGGTTGAGGCGAAGGCCGATGCACCGGCGCGTATGCCATCTGCCAAGTCTGCAAAGAAGCCTGAAGTGAAATCGGCGAAGGTGATGAAATTCACACCTCCACCGAAGAAGGCGGCGCCCGTACCGGCTGCAGCAGTCATTCCATTTGACACAGATGAAGACCCGCGCGCCAAAGTGGGCACCACCGACGGCTTCTAGGCGGTTGAAACACAAATGGACCCAGTATAGTCGCCCTTATATTGTGAAGGGATGGGAAAAAAGACTCTGCTGGTCCTGGTTGCTGTGCTGGTTGGAGCCAGCTGGATCACCATGCAAATAACACCATGGCCGAAGGCCATGGTGATTCGCTGGCTCTTTGATGAAGGGGCCGAAGAGGCCTCTGCGGTGCTGGCCAAGCACCTTCCCGCCAATATTGGTCAAAAGCTTGATGTCTCTTATGATCCCGGAGATAAAGACGCCTTTGTGGATTTCTATTTTCCGACTGAAGCAGAAGCTCAGGGGACATTGCTGCCTTTGATTGTCTGGGTTCATGGGGGCGCCTGGATTTCGGGAGACAAGGCGGATGTTGGCAACTATGCCCGGATCCTGGCCTCGCGCGGATTTGTGGTGGCCTCGGTCGGATATTCAATAGCACCCGAGTTTCAATATCCCACACCTCTTCGTCAGATTCTGTTGGCACTTTCTTTTATTGAAGAACATGCCTCTGAATATCATGGCGACTCAAGCCGGATTTTTTTGGCCGGAGATTCTGCCGGCGCCCAATTGGTCGCACAAGCGGCCAACATTCTGACCTCGTCAACGTACGCCGAACAAATGGAAATGCTGCCAACTCTGGCGAAGGATAAACTGAAAGGTCTGCTGTTGTACTGTGGGGCTTATGATCCCACGCTGGTGAACTTTGAAGGATCCTTCGGTGGCTTTCTGAAAACGGTTTTTTGGTCCTACTTCGGGACCAGGGACTTTCTCAAGGATGAAAGGATGAAAGAGTTCTCGGTCCTTCAGAATATCACCCGGGATTTTCCGGCGATGTTTGTCTCTGCCGGTAATGCAGATCCATTGCTGGGGCAATCCACAGCCCTGGCTGAAACCGCAACACGCTTGGGAGTTCCGGTGCAGACTCTGTTCTTTGCGCAGGATCACGCCCCGGGTTTAGGCCATGAATATCAATTCAATCTGGATACAGCGGCAGGGCAGGAGGCCTTGCAACGGTCTGTTGAATTTATGCAAAACCAATTGAAAAAGGAGACGTCTTTATGAAGGTGCTATCCGTTTTTTTAAGTCTGCTCTTGGCAGTTCCCGCCTATCCGTGCACCCGCATTTTGTGGGACGGGAAAAACCAGGATGTTATTGTGGGTCGTAACATGGATTGGTCCGAGGACACCGGTTCCAACATGTGGTTGTTCCCGCGGGGGATGGAGCGCGACGGGATGGCCGCGACCAATCCAGCAAAATGGACATCAAAGTATGGCAGTGTGATTCTGTCCATGTACGATGTGGGGACGGCCGATGGGCTGAACGAAAAAGGACTGACTGCCAATTTGCTGTACTTGTCCGAAAGTCATTTCGGTACGCGCGATGAAAGGCTGCCGGGTTTGTCGGTAAGTCAGTGGGCGCAGTATTTCCTGGATAACTTTGCCACTGTAGCGGAAGCCATGGCGTCCCTGGAAAAATCACCGATTCAGGTGCTGATGGCCAGTGTGCCGACAGCGCATGGGGTGCGCCAAGGCACTGTGCATCTGGCCTTGTCAGACAAGACGGGTGATTCCGTGGTGATGGAGTATATCGATGGCAAAACCAGAATTTATCACGGCAAAGAATATCGTTTTATGACGAATTCTCCGCCGTTTGATCAGCAGCTGAAATCCATGAAGCAGTATCAGGGCTTTGGCGGCAGTAAAAAACTGCCGGGAACAACTGAGGCGGCAGATCGCTTTGTGCGCGCCGCCTTTTATACCGAACGTCTGCCTGAACCCAAAGACTATCGCGAGGCGGTGGCCGGGGTTTTGAGTGTGATGCGAAATGTGTCGCAGCCTTTTGGAACACCGGATCCGGCGCGTCCGTATATTTCAACCACGCGCTGGCGCACGGTTGCGGATCTGACCCGCGGTCTTTACTTTTATGAAAGTACTTTGAGCCCCTATCTGGTTTGGGTTGAACTGCCGAAACTGGATTTCAAAAAGGGCGCAGCCGTTAAAAAGATCAATCTGGTTAAGAACTATGACTTGATCGGGGATATCACTGGAAAATTCAAAACCACGCCGGTGTTCCGGTTCTTAAAACCTGACGCCGAGGGATCTTTGAAGGCGCAAAACTAAGTCCGTTTTGACTTCGTAAAGCCCCGCTTGTTAGGCTGTATATCGGCCCAGGGGCTTTCGAGGTTTCTATGAATCTGTTTTTTCGTCTTTTGCATGTTCTGATTTTTTCCCGCTTCCGTTCCCGCGTGGGGATTATGGATGAATGCGCAACACCTTTTCGGGTGTGGCCGACGGATCTGGATGTGCTTCGTCACATGAACAACGGGGTTTACCTGTCTTTGCAGGACTTGGCGCGAACGGATTATATGATCCGCGCTCAGGCGGCCGGTGCGATCGCCGCTGAAGGCTGGTATCCGGTGGTGGCTTCTGAAACCATCCGCTTTCGCAGATCTCTGAAGGTCTTTCAGAAATTCCATCTGCACACACGACTGATCACCTGGGATGACAAATACCTGTATCTTGAACACAAATTCACCAGCCGCGGAGAGCTCATTGCCATCGGTATGATTCGCGCCCGTTTTCTTAGCAAGAAAGGCGGGACGGTATCACCCGTGGAGCTGATGAAGGCTGTGGGGGAAAACCTGACTGCGCCAGCTATGCCGGAATACCTGCAGGCCTGGATCACGGCCGATCAGGGGCAGTCGAAGGCCGCCGGAGTTTGATTCAGAACTTGTACCCCAAAACGACATAGTGTCCGAAGCCGGAGGTTTCTCCGGCGACACCACCGTCGACAAATTGTCCATAGTCTTTGTAGTACTTCAAGCCGTAGCCCAAAGAATAGTCGGTTTGATGCCAGTAAAAACCATTATACCATGCCACTGAGCTGGTGGTTCTGCCGGGCTCCTGGCCGATTTGATCAGCTGAAAAAATAAAATCCAGATATCCCTGATAAGATAAAAAGCTTTCGTTGGCGAAGCGCAAGAAAGGTGCAAACCAGTTCACCGCCAGAAAGTATCCGTCCCAGGTATGTTCGTTAACGGCCCCATAGTTTTCGCGGACGTAGCGGGCCATCAGATTCGCACCCAGCTTGCCAGACCACGGCACTTTGAAGTCCACACCCACGCCGATGCACTCTTCAAAAAGGGAGCGGTCACCGACGATCAGCAGCGTTGCCAGGTACCATTCTTGGACCGGACCCCAGGAAAGATCTTTTTGTGCGATATGGTTGATGGAAAAGCGCGGAAAGGTTTTCAAAAACAAATTGTCGCTATTGTGAAAGTCGCTGTCCTTGGAATCAAAAATGTCAAAGACATCAAAGAATCCGTAAAAGTCCAAAAAGCCTGAGCGGCCCCCGAATTCCATCTCGACGTAGGTGTCGTCCTGTTGATCGAAGGGATTCTTGTTATCAAAGCCTTTGTAAAGATTGAACTGCAACCATTGAAAGTTGCGGGATTTGTCCGGCTGCTGGGCCAGTGACATTTCCGGAAGCAGAGTTATGACAAGTAAAAGCAGCGGCAATAATGCCGTGTTCATATAGCCTCCTGTCAAAGCAGATAGGAAGGTGCAAAAATCTTCCGCATCCGGCCGGATTTTTCCAGATCATGGATGGCCGAGTTAATTTCCTCAATTTTCAAAGTGGACTTTTTGGATAGGGCGCACTTCACGTCGACGGGGTCGATTTCCAAAGGGGCCTTTTGCAGTCGTGAATCCTTGCTTTTGTAATAGCTGTATTCAAGGCTGTTCAAAAGAATCAGGGGGACGCGGTTTACGCTGAGCTTTTCCACGTTGGCGGCACCAGAGCCAGCGTCCTCGCGTTGCAAGCTTTTGCCTTCAAAAAAAGGCGTCAGAGCCGGGTAGACAAAGTTCAGGACCGCGCCGATGCGCTTGCCTTTAAGGTCTTCCAGTGTGCGGATCCTGGCGATCTCGGCGTCCCCCTTGTGCCCGACGATGAAGTCACTTTGACGGAAGATCGGGGTGCTCCAGTGGTATTGTTTGGCGTATTCTCCGGCCCAGGCTTCGGTGTCATAGCAAACTAGTTCAATCTGTCCTGATGCCAGACGTGCATCAAGACGACCGCGCGGCAGCAGGACAAAATTGATGGGGCGCTGGATTCTTTTGCCGATTTCCAGAGCGATATCAAAAAAGACTCCGCCACGGACAATGCCTTCGCTGGACGAGGTCTTGTCAAAATGGATGAATGGAGGAGAATCGTTGCTGTTCAAACCATAAGTCACTGGTTTTGGTGTGGTGTCCGGATCTGAGTAGCGCTTGATGATTTTTGCAAATATTTGCTTTTCATGCAGGCGCTCAATCGCCCGATTGAGCCTGGCAAGAGTCAATGTGGACTTTTTGGAAAGGGAGCACTGGATGTCGGTTTTATCCATGGCAAACGTGCTTCGCTGCAAGCGCGGGTACTGGCTTTTGAAGTAGGTGTATTCAAGATCACTCAAAAGAATGTACGGCACCCGCCCGGTCAGCAGTTTCTTCACACTGACTTCGATATTTGGACTGTCGTTGCGAAGCAGCTCCAAAGTTTTGAATCTTTCCTCGAGATCGGCGTAGACATAGTTTTCCACGGTGCCGATGCTGCCCTTGATTTGCTCGGCAGAAGTGAACGGAATGGCCGTCAGCCCCACCAAAACATTGGTGTGAGTGAAGAGTGGTTTGCTCCATAAAGCGCCGTCTGCAAACGGATGACGCCATCTAAGGCTGTTGTGGCAGATCAGGTCAATTTTGTTGTTGATGATATTGGTGGCAATGCGTTTGCGCGGAATTCGGGCAATAGAATACTCACCGCCCAGTTCTTCGCCGATAGCGACGGAGACTTCGTAAATCAACCCCCCGGTGGGAATGGGATTGTTCTGATTATCGAACTGAAAAAGCAACGGCGGAGCATTGCTGGAATTAAAACCAAACTTAATGCCGCCACCGGCCTCTGCTGGGCGGCCCTGACAAATAACAAGAAATACAAGAATCAGGTAAATGCGGCATGAATCCATGATCACTAGATAGTGAGTACGGGCATCTCTTGTCAAAATTATTTCTTGGTCTCTGTCACGCTCGTCAAGAAATCAACGTAAACCTATTGATGACATAAAAAAAGGCCGCAGGATTCACGGCCTTTTATCGGTTCTGATACCAGGGCCTATTTGCAGGTCAAGGTGCCTTTTTCAGTGTTGAATCCTGGTGTGTTGCTTTCCTGGGAAACATAAGCTTTATCAGCACCCAAAGCGAACTGCACAACGTACTTGTTGCCGCCCGGGATGATTTCCACGCACGCATAAACAGGGATGTCAGCTGCATAGCCTTGGCAGCTCATGTCGATCACGAATTCACGATAGTCAAAAGCCAAAGTCGCGTTGCCAGTTGCAGGCATTTCGAATTCTGCGTAAGTGCCAGAGTTCAGAGTGCCCTCGCATTTAATAGAATCAGCGAAAGCCGGGCCAGAGATCAAAAGAGCGGAAAGTGCGATCAGGTGTTTCATAAATCCTCTTGGTTAAAGTGTGTTTTGCACGGACCTTGTAACCTAAAAGGGGAGCTTTGAGTGTTTGGATCCCGTTAAGACGCCGGGAAACGTTCCGCTTTGTTCCGGAGATAAAAAAAGCCACCCTGGGGTGGCTTTGAGAGCACAACGGCGAATTTATTACTATTCTTCGAAGTCTTCGATCGCGTTTTCGTCACGCAGGTGGAATTTGAAGTCCGGGCTGACATAGATGCCGCTGGAGATATAACCTCGAATGCAGTTTTCTTTCATGTAGTCCTGAATCACACGGTCTTCTTCCTCGTAAGGAATGTCACAGCTGCCAGTGTCGTAGGCTTCGTGCTGGATGATGCCCTTATAGGCAATGAATTCACCTTTTGCAGAGTAAACCTTGCTCAGAGAGCCATAACCCACGCTGGCGTCGGCTTTCAGCTGATAGTCGCCTTCAAGAATGGTGTCGTACCAGATGTTGGATTCATATTCAGCGGCCTTCAAAAGTGCAGCTTGTTCTTGTGCGCTCAGGCTATTCAGGTCAATTTCTTCAAATGTCTCAGTGCCGGATTCGACCACAGCATACAATTTTTTTAGGAAGGCTTGTTCTGCTTTGGAAGAAGCAAAGGCATTTACAGAGAAAACAGAAAGCATCAGTGCCAATAGCATTTTCATGGGGACTCCAGTTCGTTAGATGGCCCGTTGTAGTCCCCCAAGGAGGCGAAGTATATTGCATAGATAGAATGTATATATGCTTTTAAAGAATAATAATCAGTGGTGGAGCCCTGCCCATTCAGGTGATATGGCTGGTTTTGCTGCGGAAGCTGCTACAGAATGAGACTGGGAAAAGCAGAATTTTTCCCACGTAAATTTGGTAATGCCTAGTGCTTGTTCACTTTACTCCGGACAAAAGACGAAGAAAGTGTAAATGCCATGAATAACTCGTAATTTAGGGTCTATTCCCTCAGTTATCTGCCGAAAAGCAGATATCACGAGGTAAACTCTAACTATGAACGTTAAAGCTGCTTACAGACTTGGAGCCTTTTTGGTCGTCACGCTGCCGATGATGGTGGCCTTTCAGAACTGTAGCGCCTTGGATATGGGGCCTGCAGAGTTAAGGACGGGCACACCTGTTGTCACGGAAGAAGTGCAGCAGGGGCAAAAGCTGTATGTTGAAAACTGTGCAAGCTGCCATGGTTCGGTGAAGTCGACGGCGAAACGCTCACGCACGGCTGAGCAGATATCCATTGCCATCAAAACAGAATCCCAGATGCGTATGATCTCGTTAAGTCAAAGCGAGCTTGAGTTGATCGCAAAGGCCTTGTCGCCGGAATCTTACAATCCTCCACCAGTGGTGAACGAAGACAACCGTCAGGAATTTGCGTGCACGCCGGGACAGCTGCAAAAGACACCGATGACCCGGTTGACAAACCGCGAGTATAAAACAGCTCTGTTTGCATTGCTGGATGATTTTGCGACCACTTTGAAAAGTGACGCCACATTGGTTTCCAAGATCAATGCCATTCCAACAGATGTCGCCACGGAAAATCGTGACACCTTGAAAGAACAGTCTTTGCTGATGACGGCGCCTATTTCCAATGCGCTGTTTGAATCTGCATTCCGAGCTTCAGAACTGGTGGCCGGTGCAACGACGGGTCTGAGAAATTATCCAAATACCGGTCAGTGTCTGAATGCGGGCAGCATCACTCAGTCCTGCCATCAGTTGTTTGTGAAGGAACTGGGCAGCCGTGCCTTCCGTCGCCCGCTCGGTACGACCGAGGCCAACGAAGTGGCGGCCCGTTTCTGGGACGCCTCGATGTCCAAATCCGAACTGTTGCAGGTGACCTTTACCGGTGTTGCGACTATGCCGGACTTCCTTTACAAAATCTACGACCGTGGCAGTGCCGTTGTAGGCAGCACCACAGTGCTGAGTTTGTCGGCTCATGAGCTGGCGACCAAGATGGCGTTTTTCTTGACAGGGGCACCACCGGATACCGCACTGAAAGCTCTGGCCGACAATGGTCAGATTCTGGATGACACTGTTCTTGCGCAGCAGGCGGACAGACTTCTCGGGACTGCCGGGGCCAAAGACATGATTCGCCGTTTGTTCCGCGAATCTTACGGATATGACGTTTTTGATCGTCTGCAATATGATTCGGCTTTCATCAATGGTGTCAACACCAGTGGTCTTGGCGAAGTGATGTCGGCCGAACTGGATGGCTTCTTTGAAGAGGTTGTATTGAACCGTTCAGGCACCTTCCAGGACATCATGACGTCCCGCTATACCAATGCCACTGACGCTCGCATGGGTGTGATTTACAACGTCAGTGCTGTGACAAACACACTGGCGGAAGACCGTTCCGGATTCTTAAGTCGCGCGGCGATGTTGACCAAACGGTCGGGTTTCACGGCGTCTCCGATCAAGCGTGGTTTGAGTATTGTTGAACACGTGCTTTGTCAGGACATCGGTTTGCCGCCTCCAAGTGCGCCAACATCGTTGCCAGTACTCACTGAAGACATGATCACCACACGCTACCGCACCGCTCATTCCACGGAAGCGTCGGGGACGACTTGCGTGGGTTGCCATTCCAGATTCAATACTTTGGGTTATGCTTTCGAGGGCTTCGACAGCTTTGGCCGTTCCCGCACGTCAGAAACCATCTACAAGAACAATCAGGCCCTTGGTTCAATACCGGTGGACACCTCTTACACGACCAAAGAAATCACCGGAAACTCGGTTTCAGGAACCGGGGCTCGCCAGATGTCAGAACAACTGGGGATGAGCGATCGCGCCATGATGTGCTTTGCAAAACATTTGAAACGCTTTGAAGCCAGAATTCCAGCAGACACGAATGCCAACTGTCAGATGAATCGCAGTTTGACGACACTGTACGGAAAA
Source organism: Bdellovibrio bacteriovorus (assembly GCF_048286975.1). Classification (GTDB taxonomy): domain Bacteria; phylum Bdellovibrionota; class Bdellovibrionia; order Bdellovibrionales; family Bdellovibrionaceae; genus Bdellovibrio; species Bdellovibrio bacteriovorus_H. The sequence goes on along the minus strand of NZ_JBLVRT010000001.1, from coordinate 193,208 downwards.
GACGGCACTCAAGGCTCTATTGTCGGAGCTATCAAGAGCCTGGTGCTGTCACCGGAATTCAGACGCTGGAAATACTAAGGGGACGTTATGTCGATGTACTACTGTAAGAAAACCCGTCGTCAGTTTTTGGTAGGGTCCGGAAAAACACTTCTGGCTTTGCCGCTATTGCCAAGTCTGATGCCGGTTGAAGCGTTCGCGCAGGCCGCAACGCCGCCTAAACGCATGATGATGTTCTGGTTCGACCACGGCAATCTGAACGCCCTTTGGCCGGCAAAAAGTGCGGCGACGACGGCGGTTGGCTCCAGTGGAATGCGTGAAGTATTGTTGCGAAACCTGGGCACGGCCAGCACGATCAGTCCGGTGCTGAACAATCCTTTGTATGAAACTTTGAAAAACAACGACCAGATGACGATTGTTCGCGGGCTGGATGCCTCAGTTCGTTGGGGCTCGGCGCACGGGAACTTCGTGGTGGCTTCCGCGCAGGATCGAAATTCCGAGGGTGGATTCCCTTCCATTGAATCTGTGTTGGAGTCTTCCAAGACGCTTTACCCGGATTCAACCCCGGCCTATGTTCGGAAAGCCATCCGCGTGGGGCTTCTGGGAGCCGGGTTGTTTTATCAAAAGGTGGGCAGTGGAGTTCAGGTGATCCCGCATTACGAAGACTGGACGATTCGAAACTTTTATAACGAAGTCTTTGGCAGTCTGACGGCGGGTACAACGGCTCCGGCTGATAACACCAATGAGCTCAAATCAAATATTCTGAATCGAGTTTTTGGCGCTTACACAGGCTTTAAAAACAGCCGTAAAATTTCTGCCGAAGACAAAGCCCGTCTTGAACAGCACATGGGTTACATTTCTGATCTGCAGAAATCTTTGGTGCAAGCGGCACCGACACCAACGTGTTCAAAACCAGCGGATCCGGGCTCGGTTTCCGATCCGGCGCTGTGCAACCGAATTTATATGGACCTGCTGGCTGTGGCCTTTAAGTGCGGATTGACCAAAGTGGGGGTTATGGCTTTGGAAGCCCAGGATCCTCAGTGGATTCCGGGCTTGAGTGGATTGGGCACGAACGTTCACGATGCCATGCATGGCAGCCGCGGCAGCGCTATTCAAAGAACGGCGTTTGAGGTTTGGTGGAAATACTTTGCCAATATGATTGCCGACCGTTTCCTGGCGCCTTTGAATGTTGAAGAGGGTGTTACGGGGCGCACATATCTTGAAAACATGGTGACCGGGATGTTGTGTGCTGGTGGCATGGGGGATCTTGGTGATGACAACGGACATCAGGGCTACGATTCCCAGCAGTTGTTGATCGGAAATATGGGCGGGGCTTTGCGCTCGGGTCGCTATGTGACGATGCCGTCATCGGGGTTGCCGTATAACTGTTTCCTGATCACGTTGTTGCAGTTGATGGGTGTGCCTCCGTCTGAATATGCGTTTGCGACTCCGAACGGTCAGGGGTTTGGTTATTATGGGGAATTCCCGGCCAATCACGTTTTGAAGGGCCGATTCTATCAGCCGATTTCAGAGATTCTGACTTAAAAGAAGGATCCCTGAAAGCGGATATCGCCGCAGAATTTGGACAATAAAAAAGCCGACTTTGCAGTCGGCTTTTTTGTATTTGGAATGTATCAACAACTAAAAATTAGAAGTTGAAACGACCTGCTACAGACAGAACGATCACATTGTATTTATCAGCTTCGCTGTTAGAAAAGTCATAGTCCAAACGAGGGATCAGCGCGAAAGTGCCCATTGGCATTACAGAGTAAGCAGACAGGCCCAATTTGTTGTAAGAGTCGGTAGCTGTGCTGCCATTTTCATTTTCAGATTCTGCGAAGCTTACGTAGTTCAAAGCACCACCGAAAGTGATGTCAGTGACTTTTGTTTCGTAGAAAGCAGACAGGCCCATTGCATTGCCGCCTTTCACTTTTGCATCGCCAGCGCCTTCGATTTCAATAGTGCGCTCCATGTTGATGGTGTAGTTCAAACGACCACCGATAACGCCGCCAGCTGCTTCAGTGTCCATACCTACATACGGGTTGAAGGAGAATCCACCAGATGCCGCGGAAGCCTCATTACCATCGATTTTAGCTTTTTGTAGAGCCAAACCAACACCCAAACCGTAACGAAGAGTGGAAGCTCCCATTGCGGAGTTACCTTTCAAAGTGACTGTTGGATCTTGAAGACCGTTGATTTTGCTTTTTGGAGAAGAATCGCTTTCGATGGAAGTGAAAGCCAAAGCGCCTTCTACAGAGAACTGGTCATTGATACCGTACTCGTAAGAAGCACCTGTGTTGATAAGACCAGAGAACTTGGTGTCTTCGGTATCATCTTTGTCTTTAGTGTTTGTGGAAAGAAGACCCAAACGTGCAGTCACGTCAGACTGACCCGCTTTGGATTGGAAGAAGAATTCATTGTCTGCTGCGTTTGCAGATACGGAAGCCAATACGATGGCGGCTGCGATAACTTTTGAAAACATTTGTTGCTCCTTAAGCTGTTATTACTCAGTTGAGTCCAAATATTCCATGCCTGTTTAACCAAATAGTCAACAGTCGACGTTCTCCTGAAGCCAACAAGTTACCTAAAATATTGAGTATTTTCCCACATAAGACACCTCCACTTAAGCGGGGAGCCTTGGGGTGAGGCTCCTGTCGAAGCCCAAGGCACTGAAAAGCAGTTTTTTCATGGTGCGGTTGTCAGTTCGAATAGGATGGCGTCGGGGACCGTTTTTGGCTGGCACAGGATTTGGAGTAAAGGGCACAAAACAAGGAAACACTATGAAAAATATGTTTGGAAAAATTCTGGCTTCGACTCTTCTTTTGTCTTCCATTTCCGCTTCTGCTGGTGGCAATGACTTTGTGAGCCGCCTAAAATCACTTGATGGCCGTGAAGGTAAAATCGTGTCTTCTTATGATGACGAAAATACCGGCCGTTGCCGTCTTGAGCTGCAAAAATATGAACTTGAAGATGGCAGCCAGGGCCTAGCTGTTTATCTGCAAGACACCGGTATGTACTTCACTCCAAGTGCAGGTCTAGATAAAGAAACGAAACTGAAAGATGCCAACACAGCTGTTGTTAGCACCAATTCTGAGCGTCCGGGTGGCGATGCGTGCGGTGATTTCGGAGGAGCTCTTGGTTACAAAAAAGTTCTTATCCTGAAAGACAATCAAGTGACCATTCGTGAGACATTCCGTTGTGTGATGGATGGCTTTAAGAAATACGATCTTTCCACGACTTGCCAGTTCTAATCTGAACTGAACAAGATAGTGAAAACTGAACCCACACTGAAAAGGTGTGGGTTTTTTATTTGCAGAGGGCGAAGTCTCAATCCGAGACAACAATCTTCACAAAAGTCCGGTCAGTTTACGGCTGCAGATCACCGATAAGTTCGGAATGCACGTCCCTGCGTTTGTGATGCTATTCCTGCTTGTCCTGTGTTCGCCGATTCTGGCGACAGCTGAATCTAATTTGGAGTTGCTGTACACGAAACAAATCGCCTGGACGGCCGCCAATCTGGAAGACCCCAAGGTCGTCAGTGCTTTCCGCACTTCATTTCAGGACCTGGTCGCTGATAAATCCAAAGTCGCCCAGTTACAGACCAATGAAGGCAAAAAGATTCTGCAGCAGGGACAAAGCCTGCTGTCAGTCATTCAGCTGAAAGAGAACCTGCAAAAGTGTCTGCTGTCGCACGCGGCCGCCAAGGGTGTTTCCGAGGCCTTGGCCAGGGCTTTGGATTCCCAAGTCTTTAATGGAGCTGTGTGTGCCGAGGTTGTGGCAGAAGAAAAGAAGATACAGAACTTTGGCAAAGACATGGAAAAGGCATTCAAAGAAGATGCTCGCAATAAGATCCTGAATACGGCAAAAAAGCAGCTGAATGTCACACTGACATACTGGAAAGAAGCCGCCAATCAAGACGCCCTGGATATCGCGGTGGAGCTGACGGACCGCGAGCGTGAAATGAAGGTCAAGCCTCCGCAAGCCGGAACTGAACTGCTGCTTTATACCAAAGCCATTCGCGAACGAAGAAACAAAAACGTGATCGTTCAAAACGATGTGAAGAAAGCCTTCGCCGAAGTTCAGACCGAGCTAAAAAATCACGAGGACTATTTAAACGAAGCGGCCAAGGGCAGTGTTGACGAAACTTTGCAAAGTCTGCTGGTGACGAACCCCGCGGCCAGTGCGCAGTTCCTGATGGAAAACCCGGGAGCTTCCGATCTGATCTGTAAGATCCTGCAGGGTTACGACAAGAAGGCCCAGAAAAACGAGATCCTGGATAAGGCCATGTTCTGGGGCGGACTTGTCGTCGGTGGTGTTTTGCTGGCGACAGGTATTGGTGCCGGTGTGGGCGCAATGGTTCTGTCTGGAACCGCTGCGGCTGGAACCCTGACAACGGTTGCGGCCGGCGCTGCCTTGGCAGGCACTATTGCTGCTGGCGGTGAAACGGTCTATGCCTCCTCTAAAGCCCATGAATCCTTTATCGAAGCCCGAAATCTGCGAGCTTCGGCATTTGCGGAAGGGTCTTCCAACGAATCCTTTAGCAAGGCGGATGCAGCAAAAGATCAGGCTTACTCCGATCTGGCAGAGGCCGGTTTTTCTGCGGCTTCCATCATTCCGTTTGGGGCAGGTTTGAAAGCTATGAAAAATGCCGCTCAGGCTTCGCGCCTGGGATCTTACGCGAAAGTGGCCAAAGAAGGCGCCAAGGTCGAAACGGACGCTGTGAAGTCCATGGCGACGTCGCTAAAAGAAATCTCTTCCGACAAAGATGTTTTAAAGGTTCTGGAAACCAGTCAGAAGCAGGTGAATTCAGAAGAGATGGGGATGTTCCTGGGTTATCTGTCCGATTTGCCTAAAGAACAGCGTAAAGAAGTTCTGGCGTTGTTGAAGAAGAAGCCAGAGAAGGCCGCGGATGCCATTCGTGAATCTTCCAAATCCGGGGTGTGCAAATGAAGAATCTGATTCTGCTGGTCTTGCTATCGTTGATTTTGTCAGTCGGGACAATGGCGCAAACTGCGGATGAAGTTCGTCGCATCATGAATTCGCAAAGCAGCCATTACGATATTTTGAATGTCAGTAAAAACGCTTCCGCGGACGAGATCCGCACGGCCTATCGCCGCCTGATGAAAACCTATCATCCTGATCGCTATCAGAACGACCCGCAAAAACTGCGAGCCGCAACTGAAGTGATGAAAAAGCTGAACGTGTCCCGCGACATCCTGATGGACCCGATGGCCCGCCAAAGATACGACGCCACGGTGAAGTCCGCGCCAAAAACGACTGCCAAGCCAACGACGACGGCGCAGGCTTCGGCAAAACCAGAATCCGTGAATCCAAAACCGGACGCCAAAAAATGGACGGGACCGGATTTTGAAGCTGAAGCCAAAGCCAAGGCCGAAGCTGCCGCAAAGGCGAAAGCCGAGGCCGCAATGAAAGCCAACGCCAAAACCTCCGAGCCCCCAAAGCAAGAAACAAAGTCCTCTGCGAAGGAAGCTCCAAAGGCCGCAACTGAATCCGGTGTTTCCAGCGCAAGGGCAGAGTCTTCGAGGCCCACGACCGTGGAGACTGCGAAAGACGCCACCGTGCGAACCGAGCAGCCTATGAACCACCGAACCAAACAAGCCGTGAAGTTCTATGAAGACACCGCGAAATGCGGCGCTGGCTTCTATAAGAGTTTTGTAGACATGATGCTTTAGGCTTAACGCACTTCACCTCCGCTACGGCGAAGCGCTGCATCCCGATCTTGCGAAGCAGCTCTCATTCTGAGTCACTCTGTACCTGGCTAATGGTCCAGCTTGTTTCGCCGATAAGTCTTCCATGAGATCTCGAAGACGACGCCTCACTCTAAGCCGCCTTGTCTGGTTTATCGTAAGCCTTCCCTTCAATTTGATCTTTCTACCGTTGGCGTGGCTTCTGTCTTCAAAAAAACAAGATGGTTATGTTCTTAGAAAATCAACCTATGGAAGACCCAGGTACGAGCATCGCGTGGTCGCTGAAAGAATCCTGGGGCGCCGATTGAAGCCGTGGGAGGTCGTCCACCACATCAATGGCCGTCGCAGTGATAACAGACCTTCCAACCTATGTGTTATGTCGCGAAACGATCACGATCGATATCATCGGTGGTACGACCGAATCCGCACAAGCTATGGCAGGTACCCCAAAAAGGAAACTCAGCTCACCAAGCTCAAAGACCGATTCAACGGAATACTGCTGGGCGAACCGGTAAATAGAAAAGCGGGATAAATGAAAGAAGCCGACTTATTCAGTCGGCTTCTTTGCGTTTGGCACTATTGGCAAGTGGCGATGTTTTCAACCTTATAGCCTACAATTGCATCGTTGGAGATGACGTACGTCAAACCTACGAGCGTTTGGCAGCTGCCAGAAGTGATTTGAACGTCAAGATTGTCGTCGCCACCCACTTCCACCTTCTTAACAGCCTCGCCGTTCAGAGCGGAAGCTACGCTCGCATCAGAAAGAGCTGCATTGATTTTTTGCAGAGAATCGCTGAATGCTGAATTTGCAAATGCGGAAGAAGTTGTCATTACTGTGAGTAGAGATACCAAAATCATTTTTTTCATAAAGTTCCTTTATTTAGTTTGTTCTTTTTTCTGTTTATTATTTGCAAGTGTAGCGAGCCCAGATGCCGCCCATAAAGATGTTATCCAATTCCACCGTTGAATTTGGATGAAGGGAGGCGAAGCCTTCGTTGGTAGAGTACCACTGGATGTTGTCAAACTTGTTGCAGTTCGCATTGGCTTTCCCGTATTGGCCACCAAAGCTGAAGGTTGTTCCGTAGTGACCGTCATTGCCCATGTACTTCACTTCGCCAATGCAGGTTCCTGTGGCCTCAGCGCCCTTGATGGCGATCAGGCCACCTTTGAACTGAATTAAGATTTCGGCATCGGCTTGCACTGAATTGCCAGCGCTTTGCAGACTGCAGACATAGTAAGGCTTAGCCGCGAAGGCTGTAGAACCAAGACCCAACATCAAAAGTGCACAGAATACTTGTTTCATTGAAAACTCCTATTTGGTTTAGATGGCTTTTTTCTATTTGTAATCTCAAACGCAATTTACCCTTGGTGTTGTCTCAAAAACAGATAGATGTTATTAATTAGTAAACGTTATGTTCATTATTAGTGTACAATTGTCTAAACTTTAGCGAGTGGGTATTGGCTGGTGAATATATTTGATTTCAAGTCTTATAAGACGTTCTTAAGAGCCTATTGCGACTCTGAAAGGGGTGCGCTGACCCGGTTGTCAGAGGCCGCCAATACCCAAAAGTCTTATTTGTCTGCCTGCCTGAATGGAAAGGGTCAGCTGAGCCTGGATCAGGCCTTCGGAGTTGCTGAGTATCTGAATATGTCTGACTATGAGCAGGACTATTTCTATTTACTGATTGATAAAGAAAAGGCAGTCACTCCGGCGCTTCGTCGCCGCCTTGAATCCAAGGCCAAGGACATGAGCCGCGAGGCTTTCAGGCTTAAGAATCAGCAGAAGGACTCTGTGATCGTTACGGAGCAGGATTCAAACATCGGCTTCTATTATGCCACCTGGCTTGCGACGGCCATCCATACCCTGACGTCGGTGCCGCAGTTTCAAAGTATAGCGAGCCTTGAAAAGCGGCTGAATCTAAATAAAGCCAGTGTTGCCACGATTATCGGCTATCTTGAGAAAATGGAACTTATCAAAAAAAGTGGTGATAAATATCGTTGGAACTCATCGAACATTCATCTGGAAGACAGCAGTGTCTGGATCAGCAGTCATCATACGAACTGGCGTGCGCGTGCCATGGACAATGTTCAGAAGAATGATCGGGAAGCGACTCACTATAGTTCTATTCAGTCCTTCTCTGAAGAGGACTTTGAAAAGTTGAAGAAAAAGATCGCCTACTTTATCAGTGATTTTAACAAAGTCGCTGATCCGTCAGAGCCCGAAGACGCTTATTGCTTTAATATCGATCTTTTCCGGGTTTAAGCGGATGTCTCATTTTGAGACATGGTCGTGGTATGTCCTTTGCTTTCTTAAAAACTAAAGAATGCAAAGGACACTTCAATGATCTGCACGAAATTTTGCGAAAAAATTTTGATCACCTGTGTGACGCTTTTTGCGTTGAATGCCTTTGCATCGGATGCTGGTACCGAAAAGTTAAAGCTGCCTCAGCTGCCGCAGATCAAGGCGCCCGAAGCCGGTCGTATTGAAGTTAAGCCCGTGGCTCGACCGGAAGGATCTTTGATTCTGGACAATGCTCTGGGGAAAAATCTTAAGGACTTTCAGACTTTTTTGAAAACTCAGGGGCCTCGTACTGGAGGCGGTGGAAATTCCTGTGCTCTTTCCATTCACCAGAACACAGAGAAGCTTGTCAGTTTGCTTTCTGAGATGCCCACGCTGTTGAGCGAGGGGCAAAGAGCTTTCTTGCTGCACAAGATATCCGTGGCTAAGTTTTACCTAAGTGAAGATCTGACTCTGGATGGGCAGACAAAGGACGCCATTAACTATCCTGAGACCAATGAGATTTATTTATCTAATAAGCTATGCGGGCTGGACTTGCTGGAAGTGCAGAGCCGTGCGATGGCTATCCTTCTGCATGAATATTTGGGGCTTGCTAACTTTGATGATCGTCGGTACCAGATATCCGGTGCCTTCCTGCAAAACTATTCAACCTTCAATGCCCGTGGATATACCTTCACCGCTGATAATTCATATAAAGCACATACGGGACAATGTGTTCAGTCTGTTCTTCAGATGCAGCAAATCGGAAACAATTTAATTATTTCAACTTCGTCGAAACCTGGCGCGAGGATCATCCCATTAACGCGCCAACATGTTGAAGAGTTCCAGGCCTTGGGTGAACGAATTTGGGGAGCTGAAAAGACGGTAACCGTAGCCGACAGGGAAATGGGTGTGGACTATGTGTTTTCCAGCGAAAATTGCGGTACCCTAAGTTGTGAATACTTAAGAATTAAAAAGGGCGAAGTAACCATAAAGACTATTAAGAATGCCACCAATGGGCTGTCGACTATTGATTGCAAACGCTAGTGGACCCAGATTTTGGACATAAAAAAAGCCGACTTATTCAGTCAGCTTTCTTTGCGGATCTTCCTATTTGGAAGATTTGGTGCCCCGCGAGGGACTTGAACCCCCACGCTTGCGCACTAGATCCTAAGTCTAGCGTGTCTGCCAATTTCACCAGCGGGGCACACCTTAAATTCGAAGAACATTGATAGCCTAGTTGCCTAGGCTAATGCAAGAAAATTACTTCTCGCTGATCAATTTTTTGTAATCTGGAGCTCTCATCAGGTTTGCGAGCTCTTTTTCAGTATCCATTTCGATACGAACCAACCAGCCTTCATTTACTGGATCGTCGTTCAAAACAGAAGGATCGTCGCCCAGGGACGCGTTTACTTCGATTACAGTGCCGGAAACAGGAGCGTAAAGGTCGCTCACAGCTTTTACGGACTCAATAACACCGAAAGTTTGGCCTTGAGTGATTTTTTGACCTTCTTCTGGAAGTTCCACGTAAACCACTTCACCCAATTGGTCTTGAGCGAACTCAGTGATGCCTACGGTTACGATGTTCTCGTCAACTTGAGCCCATTCGTGTTCTTTTGTGTAGTAGTAATCTTCAGGAATATGAAATCCCATGTCTGGCTCCTTATTTCGTTACAAACGGTGTTTTGCAAACCACGGCTTTCACTTTACGGCCGCGGATATCCAGAAGGAATTCAGTTCCTTCTTTCGCGTAAGCCACATCGATAAAAGCAATACCGATAGGCTCGTCCAGGGTCGGTGAGTGTGTACCACTAGTTACCTTGCCGATTTCTTTGTTGTCAAAAGAAAACAGGCTGTATCCCTGACGGGGGATGCCCTTCTCAAGCATCTTAAATCCCACAAGATTTCTGGTTAGACCGGCTTCTTTTTTGCCCACGATTTGGGCTTTGTTCATGAAGTCCTTTTTAGCCGGTTTAATAACCCAGCCAAGGCCCGCTTCGTATGGATTCGTCGTGTCATCGATTTCGTGGCCATACAGGGAATACTTCATTTCGGTTCTTAGGGTGTCACGAGCGCCCAAACCGATGCCCATGCAGCCCAGGTCTTTGCCTTTTTCCAGCAAAGTCATCCACAGGTCCGCCGTGCCTGCCGCCTCGACAAAGACTTCACAGCCTTTTTCGCCAGTGTAGCCGGTGGTGGCGATCATGATCTTGTGGCCCTTGAAAGTGCCGGATTTTACGGTGAAGGACTTCATTTCGCTGACTTTGATGTCAAAGACACGGTCGCACAGTTCCAAAGCTTTCGGGCCCTGGATGGCGATCTGACCCCAAAGGTCGGATTCGTCCGTCATGTCAGCGCCTTTGTTGTGTTTGGTCATCCAGGCAAAGTCTTTGTCTTTGTTGGAGGCGTTCACACACACCAGATAGTCGGAATCTTTAGACAGGCAGTAAACGATGATATCGTCGACCAGACCGCCCTGATCATTCGGCAACAGAGAATACTGAGCTTCGCCGTCGTTCAGTTTGGAAACGTCGTTGGTGGTCAGCCACTCCAGAGTCTCCAGGGCTTTAGGGCCTTTCACACGGATTTCGCCCATGTGAGAAACGTCGAACAGGCCTACGTTCGTGCGCACATTGTTGTGCTCTTCACGAAGACCGATGTATTGAACGGGCATATACCAACCGGCAAAGTCGACCATGCGGGCGCCCAGCTTTTCATGTGTGTCTGCTAAAGGTGTCTTTTTCATGCGGTTGCATAATCCTTTCCCCGTGACATTCAGTCAATGAGGATTCTATCTTGCGCCCTATGTTCAAACTCTCGCGCCGCATGCAGCTTATTTACGATCATCTTGTGCCCGGAAAGCCGGTCTGGGACTTCTGCTGCGACCACGGCTATATGGGTTTAAACGCCTATGAAAGCGGTTTGTTCACTGAGGTTCACTTTGTCGACCAGGTCCCGCACATCATCGAGCGTCTGGAGCAGCGCTTTCAGAATGAATACTACCGCGACGATTCGGCCTGTCAGGCGTTTTTCCACCCGCGGCCGGGAGGGCAGTTGGGGCAAGCCGTTCAAGGCAGCGTGGTGATCGCAGGTGTTGGGGCACACACGATTTTGGAAATTGTTCGCTCTTTGACTGAAAAGGGCGTGTTGAGTGCGGACCGATTGATTTTGGGTCCACAACGTGACGAAGAAAAACTGCTTGTGTGGCTGCAAAATTTGGCGAATTTTTCGTATAAAAGTGATTCCGAAATCATTGCGATCGATGAAAGAGGTCGAAACCGTAAGTTGTTGATATTCGATAAAATTCTGTAATGTTCGGTGAGTTTTTGACGCGCTCCGAATAGCTATATTAAATGTCTGTAAGACTGTGAACAAAATATTGATTATCAGGGGACCTGCACATAATTGTGTCCTCATGCAGGATGTAAATAAAAACTCAGATTTTAGACAATTTCTTGAAGATGAATTGGCTCGTCGTAGCCAAAACTATCCCCGTTACTCTTTGCGTGCGTTCGCCCGTCACTTGGAAGTGGACTCGTCTTTCCTGTCCAAAATCCTCAACGGCAAACGTACCGTGACGATGAGAACAATTCGTATGTTCGGGGAGCGTTTGAACCTCAACTCGGATGAACTTCAGCGTTTTGGTGAAATCAGCCGTGAGAAAAAAATGAAGCGCAAGCTGGAGCGTCTATTGGAGAAGATGCCTAGTGAAGAGCGCGAGCATTCCACGATCACTATCAATGTGGATGAAGCTCGTTTGGACGAAGCTAAAGAGAGAATCAAAGGCTTCCGTCGTGAACTGGCTCAGTTCCTTGATAATGGCGTGATTCAGGGCAAAACCTACCAGATTTCTGTTTCTTTGATTCCTGTTGCCAGCTACGCAGCTGAATAAGCGCGCGTTTTAAAAATCAACTCGACACTGAAAACCGAGGGAATCCCCCTCGGTTTTTTTATTTTCAATGAAGCTGCTCCAGCTTGCGTGCCTGCCGGCACTCCAGCACTGCCCCTGGCGGGCTATTGCACGTCAAAGATTGGGTTGGGCACCATCAGGCGGGGATATGGGACGACGTTGTTTAAGCGGGTGTCGTATTTGAAAACCAGATTTCCCACCGCGAACAGGGCCCATGGTGAAATCACCGAGCCGCGGAATTCTCCATAGTACCGGCTGTGCACGTTTTGCGCGTTGATGCGCACGTGATCGAAGATCGTTGAATGGCGGGTGGCATTGACCGAAGCTGCGCCCACTCGATCGGGTTGTTCACCCCAGTATCCGGACCAAGCCCAGCTGTGGGCGGCATAGTTCGACATTTGATAAGCACCATTCACGCGGCACATGGTTTCGTAAGCCACCACCGGGTTCACCAGGGTGCCGCTGCGGTTGATGACCTTTTCATCCAGAACGTGATCATAGTTTGAAACGACGCCGACCCAATTGTTGAAAAGCTCTTTGGCGAACGCACACTTCCATGGATCGACGGAAGCATCGCAAGACCCATAGTTTCCGTTCGAGATGTATTTGCCTTCCAAATAAAGTGCGTGTTCCGGGCGCAGAGGGCAGCGCATCCATTCCCAGGCGCCAGCATCGTTGTTGGATTTGATCGTCAGTGCGCCTTCGGCAGCGTCACGAAGACCGGCCGGGTTTGCAGCATTCACAATCTTCTGCGCATCTTCAAAGTTATTCAAAGAGCGGCGAATATAGCGGATGTCATACAAGCCCACACCCATGTGCAGATTGCGCGAACTGGTGATTTGCAGGGTCGGAGAGGCGGCTCCTCCCACATACTGGATGGCCGTGCCGCGATTGGTTTCAATGAACACATTCCCCGCAACATAGATAGAACAGCCCACATCATCTGTTTGGATGTCGGGGTTGTTCAGGTACAGAGTTCCGCTGATGATAATGCTGCCGTGGCAGACGATGGTTCCGTTGTTGCGCACGAACGGACCATAACCAAAGTTATGAATCTGCAAACCACTGAAGGCCGGTTTGGAATTCGGGCCTTTGTACACGAAAGCTGTGGTGCCTGCAGACAGCGAACTGTCCAGGGCCAGAACTTCGGCATCGGAAGGCGCGCGGATGGTGATGGCTGTTTTTAACTGCAAGCCCCCTTGAACTTTCGGGGCCACCAGTTGCGGTGCCTTTGCAACAGGGGTTGGATCCACCTGCATAAAGCCGTCACCATCCATCAGAATCGTGCCCTGACTGTCGGTGATCGGAGAATACTGATTCCAGCTGTTTTGCAGGAAGGTTCTTAAATTCACCGGTGCGGAGTTCGGATTCCCGGTCGTTTGTTTGATAAAGTTTTTATCCGTCACGGTGATGTTCGGCATATAGATCGAGCCGGTCACCGAGAAATCAATCACCGAGTTGTCGTTGTGATACATATGGGATCCGGCCAGGTTGGCGACACCAAGAATGTTGTTGGCATTGCCGTAGTTCGCCGGGGCGATACCGAAGTCCGTCACGATATCCGCCTGAATATTGGCGTGACACAAAATACACGACAGCTGACGGCTGACCGCCAGGGCCGGGTACATGCTCATTACATAGTTATCAACATGCAGGCTGAAGGATTCAGAGTCATTCCCGATGCCATCATTCACTGTAAGCGTGATTGATGTGCCGTCAGTAGAGGACGCGTGCGCACTGCCCATCTGAACAGACAAGGTGCCGGTGTTGCCGGAAATGGAACAGCTGGCGATGTCCACGTAATAGGCGTCCGCTGTGATTGCTGAACAGGTGACTGTCTGCGGGTCCGGATAAGTGGCGTTGCCGCCCGGGGATACCGTGAAGCTCAAATCAAAGATCGAATTGGCGTAACACTTGTTGCCGCACTTTTCCAAAGCGCTGCCACTGGTGCCGGGCCATGCCGTGATCTGCACCGGTTCATTCACAAAATTCACAGTGACAGCCACGTCGGCAGTCACACTGTGGGCTGTAGGAAGCACTCGGTCCGCAAATTGAATTTTGATGTTACATGGTCCTCCATGGTGATCAGCGCCGCCGTAGCGATTGAAATAGTGAGCCGCTGGCGCAAACGTCAACGCCCCCGTCGAAGCATTGATCGAAACCGAGCCATGATCCGCACAGGCCGGAGCCGTAGCGGCAACTAAAGAATAGGTTCCCAGACCCTCTTCGTCAGAGTCCACGATAGCATCGGCAAATAATTCAGTGCTGCCGCTATTGCGGTTTAAGCTGGCGGTGGCTGGAACGGTCAGGCTTGGCGTTGAGGTGTCCAGGGTGATCGTAATCTGGTTGCTGGATGAGATATTTCCAGCCTCGTCCCGCGCCCACATAATAAGGGTGTGATCTCCATCAGCTCCGGTCAAAGTCAGGTTGTTGATTCCGGCAGCACATGTCTTCCAGTCAGGATTGTTCAAATCCGGCGGAGTTGAATTGTCTTGAGCAAATAGCACCTGATAATAGGAGTCCGGAGTCTGGTTGTCGTCATCACACGATATTACATCCACACCGACAGGGTTGTCCTGAATGGTGCCATGGGCGACAGCAATAACCGGCAGGGAGGGCTCAGTTTGATCCAGAGTGTAGGCCAGAGGGAATGGATAACAGTGAATGTTGCCAGCGGCGTCGCGGGCTTGCACGCTCCAGGCATAAGCGCCTTCTGCGGTCAGGGCGTTTCCGAGAGGGAATTCGAAGCTTCCAGTCACGGCGTCGGCAGTGGCATCAGCCAGTTTGTCCCCGGTGCACGCCAGGGAATTAAACAAGGTCACGATGGCTTTGGGTTCAGTCGTTCCCCCCACTGACGGTTGAGGGTTGGGACTGACGGCGGCAGGCAGGATAGTTGCGGCGCCGATGGTCGGAAGAATGCTGTCATAGTGGACCTTGAAGACATCAGACTCTGTGTTTTCTTCTCCCCGGTTGCCAATGGCCGTGCCCTTCGGAAGATTCATTTGAACCGCGCCTTGGGATGAGGGGATCAACTGCACCCGGTAGGTGGTTTTATCAACCTGCTCGATGGCTCCCATTGTCGCATTTTGCAGCGCAAATTGTTCGGGATAGAATTTATCGGGAGGTCGGTTGAAAGTGATCAGGACTTCGATCGGGTTCTTGTTCGTGTAATAGGATGAGCCACTTTCAGAGGCCAGCTCGGCCTTTAACTCTCCATTGTGAACGCTTGCTTTAATACAACCGGTCAGTCCCAAATAAGACATAGCCAGCAATACAATGAATGTTTCAGTAACGTACCGTGTATTCAATTGTGTGTTCCTCGTGCTCTCTATATCGGAATGTTTATGCCGGAATTAAAGTGTTTTTTGCTGAATGGCAGTCGGGTAATGGGCTTGTCTCAACTTTGCCCACTCGCGGAACATGCGATGTGGTAGAATGACAGTACAGACCAAGGGGAATACTATGCGTCTGCTCTGGATCGTATTGGCACTGCTTTGCTATTCCATCGTCACTTCCGCGGCGCAAGTGATTGAGATGATTTCGCCTTATGACAATCCTCCATTTGTGGTTGATCAAAAAAAAGAGCAGGGTCTTGTCTATGATCTGGCATCGTTGCTGACGGTGCGTTCCCAAGGGAAGTATCAATTCAAAGTTGTTGTCGTACCGCGGGCTCGGTTGCAGAAAATGCTTCTGCGCAGTGGGGTCTATGTGGTGCCTTTGGTTTCTCCGAAGTGGTTTGGGGATGAAAATGAGAAGAAAAATCTGTGGACCTCCGCCTTGATAGAGGATGAAAATCTGGTGCTGTCACCGCGCAAGAGGGCTTTGGAGTACGAGAACTCGGCGTCGCTCCAGGGAAAACGGACCTCCATTGTGCTGGGACATGCCATTGAGCCTCTTGACCAGCTGGAAAAGGGAGGCACGGTCAAAACTGAATCCACTCAATCACTGAACAATGGTCTGCGTATGCTGGCGCGAGGTCGCATTGACTTTATGGTGATGGGCCGGATGGTGGCCATTTATCTGATCCGGGATCTGGGGCTGGAGGACGAGATTCATATCTCTGATAAATCGCTGGAGCGATTTGACCGGAAGATCATGGTGTCGCCGCAGTCCCAAAAAGAACTGCACAAGTGGCTGGAAGGTGAAATCCAGCGCCTGCGCAGATCCGGTCAGTGGAAAAAGTATTTGCGGGCTAACGGCGAGCTAGAGAACTTCGATTTCGTGACTTACGCGAAGCTCATTTGAAACTTTTTGAATGTCGTCAGGAATATCGACCAGAACTCCACGCGGGATGTCCTGTTCGATTTTTGTTTTATGTAGCCACGCCAAAAACTCACGCTCGGAACCCCGGCAGATCATCTGACGGTCCTTGCCTTTTTCTTTCAGGCGATCGCCCACCACACGCGCCGCCTTAATGGCTTCGGGTTTGGTTTTTCTCATCAGCACATAGCTCATGGTCAACGTGCGGTTTTTCATTGGCAGTTCCGCTTCCAGGGCCGTGAACCAGGACGGTGCTTTGAAATGTACCCGGTCATGGCACCAGTCTGTTTTGGACTGGGTTAATAGGGGACAAGCCTGTTCGTGCGTGCACGGGGCCCACACGTGATAGCCTTTTTCCAGAAGCTTCTGGCGCAGCTGTAAAAGCTTGCGACCATCCTGCTGAGTGGAGGGTTCGACCAGCATCAGGGCTTCGCATTGATAGGCCCAGTCTGGAAGGTCTGTCAGTTCCGTCAAAGAATAAGAAAACAGCGCCAGGGTTTTTGCGCCGTCTTTCAGGCGGGCTCCGCTGAAGGTGCGCAGCCATTCCTGAGGCGGGAACTGCGGGAAATGTTTTTCAATCAGGTTCTGTGGTTCGGCCGCGCGTTCGATCAGCTGATAGCTGAACTTGTGTTTTTCATTCAAGGTCATTGAAGCCGTCGCCAAGCCCGCACCGAAATCAATCACATGGGAAAGGCCGTTGAAGAATCCACGCTTGTCGGCCTCTTCCATCAGTCCGGTCAAGCGGGTGGAATTCAGCGGCAGGTAATAACAAAGATACGCCACCTGCGCCCAGGATTCGTTCCATGGGGTGGGGCTGTCCGGTTTCGCAATAAAGAAGTCCGACAAAGCCAGCACACATTTGGCCAGGGCTTTGGAATCCTTCAACGACAACTTGTAAGTCGCCAGGGCACGGTTGATGGATTCTTCAAAAGAAGCGGGACAGGTGAATTCTCTTTGCATGGGGGTATTCTAAAGGGAGGACAGGGTCTGAAGCAAATCTTCGACCTTAATTTTTGCCATACAGTGAAATTCTTCACAGTGGGTGCCGTCGCAGACACTGCCGTCGGCATTTTGGGTCGGGGCTTCGAAAATATGCACTTTAGGTCCACGGGCCGCCCAGCGCAGGGGCTTTTGCACGCGCACGTGCGGGTAAATACCCAGAACCGGAGTGCTCAGCGACGCCGCCATGTGAGCGACTCCTGTGCTTGGCACCACAACCGCTTTGGCGTTCTTAAGCACGGTGAACAGCTCGGTGGCTGAAAGCAGGCTTTGCAGGCTTAAGACGTTCTTGTGGTCTTTGAAAGTGGCTTTGATCTCCGTCAGCCATTTTTCATCAGCCGGGGTGCCGGTCAGAACCACTTGCGTGGTTTCAGACACCTTTCGGATCAGTTCGATGTAATTGCCAATCGGCCAGTTTAGGGCGGATCCTGCCATGCCGGGGTGAACCACGACATAGTTTTGGGCGGTCAGGTGGTATTTGGAAAGAAGCGCCGGGTTTTCCGGGGCCGTCAGTTTCAAAACCGGGGTTTTTACATTTTCGCTGATATTCAGGGCGTGCTTCAGGACATCCAGATTGTAATCAGCCTCGTGTTGAACCGCGAGACTGCGGCGCTGGCGCAGGCCTTTATTCAAAAACAAAAAGCTGTGCCACTGCGAACGTACACCCGCGCGAACGGGCACGCCTTCTGCCCACAGTGCATAGCTGACCCACCACGGGGCCTGCAGGCTGACGGCGACATCAGGGCGGTATTCACGCAAGAAGGCTCTGAGTTTTGGCAGAGATTCCTTGGCGTCGTCTTTTTTCAGTTCCAGAAATTTTCTTTGAGGGTCGGCGTTTTCAGGGACGAATCCCAATCCTTTGGCGATCACCCAGTGCTTATCCCAGCCCTCTAAAAAAGAAACCTGATCTACAGGCATGCTGCAGATCAGGTCACCGATTTTATCTAAGCGGATAAGAAGGATGCGCTTCATTACGCCTGATAGTCTTCGATCGAAGGGCAGGAGCAAATCAGGTTTCTGTCACCGTAAGCGTTGTCGACACGGCCAACAACCGGCCAGAACTTGTTACCACGCAACCATTCCACCGGGTACACGGCCTCTTCACGGCTGTACGGATGATTCCATTCAGGTTTCATCAGCATCTGCGCTGTGTGAGGAGCGTTTTTAAGCGCATTGTTTTCTTTGTCCATCTTGCCGGTTTCAACCGCAGCGATTTCTTTGCGGATGGTCACCATGGATTCAATGAAACGATCCAGTTCTTTTTTGGATTCAGATTCAGTTGGCTCGATCATCAAAGTGCCCGCTACCGGGAAGCTCATGGTTGGAGCATGGAAGCCGAAGTCCATCAGACGTTTTGCAACGTCAGTCACGTCAATGCCAGAGGTCTTTTTGATCTCGCGAACATCCACGATACACTCGTGCGCCACCAGACCGTTTTTACCTTTGTAAAGAACAGGGTAATGAGCTTCCAGTTTCTTTGCGATGTAGTTCGCACTCAGGATACTGACCAAAGTGGCTTTGCGCAGACCTTGAGCGCCCATCATGGTGATGTAAGCCCAAGAGATTGGCAGGATGCTGGCGCTGCCCCAAGGAGCCGACGTCGTTGCAGAGATCCCGTTGGCAGGACCCGCTTCAGGCACCAAAGAGTGCTTCGGCAGGAATTCTGCCAAGTGTGCGCCCACACCGATAGGACCGACACCCGGACCGCCACCACCGTGAGGGATCGAGAAGGTCTTGTGCAGATTCATGTGGGAAACGTCCGGACCGAACACGCCTGGGCGGCACATGCCAACCAAAGCATTCATGTTCGCGCCGTCCATGTAAACCTGACCGCCGTTGTCGTGGATGATCTTGCAGATTTCCACGATACCTTCCTCGAACACACCGTGTGTGGAAGGGTAAGTGATCATCAATGCTGCCAGATTGTCTTTGTGCTGTTCGGCTTTGGCTTTCAGGTCCGCCACATCGACGTTACCCTGATCGTCACACGCCACTACCACAACCTGCATGTTCACCAGTGCTGCTGACGCCGGATTGGTTCCGTGCGCAGAAGACGGGATCAAGCAGATGTTACGATGACCCTGACCGCGTGATTGGTGGTACTTGCGGATCACCAAAAGGCCCGCGTATTCACCTTGAGAACCCGCGTTCGGCTGCAGACTGACTGCTGCAAAACCAGTGATGTCGCAAAGTTTTTTCTCAAGATCATGGATCATTTCAATCAGGCCCACGGCTTGCGCAGTTGGCGCAAACGGGTGCAGCTTGCTGATTTCAGGCCATGAAACCGGCACAAGCTCTGTTGTCGCATTCAGTTTCATCGTGCAAGAACCCAGCGGAATCATGGAATGAGTCAGCGTCAGATCCTTGTTTTGCAGATGATGAATGTAGCGAAGCATTTCTGTTTCGCTGTGGTGAGAATTAAACACCTGATGAGTCATGTAAGCTGTAGAGCGAGTCAAATTCGCTGGCAAAGTGACATCGGCCAAAGACTCATCCACAGACAAGGCTGTGAAGCCTGCGGCTTTGCCAAGGTTGAAGGCAGCCCAGATTTGTTCAACGTCTTCCAAAGTCGTTGCTTCGTTCAGGGAAACACCCAGTTTGCCGCCCCCATAGTTGCGGAAGTTCATTTGCATCTTTTCAGCCTGAGCGATGATCTCTGCCGCTTTATCGGTTTTCACTGTCACGGTGTCAAACACGTGACCCGCACCAACTTCAAGATTCAATTTTTTAAGACCCGCAGAAAGGATCGCCGTCAGACGCTGAACGCGCAGAGCGATTTTCTTCAAGCCTGCAGGGCCGTGGTAAACCGCGTACATGGAAGCCATGTTCGCCAGAAGCACCTGAGCCGTACAGATGTTGGAAGTCGCTTTTTCACGACGGATGTGCTGTTCACGAGTTTGCAAAGCCAGACGCAAAGCAGACTTGCCTTGAGAATCCACGCTGACACCCACCAAACGGCCTGGCATCAAACGCTTGAAAGCGTCTTTCGTCGCCAGGAAACCGGCGTGAGGACCACCGAAGCCCAGTGGCACACCAAAGCGCTGGGAATTACCCACCACCATGTCAGCACCCCATTCACCCGGAGGAGTCAGCAAAGTCATCGCCAGAAGATCCGTGGAAGCCGTCACCAGCGCGCCATGGTCTTTGTATTTTTTTGCGATGGCAGCATAGTCTTCAACCGTGCCGTTGGTGTTTGGATACTGGAAGAACACACCGAACACTGGTTTTGCGAAATCATATTTCGCAGGATCCATCACGATCATCTCAAAGCCCAGCGGCTCTGCACGAGTGCCGATAACCTCGATCACATGCGGGTGCATGTCCGGGGATACGACAAAGGCGTTTGCTTTGTTTTTGCAAAGAGAGTGCGCCATGAACATTGCTTCAGCCGCGGCCGTGCCTTCATCAAGCAAAGAGGCGTTGGCGATTTCCATGCCGTTCAGATCAGCGATCATCGTTTGGAAGTTCAACAGAGCTTCCAGACGGCCTTGAGAGATCTCTGGCTGATAAGGAGTGTAGGCTGTGTACCACACTGGATTTTCAAAGATGTTTCTTTGAATCACAGTCGGGGTGATGGTGTCGTGGTAACCCATGCCGATATAGTTTTTGTAAACTTTGTTTTTGGAAACCATCTGCTTCAGATGATTCAAAAGACCGTGCTCAGAAATGCCGTTGCCCACATCTGCGTAAGCGTGGGTTGTGCGGATTTGTGCCGGGATCACTTTGTCAGCCATTTGATCCAGGGAATTAAAACCCAGAGTTTTCAGCATCTCGTGGATGTCTGAATCTGTGGGACCAATGTGACGGGGGATAAACTCATTCGTAGGAGAAAGATCAGCGATTTTCATTCACACCTCTATAAACGCCCCGAGACTAACATAACCACCCTCATGGATGAAAGTTCTGCAACGAGAGCGCTTGAGCTAATGCGAGGCGAAATGGGTATAGATTAGGCTATTTTGGCGGCAGCCGCTCGGTTTTTCTGCCCCCGGCGGAAAATGAGGGTCGCGATAAGGCAAAAGCCGAGGCCACCCAGGCTGACGGCAGGCCATTGGCCCCAACTCCAAAGAGTCGAACCCACGTAAGACCCGAGACTTCCTCCGGTAAAGTAGGCAAAGATGTAA
Organism: Bdellovibrio bacteriovorus; assembly: GCF_048286975.1. Classification (GTDB taxonomy): domain Bacteria; phylum Bdellovibrionota; class Bdellovibrionia; order Bdellovibrionales; family Bdellovibrionaceae; genus Bdellovibrio; species Bdellovibrio bacteriovorus_H. The sequence goes on along the minus strand of NZ_JBLVRT010000001.1, from coordinate 171,932 downwards.
ATTGTGTTCAGACGGGAGTGGTATTCGGGCGCATGGCTAAACACGCGGGACTGATTGGAGATATGGGCCACTTGAATGCCCAAATCAAGCACCAAAACGCCCAGGATGATTCCGGCTACAAACGTGGAGGAAAGCGCCAGCAGGGCAAAGGCCCCCATGGAGCAATAAAGACCCATGCGGATGGTCGCCGCAGCGCCTTTTTTGTCGGCATAGCGTCCAGCCAGTGGGGCCGCCAAAGCACCAATCATTCCCAAGGCCCCAAACAGACCGATGGTTTTCGGATCATAATTAAACGGAGCAGCTTCCAGCAGGAAAGTCAGCGTTGTCCAGAAAGCCGAGAACGTTCCAAACAAGATCGCGCCCATCAAAGCCGCTTCACGCATGGTGGGAAGTTCGCGGAAAAGTTTTGCCGTGGAAAGCAGCAGCTGTTTGTAGGTGCCTTTGAAGTTAGGTTCGGACATCGGCAGCACGAATTGCGATACGATGGAAAGAATCAGGCTGACCGCGCCGGCAAAAATGAACACTGTCTTCCAGCCGAAGTACTGCGCGATGAAACCCGCAAGGGTTCTTGCCATCAAAGAGCCAATCAGAATACCGGAAAGCACGATGCCAACGACTTTGCCGCGCTCTTCAGGTTTGGCGAGGTTTGCAGCAAAGGGAATCAGTACAGATTGGGACACATTGAAGAAGCCCATCACGCAGCTGATCGCGCAGAACACGCCCAGGGTTGGACTGAACGGAAGTGCGATAGCCAGCAGGCCTGCCATTGTCATAGAGCCCTGGATCAGTTTACGGCGTTCAATCATGTCGCCCATCGGAACCAGGAACAGAATCCCCAGCGCATAGCCGATCAATGTGAAGGCGGGAACCAAAGACACCTTGCTTTCAGTCACACCAAATTCACGCGCCAGAATCCCCAGCAGCGGTTGGTTGTAGTACATATTGCCCACGACCAGAATGCAGGTCAGGGTCATGAAGAAAACTTGAGTGCGAGAGAGGCCTTTTCCCATAGGATCCTATAGGTAGTTCATTTGAATGTGATATTCAATCAATAGATGCGAATGTGAACTATTGCTGCGACATTGCTGAGTCGCACTCTGAAATAATCTGTTTTATGGGTTTGCCTTTGTGGCAGGATTTGCGCAGATCACGAATCAGCTTCATTTTTTTGTCTTCGGATTTCAGTGCTTCAACGTCGTGAACAAATCCATAGAAGTCACTCAGCACGGCGCCTTGAATCTCTGCGGTGATAACCAGTTTGTCCGTGGTGCTGACTCCGTCGGGATTTTGCTGACGTTCTTTCAGTCGATCAATTTTACTCATGATCTTTTGGGCCGGAACCATCAGGCGGTGAATGCGGCTGATGTCGTCCGTGATCAGGCGGAAATCGGGATCTTGCAGGGCGCGGGTGCCTTGTTGCTGATAGTACTTTTCCAGATAAGCGACTTTGTTTTCTCTCAGTTGTTCACGGTCCATGTGGCTGGCATCGCACAACGAGGGGCACAGGGGTGGCATATTGGCTTTTTCAAGCTTGCGCACCAGATCGCCGATTTCGGCACTCATCATCACAAATGACCGTGAAGTATCGAAGGCTTTGCGGAAGTTTTCTTTGGAGGATGCCGGAATCAGCTCTTGCGCCGGAGCCTGATCAGCGGTTTTCAAATCCGGAGTCAAAGTGGCTTTGGCCACGGGGTAAGGTTTCTTCTGAACAGAGGTGGTGGTCGCGGGATCTTGAATCAGATAGTCGACCGTGTAGTAGGTGATGACAGCCATTCCGACAAAGGCGCAGGTCACGATCCCCAACGTGAAAAACATCAGATACTTCAATGTGCTGCGCAGAAACTTCATGAACAGAAAGCTAACAGAAGCCGTGTAATCTGTCAGCCTTATTGATCTCTTTCCATGGATTCATCGCCCACAGTCTCGTCCGGGGAAGGCAGTGCCTTCAAATTGCGTTTATTTGCTTCCTGGGTTACGGACCGGGCTGACTGTTGGTACAGATATCCGAACAGACCTCGGGCTTGTTCCACGATGGCGGCATCTTTAACGATCACGATCTGCTCGTTGTTGTTTTCGGCGTTTTCACTCGGATTAAAGGATGTTCCCAAAACAGCCGTCGAATCTTCAGGGAAGATAAACACCTTGTGATGAATTTTGGACGTGGTCTTCACAGCCGTGCCGTCTTCCAGACGGAAGTGGCGTTCACCGTAAATTGCGGGCGCTGTGCGGATTTTGTTCTGAAGGTCCGTTACACCTGCGGCACCCAGGGCTTGCAGAATCGGAGCTTCCGTATCAGTCAGGTATTTGCCGGAGGTCAGATCTTTTTTAAGACCGGACAGCAGCAGGAACGCACTCCATTCGCGCATGGCAAACGGGGTGTCACCGACAGAGCGGAATTCAAACTGACCTTTTTCAGTCATGTCACGGGCCGCACGTTCAATCAGTGCGCTTTGAATTTGCTTGGAAGAAAACGCAAAGTGCACCGCTTCGATCGGACCTTTGGAGTTTTGAATCAGCGGCACGAAGATGCTTTTATTCACATCACCTTCACCGCCGTTTGGCGAGAATGACAGGACGATGTAAGAGGCTTCCTCATTCGGGCTTTTCTTTTCACCCATGATTTTGTAACTGCCACTGATCGGGTACTGGCTTTGGCCACGGATTTTGTATTCCAGGGTTTTCTTAAGTTCGGCCTTGGTGGCTTGAGCTGGCAAAGTTCCCAGAATCATCAAGGCATGATTGGCGTTGGGGATGGAAAATTCATTGCGTTTTTCCGGAGGCAGATTCACCAGGTCCCCTTCAGGACCGATGCAGCTTTGCGTGAAGTTGCCGGACAGGAACAGCACGGCGGCCTTTGGGCCAAACGGGTCGCGCAGAATGATTTTCTGGTGATTTAGTCCCACGGATTTAACGGCGACAGTTTTAAAGTTTTCACCTTCCAAAGTGGCAAGATCATCAAAGATGGCTTTCACTTCAGCACGGGTGTTGATCGTGCCGGCATCAATGCCTCCGGTGACCTTCACACCTTTTTTCGTGTGCTGGTTTTTCAAAGCATCGGCGATCACTTTCAGATCGAAATCAAAAACATTGTACCAGATTTCCTGCTCGGCCCCGGCGATGAAGTCCACCACGACTTTGCGCAGATCATCGCCCGGCAAGGTGCGGGTTTTGCCGTTGATGGTTTTTAAGTGCGGGTGATTGATGAACAAACGCATGCCTCGGAAGCCCGGGGATCCACCTGGCAGATCCATCGTCAGGGGCTGGGACGGGCTTTCGTACTTCGCCAGTTGTTCGGCAAAACGCGGGGTTTGCACCACGGTCTTCAGTTGGGCTTTAACTTCTTTTAAATAGGCGGCGTAGGCCTCGGGTGATTCACTTTGGGTTTTGGCCAGTTTCGCTGTGGTGTCTTCAAGGATCGCGATGTATTCAGGATTTTTTTTCAGCAAGAACACCAGCTGACTTTGAGTCAGTGGATTTTTCTGCTGCACGATGGATTCGTTCAGAGCCTTATAAAGGTCTTTTTGGGTCATGGTCTTAAAGGCCACATCAAAGATCCGGGCATAGTCATAGCTGTCGGCCAGGGCCGGGGCGACCAGGATCTGAAGAACGAACAAACTAAATAAAATTAACTTCTTAACCATTCTCTGAAATACAGCAAATCCCCCGCCATTCGGAGGAAAGCTTATATTTGATATGGAACCCATAGGCCGGGGTTTGAGGGCCCAAAACCGTCACCGCGAGGCCTTTTAGGGAATAAAAAAACGGACCGAAGGTGGTTCGGTCCGTTTCAGTTTTTGGTTCGAACGGATGAAAACTAGATCGCCAGACGGCAGGAAGCTTCCATCAGAATTTCACGACTCCACAGGGTCCATTTGGTTTCGTCCTCTTCTGTGCGCAGAACGCCGTCAGCATAAGAACGGGACACGTTGGTTTCGTAAACTTCAATATAGAATTTGCCAGCGCCCTGATTGCGCACGCTGATTTGATAGTTGTCGTAAGTGCCGATAGCAGCATTCTTACCGACAACAGTGGACACCTTGGTGTCGACCATCACTTCGCTGTTCACCGTAAGCTTGCAGAAAAGATCCTGTGCCTGAGCCGCAGCGCCAGACAACAAAACTGTGAGTGAAAGAAGCAGGTGTTTCATAGTAGTCCCTCCATGGATGTCTATTTATGCTGTCAGGGGCAAACACAAAGTGTCCACAGTTTATCGCGGAACAAGACAAAAGGTCCCAGAGCCACAAGATCAAGGACCGGGAAAAAAAAGGTACCTGCTTACTTTTGCATAAACATCGCGTTGGGAGCGCCGCTTCTGCAAAAGTAAGCAGGTACCTTTTGGGGGTTGGGAATAAAAAAAGGAAGGCTTTGGGCCTTCCTTTTTTGTGACTTAAGTTTTTTCGAGAGGAATTACTTCTTATTGGAAACTTTCTTAGTCGTTTTTTTAACGGCAGCTTTTTTTACTGTCGCTTTTTTCTTTGTTGTTGCAGCTGGTTTAGCAGCGGCTTTTTTGGAAGTAGCTTTTTTAGTCGTTTGTTTTTTGAACAAGGACTTTTCCAGCTTGGTCTTTTGAACGATGGCTTTCTTTTTGTAAGCCTGGATGTTTTTTTCCAGATCGTCCGCAGACTTTTTGATTTTGGAAATAGTGCTGTTCACTTCTTTTTCCAATTTCGCTTCGGAAGTGGACAGAACTTTTACGATTTCCTGATATTTCTTCCAAGCCAGTTCGATCTTGTCTTCTTTTTCCTGATCAAAACGGCCTTTAAGTTCAGACTCTTTCTTTTTGATCTCGTCGCTCAGCTTCTGGAAGCTTTCAAGAAGGTTTTGAACGTTTTTGTTGCCAGAAAGATTTTCTAGAATTTTTTGGAAAGCTGCAGTTGCCACAAGGTCTCCTTTGTTTACATTCCCAACATACACCCGCAAGAGGGGAATTCATAGCCCCTTAGGGCTATTTTGACGTAAAATTAATAGTTTCAAGCCATACTTCGCGTTGGGCAGAAAACTGACCAGAGAATTTCTCCAGCCCCTTTTCGCGCATTTGCATCGCGTACTCAGACATATAGGTCTTGATCGCGTCTTCATCCTTGAGGGTGTAAATGATCTTCACATCTTTACTGGAAGCCTCCATGGCGCCGCCTTTACGCAAGCAAAGCTCCGCTTTGATAAAGCCGGGTAGAGCAAGTACTTCAGCGATGTGTTCGTTTTTAAGCCATTCGACGTACTCAGGGTATGTCTCCCAACGAATTGCCAGTTGAACGATATAGGTAACCATGACGCTCCTTAAAGAGTAAATTTGAAGTCTTTGATTAGCATGCCCGGCACTTTTTTGCCACCTAAAGCACGGCTTTCGTAAGTGGAAACCATCGGGTCCACCTCTTGGAAGTCCGTCACCGCCAGCAGGTTTTCACCCAAGCAGTCGAACAGGCTTTCATCAAAACGCAGATCCGCGATCGGCGCCACGATTTCACCGTTTTCCACCCAGAAGCACGCATAGCGGGTCATCCCCGTGATACGTGCATTCAGACGGTCGGACCAGTTCAGATAATGCAGGTTCGACAAATAGAGTCCGGTGCCTAGTTCTTTCAAAATGTCGTCTTTTTTCAAGGCCCCAGGCAGGATCTCCATCGCGCGAGGACCTTCATGGGAATCCCCGGCGTTGCCTTCCACACCGTATTCCTTGGCTGAACGGCTGCTGATCACGTAGCTGTCCAACTGGCCGTTGGAGATCAGTTTCAGCGTTTCCGGAGCCAGTTCCCCCAACGAGTTATAACGATGGGTCAGGCCCATGCCATAGTTTTCACGCATATTGAACAACGGCGACAGGGACTTTTCCTTGTCCGCCAGTTTCATCAAAGCGCTGCCCCCTTGTTTGTAGGCATTAAAGCTCAACGCCCCCCAAGAGAACATCGAAGCCAACTCCGCCACCGCGCCCGGCGCCAGATAAGTGCGGTAAGCACCTGGCTGCAGGACTTTCTTCGGGCGGTCCATCAGGCTCAGTTGATTTTTACTTTGGGCAATATTCGCCTCAAACTGTTTTTGGTCCCAGTGAGTGCCGGCATAGATCGACTTCACGGCTTTTTCACCCATGTACAGGGAATAATCCACGAAGAAGTTTTCCGTCGCAAACCAGTGGCTTTGGCCGGCCGAATTTTTGTTCGCAGAAATGATCGGACCCGCACAGTAAAGACCGGCAAAGTCAGCACCCGTTGCCGGAGTGGTGATGGCCTTGATCACCTCTTCGTCTTTCAGCAAAGAGCCTTTGAATGTGCTGTCGCTGGTGCCGTTGTTGACGATGGCCACCTGGTACGGATCTTCCGGCAGCAGGGCGCATTCCTGACGGGCTTGATCCAGCCAGAACTCGACACGCTGTTTGTCTTCATCGATTTCGCCTGTGATCGAGAAGTTGATATTCGCGGTCTTGCCGTCTTTTTGGAGGGTCAAAGTCAGAGAGCGCTGTTCAACGTGGGTGTTCTGACGGACTTTGTTCGCGTTGAAGCGCACGAACAGGGATTCTTCCGCGTGCAGGTTCACGTTGGCAGCCTCATCTTTTTTCAGAAGTGCCAAAAGGTGGTCGGCCACGATGTTGAAGGACTGTTTTGTTTTTTCTGTAAAATTAAGCACCGAACACCTCGACATCAGCAAATAGACAGTACGGTGTGGTGTGGCCCACACGGATCACCTGATTTGGTTCACCTTTACCGCAGTAAGGGGAGCCAAAGGTCTCGCGATTTTCGCTGACGGCCTTCAGGTTGTTCCAGAACTTCACGGTGGTGCCGCGATAGTTTGGATTTTTGACGGTCTTGGTCAGTTTGCCGTTTTCAATCAGCTTCCCGTATTCGCAGCCGAACTGGAATTTGTTGCGATAGTCATCAATCGACCAGGACTTGTTCGCCAGCATGAACACGCCACGCTCGACAGAGGCGATCATGTCTTCCAGTTTGGAAGTGCCCGGCTCCAGGTTGATGTTCGCCATACGATCAATCGGTGCACGATTCCAGGATGAGGATCTGGAGTTTGCCACACCCGGCAGGTTCAGACGGCTTTGCGATTCAAGTCCGCCCAGACCGCGCACCAACAACCCGTTGTGAATCAGGAATTCTTTGGTCGCGGGATGACCGGAATCATCAAACGCGTAAGAAGCCAGAGCGTCTTCGATGGTCGGATCGAAGGTCACGTTCATCAGTTTGGAGCCGTATTGCAGGTGCCCGAAGTCATCAGGTTTTACGAAGCTCCAGCCGGCATAGTTTCTTTCATCACCTAAAATTCTGTCATATTCCAGCGGGTGACCGATGGATTCATGCACTTGCAAAGTCATCTGGTCCGGGGCCAGCAACAAATCCATGGAAGTGTCCGGGCAGTTGTCGGCAGAAAGCAGCTCAACCGCTTCTTCCGCCAGTTTTTTGGAACGCTCCAGGATGGACGCGCGGTCAAAGACCTCGGCACCCACCTGAAGACAGCGGGCCAAGCCGCCGCTGTCAGAACGGGTCTGGGTTTCACCACCGGCAGCAGCTGTTGCCGAGAAGTCCGTGTTCACGATCGAGAAGCTTTGTTCGAAATCGGAACCAGAAGATGTCACAGTATGGAAGTGAGTTTCCACGATCATCGCCGTGGCCGAACGGCTGACGATTTTATCGGAGACTTTCATGGCGCGAGTTGCGTCCACGAAAATGTCCGAGATCTCTTTGGCTGAGAAAGAATCCAGAGGTTTTACCACCGGGGACTTGTAAGTTCCTTTTGCCATCGGACGCTGGTCCACAGAGAAGTTGTGAACTTTGTGTGAGCTTGCAGCTTTGGCCATCATGATGGCTTTATCCAAAGCTCGCTTGATGCCGGTGTTACTCAGGTCACTGGTACCGGAAAAGCCAAAATGGCCCTCGACCAAAACCTCGACCATGACGCCTTGATCGAAACTGATCACGTTACGGTCCGGCTTTTCATCGCGAACCATGCGGTAGGTGGTTTTTTCAGTCACGTGACGCAAACTGACCCAGTCAGCGGATCCTTTGAGCGTGTGGAGGGTTCTTTGCAAATCCATTAAAGACCTCTTTTCCGAGTAGAATTAAGCACTTCCAATAACCAATCATGCCCTAAAAGACAACCTCGAAGGGCCGTTTGTGAAAAGTCTTATCGACCGATACCCGACGGGGCGAGGGTGGGGAGGGAGTGCCAGAAAGGGTTGGCAAGGGCTTTGCTTTATACATTCTCAGGGAGGTTGCTGGTGTCATAAGGAACCAGCACATAAAAGGGGATGGATATGAGAGTTATTCTGGCACTTTTAGCAACAGGTTTCATGGTGATGGTGGCTTACTTGGGTCCGGCAAATGCTTCGACTTTGGCGACTCCAAGCTGCAAGATGACTTCCGAAGGTATCTTTGATGGTTCGTGGGTGAAGCACCGTATCGTGGTGAACGAAGATGTTGTCTATGGTGCGAATGACATGGATTCCATCCTGTCCCAGCTTGATTCCTTGCGTGATCAGGGCCTTTGCCATTAAAGTGGCAGGGCTTTGAGCCGAAATGACTTTTTAACCCAGATTTGGAAGCCCTATCCCGCGATGCCTGAAAATGCTCAGGCGGCAGGGCGTATTTATCAGATCGAACGCGAAGGCGATGCTTTAAAGCTGGTCCTGCACCGCGATTCCGAAACTCACAAAATCCAATTTGAAAAAGCCCCGAAACACTCTGAATTTTTAATTGAGGGTGACATCGTCGCGGTTGTTTCGGCCGCTGAAGTGGTGCTGCTGGCGCCGCAAAGGCAATCCCTGCCGAATCGATCCTACGACAAGGACCTGACCCAGAAATGGGGCACTTATCTGCAAGCTTTGCGTGAATTCTTTGTTTCTCAGGGTTTTGTGGAATTGAAGACGCCTTCGCTGGTGGTGTGCCCGGGCACGGAACCCAGTCTTGATGTTTTTTCCACGAACTTGAAGGTCGGCTCACGCCAGCAGAAATTGTTTTTACCCACCAGCCCGGAATTGCATCTGAAAAAGGCCCTGGCTTTGGGGGCAGAGAAAATCTTTGAGCTGGCTCCGTGTTTCCGTAACGGCGAAGTCACGGAAAGACATCAGCCCGAATTTTTGATGCTGGAGTGGTACCGCGCATACGCCTCCTTGAAGTTGATCAAAGAAGACACAATCAAGTTGGTAAACCACCTGGCGCAAGCGATGAAAGTCGCAGGCCCGGCGAAGGTGACTTCGTATTCCGTGGCCGAGCTGTTCAAGATCTACTGCGGTTTTGATTTGAAACCGGACACTTCAAAAGAAGAGCTGAAAACGCTGGCGGAAAAAATCGGTGTCGATGTTCGCAGCGCTGAAAGCATTGATGACTATTTCTTTCTGATCTTCATGGATAAAATTGAAAGCCAACTGCCTGCCGATGAGCTGGTGTTTGTCGAAAAGTACCCTCCGTATCAAGCCGCTCTGGCGCGTTTGACATCGGATGGCTGGGGCGACCGCTTTGAGGCTTATTGGAAAGGCATGGAGCTTTGCAATGCCTTCCATGAGCTGAACGACCCGACGGTGCAGCGTCTGCGTTCCCAGGAAGACCTGCAGAAGAAATCTGAAATGCACAAAGAGCCTGTAACGTTGGATGAAGAGTTCTTCCAGTGTTTGGAAGCTGGACTTCCTCCTAGCGGCGGCATCGCTTTGGGAGTCGAACGTTTGTTCATGGCTCTGACCAACATCCCGAAAATTTCAGACCTTCGTTTGTTCTCTCAACAATAGTTCATTCATTTTTGTTACATCTCGTGCAGATCAGTCTAGTTCGGGCTCCGAAGGACTGCCTTTCTTTACTGTTCTTTGTCAGTCTTTCTTAGCGATAAATGTGAATTGAATTCCATTAAACAAGACTCAATAAGAGTGAAAGGACAAGGGAATGTTTGCTAAGACTTCTCGAGTAAAATTCGTGGCTGGTATGGCCACAGCATTGGTGGGAACGGCGTTGTTGATATCTGCATGCAGTGGCGGAGGTTCTTCGGACAGCCCCTCTGACAGCGCCGCGCTGGTGATCAGTGGTGGTTTTTCGGGCGTGAGCCTGCAGTCTTTGAAAAAGCCGATGGCCAAAGGCGGTGATTTCACCACATTTGCGGCCACAGACTATACGGTTATTTGTGCGATGATGGTGGATCCATTCACAACTGGAAACAGTGCTTTGTCTGATGATGGCAGCTTTTCTTTGTCCATCGCGGGCGGCGCGGGACAGCCGATTGGTTGTATGATTGTTAAATCTGGCAAGCGTGTGGCGGACTTCGAGTTCACGGCTGCAGAAGCCGGTATGACAGGGGCCACTGGTGGTTCCGGTCTGGCGGTGAATCAGGGTGCAACAACGATCCAGTTGCCAACCGATTTGTCCATTTCAGATGCGAAAGTGTCTGTGCCTGTGGCGAACATCACTCAGAACTCGGCGGTGGCGCCGGCAGTTGTCTGGGCGGATCCGACGGGCACTTGGAGCATTACAGGGGCATGTGAAACCTCTTTGAATCAAAGCGGTATTCCAGTGACCACTTGTAACGGAGCTCAGAGTGCAGACGACATTCCAACATCCGTGTATTTGAAGCAGTTGCAAGCCACCAAGAATGGTGCGACCAAAACAGGTCTTTCAGTCTGGAAAGATTCTGCGGCCCGCACGGCGTGCGGTGACAAAGAAGGTATCACGCTGGATGGCGGCTGGACGGCAACGGGCGGCTGGGCTGGTGCAATGACCGGTGGTGTGTCCATGGATATCAGTGACACTGGAAAACTGGATGCGCTGACCGTGAAAGCCAAAGTCAGAACTCATCCGGATCATCAAAACAACATGACCGCTGTGTGTGGCAAGACGACGAAAACTGTCGCCGCTGGCGGTGGTGCGATTGTTTCCGGAACCACTCTGTGCAGCGAAGTGGATTTTGCTGGTGGCGGCTGGGGTATGAGCGAAGACGCCTGCAAACTTTATTGTGTGATGGGTGCTTTGAGCAACGGCGGCGACAATCCGGACTTTGACTGGGGTGCAGCGACTTGTAAAAAACGTTACAGAGTCTTCTGGGAGAACAACAACGAGCTTGCTACGGACAAAGACTATCAGGGCCCGGGCAACACAGCGGGTGTCTTCTCGGCAGGTACTTGCTCTGACACGTCCTTTGATGGCTGCCGCGATACAGGTTCTGGCAAAGTATTGTTCCAGATGGAAAAAGCCCAGGACCAGTTCATGCTGGGTGAATTGTTCATCATCGGCAACGTGGGCACTGTGATGGAAAATCATCATTTCAATTCCACTTTCCCGAATGCAGACCGCACCGGTACGATCACTTGCGGTGGTACTTACATCGACAAGATGACCATGACCCAAATCAGTGCGACAACAGCGTCTGTGACAGTTGAGAACAACTTTGTTGCCGATCTTTCAAATCCGGCAGAGTGTGCGACTAACGAGCACTTCTCCAAAAACTCGGATGAAGAACGCAGCATGACTTTGAAGCTGGTTAAACAGTAATCTGAAATCGGAAAGACCAATTTTTGAAAAGCCCCTGCAAAGATGCTGGGGCTTTATTTTTAGGTGCCTGGTTGTTTTTTCTGGCTACAATGTATCATTGTGCTACAAGCCCGCTGTCTTTGACTTCAGGCCCTCTGAAGGCGGTCTGGCTGCATATGAATTATCCTTCTGAAATCTAGCTAAAGCCTCAGTAATAACAAGCCGTTAAGTCAGTTATGGGAACATTAAAGACGGCACGTACTTGTATCCTCAGTGTATTCCTCATTCTTTTTACGGTGATGGCGCCGGCTACACCTACAACTCTGAACTATCAGGGACGCATTCTTAAAACTGACGGATCGGCATTGGAATACAACAATGTCAGCTTTGCCTTTGAAGTGACGAACGTCAGCGGGTCTTGCGTGTTCTATCGTGAACAAAGAAATGCCGTGAACATGCAAGGGTCCAAAGGGGTCTTTGATATTCCGATTGGTGAGGGCACGAAACTTTATCCTTCAAATCCTGGCTACAGCCTGCGTGATGTGTTCAATAACGCCATTGAACACGATTGTGACGGCGGGACCAAATACACTCCGTCGCACGATGAAGTGCGGGTCTTGCGTGTGCAGTTCCATGACGGTAGCGGCTGGAAAGCGATCACTCCGAATAACATTATCCGCTCGGTTCCTTTTGCCAATTTTGCTTATTCCTCGGCCCGTCTGGGCGACAAGATGGCGGCGGACTTTGTATTGAAGGATTCCGTGTCCACTTGTCTTAGTGGACAGTACCTGACGTTTGATGGCACGGACTTCGTCTGTCAAAACGACGCGGGTGGAGCGGGGATGGTGTCGGATGTGAATGCGACAGGTCCCTATCTGACCAAGACTGGAACAGCCAGCATCCCGGTGATTTCTGCCAACGTGGGAACGGCGGCAGGGTCTTTGGCGGCAGGGAACGATGCGCGCTTCTTGAACGCGGAAAAAATACGTGGGCAGGATGTCAGTGTGACCTTGGCAACCAGTGGTCAGGTTCTGAAAATGAACGGTTCTAACACTTGGGTGCCAGCAACTCTGACCGCGGCGGATATTTCAGGGCTGACGACTTCTTTGAATAACAAAATCGATGCGACGATGTTCCCGACTTCCTGTACGGCGGGGCAGTCGTTGGTGTTTGTGACTCCGGCGAACAAGTTTGATTGTTATAGTATTTCAATCACGGAATCCCAGATTACGGGCTCTATTTCCGGTGCGAAGATTTCTGGAAACATTTCCGGCAAAGCGGCGGGAATCAACGGGGTTTTGCCGGTCAGCGAAGGCGGTACCGGAAGTGGTGTGACGTTGAACAACAACCGCTTGATGGTTTCATCGGCGGGTAAAATTATTGAAGCCGCGGCTTTGACCGATGGTCAGATTTTGATTGGTAAAACCGGGGATGCTCCACAAGCAGCCAATATTCAGGCCGGCTCGGGTGTCAGTATCACCAATGGCTCAGGCGGGATCACCATCAGTGCCACCGGAGCCGGAGGCACCATCACCGGTGTGACAGCCGGAACCGGTTTAAGCGGCGGCGGCAGTAGTGGCAACGTGACCTTGAATCTGGCCAATACCACGGTGGCAGCTGGAACTTACGGAACGGCGACAAAAGTTCCGCAAGTGGTGGTCGATGCACAAGGCCGTCTGACTTCGGTGACTGAGGTGACGGTGTCTGGTGTCGCGCCTGCGGGAGCTGCGGGTGGTGATCTGGGTGGAACGTATCCAAATCCTGATGTTGTAAAACTTCGTGGTAAATCCATTTCTGCAACGGCACCGACGACCGCCGGGCAGTTGCTTCGATATGATGGAACAAACTATGTGGCAAATTTCCTGAGCCTTGCGGACATTCGTTCGACGGTGACTCCGGCCAACACTATTTTTCCGGCGGCGGGATGTGGTGCGGATAAAACTTTGAACTGGTCGGTTCTGACTGACACCTTCACTTGCCAAAGCATTTCCATAACTGAAAGTGGCATCTCGGGCACCATCGCGTCTGCAAAGCTGAATTTTGGTACGCCCGCAGCCAGAACTTTCTGGGCGGCGCCAACTGGCGCGGCGGGGGCCCCGACGTTCAGGGGCCTGGCGGCGGTAGACCTGCCAACTAGCGGTGTTTCTGCAGGCACCTATTCTTCTGTGACAGTGGATATCTATGGGCGTGTGACCGCAGCGACGAATCCCACAACAGCCGCTGGGTATGGAATCACGGATGCCTTTGTTCAGAATGGAAACTCGTTTGGGGCCACGGCCGTGCTGGGAACCAATGATGCTCAAAGCCTGCAATTTGAAACTGGTGGTTCCGCTCGTATGACGTTGTTGACGACAGGGAATGTGGGTGTTGGAACCGCGACTCCGTCGACTCTGCTTCATATCAGCCGCAGTCTGCCGGATGGGACAAATCCTTTGGCGGTATTTGAAAACACCAATTCGACAATTTCAGGTCTGACCACGTTTGCAGCCCTGGCTCCGAATATCGGAGATACTTACAGCAAGACCAACATCATTGTTGGTAAAGCGCACACCAACTATCAGGCAGGAAGTATCGAGTACAACTATAACTCGACGGATTCTGCACAAAGACGACTGAGCCTGGGGCATAAAGGTTACTCTCCGAACTTCCACATCACCGAACCTGGCAATGTAGGTATTGGGACGACCACTCCGACGGCAGATCTTGTGGTGACCGACGGAGGAACAGCGGCGCCGTATGTGTCAGTGGATAAATTGGCAGTAGTTGGGAACTCCAATACCGTTTTGCAGGTGACAGCACCGAATACGGCGGCCTCCGCACTGTATTTTTCGGATCCTGACAGCCGTGATCCCGGTGGGCTTTCTTATTCTCACACCAATGATCAGATGTCCTTCAGAGCGGGGGGGGCATTCCATATGTTCTTGGGAAGCACGGGCAAGCTGGGGATTGGAACCTCTGCTCCGGAGACGGACTTGCATGTCTATAGCTCCGGCAACAGCGGGGCGTTGCACCCTCAGCGTGCCGGAGTGATCGCGGAAGCCGAAGGCGCCGATGTTGGAGCAAGGTTTGCGGCCCGCCATTATGGTCCGACCGAAGTTCCAATGTTTATCGCTTATAAGGCCAAGGGCACGAAAGCGGCTCCGACGGCGGTGACAAATGGGATGGGCCTGATGGCGTTGGTTCCTGCGGCGTATGATGGCACGAACTGGGTGAACGGCAGTGGATCGACGGATTCGATGACGGTTCTAGCCTCTGAAGACTGGTCGGCGACCGCTCGCGGGAATAAAATTAATTTTGCCACTGTTGCCAATGGAACCACGCAAGGTCTGGTTCGTATGACGGTGGATCAGACGGGTCGAGTCGGCATCGGAACTTCGGTTCCAGCAACTAATTTGCACGTGGCTTCAAGCGAGGCTTACACAATCATCACCAATCAGAGTGCTGCAGCAGGTGGTCAGTCCTGGAGATGGTACTCGTCGTCGACGGGGGCTCCATTGGGCGCCAATGCCATGTGTTTTGGTGTTGGGACTTGTTTGTTCACTTTAAGAACAGATGGAACCGCGACTTTGGCGGGGACGTTGACTCAGGGATCTGACAGAAGACTGAAACGTGATATTGCCACTATCGACGGTGCTTTGGATTCTATCCTTCAAATTAACGGTGTGACTTATAACTGGATTGACCCTTCCAAAGGTGACAAACGTGATATCGGTCTGATTGCCCAGGAAGTTGAAAAGGTCTTTCCGGAAGTGGTTAAGACGGATTCCAAAGGGATGAAGTCCGTAGCCTATCAGAATCTGGTATCGCCGATTATTCAGGCGGTCAAAGAGTTCTATGCCCAGTGGCAGAATGATTCAAGAACCTTGCATGCGAAAGTAGTTCAGCAGGAAAAAGAAATCAGTGCTCTGAAGGAAGAAAACAAAGATCTGAAAACCCGTGTGGATGAAATTGATGCGATGAAAAAAGCACTTTGTTCCAAAGACGCTTCTTTGGAGTTCTGCTCTTAATAAGCTTTTCTATTTGCTGTGGCCTACGACCTTCTGAATCCATGGGAGGGCGTGGGAAACGGCAGCGTATCCACCGACCGAAGAGCCTTTGGCGCGGAAGCCAGAACAGGCTGAACCCCAACTGACGACACCCACTTGAACAACCTGACCGTTTTTTTGCAGGAACACCGGGCCACCACTGTCGCCCGGGCACGAGGACTGCTGATGATTGAAGGTATCAATACAAAGTGTTTCCGGTCCCAGCTCATAGCCGCGCTTTTTCGGGAAATCATCCAGGGCACACTGGGCGCGGGGAAGCAAAGGGGCTTCCAGCTTTTTAAGCTGGATACTTTCATGAAGTCCTTCGTTGTCCGTAAGACCCCATCCGGTGATCACAATTTTTTGAGTTGAACCACCCAAATCCGCAGTATTCAAATCAACAGGCTTGATGTCGGTGACTGCTTCAGAAAGTTCAATCAGCGCGATATCAGATTTTGGCCAGTTAAACTCAGGATGAACCCTGATGGAGCGGATTTTTAGTGAACGCGCATCCTGGCCGGAGCGGGCTATGCCGCCAATAAACAGCATCAATTTGGCCGGTGCTACGACGCGCTGGCGGGTTTCTGATTCTTCTTCCAGCACACAATGAGCCGCAGTCAGCACCCAGCGCGGGGCGATCAAACTGCCGCCGCAGTGGTGAGAAACATAGTTCTCTTTTGGGTCATTGAACCAGATATTGACCATAAATGGGAATTCACCTGCAGACGCGAACTCGCCTCCAATGATGGCATTTGCTGACAGGCTTAAAAGCACAAGGATGGTGGGAAGAAAAATACGGAACATACGTCTGTCATATTCGAGTCTTGCTTGGACATCACATGAAATAGTTGGGACGGCGTAGGACTTGTATATTTTTCCAAATCAGTCCTATAAGCCCTGAACCTAAGTCTTAAATTGAGAGTCTGGCATTCCACAATCTCCCATCAGTCTTTCCTTATCCTTACGGTGTTGACTCGCCTGTGAGTGAACGATGCAATAATGCTGATGAGATTTAGAATGATAAAACCACAGACTTTAATTTTAATTCTGACTCTGACCTCCACGCCCGCCTTGGCTGCAAATGTTTACACGTTTGCAGACTGTCTGGAGCTGGTAAAAAAGAACAATGCCGAGCTCATCGCTGCCGAACAAAGTCTGGAATCCGCCCGTTACAATCTGAATGCCTCTTACAGCAACTATCTGCCGCAGATTTCCGCGAACCTGGGATATCAAAAAGGTGAAACGGATCAGGTGGAAAGTGAAGGCTACACGGCGACTTTGAATGCCACTCAGAATGTCTTTAATGGATTTGCGGACATGGCCAAGGTCTCTGAAAACGAGGGCAAGCTGAAGGTCGCGGAAGCCAGCCTGCGCACAGTGAAAGCCAAGATCAGCTTTGATCTGAAATCCGCCTTTGCCAATGTCATTTATGCCCAGGAATCTCTGAAGCTGACCAGAAGCATTCAAAAGCGCCGGGCAGACAATTTGAACATGGTTGAACTGCGCTTTCAAAGCGGGCGCGAGAACAAAGGTTCGGTGCTTCTGTCCAAAGCCTACCTGAAACAAGCCCAGTTGGATGTGCTGAAAGCCGAAAACTTTTTTAACACCTCTCGAAGCTCCCTGATTCGTGTGACGGGTTTAAGTCCCGATGCAGAATTTGAAGTTCAAGGCAGAGCCCCGGAAAGCAATCCTCCCTTTGTGACTCCATCCTTTGCAAAGCTTGCAGAGCAAACCCCGGAACGCCAACAGGCCCAAGGGCAGATTCAAAGTGCCGAAGCGGGCTTAAGCAGTTCCCGATCTGAATTTTTACCGTCTTTGGATTTAAGTGGCTCTGTGGGTAACACGGGGGAAAGCTGGTATCCGGAACGTGATCGCTGGAGTGTTGGAGCCACCTTGTCCTGGTCTCTGTTTTCCGGGGGCAAAGACTATTTCACCAATAAAAGTGCATTTGCCCAAAAGCTGGTCGCCGAAAGCACCTGGAAGAATTCAGAACTTGAAATCATCGTGAAGCTTCGTCAGGCTTTCGCCGAATTCACTGAAGCGGTAGAACAGGTCAAAGTCAGCGATGCCTTTGTCGAAGCGGGCAGTGTGCGCGCTGAAATCGGGCGCAGCAAATATAATAATGGTCTGACGACTTTTGACGACTGGGACAAGATTGAAAATGATCTGATTTCCTATCAAAAGGATCAGACCCTGAAACGTCGTGATCGGGTGGTGGCGGAAGCCAACTGGGAAAAAACACAAGGTGTAGGAGTGCTGCCATGAAATCTTCAACCAAGAAACTAAGCTGGATCCTGGGGAGCCTTGTCGTCGTTGTCGCTGCGGGCTTTTACCTTTGGAAAAAGGAAGATGGCGGTGCGCCGGCCTTTCGTGAAATCCCGGTCACCGCAGGTGATTTGGACGTGACGATTCTTTCCACGGGCACGGTGCAACCGAAAAACCGTCTTGAAATCAAAGCTCCGGTTGCGGGCCGCATTGAACAGATTCTGGCGAAAGAAGGCCAGCAGATCCGCAAGGGTCAGATCCTGGCATGGATGAGTTCCACCGAACGAGCCGCCATGTTGGACGCCGCCCGCGCACAAGGGGCGGATGAATATAAAAAATGGTCCGAGCTTTATCTGGCAACACCGGTGATTGCGCCGATTGCAGGTACTCTGATCCTGAAGAATGTTGAACCGGGACAGACTTTCACGAACACCGACGCGATTTTTGTGATGTCCGATCGCCTGACTGTAAAAGCGCAGGTGGATGAAACCGATATTGCCCAAATCAAACTGAAAGAAAAAGCCACCATCGTATTGGATGCTTATCCGCAAAGCCCATTGCCAGCGACGGTGGATCAGATCGCCTTTGATGCGACCACGGTCAATAACGTCACCACGTATCTGGTGGATGTGATTCCTGATAACACTCCGGATTTCATGCGAAGCGGGATGACGGCGAATGTGACTTTCACGATAGCATCAAAAAAAGGTGTCCTGCTGGTGCCAAGTGAAGCTTTGCGTGTCAGTCAGGGGCGCACTGAAGTTCTGGTGAAAGTGCCAGGCTCCAAACCTGCTCTGCGTGAAGTGCGCACGGGCATTACCGATGGTCGCAATACCGAAGTGGTGGAAGGCTTGGTTGAAGGTGATGTGGTTTTGGTGACCCAGTTCAAGCTGGGGGAAAAATCCTCTGCAGGTTCCAATCCGTTTGGTCCTCCCTCAAGTCCGCGCCGGGGTCGTCAATGATTGATATCAAAGGCATACGCAAATCCTATCAGATGGGCGACACGAAAGTGGACGTTCTTAAGGGCATCAGTCTGAAGATTGAGCGCGGGGATTTCGTGGCCATCATGGGGCCTTCAGGTTCCGGCAAATCAACCCTGATGCACATTCTGGGGCTGTTGGATGTTCCCAGTGAAGGCAGCTATAACCTGAATGGCCGTGAAGTGGCGGATCTCAGTGAAGACGAGCTGGCCATTGTTCGCCGGGAAGAAATCGGTTTTATTTTTCAGCAGTTCAATCTGCTTCCGCGTATGGAAGCCTGGCAAAACGTGTCGCTGCCGCTGATTTACAGCGAGGACGGGTTTAGCTATGACAAGGCTCAAGCGCTTTTGGATAAGGTCGGTCTGGCCGAAAGAATTCATCATAAATCCAACGAACTGTCCGGGGGCCAGCAACAGCGTATCGCCATTGCCAGATCGCTGATCAACAATCCCCGTATTATTTTCGCCGATGAACCAACAGGAAATCTGGATTCAAAAAGCGAAAAAGAAATCATGCATATTCTGCACAAGCTGAATGATCAGGGGATCACAGTTATTGTTGTCACCCACGAAGAAGAAATCGGCCAGCAGGCCAAGCGTTTGATCCGTCTGCGTGACGGTGTGATTCAATCCGACGAGCGCCTTCAGGCATTGCCAGCAGTGCCAACAACCGCGCAGGAAAAACGTCAGCAACAACCGGCAAAATGGCCGGTGCGCGAGATGATTGAGCATCTTCATCAGGGATTCCAAACCCTGGCGGCAAACAAAGTCCGCTCTGGACTTTCCATGCTGGGGATCTTAATCGGAGTCGCCGCCGTTGTGGGAATGCTGGCGCTGGGGACGGGTGCTCGTCAAAGCATTGAAAAACAATTGTCCTCTTTGGGTTCGAATCTTCTGGTCCTGCGCGCAGGCAATGTGCGTGTGGGCGGGGTGATGCAGGAATCCGGTGTGCGCATTCGGATTTCTTTGGATGATGTCAGCACGATTAAAAATCAAATCAGCGGTATTAAGGATGTTTCGCCATCGTCTTCAGGACGCGGGCAGATCACTTACCTGAATAAAAACTGGAACACGCAAGTCATGGGCGTGGCGCCAGCCTATGAACAAATGCGCGCAAGCACGCCGATCTTTGGCCGCTTCTTTTCCGAGGAAGAAAATCAGCGCCGCACTCTTGTGGCGGTGATTGGAACCACAGTGGCCCGCGAGCTTTTCGGAGATAAGTCCCCGATTGGCGAGATGATTAAAATCAACAAAGTGAACTTCCGCGTGATCGGGGTTCTGCCGGAAAAAGGGGCCGCGGGTCCGCAGGATCAGGACGACCGGATTTTAGTTCCAGTGGTCACCGCGATGTACCGCCTGTTTGGAAGAAACTATGTGGACTCGGTGGATATTGAAGTTCGCGATGCCGCTGACATTCCGGATGTGCAGGATTCACTGCAGGAGCTGATGAACAAACGTCATCGTGTCCCGGTGTCATCACAAGGTGACGCATTTAATGTTTTCAATATGGCCGATATTCAGCAGGCGCTGAATTCCACCAGCAAGACCATGTCGATGCTGCTGGCTTCGATCGCGGCAATTTCATTGGTGGTGGGTGGCATCGGGATTATGAACATCATGCTGGTGTCCGTGACGGAACGAACCAAAGAAATCGGCCTGCGCAAAGCCATCGGTGCCCGCAGGCGGGATATTCTTTTGCAGTTCCTGGCTGAATCCATTGTGGTCAGTGTGTGCGGCGGACTTTTGGGGATCGCCCTGGGGGTTGGATTCTCGCTGTTGATTTCCAAGGTTCTGGGGTGGTCGACGGTGGTTTCTGCGGGCTCCGTGATACTTTCTTTTGGATTTTCTGCCCTGATTGGGATCGTTTTCGGCAGTTATCCAGCCAGCAAGGCATCAAAACTGCACCCAATTGAAGCGCTTCGATATGAATAACCGGAAAAAATGACAGAAAAGGCAATCTTGACTGTCTTTAGGGGCCTTCATCCGTTAGAACTTCCGCATTAAATAAACCACCGGAGGTTCCTATGAAGGCTTTATTGATCGCCGCTTTGATGTTTGTTTCCGCACCTGCATTTGCTGGAAAAATGAAAGAAATCTATATCATGACGACAGATAGCATTCTTGAAAACTTCGGTTTCGATGATTCTCAAGTTCAGATTGATGACTATAAATTCGTGACTGTTGAAGGTGAAGATCTGGCAGTTCAAACGACTGTTCGTGTTTACTACACTCGTGCAGTTTACACTTGCGTGACCACTTTCAAAAAGACTGAACACTTCTACGACGTAAAAAATCTGCGTTGCAAATAGTAGTTCCGCTGCACATCTTGAAAATAGAAAAGGGGCTGAAAAGCCCCTTTTTTCATTCTTAAAGACCCCGAAAGGTCTTTTGAATTTAGCCCTTTTCTTCCGGGCCGCCGTTGATGTCTTCTTTCAGTTCTTTACCAACTTTGAAGAACGGAAGTTTCTTTTCATCGACGTTGATGATTTCGCCAGTGCGTGGATTACGACCCTTGTAGGCACCGTACTGACGGTTCACAAATGAACCGAAGCCACGGATTTCAATACGGTCATCGCGCATCAAAGCTTCCACCATAGAATCGAAAATAGTGTTTACTACAGTTTCTGCTTTTACACGGGTGATGCCCGCTTTTTCAGAAATCAAATTTATCAAATCTGCTTTTGTCATTCTGACCTACTTAAAGTATTGATAACACTCTCGATTATACAGAAGAGAAGGGGGCTGACTACCACTTTTCAATGATTTAACTCAATGCTTCTTATACAGACCCGTGTTGAGCAGGATTTTACGGTAAGCATCAAGCACGGACTGGACCATTTTGGCCGTATCAAACAGGTCAACGACCTTCTGGCGGGCCCGATCGCCGATTTCATCCGCCGGCATGGTGCCGGAGAAGATCTCGACCAATAGGTTCGACATAGAGTCCACATCCGCCGGGCGAAGCAGGAATCCGTCCCGTCCATCCTCGATAATATTGGCGATTGGGGACACTTCTGAGCCCAAAACGACCTTCTTTTGGGCCATTGCTTCCAGGGTGGAGGGCTCAAAACCCGTGGTTCGGGAGCCCATATTCACAAAGGCATCGCCCAAAACGATATAATCTTCCAGTTCTCCGGCCGGAATCGCTCCGGTCAGAATCACGCGGTTCCCCAGGGCCAGATTCAAAACTTGGAATTCAATGTCTTTGTATTTCGGGCCATTACCGACCAACAGCAGATAGCTGCCTGGTTTTTTGATGGCGACTTTTTCAAAGGCCCGCAACAATGGAATCACTTCCTGCACATCGGTCATGTCGGTGATTGAAACCGCCACGTGGGCATTTTCAGGAATTCCCAGTTTCTTACGCAATTCCAGGGACTTTTCCTTCGGCGTCAGATCTCCAAGTTCAATCCCATAAGGCACCGTGTAGGTGTGGAAATCCGGATAAAGATAATATCTTTCCAGAATAATGCGCTGCTGGGGATTGGTGACAAAGATGCCGTCGGCGGAGGAAAGTAACTGACGGTCCCCACCATAGTAAGTAGTCAGAAATTTATACGCCGTTGCGACCGCCGTGGTCAGCATGCTGCCCAATGTGTCTTGCTTCATCGCCAAAATGGCAAAAAGCTGGGACATCTGAGTCGCTTCAACGTCATAAGCCACCGCCACTTTGAAATCATCTTTGCGGGAGGCGATGCGATAGCCGGATTTATCAATGCTGTGAACGATATGAAACGGATCTTCCTTGTGCAGTTGTGCAAACTTCTGACGAACTGCCATTTGGAAATTCAGATGCGAAAGATTTTTTGCGCCTTCGTGAAGATAAAACACCTTCACGCCATCACGGGTGACTTCCGGTTTTTTCAGTGCGGAACTGGCGGCAAGAACTGTGACTTTGTGACCTTCGCGGGCCAAACCACGGGCGATAGGCCACAAGAAACCATGATCGGTGGCACGACTGAGAATCGGAAAACGTTGGGACGTCAGACAGATATTGAGTGTTTCCGGCAGTCGGGACTTTTTAGCCATGAAACTATCTTAGATGATTCAAGGCCTTGTTGTACAGACGATTGAGTTCATTCATCGAGGAGTCGATCAGATGGCGGTCTTCGGCCAGTTTTTCAGACAGGGATTCCGGCAGACGCAGATGGCTTTTGGCCAGCAGTTTGATCAGATCTTTTTGCAGTTGAGAATGATTCAGCACCCAGCAGTTGACGGTGTTTTTCCAAAGATCGGAATGAACACTGGTCTGGCGCGTGTCCAGAATCAGCACGGCGTGGGACTGAATCGCACGCAGATAATATTCCGTCATTTCAACCGGTGTAAAATTCTGTCCCGCCAGCATCAAAGCAGTACTGCCACTTAGAAGTTGTTGGGTCACCGGGGCAGACAGAGGTCCAGTCAGAACCCAGCGATCTGCGCACTGGAATTCAGCCATCCATGCGGCAAATTTTTTACGATCACGCAGGGTCCAGTGAGCGTAAGTTCCCCACAGGGCCACTTTGTATTTTTGCGCTACAGCCCGCAGACGGATGAAATAATCCGAGTCCGGATTGAAGCGTGTTTCGTTGAAGGGCATCACCACGTAAGGGGACTTTTTCAGGTTCGCGACCAGTGGCAGTTCGCTGCTGTCGATGGCCTCGTCGTTGAGTTCGTTTTTTAAATCCAGCACCGGCGGCAAAATTCCGCGGCCCTGACGATTGGATCGGACATCCAAACCACGAAGCTGTCCCAGTGTTTCCACGGTCGGGCAGGTGATGATGTCACTTTCTTCAACCAGATAACGAACCGGGTTTCGGCGGGACAGGCCGTTTTTGATATTCAGTAAAGAGGTCGTCAGAACACAGGTGGGGTGGGATTTTGCAAAGGTGGAAAGCACCATTTGCGCCGCATTCATTTTATCATCATCCAAAAGCACATGCAGAATCTGGGGTTGCAGGCCGAATAAACCTGGGATGATGCGTACACCTTCCAGGAAACTCCATTTTTTGAAATAGCCCATGAACTCGATGCCGCTGGTGTCGCGGGGAGTTTCGCCATAACTGGTCAGCAGAACCACCTCGTGCTGCTGGGCTTTTAAAGCTTGCGCCAGCTGCCACGAAGTCGCGTTCACATGTTTGCTAACCAGGATTATTTTCGCCATTCCAGTCCCAACGCTTTATAGATCTTGTGAAGGATTTTGCGGTTGGCTTCGGGGATATTGCGGTGCTTGAGTTCTTCCGGATGGATCCATTCCAGCATCATGTGATGCTTGGCCCGAGGCTCGCCCTTCCAATACAGGATTTCATAGAACAATATGAGAATCCCTACATCTCCGTAGGAATGCGTGCAGGCCAGCTTCAATTCACCGACCTCAGCCTCAATACCGAGCTCTTCATTCAGTTCGCGGGCCAAAGCTTCTTCAGGGGTTTCGCCGTTTTCAATCTTGCCGCCCGGGAATTCCCATTGGCCGGCCAAAGAGTTGTTTTCAGGACGCTGGCCCACCAGGATCTTGCCGTCTTTACGCAGAAATCCAGCCACCACCGGGATCCAATGACCCTTGCGGATTTTAGATTTTTTTTGCTTTGATTCAACTGCGCTATCGTCCGTCATTATACCTTCTAGCAACGTCATGGAAGAAACCGGGTCCATGAAACACAAGTGCAGAATAAATTTGAACAAGATCGGCGCCCATTTGCAATCTTTCAAAGACATCTTCTGGGCTCATAATGCCCCCAACACTGACTAAAAGCAGGCCTTCGCGTTTTTTGCCCAAAGTTTGAACAGCAATCTGAAGGGCGCGCTGCGAAAGTTGCTTTAAAGGAGCGCCAGAAAGGCCCCCTTCAGCTGGGAAATGGCATCCTGCGGGACGGGACAATGTGGTGTTCGTCAAAACAAAACCGTCCACGCCCAATTCCTGGCAGTTGGACACGGCTTCAGCCAGGCCCTCATCACCCATGTCGGGGGAAAGCTTCACCAGCACCGGCGTGGGCTCGAAGTGAGAAACGCGGTCCACGATAGGACCGATCAAGGCACGCAGATTCTCTTTTTTCTGAAGATCTCGCAGGCCCGCCGTATTGGGGCTTGAGATATTCACAACAAAGGCATCTGCAAACGGGCGGAACTGGTCCACCAAAGTCAGGTAATCAGCCACAGCTCCGTTGTTCGGGGTGTGACGGTTTTTTCCGATGTTTACAAAAATCGGGGTGCGGTAGTTCGGCGCATAGGACGTTAGATTGTGAAAAACTTCATCGCCGCCGTCAGAAGGAAAACCCATCTTGTTCCACATGGCCTGAAGTTCCAGGTCGCGGTCCATGATTTTTCCAGGATTCGGAGTTTGCGCGCGGGGAGTGATGGTGCCGACTTCAACAAAGCCGCAACCCAACGCCCACCATTCTTTCAGATGTTCCGCATTTTTATCAACACCGCCGGCAATACCCATGGGATTGGCGAATTCTAGACCTCGCCAGGTAAAGCTCTTCCAGTGCGGAGTTTTTCGTCCGTGAATCAGAGAGTAGAGAGGAAGACCCAGTGAGCTCAGATCGTGAGCCCACTGGGGTGGTAAAAGCAACCAAGGACGCATTATCTTGGGTACAAGCCTCTGAGCAGCATCGCGCGCTCAAGACGTTGAACAGAAACCGCCATTGCAGCAGATCTCATATCAATGTTCTTTTCTTTGGCCAAAGAATAACCCTTGTCGAAGGCTTTGGTGATGATGCCTTTCAGGCGGCCATTCACTTCTTCCTCGTCCCAGAAATAAGACATGGTGTCTTGAACCCACTCGAAGTAGGAAACGATCACACCACCGCCGTTGGCGATAACGTCCGGAGCAATAAAGACACCGCGTTTATGAAGGATTTTTGTCGCCGCATTGGTGATAGGACCGTTGGCGCCTTCCACGATGATCTTTGCCTGGATTTTTTCTGCATTGTGCGTGTCGATCTGATTTTCCAGAGCGCACGGGAACAAAGCATCACATTTCACTTCAAGCAGCTCTTCATTGCTGATCGGCTGAGCTTTTGGATAACCCTTCAGGAACTTGTGGGCTTTGATGTATTCGTTCACTTCGTTGATGTCCAGACCGTCGCCGTTGAAGATACCACCGGAAACGTCGCTGACAGCCACGATGCGGGCACCGCGTTCATGCGCAAATTTCGCCGCGAAGGAACCCACGTTACCGAAGCCCTGGATCGCGATGGAAGCGCCTTTCATGCTCATGTTGCAAACTTCGAAAGCTTTTTCTGCAACATACACAACACCCAAACCGGTCGCATGGTTACGACCCAAAGAACCACCGATTTCCACCGGCTTGCCAGTCACCACGCCCGGTTGAGCGAAGCCACCTTGTTCTTGAGAATAAGTGTCCATGAACCAAGCCATCGTCTGTGGATCAGTGCCCACGTCCGGAGCTGGAATATCTTTTGTCGGGCCTACGAAAGGACCGATTTCAGAAGCATAACGACGAGTCAGGTTTTGTTTTTCAGTGCGGGAAAGTTTGGTCGGATCAACAGTGATACCGCCTTTTGCGCCGCCCAAAGGAAGACCCAAAACAGAGTTTTTGAAGGTCATCAAAGCCGCCAGGCCGACAACTTCGGAAAGGTCCACGTTCTGGTGATAACGGATGCCGCCTTTGTAGGGGCCCAACGTCGGAGAGTATTGAACACGGTAGCCCGTGAATACTTTCACGCTGTGGTCGTCCATACGGACAGGGACAGAAACTGTGATGCAACGACGAGGTCTTTTCAGACGCTCAAGGATATTGGGATCGCAGTTGATAATTTTAGCAGCTTCATCGAGAGTTTGAATGGCGTTTCTGAAAAGAGGCCCGTCATAGAGAGGCTCTATCTTGTGTTCCATGATATGTGTCTCCTTAAGTACACGGTGAAATTTTAGTGAAGTAAATACTCAAAGTCACTCCGGAAAAAGGTGATGACTCAGTGGTTCTTTTTGACCACAATGGGCCTATGCTTCAGTCGTGGTTTAGCCTATTTAGCGTCCTATTAATCAGTCCCCAACTTTATGCCGAAAGCCCGCAAAGAGCTTTCATGGAGCAGTTCCAAAGTTCCCGCATCAGCTTTCCGGCGGAGGACTCTCCTTTACTGGGTGACAGCCCGGGGCGTTATCCTGAGCCTCTGAATTTTATCATGACGAATGTCATCAGCTGGATCCCGACTGGTGAACCAAAATTGATGTCATCAGGTTGTGCGCCGGAAGTGTGGGCGGCACGCATGCAGGACACGCGGGTTCAAAAATCAGCCCAGCTGCAAGGGGCCCTGGTGCAGAAGTATTTCCAGGACTGTCGTTCTGAGCTTGAGACCGGAGACAACGGTTACCTGGTCAATATGCGCCGGATGATGACGATGAAGTACGATCCGCAAGGGCATCCGTTCCTGCGCCGGGTGGTGGTGAATCTTCCGGGCAACGTAAAACTGAAAGGTCTGCTGGGATTGAAGGGCGATATGAAACGTCGCCCGCTGGTGATCGTGCGTCTGGGGATTTTCTCCAACGTCGAGGACTTCAAACCAGAACGGGCGTGGCTGATGATGTTGTTTGAACAGTCGCCATTCAATGTGTTGATGCTTGAAAATATGTCCAGTCCGGACTTTGTTGCTAACAACAGCCGCTTCTCATTCGGCGGTTACGATGAAGGAATTCAAAACATATTGGTAGCGCGCCTGCTGCAAGATCCAATTGAGCCCCTGTCACAGATGGTGGACAGCGTGCATGTGTTCGGCGTCAGCTTGGGTGGTCACGGTGTGCTTTATTCCTCGCTGCTGAACAAATACAATTCACCGAAACGCGGTCCGCTGATCAACAGTTTCACGGCGCTGTGCCCGGTGGTGAACCTGCGTTCGACGATGGAGTCCCTGACCCACAGCGGAGTGAAGTCCGCCTTTGTCGACCTGTGGAGCCGTCAGCGTCTGAAAGGTCTGGAGCAGAAGATCCCGTCCCTGGTCACTTATGACAACTTTTCATTCCTGAACAAAGCCATTTCCGAGATCGCACGCACTTATCACGGTGGGCTTTCTTATGTGAATGCCGTGAAGCTGCCACCGGGACAGGAAGACAGCATTCATTTCTGGGAGCTGAATGATTTCTGGCGCTACTACAAGCAGGTGGAAGAGCCGGTTCTGATTTATGCGACCGAACAGGATCCGGCCGTTCCTTATGATGTGAATGCCCAGATGCTTTTGAACAAGGAATTGAAGGTCGACAGTAAAAACATCCGCGTGGTGGAACTGCCCCAAGGGGTGCACTGCACGCTGCCTGTTCCGTATGACTGGAGTGCTTTGACGTCACTGTTCCAGTCGTATGTTTTGTCGCATTCTCCAAATTTCAAAATGACTGAACAGAAACTGGAGATGGATCTTTCTGACGAGGAATGGACCGGGTTCTTTGATTCCGGTTCCAGTGTGAAGTTTGAGGTGGAAGAGCCGGGTAAAAAGCAGGGCTTCGTGACTGTCAGTTTGGAAGTGGAAAATGCCAGGGGCAAAACCAAATCCATGAACTTAAGTTTGCCACTGTCGCAGTTTGACTTCCGTTTCTTTAACAAGGACATGACCGGATCTGAACAAGAGATGATTGTGCGCTGGCTGAATCAAAATTTGAAAGTGCGGATTGATCAAAGCAAAGGCAAGGCGCTGCTTGTGGCCTCGTGGCCGGTGGCCCTTTGATTATTTGGACAGTTCTTCTTTGAAGAAGTCTGAATGCTCCGCCAGCTTTGCCATATAGCCCTGCACATCCTCTTTTGCTTCAGCCGACAGGCGATTGAAAGGGGTGATGTGCTCATCCGGCACATAGCGGAAGGTGAAGTTGATCCGGCGGGTTTCAAAGTTTGAGATCTCGTTCAAAGGGAAAGAATCCCCGGACTTGCGGTCCACGCGCTGAACACGGTGGAAAAGATGTTTCTTGAATTTATCCCCGCCAAAAATCTGCAGCGAACAGTCTTCCAGCCATTGTTGAAAGACGGCATTGGATTTGGATTCCGTGCCCTGGCTTGAAACAAACTGGAAGAAAGCACGTTCCCCGAAAGAAATCGACGCCACCGGGCCCGGCTCAAAATCCTTGTGCTCGCCCACGCGGGCGCAGTCATTTTTTTTACCGTCTTCACCAATCTGATCGCCGTAATAGTTGATCAGGCAGGTGTTCAAATGCCAGCCGCGTGGAATATCCCGGGGTGCATAGGTGTCATGGACCAGGGCTTCGATCTTTTGGATCAGATATTCCAAAATCGGTGGATATCCTTCAGCAGTGACACAGCGGTTGTAGATGCCTTTTGGAGGATGATAATAGTTCAGGCAGGCAAACTGCCAGTTTCCCAGCCAGTATACCGGGCGCAGAAGAGGGCGTTGCTTTTGGTTTTCCGGCGGTGGGTTGTTTTTGGAATAACGCATTTCCCAGATCGGATAAAGCGTTTTCAGATAGGCCATAATCTCGGCCTTTTCCCTCGCCGAGATATAGTTCTGCTTATAGATCAATCCATAGGGCAGGGACTTTTCGCCGCCGTCATTGCCGCCTTTTTTCGGGCCTGTGCTCGCGGAACGCGGGGCGGGTTTGGTTGGGAATCTGCCTTTGGGTTTAAACATAGGTCATGGGTTCTATCACGAGGCCCCCGGGGCCGCCAAGTGCGGGGTTTTGGGGGTGACAGGCCGGGCCTTTTTGGGCTACAAGGGAAGCTCAATTGCTCCGGGAGAATGAAAAAATGACAACACCCGTAAAGGCCTCCGTGGGTCCTCAGGAAAAAGAACTTCTTCTAAATCAGATTCCTTTCCTAAAAGGCAAAAAAATCCTCATCATCGGCGATGTGGGTCTGGATGAGTATGTCATGGGCCAGGTTCGCCGTATCAGCCCCGAAGCACCGGTCCCGGTTCTGGAAGTGGAAGAAGAAGACATGCGCCTGGGGCTTGCTGCCAACGTGGCTCAAAACGTGGCAAGCCTTGGCGGGGAAGCCATGCTGGTTTCTGTTGTGGGTGATGACACTGGTGCGAACCTTCTGCGTGAGCTGTTCACGAAAAGTGGTGTCAGCTGGGACTACATGATCGTCGACAAGGCTCGTCCCACCACACGTAAAACCCGGGTGATGGCCAAACACCATCACTTGGTGCGTGTGGACTATGAACTGCGCAAATATCTTTCTGCTGAAGCCGAAGCCCGCCTGATTGAGACTGTTGAAAAGAATGTGGCTAAAGCAGACTGCGTGGTGATTGAGGATTACGCCAAGGGTGTGATTTCCCGCAACGTGGTTGAAAAGGTTTCTGCGATCTGTAAAAAGCACGGTAAAAAACTGATGGTTGATCCACATCGCAACAACCACGGTTCCTTCTATCAGGGTGTGGACCTGATCAAGCCCAATTACGATGAAGCGGTTGTATTGACGGGCATGGATTTCGATGATCTGCGTGACAACCCGAACAAGGTAGTGGATGTCGCACGCGCCTTGCAAAAACTGACCGGTGCCAAAGATGTGGTTCTGACTCGTGGTAAAGACGGTATGACCATTGTTTCTGGTGATGAAATCACGGAAGTTCCAACTTATGCCCGCAAGGTCTTTGACGTGACGGGTGCGGGGGACACGGTCATTGCAGCTCTTTCTTTGGGGCTGGTGTCGGGCTTGTCTTTGGTTCATTCCTGTATGCTGGCGAACTATGCCGCCGGTGTGGTGGTCGGTAAAGTGGGCTGCGTGCCTTGCGAAATCCCGGAACTGAAGGAATACATCCAAACTGCGCACTAAAGGAGCCTGCCATGCAAAAGACTTATACTGTGAACAGCAAGCTTTTGCCGGCGGGTTTTCCTCGCGAGTTCGATGCCCATATCTACTTTGAAAGTGCCAGCCTCACCAAAGCGGAGCATCTTCGCGACGAGGCCATTCGCATGTTTGAAGGCAAAAAAGTCTTCGTCGGCGAAATGATTCCGGAAGCCATCGGTCCGCATCCGGTCCCTATGTTTGAAATCAATTTTCCCAAAGAGCATTTTACGGAAGTGGTCCTGTGGCTTATGCACGAGCGCGGGGATCTTTCGGTCCTGGTCCATGAATTGACCGGGGATGACCTGTATGACCATACCCAGGCTGCCATGTGGCTGGGTCCGGCTGTTGAGCTCAAATACGACAGATTTAAGTGATCTTCTGTTTTTTTTTGATTTTCGGACTGGTACTGGGGCTTCATGATGTTATACTGGGGTTCAGGCAGCACGGAAGTCTTTGGCTGCTCGTCTTAAAATGATACTCGATTCTGTACGCTGATACTCGATATTCGTTTCCTGGTAACTACCGATACTGAACCACAGGTGATTTCGTCCCAACAATGTTTCGCCAACAAAGGACATGCTATGAACGTTCAGATTGTATCGTTTCACTGTGTTCTTAAAAACAAGCTGGGTAAGGTCATCAGTTCGACCTACAATCGTGATGTGCTGACTTCTTTGAATGGAGCTGAAGATCAGCTTCAGGCTCTTTCGAAGGGTTTGACGAACATCCGCAAGGGTGAAAAACGACAGATCGCTGTCAGGGCCGAAGAGGCCTACGGTTACTATGACACATCCAAGGTTTTGGAAGTATCCCGTGATTCTCTGGTGGGCGGCAGCAAGCTGCGTCTGGGGGAAAGTGTGATCTTCGCAAGAGAAGGTCATAAGACTGAAAAATTCCGAGTGACAAAGCTGTCCTCAGATCAGGTCACTCTTGATGCCAATCACCCGCTGGCTGGGCAGGATTTGGTTTTTGAGATTGAGGCTTTGGAGGTGCGGGAAGCGACTCCGGAAGAAATCCGCGAATCGCTGCCGGACGAGGATGATGGAGTGGTACTTCATTAAACAAAAAAAGGGCGCTGTGCGCCCCTTTTTTATTCGCAACCCATGGCTAAACTCAGTTCAGCCTGGTAGGGATTGCCCATTTTCTTGACCTGATCACAGCTGTTATTGGCCTTGTGAGCGCAGACTTTGAAGGTGGGCACACCTTGAGAACGCAGCGTTTTCAGGATTTCAACAGCGGCAGGGACACTTCGAATGTGACTTCTTAAGAACCAGTTGGTCAGACTGAGCGAACCAATGCACAGATCCATGCTGATCTTCCAGTCGTTCATCTTTTCAATGAAGGCCGGACACTCATGATCCAAAGACTTTAAGATCAGGGCGTCGATTTCAGGTCTGGCGATCATTCTTTTGAAGCGTGATTCTGAAACTGACCCGATCATCTCGCGATCACAGCGGACAATAGCTGTTTCCATGGCTGAAACTGTAATGGGATTTTCTGGCTGAAGCAGCTGCCAAAGGGCGGTGGAGTTTCTATAGTCTTCGTCAAAGATTCCCACGATTGGCAGCAGTTCGTGCAGGACCAGCAAAGTCCTTTGTTTTTCGTTCAACTTTTTCCAGGCCGTTCGCGACATGACGATCTTTGGAGGAATGGCCAGAGGCTGGTTGACGGCGGCGACTTCGCGCCCATCCAGTGTCAGGGACTCGACGGAAGAAAACACCACTGACAGTCTTGCCTGATCCAGAACTTCACGTTTGATCGCAGCACCGTTTTCCAGTGGCAGATTCAAAGGCAGCCGTTCCAGAGCCGAATCCAGGGCAATCAAAAACTCTGCAACAAAAGGGTCACCGCCGTTGGTTTCCTGACCGTCGTTCAGCGGCGAGGCCCACACAGGGGAAAGCATTCCGATCAGCAGGAAAGACAGAATCAGTTTCATAGAATCTCCTCTTTAACAGGATACAGGGCGCTGCTGAAGTTATAGACGGCATTCAGTTGATGTCTTCTTTTTTCAGCCAGGCGGTGAATGCGGTGGCGGGCTTCGCGGATGATGTCTTTAATGGCGGGAATATCGTCGGTATGAATGGCGACGGTCAGAGTGCTGTTGTCGCGTTTTTCCATGGGCACTTCTTCCAGGGCTTTTTGTGCCATCTCCAGATATTTCTTCTGCAGGCCCCGGCGCAGTTCGGTGGTGTAGGGAATGGTGACAGTGGTCAGATTTGAAGGCAGGTAGTTTCCGTTATCAGTGCTTCTGTGCAGAATTTTATGACTTTCCAGATACTCGATGGTTTTTTGGATCTGTTCTTCTGTCATGCCGAAAAGATCCGCCAGCGCCGACATGTTGCGGGTGGCATTAGGCAACTTCAGCGTTTCCAGCAGAATCGGGTGAACCCAGCTATAAGTGGATTCAAAGAACTCTGAATTCAGCGGGTTGAACGAATTGGCGCCATTCACGACACCCTTAAGCTGTTCAGTTTCTTCCGGCGTGAGCTTCATGCAGTCCACCCACTTTTCGACGGTTTCATCTGAAGGGATGCGCAGACCGTTTAACACTTTGGATAAAGAGCTGGGGTCCGTCTTTAGCAAGCGGGCAAAGGATCTCAGAGAGAATTTGGGATTCTTCTCCTGACGTTTTTTTAACTGTAACTGCATAAACTGTTGGACTGTCATGGAGCAATTAATTCATGACTATGATTCGCTTTAAAACAAAAAAGTGAAATGAAGCGTGGAATTGTGGCTTTAACGCGAGCCACATTGTGCGTTGCGATGCGCTTGGGGAGCGGATTTGAGGGCTGGACGAAAGGCTTCTCAGTTCGTTCTCAGCTCCGTTTTAAATGCATTTCTACAACATAATGTGGCGACGAAATAGAGCAACACTGAGAAAAACCCGAACCTTTCTATAGATTTGAATGCAGTACGTTTTACGACGGAGTCAGGGATGTTTTGGGTTGTGACTTTAACAATGTCAGTTCTGATGTTTTTTGCCAGTGGATGTTCGCTGGAGGCCAACATTAGTGATTTGAATCAGCAGGTGCTGCCGACACCCGCAGCCGTCCGTCACGACAAAGACTATCAAAATACAGAATTGGCCGTATCAGGTCATTATCAAGTTCAAGGTCAAATTGCAGAAACAACGGAAAGACGGAATAGCGGGAACTACGTTGTAGAAGGAGTTATCGCTTATGAATAGATCCAAAATTCTGATTTTGAATCTGTTGTTGTTTTCGTCCGTGGCTTTTGCACAAACCAATGGCAACAAAGGGATCACCTTTCAGGGGGTGATCAAGGACAACTCCAATCCCTCCAGTCCCGCGTTTCCCACTGTGACCTCCAATGTGGTGGTGCAGATCCTGGGTGTTCGCAGCGATGGCAATTCCTGCATTCTGTGGGAAGAAATGCACTCGGGTGTGCAAATTGAAAAGGGTTATCTTTATCTTGTCGTCGGGCGCGGGAGTAAAACCGCTCAGCCGACCTTAAGCTTTAAAGACGTCTTTAACGACAAGCCTAAAACCAGTCTGACGTGTTCAAATGGATTTACCGATTACACGCCGCTGGCGACTGACAGTCGCAAACTGCGCGTCGTGGTCAGCAGCCTGGGTATC
Source organism: Bdellovibrio bacteriovorus (assembly GCF_048286975.1). Classification (GTDB taxonomy): domain Bacteria; phylum Bdellovibrionota; class Bdellovibrionia; order Bdellovibrionales; family Bdellovibrionaceae; genus Bdellovibrio; species Bdellovibrio bacteriovorus_H. The sequence continues at coordinate 137,895 of NZ_JBLVRT010000001.1, read as the reverse complement.
ACTGCCGACTTTAATATGCGGTCGGCTCCGTTGGCTGTGCATTCTGAAACTGCAGGAAGTGCGGAAGCTCTGAATGGCAAAGCCAGTGCCGACTTTATTAACGTGAATACGCCAGGCGGGTTGACTCAAGCAGCGGCAGAGTCCTGGTTTGGCAGCACCATGATGGCCGATATTCTGGCGGGGACATACGTGGCCCCCACGGCAACCACCGCCGGCAATGTGACCGGAGTTGTTGCTGTGGTTAACGGTGGAACCGGAGCCAGCACCGCCGCGGGTGCTCGTACAAATCTGGGCCTGGGGTCTTTGGCGGTGATCAATCCCACAGGGACTGCAGACGGCACGACTTATCTGCGTGGTGATGGGACGTGGGCGGGATTGCCGTCAGCACCCACATTGGCGGGTGACGTCAGTGGGTCCGTGGGCGCAAACACCGTTGATAAGATCAAAGGCACGGCGGTGAATACCACGGCTTTGGCTGACGGTCATTTCCTGCGCTTTGAGAGCGGAGCCTGGATTAACGGCGCCTTGGTGGCGGCGGATGTCCCGGCTTTGGATTGGGCCAAGATCACCACGGGGAAACCCACGAACTTGGCAGGGTACGGGATCACTGATGCCGTCAGTAAAAACGGCGACACCATGGCCGGCGCATTGAACATGGGTTCTAACGACGTGACTGCAACAGGTTATATTTTGATGAGCCCGCAGCGCGCCTTGGGTTTGGGAACATACACGAATGCGCAAGAAGCCACTTTGACAGGCGGACTTTCAGCTGCTCACAAAGGTTACACCTGGTACAACAGTGAAGCCCATCAGGTGAAATTCTGGAATGGAACGACTGTGCAGGCTTTGGGTGTTGCAGGTTCCGGGATCACCAGCATTGGTGGTCAGACGGGTGGTACGCAAGCGTTTGCGACCGGCACCGTGGGCACGGCTCCTGCCTGGTCTTCGGGTTCTGACACTCACACTTTGAACATCCCTATGGCCGCGACGGGTTCGGTGACGGCGGGTTTACTGAGCAACGCCGACTATGCGGCTTTCGCGGCGAAGCTGGGAACATCGACCAACTTTGGCGGTGATGTCACCGGGACTTATAACGCCATCACTCTGAACACGGTACCGATTGCTAAAGGTGGTACGGGACAAACCACAGCGACAGCGGCCTTCGATGCGCTGTCTCCGCTAACCACCAAAGGGGATGTGCTTGTTCATGATGGAACGGCCAACCTGCGTATGGCGGTGGGTTCCAACGGCAAGGCGTTGATCGCCGACAGCGCTGAAGCTGCCGGAGTTAAATGGGGCGACATTTTCGCCACCGATTTGCTTTCTATGGTCAGCACGGGAATTGTTCAGCGCAATGGGGCGGGATCTTATTCTGCGGTGACGGTGAATGGGCCGTTGACTTATTCCTCCGGAGCTTTGGGTGTGAACGTCGGCACGGGCGCTGGAAGCGTGGCTGCGGGGGATGATGCCCGCATCACAGGTGCTTTGCAGCGCAGTGGTGGTACCATGACTGGCGTCCTGGGTTTGGGAACTTACTCCAATGCGCAGGAAGCCACTTTGGTGGGGACCTTGAATGTGACCCACAAAGGATATGCCTGGTTTAACAGTGACGCCAATCAAGTGAAAATCTGGAATGGGTCAGCGGCCCAAGCGCTGGGCATTGCCGGTTCCGGTATTACTTCCTTTGGTGGCCAGTCCGGGAATTCCCAGTCTTTGGCTATCGGCACGTCTGGAAATTCACCCGCGTGGAGTTCGGCTTCAGACACGCACACCTTGAATATCCCGATGGCTTCTGCCGCGAGTGTGACCGCGGGTCTTTTAAGCAAAACAGACTACGATGCCTTTGCAGCAAAGCAGGCCGCAGGAAATTACGTGACCGCGTTGACCGGGGATGTGACGGCGGCGGGACCTGGTTCTGCGGCGGCAACAATCGCCGCAGACGCGGTGACTTCGGCGAAGATCGCCAATGGCACTATAGTTGGTGCGGATATGGACTTTACCGGAGTCAACACGGCGACGACTTCGTTTGCAATGAAAGACGGCACCGGCAAGTTCTTTAATTTCGCGTGCGCGACGACTGGCCACGTTCCAACGTGGACCGTGGCGGGCTTTGTCTGTCAGGCGGCGGCTTCGGGGGACTTTAAAGCAGATGGCACGGTGAACATGACGGGGCCGTTAAAGGCCGTGGTCGGCTCGGCGGCAGCTCCAGGCTACACTTTTGTTGGAGACACCAACACGGGCATGTTCGGTGCGGCGGCGGATGCTCTAGGATTTTCCACTGCCGGTGTTGAGAGGATGAGGCTTGATGGCTCCGGGATGACGGTGCAGGGGCCCAGTTCGTTTCTTGTTGTTAAAGATACAGTTTCGGGTGGGGACACTGAAAGCGGTCTTTTCATTGAGGGTGATGGGGCCACAGGAGGACTGACAGCTTTGTCTGATGGGTATAGCAATCATCCGGCGTGGGCCGATTCATTGATGCTGTATTCTGATACAGTCAATTCTGGTGGTTTAAGACTTCATGCTAACGCCGGAAATATCACCTTAAGTAATGGCTGGTCGCCCAATGTAGACCGGATGGTGCTTTTGCCTTCTGGAAATGTCGGTATCGGCACCTTAACTCCGGGTTCTGCCTTGGACGTGAAAGGTGAGATCAGAACATCAGGAACAACTTCCGGCTATACGGGCTTTAGAGCTCCCGCATCCGGAAATAATATCACTTATACTCTTCCCGGCGCTGACGGCACCAATAACCAGGTTTTGACCACCAATGGTTCCGGCACGCTGTCGTGGACCAGCCCCGCAGCTGGCGGAATCACGTCCCTGGGCGGATTGACAGCAGGGACACAGACTTTTGCGATCGGCACCAGTGGAAATGCGCCGGCATTTAGTTCAGCGACCAGCACACACACATTGAATATTCCAATGGCGGCAACGGCGTCAGTGACGGCGGGTTTGATATCCAAAGCAGAATACGATTCCTTCGCCGCCAAACAGGCAGCGGGAAATTATGTGACCGCCCTGACCGGTGACGTCACGGCCACAGGTCCCGGGTCAGTAGCAGCGACAATTGCGGCAAATGCGGTGACGTCGGCCAAGATTGCCAATGGCACGATTGTCGGCGCGGATCTGGATTTCACGGGAGTGAACACCGCAACGACTTCGTTTGCCATGAAAGACAGCACTGGCAAGTTCTACAACTTCGCCTGTGCGACCACGAGCCATGTTCCGACTTGGACAGCAACTGGCTTTGCCTGCCAGGCGCCTGGGGCGAATATCACTTCAGGAAATGTGACTACGGCTTTGGGCTACACTCCGGTGAACGACGCCGGAGACACAATGACTGGTGATTTAACTTTTGATGCCACCAAAGGAATTTACTTCAAAGACTCTTCGGGGCCAGAGAAAGTATATTTAAAAGCACCGACGGCTTTGGCCGCCAGTTACAATCTGACCTGGCCAGCGGCGGTGCCGACAGCGGGGCAGTCCCTGCAGTCAGATGCTTCGGGGAATTTAAGCTGGTACACGCCCAGTGCTGGTGCGGGCGATTTCAAAGCTGACGGTACAGTGAATATGACCGGCACCTTGAAAGCGGTTGCGGGAACCGCCGCGGCTCCGGGTTACGCTCTGGTTGGTGACACCAACACCGGTATGTTCGGTGCGGCGGCCGACACGCTTGGTTTAGCTACGGCGGGTGTTGAAAGAATGAGGCTCGGTGCTACTGGGATGACCGTTTCGGGGACTTCCGATGACAACGTAAGCCTGAGTGTTGAAAGCCCGGATAACTTTTCCGGATATTCCACCAAGATGCAGATCACAGACTATGGCGGCGCGGGTCCCGTGGGGCTGTGGATTCAAAATGCGGGTGGCACCAAAGCTTCCCCGACAGCAACAACGGCAGGAACGATCATCGGAAGACTTTGGTATTCGGGCTATGCTACTGGCTTCCGACCGGCGGCGGGTATCAACGTCACGGCTCATCAAAACTTCACCGCCACCAACACGCCAACAAATATGATTTTCTACACCGGCCCCGTGGGAAGCTCCACGGCCTTGGAACGTATGAGAATTGATTACGCCGGGAACGTCGGTATTGGCACGGTGGCTCCGGGCTCGGCTCTGGATGTGAAAGGCGAAATCAGAACCTCCGGAACAACATCAGGCTATTCGGGTTTCAGAGCGCCAGCTTCCGGGAATAATATCACTTACACGCTCCCAGGAGCTGATGGCACAAACAACCAAGTCCTGACGACGAATGGCTCAGGGACACTGTCTTGGACAACGCCGGCGGCTGGCGGTATCACCTCCTTGGGTGGATTGACAGCGGCGACGCAGACCTTTGCGATTGGCACCAGCGGCAATTCTCCGGCATTCAGTTCAGCGACCAGCACGCATACTTTGAATATTCCGATGGCGTCGGCAGCTTCAGTGACCGCCGGTCTGATCAGTAAAACGGACTATGACAACTTCAACGGCAAGTTGTCGGCCACGGTCACGTCCCCGTTGGCGGGGCACCATATTCGGTATAATGGTTCAGCCTGGGTGAACGCACTGGTGGCTTTGTCGTCAGATGTGACGGGGACTTTGTCCATTGCCAACGGCGGTACCGGCGCCACCAGTGCGGGATCGGCCCGGACAAGTTTGGGCATCGGATCTGCCGGTACAAGAGACACGGGGGCAGTTTCTGGAAATGTGCCGCTGATTGGTGTCTCGGGGATCACGGCGAACAAGATGTGTACTTCGGATGGGACCAGTTCGATCATTTGTAACACGAACATTCCCACCAGCCAGTGGGGAGTCTCGGGTTCCGACATCTACTATAATGCGGGCAAGGTGGCTATCGGCACCACAGTTGCGGATCGCAATTTGACCGTAACGAACAACTCTTCGGGGCAGGGGTCAATCAGTGTTCAGAACAATAGCGGCAGCGGAGTAAGCTCAGTCGAATTCTTTAATAGCAGTGGCGGGCCGGAAGGTTTCGTGGGTTGGGGGAACAGCAGTGCCAGCGGTGTTTCCAATACTGTTGTTCTTGGATCCAATGGAGTAAGGCAAGTGGCTTTATTTACCAATAACACCAAAGTTCTGACGGCCTATTCTTCGGGTAATGTCGGCATTGGCGTGGCTAGTGATCCGGACGCAAAGTTGAAGGTGAACGGGACTATCGCTTCTTCGTTGGTGAACGACTTAAGTCCCACCAGTTTTGATCTATCATTGGGGAACTTTCAGTATACGTCCACAGGATGTTCTGGAGCGTCGTGGGACTTGGTGAATATGGTAGAAGGTGCTTCGTATACGCTCGTTGTACAGAATAATACTCATACGGGCGCTTGTGTTTTCACGAACTCCGGATCGACCTTCCGTTATCAACCTAGTAACACCACACCCAGTGTTGGGCATGTTGTCTATTCCTTTGTGAAGGTCGGAACAGTTGTCTATGTCTCTTGGGTCGAAGGATTCAACTAGTTGGCACTGGGAGGGGGGGAATAATGTTTAAAAGAACGGCGGCATTCACTGCGGCGGCCTATTTACTTTTGTCGTCCATCAGCTCCTACGCATTTGGCATTTCGTTTTGGAAGAAAAGAGACGTCGGTTTGCAGATTCTGGCAGGACATTCTCCTGCAGAAGGCATGATCAATGGCCCTGTAAGTATCGCAAGATTTATGGAGCCTCGTGATGTGGCGGTTAATGCTGCCGGCGACATTTTTGTTGCGGACAGCAATGCTCACGTCATTCGCAAAATTTCCAACGGAGTGGTGTCCACCTTCGCGGGCAGATTCGGCAGCTCCGGACATGTGAACGGTGTTGGTGAAGTCGCCCGTTTCAATTACCCGACCGGCCTCACCATCGATGGAGCCGGAAATCTATTTGTAGCGGAAGGAAACAATCATACCATTCGTAAAATTACTCCAGATGGTGTGGTAACAACCATGGCGGGATCTCCGGGAAGTCCAGGGACTACTAACGGTACTGGAGCCGCTGCCAGATTCAGAGCTCCCACCGATATTACGTTATCAGTTGACGGTAACTTTTATATCACTGACCGAGATAACAATCGGATCCGTAAAATGACTCCTGCAGGAGTCGTGACTACGTTTGCAGGATCTTCGGGTGGTTGTGATGATGGAACCGGAGTGGCAGCACAGTTCAGCTATCCTACCGGAATCGCTTCTGACTCCGCGGGGAATATTTTTGTTGCGAGTTCGAGTTGCTATACAATTCGTAAAATCACACCCGCGGGTGTCGTGACGACGTTTGCAGGACAGGCTTATATGAGTGATGCTGTGGACGGAACAGGTGGGGCAGCTCGATTTAAATGGCCTGTCGGACTTGTTATCGACAGCTTTGACAATTTGTATGTGGCGGATAGTGATAGTACGGCGATTCGAAAAATTACCTCTGCGGGAGTGGTAAGTAATTTCGCTGGTGACTACAATTCTTATGGCAGTGTGGATGGAACAGGGACGGCTGCACAGTTTTCAGCTCCGACAGGTCTGTCTATTGATACTTCAGGAAATTTGTATGTTGTAGATTCCTCGAGTATGAGTGTCAGAAAAATTAGTCCGGCCCGTGTTGCGACCCTTGTGGCTGGGACGCATTTCTGGGATGGAGATGGTACGGCGGACGGAACAGCAACGGCAGCAAGGTTTTTTGACCCGGCAGGTATCTCTGCGGACCCTGCTGGGAATGTCTATGTCTCGGATTCCATGAATAAAACCATCCGCAGGATTTCTGTTTCTGGGGTCGTAACCACGATTGCAGGATCTCCAGGTCAGGAAGGATCTGCTGACGGCACTGGAGCGGCAGCGCGTTTCTTTTACCCGACTCATATGACGGTTGCCGAAGATGGAAATATCTATGTTTTGGATCAATATCGTATAAGAAAGGTCACGCCCGCCGGCGTCGTGACGACTTTAGCAGGAGCTTACGATATCTCCGATCAAGTGGACGGAACTGGGACAGCGGCTCGATTTTCTGGAGTATCCGGTATTGCCAGCGATGGTGCTGGAAGCCTCTATGTTGGTGATGCTTATGCTATTCGAAAAGTTACTTTGGCAGGTGTAGTAACAACTTTTGCCGGGCAGGCCGGACAGGGCTATACCGATGGAACGGGAAGTAGCGCTGCCTTTACTCGTATTGGGGGAGTCACTGTAACGAAAGCGGGTCATATCTTCGTTGCTGATAGGGACAATCAGGTGATTAGAAAAATTACTTCCGGGGGAGTCGTAACCACTTTTGCAGGAATTGCTGGTGATAGTGGGGAAAATGACGGAAGTGGTAGTAGTGCCCGCTTCTCTGAACCTATGGGTATAACTTCGGATGCGTCTGGTAATCTTTATGTCGCTCAAGGGGGAGCTAACGTGATTCGTAAAGTGACTCCGGAAGCCATTGTATCCACTGTGGCTGGAGTTGGTCCCAGTAGTCCTGGGTATACAGGAAAGCTTTCTACCAGTGGCAATAGATTTTCTGAAATTGGTTTTGTGAGGGATATTTGCCTGTCAGGAAAAAAGATTCTTTTTGTAGGTGAAGATATCGTAAAGTGGGTGCCGCGCCCCTAGTCGGCTATCGGTATTCTCTGAAGATACTGTCAATCGTGCCATTGGTCTTCAGCTGAGCAATGGCTCGGTTCAAGTCCAAAATTTTTAAAGACGAACCTCGACGCAACCAGCAGCGCACCGGGATTTCCTCGATGATCAGCCCTCGGCTGCGAATTTTGGATTTTTTATGTCTTTTCAGATAGTACGCCAGATGTACTTCCTCCACGACAGCATAGCTAAAGCGTGAAGCATCCAGCTTTTGCAGGTTGGCATCTTCGTTCGGGGAGTCGTCCCGAATAAGTGTTCCCGCATTAAAGCTGTCTTGAAGCGCCGGGTAGCGATACTTTAACACCGTTCCGACTCGTTGTTTTTTCAGTTGATCCAGAGACTTTACCGCCGCGGTATTTGAAACAATCAGGTTTTTTGAAATAAAAAGAGGTTCCGACCAAAACACGTCCGCCTCGCTAACCTGGGCCCATTCACGGGAAGTATAGCAATTCAGATCAATTCTGTTTTTTTGGGAATACTCGCGAATGCGGAATTTCGGCAGGACAAGAATGTCAATTTGCCGTCCCAGTTCTGAAGCCAGTGCGCGCATATAGTCAGCGGTAATTCCCTTTGGAGATGCCGCCGAATCTGCAAAATACCATGGCGCCGACATATTTTCCCCAATCACGGTTTTTAACGGTGAAGAGGCCTGTGTCTGCAGGTGAAAAACGGAAACAAAAATGAAGGCGAAAATTTTTCGGAATTGCACTACCTATCTTAGTCACTAAAATAAGGAACTTCAACTATTGCGCGAAATCCTTTCCGAGCTGAAATGGAAGAGATAAGGGTTCGGATCGCGCCGATGTTTTTGCCTTTGGATCCCAGTATTTGTCCAATGCATTCTTTTTTGCAGCCGACGTGATATACGGTGGTTCTTTCTCCAACCTCGATATCAATGGACAGGCTTGAACTGTCTGTGACCAGTTCAGTCAGTAACCCCAGAATCAGTTTGCGTCCGTTTTCCCGTTCCGCTGCAAGATCAGTCGAAGACGGGGACACATCCACTTTGGGTGCTGAAGATGAGGAGGCGGATCTGGTAATAATTTTCGGCAAACTCATAGAACTCCCGCAATAACAGTTGCTCTTTAAAGAGTATGCGGGTTTGCAGAAACAATCATGACTGAAGCAGCAAAAACGAGACCTTGTCGACGGTAAACTGAGGCTTTGGGTTAAGCCCCGAACGTTCGTTCAGGGATTCTTTTCGATTGCTGAAAGCGCCGTCCAGATCAGCAGTCCGCCTCCAGAGAAGCTGACCAGGTCCCTTGCTGAGTGCGGCAGCAAACGCACTTCCGGCTTTTGGTTGCGGGGATTGGTGCGAATTTCAAGACGGGCGCGGGAATAATGGCCCGGATTTTCGGGATCGATAAATAATATTTCCTGTGTTGCCGAGTCTGCAGCGACCTTCAGGACGAAGTGAAAACCGCGGATCTCGTTTTCATCCAGAATAGGAATTCCCATATCACGACCACCCTCTCGATCACCGCCAATGCGCGGGCTGCGGCCGCGTCCCATCGGCGGTTGCACCGGTCGAGGACGGGAGTCATAGCGCAGCAGCAGAATCTGTGGTTCGGAAGACAGCAGATCAGAAACCGTCAGGTCAGTGCCACCAAAGTGACGGCCTTTTCCACCGTAGTGGTTGTTTCGTCCCGTCAGTTGATCCAGATTCTTCAAGTATTGCACCAGTTGCGGTTCGATCAGCCCCTGATTCACATCGGTGCCCTGGGTTAGACTGACACTTGCGGCCTGGGCCAAAAGGTCAATCTGCTGGGACTTTGAAAGTGACTTTTTTTCAAGCTGCAACCAGTTGATCGCACTTGCGGGACCACATAATGAACTGGGGCGGGAATGAGGAATCACTCCTCGCAGATAGAGTTCATCATCATTCTGGTTCAGCATCAGTGCAGACAACTGGCTTTCGTGGGGAAGTTCAAGTGCTGCGAAGGCCAGATTGAAACCAAACAGGAAAAGTGCCAACAGTGTTAAGCGCATTTGGACCTCTTAAACAGCCACGCATAGCTGTTCACCATTACAAATGATCCGACCAGAAAGACCGAGCCAGCCAGGATCGCATTTTGAATGCCGAAGAAATCAGTCAGTTTGCCAATTCCCACGTGCATCAGGATCAGCATCAGAGAATCCGTGGTCATCATGTAAGTTACAGCTGTGTCGAGATCTTCCGGAAACTCGGATGAAATCCACGAAATCGCCAAGGGGTAAAAAGGCGCGATGGCGAGGCCCGTTCCCGCAAGGAACAGAGGATGAATATAGATGCCTGCCAGCAGCACCAGCAAACAGATCACGGCAGAGGCCGACAGCAGAAAACGCGCCGTTTGACGGAAGCGAATCACAGCAAAAGCAAAACGTCCCAGCACCATGCAGACAAAGAAGTAAGTCACATAGATGCTGGAAGCCTCCATGGAATAGTTCCACGTTCTTTGCATATACAGAGCCAGGCGCGAGGACACCATGATCTCCGCAGCAACTGCGAAGCTTAGCATGATGGCCAGGAACAACTGGGGCTTCAGGTTTTTCTTTTTGTTCGCGCGGTGCTGGTCGTCCGTCACCGAAGAGCGGGTATGCAGGGACTTGTGACTTGAATGAAACATGTAAAGGTAAAGTGCTATCGGACCAATTGTGGCGGCGGCAAAGGTCCATCTCCAGCTTCCGGTCAGATACTCAATGGCGGCGGCCATCAACGGGGCCATCAAACTGGCAAGTCCGTACATGGTGTGAAGACCCGCCAGCATCTGTTGCTTGCGCTCTGGACTGGAACCCATCGGAACCAGGACGTTGGGAACAAGGCCTAAAATCCCCATGCTGAAGCCAAAACCGAAGCTGAAGATCAAAAACATCGGGAAGACCGGGGATGCCGCAAGCCCCAGCAGGGAAATGATCAACCCCAGAGTGCCAGCCTTCAAAACGGTCAAACGGTCATAGCGACGCAAAAGATAGCGGCAGGCGTAACTTGAGATAAGGCCTGAGATATTGGAAAACGCAAACATCAGCGAGCCCATGCCGTCACTGACCCCGAACTGCTTTAGGATTTCAGGAAATAGAGGCCCGCGAATGTTGTCGGTCAGGCCGAAAACAAACAGGCTGGCATAGGATAGGAATATAAAGGGCCAAATCATGTTCGCCAATATAGAGGCCGGCTTAAGAAAAACAAGGGGGGCTAAAGGGGAGTGGATTCTTTGCAGTGTTGGTCAGGGCTTGGGCAGATGGTGTAAGAATTCCTGAAAAAGCCTCTGAAGACCCCCGAACCGGTCCCCAATTATATGAAATCCCTAGGAAAAGAGGGGGGCTTGTGCTACAAACGCCGCACACATAATCCTTTAACCAACGGGATCAGCCTTAGTGAAGGTAAGGTCCCAGCTGTAACAAGCAAGGCTGTAAAAAGCCAAGGAGCCCGAAGATGGAAGCAAACGCCGGCAGCACTCTTGCGCCCGTTAACTATTCTGACGACAACGTCGCCAAACCCCTTGAAAATCAACCTGTCAATTTTTACTCCCTGACACTGGAAGATCTGAAAGCCTATATCAAAAGTAAAGGCAAAGAGCAGTTCCGTGCCCAGCAGATTTTCAAATGGGTTTATGAGCAGCGTGTGACGGACCCGGAACAGATGACCAATCTTTCCAAGGAGTTCCGTCAGGATCTTCCCTCCATGCTTTCTTTCGACCTGCCTCCGGTTCTTCAGCATTTGAAATCTGTCGACGGCACCCAGAAGTTCCTGTTCGACATGAAAGACGGTATGTCTGTTGAAGCGGTGGTGATTCCTTCCGAAGACCGCCTGACTTTGTGTATTTCCTCTGAAGTGGGCTGTAACATGGCCTGCAAATTCTGCTTCACTGGCAAACAAAAACTGAAACGCCGTTTGCGCACAGAAGACATCGTGGGTCAGTTCATGCAGGTTCACGATCGCTTGGCGGAAGGCCAGCGCATCACCAATATCGTATTCATGGGCATGGGCGAGCCGCTGGACAATCCGGAAGCAGTCTTCAAAACCATCGACGTGATTCATTCTCCGTGGGGTATCAACCTGTCCCGCAAAAAGATCACGGTCTCCACTTCCGGTATCGTGCCGGAAATGTGGCGTGTGGCTGATGCGAAAGTGCGTCTGGCCGTCAGCCTGAACGGTCCTAACGATGAAATCCGCACTCAGGTGATGCCGATCAATAAACGCTGGGACACCAAAGCGTTGCTGGAAGCTTGTAAAGAGCACTACCGTGTTTCCAAGGACAAGATCACTTTCGAGTACGTGTTGCTGAAAGGGATCACCGATCAGTTGGAGCACGCTCGTCAGTTGGTGAAACTGGTGAAAGACGTTCCCTGCAAAATCAATATCATCCCGTTCAACGAACACCCGGGTTCTGGTTACGAGCGTCCTGATGACGACACAATCCAGGCGTTCCATACGGAGCTGATGAATCTGGGCGCGCACGTTCTTCTTCGTCGCTCCATGGGTCGTGATATCTTCGCGGCTTGCGGTCAGTTGACCACGGTGAAAGAGCGTCCTCAGACGATGGATATATCCAACTCTCGTCTGGCGGGTTTGCCAAAATACAAACGTGAACTCTTGGCGGCTCAAGAAGCTCAAGATAACAATCAACAATAGAGGTAACATTATGTCTGAAATTCTTGTTGTCGGCAGTCTGGCGTACGATTCCATTGAAACTCCGTCCGGTAAAGTGGACCGCGCTTTGGGTGGTTCCGCGAATTACTTCTCTTTGGCAGCGTCTTTGTTCTCCAAAGTGCGTGTTGTCGGTGTGGTCGGTGAGGACTATGACCAGAAGGACTATGATCTTCTGAACAACCGTGGTGTGGATCTGGCGGGTCTTTCCAAAGTTCCAGGTAAGACCTTCCACTGGGCGGGTTCCTATGAAGGTGACCTGAACGAAGCTAAAACTTTGAAAACCGATCTGAACGTGTTTGCGGATTTCAATCCGCAATTGCCAGAGCATTTCAAAGATTCTTCTTTCGTGTTCCTGGCAAATATCGCCCCTGAACTGCAATTGCAGGTACTGGAGCAGGTGAAATCCCCTAAGTTTGTTGGCATGGACACCATGAACTTCTGGATCTCCATCAAAAAGGACAAGCTGATTGATGTTCTGAAAAAGGTGGATCTGGTTTTGATCAATGAAGGTGAAGCAAAGATGCTGACGGGCGCTGCCAATGCGATCTCCGCAGCTCCGCTCATCACAGCTATGGGCCCTAAGGCGGTGGTTATCAAACGCGGCGAGTACGGCTTTGCGATGTACACGAAGGACGAAGGTTACTTCATCCTGCCGGCGATGCCAATCCCGACAGTTGTTGATCCAACGGGTGCGGGTGACACGTTTGCGGGTGGTTTCTTCGGTTACCTGGCTGCGCAGAAGGAAGTTCCGACGATTGCGAACCTGAAGCAAGCCTGCATCATGGGATCCATGATGGCCTCCCACACAATCCAGGATTTCTCTGTGAAAGCTCTGGCGAAAGTGACCTTGGGCGATCTTGAAAAACGCCTGACTGAATACAAAAAAGTCATCACTGTTTAAATTCCTGTCAAAGGCCTCCACTCTGGAGGCCTTTTTTCTTTGTTAAGATGTCTTGTGAATTGAAGATAAATTGAAAAATGTTTGTTGCTGAAAGTCCGGTTTTTAGACAAGAAGCAAACAATTGTTGTTTAGTCCTCTTTTGGGAAGATCTGCGATTCCGATGCGTAGATTATGAAAACAGCATTATATTTATTAACTGCGTTCTTGTTTTTGGCGATGTCAGCGATCTCTTGCTCTGAAGAACCAAAGGCTTTGGTTCCGACCGATACTCCAAGCACTGAAACTCCTACAACCCCTACGACCCCGGAAGTGACAGAGCCCGGTGTGACAGCGGGAACCTTTGTATTTCTAAAAGTCGGCACTCGGTGGGAATCGGCTGGAGATGGAGACGAGTTTCAAAACTGGAAGACTTGTGCCGTGACCCCGAATTCTCCAAGTTCTGATATTACCTGTGATGTATCTATTCCCGAGGCTCAATTGTATCGCAGCAAAGTTGAATTCAAGGTTGGCTCATTGAATCCGGATTATTGTCCGATTCTGACTTTCCGCCCGTACTACTATAAACGATCAGACTCTTCGCCACAGACTACAAATACAGGTCCACCAGATGGAAGTGGCAATCCAACTCCGGTGACCACCGGTGGTTATGTTCCTTATGGATCAGATAGTGGGGCGACGGTTCTGAGTTGTGCACCAGGCACTACAGTGAAAGAGTGTTTTGGAGGGGCGGCGCCAGTGATGATTGATGATTTCCCAAAAAATTCGGGGAAATATTTCCTTACGAATGTACAGTCGGTCAGAAGTTTTGTGTTGGATGCCTCAAATCAAGCCAGATACTACGGAAATAATCTTGTGAACTATATGGTTATTAATGATCTGAGTGCCGTGAATCGCGCGATACCACTGACAAATGATCCGCGGGAGCGAGTCGCAGATAAGTATTATGACTATGAAATCGAATGCACAAGTTATTGGGGGGAGCGTCTGTTTGGTATTACATTAACTATTTCAGACGAAAACTGGGATGCTTCTGGTGGATTCGACCACTATCTTGATTGGAACTAAGTCCTTATAAAATACATAGTAATTACAAAGAGACCTAGGCTTCCTGGGTCTCTTTGCTTTTTGTGGTTACCTTGTTTGGAATCTGTTCAGCGATGTACTCTGCAACCGCCGCAATGGTCAGGGACGGGTTTGGGCCGGTCGAAGTGGGCAGGATGCTGCCATCCACCACGTACAAACCTTTGTATCCATACACTTCACCCAGCGGATTGACGAAGCCGCTGTCTGCAGTCTCGCCCATCGGACAGCCGCCCAGGGGATGAACGGCCACGACCTTGTTCAAGTGAGTCAGCGGATTGTCGACAAAAACACCGCCAATACGCTCGGCGATCTTCTTCATTTGCGTGCGCAGACGATCAAAGTGCAGTTTACTGCCGTCCATCTTCCATTTGATGATGGCCTGGTTATCGGAACGCAGGCGGATTTCCCCGTCGGGTTTGTCTCTTCCCATACCCAAAAGCACAAAGCAGCGTTTGGTGAAATCCGCGCGATCAATGGCCTGCGCGAACTCATCTCCGACGTTGACCTGATCACGGCTTTCGATATTCAGAATTTTGAAGATGTACTTCTTGATACTGTGAGCGAACAAGGTCCCCAGTCCACGAATGCCAGGCAGTTGAGGTATTTTCCCAGAAAGATACCAGGCAAAGCCTACCGGGAATCCGGCCTCCTGCAGATACATTCCATGGTGATAACGATCCTCATAGTCTTTGAAATTGTATTCGATGGCACCCGTTATGACCGGGCCGTTGGTGGCATCAATATTTTCGCGGGATCCAAAAATCAAACCCAGCAGATCGCCGTTGCCACTCCATTTCTTTCCCAGCCAGATATTCAAATTCGGCAGGTGCCCCTGCTTCTTCATTTTCAAAAGCAGGGATGTTGAGCCAATGGAGCCGGCAGACAGAACCACATTTTTCGCAGTGAAGGTGGTTTCCTGCTGTGGAAATTCCGGAATGACGTACGTCACTTTATAGTAATCACCACAGTGCTCGATACGCACGACATCCGCGTGGGTGCGAATATCGGCGGGATGCTCGGCCGTTTTCAGGTTCCGGGCCCGGAAAATATAGTTCAGATCCAAAGAGTTCTTGGCATTGATGTTACAGCCGATGTCGCAGTCGCCACACTTGTTGCACTTGGACTGCAAAGCCCCATGCATGTTGTGGGTTTGATGTCCGGGAAAGCTTCCCTCAAACCGCACACCCAGGGGCGGCAAATTGAAACTGGGCTTTCCGACTGAATCCGGCGGAGGCGGCATTTCTTCTGCCAGTCTTTTCAAAAGTGCCGTCTTGGGTGTCGCCTTGTAATAATTCTGCGTTTCATAAGGGTAGGGCTTCGCCTCCATCATGTGCAGCACGCGATCGTAAAATGGGTCCAGACTTTTGCGATTGTAAATCTGAGGCCACCCTTGAAAGAATCTTTCAGGCATCCGGTAAAGGACGTTGGCATAAATCAGGCTGCCGCCGCCAAGTCCGCTGGCGGTCAGTGACAGCACGTCACTTTCCGGGGTGTCCCGCAACTCCATCAGACCGTATTTTTGGTCTTCAGGGTCCCAGAACATGCGCTGTTGAACATCATGAGGGCGCCGCGGGAACTGGCCTATTTTCCACTGGCGGCCTCGTTCCATTAAACAGACCTTGTAGCCTTTTTCAACCAGGCGGCAGGTCATGACCGAGCCACCAAAACCAGAGCCGATCACAATATAGTCATAATCCAATTTCATAGAGCCTCAGGCAATGCGCAGTTTCGGCTTTTCGACGGCCGGAGTTTGTTGCAAAGAGTGCTGTTTCAGGAATTCCACCAGTTGCGGGAAAACTTCGTTGTGACAGTACTGTCCCATAAAAACGTCCTGATGCCCGTACTGGGAAAATTCCTTGTACTGAATGCGTTCGGCGTTTTTTGTGGTCTTTAATTCTTCATAGGTCTTTTTGTTTGAGCCGGGGAAGATGTGATTGTCGCCCCCGGAAATCAGCAGCGTTGGTGGCATTTCCCGCATCTTCATTTTTTCCAGATAGTTGATCTGTCCATCAAATGACAGCGAATGACGAGCCAGCAGCATTTTGCGAATGTGTTTGTGATAGTGGAAGCTCGTGCCCCCGAACAGATCCATCAAACGACGATGAGTCACCGGATGAATGTTGCGATGATTGTACACCGCCGGAAACCCCCAGCCCCACATGAAGCTCACCATATGACAGGCGGGCTCGCGGCACTCGCTGCGCAGGGATCTTTCCATCCAATAAAGCCATTTGCCGAAAGCCCGGCCAGGCATGTAAGGGATGCGCGGACTGACATAGGCATAACCAAAGACGGTTTCAAAGATTTCCGGTCCCACCATCATCTTCAGCATCGATTGCCAGCGCACCTGCGGAGTCAGCGACACACTGTTGGAAATGATGCTGGTGATGTTCGTCACGTACTCTGCAGCGTATGAGGCCATAAAGGCCAATGAGCCAACACAATGGGCAATCACATGGATGCGCACGTCGTTTCCGCACTGTTCACGGATGAATTCAACGGCACGGGGGATGTCGTATTTGGCGATATCATCAATAGTGTAACCGTGCGGGGAAAGGTTGTAGTTAAATCTGCCACTTCCGCGCCAGTCCAGCGACCACACGTCGGTGTAGCCCGAGCCATGCAGGTGATTCACAAGATTTTCATGCTCAGGCATAATGAACATGTCGGTCGATGTTGTCAGTCCGTGCAGCAGCAGCACAACATCTTTTTGTGCCCCACAGTTAAATCGTTGAATTGAAATACTCAGTCCATCTCGGGTATCCAATGGGTGCAGGGTCTTTTCCCCCAAGGTGACGCCTTGAGTGGTGTGCGGAGGATAAATATGTTCATTCCAGCGCGCCGATGTGGTTGTGAAAATAAATGGTGCATAGACCTCCCATAGATTTCCCAGGAAGGATTTGAAGTATTTTAAGATGGCCTCTTTATTTTCCAAAGTGCTGTCAGCATTGGTTTTGAAGCTTCCCATCTGCTTGATGAAGTCTTTCAGGGAAATGCGCAGGACCCCCACGCCCTGAACCTTCTTTTCACCAAAGTTTTCATAGGTGGAATGGCCTTCCCACAAATAGAAATACAAGGTCGTGGTCTGCTCCCAGATTTCCCGGGCGTCTTCTTTAATGACGTCTTTAAAGCCGAACAAGGTCCACTTTTTTTCTTCGCGGTCCTGGAAGAAAAGCGTGTAGTGCATTTCTTTGGCCGTATCCACATTGGGGCTGGCGGCAGGGCGGGTGAATAAATGAAAGTGGCCTTCCAAAATGGGAAGTTCATCTCCAAAGCGGATGTCGGTCACCGTTCCGGAAACTTTGGACGGAGTGCTGTTGTCGGCATGAAACTTTGCCAGATCCGGAACACAAATTTGCAGATTGAACTCGAAGGGCAGCTTGTCGAACCGTTCGGCTTCCTGTTGAAAGTCAGTTTGGGCCAGTGGAGTCGAGGGGTGCAGAGTAAATTTTTTGGCGACAAAAAATCCGGCCATTCTTTCGCTGAACTCAAGAGAGGTCGCTTGCGCGCTCATGTAAATATCCTTTGTTTATTTAGAATGTTACGGATTTTTCGCAAAAACATGAATATGTCTCAAGCCTAGGATTGCTGGACGCAACAGTAAATTGTCGGACGCAAGGGTGTTTTTTGTATTGTCGTAAAGGTCCGGTCAAATATCGGAGCTCATAGAATCGGGTTTTATGGACAAGGTTTTGGTATTCCTTTACTATCAGGTTAACTGAATAGTTTCTGTGGGTTCCACTGCATCAGTGGAAGTTTATGGATGGTAGGGTCGCCATTAAAAGGAGCCCCTATGGAACTTCCACAGAAGTTTATCAACCTATTGGTGATCATCATCCCTCTTTGCCTGTTTATCGCGGCCTTCTTTGTGCTGGATCATCTGCAGAAGTCCCGTAAATCCGGGAAAGAGGATCTCAATTCGAGACACCCCGGACCTAGATCCTGATATTGATCCGGCTTTGTTTTATATTTAAAGGGAAGTCCGGAAAATTCCGATATTTCCCTTAGACATGAGCAAAAAGAAAAAGAAATCTTCAGCCGCAGAGAATCTGATTGAGTCATTGATGGATGATCTCAAGGAGATTCAATCCGAGTCTTCGTATCGTGCGAACGATACAGGCGAGGAATATAATGGGCTGCCTGCTCTTGCCACAGACGAAAACCGTCTGGATGCGACGGCCGTGGGCGGAAACATCTGGGACAGTCTGGAACAGGGACTTGGGAAAGATGCTGCCAAAGACATCGACTCTTCAGAGTTTGTCGGTGGTGCTGACTATTCCGCCGAGTCCAATGAAAGCTCTTACGACGGTTCTTACAACACACCGGAGATTCCTGAAGTGGAGTCATCCGATTCCGACGATTTTGAAATGCCCGAGGGCTTCGGCGACCTGCCACCTTCCGAGCGTTTCATGATGGGCCCTTCCGTGGGTGAAGAGGAGCGTTACGACGGTCCTTCTGCGGATGCAGGTTATCAGTCCGCAGATGATCTTGATGCGATGCCAGTGTCGGCGATGGATGATGATTCCACTCGTCCGGTGTTCAGCTCTCAACCTGCCGGTGAAGACAAAACTGTTTCCATTCAACAGGACTTCAACGCCACCAGCTCTGCTGTGGGTGGCACTGATGCGGATAAAACCGTTGCAGTCGAAGGTTTTGCCAATGCCCGTGTGGGTTCGCGCAAAGCCCAGCCCGATGTGGACGTTAAAGTCAGTGTAGGAAACTTCCGTGGCAGCCGTGGGGCCGCCAATGTGATGACGTCCGTGGATGCCAGCCTGGCTCAGGCCGAAAACCTGAAGCTGGCGCAACAGCGCATCCTGGAGCTTGAGCGCGAAGTGGAACATCTGCGTGGTGAAAATGAAGAGCTGGCTTCTGCCGGTGAAATCATCCGTTCCCGCACTGATGACCTGACCGTCCGTATTTCTGAAATTGAAAAAGAGAAAACCGAAATGCAGGAATCCGCGCAAAGCGAGATCCTGATCCTGAAAGGGAACCTTCAGTACAAAGAGAACGAGGTTGCCAAGGCGCGCATCAAGGTTGAAGAACTTGAAACTAGACTTAAATCCGACTTCAAAAAGATTCGCGTCCGCGAACGGGAATTGGAAAACCGCCTGGAATTGCTCCGTGCGGAAAAGTCCGCCCTTGTTCGGTCCAAAGATGAGTATATTTTAGAACAAAAAAGAAAGATTGATCAGCTCTCTCAGGAACTCGATAATTACCGTAAGAAATGTCTTGAGCTTAACAAGACGATCGAGGCCAATCAGGATCAAGTCAAACGAACCGAGCGCGCACTGCGTTTGGCTTTGACGAACCTGGAGGCGAAAGAAGAGAATCTCGTTCCGTTGAAGAAAGCTGAGTAGTATGGAGTCCGCTTCCCAGGTAGAAAGTAGCGAGGGCACCGCCGTCGCGAAACCTGCTCCCGTAAAAAAGATCAAGATCATCGTCAGTGATCTCCATTTGGGGAAGGGCCGCCTGTTGGAAAAAGGCGGAATCAATTCGCTTGAAGAATTCTATTACGGGGAAAAGCTTGTGGAGTTCATCCACTTCTATTCCACCGGTGTCTATCGCGACTATGAAGTCGAACTGATCATCAACGGGGACTTCCTGAACTTCCTGCAGTGTGATTACAAAGGCCACTTCCTGTCAGTAATCACTGAATCCGTGACTTTGGAGATTCTGAAAGACTGCGTGAACGGTCATAAAGCCGTCTTCACCGCGCTGTCTGAATTCGCCGCGAAACCCGGTAACACCATCACTTACATCGTCGGTAATCACGATCAAGGGATGCTGTGGCCCGCCTGTCGCGCCTACCTGAATCAGGTCATCGGCACGCCGATTCGCTTTAAAAACATCGTTTATTTCTTTGATGGAGTTCACATCGAACACGGCCATATGCATGAGGCCGCCAATCGTATGGACCCCAAAAAGTTCTTCCTGAAAAAGGATCTGGTGGAACCAATCCTGAATCTGCCGTTTGGATCCCATTTCTTCCTGGAAGTCGTGTTGAAAATCAAACAACACTACCCCCATGTCGACAAGATCCGCCCTTTCGGCAAAATGGTCCGCTGGGCTTTCCTGAACGAAACCGGAACAATGGTTCGCGCCTTCTTTATGGCCATGGGGTATTTCCTGAAAAGCATCCTGGTCAAGGATCCGCGCCGTCATTGGCCTTTGAAACGAATTATCCAGGTGATTGCCGAAAGCGCGATCTTCCCGGATTTAAGTGAATCAGCGCGTAAAATTCTGGGGGATGACCGCGTGCACACCGTGATCTTTGGTCACACGCACGTTTATCAGTATCGCCAGTGGTCAGAGAATAAAGAATATTTCAATACGGGAACATGGACTGAGATCACTTCTTTGGATATTGTGTCCTTGGGAAAGATCACGAAACTAACCTATGTTCTTATCGAATACCCTGAAGACGGAGGCCGGCCGCGAGGTAGGTTGAAGGAGTGGAAGGGTTACCACAAAATCGAAGAAGACGTAGCCATCTCGTGAGCGGGCGATGAAAACGGCCCATCCGACTGCGTTGTCGGACAGCCTTCTCGCTTCGACGTGCTTGGAGCACGCCTGCGCTGCGAGGGCTGTCCTCCGCCTTGCGGCTGGACCGTTTTGATCACCCGCTTATTTTCCGTTGGTTTCTGGCTGGCCCTTCGGGCGCCGCGGGGATGGGGAGTGCTGGCTCCCTTTGGGAGCGTCGCTGGGTTGGGACTAACTTTTTAGAAAGAGATGCACGTTATGTTGGAGATTTCGCATTCGTTTCATAAGATTGATGAATCTGTTTTGGTGAAGTGTCAGGAGTCTTTGAAGTTGTTTTTGCAACGTAAAGAGATTGGCTTTCCGCAGGTGATGGAGCGGGTTTCTTTGTGGCAGCAGTCTTATAAAGTTGGGACTGAGCTGGCGGAGAAATTTAAGAAGATTGTTATCGTGGGTCTTGGTGGTAGTTCGCTGGGGACTCGTGTGATTGCGGAAGTTTTTTGTGCTCGCAATATGTTCTTTGTCGACAATGTGGATGCTCTGGAATTTGAAACTTTGATTGAAGAGCTGGGGGACCTGAAAGAGGTTGCTTGGGTCTTCATTTCCAAGAGCGGAACTACGATTGAATCTTTGTGTGCTTTGGAGCTTGTGGATCAGATTTACACTGAAGAGAAACTGAATCTTCCCAAGCACAGTGTGGTTATTTCTGAAACCAAAGACAGCAGTTTGATGGCTTGGGCTCGCAAGCATTCTATTCCTACTTGTGAAATTCCTTTGGATGTTGGGGGGCGCTTCTCGGTGCTTTCTCCGGTGGGGATGATGCCGGCGGCGTTCCTGGGGTTGGATCTTGAAAAGTTCCGTGTGGGGGCGATGCGTGCCTTGAATGACACGGCGGTTGTGACTCAGACGATGGCTCAAGTGGCGCAGAGTTATAAGCGGGAAGAATGGATCACTCTGCTTTGGATTTACAATTCTCGTATGAAGTCTTTCGGGGCTTGGTATCAGCAGCTGTGGGCCGAGTCATTGGGGAAACCTGAGACTCGTGCGGGGAAACCGGCTCCGCGTGTGAGCACGCCGATGTCTGCCGTCGGGGCTTCGGATCAGCATTCGATTTTGCAGCAGGTGATGGAAGGAACCAAAGACAAGTTCGTTGTGTTCCAGCGTGTGGAAGAATCCGAGGCGGGTTCTTTGCGCATCAAGAAAGCTCAGTTCAAAGAAACTCAGGACCTTGAAGGTCGCACGATGGGTGAACTGCTGCGGGCAGAAGGTTTGGCCACGCAGGAGGCTTTGAATCAGAGTGGTGTTTCCACGATGACTCTTAAGACTAAAGTCCTAGATGAGCACTCTTTGGGTTACATGTTCATGTTCTGGCAACTTGTGGTTGCGGGGCTTGGAGATTACCTGGAAATCGACGCCTTCAATCAGCCGGGTGTCGAGCTGGGCAAGAGACTAGCGAAAGAGAAATTGAAGAAAGCTTGATTGTCAGGTGACGGGGGGAAGTTTTATACTTTTCCCTATGGCTCACAACGATGACAACTCAGACAACTTAGAAAAAACCAGTATTGTTGCCAGCGACACTTTCAAGGGTCGTCTTAAAGAGGCGGATGATGTTCCGCCGGCAATTGTTGTTTTGATCGGCCCTCCGGGCTACGTCGGTAAACAATATCCTATCACGGCCAGTGACATCGTCATCGGCCGCTCTGTGGAAAGCCAAGTCTACATTGATGATAAAAGTTTGAGCCGCTCTCACGCAAAGTTCGCTGTCAATGGCAGTGAAGTGTCCGTGATCGATTTGGGTTCCACCAATAAAACCATCGTGAATGGTCAGGTGATCCCGCCCCTGGCATCGTGCCTTTTGAAAAACAATGACCAGATTAAAACCGGCAACGTGATCTTCAAGTTCCTTGAAAAAGGCAGCATTGAAGCCATGACCAATGCGGCGATGTACGATCGTGCGCAGAAGGATGCTTTGACGGGTGCTCATTCCAAAGGGGCACTATTGGACAAGGGCCCTGAGGCGATGAAACGCGCCGAAGTTCTGAACGAGCCGTTCAGTCTTGTCACTTTTGATATTGATCACTTTAAAAAGATCAACGACAGCTACGGACATCCGGGCGGTGACTATGTTCTGAAAGAACTGTGCCGTATCGTGATCACCAAGCTGATCCGCTCCAACGACTTCTTTGCCCGTTACGGTGGTGAAGAGTTTGTGCTGCTGCTTTCCGGTTCACCAAGCAAAACAGCCGGCGAAGTGGGCGAGCGTATTCGTCAGACGATTGAAGCCCATGACTTTACATTTGAAGGCAAGAAGATCCCGGTGACCATCTCCGTGGGTGTTGCCACCAAGCTTCCAAATGAAACCGAATGGACTCAAGTGTACGACCGTGCAGACAAGGCGCTGTACCAGTCCAAACAAGGTGGCCGTAACCGTACGACCATCGTCGCTTAATTTTAGTTTTTATCCCGGGGTTGGCTTCTTACAAGACTTTACTGAAGACACTCCAAACCTGGGATTCTTAAAGCCGCAGCCCAAAAGGTTGCGGCTTTTTTTCATATTACCTTGGTCTAGGGCCGCTTTGGCCAACTTTACAGTCCCTCTATATATAGACATAAAACTGCTGCCTTCCGTCAGCTCTGCTTAAAACTTAGTACAGGTTTTGATCCATAAGAAATGATTATGGGTGTCATAACAAAATGCGTAATTCCTAAGTTGTTTCATATATTTAGGGCCACTTTGACTCTTCAAAATCAGGCATCATCGTTGCATTAGTGAAAGAGTGTAGGCATCGCGGGTTTGGGGGCGAATTTACCGGGTGCTGGGGGGAGCAGAATGGCTCTTTCGGGAAAAAAATTCAGAACGTTAACCGAATTTAGACAGAAACGAGTCAAAGTATGGAGAGAGATCTAAACGTAACGGATCTTGAACTGGTAGAAAAAGTGAAGTCTGGCGACAGACGTTCTTTTTCCGAACTCGTGAAACGACATCAGAGAAGTGTGCTGCGTATGAGTTTGCGGTTCGTAAAGGACATGGACACAGCTGAGGACGTGACGCAAGAAGCGTTCATCAAGGCTTACGAAAAGCTGAACACCTTCGAAGGTCGTTCTTCTTTCAAAAGCTGGTTGTTCCAGATCGCCGTGAACACGGCACGCAACAAGCTGCGTGAGTGGAAACGCGACACCGTGGATATCGACGATGTGCAATTGGCTGTAGATGCGGAGGCCGAAACTACACTCGTCCATACGGCGGTTTCTGACATACTTAAAAATGAAGTAGAGAAGCTGCCGTTCAAGCAGAAAACAGCCCTGGTTCTTCGTGTGTACGAGGACCTGAGCTTTAACGAGATCGCTGATATTATGGAGTGCCCATACGATACAGCGAAGGCGAACTACAGACATGCTCTGATGAAACTTCGTCAGACATTCGAACAACAGGCTGAATTGAAGAACTGGACGGAAGAAGTAGGTGGCTTCTTCCTCGAGGTTAACCAAAGATTTGCGGAAGCAGAAGGATAAGAATCGATGGACAACGTGGACCGTATGGATCGCATGGATAAAGTGCGCAAAGGCCTTAAAGCCGCCGACGATATGGAACTGCCCATGAACGATGATTTCTTCGATCGTTTGCATGATAAAATCATGGCAGAGGTGGAAACCGTGGAAATCAAACCGGCTCCGGTATTGATGACGCCGCGGAATCTGCTTCGCTCTCACTGGCGAGGATGGCTTTATCCCGTCAGCGGCGTAGCTTCGCTGATGGCCTTCGCTGTTCTTTTGATGCCGCAGGTGTCAAAAGTAAACCAGTCGATGACCAGAGCCGGGCTTCTGAGCGACGGGCATGAGCGCATTGTCTCTGAGGCCCTTTTGTCCCCAGAGGAGATTTCCCAGACCTTGATCAGCACGCAGAGCGAATCTGACTTTTTTATGGACGTAGCTCGCGAATCATTCGAAAATTTATCTGTAGATAAATTCAATAAAATCATGGGTGAAAGCGGACGCTAATCACCCTGACTCGGGTGAGACAACGTGCTGCTGAAGACTCTGTTCCCAATAATCCTATTATGTCTAAATTCGGCTTTCTCCGTGGCTGTGGCTGCGGAGAAACGCAATCAGCTGGAAGAGCTTCTGATCTGGAAGATGAGTGATGAGCTGAAGCTGAACACTTCTGACGAAAAGAAATTCACTGAAATTGTCCGTGACATCAATAAACGCAAAGCCCAGTTCAGCCAGGAGCTGCAGGCCTCTGTCGAAAAAATGAACAAGGCCACCACGGCAAAATCCAAAGATGAAGAGCTGACCCGCTATCGCAAGTCCCTGCAAAGCTATGGTCGAATGAATGAAGAGGAGTTCGACAAGCTCAAGCCCCTGTTGGGACCTGAGCGCATGGTGCAGTATCTGTTGATCAAGCAGGATCTGACCAACCGGATTAAAACCATGCTGGCGAATCCTGAAGTCACTCCCGGGAAGACCGCCAAGCCTTTACCTTCTCCAAAACTGATCGAAGAAAAATAACCAGCGAAATAACAAAAAAGCCGTCATTAAGACGGCTTTTTTCGTTTAGAATATCTCCCAACCGGAAATGACATCAATTCCAGAGTCACAGGGCTGAAACTGGTAAGGGCAATGGATCAGCGCCTTGAAGCGCTCGTCATTGCCATCATCAAAGACAAACACCCCTTGAGAGGTGCCGTCGTTGGCGCGGTACATTCCCTTGACGGCAGCATAGCGGCCTTTGGAATCGCGGGCGATGATGGAGTTCGGGCACTGATCCAGATTGTATTGTTCAATTTTGAAATCATAACTTTCAAACTGAGAAACCTGGTTGCGGGCCAATGTGGTGATGCGACCATCCTGGATCTGCAGCGGTTGCAGGATCTTGTAGTTGTTCACATTGTCGCGGGATTGAGCCGGACCATAAACCACACAAGCCATAACCAAAGCACTTGTCACTAGCGACATTGCTGACCTCCATAGCGGGATGTTTCACCCCAGCGGACTGCCGGGCTCCAGCGGGCATCGGCGACCAGATGGCCGTCGATCATTTTTAAAAACAATTCCCAGGCGTTGTTGGCGGCAAAGCCCGTCATTACATGACAAGCTATCAGAACCTCTTTGGCGTCCTTGATGTCACCAATCGCACCAGGCACGTCATAGTTGTTCTTGCGCCAGTGCATCAGATCGTTCAATTGCCCATAGGCTTCGCGCAGGCGGGCATCGCGACGGTTGGTGGAGTGTTCATCCAAAAGGCCTGCAGACGGGCAACGGCCTCCGGCATCACGCACGGCCTTCCACGCGGCATTCACAGCGTCCACGCGGCCTTGCCACAGGTTGCAGATGCTTTCCACGACCACATCAATACGCTCGTCGATTGTCGGCGGGCGCAGGCGCAGTTCTTTTCTGATGCCTTCGTGCCATTGGTAAATTTGCTTACGGGTGGGACGACCATAAGAAGTCCATCCAGCCATTTCAAACTGCTGATTGTTCGGCGCAGGTGAAGCTGATGTTTTCCAGATACGGAATCCACCCAGACGACTGATTGGCCAAGTGTATGGATTGCGAGTAGTGATCAATTCACGCACCTTGGAAGGTGTTGTGGAATACAGTGAGCGGATGAAACCGTTTTCATTCACATCGATGATCATTTCGGCATGTCCACCACGGGTGCCGACGATGTTTTCTTCTTCCGGTGTCAGGGTTGGATTCAGGAAGATCGCACCAGGGCGCACATATTCACGTTTGATTGCCACTGGAGCCGTGTCATGGCCCAGCGTTTGGGTGCTGGTCAGATCTGAAACCAACTGGATGAATTTGCGAACGCGGTCTTTTTCAGGCAGGCGATCCCAGTTGGTCATGGAGTTGGTCAGGCTGCGCTTCATGTTTTCAATATTCGTGAAGGCCACCGGCAAAGAGTTTTCATAGGCAAAGATAATACGGGCCGCATAGACTGCATCGGCGCAGTCTGTGGAAATTCCATACCAAGGGTTCTTAGGGTTTGAGAATATGTCGGCCTTGAAGTTTTCAACCACCCATAGGGAATAGCGGTCTTCCTGAGCCTGAGACCACACGTTCTGGGAACTCCAGACCGCAGCTTGGGCCATCAGCCCGGTTGACATTATCAGAGCAAACAACAGCGCCTTCACGTTCACACCTAGAAGATATCGACGGCGAGTTCGATTTCGTTATCAGTCAGCACATTTGAGCGAGGTGCTGCAGAGGCTTCTTTGAATTCGAAAACCACTTCGCAAAACTTCGGAACACGCTGTGGCCAGTTGGCGTTTAGTACCATCACATTGTCACGGAAGGTGCCGTCAAAGGCCGCCCAGTTCGTGGTGTAAGAATAATCAACTTGCATGCTGTCGCCGGGGCCGACTTGATTTTCCTGACGAGCATCCAGCTTGCTGGAGCGCAAATCACAGGAAGTTGTCACGCGGTAGTACAGATTTGCTGCCGCCGTGTAGGTATTGGCAGAATTTCGGACGTTGGCCGCCAATGAATAGATTCTCTCGCTGAGATCGTCCTCATTGCTGTTGCCGTTACCATTTCCATTGCCGTTGTTGCCATTGTTTTTGCAGTTTCCGTAGCCATGACCGCCGCCATTGCCATTATTGCCTTTGCATTGATACAAAGGCCCCAGATAGCAGACGTGAACTTTGTATCCCACGCCCATGGTTTCATAGGAAAAAGACATGTTCAGACGGGTGATACGGGACAGCCACTGATTGCCGAAAGAAAACACTTTGTTTGTGCTGTCATCGAATGCCAGACCCACACTGCGGTTGCGCCACGGGGAATTCGCCGGGGAGTTCAGATCCACGTAGTCCAGGCTGCCAGCGAATGAACCTGGCGTCGGGTTTTGAGGCCACGCTGTGCGAGTCACGTTGCAGACGAAGATGTCGTCAGAACTGGATGAAACAGACACGTCCACACCAGCGAAGGCCTGAATGGAGAATACTGTAAGTAAGATCGCCAGAAGTGCTTTCATGTTTACGGCTCGCATCTGTAACGAGGCAGTGTCTGAACCTTTTTGTTCATCACCACTCCGGCTGGAGATTCTTTGATCACGCGGATATCGGTCAGGTCAAAGATGCCGCCGTTGCCCTTGTCACCCACTGTGAACTCAGCAGAAAAACGGTTCCAGAATTTCTGTTTTCCGGAAAGGTAACACTGGCCATGACTTGGATCGCACAGGCGCTCATAATAAGTCGGCCACAAACGGGTGGAACCCAGCTTTTTGAAATAGCTCAAAGACATATCCAGGTCTGAATTCAGATCACCGGAAGAAATATGCGGCAAACCGGCCAAACGAGGCAGGCCCAGCAGATCGGCCAGTGGCTGGATGGACTGGATCTGATCAAGCCCCGCAACGCCGGTAGCGGCTTTAAGGTCGATCAGGAACTGCTCAGCCTGGTTCAGGTAGATATAGAAATCCTCAAACGGGTCGATCATGGTGACCACAACTTTATAGCGTTCACCTTTGACGAAGTTCAGACCATCGATGCTCTGTTGCGGGAAGCGCATCAGACCCTGCCAGTTGCCCTGAATAGTTCCACCGCTGGTCCAACCGTCGACGAAAACGGATTTTTGCGAGCCGACTTTAAAGACTTCAACTTCAGCAGCCACGGGAATGTTGTAAGCGGACGGGGCAGTGCAAAGGCCCGCCTGGTTGCAGAACAATGGCTGTCTGTTATCCACAGACAGATACATGTTCAGGTCCACGCGCTCTTCACCGGCTTGGCGGAACTGAAGGTCGCCCATGTTGAATTCCGCATTGTAAGTGGTCGGGAAGCGCGGAGCTTCCATTCCCACATCTTCGCTCAATTCCATCATGCCGGCCGGAGCCTGCAAGGTGAAACGGTAACGGGATGAACCGATGGCAGTTACGTCAGGGCTTAGACCTGAATCGTCACCTGCAACATAAGAATTCAAAGCCGCTTCGATGTCTCCGAACTCAAGACCCAGTTCTTTCATTTTTTCCTGGGTTGCGCACTCAGGCTTCAAACCCATCGTGATGGAAAGATTGTAGCTTGGGTTGATGGTCAGGAAACAGTATTCGCCTTCCATTTGAACCATGCTGGCACCCTGCGGGGTGGTTTTGCAGTATTCCTGGTCGGACTTATAGCGAAGAGGGCGGCCATTGACTTCGGCCACAGTCACAAAGGCGCATTGCTGCAGGAACTTGTGCTGTCTTTTAACCAGAGATTTCTTTTGATTGTGATCCATCGGTTTGCTGAAAATCGCATTTTCGATTTTGCAGATATTTTCGTCCGGTAGGTCACCATCAAGGGAAATATCGGCCACGTCAGAAACATCACTCGGCATATAGACGCCTTTGGAAAGCATCAGGAAGCTGCCGGCACTTTCAGTGCACTTGTCGATCATTTGCGGAAGAATCGTGGAACCTTCGCCATCGCCGTAAATACGGATCGGCGGGTTGGATTCAAAGTTCACCGCAAAATTGTGTTTCATATCGCGAGAAGCGCGGCAGGCGAAAGCTTCGCCTGCCAGCATAAATACAACCCCTGAAAGGATCAGAACCGTAAGATTTTTGAATTTCATAAGACCGATCCTTTCAGAGACCAAAGAGGAGGCGATTAGTTCGCAGCGCCTTCTTCAATTTTAGTGTAAGTACACATTTCAGCACCGTGACGTTGCCATTTTCTCAAGTTTTTGATGGCAGCAGCATGGTTTGTCTCTTTGAACACATAGCGTACACGGCAGAAGCGTGGAGTTTTTGTGTTTTGGTTGATCCATGTGTTGTAAAGGTCTTTAGCCGCGCCAACAGAAGTAGCTTGGTTAGTGCCAGTGAAGAAGTCACCACCACCATTTTGTGGAGCATTCCAGTCAGAGAACTTCGCTTCGTTATCCAGCATGTTGTACTGGTTAGCGTTGTTGCGAGCGTATTTGAATGTGTTCATACCTTGAAGGTCGCACACAGTGTAAGACTCAACAGTCAAGCCAGACAAAGTCGTGTACTTGATGTTTGGAGTCATGTTCAAACCATCACGACCGTGGTTGAAACCTGGACCGTCTGGGTTGTTGTCGCCTGGGTTAACGCCAGTAGCAACGAAGTCAGTTGCAGAAACTTGAGCCAACAGGCTGAAGTTAGCAACTACGTTGTCTTCCCAGTATTCAATCTGAGGGCCACGGTAGCAGATATCAACGAAGTATTCAGCGCCGTAAAGCTCGGAACCAAGGTTGAAGCTCAGTTCTTTGATACGGTTGGCGAAAGCGTCTTCGTGGTTAACCAATGTTGCGAAAGAACCCTGACCAGCTTGACGAGTAGTCGCTGTCCAGTTTGTGTTCCATTTGGAATCACCAGTGTTCCAAGAGCTGTATTGACCTTTCATGTAGTCCATCAGGTACTCACCACCGTTGTCGTTAGTACAAACGCAACGAGTGTGGCAGGTAGCATCAGTACAAGTACCAGCAGTACAAGCGATCTGAGTGTCTTCGAAGTAGCACGCTTTGTGAGCGGATGCATTGTGCTTCAAACCAGCATTACAAGCGTAGATGTCTGGACCAGAGCTGAAGGTTTTGAATTTGAAACGCAAAGAGATTGCGTTCGCGCTTTGTGCAGAGATCAATAGCATAGCTACTGCTGCAAATTTCATCAAGTTAGTCATTGTTTTCTCCTTTTGATCTAACGTTCTGTTTTTAAGGTTTACTGTTCACTTTAATTTCGTTGTTCGTTCCGGTTTCCACTTGAGGGTTGTACTCCAAAACGTACATTCCCTGGTTGTATTGGCCGGTCCCTTCGCAAACTATGAATTTGATCCGGGATGGTTCCTGAAACTTGTTCTTTTCCAGGACAATCAGTGGTTGGCCGGTGCCAGTCGGGCACAGCCCTTGGAATCTTGCTATCACTTCCTGATTGTCGATGGCGGAGTAGAAGTTATAGATGCTCTTGGCAGCCACAAAGATATGATCTTTTGTGAACACCTTGGCCACCTCCGCCTCCGGCAGAACACGCTGGCTGTTGCGGTACAGGCGGTCGATTTCAGTAAACACTGTGCGCAGGATCGGGTTGGTCGTCCCCAGGCAGTTGAAGCAAAGCTCCTGCTCTTTCCAGCAGGAATTCTGATTTTTGCACACTTCCTGGCACAGGGTTTCGTCCGGGCGGCAGTAAAGTGTGACGGTATCCTGGAACTCACCACGCGAGCCGGCTCCCACCGTGGACTCAACCGACCAGGCAAAGGCCGCTTGCGCATTCACAATCAAAAGCAGGGACAGCAACATTGATTTCATTATTTCCCCATCGCTCTTCTGCAGGATTTGTGGAATCCGTACATGGAATGTGTTCTGAAGTTTTCAACTTTGCGCTCGTTGCAGGTGAAGCGAATGAC
The DNA here is from genome assembly GCF_048286975.1 of Bdellovibrio bacteriovorus. Classification (GTDB taxonomy): domain Bacteria; phylum Bdellovibrionota; class Bdellovibrionia; order Bdellovibrionales; family Bdellovibrionaceae; genus Bdellovibrio; species Bdellovibrio bacteriovorus_H. Next base: position 106,884 of record NZ_JBLVRT010000001.1, on the reverse strand, counting down.
CGCTTCGCCTTTGCACAGGTCTGATTTGATCCAGGCTTCTTTGGTGTCAGAGGGTGGCCACTGGCTGTCATCGTCCTCGCGGATGTAAACTTCGTTGACCTTGGTGTTATAGGCTTTCTCAAAGACATCGGCGGCTTTTGCGGCACAGCTGTCTCGGAAGCATTTCAGGCCTTTGCTTAGCTGATCCACGCAGTGGGTCGGGATCTGGCCGTATTTTTTGTAAACTTCAGCTGCGTAAGCGGCATTCACTTCCCAGGACTTCGGGATATTCACCTTGTCTTTTTTGGCAGAGAAGTACTTCTGGAATGTTCTGAACAGATAAACCACGAATTTCGCAGGATTCACGATGCCGAAAGTGGAGCTGGAAGCCGCGGCCACCGCCGTGAAGTTCAAGGTACAGCCGCCGCAGAATGAACGTGCCGTTTTGGTGCCTGTCGCGAAGTCACTTGGATTGTTGGAAACCACTTCGTTGGACTGCTTGGAATCACAATAATTCACAGTCAGACCCGAGAAGGAATAGAAATTATAGTTCTTGATGCCGTTGTTGTTCAGGGAAACCGCGCAAGGAGCACCCAGCAAAGGACCGAAGTCCGCAACCAAAGAGGTTTGCATTTTGGATTTTTCCACGCGTGGATCGAACTTGATTTTCCCGTCTTTCACCAGTTGGTTGAAAGAAGCCACTTTGGGTGCTGTGAAGTTCACATCCACATAAATTGGCAGGATATTCCAGCCAAACAGCGCCGTGTTCGCCAGGTCGACCATCAGCACCTTGTTCATGCGCTGGGTCTGGAACCAAGGATCGTACATTTTGCAGGTTTTAAGTTCAGAATAAGGATTGAACAGATTCGGATCCGAGGTTTTGCCTGCCAGTGGCACCAAGGCGTCGGCATAAGTGGAAACCGCATACAGATCCACCATGCTTTTCACCATCAGGCGGGTGCAGTCCACAGAACTGTAGCAGATCGCCTGGGCACCTGCCACAGACTGGTTGTTCCAGGACAGCAAAGGCTGACTGTTGAACGCTGTCGGGATGAATTTGGCTTCTTCCGGATTGGCCTGAAGCTGCATCATCTCTTTGGCCCATGGGGCGAAGCCGGATTTGTTCACGGTGTAGCCGGACTTGTTCCAGTAGTTCTGTTTTTCAAGCTCGTTACAGAATGGCAGAACCTGGGATGAAACCGCGTTGAAGAAATTCACGTGCTCCTGCAAAGAGCGGCGGTCCGAGTACTGCATCTGTGTCATGTTTTTAAGTTGAGCGATACGGTCAATGTCAGACTTCAGGAAGTCCAGCGTCTCGTCACCAGCCAGGCGGATCTCCGTACACATGTAGTACAGTTCATTCATCATGGCTTCGTTGCCACGATGAGTGCTGATGTCTTTGGAAACCACGGTGCTTAGCACCGCCGCCCCCAGCTGATCCTGCAGCAGGTTCAGATTTGTGATGGCAGCCTGATACTTGGTTTTCATCAGGGCACGGGACTGAACAACATTTTTGCGGAAGTTTGCCAGCCACTCCTGAGCGCTGTCGAAGGACTGGGTGCCGAGGAAGTCATTGTTCACGCCGCGAACGCCTTTTTCCAGCATTTCAGCTTCGGTGCCCACAGGGACAGTGTCGAAGTGTTCAGGTGTCGGGCCGCTGATTTTAGCCAGTTCACGGATGCTGTTGGAGGAAAGATATTCGCTGTCACAGGAAGGTTTCGTCATGCTCTTGCAACCGTTTGGTGTGAACATGATGGACTCTTCAAGAGCAATGGAGCGGAAGATGCGACCGAAAGACGGGCTGAGTTGCTCGACTTCGTTAGTGTGTCTCCAGGCCCAGGAAAGATAGATTTTCAAACTGTTCCAGAAATCGAAACCTTGTTGCGCCAACGAGTTCGGGTTGGTTTCCCAGTCGATCTGTAAAGTCACGAAGCGGTTGTTCAGTTTGTCGTCGGCATTAAAGCAGCCGGTGATATAGTCTGCTTCATTCAGGTACGCCAGGGCGATATCCTGAAGATTGGCCTGATTGACCTCCGGATTTTGCAGGTGTCCCTGCAGTGCCGAGAATTTCTTGATGTAATAGCAGCCCAGACGGTCTTTGGAGGCATGCAATGGGAAGTTTGCCTGAGTGAAGCTGTCAAAGGCCAGCAGATCGGCGCGTTTACCTGCGCGGGCCCAGATTTGAGAAAGGTAATCGTTCAGCTCAGAGCAGTTTCCGCCGCTGGCTTCGCAGCTGCGGTTGACCTGCAAATACTTCGGAAGATTTGCAGTTTTCAGATTCATAGGCAGCACCGGAAGCTGCCCACGAATCATTTTGTTCATGATATTCAGGGTCATGTAAGCGACAGAAAGACGGAATTCCTTCATCGCTTTGTTGCTGTATTCCTCTGTGTTCAGGCCGCGCAGTTTGGCAACCGAGTTCGCAGTTTTCCCGGCGTTGTATCCATCAATCATGATCATGATTGAAGACGTCGGTTTTTCAGAATCCAGCGCGCACTGAGCGCGGTTGGTGAATTTCAGAGGACTCAGGAGGCTTGTCTGATGTGCAGGCACTTCCGCGCGGCTTAGAACCGGCAGGGTGAAGGCAATCAGTAAGGTTCCTAGAATGAATTTGTGCATGAGTCCTCTGTGTTTCGTTAGCCGGGTTTAGTTCAGTGCTTTGCAGTTATCGACTTTGTTCAACATGGTTGTGTAGAACAGAATCACAGTTTGGTCTGCCGGGGAGAAGTTACGCTTTGTGGAACCGTCTGCGTTCACCATGTTGTACATGTAAGTGTTCACGAAACGATAAACAGAAGGAGTCACGCGCAGTGTGGAGTTACAAGAGTAGTTTTTGTAAGTCACAGTGATACCTGCGTAGTAGTCACCACCGTTGTTCGTGGAATTCTTGCTGTCACCGATGTAGAAGTTGTTGCCGCCGCTGTTTGGGTTGTCGCCATAGCCAACCTGGAAGCTCACTGTCCAGCCTTCGCCGTGACCATCAGTTCCTACGATAGAGCAAAGGTTGCCTCTGCAAGCCACTGCCATTTCGTTTTCAATTTTTCTTTGGATCTCTGCTTCTGTGTAATGTGGGTTTGGACGTGGATCGTAGTCGGGACTGCCACCGTCAAATTCATCAGCGTGGACAGTAAGGGACATTGCCAGTGCTACAAGGGCAGCACCAAGGAACTTCAATTTCATGTTGTCTCCGGTTTCTTTGTGACTTGTCAGGGTCCTGTTACGTTCTGTTGCTTCCCGACAGTGTTTTTTTAAAAGTGAGCGAGTTTTAGTCGGTTTCCTCGGGTTCCGCTAGGGGAGACACAGTGCGCGTGTAAAGAATTCTTCAAAGGTTTCAAAGGTTCACATCACCCAAATGGAGTAGGCGGATTTTGCTGAAAAAATCTTGTTCGTTTTTTGATGTTGCAGGTTGGTTTTTATAACAGGAATTTGATCACCTATTCACACACTTACGGGAGTGTTACAGGGCTGTCATCAATGAACGGTGAATTTCCACGTAAACAAAAGGCAGTGGGAATGCCCTGTTTTTGAAGGTTTAACCCTTATGGGGGAGGCAGCATTTTTTTGAGTTCTGCGGACGGATCCTTGGCTTTTTCAAGCCCGCGACAGGCTTCTATGAAGGAAAAATAGTTGCGATCCCTTAGTTCGTACAGCTTTTCAAAGTCACTGAGGTCTTGCATGTAGGTGCGATACACCAGCAGACGAGCGTTGTTGAGCTTCGCTTCAGCGAATTTTTTGTAGCTGTCTGTCTTCAGCTGCGGCGCGATTTCTGAGGCGAATTTGCTCTGAATCTGCTGAATTCTCTGCGCACGTTTTTCTTCAGATCTTTCGTTTGCCGGAAGGTCTTTGTACCATTTTTCCAGCGCATCCAGCTCTGCGGAAATGAATTTCGAAAACACTTTGCTGTCGTCATTTTCTGACTGAATCAGCTTCAGCGTCGGAGAGTCTGTGCCTTCTTTTTTCAAATAGAATAGTTCCGCACCTTTATTGCCCAGAAAGGTGGCCAGGCGCTCATTGAAGTCCGCGGAATTTTTAATATACAAAGTGGCGTGCACGGTTTCGTGAATGATGGTGTTCACAAGGTCATAATCATCATACCGAAGCATCGAACTTAAAATCGGATCATTGAACCAGCCCAGAGTGCTATAGGCCGAAACACCGCGCATGTAAGTGTCGAGGTTGTCCTTTTGCAGGGCTTTTTCCTCTTCCTTGGCATCGCCTTCATTGAAGTAGCCCTTGTAGGGCATCTTGCCCATGAATGGGTAAGACCACTGATGGTGCTTCAGTTCCCACTTTGGTGCCGCGCTGACCACGTAGGTGACATAGGGGCGGCCCAGTTCGACGTAGGAAGTGTAGTTTTTGGTGGGTTTCAGATGCAGTTCGGTTTCAGCAAAAGAGCGGGCTTCCTGCGCCAGCAGCAGCTTTTTCTTTTTGCCTTCATCCAGATTTGGATCTTTCAGCGCTTCGTCGACGGGGACACGGCTGTTCAGAAGCTTCATCTGTCCATAGCCGGACTTCATCAGATAACCCATCTGGCATCCGCTGTTCAGCGTGGCTGCGGTAAGAAGTACCAGGCCAAGTTTCAGGCTCATAGCGCCCAGGTGACGCCGGCACGGATAGAGCTGTCATCAGTTTGCAGACCATCGCCAATCGGTGTTTTCCACACGTCATAGCTTAGTTTGATACCCAGAGACTCGGTGACTTTGATTTTCAAACCCACGCCATAGCTGGGAACAGTGACGGATTCAGGTTCGATAGTGTAGGTGTCCTGACCTTCGATTTTGATCTGCTGATAACGGCTGATCTGGGCGCCGCCACCTTTGATGTACGGCTGGAACAAGGCTGTTTTATCAGCAAATACCAGAATCAAATCCGCGCCCAGGATTTGGGATTTCTGTGTCGTTGTACGGCGTGCATCTGACGGACTGGCTTTTTCTTCACGCAGGCCGGTGGCGTCGGTGTAGCTGAGCTCCAAAGCCAGGCGCTCTAGGAAATAAAGAGAAAGAGAGCCGGTGATGGATTCAGAGTCAAAAGAGTTGTCTTTGTCGAAGGTGGTGGTTTTTCTTCCGTAGGACAGGCCCAGTTCAGTAAACATTGCATAAGCGGGCAAAGAGGTCGAAATCAGAACGGCCAGTAGGGTCAGGGATAAAAACTTCTTCATTCCCACATAGTAGCAAGGTTGATTGGCGAACGACATGAATTCGGCCACACTCTGGACTAAAGCTCCTGGACCGGGTACAACCAAGGTATGGCTGACAAGGTTTTAAAATGCGGGCTGCCCTCGGATGAAGGGGAGCTTAAAAAGATTCTGACCCCTGAACAATATCGCATCATGGTTGAAAACGGCACCGAGCGTCCGTTCCAGAATGCGTATTGGAATCATCATGAACACGGCATCTATGTTGATGCTATTTCCGGTGTGCCACTTTTTTCCAGTGACGATAAGTTTGATTCCGGCTCCGGCTGGCCCAGCTTCACGCGTCCGATTTCTGCGGATGTGGTGAAAGAGATCGCTGACTACTCCCATGGCATGACTCGTATTGAGGTGCGGGCGTCGTCTTCGAATTCCCACTTGGGGCATGTGTTTGATGATGGACCGGAGCCAACGGGACTGCGTTACTGCATCAATTCGGCGTCGCTCAAATTCATTCCGCGCAAAGCTTAAGTCCTGAGCTGACCTCAGTATTTAATCCCGCAAAGAATTAAAAAATAGTCCATACTGGTGAAATGAAATTCATCGGTTCTTTTATTGCTTTCATGTTGTTGGGGTTTCAATCTCAAGCGCAAGACTGGCGCACGGCCACGCGGGACAGTGCGCATCTGGCGCCCAAGCCTCAGGAAGAAAAAGGCGCCGTGGTGCAGGTGTATGCGGCCCGCACGGTCAGCTGGCGTGGTTACTTCGCGGTTCACTCCTGGATTGCCACCAAAGCCAAAGATGCGGATCACTATATGACCTATCACGTGATCGGGTGGCGAGTGAAAAGAGGTTTGGAGGCTGTTCGCATCGAGGCGGACATTCCGGATCGTCACTGGTTTGGTGCCAAGCCCGAACTGATCGAAGACCTGCGTGGTGCCGAGGCGGAAGCCGCCATTCCCCAGATCGACAAGCTGGCAAAGGACTATGCCTACAAGAACACCTATCGCGCTTATCCGGGCCCGAACAGCAACACCTTTATTTCCCATATCATCCGCAACGTGCCGGAACTGAAGGTGGAACTTCCTCCGCACGCTATCGGCAAGGACTGGATCAATCAGGCGGACATTGTCGGCTGGAGTGAATCCAAGACCGGCGTGCAGTTTTCCTTGTTTGGGATGCTGGGGCTGACAGTGGGATTGGGTGAGGGTGTTGAACTGAATGTGCTGGGTCTGAACTTCGGAGTTGATTTCTTGCGACCGGCATTGAAGCTGCCGATGGTGGGCCGGGTTGGAATGAGCGACAAGCCTTAGTCGTGATCTTTAGTTGCGGTTCACCAGAGCTGGTGGGCTGTAGCGCACAGTGAAAGAAAACACGAGGTGAATGTAGCCATCCTCTTTCACCATCTCTTGCGGTGGGTTCGGGAAAATGCGGGCTTCTTTGAAAGCGTTCACCGCTGCCATATCAAAGTTTTTGATTCCTGAGCTTTTCATAATCAAAGCCGAACGCAGATTGCCGTTGCGATCCAGAATAAATTCAGCCTGAGTCACCCAGTTGCGGTTTCCGGCGTTGATCCGGTCAATCCGATCGAACTGATCGATGGCCTGCTGGACGCGGGTTTCCCAGCGGTAACGGATCAGTTCTTCCACGCGGGCATAGAAAGTATAAAACAAATAGCGGTCGGTGTTCAGTGCCGTGAAGGATCCCACTTTCACGTCCGTTGGCAGGGATTCGCCGACGGAAGAAAAGCCGTCGTTGTAGCGCTTCATCTCGGCCAGTTCTTTGGAAATATCCACATTGCGATAGCCGTCTTTGTCGACATCTTCGGTGTTGTGCTGCTGTTTTTTCTGTTCAGCCATTTTGGGCGGCGTCGGCTCGGGTTTGTTCACCGCACTTTCGCGGTTGCTGCGATTTTGAGTCATGCCGTTTTGGGCAGCCTGGGTTTCTTCCTTCACGCGCTGTTTTTGTTCGGACAGGAAGCGCGCCAGAGTTTCATCCTCGGGCAGTTTCATCTTTTCCGGCACCACGGCCTGGCGCACGACCGAGCGATCTTTGGGTTTCAGGGCGTTGAAGATTTTTTGTTCTTCTGAAAGTGTGACTTCGATTACGTCCGGCTCGGGCAATTGCAATTTGGGCGCAAGCCAGATCAGGCCCACGATAACCAAAAAATGGAACATAAAACTGCAGAGAATCGCCCTAAGGACTGCCATTGTCTCATTTTAAGCCGAAACTGGACCTTTGGGCAAGACGGCTAAAGTTGAAACACATTCTGCCGATAAGAAATGAGTCAACAGGGGGAAAAATGGGGAAAGTTCTCGATATTACGCCACGTCTAAGATCTCAGAATTCTTTGGAAAACAAGGAAATTGAGGTCCGCGCGGAAGTCCTCGACATTACAGAGGCCCGCCAGGAAATTTTGAGCCGTGACCGTCGTGACGTAAAAAGAACAATTTTAACTGAGTTTGTGGGAGCTTTTGTCGTACTTCCTGAGAAGGGCCTTTTGAAGGCCGCACTTTACGACATTTCTGAAAACGGTTTGGCTTTCGATCTGGAGCTGGCTGAAGGCGGTTTTGTGGCTGGTGACGAAGTGGCGATGCGAGTGTATTTGAATCACTCCACGTACTTCCCATTCACGATCACTGTGTCCAACAGCCGTGCTATCGAAGATGAGGGCGTTGTTCGCCATGGTGCTGGTTTTGTCAAAGGCACGATGAATGATGTAGCGCTTCATCACTTTGTGAAGTTCATTGAAAACGTCAGTGCCAGTCTGAAAACAGATTCCGGCGATGTTCTTGTTTCTCACATTTCATAAATTGTCCTGACATTTTGTAAGTTGCAAAGGCCCGGTGATTTTTTCGCCGGGTCTTTTTATTTTTTGGGACGCCGTTTTGCGTGGACTTTGGTCCTGCGATTTGTTGCAATTTAGCTGTGGAGTATCTGCAGCTAACAAGCGGGCAGATCGCATGGACTATAACTACGGAGGGTGTCCATTGAGCAAAGCTAAGCGCAGAAAAATTGTTGTCGATACGAACGTGATCCTTTTCGACTCCCAGGCGATCCTGAGATTCGGTGAGGCCGATGTTCATATTCCTATCTCTGTTATCGAGGAAGTCGACAAGTTCAAACGTGACCAGGGTGAAAACGGTCGAAATGCGCGTCAGTTCAGCCGTTTTATCGACGTCCTGCGCTCCAAGGGCTCTTTGGCCAGTGGTGTTCAGATCGACAACTCCGAAACCATGGTTTACATCAATACGGATCTGATGCTGGCAGGTATGCCGTCAGAGCTGGATCATCAGAAGGCGGACAACCGCATCCTGAACACCGCTCTGGCTTTGCAGAAGCAGCACCCGCGCTACAAAGTTGAGTTGATCACCAAAGACATCAACCTGCGTATCAAGGCCGACGTTTACGGCGTTGTTGCCAATGACTATGATGCCAACGACATCAATCGTGATGATCTTTACGAAGGTTATCAGGAGATCATGGTGTCTCCGGAGCAGATTGATGCCTTCTATCGCGAAAAGCGCTTCATCACGGATATTAAGCTTTACGGCAATCAGTACGTGATCATGAAAGATGCGGGAAACCCGAATCATTCTGCGATCGGTCGTTACAGCCTGGCGGATAAAGCCATCGTTCCTTTGATGCAGGCCGCTGATTCCATCTGGGGTATTCATGCTCGAAATGTCGAGCAAGCCTTCGCATTGGACTGTTTGCTGAACGATGAAATCATGTTTGTTTCCCTGGTGGGCAAAGCCGGTACGGGTAAAACATTGATGGCGATTGCTGCGGGTCTTCATAAAACTTTGGATCAGGGGCAGTTCCAGCGTTTGCTGGTTTCCCGTCCGATTTTCCCTATGGGACGCGATATCGGTTACCTGCCTGGTGACATCGAGCAGAAATTGAATCCTTGGATGCAACCTATCTTCGATAACGTAGAGTTTTTGATGGGTGCGGACAAAAAAGCTGCCGGTCGTGCGCAAGAATTGATCAATCAGGGGATGTTGAATATTGAGCCTCTGACTTACATTCGCGGTCGCAGCATTCCGAAGCAGTACCTGATCGTCGACGAAGCACAAAACTTGACTCCGCACGAGATCAAGACAATTGTTACGCGTGCCGGTCGAGGGACGAAGGTTGTCCTTACGGGCGACGTCTATCAGATCGATAATCCCTACGTGGATTCCGCGAACAGCGGTTTGACCTATGCGGTAGAGAGATTCAAAGGCCATCCAATTGCGGCCCATGTGACTCTGACCAAAGGTGAAAGATCTGAGCTGGCCGAGCTGGCAGCAAATATCTTGTAGGTTTTTAGGAGTTTTTTCATGGCTGAAGTGATTGATGTAGGATTTGAAGCAAAGGTAACTGTGCAAGTGACGGACAAAATGATCCAGCAATTTGCGGAGCTTTCCGGAGATCACAATCCAATTCATTTGAATGATGAATACGCATCAAAAACCCGTTTTGGTCGCCGTATTGCCCACGGTATGATCGTTGGCGCTCTGATTTCCAGAGCGCTTGTTGATGGTATCGGTCAGGGTGGTATTTACCTTGCTCAAAATATGAAATTCGTAAACCCGGTGTTCGTTGATGATACAATTGTTATCACCATCAAAATCACGGGTTTGAGAAAAGAAAAAGGCATCGCGACGGTTGAGACCAATGTGGCGAAAGCTAATGGCGACGTGGTAGTTAAAGGTGACGCTGTTATCATGATGTCCACGACGGGCCCCGCCGGCATATGAGTGGAGTCTTCCACCTGGTCTACTTCAGCAAGGCGGCCGAGGATCTAAGTTACACGGACATCCGTGAGATCCTTGAAGTCTCACGCCGGAATAATGCCCGACTGGGCATTACCGGTCTGCTGATTTTCCGAGATGGATTTTTTCTGCAGCTTTTGGAAGGCGCTGAGGATGCAGTTCGTAAGGTGCTTTCTGCAATTCGCGACGATGATCGCAACTATTCCGTCAAAGTTCTGATTGAAACCAACGGTGATGAACGTCTGTTCGGTGAATGGTCCATGGCCTTTCACGATGGCGATATCACCACGGCATCTACAGAACATCTGGTGGATCTATTTGAATCAGTGACCTCTTCTGAGTTGAGCCGTAGAGCCCTGATTATGCCAATCTTAAAAAAATTCCGCGCCTCCGCCCCAGAACTCCGATAAAAGGTTCCTGGTTCTTTTTTTTGTCCCCTGCTGCGTCATAGAATGAACATCAACGAAAGGATTCAACGATGAAAACTCTTTTAAGTAAACTGATTGCACCTCGAAACTTCAACACCAAGATGGACGATTTTGCGTTGACCATGCTGCGCGTGTTTATTGGTCTGACGATGGCGTTTTCTCATGGTTTGGGGAAAATTCCACCTCCAGAAATGCTGGTGGAAGGCGTGCGTTCTATGGGTTTCCCGGCGCCGGAGCTGTTCGCATGGTGTGCGGGCTTGGCTGAATTTGCCGGCGGTATCCTGCTTGCCTTGGGCCTGCTGACCCGTCCAGCTGCGGCCTTCATGGTGTTCACCATGGTCGTGGCAGTGTTTGGTGTGCATGCTGCTGATCCGTTTGGCCAAAAGGAAATGGGCCTGCTGTATTTGTTCACAGGTTTGTTCTTTGTGTTGCACGGGGCAGGGCGCTGGTCCGTAGATCACCTGATCGCGAAAAAGAAATAGTTCCTGACTTAAGGGGAAAAAAATAAAGGAGCCGCAAGGCTCCTTTTGTTTTTTTGGATTTAGAGAACTTCCAGCAGCCGGCGTTTCAGCTTTTCTTTGAATTCGTTTACGTCGACCGGGGTCTTTAGCAACTGTTCAAGGCTGATCATCACTTCCGGTGGGAAGCCGCAGGGGCGAAGCCCTTGGAAGGCTTTTTCATCATGGGTCAGATTGATGGCGGCTCCGTGGAAGGCCACCCATTTGCGCACACCCACGCCGACAGAGGCAATCTTGTGATCCTTCACCCACACTCCAGTGTCATCGGCATCCGTGCGGTTAAAGCTGCTTTTCGATGAAGAGCGCGCCTCGATACCCGACAGGCCATAGGTTTTCAGTACGTCGACAATGGCGTCTTCAAACACTTTCAAGTAAGGGTTGATCTCGCGGTCCTTGCGGCCCTTGCGGGTGTGGGCCAGATTCAAAATTGGATAGATCACAACCTGGCTGGGACCGTGATAAGTGGCGCGGCCTCCACGAGTGACTTCCACCAGCGGGCCCTGCCAGGCAAAGACATCTTCGGCCTGAGTGGCGCGGCCCACAGTCACCACCGGAGGATGTGTGCAGAACACCAGAAAGCCCGGAAGGTCTTCCGTGTTCACCTTTTCCACCAGGTCATTTTGTTTTTTCAGAGCCTCATCATAGTTGATAAGTCCCCAATCCTGAAAAATCAGATCAGCCATATTTTGTTTGTGCCACCGATTTAGGTCCAAGTCATTCTTTCTCTTCAAAGGTCCAATTCAAAGGGCAGTGTGCAACCTTTGGACAGCAATTTCATTCGAGGTGTAAACGCACTAGTCACAAAAATTTCAAAATGAGATTCGTTTGAAAAGCCACAGAACATGCCCCCAAAATGGTTTCAGGAACACAAAGAAGCAGGGAGAGGGTATGAAGAATCTAGGACTGATGGGCACATTGATAGCAGCAATTGCTCTGACAGGATGTCTGGACAACGGCGGTGGCACTGAGGTGAAGCAAGACCTCAACAACGGTGACTTCAGTGTCATCACTGAGCCGGAAACAGGCTCAGGTGGCGGCTCTAACGGTGGCGGCAGCTCAGAAGGCGGCAGTACTGGTGGTGATAATGGTGGCAGTGTGCCAGCTCCATCAGAACCCGAAGGTTTTGATATCAACAAAGGTGCTGTGTTGACAGCTTCCACAAGCCTCAGCCTTGATTTTTATCCTCCTTTCCATACTGCTTATACCAAGATTTCTGAAAATGAATCCTGCGGTGGTGGTAGCTGGGTGGACTATGCGGACTCCGGCACTATGGTCAGTTCCAAGACCAATCAGAATGTTCCTTTGAGCGTGCAGTTCCGCGATCATGATGGTCGCACCAGCTCCTGCTATGTTCGCCGTATCTATATCGACCAGATCGGTCCTGACATTGTGTTTGCAAAGTATCCATCTGCTCCGGTTGAAGAAGGCACTGATGTTGAGCTGATCTTCACGGTGACTGATGCGGGTGCCGGTGTGGCTTCTGTGACTTGTGCTATGGGTTCTTCCACCAAAGCGTGTGCTGCCGGTCAGAACAAGATCGTTCTGCCGAAGCTTGCCGGTGGCGATTACACCCTGAAAGTTTCAGCGACCGACAAACTGGGTCATGCTTCTGAAAAATCCATCTCTTTCAAAGTTTCCTCCATGTACAAACAGATGGTGAACAACGTGAAGGTGAACGAATACCAGAAAGTGGATATTCTGTTCGTGATCGACAACTCGGGCTCTATGGAATACGAGCAAAAAAGCATGGCGTCCCGTGTTCGTAACTTCCTGGATGTGGTGAAGGGCCTTGACTGGCAGATCGCTGTGACAACAACAGATCCTGTGCATAAGACCCTGGGTGACGGTCGCTTGGTGCCTTTGTATAACAAGCCCGGCCAGTATATTCTGACTTCCTCCATGAACGACACCGACGCCCGCAACACCTTGAGCAACACTCTGCAAAGAAGCGAAACAGGCTCCGGCAGTGAGCAAGGTATCTTCGCTGCTTACCGCGCGATAGAACGTTCCATGAGTGCTTCTGGTGGTAACGCGAACTTCATCCGTAATGATTCTCAACTGGCTGTTGTGGTGATTTCAGACGAAGATGAATCTGCCAATGGTGCGAAGAACGATCCTGCGAACTTTGTGAAGTTCGTGGCTGACAGCTTCGGTTCCCAGAAAGCCATGAGCTTCCATTCCATCATTGCTCGTCCTGACGATCAGGCGTGTTTGAAGGGTGAAGGTTATTCGGCCGGATTCCGCTATGAACAGATTTCCAAACTGACCGGTGGTGTGATCGGGGACGTGTGTGCATCTGATTATGCGGCTCAAGTTCAGGGTATCGCCGAAGGTGTACGCAAGACTTTGAAGTCAATCACCTTGTCTTGTGCGCCAGTTGTGGATGCGATGAGATCGATCCTGGTTCTGAAAGATGGGCAGGTATATGATGGCACTCGCAAGATGGAAGGACTGAACCTGGTATTCGACCAAATGCTGCCACAGGGGAATTACGAAGTTTACTACTCATGCATTAAGTAAGCTGCGGTTGGTGAAAAGGGCCCAATCGACTGCGTTGTCGGGCCCTGTCCTCGCTCCGACGTGCTTGGAGCACGCCTCCGCTGCGGTAGGACCCTCCGCCTTGCGCTTGAACCCTTTTGACCAACCGCCGTTCCAGGTGGTTGGTTTTTTGCGTTTTGGTGGGTGGGTGGGTTTTGGCTGGCCCTGTGGGCGCCGCTTTTGGGGAGGGCTGGCGCTATCGCGCGCCGCTTTGGGGAGCCTGCGCTCGTGCAGAGCTATTTTAGGATTTGATTGAGGGTTGTGGCTACTTCGGCGGATTCGTTGATGACTCGTTGGCTGATGGCTGGGTTTTCCAGGAAATAGCCGAAGGCTCGGATGATTTGGGTGTTTTTTTGGTCGGGGCTTACGTTTGTTAAATCATAAGCTGGGTTTTTGTAGGCGTGGGTGTTCCACAGACTTTCCAGGTTTAGATCTGTGCGGTTTCTTTCCAGCCATACTCTTGCGGGCTGGGCTACGTGGCAACTGGCGCAGTCCATGTTTTCTGGGTTGAAGCTGTGGGGGTTTTCGGCGCGGTGAATGGCGCGCAGTTCTTTTCTGAGCAGGTCTTCGTTGCCTGCTTTCATGCGGGCGGAATTGCCGATGACTTTATTGAATGAATCTTCTCCGGTGGCTTCGGGGGAAATCAGGCCGCGTTCGAAGTGGTCTGATGGGACTGCGAAGTTGACGAAGGCTTGGGCTGATCTGTCTACGCGTGGGATCTTCATCAATTTTAACTGACCATTGCGCACTTCAAAGCCCTGGAAGGACCACATGTCGCCGGCGCCTCGGACCACCATTGCAGTGATGCGGGTTAGATTTGCAGGGCCTGCGTATTTGCGCACGATGTGGTTGAACTCTAACAACGCTGGGGATTTGTCGGCTTGTACGGCCCATGCGGGATGAACCTGCAATGGCAGACCTTTGGTTTCTACTTTGTTGCGGGTTTTCCACGCCATCAGATCTTTTGTCAGGGAATCAAATTCGGCGTCGGTCAGCACATAAAAACTGTGAAGGGCAGCATCGACCGTCTGTACGCGGTTGCGGAAACCTGGTTCCAGCGGTTGCCACACCAAGCGGATTTGTTTTTGGCAGGACTGTGGGGTTGGCAGGGGGAAGCACGGGTCGATGCGCACGGCGATCACGCGCAGGGATGTGGCCACGTCGTTTTCACTCATCACCGGAGTCAGTGGGGGAATCGTGCCCATGAAGGCCGGGTTCAGCAGCGGGCCGCCGCGGCCGGGAGTGGTGATACCCATCAGATTGTCGTCGCCAAAACGGGCTGGCAACGGCATCAGATAAGAGACGTCATTCAGATCCCAGGCAGCGTTGGCCTGAAGACCCAGGAACAGGGCAAAAACGAATGCGAATTTGGCTTTCATGCGACGCAAATTTCCATTTTTGATGCGCCAATTCAACAAGATTCCCAAAAAGCGCCGGGCCAAGGACCTAATTGAAAATGAAATAAACGCGCTTCGTGTTATCATGGGTTCTTACGGAAAGGTGTGGAATGAAACTTCAGGGCGGAATCAATTTCAGGGACATGGGTGGGTATCTGACAACGGACGGCAGACGGGTTAAAAAAAACCGTCTATATCGTTCCGGCTCCCTGTCTCGTTTGACGGCTGCAGACTGTGCTCAGCTCGAAGCCCTCGGTGTTACAGAGATCCATGATTACCGTGATCTGAAGGAATCCGCTGCCGATAAGGACGTTGTCTGGAACGGCGCTGTCTATGAATGTCATCCGGCGAATCCGGATTCTCACGCTGTGAAAAATGACAACCACGATTTCTGGGCGGATGAAAATCTGCGCGTGGTTCCCAGCGATTTTATGGAAACTCTGTACAAACAACTGCCGTTCGCCAATCGTTCCTATCAAAGATTGTTTGAACGCGTGCAGCCTCTGGAAAAAGGCGCACTGGTTCAGCATTGTGCTGTCGGCAAAGATCGCACGGGTGTAGGTTCTGCACTGACATTGTTGTCTTTGGGAGTTTCGCGTGAAGCTGTTCTTGAAGACTATCTGCGCACAGAACAAACCTTGCAGCCGTTCCGTGAACAGGTCTTAAATAAAGTTGAATCCAAACTTTCCAGCAAAGGCCTTGAGAATCTGCACTATTTGATGTCAGTGAAAGAGCACTTCCTGGGCTCAGCCCTGGACGCCATTCACCAACGCTACGGCAGCCTTGAGCGCTACTTCGCCGTGGAATTCTCACTGACCCCGGAAAAGCTGTCCGCTTTGAAAAGCAACTACCTGGAGTAAATCCCCCTCTTTCGACTTTTAGTTTACTGGAATTCGATCTTAAAAATAAGAAAACCTGGTGTTGCAGTGACGTCAAACCTAATAAATTGGATTTGGCGTTGGCCCTTTATTGGCAATTTGAGACCTATGCTCAACTGATTGAGGGTCTATGAAGCTGCCAAAAGAACATACATTGAAGTTTTCGATTCATATTCTTGTATTCATCCCAATCATCATATTATTGATCTTTGGCTCCCTAAAACGAGTGCCGGTTCCGGCTGAATTCTTGTTTCAAGCGATGATGTCCGGGACACTCTATGATGATGCGAAGACTAAGGCTGAAAACAAGAAGCTTCACTATGGACTTGCGCTAGGTACTGGAGCTGCTGCCATTTTGAGTTTGGTTGATTACCTTAAGGCAGCAGGTGTTTTTTAGTTCTATTTCAAGATCACTACAATATTAGGTTCACTGACGATGACCAGTTTTCCGTCTTTGGTGAACGTCATTCCTTCGTATTGATCTGGAAGCAGTGGCAGATCCATGGTGCTGACCACCTGCCCTTGGCGAGTCAGGCGCATCACGCGGGAAGATTCGTGGCTTAGCAGCAGCAACTGGTCATTTTTATCGTCATAAATGCACGCCGACAGATCGCTCATCACATGTTTTAGAATTTTTTCGGTATCGAACGGTTCTTTCACACCCAAAGCCGCAGCGTCGGCGATGTCATTGCCATGAGAAGGGCGGGCCCATTCAAAGATGCGCTTGGGCTTTTTCTCCTGAACGGCATAGAACGTGTTGTGCTTCTTTGAAAAACAAACTCCTTCCAGTCCCTTGTTGTGCTTCGCTGGCGCCGGGAGCTGCATCAGTTGCACATCTTCGCGGGAGTCGCGAACATCCACCGTCGTTTGAGCCTCATCAATTTTCAAAATCAGCACCTGGTTTGATTCCGTGCTGATCGCATACTGATTGTTGCCCAGATATACGATGTCTTCGGTGTCTGCGTCAGTCAGATTGGTCATGCGAATCGTGCGCACGGGTTTGGTGAAGTCGACTTTGTACTCAAAAATGTTTCCTGAATTGTTCTGAATCAGGAAGTAAGAATCACTGTCATAATTGTATGTGATCCCGGAAAGATTGCTGCCCACCTCGGGCAGGGCTTTTTGGACCGAAACTGCTTCGGCTGCGAAGGCAGATGTGGATAAGGACAGCAAAGTGGTCAGAACGATTTGAGTTTTCATGAATATCTCCCGCGCGGAATTCTTAACCTGAGACAGTAGGGCCTGAAAGAATATTCTGACTGAGTTTCGACTTTGTAAAGATTTAAACAGCCCCCCTTTAGTCCAGTTGGCTTTTTCCGAAACTGGAGGGGCAAGTTTGTTCGTTCAACCAAGGAGTGCGTTTCAATGATCTCATCCATGATTCAAAAATCAGTGCTGCTGGCTGCCACGGTGTTGACCCTGGCCGCTTGTTCGCAGGAAGGCCTTATTAAAGGGGCGGCCCTTTCCACCAAAATCACCCAAGGCGACGTGTATGTGTCGCTAAAAACCCAGGTGGACTCCAACAACCTGCAGATCATGAGTGTGCAGTTGCCGATTTATAATCCGGAAAATCCAGTGGAGATGCTGGGAATGCTCAATGTCTCGTCCCTGGTACCGGGGATTACCGATATCGATCTGGTATTGAACTTTTCCCGGGTGACCAAGATTCCCGCTTTGCAGGCCGAAAAAGGACTGCCCAACGGAACCCTGTTCCCGGTCATGGGAGTGAAGGCGGACGAGTGGTATTCCATTCCCCTCAGCGACAGCCGTGTCTCGAAGTTGTATTTGAATCTGGATTTGCAGGCTTCCAAGGTGGTTCTGGGATATGCACTGGGTACAGACTCACTCAGTGCCGGGATCGTCGCGAATCTGTTCACCGGGTTTAGTGCTCAAGGGGTGACGGGTTACGGAGGAGTTTACAGCGGACTGTTGCCTGGCCAAAGCGGGGTGGCGGTGTTTGCCGACGTGAGTTCGATCTTAAAATCATCAGCGTCGGGTGTGGCCTTTGTCGATCGCACATCGAAAAGTCGACAGAATAAGGTGGCTGAAAAACTGATGCAGTTGAATCAGCGCAAGTCCTTCTTGCGCGTTCGCTAGAAAATCACTGGCGTTAAAAACAAAAAAGCCGACCCCTGCAAGGTCGGCCTTTTTGTTTGAATGTATCTGAAACCTAGTAGCGGATCACTTCAAAGATGGCGCGGCAACCGCGGTTCACCCACACGCGATCCCCATAGATGCCGTACGTGTTGTTGTACAGGCACGCATCGTAAGAGATCACATTGTAAAGTCTTACAGAGTGAATTCTGTACGGGTTGAAGTAGCACTCTTGATAATAGTAATTCCATGATTCGCAAGTGATGTATTCAACGCCTGGGCCCGGACCTGGATATGGATTCGGGTACGGAGCTGGTGGGTTTGGGCGTGGATTTGGATGTGGGTATGGATCCGGGCGCGGGTTGCCTGGATAAGGCGCTGGGCGCGGTCCTGGGCGGATGTAGCTTGTTTCCGCGTCCTGATACTGGCTTTCCAAAACATCAGCCTGAGCCCATGGTGCCAAGCCAAAGACAATTAGTATTGCAAAGAATAGGTTTTTCATCGTTTCCCCCAAAAAAGGTGTCATTGTGACTACAAAAATCTTGTACCCCGCAATTATGCAGGAATGGTGCCGTCGTTTTTCGGTGTCAGAATGACTAAAACTTCCAGTCTTCGATCAAAAGGGCCGCCTGCAGCTTTCCCTGACGGGTCAAGGCGCTCAGGGATTTGATGCGATAATCAAAAGAGAATTGATGGGCCGAATTGATCTCGGTCACGCGGTGATAAGGGAAGCTCAGACGCAGCTTTGTGAACTTTACGATCTTCAAAGCCGTGGCCGCCAATCCAAAGCACGCGTAATAAAACAGGCTGTCACGTTCCCACAGGTCAAACCAGGTGTGCGTCGTCAGTTGTTCCAGTGTGAAGGAGCAGCGGTCATAACAGCTTAAGGAGCGGAAGATCTGGAATTGATCGGCATTGTAGATCTGGATGTACTTTTCTTTGTCCAGAGTGTCGTGCAGATCCGATGGCGGAACGATGCCCATGCGAAACAGAAACTGCAGAACAAAACGCTCGTTGGAAAAACTATTTTCCAAATACTCCGAGCGCAGGGCGCCCACATAGGCTTCCAGTGCCTGTGTCACAGAGGATTGCTGGCTAGGCGACAGCTTGGTAAAATAACGCATTTGAGGGTTGTCATAGGCGCGCATTTCAATGCCAATGCACTTCAGCAGGGATGCCAGCTCGACAAGGTGTGAGCGATAGATGGATGTCTGTGTGTTTAAAGCTAATTCCATAATCTAATCCGTATTTAGGCATCTTTCATACCGGATATGGACTGAAAGTGGGTGCACTTTTGAACTTACTTACAGATTTGTAAGGCAGATGGGGGAGAAACGGGCAAAAATCTCACGACTGTCTGTAGGAATTATCGATCATTTGTACTGTGCCTGTTGGTCGAAGGCAGAAATGAAAAAGGCCGGCTTGGGGCCGGCCTTTTCGAAGAAAGCTTATGCTTTCAAAGGTTTTTGAATGATATGGATCGCGTGACCCAAAGTCGCCTCTGCGGCTTCCATCATTGTTTCACCCAAAGTTGGGTGAGGGTGGATGGAAAGTGCCAGGTCTTCAATGCGTGCACCCATTTCGATCGCCAAAACAGCTTCAGAGATCAAGTTGGAAGCTTCCGGACCGACGATGTGAACGCCCAACAAAACGTGGGTTTTCTTATCAGCGATCATTTTCACGAAACCGTCTGTTTCCATCATGCTCACCGCGCGGCCGTTGGCTGCGAACGGGAACTTGCTGATCAGAAGGTCGGTGTGACCTTTGGCTTTCGCTTCAGCTTCAGTCATGCCGGCTGCCGCGATTTCAGGATCGGTGAAGACAACTGCCGGAACTGTTTTCGCATCGTAAACACGGTTATGCCCCGCGATCACTTCAGCAACCAGAACACCCTCGTGGGATGCTTTGTGCGCCAGCATCGGCTGACCGGCGATATCACCGATAGCAAAGATGTTGGAAACATTCGTGCGGCGTTGAGCATCGACTTTCACGAAGCCACGCTCATCCACGGCAATGCCAGCAGCTTTCAGGTTTGCCTGATCGCCATTTGGACGACGGCCGACAGTCACAAGGATCTTGTCGCATTTTACAACTTCGTCTTTGCCGTTGATCTCAACAGTGACTTCGTAACCGTCTTTGACTTTTTTCTGACCTTTGGCTTTTGCTCCGTAAAGAACATTCACGCCTGCTTTAGTCAGTTTGCGAGTCACGATCTGAGCGCAGTCTGGATCAACCACACCCGCCAACAATGCGGATTGTGCTTCGATCACAGTCACTTCCGTGCCCAGCTTGCGCAGGTAGGAAGAGATCTCAAGACCGATGTAACCACCACCGATAACCGCCACGCGCTTAGGGATGGTATCAAACGCCAAAGCGCCTGTGGAAGAGCAGATGTCTTTTTCGTCGAATTTGAAACCAGGGATTTCAATTGGACGGGAACCTGTTGCCACAACAAAGTATTTCGCCTGAACTGACTCAGTCCCTGCAGAAGACTTCACAGAGATTTCTTTGGAAGACTTGAATTCAGCTTCACCTTTGATGATGGTAACGCCATAGCCTTTAAGAAGCTGATTCACACCGCCGGACATCTTGTCAGAAACGGATTGTTTCCATTTCACAAGTTGTTTCATGTCCACGTCGATGCCACCTTTGATGTTCAAGCCCATTTCTTTGAAATTGTGCTGGGCTTTGTGCAAAAGGTGAGTCGCAGTGATCATGGCTTTGGACGGGATACAACCCACGTTCAAGCACACGCCACCCAGGAATTCACGTTCGATAACTGCTGTTTTAAAACCAAGTTGTGCGGAACGGATCGCAGCCACATAACCGCCAGGACCCGCACCAATAACTACTACGTCAAAATTTTGCATAATAAATCTCCAATTAAGTCCGGTTGAAACACCTGCCGGTGCTTCAGCCTCCTCCGGGCGAGCCGGCTAGATCAACTCCACCAATAGTTTGCCTGGGTTTTCGATGCGGCCGATGAAGGCAGCAAGGAATCTTGCAGCGACAGCGCCGTCGATCAGACGGTGATCGGCAGTCATCGTGTAGTTCATAACTTTAATCGCGGAAACCTGGCCGTTTTTCAGAACCACTTTTTCGTCGATTTTGTACATGCCCAGGATCGCCACTTCAGGGTGGTTGATCACTGGAGTCGCGTATGTGCCACCGATAGAACCGATGTTCGTCACAGTGATAGTTGCACCCTTCATTTCATCCGGTTTCAACTTGCCGTCACGAGCACGCTTGGAAAGATCCAGGATCTCTTTGGAGATTTCCAGGATGGATTTCTGGTCTGCGTTTTTGATCACTGGAACGACAAGGCCGTTTGGAGTGTCTGCTGCGAAGCCCAGGTTGAAGTACTTTTTGTAAACGATTTCGCCAGCGGCATCGTCGATGGATGCATTGAACATCGGGAATTCGCGGATCGTAGCGATCAAAGCCTTCATGACGATAGGAAGGTAAGTGATCTTCGTGCCGTTTTTCTCTGCGTGTTCTTTCAGGCTTTCGCGAAGAGCAACCATCGCATCCACTTTCGCTTCATCCATGATGGTGAAGTGCGGGATCACGTGTTTAGAACGCTGCATGTTTTCAGCGATCTTCTTGCGGATACCGATCAGAGGAACGCGCTCTTCCGCTGCGCCCGCCGGGCCTTGGTAAGAAGGTTTAGGGATAGTCATGGAAGCTGCCGCTGGAGCCGCTTTCGCTGCTGCCGGAGCAGCGCCACCACCGGAAGACATAACGTCTTCACGAGTCACGCGACCAGCAAGACCAGTTCCGGAAAGAGAGTTGATATCAACGCCCATTTCACGAGCCAGACGACGAGTCGCCGGAGTCGCCAATACTTTGGAATCTGCCACAGGTGGGAAGATGTCGCTGGAAGCAGTCGCCACTGGAGCCGCTGCTTTCGCCGCTGGTGCTGCTGCTGGAGTCGGAGCTGCCGCCGCTGCAGGAGCCGCTTTCGGAGCCGCTGCGCCACCTGCACCCTCAAGGATGATCATGGTGGAACCGACTTTTACAACTTCGCCGGATTTGAATTTCAATTCTTTTACAACACCAGCTACTGGAGTCGGAACTTCCACAGTCGCTTTGTCAGTCAGAACTTCAGCAATCGCCTGGTCTGCTTTTACAGAGTCACCTGGTTTTACCAACCATTTAACAAGTTCGCCTTCAGTCACGCCCTCGCCCAGTTCAGGAAGTTTAACATCCTGAGCTTTACCGCCACCTGCTGCCGGAGCTGGAGTGGAAGCTGCTGGAGCCGGAGCTGCCGCTGCCGGTTGAGCGGCTGCTGGTTTTGCAGCGCCTGCACCATCAAGAGTGATCATAGTCGCGCCGACTTTAACTACGTCGCCGGATTTGAATTTAAGATCTTTTACGACACCCGCAACCGGTGACGGAACCTCTACCGTTGCCTTGTCAGTCAATACTTCAGCGATAGCCTGGTCCGCTTTGACCGCATCGCCTGGTTTTACCAACCATTTTACCAATTCACCTTCAGTAACGCCTTCTCCAAGCTCGGGCAGTTTCACATCAGTTGCCATGTTGCGAGAGTTCCTTTCGTTGTTCATATCTAAATCTAAAACACCTCGTTCTAGACGCACCCTAGAGCATTTGCACGGGATAACACGCAGCATAAACGGTATTGAAAATCAGTCGTCACAGGATGCCACGTAACAGTGTGATTTTTCCACGGTTTACAATAGGTTGCGGGCGGGCAGGGGGGCTTTGAAAGGGGTCGACAAAAGGCCCTTTCAGGGACTAATTTCAGGGTGTTGATTTTGACTTGAAGATTGGGGTTCCTATGAAGTTTCACAGTAAGCTGCAAGAAGGTATTTTTCTAAAGCGTTATAAGCGCTTTTTTGCGGATATTGAATTCCAGGGGCAGCAGGTGACCGCCCACGTTCCCAACACCGGCAGTTTGAAGAGCGTGAACAATCCCGGACAGCACTGTCTGTTCTCTGAAAGCACCAATCCGGAACGAAAACTGAAATACACTCTGGAAATGATCAAGTCTCCGGGGGGCTCATGGGTGGGCGTGAACACGGCCACTCCAAATACAGTTGTGCGTGAAACCCTTCATCATGTTGTCGGCCACAAAAAAGAAGTGGTGGGTGGCTTTGCTCATTGGGCGGCCTTTGACGAAGTAAAGCCGGAATATAAAATCAGCGCGGAAACCCGTCTGGATTTTGCCTTAAAGAAAAACAACAGTGATAAAATGCACTTCATCGAAGTTAAAAACGTGACCCTGGCAGAAGAAAGCACAGCCAAGTTCCCGGATGCAGTGACCGAGCGCGGACAAAAGCATTTGCGCGAGTTGATGGCGTTGATAGAGCAAGGCCACACTGCGGAAATCGTGTTCACAATCCAGCGTCACGACTGCGGATCATTTTCTCCGGCAGATGACATTGATCCGGAATATGGTCGTCTGCTGCGCGAAGCTCATCAAAAAGGTTTGCGCGTGTCGCCTTTCGTGCTGGATCTGACTCCAGAATCAGTCGAGTTGTCTGAGACACTGCTGCCTCTGAAAATGTAGTTTCCTGCAGTCCCACATTCTTTGTGGGCCAAAGTTTTAATCTCGGGGTCATGGGTTGTCATGACCTCAATACGAGCCTAACCTCTCATTATCTTGAAGGAGAAACTCGTATGATTCCTGTGAATGCCTACGCCGCATACCAATCCAAAGAACCTCTGAAACCTTTTAAATTTGAGCGTCGTGATCCTGGCGTCGACGATGTCCAGATCGACATCCACTTTTGCGGAGTTTGTCACTCGGACCTGCATCAGGTGCGTGATGAATGGGGCGGCTCCAAGTTCCCGATGGTTCCGGGCCATGAAATCGTCGGCAAGGTCGTTAAAGTCGGCAGCAACGTGAAGAAATTCAAAATCGGTGATGCTGTCGGTGTGGGTTGCCTGGTGGATTCCTGCCGTCACTGCAGCTCTTGTGATGAGGGGCTTGAGCAATACTGTGAAAACGGCTCTGTCGGCACTTACAACTCGCTTGAAAAAGATGGCAAGACAGTCACTCAAGGCGGGTATTCCACGCAAATCGTGGTGAATCAGGATTTTGTCCTGAGTATTTCACCGAAACTGCCTTTGGATAAAGCGGCACCATTGTTGTGTGCGGGGATCACCACCTATTCACCGCTTCGTCATTGGAAGGTGGGTCCGGGCAGCAAGGTGGCGGTGATGGGCTTGGGAGGCCTTGGTCATATGGCGGTCAAACTGGCTGCTGCGATGGGTGCGGAAGTGACGGTGCTCAGTTCTTCGAACAAGAAAAAAGACGATGCTCATCGTCTGGGAGCGCATGATTATGCAGCGACCTCTGAAAAAGAAACTTTCAAAAAGTACAACCGCAAGTTTGATCTGATTATCAACACCGTGTCGGCACCGATTGATCTGGGCGCGCATCTGCAACTGCTTAAACGTGACGGAACGATGGTGTTGCTGGGGGTTCCTGACAAGCCGGAAGCCATTCACGCATTCCCTCTGATTGGCGCACGCCGCAGTCTTGCGGGTTCATTGATCGGAGGCATCGCGGAAACTCAGGAGATGCTGGATTTCTGTGCCGCCAAAGGTGTCACGTCAGACATTGAACTGATTGCCATCGACAAGATCAATGAAGCTTACGAAAGAATGTTGAAGGGGGATGTGCGCTATCGCTTTGTCATCGACATTGCGTCGCTGAAGTAAGGCCAGCAGAGCATCTGTTCGACAGTTTTTCTGGACCTGTTTTTTAGTCGGGAAAGTGTCAATAAAGGTGACACTTTCCCTCTGAAACGCTGATAAATATTCAGCCAATTCCACAGTCTTTAAAGTTTTGAATATGAGTGACCGATTTCCTCTGTGAACAACCAACGGAGGATCGGCACGATGTCTTTCTTACGCGCTAAAACACTCGCAGTACTTTCCACAACACTCCTGCTGGCAGCCTGCGGACCTGGAATTCCGGTTCTGCCAGATGATCCCAATAATGAACCCGCAGCCCAACAGCCGGCGGATGGAAACTCTGCTCAAGGTGGCACCGAGCTGCCAAGCACTGAAACGCCAGGCATTGTGGAACCTGAAACTCCACCACCTGTTGCGACAAACCCCAACGACGATGTGCTAAGTCAGTATCAGCATCTGGATCCAAATCACATTGTTCCGACCAAAGCTTTGGAAACAGCCGTTTTGTACTTCCACGAAAACAAGGCGAAGTTCAAGAATCAGGCGGTGATCTCAGTGTTGGATTTCAGTCAGAAGTCCACACAGAAACGCTGGTACTTCATCGACATGAAAACAGGCGCAGTGTGGAATGTTCACGTTTCTCACGGCAAAGGCTCTGACAGCAATCACGATGGCTTCGCAGAAAAGTTCAGCAACGTTGAAGGTTCCAACGCCTCTTCTTTGGGCTTCTATAAAACGGCAGAGACTTATCAGGGCAGCAACGGTTACTCCCTGCGCCTGGATGGTCTGTCCACGACGAACTCCAATGCCCGCTCGCGCGCGATTGTCGTGCACGGGGCAAGTTACGTTCAGGATTCCAACGTGATTCAAGGGCGTAGCTGGGGTTGCCCGGCGGTTTCCCAGGCCAATCGTGATAAGGTTATCAACCTGATCAAGGGTGGCAGCCTGCTTTACGCCTTTAAATAAATGGTCACGGGCGTTTCGGCGCTTTTTGGGAACAGGGAGAATTTATATATACTCCCAGGTTCCCATTGATAGGTCCGACAGTATCAAAACAGTTGTGGTAAGCATATGCTCCTTTCAGAAAGGATGTTTATGCTTACCACTTTTCGTTTATTTGTTGTCACTCTGGGGCTTTCTCTGCTTTCAAGTGCTTCCCTGGCTCAGACACAGATGCAGCTGGTTCTAAAAAAAGACATTGTTTTTGATGCTCAGAACAGCCGGTCCAGTCAGTCTTTATATACACAATACAAGAATGACCACTGTTACATCAGTCTGGTGGGAAACAACCTGCGCAACAGTCAGTATGTAAATGCTCAGGGTTTGATTGTTTTACCAGCGGGTTTGAAGTTTACAGTGGTGAGTGTTGTTGATAATGACAAGGGCCTGGATCTGGAGACTCAAAAAATCTATACCAAATCGTTCATCTATTCCGTGAACAGAGATATTGACACGTCCCTGAACCTTAATTGCTCTCGCAAGTACAGCCTGTTTAAACGCATTGAAAAACCCAAAGAAGTTCTGGGTCTGTTTACAGATGTTGTAAGTCTGCAGCAATAAGAGCGGGCGCGAAATCTGTTTTGCGCCTTCAAATAAAAGTCTGATTCACTTTTTTCTTTTCGCTCATAGGAGTTTATCGTTCCTCCGATAAGAAGTCCTATGAGCATCCTGTTTTCTTTCCTGCTGACATTCCTGTTAATGACTGTGTGCCTGCCTGTGCAGGCCAAAGAAACGGACAATTTGACCGGCAGGAGCAAGAATCTTCCCGACAGCACTGAAATTTTTGATCGCGAGATGAACAAGCGTCTGCAGGAGCTGCAGGACGAGGCAGGCTCTGAGGGCATTTCGTGCAATGATCCGCGCAAGCTGCGTATTCTGTTTCACGATCTGAACGATGCGAGATTTTTTATTGGATCCTTGGAGTCCTGGGCCGAAGACAATTCGCAGATTGCCAAGCGTGAGTTGACAGCACAGCAGTCAGTCTATGACGGAGTTCTGGATAATGGCTGGATTTTCAACCGTCTGAAGCTGGCTTCGACGGTCAAAGTAAACGGCCAGTTGGTGGGTACCGATAAGTTCGGGCACTTCATCGATCAGGGTTTTGAGTTCTACACACCTTATCGTCAAAGTGGCTATCGTATGTCCACAGCCCTGCATTCCAGTTTGGGGTCTGAAAAAGGCTATTCAGGTGGGGCGTCCACCGGGACGATTTCCTATGCTGATGCCATGGCGAACTATCAGGGCATTTTGTTTTATCATGCGCTGGCCGAGGGCCCGAATCCTTACTTCCGCTGTTCTCAAGGCAAGTGGACTCAAGTGAGGGAATTCCGCTGGGCTGATTACGTGGACGCGGGGTGGGACGAGGGCATCAATTGCAGCGTGATGGCATCGCCTGAAGCTCAGGCCAAGTTCAGCGCCAATCTGGCGAAGCAGGGGCAGACCTGTCCCGCCGACACCAGTGCTTGTGCTCAGTTGAACACGCGGTACGCGGTCTTTGATGAATATGTCCTTTCGCCGGAGTGTCGAAAGGTGGCTAAGGCCCCGGTGGGAACTTATGGCTCGGGTAAATCCCCAGCGGTAAAAGCCTCGACGGGTAAAAGCGGGAAGGGGACACGCTAATGGAGTTGTTATCTTTGGTGGAAGCCCAGAGGTCTTTGGATGCGTTGTTGAAGTGCCCGGGTTTGCGTTGTGTGCTGGATGCCTTCGCCGTGGATCTGTCTAAAAATACCAGGGAAGACATTTACGTGTATCTGAAAGACGGTGGCAGCCCGCAGGTGCAGCGCCTGTGTCTGCCGATGGAGCGCCCGCGCAGAGCGGAAGCCAATGAAGTTTGTTATATGGTGAAACTAAAGCGCGCCGGGGAAACACAGGTGCTTTGGCGCAATGAACGGGGTCAGTGGAAACTTAGCAACGCCTCTAAAAGGCCTCTCACAGTTGGTGAAAAGGCCCCTTCCGACGGCGTTGTCGGGAAATAGCGACTAAAGAAGGCGAAGTTGTTCGCCGACCAGCTTTTTCAAGTTTTCGACGTATCCCATGTACTCTTCCATGTCCAGGCGCTCATCTTTGCGGATGTGGGCGCTAGGGGAGTTGTATGGAGTCAGTTCAATGACGTCCGCGTGGGATGAAATGGCAGAAAAATTGCTTTCTTCCAGAACCTGCATCAGGGCGTCCAGATCGTGACCCTCGTCATCGTGAGGGTATTCAAGTCCGCGCATTTCACACAAAGCTTTCAGAAACTTTTCGCAGGCTTGCGCCAGATTATAACCCACCAAATCGTGCTGGGTATCATCGGACAAATGCTTCTTGGCGGTATCGAGGTCGTCCTGCGCTTTAAGGATCATGGACTTTGCGTGTGCGCTCATAGGAGCTCCTTGGTGTTGTTAGGATTACTGTAGTGGCTGGACCTGGACCGCGCAAATAAAAAACCCACAGTTTTTTCAAACTGTGGGTTTTTGAAGATCGATCTTTAAAAAAGACTACTTCGCTTCAGCCAAGTGACGGTCGATGATTTCTTTGAAATCAGCGAACGGATAAGCGCCACGCAGGGAAACACCGTTGATCAGGAAGCCTGGAGTACCGGAGAAGTTGAATTTACGAGCTTCTTCCATGTCCGCTTCGATACGTTTCTTAACCACTTCAGAGTTAAGATCTTTTTCAAGCTTCTTCATGTCCGCGCCAGCTTTTTTAGCTGCATCTTTCAATGCGCCTTCTTTTTTAGTTCTCAACTCACCTTGGTTTTCGAATACCAAGTTGTAGAACTTTTCAGCTTTAGCAGCGTCTTGCAAAGCGATAGCTTCGAAGTACTGAGCTGCAGGCATTGCCATTGGGTGGAAATCCAAAGGAAGGTGCTTGTAAACAACGCGAACGTCCTTAGGGTAAGCTTTCATCACTTCATCAACAGTTGCGTGACCTTTAGCGCAGTATGGGCACTCGAAGTCAGAGTATTCAATGATAGTAACTTTAGCGTCTTTAGGGCCAAAGATAACGCGGCCTTCTTCGATAGCCGGTTTCAATGGGTTCTTGAATTCGTCGTCACGCTTTTTGCCTTCTTCGGCAACAGCTTTTTCCTGAGCTTTACGTTGAGCATTTTGAGCGGCTTTGTTCACCACTTCAATGAATTGTTCTGGATCTTTTTCGATCGCTGCGAACACGATGCTCGGATCTTTTTCTACTGCTTCCTTGAGTTGTTTAGCTGAAGGGGCACAGTTTACCAATGTAAGTGCCAGTGCTGAAATTCCAAATAACTTAAGTGCTTTCAATGTCTTCCTCCAAGATGGATGATTGTAATTTTTTGAGCCCCTTTATATTGACATCATTTTCAGTTTAGAGGGAAGGAAAAAATCCCGGTCCAAGGTCCTGCTAATTAGGACTTGTCTCACTCTAAGACCCCTTTAAACTGACTTCTATGAATAAATCAAATTTCCTTTTAACAATGTTCGCGGTTATGTTTCTTAGCGGCACGGCGCATGCGGGTCTGCTGTTTAACTATTCTCAATTGGCCTTGAAGGATCTGGATCAGATGAATCAGCTGGTCAGTGACAAGGTTAAAGAATCGAAAAAGTCTTCCAGCGGCAAAGCTGTGCCACTCAAAGAGGCACTTCAGGCAGTGTACGCACGCCCCAATGATGACGAGATGATCGAGAAAGTGGTGTCTCCTTTGCGTTCAAATCTGGATGAATTGGAGTCCTGGGAAAAAACGATCAGTCAACTTACTGACGAAGCGATCAACGCCCTGAAGAATCCTCGTGCTTTTAAGCCTGTCGTGCAAGTGACGTACGTCATTTTCCTCGAGAATTTGCTGGCGGAAATCAAGCCCCATGCGAAAAATGACGGATTTGAAAGAAAGATTGCCGAGCGTATTCGTGACGCAAAAATCGAAGTCACGAAGGACGCCATCAGCGAAAGAAAGCTGCGCATGATGAAGGACACGACATCTCCTTCTGAGATCGCCGGCAGTATTCTGTCCCACAAAAACGAAACTCCGTCTGAAAAACCGGCAGAATCTGCCGCCTCCGAACAGTAATTTCCCTCGACCGGACCGGGCCCAAGTCTGTTTCGACTCTGGGCCAGCGTCAAACGATAGATCTCCTCAAGTCTTCAAAAATCGCCTCAAATTGACTCAAGTTCTTATGAACTCCTACCGATAGAAACACCATGTGGGCTGGATGCCCTTGAGCAATTAGGAGGATTCAATGTTTCTGCAAGGCGATTTGCAATTAGTGTTCGATGCTCTCTACACAGTAGGGGCTATTGACCCTGTATTGAAACTTGATTGGTCCGAAGTGACGCGGGAGATGATGGCAAACCCACAAATCCTGAGTGACGCTTTCCAGACAATCAACGGCTGCCGTGGCAACAAAGACCTTCTGGTTCAGAAGCTCCACATGATGGATCCAAGATCCGTGAATTATATCGCTATGGAGGTGGCCCGTGAGTTTTGTGAGTTCCAGGATCGCACAGAGTTGCACTAAGGTTCTTTGCCTGTTGTTGCTTTCGTCTGTCGCGAATGCGTGGGAAGTGGACTTCTCCCGTCGTCAGGTAGAATTCAACAAGGTTAAAAATGAAGACCGCCTGCCGGCAAGCGTGCAGGAGGATCAGTCCGTCAATATTCTCAGCAAGGTGTTTGACTCGGTGGAGCCGACTCAGGACATCGTCATCATGAATACGGAAAAAGGTTTCGTTCCTGCGCAGGTGCGCCTTAAAAAGGGCGGCAACTATCGCATTCACGTGGTGAACGTGAACAACAAGGAAAAGAACGTCAGCTTCGTGCTGGATGCTTTCTCAGAGCATCACAACACGGTGTTTGGCGAACAGAAGACCTTCCATGTGACGCCAAAAACGGACGGAATATTCTCGTACCAGTGCCCGGAAACGGCCGTGCAGGGAAAGTTTATCATCTATTCCGATGCGGCAGCGCCTGATCGTATGCCGGCGTCCAAGTAATTTTTTTATCTGAGGAAAGGCACCCATGTCTGACCAGTCGAACGTTTTCAAACAGACCATTCAGCAGAATCTCGGTCCTGTTGCGAAATACCTGGAAGACAAGGGTGTGTCCGAAATTCTTATCAATGGCCATAAGGAAATTTTCGTTGAAAGAAAGGGTAAGCTCGAAAGAGTTTCCGAGTTTTTCCCGTCCGAGGATGATCTGCGTGCAGCGGTGAACAGCATCGCGCAAAGTGTGGGTCGCCGTATCGATGACGAATCGCCTCGTCTGGATGCGCGTCTTCCGGATGGTTCACGTATTGCAGCGGTGATTCCGCCGATGTCCCGTAAGGGCACGACACTTTCCATTCGTAAATTCACGAACAACAAAATCACTTTTGCCGACTATATCCGCTTCGGTGCGATCACCGAGGATGGTGCGCGTTTCCTGGATATTTGCATGTTCCTGGGGAAAAACATCATCGTCAGCGGTGGTACCGGTTCCGGTAAAACGACATTGCTTTCACTTTTGTGCACGCGCATTCCGAAAGGTCAGCGTGTGATGGTGATTGAGGACTCATCCGAGCTGCAGGTTGATTACGAGCACGTGGTGATGTTTGAAACCCGCCAGGCTGATGCCATGGGCAAGGGTGAGGTCACGATCAAGGATCTTTTAAAGTCCGCCCTGCGTTTGCGTCCCGATAGAATTATTGTCGGGGAGGTTCGTTCCAGTGAAGCCATGGAACTGCTGAACGCCATGAATACGGGCCATAAAGGATGTATGGGAACGGTCCACGCCAATACGCCGGAAGATGCGATTGTGCGTTTGGAAGCCCTGGCTCAAGGTGGTGATGCGAAGATCAGTGAGAAGGCTTTGCGCTCTCAGGTGTCTTCGGCGATTGAAATTATTATCCAGGTCTCACGTTTTTCGGACGGATCTCGCCGTATTGCAGCAATCAGCGAAGTGCGCGGATTCAGTGCGGATGGTTCATACAACGTAATCCCGATCTTTGAGATGTCTCGCCTGACGCGTCGTCCTGACGGAACCCTGGAAGGAAAACTCCAGCCCACAGGCAACGTGCCGTCGTTCATGGAAGAAATCATCGACAACAACCTGCCCTTCCCAAAATCCAAGTTCGCAAAAGTCGCCTAAAAGGTGCCTGGTGACTTTTTACACCTACACCGCGTCAACCCCATAACGCAGCTGCTCTGCGCAGAGTGAAATATCGTTCGTTTTTTTGTGTTTAAAGAGTGGAAAAACTAGGCTAAGACCTTCTTCGTGCACTTTAGTTGTAAGATTTCAAACGCAGTTTTAACCGTTCTGGAGCAGCAAGGCGAAGACCTCAGCCCGCTGTATGAGCAGATCCATCTTCCGATGGAATTGCTCAAAGACTCGTCTTATTGGATGACTGCGCCTGAAATGGAAAACTTTCTGGAAACCGTACTGCGCCTTCCGCTGAAGCGGGAAGAAAACATTCTGCAGCGTGCGGGA
This sequence comes from Bdellovibrio bacteriovorus, assembly GCF_048286975.1. Taxonomy (GTDB): domain Bacteria; phylum Bdellovibrionota; class Bdellovibrionia; order Bdellovibrionales; family Bdellovibrionaceae; genus Bdellovibrio; species Bdellovibrio bacteriovorus_H. Next base: position 75,081 of record NZ_JBLVRT010000001.1, on the reverse strand, counting down.
CATGAAGGGCCGGAGTTGCGTGCGTGGGGAGTGCTGGACAGCGTTCTGCGCATGATGCCGCATCCTCAGGAAATCTTTAATCAACCAGAGCAGTTCCTCTCTTACTTTATCTCTCCAAAACCACCGATTGAAAATCTTCGCCGTGATGAGGCCAGCATCTCGTTTGATCTGCCTTTGCCGGCAGAACAATACCCGCTGGTGACGACTTATCTGAAGGCGGCGTTCGAGTCGCTGCCGGTTTATGTCGGTCAGCCGGCGGCGGTCTGTAACTGGGAAGGCATCACCATTCAGCTGAACTGGTCGACTCAGCAAAGTTCGATCTTCAGCGAATCGGTCGGCCATCAGGTCAGCCCGGCTTTGTTCCAAAGTCTGATCGATGATCTTCAGCGCACCCAGCGTGAACGCGAAGATCTGCAAAAATATGTCGGTGACCTTGAAGAAAGAATCCGTACAATTGAAAAACAGAATCTGAAGTCCGCCACCGGCGTTCAGGCGGAAGTGCCAGAGAATGCAGCGTCTTCGCTGCTGCCTCACGAAGGCTCTTTGTCCCACCTGAATTTCGACAGCGAAACTCCGGGCTATGTTTTGAGTCAGAATCTGGCGCGCCTGCACGACTATATGGTGCGCGCCCAGCAGCTGATCACCATGCTTGCAGCCCAGGGGAAAATGACCCCGGCGGTGAAAGAAGCCATGAGACGCGTTGACTGGGAGTTCGTAAAAACCCAGTACCCGCGCACGGTCTTTGAAAGCATGGATCTGGTTAAGAAAACGATGAATAAAAACGCCGACAAAGAAGGAAATCAACATGTCTGAAATCATCAGTGTCATCTCTCGTGAAATCCTGGACAGCCGTGGAAACCCGACTGTAGAGGTTGAAGTTACAACAGCTGACGGCAATATGGGCCGCGCAGCAGTTCCATCTGGTGCCTCCACCGGTGCTCACGAAGCTTGCGAGCTTCGCGATGGCGACAAAAACCGTTTCCTGGGTAAAGGCGTTTACAAAGCTGTCGACAATGTTCGTGAAAAAATCGCTCCGGAAATCGTGGGCCTTCAGGCAACAGAACAGGTTTACATCGATAAAATCCTGCGCGACATCGACGGCACTGAAAATAAATCCAACTTGGGCGCAAATGCGATCCTGGGTGTGTCTTTGGCAGTTGCTAAAGCAGCGGCTCAAGACTGCCGTTTGCCGCTTTACCGTTACGTTGGTGGCTCTCAGGCTTCTCGCCTGCCAGTGCCATTGATGAACGTTCTGAACGGTGGCGCGCACGCGAACAACGGTTTGGACATTCAGGAATTCATGATCGTTCCAACTGTGAACAACTCTTACGCTGAGTCCCTGCGTGCAGGTACTGAGATCTTCCACACTCTGAAAAAGATCCTGGCGAAAAAAGGTCTTTCCACAGCAGTAGGTGACGAAGGTGGCTTCGCTCCGAAATTGGGTTCCAATCAGGAAGCTCTTGATTTGCTGATGAATGCGATTGTGGATGCTGGTTACGATCCAGGTCAGAACGTGTTCCTGGCGTTGGACGTGGCTGCAACTGAAATGTTCAAAGAAGGCAAATACGAATGGCAGGGTGGTCACATCAGCCCGACCGAACTTCTTGGCATCTACAAATCCTGGGCAGAGAAATATCCTCTTGTTTCCATCGAAGACGGCTTCGCTGAAGACGATTGGGATTCTTGGGTTCAGTCCACAGCTCAAATGGGCTCCACTATGCAGTTGATTGGTGATGATTTGTTTGTGACCAATCCAAAACGTCTGCGCATGGGTCTTGAGAAAAAAGCGGGTAACGCTTTGTTGGTGAAAGTTAACCAAATCGGTACTTTGACTGAAACTTACGAAGCCGTGAACCTGGCTCAACGTAACAAATTCCGCACAATCATGTCCCACCGCTCTGGTGAGACGGAAGATGTGACAATTGCAGATCTGGCTGTAGGCCTGAACTGCCATCAGATCAAAACAGGCAGCTTGTGCCGTGGTGAAAGAACCGCGAAGTACAACCAGCTTCTGAGAATCGAAGAAGACTTGGGTGGTATGGGCCTATACTGGGACAAAGCAGCCTTCCGATAGGCGGCCGCTGAAAAGAGTCCGACTGACTTCGTTGTCGGGCTCTCTCCTTCTCTCCGACGTGCTTGGAGCACGCCTCCGTTTCGGAGAGAACCCTCCGCCTTGCATTCGAACCCTTTTGAGCGACCTTGGTTTTGGGGTGGCTTTTGGGGGACTGGCTCAAAAGCTCGCCTTTGGCGGGCTTTTTTGCGTTTTGGGAGGGAGTGATGTGTGTTCGTAAGTTTTTTGTTGAGGATACTTAGATGGAAATAAATAGATTAGCCGATAGAAGTTTTCTTCAGTTGACGTCGTCGAAGACTGGTGAGGAGTTTTCCTTGTCGGCGGTGATCTCAGGTGCTTTGGGGGCTCAGGGGCTTTTTATTTCTCATGAGATATTGGAGCCTGGGAAGTCTTCGTCGGCACCTCACTTTCATAACGGCACGGATGAAGTGGTTTTCGTTACCAAAGGCAGTGTCGTTGCCAAGGAAGGTTCCGAAGAGCTGATCTTGCTGGTCGGTGACAGTGCTTGCTTTAAGGCTCAAAGTGGGTTGCCACATTTTATTTCTAATCAATCCAGTGAGGTGGCCGAGTTTGTTCTGATTCGTTCTCGTCTTGACCAATCCGATGTCGTTTATGGCTAAAAGGCCCGTTGCGCAAGTTGTGCAACGAGCCCTTTCGTTAGTCTAATCCCAATTTGGCGGCGATGCGGCTGCCATAATCCGGGTCGCATCTCTTGAAGTGTTCTATGTTTTTGGCTTGCAGGTCCTCTGAAATGGTTTTCATCGTGCCTGCGATGTTGGATGTTAATCGGTCTTTTTCTTCTTCGCTGAGCATTCGATACAAATTTCCGGCCTGAGTGAAGTCGTCATTGTCTTTGTGGGAATCATGACGATCCAGAGTGCCTGACAAATTCAAGGCAGGTTCTTTGAAGCTTTCATTCTGTGACGGACCGCCAAAACCATTGGGTTCATAGTTGTCCTGTCTTCCTCCGTTGCCGTCGAATCTCATGCTGCCGTCGCGGTGATAACTGTTTACTTCCGAGTGCGGGCGATTCACTGGCATGTACTGATAGTTTACCCCCAGGCGATAGCGTTGGGCATCCGGATAGGCGAACAGTCGTCCTTGCAGCATCTTATCCGGGGAAAAGCCCACGCCCGGTGGGACGTTGCTTGGTGAAAAGGCGGCTTGCTCGACTTCAGCAAAATAGTTTTCCGGATTTCTGTTCAGCTCAAGAATCCCGACATCCAACAGTGGGAATTCGCTGTGTGGCCACACCTTGGTAAGATCAAACGGATCAAACCGGAATTGTTCGGCCTGACGTTCAGTCATAATTTGAACCTTCAAAGCCCAGCGTGGGAATTCCTTTCTTTCAATCGCCTCGAACAGATCGCGACCGGCATAATCCGGGTCAGATCCAGCCAGTTCGGTTGCTTTGGCGACAGAAAGATTTTTGATCCCTTGCATGGATTTGAAGTGGAACTTCACCCACACGCGTTCGTTTTTATCATTGATAAAGCTGAACGTGTGGCTGCCGTAGCCATTCATAAAGCGATAGCCATCTGGGATTCCGCGATCACCGAATAAGATCGTGATCTGGTGCAAAGCTTCAGGGGCTTTGGACCAGTAATCCCACATACGCACCGGGTTTTTATATCCTGTTTGCGGATCGCGTTTCTGCGAGTGGATGAAGTCCGGGAACTTCAAGGGATCTCGTTCAAAGAAGACCGGCGTGTTGTTGCCCACGATGTCCCAGTTGCCTTCTTCGGTATAGAACTTTAAGGCAAAGCCGCGCGGGTCGCGCTCGGTATCTGCGGATCCCTTTTCTCCTGCGACAGTTGAAAAGCGCAGGAAGGCTTCGGTCTTTTTGCCGATCTTTGAAAAGATCGCCGCTTTGGTGAAGCGCGTGATGTCATGAGTGACGGTGAAGGTGCCATAGGCACCAGAGCCCTTGGCGTGCACCACGCGCTCTGGAATGCGTTCGCGGTTGAAGTGCGCCAGCTTTTCAATCAGGTGATAGTCCTGCAAAGCCACCGGGCCGCGCGGGCCGGAAGTAAGGCTGTGCTGGTTTTCAGAAACGGGAATGCCTGCGGATGTTGTGAGTGTCTTTTTCATAAATTAACCTCGTGCGGGGATGAAGAATTGGGATAAAGCCTGCAGACGGCGCCAGAGGCGCGATCCAGGGGCGGGTGGTTCAGTTTGAAGTTCGTTAAACAGTCGCACCAGATCGTCGCGGCCAAAGGCTTCGGCAAAGCTCAAAGCAGTCTGCCCCTTGGGGTTGCGGGCATTCAGGTCGGCGCCGGCACGGAGCAACTGGCGGGCGATTTTGTCATGGCCCTTAAAAGCCACACCCATAAGAATTGTATTGCCACTGTTGTCGCGCGAATTGACGTCGGCGCGACAGGATATCAGAAGGCTTACCAACGAAAGGTGACCATTATAGGCTGCCAGCATCAGCAGCGAGTGACCCTTGTGATTTTTCATATCGGGATTTCCCAGATTTTTTAAATATGTCATGACTTGGTTGTAGTCATTGTGGCGAACGGCCTCAAAAACCGGGTCTTCGGTTTGTGCCGTCTTAAGATAGTCTGCCCACGTTCTCATAACACCTCTCTTGCTTACATTAAGATCGGTGAAATCAGCCCATAAATCGAATCGATATTAAATATGAGAACTATCGATATTAACTATAAAGACATGGCTGGACCTAGGCTTCGGTCCTGTAGCCTTCGTCTGAGGATATAGCTAGAATGAACTCATGTCTTACACACAGTTTGCGGTTGGTTTACGTCGATTTCTGAATAGTCCCACGAAGGTGGCGCTGGTTTGTTTGCTGATCTTTTCCGTTTCAATCGTTGTGAATGGAAATGCCTTCCGCCTGTGGGGTTTGCACCGTGATTTTGATAGAATCACATTTGAAATCCAGCAGACGCGTCAGAACATTGCGGCTCTGACCGGCCAACTTAAGCAGGCTAAGGATCCTTCCTTTATTGAGCGCCAGGCTCGCGATAAATTGGATCTGGCGGGCGAGCATGACCTGGTTTTCGTTTTCCCAGAGCAATAGTCTATAACTCATCGCATTATCTAGTGTTTTCCGGGTATAATACAAATAGTATTCCTGCTCTATAAAGGGATACTTTTGAAGTAATCCCAGGGGTTTATATGCTAGATAATAATCAGCAGCTTGATTGGAATAAAGAATCTCTCCGTGACCTCCGCCTGCGTTTGGGCTGGAGCCGATCCGATCTTGCCCGTCGTTTGCATTGTTCAATTGGTGACATCGAAGCTTGGGAAGAAGGACGCCGTTCCGTTGAGTCCTCCATCCGTGGCGATCTGGAGATCATTCTTCGTCAGGCGGAAGCTTGCAGCGATGAAGTCAAATACACTCCGGCTGCGGAAAACGAGCTGGATAAAAATGCCCTGGAACAAATCGATTTCACTCGCGTGAAAGCCGAATTGAAATAGGCATCAATCATCGACAATCAGGCCTGTGCGGTGTAGACCTTTGGTTTACATCCGGAGGCCTTCATGAAGAAAATCTACCTTATTGACGTCAGTGCCATGTTCTTTCGCGCCTTCTACGCGATTCGTGCCCTTTCGTCTCCAAGCGGAGTTCCGGTTAACGCCGTTTACGGCTTCCTCTCCATGATGATCAAACTTCTGAAAGAGGAAAAACCCGAGTATCTGGTTTTCTGCTATGACCGCAAAGAACCCTCTTTCCGAAAAACCATGTACGATGGCTACAAAGCTCACCGTACCGAGATGCCGGACGAACTGGCCCAACAAATCCCTTATATCAAAAGACTGGCAGACCTGCTGGGAGTTCCCGCATTTGAAGTCGAATCCTTCGAGGCCGATGACATCATCGGGACATTGACTAAATGGAGCCGTCGCAATGGCATGGAAGTGTTCATTGTCAGCGGCGATAAAGACTTCGGCCAGTTGATCGAAGACGGTGTCACGTTGTACGACACGATGAAGGGTGTTCGCTACAACGCTGAAGGTGTCTTTGAAAAGTGGGGTGTGCGCCCGGATCAGTTTATCGACTATCTGGCGATTGTGGGGGATGCTTCGGACAACGTTCCGGGCGTAAAGGGTGTCGGGGAAAAAGGCGCCATCAAGCTTTTGGAGCAGTTCAAACACGTTGAAGACATCTATGAAAATATCGACAAAGTTGAAAGCAAAAGCGTTCGTGAAAAGCTGATTGCCTCCAAAGACAACGCGCTATTGTCCAAAAAGCTGGTGACTATTTCCTGTGACGTACCGATGCCGGATGACCTTGAGGCCTACAAACTCAAGCCATTCAAGGCGGACGAACTGCGTGCCTTCCTGCATGAGCTGAATTTTAAATCCTTCGAAAAAAGTCTGTTTGGAACAGTGGACACGACCCCGGTGGCGTCGACACCTGCGGCTCCGGCCGGTCCGTTGATCAAGACGGCAGCCCCATCCGCGCCATTGAGTATTGCCGATGATGTTGCGCCAACCATCGTGATTGCCAAAGAAGAGCGTCAGTTCACTGAAAAAAGCATGACAACCCGTGAACTAGCCGACTTCCTGGCGGAACACCAAAGTCTTTGGGGCTTTAGCGACATGCGTGGAGTCTTCATCGGAACTGAGTCCCAGATCATCCAGGTCCCTGATCATGAATATCTGGGGAAGTTGACCGACACTTTCCAAGTTCAATGGCATGGCTATGACCTGAAGTCCTTCTGGCACAAGATCGGAGCGAAAACTCCGGTGGCGGCCTGGGATTCCCAGTTGGCGGCTTACGTGTTGAAGGCCGGTGACACCTCCGATTTTTCCAAGATCTACACTCGCTTTATGGCCGATGTGTTGCCGGATCTGGCTTCACCATCGCAGCTGTACAATGCTCAATTGAATTTTGCCACAACCCTGAAATCCCAGTTGCAGACCGTGCAGGGTGAAAAGGTTTATCAGGAACTGGACCTTCCATTGGCCCGTGTGCTTTTGTCCATGGAGCGTCTGGGGGTTCGCATCGACAAGGATCTTTTGGCCAAACAAAGTGAAGAGCTGGCGAAAGACATCGCAGAAATCGAAAAACAAATCCACGAAGCGGCAGGGGAGTCCTTTAACGTCGGAAGCCCGAAACAGCTGGGCGTGATCCTGTTTGAAAAACTGGGCCTGCCTGCCGGGAAAAAAACAAAAACCGGCTATTCCACAGACGAAGAAGTGTTGTTGGGTCTGGAGCATCCGATTGCAAAACTGGTTTTGCAATGGCGTGAGATGTCCAAGCTGAAGTCCACTTACGTCGATGCCTTGCCAACCATGATTGATCCTAAAGACGAGCGCGTGCACACGAGCTTTAATCAGGCCCTGACCACCACGGGCCGTCTTTCCAGCACGCAGCCGAATTTGCAGAATATTCCAATTCGTACCGCGCGCGGCCAGCAGGTACGCAAGGCGTTCATCGCGGCTCCGCGCATGAAGCTTTTGTCGGTGGACTATTCCCAGATCGAATTGCGTATTCTGGCGCATATTTCCGAAGACCCGAACTTGTGCAAAGCCTTTGCTGAAGACCTCGATATTCATGCGGCCACCGCAGCGGAAGTGTTCGGGGTGCCTTTGAAAGATGTGACTGCTGAACACCGTCGTTCTGCCAAGGCCGTGAACTTTGGTATTGCTTACGGGCAGGGAGCTTTCGGTCTGGCAGAAAACCTGGGTATTTCACGCACGGAAGCCAAGGATATTATCGATCGCTATTTCAACCGCTTTAAAAACGTGCGCGAATATATTGATGGCACGGTAAAAACAGCCCACGAAAAAGGTTATGTCGAAACACTGTTTGGTCGCCGCCGTTACATCGACGAACTTCAGTCCAAGAACATGGCTTTGAAGAAGTTCGGCGAGCGCGCCGCAATCAATGCCCCGATTCAGGGGACTGCCAGCGATCTGGTGAAAAAGGCGATGATCGAAGTGTTTGAAAAAGTGCCGGTGCGCATGCTGTTGCAGGTGCACGATGAATTGATCTTCGAGGATTTCGAGGAGAATCTGCAAAAGCACTCCCCTCAGTTGGTTTCAATCATGGAAAACGTGATGAAGCTGAAAGTGCCGTTGAAGGTCAATTATGCGATCGGGAACAACTGGGACGAAGCTCACTAGGGCTTCGTCTTATTCAGTTTCCCAGCCAACCACACGTCCGCCTTCAAAGTACACATAACGTGTTTCTTTGCGGTAGCCCTCCGGGGCGGACACAAATTTCTGATATTTCCAGCGTTCGTTTTTGTACAGAGGATTGCCCGAGACTTCGACACTCATCGGGTCCCCCCAGGATCTTTTGACATAATCCTGTGGCATTCCCACGGCGATATCCTGGGATTCGATCAAACCCTTCATTTCCTCCTGCGGAGCCTGAGATCGGTTCCACACGCTGTTGCGGTTCACCCAAGCCTGACGGCCTTCGATGGACGGAATGGACAGGACTTCGATTTTTTCTGCATCATTTTTAAGCCAAGGCAGGATCTTGGAGTACTGTTCGCGCTCTTTGCGCGAGGACAGGCTGCGTTCCAACTGGCGCAGTTGCTGACGATCGCGAACGGCCTGCAGGTCGCGGCTACTCAGTGAGCCTGGGTCCAAACCCAACTCATAAGCTGTCTGGCGAGTTTGGCGGTCATAGACTCCACGATTGGAGTTGTCGCTATAGCGGACATCTTCCGGTGCCGGGGCATAGCCGCTGTCCGCGGAACGGTGAAGATGGGAACAACCACTCAAGGCCCCCAGGGCCACAATGACGGATACAAGGACTTTCATCAAAGATATCTCCTGCAGTCTTAATGCTAGCCGATGGACTTCTGTTTATAAATTGTTCTTGCGACGTATTTGATTCCTTCCTTACAATCGTCTTGGGGGAATCGCATTGGCTGAACAGGAAAACACGACCAAGGTAGAGGAAGAGATCAAGGACGGCGCTCCGGAAGGGGAAGCTGAAGATTTGATGTCCCTTGAGTCCTTGGACTCTGCACTGGCGGAAGCAGACCCCGAGTTTGCTCAGTCGCTGAATGAAATCGGCCCCGATATGGCCGGTGATGCCTTGATTTACGAAGAAGGCATCGAGCTTGAATACACCCTCGCAGAAGAAGAAAAGCTGTGGCAGTCCGCGACCGGATTCCGCAAGAAGCTTTTGAAAATTCTGCCCTTCCTTCCGCGCATTTCCTATAAAGTAAAAATGAAGCGCACCGTGATGCGCTTAAGTTGGAGAAAATTCAAAGAGCAGCTTCGTCATCGCATTGTGAATGCCGGACCGCTTCTGCTGGCGTGGGCGAAAAGAACTGCTCAGGGCTTTAAATCCGGCCTTGGCGAATTCATGGCGACGTTCAAGTCATTCTCGCTGGTGAAAAAGCTCGCCTTGGCGGGCTTGCTGGTGGTGACGGCGGGTGCTGGTGTGGTGCTTTATCGTCTGGCCACGAAAGGCCTGATTCCTCAGCACGAGGATCTGTTCATTCATTCTATGGCGGACTGGTCATCCCAGAAATACCAGTACGATCCCAAAACCGAAGTGGAGTCGTTCTATGACTCCACCCGTGCCGCGCAAAATGTGTTTCTGATGCAAAGAATGGTGGTGAACCTGCGCCGTTCCGCAGAGTCCGGCACCAATCCCATGGGGGCTTTTGAGTTCTATGTGGAAGGCGCGGCCTCTGATGTCGTTGTCGAAATCAAAGACCGCGAAGCGGAAGTGGAAGACCTGTTCCTGAGAACGATCGAGGAGATGACTTTCGATCAGGCAGCCTCAGGGGAGGGCAAACAAGAGCTTTGCGAACGTCTGCGCAAAGAAGTGAACAAGATCCTGACCAAGGGTTACGTGCGCCGGATCTTTATCAAAACCGCGATCGTTAAACCTTAAAGCTCGTGATATCGATGTCATAGTATTTCAAACGGTCATGCAGCGTGCTTTTGGGCATGCCCAGATCCTGAGCCGTTCTTCGCTGGTTTCCTTTATTCGCCTGCAGGCGTTTGATGATCATCTGTTTTTCAATCTCTTTAATCACCGGCATGTCGTTGCTGACGCGTTCTTCGGATTTTTCCAGAAGCGTTTTATCCAGCAGTTTTTCGACATGGTTCTCTGTGATATGAATGCGCGGGTAAAGAGCCGCTGCGCGACTGACCAGATTTTTCAATTCTCGAATATTCCCCGGCCATGGATGCTTTTTCAGGCGGGCAATGGCACCGAATGAAAAGCGCACACGCATTTTGCGGGCAAAGGTGTAAAGCAGCTCTTCAAAGTCCTCCATGCGCAAAGCCAAAGCAGGTGGCGCCACCGACACTACATTCAGGCGGAAATAAAGATCCGACCGGAACAGACCTTCGCGGATTTTTTCAGACAGATTCTGGTGGGTGGCGGCGATGATGCGAACATCGGTGCGCACATTGCGATCCGCACCCACTGGGCGGATTTCGTTGTTTTCCAGGGCGCGCAGCAGTTTTGCCTGGAGACTGTAGGAAAGATCCCCGATTTCATCCAGGAACAATGTGCCGCCGCGGGCGGCTTCAAAAGCCCCTTTGCGGTCGTTGATAGCGCCGGTGAAGCTGCCTTTCACGTGACCGAAAAGCTCACTTTCAATCAGGGTTTCGCTCAAGGCACTGCAGTTCACGCTGACGAAGGGGCCCTTGTCGCGAAGGCTGTTTTCATGCAGAGCCTGGGCAATGACATCCTTGCCTGTTCCGGAAGGGCCCAGAATCAGGACCGGGAACTCGGTTTTGGCGACATTGGAAAGGGCCTGCAGTTCTTCATTCCAGACATCGTTGCGACTTTTGATTGGGAAGGGGGTGGTGGTCTCTTCCTGGGTTAAGAACAGGAATTCCTGTTCCCCCAACCTGATGACGTCACCTTCTTGCAGGAACGCTTCCATCACGCGGGCATCATTCACATAGGTGCCTTGCGGGGTGCGCAGATCGCGGATCAAATATGATTGATCTTTCTTTTCGATGCGAGCGTGGCGTTCGGCGACTTGTTCACCCAGGATTTGGATCTGGCATTGCGAGTCTTTGCCCAGGGTAACGAATTCCTGCAAAGTCAGGGTTTTGGGGTTTTCGTCCATTGTTTTCAGAAAGGCTTGTGACATGGGGTCTCCTGCTTAAAAAGTGCCCACCTTTGTGGTGGGGAATGCGATGACCCACCACTTCAAGACTTTGACCGGGCTGGATTCAAATATAAGTGGGGCTCGGGCTTTTCGACTCGCCAAATTATCCTGCGACGGACTAGGTTCTCGGAATTGAGAAATGGGGGGAGCTCTGATAGTCTTGGCTATGCCAAAGACGATTCAGTTCATTAAAAGCGCCGTTCTGGAAAAAGACTTCCCTGTACATAAGAAAGCCGAGGTGGCCATCGCTGGTCGGTCCAACGCCGGAAAGTCGTCTTTCATCAATGCCCTGACCAAAAACAAGATTGCGAAAGTCAGCTCCACGCCGGGTAAAACCCGTCTGCTCAATTTCTTTGAGCTGGATCAGTCCTATGTGATGGTGGATATGCCGGGTTACGGCTTTGCGGCTCGTTCCGGTGATGAAATGCGTGAATGGCACCGCATGATTGAAACTTATCTGATGAACCGTGAACAACTTCGTGGACTGCTTCTGGTGATGGACATCCGTCGCTCGTGGACTGAAGACGAAGAGCTTTTGAAAGAGTTCTCTGAACGTCGTGGCTTCCCGCTGGCTGTGGTGCTGACCAAAGCCGACAAGATGTCGCGCAGTCAGATGCTGCAGGCGGTGGCGAAAGTGAAGAAGGCCTCGGGCCTGAGTGCCGTGTTCGGTGTTTCCGCCCTGAAAAAAGAGGGCCAGGACGCGGTTGAAGACTACATCTATGAAAATTGGATAAAAGAATGAAAATTGTCGGTGTGATCCCCGCTCGTTTTGGCTCTACACGCTTCCCCGGAAAACCCCTGGTGAGCTTGAAAGGCCGCCCCCTGATTCAGTGGACGGTTGAAGGAGCCAAGAAGTCGAAACTTCTGAGCGAGGTGATTGTCGCCACCGATCACGAAGGCATCAAAGCCGCCGCCGAAGCTGTCGGTGTTAAAGTCGTCATGACGGACAGCGATCTTCCCACCGGAAGCGACCGAATCAATGCTGCCATTAAAGATGTTGCCTGTGATGTTGTTGTCAACATCCAGGGGGATGAACCGCTGGTGACCGGCGAGTTGATTGACCGCCTGGCGCAGGTGTTTGTCGATGATCCGAAAATGGACATGGCCACGCTGGCTCATCCGATCAGTGCTGAAGAGCTGCAATCCATGAACTCGGTGAAAGTTGTTGTGAACTGCCGTGATGAGGCTCTTTATTTCAGCCGCTATCCAATGCCTTATTCCCGTATGTCGGCCACAGAGGCCGGCAGCATGGATGGTTGTCTGAAACACATCGGCATGTATGCCTATTCCAGAAATTTTTTAAAACAGTTCTGCGAAGCTCCTCCGGCCCTCATTGAAAAAGCCGAGAGTCTGGAGCAGCTGCGCGCTCTGTATTTAGGTGCAAAAATCAAAGTAATCAGAGTCAAGGAAGCCAGTGTCGGGGTGGATACTCCCGAAGATCTGGCGCGACTCGAAAAACTCTTAAGCTCACAGGGGATGTAATGGCAAAGAGAAAGACCACCACAAAGAAGGTGTCGACAGCGAAGTCGACCAAGAAAACGTTGAAGCAAAAATTTATTTTTGTCACCGGGGGCGTTGTTTCCTCGATTGGCAAAGGACTGACAGCAGCCAGCCTTGGTGCTTTGCTGGAAGGCCGCGGTCACAAAGTGACCATCATGAAATTTGATCCTTATTTGAACGTGGATCCTGGCACAATGTCGCCATTGCAGCACGGTGAAGTTTATGTGACTGAAGACGGGGCGGAAACCGATCTGGATCTGGGGCACTATGAGCGTTTCACATCCGCTTTGATGAACCGCTCAAACTCTGTTTCCACCGGTCAGATCTATGACACGGTTTTGAACCGCGAGCGTCGCGGGGACTACCTGGGTGGCACTGTGCAGGTCATTCCGCACATCACGGAAGAAATCAAAGCTCGTATCTATGAAGCCGCTCAGGGCAGTGAAATCATTCTGGTTGAAATCGGCGGGACAGTCGGGGATATCGAAAGTCAGCCGTTCCTGGAAGCCATTCGTCAGATGCGTATCGATGTGGGGCAGGAAAACTCTGTGCTGGTGCATGTGACTTATGTCCCGTACATCGCGGCGGCGGGTGAGTTGAAATCCAAGCCGACTCAGCACTCAGTGAAAGAGCTGCGTGAAATCGGTCTGCAACCCGACTTCCTGGTCTGCCGCAGTGAAAAAGTCATTGATGACAATCTGAAGGCCAAAATCGGTCTGTTCTGTTCCGTGAAACCGGAAAATGTTATCGCCGCTCAGGACAGTCGTTTTATCTATGAAGTCCCTCTGGCTTTGCACAGAGAAAAGCTGGATGAGCTGATCGTGGCACGTCTGGGCCTTTCTGCTGGCAAACTGAACATGAAAGGCTGGCAGAATCTGGTGAAGATTCTGGGGAACCCAAGTCATACCGTGAAAATCGGTGTGGTTGGCAAGTATGTCGATTTGAAGGAATCCTACAAATCCCTGCATGAAGCCTTGGTTCACGGTGGCGTTGCCAACAATGCCCGCGTGGAAATCATTTACGTGGATTCCGAAAAGGTCACCGACAAGACTGTGCACTCTTTATTGGGCAAGGTCGACGGCATTCTGGTGCCGGGGGGCTTCGGCACCCGTGGTGTGGAAGGCAAGATCACGGCCATCAAGTATGCCCGTGAAAAGCGGGTTCCATTCTTTGGTATCTGCTTTGGTATGCAGTTGTCGGCGATTGAGTTTGCGCGCAACGTGTGTGGTATCAAAGATGCCACCAGCCGTGAATTCCACGCTGAAAACAAACGCACTGGCAACTTCGTGATTGATTCCATGGCCGAGCAGCGCGGAGTGATCAACAAGGGGGGCACCATGCGCCTGGGCGCTTTCCCATGCGCTATTGCCTCGGGCTCGCGCGCCTATCAGGTGTACAAGGCGTCGTCCATTATGGAACGTCACCGACACCGTTTTGAGTTCAACAACAAGTATAAAGACTTGTTTGAAAAGAACGGCATGATGGCTTCCGGTATCTGCAAAGAACGTGACCTGGTCGAGATTGTGGAACTTCCTGATCACCCATGGTTTGTCGGCGTGCAGTTCCATCCGGAATTCAAATCAAAGCCCTTGGCTCCGCACCCTCTCTTCGTGCATTTTGTTAAAGCAAGCCTGAAGAAGAAGTAAGAAAGGTTCGTTAGAATATGTCCAAAGTTATTCAACAGGGTCTGAAAGTTCTAGAGGTTGAGGCCCAGGCCATTCTGGCATTGAAAGAGCGCCTTGGTGACTCTTTTGAACAAGTGGTGAAGATGATCACAGCCTGTGACGGCAAAATCGTTCTGACGGGCATGGGTAAATCCGGCCAGATCGCCAGAAAGCTTGCCAGCACTTTTTCTTCCACCGGAACTCCGGCGGTGTTTCTGCATCCGGCAGAAAGCTCACACGGGGATTTGGGCCTTGTTGAAAACAACGATGTGGTGATTGCGCTGTCTTATGGCGGCGAGTCCCCTGAGTTCGCAGGCATCTTAAGATTTGTTTCCCGCAAAGGCATTCCTTTGATCGCGATCACCGGCAAACCGGAATCGTCATTGGCGAAAGCCGCTCAGGTCACTTTGAATGTTCATGTGTCAGAAGAAGCTTGTCCATTGGGTCTTGCACCCACGGCCAGCAGTACAGCGACCCTGGCAATGGGCGACGCTGTGGCAATGGCGGTGATGGCGGAAAAAGGCTTCAGCTCTGAAGACTTTGCTGAATTTCATCCCGGCGGCAGTCTGGGGTATCGCCTGTTGACCCGCGTGCGCGATGTTATGCACGGTGGGGATGCCTTGCCGACAGTGACCCTGGATACACCGATTCGTCAGGTGTTCTCGATCATGACCCACAAGGATGTTCGCGGCGCTGCCGGTATCGTCGATGAAAAAGGCGATTTGGTCGGGGTGATCACGGATGGTGATATTCGTCGTCGCCTGGAAAAATCCAATGACCCGCTGACCGGTCTTGCGAAAGATCTGATGACCACCAATCCCAGAACCATTGATGCCAACGAATTGGCTGAAAAAGCCTTGTTCGTCATGGAGCAGTTCCAAATTCAAATGGTCTTTGTGCTGGATAAAGAGTCCTCAAATCCGCGCAAACCCGTGGGAATCCTGCACATCCAGGATCTATTGCGCGCCAAGGTTCGTTAATTTGTGAGGCCGCCTTTGGTTGTCACAAAAGGTGGCTTTGATTCCTAATACCTGAAAACAGGCAAAACGCAGGAGTCTGATATGTCCCTAAAGAAGTCATTGTTAGTTTTTGTAATGGGTGTGTTTGTTGTTTTGGCGGGTATGATCAGTCCGGCCAAGGCTGCTGAAGCATTGGAAATTGTGCCGAATCAAAAAGTCTGCATGGTGACCAATATGGTTTTTCCACGCGATCAGATTCCGGTAAAGCAGGGTGGTAAAACTTATTATGGCTGCTGCGAAAATTGCAAAAAGACCCTGGCTGAAGACGCGACCGCCCGTACAGCGATCGACCCGGTATCAGGTAAGTCCGTCGACAAAGCGACAGCGGTGATTGCCGCTCGTGCCGATGGTTCCGTGGTTTATTTCCAGAATAAAAAGAACTTTGAAAAATTCCGCACCCGAAAATAGCTTCAAGGAGATCCCGTGACCCATTCCTTCACGCAAAAGGCAGATATCAAGATTGTCGGTATTTCAGTTCGCACCAGCAACGGCGCTGAAATGAAGGGAAGTGGCAAGATCGGGGCCCATTGGCAGAAGTTCTTCAGTGATGGGGTGATGCAAAAGATCCCGAATCAAATCGCTGAAGGACCGATTTATGCCATTTACACCGACTATGAAAGTGATGTGAACGGCGAGTATTCATTCGTTCTGGGTAAAGAGGTTTCTTCTTTTGATAATTTGCCGGATGGCCTGATTGCGAAAGTGCTGCCGGCATCCAGATATGCCGCGTTCACTTCCAAACAGGGGCAGATGCCCAATGTCGTGATCGAGCTTTGGCAGCACATCTGGGGCTTGAGCCCAGCGGATTTGGGGACTGAACGCGCCTACAAGGCAGACTTTGAGGTTTATGATCAGCGCAGCGCGGATCCTCAAAACTGCCAGGTGGATGTGTTTTTGTCGGTTCGTTAAATCTTGTCGCTGCGGTCCTGAACTTTGTCGATCAGGCCTTCGATGGCGTCTTCCAGAATATCCAACACGTGATCAAAACCGTCGACGCCTCCATAGTAAGGGTCAGGCACACCTTTGAGTTTAAATTCTGAACAGTAATCGGTGACCAAAGAAATCTTGTCCAACAGGGTTCTATCCGGGCAGCGTTGGCGCAGATGTTCAAGGTTGCTGGAGTCCATCGCCAGGATCCAGTCAAAGTCATAGTAGTCTGATTCACGAATCGCACGGGAAATACTTGTCAGGTCATACCCCCGGCGTTCGCCATGCAGGATGCTGCGTGGATCGGCCTTTTCTCCATCGTGGGCTCCGGATGTTCCCGCGGAATCAACCACCCATGGCAGGTCTCGTTGTTTGATGAGATGCGCTGCCACGGCTTCCGCAGTGGGTGAGCGACAGATGTTTCCTAGGCAGACAAAGAGTAATTTTTGGCTTTTCATTTGAATTATTTTAGGGCTATTATTTTGTCTTGTCATTATAAGTGGGGCCGTAGCTCAGCTGGGAGAGCGCAACGCTGGCAGTGTTGAGGTCGTCGGTTCGATCCCGATCGGCTCCACCAAATTCTCTTTATCATCGTAAAATTTGTTAGATAGCAGGCTTCGTGTTGGATTTTCCTGCCGATCGGGATGCGAGACCGCCGACGTCGGGCGCCGGCCCGCCTTCGCGGGACGGCTTCCTCCTTGCTCCACGCCAAAAAGCGCCACTGGCGCTTTTTACCGCGGGCATAAGGTTCGATCCCGATCAGTCATCAAGCAAAGTTGGTTTAATTTTTCTGCTAAAAGACTTGTCATGATTTTGTTTTGGGTTCTTTAGACTGGATGCTGCGACACAATTACAAGGAGAATATTTTTATGAAGTCATTGGTTATGGCTTTTGTTCTTTTGTTTTCTGGGGCGGCGTTGGCTGTGGATACCGAGGCGCGGGAATATACGGCGGCTCGGGAAGCTTATCGGCAGTGGTATCCTACTGTTTCTATGGAAGGCATCATGAATGGGATGCGGCAGTTGGGGGTGCGGGACAATGTGAATATGTTCAGTGCTCAGGCGGATTCCAAGACTTTGGGGTTTACGGCCAATCAGGATACTCCGTACGGCGCGGCGGTGGTGGATCTTACCAAAGGACCTTTTGTTGTGGATATGCCGGCGGGTCCTTTCATGGGGCTTGTGAATGCTCATGATCAGTCGTGGATTATTGATATGGGGATTCCGGGTCAGGATGCTGGTAAAGGTGGAAAGTACTTGATTGTACCTGAAGGGTATAAAGGTCAGATCCCGCAGGGGTACTATGTTGGCAAGTCGGATACTAACAAGGTGTTTGTGGTTGCTCGAATTATTCCGCAGGGTAATGACCTGAACAAAGCGCAGAAGCAGTTGGCGGGGATCAAAATTTATCCGCTGTCGGCAGCCAAGAATCCGAAGCCTTTATCCATCATTGATATCTCGGGTCGCGATGGTGATCTTAGTTCTTTGAAGTGGGAAGGCAATATTCAGTTCTGGGAAAAACTGGCCAAGGTTATCAATGAAGAGCCGGTGAATAAAAAGAAGCAGGCGGCCTATGATCAGTTGAAAGCTTTGGGTATTGAAAAAGGCAAAGCCTTTAAGCCGAATGCCAGTTTAAGATCCACTTTGGACCGCGCAGCTCAAGACAGCCAGAAAGAATTGTTGGCAAGTTCTTACGCGACGACAGGCCGACCTGACAAAGTGAAGTGGTCTGATCGCAAATGGGAATGGCTGCTTCTAAGCAGCAAGCCCGAGTGGGCGGCAGATCATGACAGCGATGCCGTGGCCCGAGACCGCTATTTCGCTCAGGCGATTGTGATGTCTCCGGCTATGTTGCGCCGGGACTCCACGGCGGGGTCGTTGTATTGGGGGGCGTTCAAGGATTCAAATAACAATGCTCTGGATGGTGGAAAGTCCTATAAGTTGACAGTCCCATTGCCGGTGCCAAGTCGTCTGTTCTGGTCAGTGACTTTGTATGACTCTGACACGCGCAGCTTGATTGCCAATGGCACCAAAAAGTCTTCTTTAAGATCATTGGTCGAACTGGCGGATTTGAAGGGTGCGAAGTCCGTGGATCTGTTCTTTGGTCCTCAGGCGCCGGCAGGGAAAGAAGCCCATTGGGTGAAAACCAGCCCGGGAAAAACCTGGTTTGCATATTTCCGTATTTATGGACCTGAAAAAGCCGCGTTTGATAATACGTGGAAGCCAGGGGACTTTGTGCAAATTCAGTCTGAATCCATGGCTTTGAATCAGTAAATAGGATCAACTAATGACGATTGCTAAGGGGCGCCTCGGGGGCCCCTTTTTTATTTTCAGAACTGCTGCCGGCCTTGGCCACCGAGAAGGCGATCAGAAGCATCATCGCAATGGAATAGAGTAAGTTGAGTTTCATTTGAAACCTCCGCAGCCCTATTGAGCCACCGCTGCTTGCGGGGTTTAATCATCGCGAGGTCCAGAGTGGTGAAAAACATCTGCTGTGGATGCAAAAGAAAAAGTCCGCATTCCGGCGGGCTTTTAATTCACAAATAGGATTGTGCTAAATGGCGGCTGTCTATTTGGTTACAACAGCGGCGCTGCGCACTTGCTGGATGTACGTGATGATCTGCCCTTCGGCAGCAGCGCGAACGTCAGCTTGTTTTTTGGCTTTTGCGATTTGACCGTTCATCAGCACTTTCTGAATTGTGTCGTCCACTTCGATGGCATGGCCGGCGTCTTTCAGGATTTTACGGGTATCCAGTACGGCTTTCAGATAACGGGTCATTTCGTTGACCTCAACGTCATTGTACTTGCTCAAATCCAAAGTCCACTTCATGCCCAATAGACCCAACTTCACTTTATTCTTCAGGCCCTTGTCGATATTGCTCGCTTTAGCCACCAGCATGGTCAGGATGAAGTTTTGTCGGGCTTGTAGGATCTGAATAAGTTTGCTTTCAAATGCCAGCAGGTCATAAGAAGACGCCTTCAGGTCGTTCAGGGAAATACGGCCTGCATCCAGATCGGCTTTTTGTTTCAAAGCACGCTCGATCAAAGACAGCATGGACATGTGTTCGATCCCTTTCGGGTCGACACGGTTTTTTTGTTTGTCATTCACTTCGTGCAGGGTTGTGACCAATGCCAGGAAGTTCATGTCGCGATTGTCGTCAGAAGTCGGCGAGATAAAGTCTTCTGTCGGGGCATATTCATGAATTTCACGGATGAATTCACGAGCGGCCGAAGACGCCAGCTCTTCACGGCGGTGATCGTTGTCCAGACCCTGCATGGACCACAATTGGAATTCATAAGCCCAGAAGTACTTTACACCCAGGCTTAGCTTTTTCGCCATTTCCTTGGATTCATTCAGCTGTTGCAGGAATTCTTTGCGCAGAAGAGCGGCGTTACCCTGTCTAAGGGCATCGTAAAGCTCGGCGGTTTTGTTATCCAAAGATTCTGATTTTTTATCCAGCTCGCCGGTTTTTTCTTCCATGCGCTTGGTGGTTTCATTCATTTCCACTGTGGACTTGTGCATGTCATCCAGATTCTTTTTCATTTCACAGGCAGTAGTCAGGCTTCCCACGCAGGCAAGCATCAGCAGGGCTTTCAAATGTGAATCGCGAAGCATAGTTCCTCCAGAACGGTCAGTATCCGGAGGGGAAGAGCATAAAGGATGCCATCAGAACTAGAGCTTGGAATCTAATACCGAGATTTATACGGCTTTGTCTTGAAAGCTTGTAATGCAAGAACTGTCTTCCTTTTTGACAGGAAGGCAGTTCTTACAAAACCGATTTAGCGAGAGATGTAGTACACACCGTCTTCCGGTGCCGGGCAGGCTTGTTTGTACAGACGGCTGTGGGAAGGCACCATATAGATGCGGCTCCATTTATAGCCGTCAGCAGATATCACCGTGGCCGGGCGAGGGTCCAAATACACGATGTCACCTTGAGCAACCTGCCCACACACGGTGGCGCTGGTAGATGGCTTGGCGCGGATGTTTCGTTTGTCGACCATCTTGAACTGGCTGTAGCGGCTGTCAATATCCGTCGGCAAAGAATTCACCCAAGACGCGATGATCTTGTTCACTCGTTCGCCTTCAGCAGTGCCAAAGATCTGCTCTTTGTCGGCCGGAGGCATCGGCGTGTAACCTTCCACGCGGGCAACGCTGCCATACAGTTTGCTGCGCTCAAGGTTCCCCGGCAGGATCCATTCATTTTTCACCAGGAAATCCAGATTGCTGAAGCGGTCCCTGCCGAAGTCCTGCGCCTGCATGTTGCCGTGACAACCCAGACAGTGTTTTTGAATCAGCTCGGTTTGAACTTTGCGATAGCCTTCTTCCAGCACAGGACTTTCTTTGATAGCGGATCTCCACGCCAGAAGCTGCACTTGCGGATCGTTGGCGGCAGCGGCGTTCTTATCACAGGGCTCCTGATGATTGGCGCTTGCGGATCTAGCCAGGCGCACAATACTGCGGGTTTCGCGGTCTTCGACAATCCACAGGGATCCATCCGAAGCTTCGGTGAAGGCCACAGGGGCTCCTTTAGGACGGATGCCTTGGACAGCGTCCCACTTGGAAATGATCTCGGTATAGGAACCGTGACGGGCCATTCCGCCATGAGGAGTAAAGGCCTTGCGCGTGCTGCAGGCACCTTTTTGATTGAATCCAAAAGTGGAGCTGGATTCTTTCGCCAGTGGCAGCCCGTTGCTGTCCACGCTGTAGGCGACAATACGATGCCCGGTGGGTTGATAGCCGTGCCACGTAACCAGCAACTTGTCGCCGAAAAGATCACCGAACATCTCGCCCTTATAGTAAGCCATGTGCAAAGGGGCCACGTGAGGCGGCATCAACAACCACGGCGCTTGATAGTCACCGATACCGGAAGGATTGGTTTGGGAGCAGTCCACGGGTTTCTTAAATTGTTTGTGCAAAGGAAGGCTTTTATTTTCAGGGAATAGCCACTCGGGTGAAGTCGCGTGGAAGTTATAGCAATAGGGCCAGCCATAGTGGCGACCGACGCCGTTATCCAGATCCACGACGTTGATTTCTTCGTAAGGTTCTTCCAGTTCGGCAAAGTCCCGGCTGTTTTCACCCTGAATCAGATATCCTCTGTCTGAAATCGCCATGGCCATCGAGTTGCGCAAACCCAGTGCGGTGATTTCATAGTTTTTGACTCCACCCGCAGGAAGGTTTTTCAGAAGTTGGGCTGGGATGCGATAGATGGCGCCATTGCCTTGAGCTTGATCTTCAGGGCAGGATTTGTAGACGCCAGTTCCCTGAACCACGCAGTGATCGCTGGGGGAGCCGGAGTTGATGTAAAGGTCCCCGTTGCGCGGATCAAACACGAACTGCGAAAGCGGGTGCATGTAGCCCTCTTTGCGTGCCAGATTTCCGACAACCATCGTCCAATCAGTGACCTGATTGTTTTTCAAATGAAATTTCGAAATGCGCGTGCGTTCACCGATATAGTAAAAACCATCCGGTCCCAGTGCCAGTCCATGCGGAGTTTCCAGATTCAATTTCAAAGTTTTGATTTCATAAGGGGCCGAACCCGAACGAGTCAGCAGGAACAGACGGCCGTTTTGCGGGCTCCATCCGCCCATGTCGACGACCAGAAAATCCTGGGTGCCGGCGATCTGCAAAATGGTGCGTGGTTTGATAAAGCTTTTGTCGTTGCTGCGATCCACGGCGCGATCCCGTGGCATCACCATCCCCAGGCAAGTACCAGGCATGGTTTCCACCTGCAGGCGCGGGAAACCGTCACAAGAGGTGTCTAATGGGTCGTAAAGATAGCCGCTTTTATCCAGCACCATGCGCGCAGCCGCTGTTTTGCGGTCCGCAGTTTTTTGCAGAGACGTACACTGAACCAAGGAAAAAGCCAGAACCAGCCAGAATAAAACGCGCATGATATCCCCATGAAGAAGTCCTTATTCAATTATGGGGGCTTTTATGCCCTTATCAAATGCAAATTTTCCATAATCATTCCTTTGTTGGGGTTGGTTTTCCCGATATGCCGGGGTCCGGTGTCATCATAATAGGGAGGCCTCATGGATGGAGCCAAACTTCTTGTCAGTCTTGTTACCTTGTTGATTGTGAACCCGACCCTGGCCAGCACGGATCGCATGGATTGGGGAACCGGCAGTTCCAGTTTAAAAATGCCCAGGGTGAAGGACCGGGAAAAACTCAGCTTGCTGCTGCCATCTTTCGTGGTTCACGGAATCAAGCCTACGATGACCGCGTCCGTGGAAATGCCCCGTAAACTGGACGGCAATGGAGCGGCGGTGATCACGCCGGGAGTTGGGTTGGAATATCAAACAGCCAGCGGCGTCACCTTTCTGGCGGCGATGGTGAAGGACTGTTACGACAATTTGGCTGGAACTTTTCAGATTGGTCGCAATTATGAACTGAGCGACAGGGTCAGTGCGGGATGGTCCATGGGAGTTTACGCCCGACAGACGCCGATGGCCTGCGAAGAAACGAGCTTCGGTCCGTATTCTTACCGGGAGTGCTATGAGCTGGACAGCTACAAATGGAAATTCATGGGCAGTGTGAACGGGCATTCCGTGGATGTGATCCCGATGCCATTTGCCCACCTGACGGCGGCTTTGTATAAAAGCCGCGATATGCAGGTGGATTTGAAAGTCATGAGCAATGTGTTTTTGAACGAAGTGGGGATTGGCATCCCCTTCTAGGGACTACTTCTTGGAAAGAGTCACAACCGGGGCGTTGGCTTCTGTCAGGTAAGAATTTTGATCAAACGGCAGCGCCAGAATTTCCGTGTACTGAATTTCTTTCGGTCCGGAACGTTTGTTGATCAACTGGCTGATTTTATTTTTGATCATTTGTGCGGCCACACCACGGTCAGAACTGCTATGATCCATATCTGTGTGCAACAGAATCGCAAAATAGAATTCACCCTCTTTGGTGGAAATAGAACCTGCCAATGTCTTGGCTTTGTTCACAGTTCCGGTCTTGGCGATCATCGCACCCGCGGCATTACCACCGAAATTATCCACGGTGGAGTCATTGTCTTTGTTGGCCACTGACAGCACATCACTCAGCTTGTAACCCTTGGCTTCCAGGGATTTGTTCAGCGTGTACAAAGTCTTGATCATGGTTTCGCAAGTCGCTTCATTGTAGATCGGTTTGGCGGTGGTGCCTTCGTTGTTGCCGGAACCGTTGTGGAATACGATTTGATTCTGATCGGCTTTCAATGTGGCAGCAGCAAAGGCGTTGAACGCAGCGGTGCCACCCAGATTCCAGTATAGATTGTCAGCGATATAGTTATTGGACTGATTGTTCATGCGCTTAAGGATCGTGCGCAATGGGGCCGACTGCAGAACCACGCTGCCAGTGTACTTGTCTTTTTTGTAGCTGACCTTAGGCAGGAAGGAGATATTGCGGACTTCCAAGGTTGGCTTTTCCAGCATAAAGACTTTGGCTTTGGTGGCTTTCTCACGCAGCTTGCTGTACATCGGACGGTTGATAGCGGTGGAGAAAGACTCTTTCAGATTCTTGATCACGGCCTCGGCCTGCTGTTCGATAGTTTCATAACGTGGAGTCACGCCGCCTATACGAGGGGACTCTTCCGCCAACCAGTCCAAAAGGAAGTTTTCATCGAAAGTCAGATTCTCAATTTTAGTGATCTTCATGCGGTTTAATTCAGAGATCAGGAAATAACTTAGATTACGGCCGAAGATAGGATCACGGCTGCCTTCAACATGCAGATCCATGGAACCATTGGCTGTCGGGGTCAGGTGCAGAACTGTTTTGTGGCGATAGTCCACGCCCAGTTTTTCAATCGCCCACAAGGTGGTGATCACCTTGGATATAGAAGCCAAAGGAAACTTCTTTTGCATGTCTCCTTCGCCTTCAACCTTGCCGGCGGCGGCGGCAGCTTTCATATGGCAAACGGAGTTGACATAAACCTTGGCAGAGGCCGTGGAGGCCATCAAAACGGGCGCAGCCAGGGCTGCCAGAATACCAAGTTTAAATGTTGAAGCCATACGTCCTCCTTTGTCGCATTTTCAGCGACCGACTGGCAGAGTTCATGTTCCGTGCCGGGGTCAATTTCAATGAGTCAGATCCGAGGGGCAGTTATAGGGCCTTTTACGTCTAAAGTGACGGAAATTGGCAGTCAATTTGTCAATTACCATAGCTGGGGATTGCGGTCCGGAAAGGGCAATTAAGTCTTCGTCATTCTGTTTTATTTTGGTTGTGATCAAGGGGTAAAGACTGACAATGATCGTCTCTTTAGACAGCTTCGGGGGGAAGAGTATGTTGGATTTTTCTGTTCTCAACTCATCATTCGCGAATCCGACGTGGATTTCAATTATCTATGCCTTTTTGCTCAGTTTCATTCTGGGGACGGCCTTGGCTGTGGCCTATGTTAGGACCTTCCGGGGACTTTCTTATTCATTGAACTTCCTGCATGGATTGGTGCTTTTGCCTATCGTTATTGCGATTGCGATGCAGGCCATTGGCGACAACGTGGCCCGCGGGATCGGCATGATCGGGGCGTTGTCCCTGCTTCGGTTCCGCACGAACGTCAAAGACCCTCGCGACATGTTTTTCATTTTTGCTTCGTTGGCAGTGGGACTGGCATCCGGGGTTCATGCCTATGGCATCGCCATCCTGGGAACGATTTGTTTTATTCTTGCTCTGACAGTTTTGCAGAAATCCCCCTTCGCTGCAGGCCCGCAGTTTGATGGTCTGTTGCGTTTGAATCTGGCCAGATCCGGCCAGGATCAGCGCGAAGTCGAAGGTGTGCTGGAAAAATCCTGCCGTCATTTTGCCTTGGCTACGATCCGCGAAATGGGGCAGGGCGAGCGTCTGGATTTTTCCTATCAGGTGCGTTTAAAACCCCGTCAGACTTCAGCAGAGCTTGTTGAAGAACTGGGGCGCATTTCTTCCGTACGTGGCCTGAACTTTATGAATCAAGAATCCGTGATCGAGGTGTAAGGTGAAACTAGCTGACGTCGTCGGGACCGAGAACCGATTTCTATTGGGCTGCTGGAGCGCGGCCGTGGTTCTGGTATTGATGCTGGGGCTGGTGCTGGGGTCTGATCCTGTCAGCATTCTTGGTGTCGCGGAATCCCGCGAATTTCAGGTCAACTTCGACAGCCCTGTAGAAATCAAACACATCTATGTGCTTCCCAGTCAGATTGTGCGTAAAGGGGATCTGCTGGCAGAATTGGGCCAGTCCGAGTGGGAATCCCAGCTGCGCGTTTTGAAAAGCCGCTATGACAAATTGAATGCCGAAATGCACCTGCGCCAGCAACTGGCAGGAGTCGTCAAAGATCTGGGGCATCTGGCTCCCTCTGCAGATCCGTTGTTGGTGGAACTGGAAGACGCCCGCCGGGAAATGGCTTTGATCGAAGGCCGCATGAAGAACCTTTTTGTTTTTGCCGAAGTTGACGGCGCCGTGGGGGCGGTGAATTTCAAAAACGGAGAAAAAGCGCCAGCCTTTGCCCCGCTGATCACCCTGGTTCCGCTGAATCCCACTTATGTGAATGGTTATATCAATGAAAACCTGTCATCTACGTTGTCCGTGGGGCAGGTGGTGGAAGTCAGTTCTGCCGGAGGCAAAGTCGTGCGGGGTTCGGTGGTCAGCATCGGTTCACGCATCGTGCAGATTCCGGAGCGTCTGTTAAGGATTCAAACCCTGCCAGCCTGGGGGCGTGAGGTTGTGATCAAGATTCCTCGTGCGAATGAATTCCTGCTGGGTGAAAAAGTCTTTGTTCAGAAAAAATGGAGTTTGTCTTTGCTAAGCCTGGCCAATGCCGACGAAGCGACCCTGGCTCAGGAAGCTCAACAACAAGATCCACGCGAAATGGACATTCCACTTAATATTGTAGAGACCTTCAAGCCCGAGATGTCGGGTGTGGTCTTTGTGCCGGAGCTTAAGCAGTTCGTTCTGGTTTCTGATGACTATCCCGAAGACCGCCCGGTGTTGTTCCTGATGAATGAGCAGGGGCAGATTCAACCCCATCAGATCCAGCTTTCTGGATTGCCAGCGATGGCGGATATCGAGTCGGTCTCTGTCCAGGGTGAGCATTTGTATTTGCTAAGTTCGATGTCAGCTACCAAAAAAGGAAAGCTGAAAGAAGAACGACAGATCTTCGCACAGATCAAGCGCAACGGCCTGCGCTACAGCGTGGAACATCATGTGGATCTGCGCAAACCCCTGTTACTGGCCCTGAAAGGCTCGCAAGATCCGGTGTTGAAGTCCATCTATGAAGCTGACTTGAAATTGACTAAAGAGGGCTTTGAGGTCGAAGGTCACGCCATTGAAAACAAAGATTTGTACCTGTCGCTGAAAGGCCCCGTACTTCATCGCAACGAGGGGTTGATTCTTAAGGTGTCGGACTTTGCTTCGGTTTTTGACGGTGCTTTAACGCCGGCGCAAGTGACCCTGGCGGCGCGATTTGAAATGAAGCTGCCGCATCAGGATGTCGAGATGGTGTTGACGGATCTGATCAAGCAGGGGGATGCCTTCTATCTGGCGTCATCTTGTCGCGGGACTTCGTGCAGTGCCATCTGGAAGATGACGGCGGGTCAGAATACAGCGGAGCTTTTATATGAATTCCGTATGCGTCATCTTGAGGGCTTGGCACTTCATCCGGACACGCACCAGATGTTTGCCGTCTTTGATAGCAAAAGCTCCAGTCAGTATGCTGTCGTCAGTCTTGTCGCCGATAAAAGGACCCCGTGATGCTTTTGTTTTGGATCTTTTTTGGGGGATTTTCTTCTTTTGCGGTGACGCCCGAGCAGGTATTAAAAACAGCCTGGTCCGACACGGCTTACACTTCGCAGGAAGAAATGCGACCAACCGATTCCCGCAATCCCTTGCGCAATGTTGAGGGCTTTGTCAGCGCGGAAAAAGAAGATGATAAAAATGAATACGAAGTCGGGCTGAAGTTTCAGTTCCGCTCGTGGCCGGAATGGAAGCTGGGGCCCAATTCAGAACCGCGCAAGAAAGTTTTGAAAGAGGCTTCTTTGGCGTGGGCTCTGCATGAACGCTATTTGAATCTGATCTCTTATGAAATCACGCAGCAGAAAATGGCGGTGTTGAACAGTTCCATGAAACTGTCCGAAGGTTATTTAAAGGCGCAAAGTCTTTCCTTGCGGGCGGGGCGCACATCGACCAAATCTTTCCTGGGGGCGCAAGGGGATATCTACAAACTGAAGCGCCTGGAAAGTGTGATTGCCCAGGAAAACAAACTGGCGGTCAAGAAACTAAGATCCTGGGTTCCCCAATGGGGGGAAAGCCCGCTGGAAGGCTTTGATCTGATCAGTGTGCAAGAGGTGCTTGATTCGTTGGGCAGTCAGCCGACACCGGAAGCTTCTTTGACGGCACGAATATCAGAGACCGAGTTTAAAGACATTTCCCGGGAACTGGAAATTCTGCGAGGACGTGAAGATCAGTGGGTGAAGGGCGTGGATGTTTCCCAAACCCGCAAGGAAGATGAAATCGGTTACAAGGTTGAACTGACTTTGCAGCTTCCGCATCTGGGGTCGGATGATCTGTCCCGGCAAAAGCAGAATGAATTGATTCTAAAAAAGGCTCTGAAACAAAAAGAAGCCGAAGACAGCAAAGACCGCCTGCTTAGTTTGAAGAATCAAATTCAGAGTCTGGCGGGGCTTTATAAGATGACCAGCCAGGGGCTGAAAGAAAGCCAGAAAGTGAAAGCTCAGGACACATTGTCCGTGCTTGAGGGCCGTCTGTTGCAGGAGCAGACCGAGCTGGATTTGCTCAGTCAGCAGCAGGAGATTCTGACTTTATTTGTCGAGTACCTGCTGGAAAGTGAAAGGCTGGTTGCCGAACCTGCCAAAAACCATCTTAGTAAAACCCAGAAAGTGGTGGCGCTGTGAGTGGACCGGTATCCCCGCTGGCGCTGGAGCGGTATGAATTGAAGTATCTGATTCCGGCAAGTCTGGTAGAACCTATTTCGCGCTTTGTGGAAACTTATTGCGAAATGGATTATTATTCCACCGTTTCACCGGACAAGCACTACACCATCAACAGTCTTTATCTGGACACGCCCAGCTTGTACCTGCTGCGGTTTAAAGAATCCGCCAATGCCTTTAACTTTAATATGCGGATCCGTTCCTATGGTGATAACCCCAAGCCACCTTATTTCTTTGAGATTAAATACAAGCTGCGTGAATTTGTGCGCAAGAAGCGCGCGCTGGTCCATGACGAAAACTGGGTGGATATTCTGGATTGGGGAGTCATCCCGGATCATATTCAAGGAAGTTCCCACGGAAATCTGGAAGAGTTTATCCGGATGAAGATGACCTATAACGTGGGGCCGGTGATTTTGACTCAGTACCGCCGCAAGGCTTATCTGTCGGTTGTGGACGACTATGCTCGCGTCACATTTGACCGGGACCTGCGCTTTCAGGAAATGAACGAATGGCGCGTGCGACCGGATAGTTACTTGTTAAGCCACTATGATCATCCGGATTCGTTTGAAGAGCCCGGATGCAATGTCATTCTGGAATTAAAGTGTGAAAAGAAGATCCCCTATTGGATGGTCGATCTGATTCGGTGTTTTGAGCTGGAAAGCGGCTCATTCTCGAAATTCGGAAACTCCATGATAACACTTTTGGGCGTCCCCGAGGTTTTAACCCCGGGCCCTTTGTATTTTTAAAAATAGATTTTCAACACCTGAAGACCAATGTCGGTTTTGTAGCTCGCATTCACATCTTATTGGTCCAGCAAACTTGTGCAATCGGAAGTGAAAAAGTTTAAAGCACGCTACGAACTTGTGCGGTACCCGCAACTTCCGCGTGGTACTGCATGGAGTTCTGTATCGCGGCGGCGTATTTGTATTCAGAGAATTTTTCTATGGCCCCGAAAAGGAAAGAAGCCTGATATGTCCTGAGACGTATTAAGGTGTTTCGTGGAACCGCAGGACCTTCCCAAGGAATGTCCTGGTTCTTTCGCTCTCGGCGTGGTTGAAGATCTTCTCCGGCGGCCCTTGCTCGACAACCTGGCCTTCATCCATAAATAGGATGCGATCACTGACTTGTCTTGCAAATCCCATCTCGTGGGTCACAATCACCATGGTCTTTCCACTGTGAGCCAGGGATTTGATGACATCCAAAACTTCTCCGACCATTTCCGGATCCAGAGCCGATGTCGGCTCGTCAAACAACATCACTTGCGGTTCCATAGCCAGCGCCCTTGCAATGGCGACACGCTGTTGCTGTCCGCCGGAAAGTTCGTGTGGGTAGCTGTCGGCCTTTTCGGCCAGGCCCACACGGGCCAGCAGCTCACGGGCCTTGGTTTCGGCAGCATCCTTTGAAAGATGTTTTACCTTCATGGGTGCCAGCATAATGTTCTGCAAAGCCGTTTTGTGCGGAAACAGATTGAAGCGCTGAAACACCATGCCCACGTGAGCACGCAGTTTGTTCAGATCCGTCTGGGGGTTGGTGACTTCAAAGCCGTCGACCCTGATGGTGCCGGCTTGGGCGATTTCAAGGGCATTGATGCATCTTAAAAACGTGCTTTTGCCGGATCCAGATGGGCCGATCACGCACACCACTTCGTTGTCCTTGATTTCGCAGGACACATTTTTCAGAACCTGGCGGCTGCCAAAGAATTTGTTCAAGGCTTGAATCTGAATCATGTGGATTGGTACCTTTTCTCAAGACGGTGAACCACAAAGGACATTCCCAGGGTGATGATCAGATAGATCAAAGAAATAAACAAATACGGTTCCCAATAGCGGGCATAGGCCCCAGCTGCCGTGCGGGCCGCGTAAGCCAGTTCTGCCAAGCCGATGGCCGACACCAAAGAAGAATCCTTCAGCAGGGTGATGGCTTCATTGCCCAGCGGAGGCAGCATACGACGAAACGCCTGCGGAATGATGATGGACTTCATGGTGTGGAAGTAACTCAGGCCCAGAGATCTTGCCGCTTCAAACTGACCGCGATCAATGGATTGAATTCCGGCGCGGAAGATTTCGGCGATATAAGCCGCTGAATTAAGACTCAATGCCAAAGCACCGGAAATAAGCGCGCCGTATTCCCGTTTCAGGTAAAGGGCCATGTCACCCGAGATCAGCAGCCCGTCTTCGGGATGAATCAGCAAGGGGACCAGCGCAAAATGAATCAAAAGGATTTGCACAAACAGCGGGGTGCCGCGGAAGAAGCCAATATAAATCTGTGAAGGCAGGCGGACGAACAGTTGAACCGGCCAGCGCCACGGGCCTCGTTCTATGCGGGCGACTTTTCCCAGTCCCAAAAACAGACCCAGAACAGTGCCGAAGAAGATTCCAATCAGGGTCAGTTGCAGGGTGGTGGCAAGCCCCTGCATAAAAAGGGCCCAGTATTCGATGATGATGTCATTGCGAAACCACGAAAACATCAGTTCTTCTTTTCTCCGAAGTATTTTTTGAAGATGCCGTCATAGGTGCCGTCTGCTTTGATGGCTGCCAGTCCGTCGTTGATCTTTTTCAACAGGTCTGCGTTACCCTTCTTCACCGCGATCCCATATTGCTCTTTTGAGAAGCTGGTGTCAGACAGGACTTTGAAGTCTTTCGGGTTGTTGGCAAAGAAGTTGTTGATGACGCCGTTGTCGGCAACAACAGCATCCACTCCGCCGTTGATCAGTTCTTGCAAAGCCAATGGCGTGCCTTCAAAGCGTTTGATGTTAGGGCTGGCTCGGCCCAGCAGACGGGTGACGACTTCATCGCCCGTGGTGCCGATCTGAACTCCCACCTTCAGCTTTTTCAGGTCATCGAATTTCGTGACTTTCGAGTTGTTGGGAACCGCGATCAACTGAACGGCATCAAAATAGGGCTCTGAAAAGTCCATGGATTTTTTTCGTTCATCATTGATGGTGATTGCGGAAATCAGAATGTCGCGGTCGCCGGATTCAAGCTGGCTGAACAGACCTTCCCAGGGAGTGTTCACAATATCCAGAGTCAGGTTTTGTTTGGCCGCGATCGCCTGGATGATTTCGATGTCGAAGCCGCTGATGCTTTTGTCGGCGTTTTCGATTTCAAATGGGGCGTAGGCAGCATCCGTTCCGACCGTGAGTTCTTTTTTTGCGGATGTTTTTGCCACAGTGTCGGCGGTTCCGGGCTCTTTTTTGGTGCAACCCAAGGTGAATAACAGAAGGCAACTGGTGATAAGAAGCGAAAGTCGTTTCATTATAATCCCCCGAATGTGTCTGCTGGACCCGTTCACTTGACCACCGCTTCTGTTTTGAGTCAAATGTCATTTCGGGAGTAATTCATGAAATCCGTTCTGGTCAAGGTTATTGGCTCGATTCTGCGCAGCCTGTTCATTTCCATCGTGATGTTTGTCATTGTTTTTTCTGTGATCACGCGTGAATTCCCGCCCAACTTTGGAAAGCTTCAGGGAAGCTGGCAGAACCTGCAGCAGATGGCGCAGCTCAGTCGCCAGATTCATGATCAGAACAAGATTTTGAAATCGCAGCAGGCTCAAGATGGTTTTGTCGAGGACGCAGATCTTGAAAAACTGCAGGAGCTGAACTTGAAACGCGCTGAACTTGGGGCCGGTCTTTTAAATGGTGAAGCGGTCGGTGTTTCGGCCTCTGCGGACACCGAGGCGCTTAAAGTCCGGGTCCAGGAACTTGAAAAGCAACTATTCCGTTTGCAGCAAAGAGTGAACGAACTCGAGTCAGCCCGACCTTAGTCGGTATATCCACACAACCCTAAGTCCTGTATCAGAGTGGGGCACTTGCTCCATTGTCTTTTATTTTTCACAATGATTCAGTGGCATTAGAAATATCAAAACTTAAAAATATCAAGATGTTGGTTCTCGACGTTGATGGCGTATTAACTGACACACGCGTGTGGTTTGATGGCACTGAATGGCGCCGCTTTTATTCCATCCGGGATGGCGTTGGCATCAAACGTCTTATGGAATCCGGTTACAAAATAGCAGTGATTACAGGCAGTAAGGCAGAGGACATTCGCGCGCGCGTGAAGGCTCTTGGTATTCAATATTTCTATGAGGGTGCTCTCGACAAAGAGCCCTCTTTCTTGCAGCTGCAGCAGGAATCCGGCCTGAAGCCTGAAGAGATGGCTTATGTTGGCGATGACATTTTTGATATTCCCATGATCGAGGCGGTGGCTTTTGGAGCAACGGTTCCAGAGGCTGTCGATGAAGTTATGGAAGTGGCTGATTATGTGACCCGCAGACCTGGTGGTTTGGGGGCTGTTCGTGAAGTTTGTGATTACATCTATAAATACGGTGCATTTTCATCGGGTAGGTAAGACATGCTAAAAAATGGTTTCAAGGCCGCTCTCATCATAGTTCTTGCGCTGATGCTGCATAAGGCGGCTTTTGCGGAAGTGGTGAATCTTCCGACAGAGGAACTGGCTCAGGAATCCGTGCTTCCTGTTTTCGATAAACCCGTCAGCGTGAAAAACCGCAACGTGGTGACCGCAGGCCGTTTTGAAGTCGATGGCTTTTATGGCTATGCGATGACAGAACCGATCGCCAACGTTTCAAAGCTGGGCCTGGGTATCTATTATAACACCAGCGAAGCCCATGCCTGGGGTCTTTTGATTGCCAAGAACTTTGCAGGTCTTTCCAGCTATGCTGATCAACTGGATCAGCAGTTCAGTCTGGATTTCAGCCGTGCGCCGTCGCCAGAGATGACGATCATGGGTGACTACAATCTGAAAGCCTTTTACGGAAAAATGAGTCTGACCAAATCCCTGGTGTTCAACACGCTTCTTTACGGATCCGCTTCTGTTGGGGCGGTGAAGTATGTGCACAAGACTTATCCGGCGGTGGCTGTGGGTATCGGTCAGAAATTCTATTTCACCAAACAATGGGCATTGCGCTTTGACCTGCGTCTTTATGCCAATCAGGCTCCGATCCCGTTCCTGAACGGCGCGCTGAAGCCCAGCGATCCGAAGCCTGACTACAGTGATTTCCAAGAGCGTCTAACCTACACTACAAACCTGGATGTGGGTTTGTCGTATCTGTTCTAAGAGGAGCTGACAGATGTTAAGCAGAAAACTCACTTCTCTGGTAATTGTTTTCCTGGCGCTGACGGCGCCGGGCCTGGGTTATGCCCAGTCTGAAGGTGACGAACTGGATGTGATCGAACTGGAACTTGAAAAAGAAGCTCCAAGACAACAGCCGTCCATCTCTGATTCCACGCCGTCCTATCAGGAGACTGCTCCGAAGGACAACACCCTGACGGACTTCTCGGGACTGGGCACATTGGCTCCTTTCCAGGAAATTTCCATAATTCAAAAACGCTTCCTGCCTAAAACCGGCCGCTTCCAGCTGTTCGGCGGTTTGACGACAGTGACGAATGATCCGTTCTTCCTGACATTCGGTGGGGTGGCGAAAGCCAGCTATTTTATGTCTGAAAGCTGGGGTCTTGAGCTGAACTATTTCGGTCTGACCACTTCCAATCGTCAGGCGACTGATGAGTTGCGCGAAATCAACGGCGTTTCCACCGAGAATCTGGTTTATCCAAAATCCTTTATCGGTGTGGATCTGATGTACGTCCCGGTTTACGGAAAAATGACCTGGTTCAATGAAACGATTGTTCCTTTTGACCTGTATCTGTCTGCCGGCTACGGCAACACCGAAACCCAGTCCGGTGAAAGCGCAGGGACTGTGCATCTGGCGGCAGGGCAGATTTTTGCCTTGAGCAAAGCCTATGCGGTTCGCTGGGATTTCAGCTGGAACTTCTTCAATGCCAAAGGCATCGACGGATCGACAAATTCTTTCAACAACCTCTTCCTTACCGTGGGTATGAGTTGGTTCTTCCCGGAGGCTAGTTACCGATGAAGAAATTATTACCTCTCCTGATTGCCGCAAGTATTGCAGTTCCGGTGGTGGGCGATGCCCAACAGCGTAAAACGCTGAAAAAGCAACCAGCTCCGGCACGTCGTGCAGCTCCGCTTGTATCGGGGAACACACGTGAAGCAACCCTTAGAAACCAACTTAGCAACGCCCTTCGTATGGCCCAAAGCGGGCAGTATGAATCCGCTGCCAATGCGCTGTTCTCGCTCAGCCGCCGTTCCGAACTGGCTTCGGAGCGTCCGCAGATCAAGTACATCCTGGGCACCATGCTGGTTGAGCTGAAACTTTATCAGACCGCCGCATTCCAGTTCGTGGATGTGATCCGCATGAAACATCCCAAGTATTCCAAAATGGCGATCGAAAAGCTTTCGATCGTGGCGGATTCCCTGGGTGATGACACTATTCTGAACTACGCAATTTCCCGTGTGGACCTGAATGATTTCCCGGCGAACCTGCGTGATATGATCAACTTCCGTTTGGGCGAAATCCGCCTGCGCAACCGCGAATTTGCCAAAGCCGCGGACCTGTTCAGCCGTGTTTCTCCAACCAGCAGCTATTATTTCCAGGCTTTGTATGCCAAGGGTCTGGCAGAGCTTGAAGCCAACCAGCCGTCCTTGGCTGTGGGCACCTTCAACAAAATGCTCGATGCCCGCCGTCGTGCTCCGGTGACGGACACGAACAAAGTGGCCGCTCAAATGGGTCTTGCCCGTGCACTTTATCAAAAGCAGGATTGGGATGCTTCCGTGGAAGCTTATTCCCAGGTTCCCCGCGATACTTTGATGTGGCATGACGCGGTCTTTGAGCAGAGCTGGGCGATGCTGCGTGCGGCGCGCTTCCGTTCTTCCTTGAGTAACTTCCAAACTCTCCACTCGGCATATTACGAAGACTTCTATATGCCGGAGAGCTTGCTTTTGCGCTCAATCGTATACCTGTACATCTGTAAATACGACGAGATGGAAAAGGTCCTAAGCCTGTTTGAAAAAACCTATGGCCCGGTCCGCTCCAAAATCGGTGACTTCCTGAAGTCCTCCAACGAAGCCGGAACCTTCTATGCAGAGGTTGAAAAAGCCCATCTGATGAAGACCACGGACAAGTCGGCGAACCTGCGCCTGCCATACATCGTTCTAAGAAACGTGCTGGATCAGGGGGATGTAAAACGTTCCATGCATTATCTGGAAAAGCTGAACCAGGAAAAAGCGCGTGTGGAATCCAATTCCGCGTTCCGTGCTTCTCCGCTGGGTCAGTATTCCCTGAAGATCCTTGCAAATCGCAGCAAGAACACCAAGTTCGCCGTTGGCGACATGGTCAAAGCACACTTGCTGAACATGCGCGTGGAATTGCGTGATCTTTACGAACAAGCCGGATTCATCCGTTACGAGATGATCACAGGCCGCAAGGAAAGCATCAAAAAGAAAATCGCGGGTAAAGACATCAGCGGTGATCAGATCGATGAAAACGTGAACCGCAAGTTCTACATCGAAAACGGTTATGAGTACTATCCATTCCAGGGTGAGTACTGGCTGGATGAAGTTGGAAACTACCACTACCTTGGAAAACAGAGCTGCGAGTAAAGTATGAAAATCAACAGGCATCAACTTCTTGTTTCCGGATTTATGAGTCTTGTTCTGGCGTCCACTGCGGGCGCTCAGACCAAAACTGTTAAGACCACCAAAACCGTCAAGAAAAAGACTGTCGGTGAACTGTTGTCCCAGGCCAACGATGGCAGTCGCGGCGGCAGAGTGCAGATGTCCAAAACGGACACTTCGCTGCCTTCGGCGAA
Organism: Bdellovibrio bacteriovorus; assembly: GCF_048286975.1. Classification (GTDB taxonomy): domain Bacteria; phylum Bdellovibrionota; class Bdellovibrionia; order Bdellovibrionales; family Bdellovibrionaceae; genus Bdellovibrio; species Bdellovibrio bacteriovorus_H. The sequence continues at coordinate 39,253 of NZ_JBLVRT010000001.1, read as the reverse complement.
CATGGGTTTCAAACAGGATGTCCAGAATTACAATTTGGAATCCGTCAAACCTCCGCGTTCTTCTGAAATCATGCAAAGAGACAGCGGCAACGGTCAGGCCGAGTACGAAAGAGTTCTGGATCAGCAGATCCGCGAACTGTACAAACTGACACAGAAATTCAAAACCAGCCCGAACCGCGGTGAACTGTGGTTGCGTCTGGCCGAACTGTATGTCGAAAAAGCCAGCCTGATTGATTCCCGCAAACAGGATGAATACGACGCGAAACTGCGTGCGTTCCAGGCCGGCAAAACCAAATCCAAACCTCGTCTGGATACGGCGGAAGCCCGCGAATATAACAAAAAGGCCGTTCAGCTGTATGAATGGTTCCAGCGTGACTTCCCACGCGACGAGAAGATGAGCCAGGCGCTCTTCTTCCTGGGTTACAACTATTTCGAGCTGGGTGAAGTTAAAAAAGGCGCGGATTACTATGAAAAGCTAACCCGCGGTTATCCGAACTCCCAGTTTGTCGGCGAGGCGCACTTTGCCCTGGCTGAGTACTATTTTGAAAATGAAAAATGGGCGAATGCCTATAAAGAATATTCTTTCCTGATCAAGGAAAAGAAACACCGTTTGCACACCTTTGCCCTGTACAAGGGTTCATGGTGTTTGTTCCGTCTGGGCAAGGTTCAGCAGGCGATGACGTATCTTGAATACATCATCAAAGCCGGCAAGAACGAAACCGGGGACCAACTGGCAAGCCGTATGAAGGTGAACCGCACGCGTCTTGAGGGCGAAGCCCTGCGTGACATCGTGGTGTTCTATGCGGAAGGCGGCGATCCAAACAAGGCGGCGGATTACTTTAAGAATCTTGTGGGCAACAACTACAGCCCTTACCTCGAAAGACTGGCGTATCAGTATTCTGATCGCGGTAACAAAGATGCTTCCCGTGACGTGTTTAAACTTCTGATCTCCCAGAATCCGACAGCTCCAAAAGCTTTCGAGTACCAGTATCAGATCGTGCAAAACTACTTCTATGCGAAGAACACACAGCGCTTTAAAACCGAGCTTTACGGCTGGGTTAAGGACTATGACTCCACCGGAGCATGGTATGCCGCGAACAAAGGCAATAAAGAGCTGATTGAGAACTCGTACAAGCTGCGCGAAACCACGCTGCGTAACTATGTTTTGCAGCAGCACCAAACAGCGCAAAACTCCCGCGCCCAGTATTCACAGTCCCAGGCTTACGAAGGTTACCAGTTGTACCTGCGTGAGTTCCCGGATTCAGCGACGGTGGCGGACATGCACTTCTACTTCGGTGAATTGCTGTACGATATGGGTAAATACGATGAAGCATCCATGCAGTACAAGTGGGTCGTGGATAACGCGCCTCAAAGCAAGTTCTATGGCAAGTCTGCCCAGAACTTGATCTTGTCTGTTGAGCGCAGCATCCCTTCCGATCAGGAAATGCAAAAACGCGTGGGGAATTCCACCGATCCGGTTCCTTTGGAACCGAAAGTGGACCGCTTTATCAAGGCCGGTCAGTGGTATGTGGAAAAGTTCCCAACGGCTGAAAAAGCGGTGGAAATCAAATTCCGCATGGGCCGTCTGTACTATCAAAGCAATCACTTTGATCAGGCGACGACTCACTTCCGTGACATCGTGAAACAGCATCCGAACACCAAATATGCGGAATATTCAGCCAACTTGTTGCTGGATATTTACAATCTCAGAAAAGACTATGTGGGATTGGAAAAAACCGGGGCCGAGCTTCTGGCTGTTCCGGGCATTGCTTCCTCCAAAGCGGGCGCGGACATCCGTGGCGTGATGGAAAAGGCGTCCTTCAAGCGCGGTCAGGATCTGGAGCTTGAAAAGAAATACGCGGACAGTGCGCAGGTGTTTGAATCCTTTGCGAAACAGAATCCGAAGTCCAATCTGGCAGTTAATGCGAACTTCAATGCGGCCGTGAACTATGAGCGTGCAGGTATGAATGCACCGGCGATTGCGGCTTACCAGGGGGTTTTGGCCTCCAAGGATCCGGCAGCGGATAAATTGAAGCCCAAAGCCCGCCGTTTGCTGGCGAAGCTTTACCAGGATTCTGCCCAGTTCGAGGAAGCAGCGAAGCTTTACCGTCAGGCTGCTCAGGAAAATCCAACCGATTCCCTGGCTCCGAACCTGATGTTCAATGCGGCTGTATTGTATGAAGCCCTGGGTAAATCGGATGAAGCCATCCGTTCTTACACGGACTTCACTAAAATGAACAAAAAACACAGCGACAACGTTGAAGCGGTGTTCAGCATGGCCCAGATCCATCGCAAAGCCGGTCAGACCGGTGCGGCGATTGCCCGCTACACGGAATATGTGGAAGCCGGTGGTCGTGACCAAGAGCGTGTGGTTGAAAGTGCTTACTGGGTCAGCGAACTGTCGACTCGTCAAAGAGCGACAACAAGGGCTCAGGAATGGCGCCAGAAAACTTTGGCAATCCAGAAGCGCTTTGCGCCCAACAAGAAGGGCGTGGGTGCGACTTACGCCGCCCGTATCAAGCTGGCTGAAGCGGAAGACACTTTCAAAGAGATGAAATCCGTGACCTTCCCTAAGGATCCGGCCAAACAAAAGGCAGCAGCTGACAAAAAAGTCGCTTTGCTGACCAAATTGACCGGGGAACTTGCGGAAGTGATCAAGTTTGACAGCGCGGAAGAAATCGTAAGCTCGCTTTCGATTCTCGGCGACGCCAACTTGAACATGGCTCAGGCGATCATCAATGCGCCACTGCCTCCGGGGCTGAACGCAGAAGAAACGAAGCAGTACAAAGCGGGTGTGGAAAAGTTCGCAGAACCGTTCAACTCCAAGGCTCGTGAAAGTTACAAGGCCACGGTGGATCGCGGTCTGGAACTGGAAGTGTACAACGACGGCTTCAAGTCTGCTTATGAGTACATGAACAGCAAGGATCCGAAGGGTTATTACAACGGTGGCGAAGTGGGCTCTGACATTCGTCTGGTGAATTGGATAGGTCAATAATGAAAAGAATAATCACTTGTTTCAGTTTGCTGGCACTGGCGGCTTGTTCTTCCAGTCCAACCAAAGAAACCTCTGAAGAAACCAAAACGGCGGTGGCCGAAGCCCCGAGGGTTGAGGTTGATGAGTTCAAGGATCTGGAAAAGGTCGAGCCGGTTCGTCCGGTGACTCCACCAGCGCCCTCCCAATATGCGGCTTTGAATGAAGCGATCAAGTCCCAGTCTGATGAAAGAATCTATCAGGCTTCGACTCAGATTCTGACTCAGTCCCCGAATGATGCCCGCGCTCTGAATGCCCTGGCGATGTATCACTATAAACGCGGACGTTTTGATCTGTGCCGTTACCTGTTGGGGAAAGCCATCAGCTCAAGCCCCAAAACAGCAGAACTTTACTCGAATCTGGGTATCGTCCAGCTGGCGCAAAATGAGCGCCGTGATGCTGTGAAGTCCTTCCGCAAAGCTTTGGACATTAATAATGACGAAGCGGTGGCAGCGGCAAATCTGGGCGCGATCTATGTTCAGGAGCGTGACTTCGCGAAAGCCGGTGTTGTTCTGGAGACAGCCTATCGCAAGGGTGTGCGTGATCCTCGCGTTTTGAACAACTATGGAATTGCTCTGACGGCACAGGGGAAACTGGACCGTGCAGAAGAAATGTACAAAGCGGCTTTGAAAGACAGCGGTAACAACAAAGAGGTTCTGTTCAACTACGCCATTTTGCTGGTCGATCACATGCAGAAGTATCAGGATGGTTTGGAAGTCATTAACAGACTAAAGTTTGTAGGTGGACCTGCAGATAGCCGTAATCGCATTATTGCTTTGGAAAATAAGGCGAAAACTGGGATAAAATAGAGTGAAGGATCGGGTGAGGACTATGTTGCGATACGTAAGACACATGACAATTATGCTGGCCGCACTTTTCATTTTCGAAGTGAGCCATGCGCAGTCATCCTCTCGGTCCTCGACGACCACGACCACAACAACGACAACAACCACGAAGAAGAAAGCGACGCTGAACTTCGAGGACGAGTTGGTTGAGGGGTCGACGCAGAAGCCGGAACTGTTTTATCTCTTTCAGAAGAAAAACTTCAACTATAAGAGATTGATCAAGTTGAGAGAAAACTTTTTACCCGAGATGAGACGAACAACAGAGGATATCCAGCGGGTCCGGGGTGCTAATTGAGATCGCCGTTAATATTTAGAATTTTCAAAAACAATCAGCTCGTTGGTGTTAAACAGTTCGATCAGGATCAAATCGTGGTCGGACACAATGCTGAAGTGCATCTGGATCTGGATGCGGACGGTGTTTCGCCGATTCACTGTCTGATCGAACTTCGTGACAACGGATGGTATGTCTGTGATTTGGGTTCCTCTCAAGGGACTTTCAAAAACGGGCAGGCTGTTCTGGATGAAGCCATCGCTTCTGGCGATGAAATCGAAGTGGGTCCTTTCCGTATTGCCTTCTTTGTGGGTGTGCCGAAACCTAAAGTGGTTCCGGGCGCGTCAGCTTCTGAAGCTGTGGCTCCAGTGGCTGAAGTGCCAGCACCACCTCCGCCAAAGCCGGAGCCATCCATGCCGCCTGCGGCCGTGGTGAAGACCGAAGAAATCAAAGTCACTCCGGTTATTCCGGTGGCGACTCCGAGCATTCCGGTTGAAGCTCCGAAGGCTGAAGAAAAACCTGTTCTGACTGCGGTTCCGGTAAAACCTGAGATCCGCAAAGAGCGCACTTCTTACAAAAAAGCCAAAAAGAGCAAAACATTCGCTCCTCCAAGCGAGATTCAGAATCTGAAATCGCACCTGAAGCCTGGTAAAGGCACGACGGTCGAAGTTCTGGTCACGTGGAAAGAGCGCATCCTGACGACTTATCATTTCAAGGGCAACAAAACCATCCGCGTGAATGCGGGCGGGGACTTGTCTGTGGCTCTTCCTGACGGACTGGTGCCGCGCGGTTATCCGCTGCTGGACATGTCTGCAGGTCTGCGTGTGAACACCACCAACGAGATGGACACCGAGATGGTGATCTCTGGCGGCGTGACCCAGCACGTGGAAGACCTTGCCAAATCCGGCAAGGCGCAAAAGGGCGGCAACGGTTACAGCGTGCGTGTTGATCAGAATGAAATGCTGTGTGTGAATCTGCCGGGTGGAAACCTGTGCCTTTACATCCGCTTCGTTCCACAGGCGCCAACGGTGCCGATGCTACCAATGATGCTTTCCGGTTCTGAAATGACTGGTTTGGCAATGTCCCTGATTATCGTGGGACTGCTGGCTTTGTATATTTCCGCGACCATCCCGAAAGACTGGCAGGAAAACAAGCAGGAAGAAGTTCAGCGTATCGCCCAGGTGGTGTTCACAAATCCGCCGCCGGCGCCAACGCCGACCCCGACGCCTCCTCCGCCAGTGCCTCCGACTCCGCCGCCGCAGCCGGTGGCGACGCCGACTCCGCCTCCACCTAAGAAAGTGGTTGTGGCTGATGCGAACAAGGAAGCACAGAAAAAAGGAACGACTGGACAGCAGGCTCAGCGTGCCCAAGTGGCGGCAAGAGCCAGCGAAGTGGCTCCGAAGCCAAACGCGAAGGACCGTACCAAGAAGTTCACGTCCACTCGTCAGGGGGGCGCGATCAAAACGGGTAACACGGCCGGTGCGAATGCGCAGTCTTCCAACAAAGATCTTTCCAAAGTGGGTCTGTTCAGCGCCTTCGGTGGCGGTGGCAGTCGCGCCAACATCGACAAAGCGTACTCTGGCGCCGGCGAGGTTCTGGGTATGGCCGACAAGGCGACCGGAACGGCGGGCTTCAATGAAGACCGTGCCGGTGATGACCTGGGCTCCAAGTTCAAGGATGCCGGGGCTGGTGGAAAAGGGACTGCAACTCAGGGTATCGCCGGAATCGGTACCAAGGGTCGTGGGTCAGGTCAGGCTGCTTACGGTGCATCTGAGGGCTTCGGTTCGAAGACCACAGTGGCTATCGAAGGCGGTGGTGCCGAGGAATCCTTTGACGCTACCATTGATAAAGAAGCTATCCGTCGTGTGATCCGCTCTAAACTTAACGAGGTGAAAAGCTGCTACGAGCGTGCTTTGAACACTCTTGAGAAGGGCAAGAAGATGGAAGGTAAAGTGATTCTTGCTTGGGAGATCATCGAGCGAGGTCAGGCACGCAACGTGAAAGTTGTCGATTCCTCCCTGGGTAATCCAGGTGTGGAAGAATGTATCCGCCGTCGTCTGGCAAGCTGGGTGTTCCCAGAGCCACCGACCGGAATGACAGCTGAAGTACAGGCGTACCCGTTTGTTTTGAATCAGGCTAATTAATTAAAGTTTTTAAGAAGGAGAACTTCCCGTGAACCCAACAGTTACAGTAGACAACATGAATTTCATCCAGCGTGCTTTCGCTGAGGGTGGTTTCGTCATGTACGTGATCGCAGTTATCGCCATCCTGGCGCTTTTTGTGATCATTGAAAGAATGATGAAGCTTAAAAATCTTGCCGTGGACAAAAAAGAGTTCACTGACCAGATCTTCAGAATGGTTGTAGCCGGCGATCTGCGCCAGGCCATCAGCTATTGTGATGCTCGTCCGGCTCCTTTGACTAATACAGTAAAAGCGGGTCTTGTTCAGGCGATGAACAAGCGTCCTGATGAAGAAGTGCAAGTGGCAATGGATGCAGCAGTGATGCGCGAAATGCCAAAAGTGGAAGGTTGGACTTCCTTCCTGGCGGTCTTCGGTAACGTGGCCGTACTTGCGGGTCTTCTTGGAACGATCATCGGTATGATCGGTTCCTTCCGTGCGGTGGCGGCAGCCGATCCTGCAACCAAAGCTCTGGAACTTTCCAAAGGTATTTCTCACGCCCTGAATTGTACGGCGTTTGGTCTTTTGGTGGCGATTATCTCTATCGTGGCTTACGGTCTGTTCCAGCACCGCATCCAGAAAACAGAAAATGAAGTGGTTGAGACCAGCATGAGTCTGTTGAACCTGGTTGTTGCAAACAGAGAAAAAATCAAAGACTAACAGAGGTTTTCAATGGCTCACATAGATAGCGGCGATTCCGGCGGCAGAAAAAAGAATATCGAGCTGAACCTCGTGCCTTTCATCGACTTGATGAGCGTTCTTATCACGTTCCTGCTTATCACGGCCGTTTGGACTCAAGTGTCTATGATTCAAATTGGTAGTTCCCTCTATGGGAAGAAATCGGACACGCAACCCAATCCGACACCTCCACCGAACGCCGATGTGGTGCTGAAAGTGGATGTGAAGGAAATGGGTTATGTTTTAACTGTTGGGAAACAAGTGATCAGCCTTCCCATGGTGAACGAACAATTTGATGAAGCGGGTCTTGTGGCGCAACTGCAGCGTGTGAAACAACTGTATCCTGAAAAAGTGGATGCAATTGTTTCTGTTGCAGACGTCATCCCCTATGAACAACTCATCAAGGCAATGGATAACTGTCTGACCGCAGGGTTCTCGGCAATATCCGTTGCGACGGGAGGGCCGCAGTAATGGCCATCTTCAGACCTGGTGAACGTCATCGTTATCACAATATTTTAAGCAAGAAAAAAGGGAAGCGTGACGTTACGGCGTTGCTGTCACTGACAGCGATGGTCGACATGTTCACGGTTTTGGTTATCTTCCTGCTGCAGAACTACAATGCCACGGGTGAAATTCTTTACATCCCGAAGGATGTGGTTTTGCCAAAGGCCACCAGCGTGCGCGAGTTGAAACCAGCGCACGTTATCACGATCTCCAGCAACGAGATTTTGCTGGATAGAGACGTGGTGGCAACCTTTGACGACGTCAAAGGCACGGAAGAATGGCTGATTCCAAAGCTGAAGGACACTTTGGCTGAGGCTTTGGTGAAATCCCGTGCTGAACAGGAAGGCAAGCTTCAGAACAAGATCCGTGACGTGGTTGAAACCACCCGTGGTGAGACTGAGGATGATCCCAATGCCTGGAGCAAAGTCACAATTCAGGCCGATAAAGGCGTGGATTTCCTGACAGTCAAAAAGGTTCTGTTCACTGTGACAGAGGCCGGGGCTGGCGAGATCAACTTCGCGGTGACCAAGCTGCCGCAGGAAACAAATTCCAACTAAGAATAAAAATACATGAAAGCCCGGTGAAAACCGGGCTTTTTGTTTTTCACCCCGGTACAGCATCCGACGCGGAAGTTTTGACCGCGAGGCCCTGATGGTTTAAGATTCTTGTCATCTATGGGTAAATATAAGAATTATATTTTTATGGCTCTTCTCGTCGCTTTGTTCGTCGAGATTCTTATTATTTTCCCATCGCACCTGGAGCATGAGGACGAGGTCGCTTTGCGCCAGCGGGTTGAAAAGCGCGACAAAGAAGCCAAAGAACGCAAGAAAAAGGGCATCAAGGAAGATCCGGGTCCTTCCAGTCTGGCCGATCAGAAAATGGGCGGCGTGCACCTGGTGGAAAGCCAGTCCGGCAATCGTGACTGGGAGTTGTTCGCGGTGTCTGCCGAGGGCAGTCAGGCGGGTGGCAAGTGGGCATTACAGCAGGTTCGGGTGCTTTTCTATAATCAGGAAAAACTGGAATTCACCGTCACCGGTGATGAAGGCACTATCGACGACAAATCCAAGGATTTGAGTGTCATTGGCAACGTCGTAACCAAGTCCGAGAACGGCTACGTTTTCAAAACACCATCGATCTTCTATTCGTCAAAGACCCGTCAAATCGTCAGTCCTGAACAAGTTTTGATGGAAGGTCCAAGGGATTCTTCTGGCGGGGGCCTGTTCTTAAAGGGTGCCAGCATGAAAGTTCTGGTCGAACAATCCAAGATGCTGATTCAGAACAAAGTGACGGCGCAAAAGCCAATGAAGGACGGGAAAAAGTTTGAAATTTCCGCCGATGGCGCCGAATTCAGCGGTAAAAACCGCGAGGCCCGCTTCCTGGGGGCTGTTCGCATGAACTATGACAACATGAAGCTGGAAGGCCCTGAAGCCTCTTTCTTGTATGGAAAAGGCGCGGATATTCTGAGTTCTGTGGCAGTGAAGGGTGGCGTGCGCGTCAGTGATGTGGACAAATTCGCGACTTCCGAAAGTGTGAATCTGGACCTGCTGGCAAATCAGTACACGTTCAAGGGTCGTCCTAAGGTGATCCAGAATAACGATGAGCTGACCGGTGAGGAAATCGTCTTCCTTGAAGGCGGAAAAAAGGTTAAAGTTGAACGAGTACGTGCGAAGGTGGAGAATAAAGATCAATGAGCATGCTCACCATCAAAGATATTTCTAAGTCCTTTAAAAAGCGCAAGGTCGTTGATGGCGCCTCTTTTTCTGTGGAGTCCGGTCAGGTTGTAGGCCTGCTGGGTCCCAACGGGGCCGGTAAGACCACTTCGTTCTATATGGTGGTGGGTCTGGTTCAGCCGGATTCAGGCACGATCAATCTGGATGAAACCAATATCACCCAGGAACCCATGTATAAACGCGCTCGCGTGGGCCTGAGCTATCTGGCTCAGGAGCCAAGCATCTTTCGCAAGCTGACGGTGGCTGAAAACATCATCGTGGCGTTGGAAGCTCATGGTTATTCCGGAGCGTCCCGTTCTGAAAAGCTGGAACAGCTGATCGGGGACTTCCACGTCGGTCATATCCGCGACAGTTATGGCTATGCGCTGTCCGGGGGGGAACGTCGCCGGGTTGAGATCGCCCGCGCCCTGGCCGGGTCACCGAAGTTCATTCTTTTGGATGAACCGTTTGCGGGGATCGATCCAATTGCGGTCGCTGACATTCAGAATATCATCCGCGAACTTAAGGCCAAAGGTATAGGAGTTCTGATCACGGATCATAACGTGCGTGAGACTTTGGGCATTTGCGACTATGCTTATATATTGAAGGACGGGAAGATTCAGGTCAGCGGAAGTTCTGATGAAATCGCAAATTCCGAATTGGCACGTAAGTTCTATCTCGGCGAAAACTTTAAGCTGTAAAGCCATCCCGGCTGTTACGGTTCTTGGGAAAGGGAAATTTTAATGGCTCTTCGACAGACGATGAACCTGAGCCAGTCTCTGGTAATCACTCCACAGCTGCAACAGGCGATCAAGCTTTTGCAGATGTCGCGTATGGAGTTGGAGTCGGCTGTGCGCTCCGAGCTGGAAGAAAATCCTATTCTTGAAGAAGCCGAATCCGCGCTGAAAGAAGAAGACCTTCAAAGAACCAAAGAGGCTGCCAACGAAGTTGAGCATTCCGAAACCCCGGACCAGCAGAACATTCAGGATCCGCAAAAGCAGGATGAATTCGAGTGGGAATCCTACATCGAAGCCAACCAAAAGCCTCCACAGTCCGGCATGGCGGGTTCTGAAGAGATCATGAACTATGAGAACGTCATCACGGCGTCTCAAACCCTGCACGATCACCTTTACTGGCAAGTTAAAATGAACGGCTTCTCTGAAGAAGAGGAAAGAGCCGCGGACGCCCTGATCGGCGCCATTGATGATGACGGTTATATCAAAGTTCCTCTGGAGCAGATCGCTGAAGAGGAAAAAGTGGATCTGGCGCTGCTGGAAGACACTTTGACCCTGATTCATGAATTCGATCCTCCGGGTGTGGGTGCCCGCGATCTGCAGGAATGTCTGCTGATCCAGGCCAAGCACATGGAAGAAGACACCCACGATCTGGTCACGCTGATCAAAAATCACGTGAAGGATCTGGAAAAGAAAAACTATGAGGCCATCGCCAAAGCCCTGAATCGCGACGTTGAAGACATCGTGGAAATCTGCAAAATCATCTATGCGATGGATCCAAAGCCGGGTCGTGCGTTTGTCAGCAGTGACACGCACTATGTGACTCCGGATGTTTACGTTTACAAAGTCGGTGATGATTACGTGGTGTCTTTGAATGAAGACGGTTTGCCGCGTTTGAAAATCTCGAACTTCTATAAAAATATGCTTAAAGGTGGCAAAACCACCGGTGACAAGACCCAGGATTATATCCAGGAAAAACTTCGTTCTGCCGTTTGGTTGATCAAGTCCATCCACCAAAGACAGCGCACAATCTACAAGGTGACCGAGTCCATCGTAAAACACCAGCGCGAGTTCTTTGAAAAAGGCTCTGAGCACTTAAAACCGATGGTTCTGCGTGATATCGCCAATGATATCGGCATGCACGAATCCACGGTCAGTCGCGTGACCACGGCGAAGTATGTGCACACACCGCAGGGTATTTACGAACTGAAATACTTCTTCAACTCCGGCATCAGCTCTTCGGATGGTGATTCACTGGCTTCCGAGTCAGTTAAAATCAAAATCAAGGATCTGGTAGCCAAGGAAGATCCGAAAAATCCATTGTCCGATCAAAAGATCGTGGATTTGCTGAAGGTCGAAGGTATTCAGATCGCACGTCGAACGGTGGCCAAATACCGCGATGTTCTTAAGATTCTTCCTTCTTCTCAACGTAAGAAGTACTTCTAGTCTTTTGCGAAGAACGGCTTGGGATGAGCTATCCCGGGCCGTCTGCTTCGGACAGTCCTCGCTCGTTTTTCCCCTGCTTGTTTCACGTCGTTTTATTCCTCGCTGCGGAACTCGCAGTCGACCCGGGATAGCTCATCCCAAGCCTCATGCTAATGTTCGAAGTGTTCCTTTGTTTTCAAAGAAGGAAATTCTCTGCGTATGGTGTTGCTTTCGCGGGGGAAGGGTAATGGGCTTGTATGGAGCTTTGTTCCGGAAGTATCGGTGAGATTGTTTAGTTATTACTTAAGTGTAAGGTGTATTGAGGGTTCTTGGCTTGTTAAGTAGCAGGCATGAGTCGATTTGGTCTCTTGCTGGTAATTCTTGTTTGTTTTGACGCTTGGTCTGCTCCCGTGAAGTTGATGGTGGAGGATTCCTGGCCGCCGTTTGCTTTTCGTGAGAAAGGACGTGCTGTGGGCATGTCGGTGGATATTGTGCGGGCGGCATTCAAGAATGTGGGGGAAGAGATTGAGCTGGTTCAGGTTCCTTATCCGCGCTGTCTGGCGCAGACGCTGAGTGGGAAGTTTCCGGCCTGTTTTAATTCTGCGCACAGCAAGGATATGGATGCAGATTTTCTTTTTCCAAAAGAGCCGCTTTTTAAAAGCAAGGGTTTGATTGTTTCTTTGCGCACGGGAACCCCGGTCAAGGTGCAGAAGGTAAAAGATCTTGAGGGCCGCACAGTGGCCCTGCCGAACGGGTTTCCTTTTGGTGCCGAGTTTGATGAAAACTCCAAGATCAACAAGGTGTTCACAGCCAATGATCTGACCAGTCTGATGATGCTGAACTCCCGCCGAGTTGGCTTCGTCGCCATTGATGAATACGTGTTTTATTACTATCTGAAAAACAAACCGGAGTTCCGCGATCGCTTTAAAATCATGGTTGAGATGAGCGAAGAGCCCATCTACGTGCACTTTTCCAAAAAACACCCTGAGACAAAGAATCTGATTAAAAAATTTGAGTTGGGTCTTTCTATGCTCAAAGCATCCGCAGGATACAAGAGCATTCTGGAAAACTGGGTTGGACCCGAAGGTCAGCGCAGTGTGAACGTGACATCGGTGGTGTTTTCTCCGGCTCAGTACCGCACGCCTCTTTATTTTCCGGACTTGATCGTGGAATAGATTTCCTTTACTCAAAGCGGGGTTTCCCTTAAAAATAAGGAAGCAACTGCGAGGAGTGTCCCATGGATTTAAAGAGCCTGATTCGTGATGTTCCTGATTTTCCAAAGCCAGGGATTGTTTTTCGCGACATGTCGCCGCTGCTTCAGAATGCTGAGGCCCTCAGTTTTGTTTCCCATAATCTTTTGAAACACGTCGATCTGACACATGTGGATTATTTTGCGGGCATTGAATCCCGCGGATTCATCCTTGCGGCCCACATGGCGGCCACCCACAAAAAGGGTTTTTTGCCGATTCGTAAAGCCGGCAAGCTGCCTCCACCAACGCGCAAAGTTTCCTATGCCTTGGAATATGGCACGGCGGAAATTGAGCTGCCTCCGGGCAGGGGCCGTGTGGTGATCGTGGACGACGTTTTGGCTACGGGTGGCACTTTGCAGGCAGCGATTGACCTCTGTCTGCTGGCCGGGTACTCCGTGGAGTCAGTGGCAGTTCTGGTCAATCTGACGTTCCTTAACAAGATGACCTACAACGATCAAAAGGTGGCTTCGCTTGTTCAATATTAATGACGTGGCTTTGGTGATGGCGCTTCCGGGCGAATCCCAGGGCTTCTTTGAAAAAGAAAACATTCCTGTGGTTTACACTGGCATTGGCAAGGTGAATGCCGCGCTGGTGGCGATGGATGTGATTCATAAAACCAAGTGCAAAGTCATGATCAACCTCGGTACTGCAGGCAGCTCTCGTTTTAAAACCCATGACCTTGTCGAGGTTTCAAGCTTCGTACAAAGAGACATGGACATTTCGCCTTTAGGGTTCAAGGTCGGTGAAACACCATTTGACCCGCTTCCGGGCGCGATTGATCTGATTCCGTTTTTCCCGGAGCTGTCTCACGGGGTTTGCGGCACCGGGGACAGTTTTGAAACGGGCACTCCGAAAGTGGCTTGCGAACTTGTGGACATGGAAGGTTATGCTCTGGCCAAGGTTTGTCGCAAAATGAACGTGCAGTTGATTTCACTTAAGTACATCACTGACGGAGCGGATCACAATGCCCACAATGATTGGGAGGCCAATCTGGTTCACGGGGCTAAAAAGCTTCTGGAATTCTATAAAAAAATGGTGACCATCCCCGGTTAGAATTTAGTGGGCTCCGAAAGGGGCCCGTCTCTTTTTGGAACATGGAAAATCCTCATCTTTGGTCGGGGATTGCCGATAAGTTTCCCATGATCAAGCCAGCAAACATCGCCATGTACGCCGTGGCCCTGACGGGTCTGACCCTCGGGCTGATTGCCAACCCCTTTGGCTCCAAAAAACACAAAATGGATCCTGCCGAAATCGAAGCTCTGCACGAAAAGGCAAAAGTCTATTTCGAGGCCGGTAACTATGAAGGGGCGCTGGATACATCCCGCAAGATCCCGTCTCATGTGCCCAAGTATTCCGACATCCGGGAGTTGCGCCGCAAGTCTGAAAATGCACTTCGTGAACACAAACGTAAAATAGAAAACGGAGAGGCTGAGCCCCGAACCGTGGACCGCTTGCCTGCGGCGTTGCGTGATTCTTATTTCGACGCAAAGCTTGAGTTCAGCCGTGGTCAGTGCAAAGAGGCCTTTGCCGCCATGAGCCCGGTTGCCAAATATCTCAACAATAAACAGGACGATGAAATTTTTAAGGCCTGTCTATTAACCCAAAGAAAAACCAAATGAGTCTCAAAATAGGGCTCATCTTTAGTCCGGCTGGACCGATAAGAAGTCCAGGTAAGCAATCAAAGGCCTTGAAAGGGGCTGAGAAGGAGAAAACATGAAACTCAACTATACCTTTAAGCATCTGGATCACTCCGATTCCCTGGAAAAGTACACCGAAGAAAGAATGTCCGAGGTGGGACGTTTCCTGCTTAAAGAAGGTTACGGCAACGTGTATTTCAGTAAGGTCAAAAATGAATTCTGCGTTGAGATCTCTGTGAACACTCGCGAGAAGTATTTCAAAGCCACAGCCTACGGACCGGATATTTATGGTGCAGTGGACGCATGTGCCGAAAAAATGGAGAAACAGTTCCTTAAGACAAACAAACAATACAAAGACCACAAAAAACCGGAACTTACAAAGGGTGCCCGTCAGGAGACGTTCTCACGTTGGAAAAAGGCGGCGTGATTTTGGTGCAAATTTCCTGAGCTGCATTTATACTAAGGAGGTGGAATTATCCACCTCTTGTATTTTTGGAACGTCACTTGGAACAGGAAGAACAGACTCTTTGGGGGACCACCCTTTTTTCTCTCGATGTAAAAGAAGACAAGCATGTTCGTCATTATAAATGGCGCCTTTTGGTCCTGATCACCCTTTTGACCGGTCTGCTGATGTGGACCTATAGCTTTATCTCTTTATTTTTCGTTGATAATCCGACTCTGGCTCAAATCGGCTTTACCTGCTCGATTGTGCATGCCTTTTCTCCGTTGATTTACCGCTGGAGCCGTTCGATGTCTCTGGCCGCGTATTCCATGGTGACTTCCGGCATGATCTTTCAGTTTTCATTCTCTTATTTCACGGGGGGCTTCTTTTCTCCGACTCTCATCTGGTTTGCGGTGTTACCGCTGATTGTGGGGCTGTTGACCCGCCGGGTGCACGCGGTGCTTTGGACCTTCCTTTCCGTGGGGGCTTACATGCTGATGTTCCTGCTTCAAAGCAAGGGACTGGTGCCGGAATCCTCCATCAGCGAGCTGGGGCGCACCCTTGCTCAGTTTATGATTGGCTTGGGGCTGATCGGTCTGGTTGGAGGCTTTACAGTGTTTTTCCTTGAGCTTGCCTATTTTTACCACCACAAACCCAAGGACTCTTGACCCCCAGAACTCGTTTTGGTAGCTTGGCCGTTCGCTAAATTCCAGCTCAATTTTGACTGTTTTTTAGGATGGTCCCAGTGGGGGCCGAGCTCATTAACACCATTCCCTAATGAGGAACGAACGCAGTGAAAAACTACCTGTTTACGAGTGAATCTGTATCCGAAGGTCACCCCGATAAAATGGCCGATCAAATCTCTGACGGTATTCTGGATGCCATCCTGGCCCAGGATCCGAAGGGCCGTGTTGCCTGTGAAACCCTGTTGACGACCGGTTTGGTGGTTGTTGGCGGCGAGATCACGACTTCTGCAAAAGTGAATTTCTCTGAAGTGGCCCGTGAAGTTGTAAAACGCATTGGTTACGATCACTCTGACAAGGGCTTCGACTACAAAACTTGCGGCGTGATGATCGCTGTGGGTCAGCAGTCCCCGGATATCGCTGTGGGAGTTAAAGAGACTCTTTCCGACGATCAGGGTGCGGGCGACCAGGGTCTGATGTTCGGTTATGCTGTAAATGAAACTCCAGAGCTGATGCCTTTGAGCATTGCGATGTCTCACAAACTGGTGAAAGACCTGGCGGCTCTTCGTAAAGCAAACAAAGTGGACTGGTTGCGCCCGGATGCAAAATCCCAGGTGACAGTTCAGTACGAAAACGGCATTGCAAAACGCATCGATGCAGTGGTTATTTCCACTCAGCACGCAGACAGCGTTTCCAATGCTACGATCAAAGAATTCATCACTGAAGAACTGATCAAAAAATCCATCCCGGGCAACTGGATCGATGCAAAAACCAAATTCTTCATCAATCCAACGGGCCGTTTCGTAACGGGTGGTCCAATGGGTGACGCTGGTTTGACCGGCCGTAAAATCATCGTGGACACTTACGGTGGTCACGGTGCTCACGGTGGTGGCGCGTTCTCTGGCAAAGATCCTTCCAAAGTGGACCGCTCTGCCGCTTACGCATCACGTCATATCGCTAAGAACATCGTGGGTGCAGGTCTTGCGGAACGCTGCCTGGTTCAGGTGGCTTACGCGATCGGTGTGGCTGAGCCTGTCAGCATCACCGTAAATGACTACGGCACAAGCAAAGTAGGCCCTGAAGTGCTTGAAAAAGCAGTTCGCCAGGTCTTCGATTTGCGCCCAGCTCGCATTACGAAGGATTTGGACCTGCTAAGACCGATTTACAGCCAGACAGCGGCTTACGGCCACTTTGGTCGTAACGAAGAGTCCTTCACTTGGGAGCGCCTGAACAAGGTTGACCAGCTGAAAGACGCTGTAAAGACTTTGGCTTAAATTTTTATAAAACCTTAATCATTGCGCCGAGTTGTCACTAGCAACTCGGCGCTTCTTATTTATACTACCGCCCATGGATCCTAAATACATACGCAATTTCTCTATCATCGCTCACATCGACCACGGCAAATCTACTTTGGCTGACGGTCTTCTTTCCGCCACCGGCTCATTGTCGGATCGTGAGAAAAAGGATCAGTTCCTCGACAACATGGAACTTGAGCGCGAACGCGGCATCACCATCAAAGCTCAAACAGTCTGTCTGGATTTCAAATCCAAAGACGGTAACATGTATCAGATCAACTTGATCGATACCCCGGGGCACGTGGACTTCTCTTACGAAGTGTCCCGTTCTTTGGCCGCTTGTGAAGGCGCGATTCTTGTCGTTGACGCCGCTCAAGGGGTGGAAGCACAAACCCTGGCGAACGTTTACCTGGCCATGGAAAATAATCTTGAGATCATTCCTGTTCTGAACAAGATCGATCTTCCTTCCGCGGATCCAGAAGGTGTTGCGAAACAGATCGAAGACACTGTCGGATTGGATTGCACAGGGATCATTCACGCGTCCGCGAAAGAAAAGATCGGTATCACCGATATTCTGGAAGCGATCGTTGAAAAAGTTCCGCCACCAAAAGCGGACCGCAGCCTGACACCAAGAGCTCTTATCTTCGACTCATGGTTTGATGCTTATCAGGGCGTTGTTGTCCTGGTTCGTATGGTCGACGGCGTGATCAAAAAAGGTGACAAGATCAAGTTCATGGCCACTGATCGTGACTATGAAGTTCTGCGCATGGGTAAGTACAAACCATTCCCGTTAATGCAGGATGTTCTTGAGGCGGGTGAAGTGGGCTTCATCGTCTGCGGTATCAAAGATATCCGTGACGTTCAGGTCGGTGACACCGTCACTTCCGCAAAACACCCGGCGACCCAGCCTTTGGCAGGTTTCCAGCGTATCAAGCCGATGGTTTTTGCCGGTATCTTCCCGGTCGTGGCTTCCGAGTACGAAAACCTGAAGGACGCTTTGGACAAACTTTGTCTGAATGACTCGTCTTTGACATTTGAGGTGGAAAAATCCGCGGCACTTGGTTTCGGTTACCGTTGTGGTTTCCTGGGCCTGTTGCATATGGAAATCGTTCAAGAGCGTCTCGAGCGTGAATTCAATCTGGATCTGATCACCACGGCTCCGACAGTTGTGTATCGAATTACAAAAACTGACGGCACTGAAATGATGCTGGAAAACCCATCCGGTATGCCGGTGGAAACCCAGATTGCCAAGTTTGAAGAGCCTTACGTAAAAGTGACTCTGCACACGCCAACCGATTATATCGGCGGCATTCTGAAGCTGTGCGAGGACAAGCGTGGCATCCAGCAGAAGATGGAATACGTCACCGACAAAAAAGTCATCATCGAGTACAAGTTGCCGATGAATGAAATGGTGATGGACTTCTACGATCGTTTGAAATCCATCTCCAAAGGTTATGCCTCTTTGGAATATGAATTCGTCGGTTTTGAGGAATCAGACCTGGTGAAGCTGGATATTCTGATTAACGGTGAGGCTATCGATGCCCTGTCTTTGATCGTTCACCGGTCCAAGGCGCAAAACCGTGGCCGCTTGCTGGCTGAAAAAATGAAAGAATTGATTCCTCGTCAGATGTATCAGGTGGCGATCCAGGCAGCTATCGGCGCCAAGATCATCGCGCGTGAGACTCTGGGGGCAATCAGAAAAGACGTGACCGCCAAGTGTTATGGTGGTGATATTTCCCGTAAGCGTAAGCTTCTGGAAAAGCAAAAAGAGGGTAAGAAGCGCATGAAGGCCATCGGCCATGTCGAAGTCCCTCAAGAAGCCTTCCTCGCGATCCTGAAAGTCGAAGACTAGGAGAATCAACATGAGCGACAAACAACCAAAAAGCTGGGACTTTAGAACGAAACACTTCTGGACAGAGGGTTGGGGCTCTTTGTTCCTGGCGGTGTTCATCGCTTTGTTCATTCGCTGGGGCTTCATCGAAGCTTATGTGATTCCATCGGGCTCGATGTTGCCGTCACTTTTGATTCATGACCATATCTTCGTGAACAAACTGACTTACGGTCTGCGTGTTCCTTTCAGCGAAAAGTGGCTGGTGAAATTCAACGAACCCGAGCGTGGGGAAGTGATCGTCTTTAAATATCCTAAAGACATGAGCACTTTCTTCATCAAACGTATCGTGGGCGAGCCGGGCGACAAGGTTTACTACGAAAACGGCACTCTTTATATCAACGACAAACCGGTTGAAAAAAAGGTTCCAGCCAACATGGATGACTTTGCATGGCTTCGCGATGCGGATTTCCAGCGTGATGGCAACATCAACGACAGCAAAGAAAACTATGTCGAGTTCACTGAAGTCCTGCCTGCGGGCAAGGCTGCCAAAGAAGGTAAAGAGCATGCCATCCTTCTTCGCAAGGGTGATATCTATGAAACCTTTGGCCCAGTGACCATTCCGGATGACCATCTGTTTGTCATGGGTGACAACCGCATGAATTCTTCAGACAGCCGTGTGTGGGGTTTCCTGCCAAAACAAAACATCCTGGGTCGTGCGATGTTCGTATGGCTAAGTTGCGAAGAAACGGTGCCAATGCTTCCGTTCCTGTGCAACCCGCTGACCATCCGCTGGGGACGTTTCTTCCACTCTGTGAACTAGATGTCTGAACCCAAGGCCACTCCCAATCTGAAAGGAACATGGAATCAGGCGATCCTGACTTTCCTGTTTCCGATTCTGCTGGTGATGGGAGTGCGCTGGGCCTTGTTTGAGCCCTTCGTGATCCCGTCCGGGAGCATGATTCCGAATCTTCTGATCCATGACCACATTCTGGTAAAAAAATTCGCTTACGGTCTGCACATCCCTTTCAGTGACAAGTGGCTGGTGCAATGGTCAGCGCCTGAGCGCGGGGATATCGTGGTTTTCAAGTACCCTGAAAATCCGGATGTCTATTATATCAAGCGATTGATTGGTCTGCCCGGGGATCAGATTGAAGTCCGCGCCGGTCGCATCACAGTCAATGGCAAGGCTTTTGAGATGGCTCCTTACGAGGGCCCCTTGGTGAACAATAAAGAGTTTTATTATTTCACTGAAAACAACACTCAGAAATCCTATGTGGTGCGCTTCCTCAGTGAAGAAAATTCGTCTGATGTGCAGGTCTACCAAGTGCCGCCGGGGCAATTCTTTTTTATGGGTGACAACCGGGACCAATCCAGTGACTCACGTTTCTGGGGTTTTGTGAAAAACGACTATCTGGTCGGAAAAGCGTCGGTCATCTGGCTATCTTGTAACAGCACTTTGCCGACAATGACGTTTGTGTGTGACCCCTCACAAATCCGCTTCAACCGTTTATTTAAGACCTTGGATTAATAGGTCGCCTAAGAAATAATTGAAAGCCCTCAGAATTGCTTTGAAGGTGTCGCCCAAGTCCGTTTAGGATTTAGGGATGAATCGTTGGCGGGAATATCTAACAACTTTGGTTTTGGCAGTGGTGTGCGCACTTTTTGTGCGTCACTTTCTGGTCACCGCTTATAAAGTCCCGACAGGTTCCATGCAACCGGCTCTAAAGCCCGGTGATTTCATCTTTGCCTCACGTGTGTCTTACGGTGTGCAGATTCCGTTTGCTTCCAAGCGCTGGAATCTGACTTTGCCGGCTCGCGGGGATATCGTGGTGTTCAGCTATCCCAATCAGCCGTCAGTCACTTACGTCAAACGTGTGGTGGGTTTGCCGGGGGATCGGGTGCAGATCGTAAAAGGCCGCCTCGTTCTGAATGACGAACCGGTGTCTTATGAAAAATTGGATGCGGCTTCCGATAATCCCAATGCGGAACTCTTTGATATCTTCAAAGAGACTTCCGGTGCCGACTCCTGGCGGGTGATCTTCCAGAAAACTCCAGACGACAAAGATTTCGGCCCGCTGGTTGTGCCTCCAGGAGAGGTTTTCCTGTTGGGGGATAATCGTGATGCCAGTGACGACTCGCGCTATTGGGGCACGGTTCCTATGACCCAGGTGGTGGGCCGCGTGGCTTTAATTTGGCTTTCGCTGGATTGGCAGCGCAAATGGGGCGGTGATCGCTATCCTTCAGTGCGTTGGGACCGAGTTTTTTCTACGGTTCATTGACAAGGTCTGCCCAAGTACCTAGTCTTGGGTTCTAGATGTCGTCTAGGAAAAATTTCTCCATTCTTGATCTTCGTTCGCTTGAAAAAACAAAAATCGATTTCCTATTCTCTATTGCCGACTCTGTTGCGGCATCAAAATCGGCTCCTGTTCAGGGCTTCGGAAAAACCGGAGCCCTTTTGTTTTTTGAAGCCAGCACTCGCACCCGCATGAGCTTTGAAACGGCCTGCGCACGTTTGGGAATCCATCCGTTGCGTCTGGATGGCGGCGCGGGCAGCAGTCTTGAAAAAGGCGAAACCCTGGAAGACACCGTTTTGAATGTCGAGGCCATGAAGCCAGCATTTTTGGTGATCCGCTGTGGGGATGATCTGGATCTGAAAGATCTTTCCGAAAAAATCAGCACCCCGATTCTGAATGCCGGCTGGGGAAAGAAGGGGCATCCGACGCAGGCGTTGCTGGATGCTTACACTCTTCGCAAGCATCTGGGCACGTGTTCAGGCCAAAAGCTTTTGATCGTGGGCGATGTTCGCCACAGCCGGGTTGCGGCCTCTCACTTTGAGCTGGCAGAAAAGCTGGGTTACGAAGTGGCTCTGTGTGGTCCAAAAGAATTTCTTCCGGCCCAGCCACCATGTCGTGTGTTTGCCACTTTGAAGGAAGGTCTTCAGTGGTCCACAGCGGCGATGGCGTTGCGAGTGCAGTTGGAGCGTCACGAGAATAAATATTCTTTGGCGGACTATCGTGATCAGTATGGTTTCACCGCCAAAAATCTGCAGTCCCTTTCGGGCCAGGCCTTGATCATGCATCCGGGGCCGATCAATCAAGGGACTGAGCTTGATTCCGACGTTCTGAAGGATCCGCGCTGCAAGGTGCTGGATCAGGTTTCCAATGGTGTTTTGATTCGTCAAAGTCTGATTCAAATGACGTTGAAAGAGGGGGAGTGATGCGCGGCTATCTGGTGCTTGAAGGTGGGGAAGTCTACACCGGTCAATGGCAGGGTGGTGAAGATCGCGCCGGCGAGGTTGTGTTCAACACCTCCCACTCCGGTTACGAAGAAATTGCCACCGATCCGTCTTATTTTTCTCAAATTGTGGTGATGACTGCCCCCATGCAGGGGAATTATGGGGTTGAAGATGCTGTCTGGGAATCGCGGAAGCTCTGGATCGAGGGCTTCATCTGTCTGGAAGTTCAGGACAGCGAACGCGACCATGCCTGGAAAAAACGACTGACTGATAATAAAATTCCGATGCTCACCGAGCTGGACACGCGGGCTTTGGCTTTGCGATTGCGTCAGGGCGGAACTCCGTGGGGAGCACTGGTTCAGGCCGGCTCCGAGGCTGAAGCTTTGAAAAAGGCAGACAGCCTGATAGCCGCAAAAAAGACCGTGGATAAAGACTGGGTGTACATCACTTCCCGCAAAGAAGCAGAAACCCGCCGCGGTGAAAACATGGTGGGCCCGAAGGTGGCGGTTCTGGATTTTGGCAGCAAAGAAAACATCCTGCGTGAACTGCAAAACCGCTGCTCTGAAATCAAGATTTTCAACAGCCGCTCCTCGGTTCAGGAGATTCTGGCTTACAATCCGGACGGGATCATGCTGACCAACGGCCCGGGCGATCCTGCGGACGTAAAAGTGGCCATCGGCACAGTTCGCGAACTTTTGGGTGTAAAACCGATCTTTGGTATCTGCATGGGTCACCAGATTCTGGGGCTGGCCCTGGGGGCAAAGACCTACAAGTTAAAATTCGGCCATCGTGGGTCCAATCATCCGATTCGCGACACCCTGCTTAATCAGATTTATATGACCAGCCAGAACCACGGATACGCCGTGGAAGAGGCTTCTTTGCCTTCTGACGTGAAGGTCACCCATGTGAACCTCAATGACGGCACTGTGGCAGGTTTTTATAGTGAAAAACGCAAGTGTTTAGGAATACAATATCACCCGGAAAGTTGTCCTGGGCCGCATGAGGCTTCAGGGCTGTTTAGCTACTTTGTAGAGCGGATGATATGAACGAATACGAAAAACTGATCGAAAAAATTCTTAACCACTTTGTCAGCGACGCCTTCAAGGACGAATTGGCCATGGCCAAAAAAGAGTTCTTTGAAAACGCCGGTACTCTGGATGAAAACTCCGAGCACTATGAGTCTCGCATGGCGCAGTTCTACGACTGGTATTTTTTCACCCGTGAACTGAAGGGTTTCGGTCAGACGCCGCTGGAGGCCTGCCTTCTGGTGCGTGAACTTCGTTTCTCTGAGGAAGAGCTGAAAACTCTGGAAGTGCTGAAGCAGCACCGCCATTCCATTTTCGAGTTTGTGAAAATCAAGGATGGCGACGTCTATATCAAGGATATTCTGCAGAACAAAAAAGGCTTCTTCTCTTCCAACGTGATGGTGGTGAAGGCGTCTCCGTTTGTTTTCGGCTTTGACCAGGATGAGTTGTTTGAAGTGCGTTTGATCCCTCAGGGTGATTCCTATGTCTTCACCCGCGGCTTCTGCTTCCATCCTGAAAGTGCGAAGAAGTTCATTCTGAGCGAGGCCAAGCGCCATCGCAAAGATCCGGATCTGGATCCGGATCTGCTGATGCTTCGCCTGATTAAAATGCGTTATAAATTTGAACAGTATAAACATGTGAAGCCTGAGCTCATTTACTCCAATGAGGGGAAGCTCGGGATCTAGTTCGAGGAGGAAAGAGTGCCGCGCAAGTCCAGTATTAAGAGAGTTCTTATTATCGGATCTGGACCCATCGTTATTGGACAAGCCTGTGAGTTTGATTACTCCGGCACTCAAGCCTGTAAGGCCCTGATGAAAGAGGGCCTCGAAGTCATC
Organism: Bdellovibrio bacteriovorus; assembly: GCF_048286975.1. Classification (GTDB taxonomy): domain Bacteria; phylum Bdellovibrionota; class Bdellovibrionia; order Bdellovibrionales; family Bdellovibrionaceae; genus Bdellovibrio; species Bdellovibrio bacteriovorus_H. Next base: position 15,644 of record NZ_JBLVRT010000001.1, on the reverse strand, counting down.
CTGGTGAATTCAAATCCCGCCACGATCATGACTGATCCAGAGATCGCCACCCGCGTTTATGTTGAACCTTTGAAGGTCGACTATCTGGAAAAAATCATCGCCAAAGAAATGCCCGATGCAGTGATTCCCACTCTGGGCGGCCAGACGGCTCTGAACCTGGCTTTGGATCTGCATGCCAAGGGCATCCTGCAAAAATATAAAGTTCAGCTGCTGGGCGCGACACCTCAGGTGATCAAAGCCGGTGAAGACCGCGAAATTTTCCGCGGTTTGCTGGATAAGATCGGTGCGAAATACCCAAAAAGCCACCTCATCCGCACCTACGAACACGGTCTGCAAATCGCCGATGAACTGGGTTATCCGATGATCCTGCGCCCGAACTACACTCTGGGCGGGGGCGGCGGTGGTATCGCTTACTCTCCGGAAGAATACAAAAAAATGCTGGTGACAGCTCTGCATGAAAGCCCGACATCCGAAGTTCTGGTGGAAGAAAGCATCCTGGGCTGGAAAGAATATGAACTTGAGGTCATGCGTGACCACAAGGGCACGTTCGTAGTCGTGTGCAGTATTGAAAACCTGGATCCTTGCGGCGTTCACACTGGTGACAGCATCACGGTGGCGCCTCAGCAGACTTTAAGTGATCGTGAATATCAGTCCATGCGTGATGAGGCCTGCAAGATCATCAATGAAGTGGGTATTGAAACAGGCGGGGCCAACATTCAGTTTGCCGTTCACCCAACGACAAAAGAACGTGTGGTGATTGAGATGAATCCACGGGTCAGCCGCTCTTCGGCGCTGGCAAGTAAGGCGACGGGGTTCCCGATTGCCAAGATCGCGGCTTTGCTGGCGATTGGTTATTCTCTGGATGAACTTCAAAATGACATCACCAAAGTAACGCCTTCTTGTTACGAACCGGCTTTGGACTACATCGTTACCAAGATCCCGCGTTTCGCCTTTGAAAAGTTCGCGGGCTCAAAGGACTCCCTGACCACCCAGATGAAAAGCGTCGGCGAAGTCATGGGAATCGGGCGCACGCTGCAGGAGTCCTTGATGAAGGCTTTGGCCAGTCTTGAAAAAGACCCTCAGGCCATTCCAGAGGTGGAACTAGAGACCGGCAAGATCTCTTATCCAAACAGCCGTCGCATCTATCATCTGTTCCAGGCCTTCCGTGATGGCAAAACCGTGGCGGAAATCGAGGAACTGACGCGCATCAATCCTTATTTCCTGGAGCACATTGAGGCCCTGATCAAATTCGAAAGAATGTTCAAGGCGGATTTCACTGAAAACAATGTCGATCTTCTTTTGAAGGCCAAACGCAAGGGTTTCACGGATGCCCGTTTGGCAGCTTTGATTGGCAAGAAGGAAGCTGACATCCGCGCTTTGCGCGAAAAGCATCAGATGTTCCCGCGCTATCAGCAGGTGGACACTTGTGCCGGTGAATTTGAATCCTCCACGCCGTATTTCTATTCGTCTTACTGGCCAATGGCTTCGGCCAAAGTTGACGCGCCGGATGCTGTCGTGGTGATCGGCAGTGGTCCGAATCGCATCGGGCAGGGGATCGAATTTGATTACAGCTGTGTGCGCGGGGTGAAGGGTTTCCAGAAAAACGGTCGCAAGGTGATTATGGTGAATTCCAATCCCGAAACCGTTTCCACTGACTATGACACTTCAGACGTGTTGTTCTTTGAACCTTTGACGGTGGAAAGTCTCTCGGAAATCATGCGCTTTATGAAGCCCTATGGTTTTGTGGCTCAGCTGGGTGGGCAGACTCCGATTGGGGTGGCTCCGGATCTGGTGAAAGCCGGTTACCGTCTGCTGGGCTCTTCGCTTGAAACCATCGATCTGGCGGAAGACCGCGGATTGTTCTCTAAAATTTGTCGTGAACTGAATTTTGAAATTCCAAACTCCGGCATGGCCGGTTCTTTGGAAGAAGCCCTTCGCATTGAAAAAAATGTCGGTTACCCGATGATCTGCCGTCCAAGTTATGTTCTGGGCGGCCGCCGCATGGAAGTGATCGAAAACACTGAGGAGCTTCTGTCTTATTTCCAGCGCCATAAAGACTACATCTCTCCTGAAAAGCCGTGCCTGATGGATCAGTTCCTTGCTGGTGCTTTGGAAGTCGACGTCGATCTGGTGCGCGGGGAGGACTGGGTTGTGGTCGGCGGAATTGTCGAGCATATCGAGGCCGCCGGGGTTCATTCGGGGGATTCCATGGGGGTGTTGCCTCCGCACCGTTTGAAACCGGAAACTTGCGAGCGCATCGAGGACCTCAGTAAACAACTGGCCAACCGTATCGGTGTGATCGGCCACTTGAATCTGCAATTGGCCGTGAAGAATGATGTGGTGTACATGCTTGAAGCCAATCCGCGCAGTTCCCGCTCGGTGCCGTTCGTTGCCAAGGCTACGGGCATTCCGCTGATTGATCTGGGTGTGGCAGCGATGCTGGGTAAAAAGAAGAAAGACCTGAAGCTTGAAAACCTCAACTGGAGAAAAACCGAATCCGTGTCCGTAAAGGGTGTGGTATTCCCATTCAAGAAATTCCCGGAATCTGACTCCATTCTGGGGCCGGAAATGAAATCCACCGGTGAAAGCATGGGCCGTGGAAAGAACTATTCCGAAGCTCTGGCGAAGGCCTTCCTTTCAAGTAACATAAGACTTCCAAAAATCGGTCAGGTGTTCTTCTCTTTGCGTGATAAAGACAAAGAAGTCATGCTGCCGTTGGCGCGTGAACTTCAGCGCATGGGTTACGGGGTGTCGGCGACAACCGGAACCGCGAATTTCTTCAACGAAAAAGGTGTGAACTGCCTTTCGCTTAGAAAAGTCGATGAAGGCCGCCCTCACTGTGTGGACAAGATCCGTTCGGGTGATGTGGCCTTTGTGATCAACACCACCTCAGGCCGCCGTGCGATTGAGGCCAGCTTCGACATTCGTCGAGCTTGTACTGACTATAATATTCCATGCCTCACCGAAAGTGACGCTGCTGAAGCCTTCATTCTTGCTTTGAAAAACGAAAGAAATGAGTCATCATCAGTCGAGGCCCTGGGGGCCATGGAGGAATTTTGAAACGACTTATTCTCGGACTGCTGACACTTCTTTCGATCTCCACAGCTTTTGCGGCGGAGGGCACCTCTGAAGCAGTCCCTCCCAGTATCACGATTGGCGTGATCCCTGGAGGCAATCCCGAGAATCTGCGTGAACAGGGCCTGGCTCTGGCAAAAGAGCTTCAGGCCAAACTCAACATTCCGGTCAATATCTACGTTTCCAAGAACTATGTCGGCTTGATCGAGGCCATGAAGACCAAGAAGGTGGATTTTGCCTTCTTCAGTTCTTCAACATATGTTTTTGCTGAACAGCAGGCTCAAGCCAAGGTCCTTCTAAAGAAGGTATGGCACGAGCCGTACTACTATTCCATGATCATCACGCCGCAAAGATCCGGGATCAAAAGTCTGAAAGCTTTGAAAGGCAAAAAAGTGGCCTTCGTTGATGACAAGTCCTCTTCTGGATATTTGTATCCTCAGGTGGCCCTGCGCAAAGAGGGTTTGAGTGATACGGACTTCAAAGAAGTTGTATTCACCGGCAATCACCAGGCATCCATTCAGTTCCTGGAAGCCAAGAAAGTCGATGCTGCCGCCGTCTTCAGTGATGATGAAAAAGGCACGCAAGGGGCTTGGGAAAAGTTCGGCACCGATAAAAAAGCGAAATACCGTATTTTGTGGAAAAGCGCTCCGATCCCGAATGATCCATTCTGCGTTCGTCAGGATTTCTATGATGCTTATCCCAAGACAACCCACACTTTGATGTTCGCGTTGATTGATGCTCTGGAACAGAACCGCAATAAAGACACATACTCTGAAATTTTGGGTTCTCGCGACTTGATGCCAGCCACCTCCAAACAGTATGATCCTGTCAGGGAGATGGTGAAAGCTTTGAATATCGAGCTGAAGCCATAGTTTTTCATGGCTGTATTATCAATTGAAAAGCTGAATAAGACATTTAAAGGCGGTCTTTTTGAAAAGGACCGTCATGTCTTGTGTGACGTGACCTTCTCTTTGCCTGAAGGCCAAACTTCCGGCTTTGTCGGCAGCAATGGGGCGGGTAAAACCACCACCATCAAATGTCTTTTTGATTTCATTCGCCCGGACAGTGGTCAGATCAACTTTTTTGGATCCCCTCTGACCAGCGAAAGCAAAACCCGCATAGGGTACCTTCCCGAGCGCCCCTATCTTTATGAATTCCTGACGGGCATGGAATTCCTGCGTCTGCACTGGAATCTTTGTTATGGTTCCGCGATGAAGGACTTTCATGAAAGAGCTCACGAAGCGCTGAAAAAAGTCGACCTTTTCGAAGCCCGAGACCGCCGTCTTAGAACTTACTCCAAAGGTATGTTGCAAAGAATCGGGATTGCCCAGGCCATTCTGACTCGCCCGGATTTGTTGATTTTGGATGAACCGATGTCAGGCCTTGATCCTGATGGGCGGGCTATGGTGAAAGACATCCTTCGTGAAGAACAAAAGCGCGGTGTCAGTTTGTTCTTCAGCAGCCATCTTTTGCAGGATATGGAAGAGCTTTGCACCCATCTGGTGGTGATCAATCGCGGTCAGATTCTGTACGACGGGGTATTAAGCTCCTTCATGGCTGAATTCCAAAGCCTGGAAAAAGCCTTCTCTGTTCTGAAAGGAAAGGAGGAGGGCCGTGTATAAGGTTTTGACTTTGGCGCGCACCACTTTGCGCGAAATGTTGCGTGAACGTGTTTTTATGGTGGCCGTGTTGATTGCCATCGCTTTGTTGGGTCTGAGCTTCTTGTTGGGGGCATTATCGTTTGCTGAGCAACGCAAAATTCTGACGGACTTCGGTTTCCTGGCGATTCAGATTTCGGGTTTGGGAATTTCTCTGTTTTCCGGGGCGTACCTGTTGGCCAAGGAAATTGAAAAGCAAACCTGTTTGCTGATTCTGTCCCGTCCGGTGTCCCGTGCCCAGTTTATCGTCGGAAAACTTTTGGGGGTTCTGGCGTTGAACAGTCTTTTGATGGGATCTTTGACCATTTTGCTGTGGATTCTGCTGGGTCTGTGGAAAGAACCTCAATTCCTGCTGTCGTTCCTTGAGATCGCTCTCAGTCTGTGGTGTGAAAGCGCCGTGATTCTGTGTCTGGTGATTTTCTTCAGTCTGGTGGTGCGCCCGGTGCTGGCTTTGGGTGCGGGCTTTATGGTGCTCCTGCTGGGGCATTGGCTGGGGGATCTGGCTTTCTTCGCGGAAAAAAGTCGTGAAGACCTGTTTGTGCAGGCAGTGAAAGTGCTGCACTGGTTGACCCCGAATTTCTATCGTATGAACTGGAAATCAGCGTACTTCCTTGAAAAGGGGATTCCGGCTGAAAATATTCTGTGGATGCTGGCGCACATGACGGGCTGGGCTTTGTTGGCGGTGCTGGCGACGAACTTCTTCTTCAGGAGAAAAGACATTGTTTGATCTGGATACGGGCTTTTACGTCCTTTTCTTTGTTTTGGGTGCGATTTTTGGAAGTTTCGGCAATGTCGTGATCTATCGCCTGCCACGCGAGGAAAGTGTCGTCAAACCTCGCAGCTACTGCTACAGCTGCAAAACCCAGATCAAATGGTATGACAATATCCCTATCCTGAGCTGGTTCATTCTTCGTGGCAAATGCCGCAAATGTCAGGCCAAGTTCTCTTTCCGCTACCCTCTGGTGGAAATCATCATGGCAGTGCTGTTTGCGCTTTCTTACCACTATGCGGGTCTGACGTGGACGCTGCTTGAATACTTGATCTTTATTTTTGGACTTGTTGTCTGCACGTTCATCGACCTGGATCACATGATCCTGCCGGACGAATTTACTCTGTCCGGGATTGTCATTGGACTTATTGGTGCGGCCCTGAACCCTCAGCGTGAGTTCCTGGATGCGCTGTTTGGCGTTTTGATGGGTGGGGGCTTTCTGTGGGGGATGGCTTACGTCTATTATATGTTCACTAAAAACGAAGGCATGGGTGGGGGCGATATCAAGCTTCTGGCCTGGATCGGAGCCATCGTCGGCTGGAAGGCCATTCCGTTTGTGATCATGACTTCGGCGATTGTGGGCAGTGTGATCGGTTTGATCGCTGCCAGAAAGCAGAAGGCTGGACTAAAGACGGTGATTCCGTTCGGTCCTTATCTGGCTTTGGGGGCGGTGATTTACCTGTTTGGTGGTGAAGCCATCGCGCTTTGGTACCTCGGTTTGTTCCTTCCTGCTGTCTGATTTGACGGCAAGACCTTCGCCTCGGGGCTGGACCTTTTGTTTTCAGCCTCGACCCTTGTTTGACATTCCCCACCCAAGCAGAAATAATTTTAGTATATCAGACTTGGGTCCTAAAGACGTAAGTCTTTGAAAAGACATCTGAGTGGTACAACTGGGGAAGCAGCGTAAGCATGTTTTTTAAATCGAAAAAGGTCATAGGACTCGACATTGGATCGAGCTCCATCAAGCTTGCTGAAATGGACGTCAGTGGCAAGGGCGCCCAACTTCTCTCTTTTGGTTTTGCACCAACGCCTCCCAATGCCGTGTCCGGTGGGGAGATCGTGGATATCGCCTCTGTCGGTATCGCCATTCAGCAGCTGATCAACGAAGTAAAAACCAAGCGTAAATCCATTGCCACTGCCATGTGGGGAACCGCCGTGATCGTGAAAAAGATCACCATTCCCAAGATGGATCGCAAGCTTATCAAAGATCAGATTCGCTTCGAGGCCGAGCAGTACATCCCGTTTGATATCAACAATATCAGTCTGGCCCACCATATTCTGAATTCCAGTGCATCTCCTGATGCCATGGACATTCTTCTGATTGCTGCGCAGAACGAACTTGTGACCCAGTACACTCAAGTGATTGAGGTCAGTGGCCTGACTTGCGGCGTATTGGACGTTTCTGGCTTTGCATTGGCCAATGCGTTTGAACTCAATTACGGAAAAATCCCGGGCGAAGTGATCGGTATCCTGAATTTCGGTGCCTCTATCACCAACTTCGTGGTTCTGCAAAACGGCGAAGTGATTTTCTGCCGTGACATCCCGGTGGGCGGCGCCAACTACACCAATGAAATCCACAAAGCGATGGGTGTGACCGTGGCGGAAGCCGAAGCGTTGAAGCTCAGTGCAATTTCCCGCCGTGAAGTCCCGGACGAAGTTCACAGCATCATCAGTGCCACCAACGAGGCGGTAACGGAAGAAATCCGCAGCAGCCTGGATTTCTTAAGTGCCACGACAAACGGTCTGGTTCTAAGCCGTTGTTTCTACACGGGTGGAAGCTCTGCGACCTCCGGGCTGGTTGAGACGGTTTCCCGCGTGACAGGCATTTTGATGGAACCATTCAATCCGTTCCTGCGTGTGAAGGCCAATCCGAAAAAGTTCTCTCCTGAATATCTTGATCAGATCAGCTCCTTTGCCGGGGTCGTGACGGGTCTTGCCCTGCGTGAACAGGGGGATGCGACATGATCAAGATCAATCTGGCATCACAAGCTTCTACCTCGGGCGGCGGCTCCATCGGGGCGTCACTGGGGATTTCATCAGACTCCTTTATGGGGGCCGATGAGATCCGCAAAGAGGCATTGAAGCGTCTGGTGCTTTTGTTGATCGGACCTCTGGCATTGTACATTTATGAAAACCAGAACGTTCCGGGCAAGGTGGCAGAACTGAACTCCAAAAACCAGATTCTGGCGGAGCTTCAGACCTACAATGCCAAAGCTGCGGATTCCGTGGCCGAGATCAAAAAGTTTAAAGAGGACGAGGCCCTGATGGAGGCTCGTATCTCGGCTTTGGAGAAAATCTCCAAGGACCGCCAGCGTGAGATCCGTGTATTGGATCTGCTGCAGACAGTGATTCCGGAAAAAGCCTGGTTGACCCGCGTGCAGGTAAACCCAACGCGCGTGAACATCCAGGGGCTTGCTTTGAGTGACTTCGAGGTCTCTCAGTTCCTGGAAGCTTTGACCAAGAGTGTGTTCCTGATGGACGTAAACCTTGTCAGTTCCAGTGAAACGGTGACCGACGGGGTCAGTTTGAAAAAGTTTGAAATCAGTTGTTTGTTGGAGAGAGCAAATGAATAAGCTATTTGATCTGCTCGCAGTCCAGACAATTGGAAAAATCCTGGTGATCGGCCTGGGTCTGACCGCCATGTACTGGAACTTCATGTACGATGACGGCTCTGCCGTCGATGCACAAATCGTGACTGTGAACCAGCAGCTGCAGGAAGAAGAAAACAAAAAGAAAGACACCGATGCAACTCTGAAACAAGTTCAGGAGATGCAGGAAAAAGTCGGTCAGCTCAGCCAGAAGTATCAGGAGATCTCCCGTCGTTTGCCGGCGGTATTGTTCTCTATTGATATCAATAAGGCGATCGATGATTTCGCCCGTAATGCCGGCGTCAGTGTGAAGTCGAAAAAACCGGGCGAAAACATCAAAAAAGAAGTCGTGGAAGAGGTTCCTGTCGAAGTGTCCCTTGAGGGCAGTTACGCGGAACTTGCCCAGTTCACTTTCCTGGTGTCCACGGCCGAGCGTATGGCGCGCGTTCAGAATGTTGTTATTTCTGAAAGCGAACCGGGCTCCCGTAAATTGAAGTTTGAAGGTCAGGTGGTTGGTTACAAACTGGCCCCTGAAGAGAAGAAGCCTGCCACAACGGAGAACCCGCAGTGAAGTCTGTAAGATGGATTGTATCTTACATTTTAGTGGCCTCTCTGGGACTTTGGCTGGCCTTTGCGGTCAGCATGAAGTTCATGGCGCCGGCGCATTCTCAGGATGCTCCGTCCAACGGTGATCTTCCCGCAGAATTTCTGAAAGAGGTTGAAAACACCCAGGTTCCACCTGCGGGCAGCCCGCCTCCAGCAGGAACTCCGGCAGGAACGCCTCCAGCGGCACAAACTCCGCCACCAGTGGATGTGCCTGCACAGATTCCTCCGCCTCCGGCCAATGAAATGCCGGTAGGGGATCAGATGACGGCACCGCCTCCGCAGCAGATTTTGTCCAGTGATGGATATATTTATGATCCGACCGGGAAAAGAGATCCGTTTAAGATCTTTAAAACGGTTCGCCCAACGGGTCCGGAAGCGGCTCGTCCAAACGAGATTCTCGAGCCTTTGCAACGCTGGGAAGTTGATCGTTTACAGGTCGTGGGTATTTTGTGGGATGTTAGAACACCTCGTGCGATGATCAAAGATCCGGACGGGGCTGTATTTGTAGTGACTAAGAACTCCAAGATCGGCCGAAGCGAAGGATTCGTGGCGGCGATCCGTGAAGGGGAGGTTGTTGTCGTGGAAACAAAATACGACGACGGCAAAGCCTTTAAAGAGTCACGCATTATGGAGTTGAAAAAATAGTTATCTTTTAAGAGGAGGAACTAATGAACGGATTCATTAGATTAGTAATCCTGAGCGCAATGATTGCCTCTCTGACTTCCTGTGCAAGCCGTCCGGTTGAAGACGATCTGTCTTTGGATGGCATGGATTCCTCTGCGGATGTGACATCTGCAGACGAAAGCGCTCCAGCGGCTGAATCAGCCTCTGATGACTTTGCAGAATTCGATGAAATCGACAATCAACAGCCAGCTCAAGCTGAATCTCAGGCTGCTCCTGCCGGTGACCAGGATCTGGCCATCGAAGAGGAAGTGAACGAGGCGGGTGGACAGGAACAGGTGGCCGATACGCCAGCTCCTGCTCCTGAAGAAACCAGCCCGACGGAAGATCCGTTTGCCGACAGTTCTGTTGCGGATGTTCCTGCTCAAACTCCAGAGCCGACGGTGACTGAAACCACGCCAGATCCATTTGCGGATCAGCCGCCGGTTTCCGAGCCGGCTCCGGCACCAGTGACTGAAACGATTGCCGCTGTTCCATCCGGAGCTCCGGCAAATATCACGGATCTTAAATTCCGCGCCAATGAAACGGGTGGAACTGTGATCGTGCAGGGGGATCGTCCTTTGACGTACACCACCCGCACAAATCCTGATCTGCGCCAGTTCATCATTGAAGTGGACAATGCCAACCTGCCAGACCGTCTGAAACGCTCTTTGAACACCAAAGACATCAAAGGCAGCGTGGGGGCGATTGATGCTTATCAAAACCCAGGTTCTGCAACAGCGCGCTTTGTGATTCAGATGCGTGAAGGCGTTGGTGAGCCGATGGTTCAGCAGGAAGGCAACAGCCTTCTGATCGTGGCCAGCGGATCTGCTCCGGCAGAGGCGATGGAAGTGACAGACGTCAGCACGGCGATGGAAGACAACAACATCCTGCCAAGCCAGAATCTGACGGAGTTCCTTGCCGGCAACACCAAATTCTACGGTAAAAAGATCTCTATCGAGACCAGCAACATGGACATCCGTGACGCTTTGAACTTCATCACGGAAGAGTCCGGCGTGAACATGGTGATCTCTGAAGACGTTAAAGGTGCAGTCAGTCTGAAGCTGCGTCAGGTTCCCTGGGACCAGGCGCTGGTTGTGATCATGAAAGCGAAAAAGCTGGGTTACACCCGTCAGGGCAACGTATTGCGTATCGCTCCACTTCAGGATCTGAAAGCGGAAGAAGATGATGCAACGAAACTGGCTCAGGCCAGAAAGAACCTGGAGCCTTTGAAGGTTCGCATGTTCCCGGTCAGCTACGCGAAAGTGGACGAACTTGAAAAGAAGATCAAAGACTTCCTGGGCGACCGTGGCCGTGTGGTCGGTGACGTTCGTACAAATGCTTTGGTTGTGACTGATATCGAAGAAAATCTGGAAAGAGCAGCTCGTCTGATCGCCAGCCTCGATACGCAGCCAGCTCAAGTGTCCATCGAGGGTAAAATCGTCGAGGCGAAAGAAAGCTTCACCCGCAATATCGGTGTAAACTGGAGTGCGACAGGTGCACCAATCAAGCTGGGTTCCACGGCTCGTGGTCCGGTGAACATGAATCCATCCTTCAACGTGAATCAGAGCGCGGCGGGTTCTTCCGGTGCTTTGAACTTCAACCTGAACGTGGGTACTTTGGATATCTTTGGTACTTTGTCAGCGGCCCTGGCCCTGAACGAAAGCGAAGAGCAGGTTAAAATCATCTCCGCTCCGCGTATCATGACCCTTTCCAATGAAAAAGCGGACATCAATCAGACGACGGAAGTTCCGGTTCGTCAGGTGACTCAGAACGGGACAGCCACTCAGGAAACGTTCCAGTTCAAGCCATTGACGCTGAAACTTGAGGTGACTCCACAGGTAACGGCGGATGGATCTGTTATCATGAAAGTACTGGTTAACAGACAATTCCGTGGTGCCGACGTGTCCAGTGCCGGTCAGGGCGCATTTGCGGTGAACAGCCGTGAAGCCAACACCCGTGTTCTGGTGAAAAACGGTCAGACTGCGGTTATTGGTGGTATCTATCAAAGTGATGCCACAGACGGTGAAGTGGGTGTTCCTTGGTTCCGCGAATTGCCATTCGTAAGTTATCTGTTTAAGACCAAGAACATCTCCAAGGAAAAGTCTGAGTTGTTGATCTTCCTGACCCCAAGAATCATGGGTCAGATCGACAGCAACGCGGGCAATCCGACAACCACCGACTTCTAACGAGGAGGACCCATGCGACACTGGAAATTTTTATTGGTGGCATTGGTGGCAGTAACCCTGCCAAACTGCTCGCAGGAAGCCAGTCAGCTTTCAGCGACAGTGTCGCCATCGCGCACCTATGTGATCAATGCCTCGGCAAAAAGCTGTATCACCAAAGAAACGGAAGATCAGAGTAACCCTTCACCAAACGATGTGGGGGCAGCGTTCTTCCAGGTGCAGTATCTGACCATTGCTTGGCCAAACACTCAAAAGACTTTGATTGTGGCTTCTGTACGCTTGAAGTTCCAAGGGCCGCAATTCTCCGGCGGCGCCTATACATGTGAGTTCGCTGGAGATAATTTACTGGCGTTAAACTCCACCTGGTGGGCAAAGGGTGAGGCTGCCGTTGGCGGTCCAGAAATTCCAAGTTACAAAGCCCCGACAGACACGACGCAAAGATATACTCCGGCTCAAAGTATCTCTATGACCTGCCCGATTGTTTGCGGCGGTTTGAGTGCTTCCACGGCATTCCAGGCATCAGGAACAGTGGATATCATTGGATTCTCCCGGGACGCCAATGGCGAGCTGACTCCAGAAAGAACCACCGGCTTTATCTCCATCGAAAGCCTTGGCGATTAAGTCATCTGACAAAAGTGGAATATGTAAAAAGGGCGGTCAAACCGCCCTTTTTTATTATGATTTGACCCATCTACGCAGTCCTCGCTTAACTTGAAGTGAGGTGAATATGAAAACCACTTTACTTGTCGTAATGTCTTTGGCGATAGGAATTGGAATTTCTTGGGCGGGTATGAAGCCCTTTGCCGTCAGTCAATTTACAGATGGAACAACGGTAGAAACACTCCTGGTAAGGCCCGAAGCCACTGAGACGGCGATCTATCAGATCAAGCAGCCCGACGGGGTTGTCTGCTACGCTATTAGTGGTGCTCGTAACACAAATACACCCACGATCAGCTGCATTAAATAGTGGATTCTAGGGGAGGGATGGTTTATGACCCTCCCATGGATCTTTTCTCTGCATCTCAAGCCTCCCATGGAACTTCACCACTGTCAGAAATCCTGCGTCCCAAGACGCTGGATGATATCTTTGGACAGCAAAAGACCCTGGGGCCTCAGGCCAAACTAGGACAGATGCTTCGTAAGGGCTATTTGCCCAGTCTGATTATTTGGGGGCCTCCGGGCACCGGGAAGACGACCTTTGCTCTGGCATTGTCCCAGCACTTCAATGCGCACTATGTGCACCTGAACGCCGTGGACTCTGGCGCCAAGGCACTTCGAGAAGTGGGTGAAGCGGGCAAAGACCGTCGCCTTCAGTACCAGCAAAAGACCATTCTCTTCGTGGATGAAATTCATCGCTTTAATAAAGCCCAACAGGACGTGCTTTTGCCTTTCGTGGAAAAAGGCGACTTGGTGCTGGTGGGTGCGACCACGGAAAATCCCAGCTATGAACTGAACCGCGCCTTGCTTAGCCGCTGTCGAGTGGTGATTTTCGAGCGTCTGTCTGAAGACGATCTGAACAAGATCGTAAAGCGTGCTGAAACCCACTACGCAAAACCCTTGGATAAAATCCTGACCGAGGACGCACGCAAGAATCTGCTGGAATACTCCGACGGCGATGCCCGTCGTCTGATCAACAGCCTTGAGATTCTGTACACATTCACCAAAGACGAAGTGGAAGGCCCGCTGCTGGATGTGAACGACATGCGCGAACTGCTGCAGCAGAATCCTCTGGGTTATGACAAGAACTCTGAAATGCACTACGACACCATTTCGGCGTTTATCAAAAGCATCCGCGGCAGTGATCCGGATGCAGCTATGTACTATCTCGCAAGAATGCTTGATGGCGGGGAAGACCCGGTGTTTATCGCGCGCCGCCTGATTATTCTGGCGTCAGAAGACATTGGAAACGCGGATCCACGCGCTATTTCCGTAGCGATCGCGGGCCTGCAGGCAGTGGAGGCCATTGGTCTTCCTGAAGGAGCCATCACTCTTTCTCAAGTAACGACGTATCTGGCGTCTTGCCCGAAATCCAATGCCTCTTACATGGCTTTGCATAAAGCCCGTGAATTGGTGGAAAAAACCCGCACGCTGCCGGTGCCTCTGCATTTGCGATCCGCAAAGACAGCGCTGGCGAAGGATCTGGGGTACGGCCGTGATTATAAATACCCGCATAACTATCCCACGGGCTGGGTGGAGCAATCCTATCTGCCGGAAGAAGTTGAAAAGACCGCGATCTATGAACCAACCACCAGAGGCTTTGAAAAGAACATCCGCGATTACCTCAGCTGGATGAAGCTGAAAAAGGACAAGGAATAGTTCTATATAGAATGCGGGTTCCGTCTGGAGCTTCAGGCAAGCTTGATATGAAGACTGACAGTTAGAAATAAAAAAAAAGCCCCCGTCTGTGAAGAAGGGGGCTTTTTAGTTTTTAATCTCGGTTAAAACTTAGATCGCTCTTTGTGCGCAAACAGTCACACAAGGCTCTCCGCCTTGAGCCACGTAAGAAAAGCGGGTGTTTCCTGGAATCTCAACACGGTCTCCAGGGCGCAGGACAAATTGATTTCCGGATACGTTGAAAATCATTTCTCCGCTGATGATAACTCGCACCTCAGCAAAGGGTTTGCGGTGATCGCCGACTTTCTTTGCGGGTTCCAGAACTTGTTCATAGGGCTCCATGCCCTCTGATTCCAGAATCATAAGAACTTGCTGTTTGCTTGGGATGATCGGAGCTTGCCAACGTGTGATGATCATATGTGTGCCTCTTTCAGGCCAGTTTATCTCAAATCGGAACGCCCGGTACAAGGCGCGCCGCCGACGAATCCCGGCTTGAAACAGTATCACGAAATTTTATTCAAATTGCGACAGGATAAGAGGCTGGATTCTCATCTTTTTTTGTTTTCTTGTTAAGTCCTTCAAGGGATTGTCGATATCTCTAATGTAAGTTAGAGACGCCCTATAATATTAGGGGAGGGTAATTTGAGCAGTTCTAAAACGAAATCGACGCACGCTGAGCTAGATCACATCTTGAATTTTGTCGATGCCTCCAAGGGTCTTCGTGCGAAGATCAATGAGTCAGGTCGAGTGCAAATTCGCCAGGATCTAGACGGGAAATTATTCTCCTTCAACACTCAGGACGTGAATGAAGTCCTTCACCGCGCAGACTCTGAAGGCAAGCCCTTCATTCAGGTGAACTTCAAGAATGGCACAAAGGTGCTGCTGACAGAGACGCTGGTAGGATTCAAGCCATTGGAAACCCTGGGTTTGGATATGTCCCGCATCCCTAAAGTGGTGACTACGCCGGATCTATTGAGTGTGTACGAGGCTATTGAAGAGTCCATGGGAGCCGACAACGGCCTGGATCACGAGGTTGAAATCCTCAAAAAGGTCTATACAGCCATCGTATCCGGGGGCGAAAAGGTCGGGTTCGACCTTAGTTTTGAAAGAAAGTGGCTCAACAGACTGCTTGCGTCAAAATTCAAGGCTAGCGCCTAATATCCTGTAAATTCAAATACTTATCTATGTTTTTTGCAATAACCGAGGCCCCCGCCTCGGTTATTTATTGAGCAACTTCAGGTGAGTTATTAAATTTTCGAAAAAAAGCTATTGACCTTTTTCGGCCCTTACGAGAAAACAGCTCCACTTCGTTCGGGGGCATAGCTCAGCTGGGAGAGCATCTGATTTGCATTCAGAAGGTCGCAGGTTCGATCCCTGTTGCCTCCACCAACTTTTCTTCTTCAATAACTAAGACTTAGGTCGAAAGTTAAGAAAAAGAAAAAAGATAGTTGACGGGGACAAAATCTTTGATAAGATTGGTTCCTCGCGATTCGGAATAAAACGAAGTCACGATAAAATGTTCGCTCTTTGAAAACTGAATAGCTAGATAAAATAGATTTTTGGGCTCTTTGAATACCGAGTAATTGGTATTCACAATTTCAAAAAATATTCGAACAAACAATAGCGTAAAAGCTAGCTGTTTGCTTCTAAACAGAATTTAAACTGGAGAGTTTGATTCTGGCTCAGAACAAACGCTGGCGGCGTGCCTAATACATGCAAGTCGAACGGGGAAAGCTTTCGGGTGAGTACTAGTGGCGCACGGGTGAGG